>JBBRTB010000023.1:0-74146 GCA_038244815.1 Thermoanaerobaculia bacterium
CGGCAGGGCATCGCATTCCGATGCGCTGGTGCTCTTCGGTGCGACGGGCGATCTCGCCCACAAGATGGTCTTCCCGGCGCTCTACGCAATGGCAAAACGAGGGACGCTGAAGGTCCCGGTCATCGGCGTCGCCTCCTCGAAATGGAGCGTGGGGCGTCTGCGCAAGCGCGTGACTGACAGCATCCGGCGATCGGGCGGGGTCGATAACAAGCGCGCCCTTCACCATCTGCTCGCACAGCTCCAGTATGTGGCCGGGAACTACAACGACCGGAACACGTTTACGGCGCTGAAAGAAGCGCTGGGCAAGGCTCGGCGCCCGGCACACTACCTGGCCATCCCGCCCTCGCTCTTCGCGACGGTCATCGAAGGGCTCGGCGCAGCGGGTCTGGCCGACCATGCGCGCGTGATCGTCGAGAAGCCGTTCGGACGCGATCTGGCCTCCGCGCGGGAGCTCAACCGCATCGCACACTCGGTGTTCCCGGAAGATTCGATCTTCCGCATCGACCACTATCTCGGCAAAGAGGCGATCATGAATATCCTCTATTTCCGCTTTGCCAATTCGTTCCTGGAGCCGATCTGGAACCGCAACTGTGTGGCCAGCGTCCAGATCACGCTGTCCGAGGACTTCGGCGTGGAAGGTCGCGGCTCATTTTATGAAAGCGCCGGTTGTCTGCGCGACGTCATCGAGAACCACCTTTTCCAGGTCGTCGCGCTGCTGGCCATGGAGCCGCCGGCCTATCAGGGTTTTGGCGCCGTGCATGGCGAGAAAGCCAAGGTGTTCCAGGCCATGCGCCCGCTGCAGCCGGACGACGTGGTGCGCGGCCAGTACGCGGGCTACGGAAAGGAACCAGGAGTAGCAAAGGGTTCCGACGTGGAGACCTTCTGTGCGCTGCGGCTCTTCATCGACTCGTGGCGCTGGGCAGGTGTGCCGTGGTACTTGCGCTCCGGCAAGTGTCTGGCTGAAACGGCGGCCGAAGTTCTGGTGGAGCTGAAGCCGCCGCCGCAAAGGCTGTTCGACGATTCAATGCCGGCGCTCGGGCGAGCCAACTATCTGCGCTTTCGCCTCTCGCCGACCTCGGCCGTCGCTCTCGCCGCTCGCGTCAAGCGCGCGGGGAAGGAGTTCATCGGCGACCAGCGAGAGCTCTACTTGCTTGAAGAGCAACCGGGAGAGGAAGAGCCGTACGAGCGGCTGTTAGGCGATGCCATGGCCGGCGACGGTGCGCTCTTCACCCGTGAGGACGCGGTTGAGGCAGCATGGGCGGTGGTCGACCCGGTCCTGGTGACCCATCACCGTGCCCACCGCTACAAGCCTGGCAGTTGGGGACCGAAAGCGGCCGATGCCCTCATCGCCGCCGACAGCTTCTGGCACAACCCCATACCCGAGAGAACCTGAGCATGGCAGCGCCGGACGAGATCGTCTTTAGGTGCTGGCTTCAGCCTGCACAGCGCCGGCTGAAGCCGGCGCCCACACTGAAGCCGCCGCCCACACTCAAGCCTCCGGGATCATCTCGAGCGCGAACAACCACGGCAAAGATCGAAAGGAGCAGGTCATGACAGCAGAACTGAAAGAGATCGACAGCGGCAAGGTGCTGGAGGTCCGTCTAACCGGCACGTTGGTCAAGAAGGACTACGAGGTCTTTGTGCCTGCCGTGGAGCGCATGGCTCAAGAGCACGGCAAGATCCGCATGCTGGTGGAGATGCATGAGTTCCATGGCTGGACAGCCGGCGCGGGGTGGGAGGACATCAAGTTCGGTGCGAAGCATTTCAATGCCATCGAACGGTTGGCGATCGTTGGCGAAAAAAAGTGGGAGAAATTGATGGCGGCGTTCTGGAAACCGTTTACCACCGCGCAGGTCCGCTACTTCGACCACGGGGCTTTGGACGAAGCGCGAGCGTGGATCGCGGGCTGATGGACCGCCGGCGTGGCGTGGTGGCAAAAAAAGGAGGCATCATGAAGGCGACCCAGCAATTGCATGATCTCGGGCAGAGTCTCTGGCTCGACAACATCACCCGCGGCCTCTTGACGAGCGGCACGCTGCGCCGTTACATCGACGAGGTTTCCGTAACGGGTCTGACATCCAACCCCACGATCTTCGATAAAGCCATTAAAGACACAGCGTTCTACGACGATGCCATCCATGAGAAAACCGCCGCAGGCAAGTCGGGCCAGGCGTTGTTCTTCGAACTTGCCCTGGAGGATCTGACTCGGGCCGCGGATCTTTTTCGCCCGGTCCACGACGCCACCGGCGGGATTGACGGCTGGGTATCGCTGGAGGTGTCTCCCTTGCTGGCGGGCGACACGACCGCCACCATCAAGGCCGCGGTGGAGCTTCATGGGCGCGCGAAACGTCCCAATCTGTTCATCAAGATCCCGGGCACCCGCGAAGGCATTCCTGCGATCGAGGAGACAATCTTCGCGGGCGTGCCGGTGAATGTCACGCTGCTGTTCTCGCGTGAACAGTACGTCGCCGCGGCCGAGGCATACATGCGCGGGATCGAGCGGCGGATCGCCGCCGGTCTCGACTCGAAGGTCCCTTCCGTGGCATCGCTATTCGTCAGCCGCTGGGACGTGGCGGTGAAGGACAAGGTTCCGGCGCCGCTCCGGAACCGCCTCGGAATTGCAATTGCCAAACGCACGTACAAAGCGTATCGCGACCTGTTGACCTCGTCCCGCTGGCGGAAACTCGCCAATGCCGGCGCGCAATCGCAACGCCTGTTGTGGGCCAGTACCGGAACCAAAGATCCTGACGCCTCGGACACCCTCTATATCGAAGCGCTCGCGGCTCCCGACACGATCAACACCATACCCGAGAAGACACTGTTCGCCTTCGCCGATCATGGGAACGTGAGCGGAGAATTGCCGGCCGATGGCGGCGACGCCGAAGCGCTGCTCGCTGAGTTCGCGCGGGCAGGGGTGGATGATGCGGCGCTCGCCGCCGAACTTCAGCGCGAGGGCACCCGTTCCTTCGACAAGTCCTGGAACGACCTGATCGATTGCATCGCCTCGAAGAGCGTCATGCTCGAGAAGGCTGCTCGCGCAAAAGGGGAATGACGGTGATCGTTCGTTCAACAGTACAGACACCACCGCTGACGGCGCGCCCGGCGTGGAAGGCGCTGGGGGCGCACTATCAGGCGATGCGCCACCTGCACCTGCGGCAGCTCTTCGCAGACGATCCCCGGCGCGGCGAGCGTTTCGCAGTCGAAGCTGCCGGCATCTACCTCGACTACTCGAAGAACCGCATCACCGACGAGACCGTCCGGCTGCTGGTACAGCTTGCCGAGGACTGCGGTCTGCGCACGCGTATCGACGCGATGTTCCGCGGCGAGAAGATCAACGTGACGGAGCAGCGTGCGGTTCTTCACACCGCCTTGCGCGCGGCGGATGACGAGCAAATTGTCGTGGATGGCGTGGACGTTGTCCCCGAGGTACATGCAGTGCTCGATCGGATGACCGCCTTCGCGCACCAGGTGCGCAGCGGACAATGGCGGGGACATACCGGCAAGCGCATGCGCCATGTCATCAACATCGGCATCGGCGGCTCCGACCTCGGCCCGGTGATGGCCTACGAAGCGCTGCGTCATTACAGCCAGCGCGACATGAGTTTCCGCTTCGTCTCGAACGTGGACGGCACCGACTTCGTGGAAGCCACGCGCGACATCGATCCTGAAGAGACCCTCTTCGTCATCTGTTCAAAGACGTTTACGACGCTCGAAACGTTGACGAACGCCCACAGTGCCCGCGCGTGGAGCCTGCGCCAGCTCGGGCACGAAGAAGCCGTGCGCAAGCACTTCGTCGCCGTTTCAACCAACGCCGGGGAAGTGGCGAAGTTCGGCATCGACACCGCAAACATGTTCGGCTTCTGGGACTGGGTCGGCGGGCGCTACTCGATGGATTCGGCCATCGGCCTATCGACCATGATCGCCGTCGGACCGGAGAACTTCCGCGCCATGCTCGCCGGCTTTCACGCAATGGATGAGCACTTCCGCACGGCGCCATTCGACCGAAACCTGCCGGTTCTCATGGGGCTGCTCACGGTCTGGTACAACAATTTCTTCGAGACCCAGACGGTCGCGGTGCTGCCCTACGACCAATATCTCAAACGTTTCCCGGCCTATCTCCAGCAATTGACGATGGAGAGCAACGGCAAACACGTCACGCTCGATGGGGCGCGCGTCGACTATCAAACGGGGCCGGTTTACTGGGGCGAGCCAGGCACCAACGGCCAGCACTCGTTCTACCAGCTCATTCATCAGGGCACCAGGTTGATCCCGTGCGACTTTATCGGCTTCTGCCAGACATTGAACCCGCTCGAGCACCATCACGACCTGTTGATGGCCAATCTATTCGCCCAGACCGAGGCGCTGGCTTTCGGTAAAACAGAAGAAGAAGTCAAAGCCGAGGGAACAACAGACTGGCTGGCGCCGCACCGCGTTTTCGAAGGCAACCGTCCCACCAATACGCTGCTTGCCGAACGACTGACGCCGGACACGTTGGGGCGTCTGGTGGCACTCTACGAGCACAGTGTCTTCACTCAAGGCGCGATCTGGAACATCGACTCCTTCGATCAGTGGGGCGTGGAGTTAGGCAAAGCACTCGCGGAGCGAACCATCCCTGAGCTGGAAAGCCCAGAGGAGCCGCAACTTCAACATGACAGTTCGACCAACGCGTTGATTCGGCGCTATCGCCGGCTCAAGGGCCGCTAGAAGCCGATGACGGCGATGCCTTAGCGCTGCCAGGGAGACGAGTATGCAAATCGGAATGATTGGTCTTGGAAGAATGGGCTCCAACATGGTGCGGCGGCTTCTCAAAGGAGGCCATCAATGCGTGGTCTTCGATCGGTCGCCCCAAGCGGTAGGGGAGCTGACGCGGGAGAAGGCCGTTGGGGCTTCCTCGCTCGCTGACTTTGTGAAGAAACTCGAGAAGCCGCGAGCGATCTGGATGATGGTCCCGGGAGCGTTCGTGGATAAACTCGTCTCCGATCTCGTGCCTCATCTCGAAGCCGGCGACATCCTCATCGACGGCGGCAACTCCTATTACGTGGACGACATCCGAAGGGCGAGTGAGCTCGCGGCCAGGCAGATCCGATACATCGATTGCGGGACGAGCGGTGGCGTGATGGGCCTGGAGCGTGGTTATTGCCTGATGATCGGCGGCCCGGATGAGGCGATCCAGCGCCTCGAGCCGGTGTTCAAGACGCTGGCGCCCGGAGTGGGCGACATCGCGCTCACCCCTGGGCGCGAGAAGATCGGAGGCACCGCCCAACAGGGCTACCTGCACTGCGGACCGAGCGGCGCCGGGCACTTCGTCAAAATGGTGCACAACGGCATCGAGTACGGTCTGATGGCGGCCTATGCCGAGGGAATGAACATCCTGGCCAACGCCAATGTCGGTAAGAGCAAACAGGCCGCCGATGCCGAGACGACCCCGCTGCGCAACCCCGAGGAGTTCCAGTTCGATCTCAACCTGCGCGATATCGCGGAGGTCTGGCGGCGCGGGAGCGTGATTGCCTCGTGGCTGCTGGATTTGACAGCGGCCGCCCTGGTCGAGGATCCGACTCTCTCGAAGTTTGACGGCCGGGTATCGGATTCCGGCGAAGGACGGTGGACGATCAAGGCGGCCATCGATGAGGCCGTGCCCGTGCCTGTGCTCAGCACGGCGCTCTACTCGCGATTCAGTTCGCGCGGTGAGGCGAAGTTTGCCGACAAGCTGTTGTCGGCGATGCGGTTCGGGTTCGGTGGGCACGTCGAGAAGTCATGAGCGAGCCGTCAACGAGCGTGGAGGATCTCCAGAGACTGCAGCAGGACGCCGTCGAATACTTCCTCCGAGCCGCGAACCCGGATAATGGGCTGATTGCCGACAGCTCGCGGGAAGGTTCCCCGTGCAGCATCGCCGCCACCGGGCTCGGCCTGGCCGCATACGTGGTGGGCGCGGAGCGGGGATTCCTTCCTCGTGGCGATGCCGCCGCGCGAACATTGACCGCGCTCCGGTTCTTCCGCGACAGCCCGCAGGGCAAGGAGCCGGACGCCACCGGCCATCGCGGTTTCTACTATCACTTCCTCGACATGAAGACCGGCCGGCGCGTCTGGCAGTGCGAGCTGTCGATGATCGACACCGCGATCTTCATCGCCGGAGCCCTTACCAGCGGAATGTATTTTTCCGCCGCGACGGACGACGAGCAGGAGATCCGCGAGCTGGCGCGGTTCCTCTACGAGCGGATCGATTGGCCATGGGCCGCCGCGGACGGCCCCGTCGTACGCATGGGATGGAAACCCGGAGCCGGCTTCCTGAGCTACGGCTGGGAGGGATACAGCGAGGCGATGTTGCTCTACATCCTCGGCCTCGGCTCGCCCACGCACCCGCTGCCCGCGGAGAGCTACGGCGCGTGGACCGGGTCCTATCAGTGGGAGAATCTCTACGACATTGATTTCCTCTTCGCGGCGCCGCTGTTCATCCACCAGCTCTCACACGTCTGGATCGACTTGCGCGGAATCCAGGATGCGTTCATGAGGGCGAAGCGGTCCGACTACTTCGAGAACAGCCGCCGGGCGACCGCCGTCCAGCAGCGGTACGCCGTACGCAATCCTTTGTGGTTCAAGGGGTACGGTCAGAACTGCTGGGGAATCACCGCCGGCCTCGGCCCCGGCTTCGCGAAGCAGCGCGGCGAAGGCGGCATCGAGCGGCAATTCTATGGATACGTGGCCCGGGGAGTCCCATTCGGACCCGATGACGGAACCCTGGCGCCCTGGTCGGCCGTCGCCTCCCTGCCATTCGCGCCGGAGATCGTGCTGCCCGCGATCCGGCACTTCCGTGACGCTCATCCGGAAGTTCTCAGCGCGAGCGGGCTCCTGACCAGCTTCAACCCCAGCTTCGACACCGGCGCCGGCAACCATCACGGTTGGATTTCGCCAGAGCACCACGGGCTGGACCATGGGCCGGTGGCGCTGATGATCGAGAATCACCGCTCGGGGCTCCTCTGGCGACTGATGCGCGAGTGTCCTGCCATCGTGACCGGACTCCGCCGGGCGGGATTCCGCAAGGGTTGGTTGAGATCGAGCAACTGATGAGCGAGACAGGCCGCACCAACTCGCATTTCTCACACCGTCTCGTCGCGAGGACGCTCTTCGCCTCCGCAGCAAAGACGGTGTGAGAAATGCGAGTTAACTCCGAGCTGCTGCCGAACGACGCCTGTGACGCCGAGTTGCTGGCCAACGTGCGGCCGGCGGACTGGACGAATCCGCGACCCGCCTCCAGCTACAACCTCGTCGTCCTCGGCGCCGGCACGGCCGGGCTGGTCACCGCGGCCGGTGCAGCCGCCCTCGGCGCCAAGGTAGCGCTAGTGGAGAAGAACCTCCTGGGTGGCGATTGCCTCAACGTTGGTTGCGTACCTTCCAAGGCGCTCCTGCGCAGCGCGCGGTTCTACGCCGATCTCCACCACGCCGCCCGATTCACAGGGAGCGTGGCCGTGCCTTCGGAAGTCGATTTCGCCGCGGTCATGGAGCGCATGCGCCGCCTCCGAGCCCACATCAGTCACCACGACTCGGCACAGCGGTTCCGCGATCTGGGCGTCGACGTATTCCTGGGAGAAGCGGCGTTCGCCGATCGCCGCACGGTCAATGTAGCCGGCGTCAAGCTCAAGTTCAAAAAGGCCGTCGTCGCCACCGGCGCCCGCGCCGCTCGACCTCTCATCGAGGGCCTCGCAGAGGCCGGCTATCACACCAACGAAACGGTCTTCAACCTGACCGAGCGCCCGCGGCGGCTGCTGGTGATCGGCGGGGGGCCCCTGGGCTGCGAGCTGGGTCAGGCCTTCGCGCGTCTGGGCTGCGAGGTGATCATCGCCAGCCGTGAGCCCTATTTCCTCCCCGGCGAGGAGCGGGACGCCGCGGCGATCCTTGCCGATGCCTTGCGGAGAGATGGCATCGACGTGCGGCTCAACACGGAGGTGAAGAGCGTTACCTCGCGGGGCGGCCAGAAGCTCGCGCGTCTGGTCAACGATCACCAGGAAGCGACCGTGGCGGTGGACGAGATCCTGGCGGGGGTCGGGAGGGTTCCCAACGTCGAGGGCCTGAACCTCGAAGCAGCCGGCGTCGCGTACGACCGGGAGCACGGTGTCCGGGTAAACGACTACCTGCAGACCAGCAACCGGCGCATCTACGCCGCGGGCGACGTGGCCCTGGAGCGGAAGTTCACCCACATGGCCGACGCCACGGCACGCATCGTGATCCAGAACGCCCTGTTCCGGGGCCACAAGAAACTGAGTTCCCTGACGATTCCATGGTGCACCTATACCGACCCGGAGATTGCCCACGTGGGCGTCCACGTGAAGGAGGCACAGGAGGGGGGCTTCCCCATCAAGACCTTCACCGTGCCGATGAGCGACGTGGATCGGGCCGTCCTCGATGGCGAGGAGGATGGCTTCGTGAAGATCCACGTCCGTGACGGCACCGACAAGATCCTGGGAGCAACCATCGTCGCGCGACACGCCGGCGAGATGATCAACGAGGTTTCCCTCGCCATGGTGGCGGGGATCGGCCTGAAGACTGTATCGCAGGTGATCCATTCCTATCCGACCCAGGCGGAAGCGATCCGAAAGGCCGCCGATGCCTACAATCGCACACGCCTGAGCCCCTTCCTGAGGGCACTCAGCAGTCGCTGGCTGGCATGGTCGAGATGATGCAATCTCCTTTCAGCCTTGCGTTCCCTTCGGTTTGATCCCGGTAGGCAACGGCGATGACAACAACCGCAAGCACGAGCCATGCGAGCCAGTTCATACCCTCGGTTCTATAAGACACGAGCCTGCTGCGGATCGGTCGCGGCTACACGGCGGACGTCCGTTCCTTCGAGCCACTTCACGCCGTGCGCATCTGGTCTGGGAATGAATGGCAGCTCCTTTGATGGTTCGAAAGATGCAGGTAGCCGTGTGGCAGAGTCCAGCGACACAGACGGCCCGCCACGTGTCATCACGGGCATGAGAGACAAAAGGCAATATCGGGGCAGAGAAGCCTCCGAACCATGATCGCCTCAGACGGGTCAAGCGCGACCGAGAAACGTGAATAGACTGGAACGCCTTTGTTCAACAGCCTATTGAGCCATTGGAGAAACAACAGAACTAGAGAAGGAGATCTATGATGTCGACAGAGGCCGCCGGCGTAGCGATTCTCAACACTCATACGGAGGCTGAACAGGCTGTGAAGGAATTGCAGCGATCGGGTTTCGATCTCAAGAAACTATCCATCGTGGGCAAGGACTATCACACCGAAGAGAACGTCGTCGGCTACTACAATATCGGCGACAGAATGATGCACTGGGGCAAGCTAGGTGCGTTCTGGGGTTGGCTGTGGGGTGTCCTCTTTGGATCGGCGTTCTTCCTGGTTCCCGGTTTTGGCCCTATTGTCATGGCCGGTCCGCTCGTTGCGGCCATCGTCGCAGGTTTGGAGGGCGCCGTGGTCACGGGAGGGCTGAGTGCGCTCGGTGCAGGCCTCTACAGCTTTGGCATACCAAAGGACAGCATTCTCTCCTATGAAACCGCCATCAAGAGCGACAAGTTCATGCTTGTGGTTCACGGTTCCGCGGACGAGTTGGCCCAGGCGACAAGCATTCTGAAGCGCATGGGTCACAACGTCGAGGTGCATTCTCCGGTGCTGACATAGTCGTGGTCGTGTCGCGGCGAAGCACGATGGGTCGGGAGGTCCGGCACAGTCAAGCGCCTGAGTTAGATCTCCTCCACACGGCTGGCCCGAGCTCTTGCGGCACGCTTTTGAGTGTGGATGAAGGGCACCCCGATTGACAAGGGTGTGACGTCTTCGGGTCCACGCCTGACCGCACAATGGACAAAGAAGGCATGATGGAACAGGCACAACTCGACCAGCTTTGCATCAATACTCTGCGAACGCTTTCCATCGACGCCGTTCAAAAGGCGCAGTCCGGTCATCCAGGCACGCCGATGGACGCTGCTCCGACGGTCTACTGCTTGTGGCAGCGCTTTCTGCACTACGATCCAGCGGATCCCAACTGGCCGGCCCGCGACCGCTTCGTCCTCTCGGTCGGGCACGCCTCGGCTCTGCTCTACAGCCTGCTTTATCTCTGCGGGGTCAAGGCGATGAACCCAACGTACGAGGAGCCCGGCCGCCTTGCAGTGACGCTTGACGACATCAAGACCTTCCGCCAGGCCGGCAGTCGTTGTACCGGCCATCCGGAGTATGGATGGACCTCGGGGGTCGAGACCACTACCGGGCCGCTCGGACAAGGGGTGGCCACGAGCGTCGGAATGGCGATTGCGGAGCGCTGGCTGGCGGCCACCTACAACCGTCCTGACTTTGAATTGTTCTCCTATCGCGTGTATGTCTTGTGCGGCGACGGCGACATGATGGAAGGGATCAGCAGTGAGGCGGCGTCGCTGGCCGGTCACCTCGCGCTTTCCAACCTCTGCTGGATCTACGACGATAACCACATCACGATCGAGGGCTCGACCAACATCACCTTTACTGAGGATGTTGCGACCCGCTTTCTCGGCTACGGCTGGAATGTCACTCGCGTCAGCGATGCCAACGACCTGGAGATGCTGACCCGCGGTTATCAGATCTTTCACGACACTCCTGATCGTCCCACCCTGATCATCGTGCAGAGTCACATCGGCTATGGCGCTCCTCACAAACAGGACACGCGGCAGGCCCACGGCGAGCCCCTTGGTCTCGAAGAGGTGCGGCTGGCGAAGGAGTTTTTCGGCTGCGACCCCGACGCTCAGTTCGATGTACCTGACGGAGTCATGGCACATTTCAAGGAACAGCTCGGCCGGCGCGGTGCAACCGTTCGCGCAGCCTGGGAGAAACTGTTTGCGGCGTATCGTCAACAGTATCCGGATCTCGCTGATCAGATTGATCGCATGCAGCGCCGTGAGCTGCCCCCAGCCTGGGACAGCACGCTGCCGACGTTCCCGGCGGATGCGAAAGGCATGGCCACACGCGACTCGTCGGGCAAGGTGCTGAACGCCATCGCCGCGAAGGTGCCGTGGATGCTGGGCGGCGCGGCGGACCTGGCGCCGTCGACCAGAACCCACTTGAGCTTCGAGTTTGCCGGCGAGTTCCAGGCCCCGGGCCACGGAGGCGACTACCGCGGACGCAACTTCCACTTCGGCATTCGCGAACATGCGATGTGCGCCATTGCCAGCGGACTCAGTTTGGCGAGACTGCGTTCTTATGCCTCGAGTTTTTTCATTTTCACCGACTACTGCCGCGGCGCGCTGCGGCTCAGCGCGATGATGGATCTCCCTGTCATCTACATCTGGACCCACGACTCGATCAGCATGGGCGAGGACGGGCCAACCCACCAACCCATCGAACAACTCGCGTCTCTCCGCGCGATGCCCGGCATGATTGTGTTGCGCCCGGCCGACGCCAACGAAGTGGTCGAAGCCTGGCGGGTGATCATGCAGATCAAGGTTCACCCGGTCAGTCTGGTGCTGACGCGACAGCCGCTACCGACCCTGGACCGCACTCGGTACGCGCCAGCGAGCGGTGTGTCGCGGGGCGCTTATGTGCTCGCCGATGCCCTGGATCACCAACCTGATGTGCTGCTGCTGGCGACCGGCAGCGAAGTCTCGCTTTGCATTGCGGCGTATGAGCAACTGCGTTCGGAAGGGATCAAGGCACGAGTGATCAGCATGCCGTCATGGGAACTGTTCGAGAGTCAGAGCCAGGAATACCGCGACAGCGTGCTGCCGCCGGACATCACGGCACGCGTCGCCGTTGAAGAGGCATCCACCTTCGGTTGGGAACGCTATACCGGCTTCGATGGAACCATCCTGGGCCTGCATACCTTTGGATTGTCTGCGCCGATGAAAGTGGTCGACCAGCACTTCGGCTTCGAGCCAGCTCACGTTGTCACCGCGGCACGAGAACAGATCCGGCGCCACGCCGCAACACAGTGAGCGTTGCCGTACTGGCTCTAATCCAGGGAGGTAGAATGAGCAGCGTACACGAGACGGCGGAGCGGATCAGTCCTCTGGCAGGGAAACCCGCCGAGCCGTCGATGCTGGTCAACGTTCCCAGACTGGTCACGGCCTACTACACGCTTGTCCCCGAACCGTCCGTACCCGCACAAAGGGTCGCCTTCGGCACCTCGGGGCATCGCGGTTCCTCGTTCGACAGGACCTTCAACGAGTGGCATGTCCTTGCCATCAGTCAGGCCATCTGCGAGTACCGGAAGCAGCGGGGGATCGATGGCCCGCTGTTTCTGGGCATCGACACGCACGCACTGTCCGAGCCGGCCCGCGCCAGCGCCCTCGAAGTCCTGGCGGCCAACGGCGTGGACGTCATGCTTTCCGAGGACGACGAATACACGCCCACTCCCGCGGTTTCTCACGCAATCCTCACTTACAACCGCGGGCGCGATAAGGGGCTGGCCGACGGCATTGTCGTGACGCCCTCGCACAATCCACCCGACAACGGTGGCTTCAAGTACAACCCGCCAAACGGCGGGCCGGCGGACAACGACGTCACCGGATGGATCGAAGCGAGGGCCAATACGTTTCTCGAAAGCGGCCTCCATGGTGTGAAGAGGATTCCTTTCGAGCGGGCCTTACAGGCCGCCACGACGCATCGGCACGACTATCTCAACTCTTATGTGAACGATCTCGGCAGTGTTCTCGATATGGACGTGATTCGCGGCGCGAACATTCGAATGGGCGTCGATCCCCTCGGTGGCGCCGGGGTTCATTACTGGGCGCGGATCGCCGAGCGCTGGGGGTTGAATCTCACCGTCGTCAACGAAGCCATCGATCCGACCTTCCGGTTCATGACAGTGGATTGGGATGGCCGCATTCGCATGGACCCGTCCTCGCCTTATGCCATGCAGTCGTTGATCGGCCTGAAAGATCGCTTCGACATCGCTTTCGCCTGTGACACCGACCACGATCGGCACGGGATCGTCACCCGAACCTCGGGGTTGCTGCCGCCCAATCATTATCTGTCCGTCGCCGTCTTCTACCTCTTCCAGCACCGAACGAAGTGGAGCAAGTCGGCGGCAGTCGGCAAGACAGTCGTCAGCAGTCAGATGATCGATCGCGTCACGGCGAAGCTCGGCCGGAAGCTCTACGAGGTGCCCGTCGGCTTCAAATGGTTCGTGGAGGGCCTGCTCGACGGCTCGCTTGGCTTTGGCGGTGAAGAGAGCGCCGGGGCGTCTTTCGTCCGTCTGGACGGCAGCGTCTGGACGACGGACAAAGACGGCATCGTCCCGGCCTTGCTGTCGGCCGAGATCACGGCACGGATGGAGCGCGATCCCGGAGAGATCTACCGCGATCTTGCGCACGAGTTTGGTGAACCTCTCTACGATCGTGTTGAGGCGAAAGCCACTCCGGCACAGAAGGAAATGCTGAAGAGACTCTCGCCGAAGCAGGTCCGGTCCGCAGAGCTGGCAGGCGAAAAGATCCAGACCATCCTCACCAACGCACCGGGCAACGGCGCGCCCATCGGCGGATTGAAGATCATTGCAGAAAGCGGATGGTTCGCGGCACGTCCGTCCGGGACGGAAGACATCTACAAGATTTATGCGGAGAGCTTCCGGGGAGCGGACCATCTGAAGCGCATCCTCAAGGAGGCCCAGACGATCGTCGACGACGCTCTGGCGGCGTCTCCGCGGCAGAGGTGAGCTTCGCGAGAAACCCTTGCTCGAATGCTATCGGTCATCCGCCACCGCTGGCGCGGCCGCCCCCGCGTCGTGCGGCGCCCATCACGATGTGCACGCGGTGCTTCTGGCCGTCATCCACGAACGGAATCGCCTCGGCTGACACGAGCGAGCCGTCGAGCTCAGCGGAGATGACGCCGGTCGTGCACCGTTCCGGATTCTCCACCTCGATGGTGTAGAGAGTATCCGGTCCGTTGCGAAGCGTGACTTCAAACCGAGGCCAGGTCGTCGGCACACAGGGACGGACCGACAATGTTGCCCCGTGCTGCGTGACGCCGAGGATCTCCTCGAGGCCGACGCGGTACATCCATCCCGCTGAACCCGTGTACCACGTCCATCCCCCGCGCCCCTCATGCTGCGGGTGGGTATAGACGTCGCCGGCCAGGACGTAGGGCTCGGTCTGATAGCGCTCGACCTCGCGCGGCGTCCGCGTGTGGTTGATCGGGTTGAGCATGTGAAAGAACTCGACGGCATCATCGCCCTGTCCGAGGCGGGCCACGGCGAGGACGAACCATTGCGCCGCGTGTGTGTATTGGCCGCCGTTTTCCCGCACGCCGGGAACGTAACCTTTGATATAGCCAGGGTTTTCCGGACCGTGATCGAACGGCGGCGAAAGGAGCAGGACGAGCTGTGGGCCGCGGCGAACGAGATGAGCGCGCACGGCATCCATCGCGCGCTCGGCGTGTGCGGCCGGCGCGACGCCCGAGATCACCGCCCAGGTCTGTGGAATCGAGTCGATGCGTCCGTCCACGTTCATCGATGAGCCGAGTGGCGTCCCGTCGTCGAAGTAGGCGCGCCGGTACCATCCGCCGTCCCACGCAAGCTCGAGCATCGCCGCGATCCGCTCTGCCTCGCTTCGCCAGCGTGCGGCGCGGTCGGAGTCCCCACGCGCTTCCGCGATTGGCGCGTACTCCGTGAGGACGAGGTGGAGGAAAAAGCCGAGCCAGACGCTCTCCCCTTTTCCGAGGTAACCGACGCGGTTCATGCCGTCGTTCCAGTCACAGCTCCCTATGAGCGGGAGGCCATGTGCACCCGCCGTGAGCCCGTGCTCGATCGCGCGCACGCCGTGTTCATAGAGCGGTGCGGATTGCGAAGAGACAGCCGGAAGGCCATAGGCGTCGGCATCGCCCGGCGGAACCGGGGCCGCTTCGAGGAACGGCACGACCTCGTCGAGGACACCTGTGTCGCCGGTCGCTCGCAGGTAGCCGGAGATCGCGTATGGGAGGAACAGCAGGTCGTCGGAGCAATGCGTCCGTGTCCCCCGCCCGCTCGGCGGGTGCCACCAGTGCTGGACGTCTCCCTCCACGAACTGGCGCGAGGCAGCGCGGAGCAGGTGCTCGCGCACGAGGTCGGGCCGGGCGAACGTCAAAGCCATCACGTCCTGCAGCTGGTCCCGGAAGCCGAAGGCGCCGCTTGTCTGGTAGTACCCGGTACGGCCCCACATGCGACCGGCCAGCACCTGGTAGACGAGCCAGCGGTTCAGCAGAATGTCGAACGAGTCGTCCGGGGTCTTCACGGTGACGGCGCCGAGGATCGACTCCCATGAAGCCTCGACGGCGCGAAGCTCGGCCGCCGCTGCCTCGGCGTCAGCGTAGAGCTCGATCAACTCGCGCGCTTCCTCGGCGCTCGCGCCTTCTCCGAGCAGGAAGACAAACCGCGCCGTCTCGCCTGGTGCGAGATCGACGGCGATCTTCAGTGCGGCGCACGGGTCGAGGCCCGCGCCGAAACGGCCGGAGAGCTCGGGTCGCAGGAAGGCGGCGGCACGGTGCAACGCGCCGTTTCGCCCCAGTACCTCGGTGCGGTCGCCCGTGGACGAAGTAGGGATGACGCTCGAAGCCGAGAAGGCCACGCGCCCCGCGAAGTCCTGGTTGTAAGGGTTCCTCGCCAGAACAGCGCCGCTCTTTTCGTCCCGTTCCGTCACCACGAAAAGATGCTCGCCGGGACGCGGCGGCCCCATCGCCCACTCGTTGTAGGCGAACAGAGAGAGTCTCCGCCTGCGTTGCGATTGATTGGTCAACGTCAGCAGGGAGAGCTTGACCGCACGCTCGCGCGCCACGAAGACCGCGAGCTCCTGCTCGAGCCCGAGCGCCGCGTGCTGGAAGCGTGTGACTCCGGCGGCGTGCCGCACGACCCAGCGCGGCGAGCGCGGCCCGCGACGGATGGCGTCGGGCGTCGCCCCCCAGATCACACCCTCCTCATCGTCGCGAAGAACGATTGCCTCCGAGGTCGGGTCGGTCACCGGGTCGTTCGCGAACGGCGTCAAGCGGTTCTCATTGCTGTTCAGCGACCATGTCACGGCGGTGCCGGACGCGGACACGAGCGTGCCGAAGAGCGGGTTCGCGATGACGTTTGACCAGGGAAGCGGGGTTTCCCTTCCCTCTTCGAGAACGACGACATACTCCTTGCCATCGTTCGTGAAGCCTCCGAAGCCGTTCTCCATAACGAGCGGAGGCACGGGCACGGGCGGCGTGTCGTCGTTTGCGGCCACGGGCGGTGGACCGGTGGAAGGCGAGGGCGCGGCCTCGGCCGGCATCTCGATCTCGGGGTTCTCGAGATGCTCCGCGAGTCCGCCACGGTCCCCGGCCAGTACGGCATGCGCGACGGTCTGGACGAGGATCCACTCGGCCTCCGTCATCGCGTCTGCGCGTAGGAGGTAAACCCCGCCCGACTGCCCGTGGTGCGTTCCCCATGGACCCGCCTCGACGAGCTGCGTGAGTTGCGCCTGCATCGCGTCGAGGTAGCTGACAGGGTGCTCGTTCAGGATGACGATGTCGGCCTTCAGCCCCTCGAGCCGCCAGTAGGCCTGCGCCTTCAGGACTTGCGCGACGAGCGAGATGTCATCCGTCGCGAGCACGCGCACCAGGACGATCGGGAGGTCGCCCGAGATGCCGAACGCCCAGAGGCCCGACTGCCCGAGAGTGTTCCGGGCCATCACCTCCGGCCGGACCCGCATCGACGCGTCGGCGCCGAAGACCCGTGAGCCGAGGCGCTCGAAGAGCTGCGCCTCCTCCGCGGAGACCCCGAGATAGCGAAGCGAGACCTGCGAGTTGGTGAATGCGAGCGCAAACGCGCGCCCCGCCGCGCCCGGGTCGTGGTACTTGTGCGCGAGTTGGCGGGCCGTGTCGACGTCCACCGCCGCTCCGGTTGCAAAAGACAGGCGAGCGATCGCGCCGGGCGGGAGGCTCAGCCGCGTCCTCAAGCTGAAGATCGGATCGAGGACCGCTCCGGTCGTGCCACTGAGCGCCCGGCCGTCGAGGGCGCGCGGCCACTCCGGCGAGCGGCCCCGGCCGAGGAATCGAGACCGGTCTGTCTCACGCTCGATCGCTGCCTGCGGCAGTCTCTCCAGCGAGAGGGTGTGGAACGCATGGAACGGCGCATCCCCCTCGCCGCGCGGGCGGCGGCGCGCCAGGAGCGCGGCCGCCTCCGGGAGCCACTCGGTCTCGACGAAGAGCTTGCCGAATGCGGGGTGCGCGACATCTTCCATGTAACCGCCGAGCACAAGCTCGACGTAGCTGGTGGCCTCGATCGTGCGCAGCCGGTCTCCCCTGTTCGCGACCGAGAGGCGGCGCACCTCCACGTCGTCCTCGGGCGAAATCGCGATCTCGAGCTGGGTCTCGATCTCGTCGTCGAGCCGGCGGAAGACCGCCTTCTCGAGGTTGAACGTGACCGAGTACGACTCGGGTTCCGTGCAAACGGGCTGGTAAGTTGCCGACCAGACGGCCCCGTTCCGCACATCCCGCAGGTAGAGGAACTGACTGCCGTAGTCGCGCGTGCGGTCCTCGCGCCAGCGGCTGACACTGCGTCCCTTCCAGAAGCTCGCGCCGCCGCCAGCATGGGTGACGATTGAGACGTAGGAGCCGTTCGAGAGGATGTTCGCCCTTGGGAACGGCGTGTGTGGCGACCGGAACCGGCGTGTGGCCTCGGTGAGCACAGCCGGAGTGACGCGCGTCTCCTCGGCGGGGTGGGGCTCGACGATCGGGGCCTGGCGCGGGACCCGCTCCTCGAGGAGCAACTCGGTTGCTTTCACGCGCGGATCGGCGTGAAAACGATTGACCATGATGTCTCCGAGGAGGACGTTCGCGAGCGCAATGAGAGTCATCCCCTGGTGATGGGCGAAGAAGGCATTCACCAGTACACCCTGGTGCTTCTTCTCGTCCTCGACAGGCTCATCTTTCACTTCCTGTTCGCGCCGTCGCCGCGTGTAGTCGATCGATTCGCAGAAACCGTAGGCGCCGTCGAGGCCCGCCGCTGTCAGGCGCGCGAAGTTGCGAACGGCGGTTGCCGGATCGATGAGTGCGGCGAGTGCGGTCGCATACGGCGCAATCACGAGCTCGTCGCCGACGCGTCGCTGCAGCCCGAGCCCCGGCACGCCGAACGCTTTGTACTGGTAGGTTCCCGCGCGGTCGGTCACGGAGTACGCAGCCTCGGAGATCCCCCAGGGGACGCCGCGCGCACGGCCGTACGCGATCTGCCGCGACACCACTCGCCGGCACGATTCGGAGAGGAGCGTACCGGGACGATCGCGCATCAGGAGCAGCGGCATGAGGTACTCGAACATCGTGGCGCTCCAGGAAAGAAGCGTCGGCACTCCGTCCACGCTGACGACTGGACGTCCGAGCCGGAACCAGTGCGCCTGCGGCACCTCCCCGCGCGCGACTGCAAGGAAGCTCGTGAGACGCGCTTCGGAGGCAAGCAGGTCGTAGGTAGAAACGTCGAGGCGCCCCGGTCCGTCCGCATCGGCCAGTCGGTAGCCGATCGAAAAGAGCTGCCGCTCGCGGTCGTAGAGCGGGGCGAAGTGCATCCCGTCTGCGAACAAGCGGGCGCGGGTCGCCAGCGAGGAGAGGATCGTGCCGAGCGCCTGCTCGAGGCCGGGCCTGACGGCCAGTTCATCGAGGCCTACGCTGAGCGCCATCAGCGAGGCGCAGAGGTTCCCGCTGTCGACGGTCGAGACGTAGCGCGGCGGAAGCGGTTCGCGTGTCGTCGTGTCGTACCAGTTCAGCAGGTGCCCCTCCCACATTTCGAGGCTCAGGGCCGTGTCGAGTGTCGCGCCGATCCGCTCGGCGAGCGCGTCGATGCCGAGGAATCCGAGATCGTGTGCGGCAAGCGTCGAGAGGAGCGACATGCCAATGTTCGTCGGTGACGTGCGGTGGGCCACCATCGGCCCGGGGTACTCCTGGAAATTGTCGGGTGGGAGCGCGTTGTCGCGCGGCGTGACGAACGCGTCGAAATAGCGCCAGGTCCGCTCGGCAATTGCGAGGAGGCTCTCCCTCTCGACACGATCGAGCGCGCGACGCAAGATCGGCGTGGGCCGGCTCAGCCTGTAAGCTACAAGGGGGGCGACGAGCCAGAGGAGAGCGAACGGGGCGGCGACCGGCAGCGCGGCCGGCCGCGCCAACGACGTCAGCAGGAGGAGCGAGGACGCCGCGATCGGTCCTGCGGCAACCTCGCCGATGAAGCCTCGGACCCCTCCCTCGAGCAGATGCGCCGCCCGCGCCGACTGCGAGGCTGCCGTCTCCCATTCGAGAAGCCTGCGCTGTGTGATCGCCAGGCGCACAAGCGTGACGCCGATCGCGTGGAGCGTCTCCCATGCATGGAACGGGAGAAGAACGATCGCCAGCGCCGATTGCGCCGCTGCCATCCCGACGTCCTCGAGAGCACCCTGGACGTGCACGCGCACCGGCTTCCTCAGGTGCCATCCCTTTGGCGGACCGGCCAGAGCCGAGAGCAGCGGCATCGAGGCGATCGCTGCGGCGACACCCGCCCAGACCAACGGGAGCCCTGGCAGAAACGTGCAGCCGGCGAGCACGAGGAGCAGGAGCGAGGGGGTGGCAAGGCTCCGCCTCAGGTTGTCGAGGATCTTCCAGCGGCTGATCACGGGAAGGTCGTTCCGAACCGAACCGTGTCGTGTTGGCACCCACGGAAACAGCCAGCGGAGGATCTGCCAGTCGCCGCGCACCCAGCGGTTCTGGCGGCGTGCGTGCGCGAGGACGTTCGCCGGATAGTCGTCAACGACCTCGACGTCGGAGACGAGCGCCGTTCGAGCGAAGAGCCCCTCGAAGAGGTCGTGCGAGAGGAGCGCATTCTCCGGAACGCGTCCCTTCAGCGACTCCGAGAATGCGTCCACGTCGTAGAGTCCCTTGCCGGTCGAGATCCCTTCGCCGAACAAGTCCTGGTACGCGTCGGAGACCGCTGTCGTATATGGGTCGACGCCTGTGTGTCCCGAGTAAACGCGTGCAAAGAGCGAGCTCGCGGCGCTGGCGCTGGTCACAGCGACCCGCGGCTGGAGGATCCCATACCCCTCCGTGACACGCCTCAGAACCGGATCGACGTGTGGACGGTTCAGCGGGTGAGAGAGGATGCCGACGAGTGTGCGTGCCGCGTCGCGCGGGAGCCGCGTGTCCGTGTCGAGCGTCAGCACATAACGAATGGACGGGAGCACGGAGAGGTCTCCGGCGAAGATCGTGTAGCTGGTGTCGGTCGCGCCGCGCAGCAGGCGGTTGAGCTCCTCGAGCTTTCCGCGCTTCCGTTCCCAGCCCATGAAGACGCCTTCCTTCTCGTTCCAGCGGCGCTCCCGAAAGAGGAGAAAGAATCGGTCCGCTCCGTGCTTCACGTTCAGTGCGTCGATACCGTGGCGTGCCGCCTCGACGATCGCCGCGTCTCCCGTTCGCGTAGCCGTGGCGGCATCGCGAAGATCGCCGAGGATCGCGAAGTGAAGGTTGGGGTCGAGGTTCCCGAGTGCCTGCACCTCGAGGTGCTCGAGGAGATCTTCGACACCCTGGACGCTGGCGAGAATCGTGGGGATAGCGACGAGTGTGCGCGACGCGTCCGGCACGCCGTGCGTCATGTCGAACCGTGCCAGCGGGCGCGGTGGGGCGAGCGCGTGGACAAGCCGCTGTACGATCGAGATGGCTACCTCGCTGGCTGGAAGCAGCGCGATCAGTGCGACTGCCACCAGCGGCGCCAGTGAGACGGTGCCGGAGTCGATGCCGTAAAGCAGCGCCATCGCCACGAGCCCCGACGTCAGCATGCCGATCGTCCCCAGGTAGAGAAGCGCCGCGTGCGCGAAGACGAATCGACGCAGGCTCTGGACCGGCGACGGGCGGAACCCCACGAGCGCCTCGAGCTCACGGCGGCCGCGGCCTACGAGCCAGTGGCCGACGTGCGCGGAGCGCTCGTCCGCGCCAGACCGTTCCGCGGCCGTGCGCGCCAGGTCCACGGCGCGTTGCGCGACCGCGACCTGCCCCTCGCCCGACGGGATCGCCAGCTCCTCGATGGCGCCGCGGTAGCGGTCGCGGCTCCGGAAGTCCATCCGGCTGTAGACGCCCGCCGGGTCATTGCGGAGGACCATGTCGATGTGGCTCACGCTCTCGACCCACCGCGTCCAGTCGATCGTCGCGCAAAACCGCAGGCTCGTGATCGTGTTTCCCGTCGATACCTGGTCCGCCGCCTGGCGCTGGTGCTCGGAGCGCGCGACCTCTTCCGCGGTCGTGCCGAGGGCCTCGAGCCGGGCGTTCAGTGCCGCACCGATCGGTGTGAGTTTCGGGTCGTACTCGCCGAACCGCTTGAGCACCTCGGCGACGAAGGCCGAGTGGAGTGTCGCCGGAAGGAGCGGCGGGTCAGCCCGATCTTCCCCTGACTCGCGCGCGGCGACGAGGCGGTCCGCCAGGGCGCGCTGCTCGCTCGCCTCGAGGATCCGCGCCGCAAGCCGGCGCAGGTTCTCGATCAGCGCGAGCCGCAGCACGCTCGGCCAGGCCCAGAGCTCGCCGAGCGGAAGCGGCGTGACGGCCTGGTACGCGAGAAGAAAGGAGGAAAGACGCGAGGCGTCGAGGCGTGCGTCGCTGCCTGCGACGAGCTCCTCCGCCATCACGTAGAGGCGCGGCCTCCGCTCCTTCCACTTCCCCGGAGCGCGCGGGAGCTTTCGGTAGAAGGCCGGTGGAAGATCGTGGCGAATGCCGGCACTCTCCGCCTCGACCAGATGGAAGTTGTCGAGGAGCCATTCCGCTCCCGGCTCGGCGCTCTCACCGCGGTGCACATCGCCCGCGACGGTCTGATAGACGTGGCGGAGCGCGGCCAGGTTCTCGCTCAACCGGCGCAGGAGAACGGTCCGCCCGGTCCGGGAGCGACGCGACGGCGCGAGGCTGGTCGCGAGCGCCCGGGCCCGCTCCTCGAGCCGTTCAACGTTGAGCAGCTCCCCACGGAGAGGCTCGTCCAAGGGAAGACCAGGCCGGGACGATGCAGGCGAGATCACACGTTCGATTCAGCAAGCGTGCCATGCGGTCACCGCGCGCCGCCAATGGAGCCGTTGCGGCGTCGGCACCCGGGCGCACCCTCACGAGGGTTCCAGCCGGCGGACTGGCGATTGTATTGCACGGGCCGAAGCGGAACAGATCCAGGCCCGACGATGATCCCGTCCAGCGGAGTTTGCTTCCGCGCATGATCCCGCATTTCCATTTCGAATCCCTCCCGCCAGGCTCAGCCGATGGGATCAAGAGTTCAAAGGTGCGCTCCCGAGTCCGCGATCGGATCGTCCGGACGAGCTCCGACACGGGGAACCTGCTGGCGCGGCGGGGGAGCGGAGCACCGGAGCGAGTTCGCCTGGAACAACTGCTGGAGGGGCGGCGCAGCCCACGGTTCGATGTGGACTGAAATGGGCGAGCAGCGGCGCGGAATGATGGGACGCGGAATGATGCAAGGCGCTCCGGGCGGTGGCATGGGCCACCAGTGAACTCGATCGGAACTCAACCGGAATCATCGGCGATCGAGGCTCCAACTACATGAATCGTAAACGGAACAAGGGATCCGCGCCATGAACGAACACGAACATACAGCCAAAGACGAAAAGACAGGAACTGCGCACGACGAGGTGGCCAGGAAGGCCTACGCTCTTTACGAAAAAGAGGGACGTCCGCAAGGGCACGACAAACAGAATTGGTTGGAGGCCCAAGTCCAAATGTCGCACACCGGCCCTGGCCATGCTGACCACTCCGGTCACCACGCCAACATGGCGGCGGATTTCCGGAAACGGTTCTGGATCTCACTCGCCTTGACCCTGCCGGTTCTTGTCCTCTCGCCGATGCTCCAGAAGTTGGTGGGGCTGCGGGGAACGATTGGCTTTCCCGGCGACGTGTATGTCCTTTTCGGTTTTTCTTCCGCCGTCTTCTGGTATGGCGGCTGGCCGTTTCTCAAAGGGTTGTTCGACGAGTTCAAGGCTCGCACGCCGGGAATGATGACGCTCGTCGCCGTGGCCATCACCACCGCTTACGTTTACAGCAGCGCCGTCGTGTTCGGCCTGACCGGCAAGGTGTTCTTCTGGGAACTGGCCACACTCGTCGACATCATGCTGCTCGGGCACTGGATCGAGATGAAGTCGGTGATGGGCGCATCCAAGGCTCTGGAGAAGTTGGCGAAACTAATGCCTTCAGACGCCCACAAACTCCTGCCGGACGGCACCGTGAAGGACGTACCCCTCGACGAGCTGGCGGTGGATGACAGAGTCCTGATCAAACCGGGCGAGAAGATTCCCGCGGACGGAGTCATCGTTGATGGCGAGAGCGCGGTCAATGAAGCGATGTTGACCGGGGAATCAACTCCGGTCACCAGGAAGGCCGGCGGCAAGGTCATCGGCGGCTCCATCAACGGAGAAGGCTCGTTGACCATCGAGGTCAAAGGCACCGGCAAGGATTCATTTCTGTCGCAGGTCATCGATCTGGTCAGGCAGGCCCAGGAAAGCAAATCGAAGACTCAGGATCTGGCGAACACGGCCGCGATGTGGCTCACCGTCGTGGCTCTGAGTTGCGGTGTGATCACCCTCCTCATCTGGCTGGTTCTCATGCACAAGGAATTTGCCTTTGCCATCGAGCGCAGCGTGACCGTCATGGTCATCACCTGTCCGCACGCGCTCGGTCTGGCCGTGCCATTGGTGGTAGCAGTCTCCACGGCACTGGCCGCGAAAAACGGCCTGCTCATTCGTAATCGTGCTTCCTTCGAAAGCGCCCGAAAAATACAGGCCATCATCTTTGACAAGACCGGCACGCTTACCGAGGGCCGCTTTGGCGTGACCGACACGCTGGTACTCTCGCAGGACATCGACGAAGAAGCGCTGCGCAGATACGCAGCCTCCGTGGACGCGAATTCCGAACACCCCATCGCCAGGGCGATTGCCGCTTCTTCGGAAAAGAAGCTGCCCGTCGAAAACTTCAGAAGCATTCCGGGCCAGGGCGCCGAAGGCAGAGTGGAGGGCAAGGCGGTCAAGGTGGTCAGCCCCGGCTATCTGCACGATCAGAACATCGCCATGACCGACGATCGCATCGAGCCACTGCAAGCTCAGGGCAAGACAGTCGTGTTTGTCCTCGTTGACGGAGCGTTGAAAGGAGCGATTGCCCTGGCCGACATCGTCCGGCCCGAGGCGAAGCAAGCCATCACCGCCCTCAAGGCGCTGAACATCCGCTGCCTGATGCTCACCGGCGATAACAAAGCAACTGCCAGATGGGTCTCGGACCAGATCGGATTGGATGAATACTTCGCAGAGGTACTGCCTCAGGACAAAGCCGCCAAGGTGAAAGAGGTCCAAACCCGCGGCGTGAAGGTTGCCATGATCGGCGACGGCGTGAACGACGCCCCGGCGCTGGCGCAGGCTGATGTGGGCATCGCCATCGGCGCGGGTTCCGATGTGGCGGTCGAAACCGCCGACGTCGTTCTGGTGCGGAGCAATCCCCTCGACGTCGTGGCAATCGTGCAGCTTTCGCGCGCCACGTTTCGAAAGATGATTCAGAACCTCGTCTGGGCCACGGGCTACAACGTCGTGGCCATTCCGCTGGCGGCCGGTGCGCTGTACGCGTGGGGCGTGGTGCTCACTCCCGCCGTGGGCGCGGCGCTGATGGCGGCCAGCACGGTGATCGTGGCCGTCAACGCGCGATTGCTGAGACTGAAGGTCTAGCCTCGTCCCGCGGACGTCGATCCGGGACACGAGCGTCAGAGACGTCTGAGAGTGTTTTGTCGGCTGTCGCCTCCCTCCGTCCAACGTCCGTTCGACGCATGAGTGAAAGGCGGGAAAAAGCGATGCGAGTGATGGTGCGCGCGACCACACGCCGACCGCTGCGACGGGCAATTCCGATTTCAACTTCCGCAGCCTGCGAGGAAGCGCGGTGGTGCGGTGGGAGTTTCGTCCCGG
The DNA here is from genome assembly GCA_038244815.1 of Thermoanaerobaculia bacterium. Classification (GTDB taxonomy): domain Bacteria; phylum Acidobacteriota; class Thermoanaerobaculia; order Gp7-AA8; family Gp7-AA8; genus DASVHS01. Next base: position 24,849 of record JBBRTB010000023.1, read on the forward strand.
TTCGGCAATCTACCTCGCGTGGAACGACAATCGCGCCGATGTCGCGCCGGTCGGCGACTTCCGTATCCGCCGCGACCTTCGCGCGATTCCGAGCGCGCCGTCGCAGGACGTCTTCCTCAAGGTGTCGTACTGGCTGCCGCTGTAGAGGTGTCCCAAGTCCAGGATCCCGGCGTGTCGGGCGTCGCCGAGAACTTCGATCAGTACGTCCAGCGTTCCTCGCGGATGGGCAGTCGATTGAGAATGCGGCGGTGGACCTTCCAGCGCGGCATGTAGTGATCCATGAGTGACACGAAGACGGCGCTGTGGTTCGGTTCGACGAGGTGAACCAGCTCGTGGACGACGAGGTACTCGAGACAACGAAAAGTGGCGTTCGCTCACCGGCCCGCCTGAACCGCGGCTACCAGTACGCCGCGACGCCGAGGTCTTTTGCCCGCTTTGCGAGCTTCCTATCGAAGGTGGCGATGCCGTCGTATCGATTGCTCGTGGTCACGGCAACGGTCGCCGCGCCGGCAACGGAAGAAAGGGGCGCAGGCCAATACTCCAGCACGCGCTTCCACGGGCATTCGTCGATGAGGAGCACACCGGGTAACGCAATGAGGTCGCGCACGATCGAAGCGATCTCCGAGCCGGCAAGGCGATATGCGTTCTGGAGCACGTAAACGATTTCAAAGACGATGAACTGCGGGAGAATCACCTCGACCTCGCCGTCTTCCGCTTTCAGCAGCAGAGCTTTCGAGGCCTCCCGCTGCCGATCGTTGCGGTGGACGAGCAGAGAGAGGAAGACGTTCGCATCGACGACGATGCGCTGCACGTCAGATGCGCCCTCTCCGCTTCCGGGCTTCGTGCACCGCTTTCACCACGTTCGGGGGGCCGTGCTTGATGAAGCCTTCCCAACGCCAGAACGCAGGGCGTTCCGTTGAGACTGAGACGCGGCCGCCGTTGACCTCCCAGGTGAGCTTGTCGCCGGTGCCGACGTCGAGTGCGTCGCGGACTTCCTTCGGCACGGTCGTTTGTCCCTTGCTGGTGATCGTCGAGGTGGCCATGCCCTTCTCCTTACTCTATGCTGGCAGTAGTAAGGATTCACGTGTGGCGGTATTCCGTTCGTCGCGAGGCGGTCGAGATGAGTCTGGATTCGGCCTGAAACCACCCGAATCCTGTGGGTCAGAGAGGTAACCATGTGCAAGACCATCAAGCAACGCGTGAAGCTCAAGGCCCCGCCGGCCACCGTCTACGATCTGCTCGCGGACTCTCGAAAGCACACCGCGGTCACCGGCAGGAAGGCGACCATCAGCAGGAAGGTTGGCGGGACGTTCTCAACCGGCGGGAATGAAGTCACCGGGGTCAACGTCGATCTCGTCCCCGCCCGGCGCATCGTTCAGGCCTGGCGCCACCGCCGATTTCCTGAAGGCGTCTTCTCGATGGCCGCGGTCACGCTGACACCGACGCCTGATGGCGGGACGGAGCTCGTGCTTACGCATCGCGGCGTTCCGAAGGACCTGATCCCCGAGACCGAACAGGCCTGGCGCGATCAGTATTGGTCCAGGATCAAGGCCTACCTCGATCGCCAGGCGGGATAGCGTCGCGCACTCGAGCCTGTCGAGGGAAGAAGAAGCTTCCGCTCGACTTGATGCCGGCGGTCAGGCACCGGGGCTCGCCCCGTGCTGCCGGCTGGTGTAGGGACCACTTCAGCCGGTCGCGACGCCGAACAACCAACCCACTCCTGCGGTCACCGCCATCGCCAGCACTCCCCAGAAGGCGACGCGCACCGATCCCGCGATGACCGGAGCGCCACCCGTCTGCGCGGCGGTCGCGCCTAACACGATCAGCGAGACCAGCGAGACGCCGCCGACCGTCAACGCGATGGCAGACCGCGGCGCCAGCACGATCGTGAGAATCGGCAGGGCCGCGCCGACCGAGAAGGCCAGGGCCGATGCCACCGCGGCCTGCAGCGGGCGCGCGCGGAACTGCGCGGAGATTCCCAGCTCGTCGCGGGCGTGCGCTCCGAGCGCGTCGTGCTCCATCAACTGCTGCGCCACCGTGCGCGCCAGAGTCTTATCCAGCCCGCGCTTGATGTAGATTGCGGTGAGCTCCTGCATCTCGCCATCCGGATCCTCGGCCAGCTCCCTCTTTTCCTTCTGCAGATCGGCGTGCTCGGTATCGGCCTGCGAGCTGACGGAGACGTACTCGCCGGCGGCCATCGACAGCGCGCCCGCGGCCAGACCGGCGACACCGGCGATCAATATTGCCGACCGGCTCGACTGCGCGGCCGCCACGCCGATGACGAGACTGGCCGTCGACACGATGCCGTCGTTCGCCCCCAGCACCGCGGCGCGAAGCCAGCCGATCCGATCACTGCGATGGCTTTCGGGAGGATGCATGCGCGCATCATAAGCGCCGTGAAGTGCAGTGCGCGCTCTCCACACTTCAAAAACAGGGCCCGGCGTGGAGGAAGCCACCCGCGGCGCGGTTGAGCTCGAGGCCGATCGGTCGTTCTCGTCGCCACCGCGATCTCGCTCGCGCTCGACGAGCTTCGCGAGGCGAGCCTCTGCCGAATTCAGTCGTTCACGAGCACAGACGGGATTGATGAAGAGGTTCTCCGCGTAGCGCGGCGAGGGGCGTCGGCGAGCCAAAGACTACTTCCGCACGGCGTTTGCGACTTCCTGCACTGCGCTGCGGAGCTTGGCGCTCGTCACCGATGGCTCTCCGATCGGATCCAGAATCCGATTGCCATCGATGTAGAGAACATTGCCTTTCTTCTCCACGGTGAGGCCCCCGCTCTTCGTCGACCGAGCTCCGCGCTTTGGTGGCGATTTCATCGTCGCCATCTCGCTTCGAATGATACAACTCCGGGCCCGAACGCTGACACGGCGATGTCTACTGGATCGTGTTTGCCGGGTGAAGCATCCGCACCCATCCGAGGGCTAGCGTGAAGGCGCCGGCTCGACGCGGCACGTCAGCTTCAACACGTCGAAGACCGAGCGATGGCAGCCCAGAGCCGATCGCTGCCACCTCAACTGCATCATCCTCGACAGCGACTGGGAGGCGGAATTCTGTCGCGTCGCCGAATCGCACCCGCGCGTCCGCTCCTACGTCAAGAATCACAGCCTCGGATTTGAAGTGCCGTACCAGTTCGGCGGTGAGTCACGCCGCTATCGTCCCGACTTCATCGTGCGCGTCGATGACGGACGCGGCGAGGACGATCTGCTGAACCTCGTCGTCGAGATCAAGGGCTATCGCGGCGAAGACGCGAAAGAAAAAAAGTCGACGATGGACACGTACTGGGTTCCGGGTGTGAACAACCGTGGCGACTGGGGACGCTGGGCGTTCGTCGAGCTGACGGACGTGTGGGAGATCTCCGGCGACTTCGCAGCGAAGATCGAGCATGCGTTCGATGAGGCCAGCCGCGGCGCGATGGCGGGAGCGCTCGGATGACGGCCGACATGCATACGCTGTGGGGTTCCCCGGAATTGTCCAGGGAATAGCTGGAAGTGAGGCATCATTACAGGCATCACTTGATGCCTGTACGAGGCATCGGAGGTTGGCAATGAGAACGACGATCAATCTCGACGAGGATCTGATCGAGCAGGCGATGAGGATGACGGGAGTGGAGGAGCGCACCGCACTGATCCATGAAGGGCTGAAGGCGCTCATCACCCGGGAAAGCGCGCGGCGCCTGGCGCGCCTCGGCGGCACGGAGCCGCGGCTTCGACCTGTGCCGCGACGGCGGAGCCGATGATCCTGGTGGACACCTCGGTATGGGTGGATCACCTGGCGCGCGGAGTCTCGTCGATGGTCTCGCTGCTCGAGGAGGAGATGGTTTCGATGCACCCTTTCGTGATGGGGGAGCTGGCGTGCGGCGACATCAGGAATCGTAAAGAGGTGCTCCATCTGCTCTCGAGGCTTCCGGCGGCACCCGTTGCGACTGAGCCAGAGGCACTGGCGATGATCGAGCGGCGCAAGCTGATGGGCCGCGGCCTCGGCTACGTCGACGTTCATCTGCTCGCCTCCGTCGCTCTCTCCGGAAGCAGGATCTGGTCGCGTGACAAACAAATTGCCGCCGCCGCCGCGGAGTTGAAGGTAAGGTTCGATGGCTAAGAGCACAGGCCGAAAGGCGGGCTCGCGCAAGCAGGTCGAGGCGTTGAAGCACGATGACGCCTCGAGGAAGAACATCCCGACCGCGGAGTACCAGTCGCTGATCGAGAAAGAAAGCCAGTCGCCGATTCAGGTCGCGTACGAGCGCCGCAACCGCGATCTCGACCCGCAGCTCGTCTGGCGCGGAAAGGACGAGCAGGACTGGTCCGATCTCGTCCAGGCGCCGCCGCTCGGCGACAGCCTGCAGGTCATGGCCTCGCGGTCGGAGCGGGAAGAGCCGCATTACGACATGATGGAGTGAGCTGGAACGACATGAAATTCTGGGTGGGCGTTACCGACAACGAGTGGTTCGAGTTTCTGCGCCGTCGCGGTTTCGACGAAGTCAACTTCTGGCAACCAAGCGCCAAGCCCCCCTTTGTCGGTGCGCCGGTCGGAATGCCCTTTCTCTTCAAGTTGAAGAAGCCATATAACCACATCGCCGGAGGCGGATTCTTTGTCACGTATTCGACTCTTCCTATCCGACTAGCGTGGGAGGTGTTTGGGGAGAAAAACGGCGCATCTTCGTTCGCTGATCTTGTCAGTCTGCTCAATCCCCTGAGAGGAAAGCAGGCTGATGCAGGAGAAATCGGATGCACGGTTCTGTCGAATGTGTTTTTTCTGCCGCGCGAACTTTGGATCGAAGATCCACCCGAATGGTCGAAGAACCTTGTACGTGGCCGGAGGTATGACACGTCCGAGTTTGCTGGCGCACAGATTTGGCGGGGCGTCGAGAGATTCTTTACCGACGATTCAGTCCCTGCGTCAAATGGAGCGTGGACAGTCAGGGACGGTGACAGATACGGCGAACCGGCCATGGTTCGACCCCGCCTGGGTCAAGCCTCTTTCAGAGTACTGGTTACGAACGCCTATAAGAAGCGGTGCGCCATGACGGGCGAGACCACGCTGGTCGCGCTCGAAGCAGCGCACATCCTGCCATTCTCGCAGCAGGGCCAGCATGCTGTGAGTAACGGTCTGCTGCTGCGGGCCGACTTTCATCGGCTCTTTGACCAGGGGCTCGTGACCGTGACTCCCGACTACCGCATCAGAGTCAGCCCGAGGATTCGAGAAGCGTGGTTCAACGGAAAGGTGTACTACCGACTAAACGGGACGGAACTCGCCGTCCTCCCTGACAATCCCATCGAGCATCCCAATCGAGAGTTTCTCGAGTGGCATGGCCAGAACTGCTATCAGGGATGAAACACTCAACGACAACCATGATTGACCCGACGGAGCAAGTGTTCAGGAGCGACCATGCCATTGCGGGAGAGCGTGGCGAAACAGTCTCCTTCGATGGCGGCCGGCTCTGGTCGCAGCTCAGAAAACGGGAATCATCTGAGCGCTCGGTGGACCCAAGTGATCTCTGCGCTAGTAGCTCTGACGCTCGACGACCGGACTGTATCGCGAGCCCCCAGCTACGACACACAGATCAGCATCCGGGGCGCCGACCCCTTCGACCGCCCACCTGCGAAGTCCACAGACCCGGCGCCGAAGGCATCGCATGCTGGTTCATCGACACCGACTACAACGAAGAAAGCTTCTTCGTCCGCCACGCCTACTTCCTCGGCCAGAACGACCCCTACAGCGCCCTGAAAATAACACTGAAAGCCGAGATCAACGAAGAAGCCCGGGCCACCCTGAACAGCGACACGTCGCGCCCGTTCCCGAAACCGCGGAGCGGGCGGATCGCGGTGAAAGTCATCAATCATCCGGGGGATGAAGTGATGAAGGTGTTTCGGATATGACCGAGACACTGAGTCTCGCGCATGCGCCGATCGTCGAGGCCATTCTGGAGCTCACCTGTGATCTTCCGCCGTCGACGGAGCTCCAGCGGTTACAGGACGTTGCGAAGGAGCAATTGCGGGCGGAGTACCCGAAAGCTCGCCGTCAGACCGTCCAGAGTCATGAGTTTCGCAAAGAAGGGGAGAAACCTGCCGAAGTCTCCGTTCGTCAAGAGGTAGGAGCACTCCAGTTTTTCGCGGAAGATGAACGTCAGATCATTCAGTTCAGACGGGAGGGGTATTCATTCAACCGTTTAGCGCCGTTTGGCAGTCTTGACGAATACCTTCCTGAGATCGAACGCACCTGGGAAATCTTTCGGAAGATCGTGGAACCCATTCAGGTTCGCCGGATTGGTTTGCGATTCATCAATCGTCTGCCATTGCCAACGATCAATGGACGCGAGTTGAACCAGTACTTGAAGATAAGCCCGCAACTCCCGGACGAAGAAACACTGGAGTTCATCGGATTCGTCAACCAGCATTCTGCCATCGAGAAGGATACGGGGAATCAGGTTAACATCACGCTTGTGATGCAGCTTCCGGAAGGCGAAACGCTGCCGATCATCTTCGACATCGATGCATTCAGAATGGTTGCGATATCGCCTGAGGATTGGCCAGCGATCCGGAGCATCGTGGACTCGCTGCGAATTCTGAAGAACCGGGTATTCAAAAGGACGCTGACTGAAAAATGCCTGAACCTCTTTCAACAGCCGTAGTCGCCGGGTACACGATGGCTTTGTACCTTGCCAACCGCACTGGTAGTGCTCTTTCTCCGGCAGCCCGGCGTGTGCAGGACGCTGCTTGCGCAATCGTTGAATCGAAGGAGAAGTCGATCAGTCTTTTCGGACCGAAAGCCACCGCGATCTCTCAGATTTGGGAGATGGCAGCGGAACACGCCGATGAAGGATGGGATGGAGAGGGCGCGCTTGCCGTCTCCCGCCTGGCGAGCAGGAACGCCGAGGCGCTCATTCGTGCTTTGCCAACCGATATCCCGATGCCTGAGTTTGCTCCGGAGCCGGATGGGTCCATCTCGGCTGACTGGATCTTCTCCCGAACGCGATTCCTATCGCTGAGCATCGGAGAGAACGACAGGATTCCGTACGCGTGGATCGACGGCAGCGACCGCGGTCATGCTGTATCGCGGTTCTACGCTACGGATCGTTTTCCGCAGCGTCTGCTGGACGCGATTCGAGAGACCATGTCTGCTCCTCATGCTGCTATCGGGACTGCCTGAAGTTGTCGCCGATGATGAGGACCTTGCGAGGTTTCTAACCTCGCGGGGTCACTTCAACTCGACGATGGTCAGGCCGGCCGCGTTTCTTCCAAACCCGGCGGACCGCAAGAAATCGGTTTGCCGCCATGGCCCAGCACCTCTCGCCGAGCTTTGGGCGCTTGCGGGAGAATATCTTCCCGCTGAAACCAAGCTTTACGGCGCTGGGATTTTCAGTGCAGGAGACGTTCGAGCATCAGGGCTCGAAGTCGAAGCCAGCGAGCCGCCTCGCCGCCACGCGGACATTCTTGGATTCCCGATCAACGAAGATCCCGACCTGCAAAAGGCAGCCGAAAAGGAGCGAGCTGTCCAACTCGCGTCGAAGTGCGGACCTCCAATTCTGAATGAGCCGACGCCTTGAACGCGATCGACTTTCGGATCGCCGACACCGTCACCGACAGCCTCGCCAAACTCACGATGACGGCCATCGCATGTGTGAGGAAGTTTAGCGATTTATACCTAAAAACAGGTATAAGCGATTATCAATCGGTATAATTCACCTCGTGGACCCGATTCGCAATCCATTCTCGCCCGGTGCTGGCGCGCCGCCGCCCGAGCTGGTTGGTCGCGACAAAATCATTGAGCAGGCAGAAGTTCTGCTCGGTCGCGTCCGCCTGGGAAGGTCGGAGAAGAGCATGCTGCTGACCGGCCTTCGCGGGGTCGGCAAGACGGTCCTCCTCAACGAGATCGAGCGGCGAGCGAAAGTCGCGGGATACCGCACGATCTCGATCGAGGCCCAGGAAAAAAAACAACTCGGTCCGCTCCTCGTGCCGTACATGCGATCGCTGCTCTTCGAGCTCGATCGTGTGGCTGGAGCCGCTGCGAAAGTGAAACGCGGCCTGGCAGTCCTCCGCAGCTTCGCCGGTGCGCTCAAGGTCACGGTTCAGGACGTGACGATCGGACTGGACATCGATCCGGAGAAAGGCACCGCCGACAGCGGCGATCTCGAAATCGATCTGCCTGAGCTTTTCGTCGCGATCGCCGAGGCAGCCGCTGGGCGCAGCACGGCCGTGGCGCTTCTCATCGACGAGATCCAGTATTTTGATCAAAAGGAGCTTGGCGCGTTGATCGTATCGATGCACAAGATGCAGCAGCGGCAACTCCCTCTGATTCTCGTCGGAGCCGGGCTGCCAATCCTTCCCGGTCTCGCCGGCGAAGCGAAGTCGTATGCCGAGCGCCTCTTCAGCTTTCCGACTGTCGGTGCACTGTCCGGGGCGGACGCAGCGAGAGCGTTGCAGGAGCCGGCACAGGCCGTCGGCGTGGCGTTCGAACGCGATGCGCTCACCGAAGTGTTCGAGCTCACGAAGGGCTATCCGTATTTTCTGCAGGAATGGGGCTACCAGGCATGGAACCGGGCGACGTCGAGTCCGATCACGCTCGAAATCGTGAAAGACGCGACAGAGACGGTCATCCAACGCCTCGACCAGAACTTCTTCCGCGTTCGCTACGATCGTTGTACTCCGAGCGAGAAAAAATACCTCCGAGCGATGGCCGATCTGGGCGCCGGTCCGCAGCGAACCGCTGACATCGCGGACCGCCTCGGTGTCAACATCGCGTCGCTCGGTCCGGTCCGGGCAAAGCTGATCCGCAAAGGAATGATCTACAGTCCGGCACATGGAGACATGGCCTTTACCGTGCCTCTGTTCGACGAATTCATGATTCGCGCAATCGTCGATTTTCCGTGATGCCGATGGACTTCCGGATCGCAGACACGTTCACCGATAGCCTCGGCCGCCTGGCGTCGGAAGAGCAGAAGATGGTCAAGACCACCGCCTTCGATCTTCAACTGAATCCCGCGCAGCCAGGAATGCAGTTTCACAAACTCGATCGCGCGAAGGATCCGAATTTCTGGTCCGTGCGGGTGAGCAGTGACATCCGCATCGTCGTGCATCGGACCGCGTCGAGTCTGATGCTCTGCTACGTCGATCATCACGATGCGGCGTACGCGTGGGCGGAGCGGCGGAAGATCGAGCGGCATCCGCAGACCGGCGCGGCGCAGCTCGTCGAAGTGCGCGAGACGGTGCGGGAGATCGTCGTGCCGCGATACGTCGAAGCGGCGCCTGAGGTTGCGCCGGCGAAGCTGCTCTTCGCCGAGACTCCTGAATGGGTGTTGCTCAGTCATGGCGTGCCGCTGGAGTGGATGGACGACGTCCGCGCCGCGACCGAGGAGACGCTGTTCGATGTGGCGGAGCATCTTCCGCGCGAGGCCGCTGAGCTGCTGCTGAACATCGCGACGGGCGCGCCGCTCCCGCCGTTGCCACTCGACCTGCCGCCGCACGTCGACGCGTTCGAGCATCCCGACGCGCAGCGCCGCTTCCGCGTCATTCAGAACCGTGAGGAGCTCGAGCGCGCACTCGATGCACCATGGGAGAAGTGGACGGTCTTCCTCCATCCCGCACAGCGGCAGCTCGTCGAGCGCGAGTTCAACGGGCCTGCGCGCGCCGGCGGTTCCGCCGGGACCGGGAAGACCATCGTCGCCCTCCACCGCGCCGTCTATCTGGCGCGCTCGAACGAAGATGCGCGCGTTCTGCTGACGACCTTCTCCGACACGCTCGCCAATACACTGCGGTACCGCCTGCGCATGCTGATCGGCAATGAGCCGCGCATCGCCGAGCGCCTTGAAGTGCAATCGCTGCCCGCGATCGCGCGCCGCCTATACGAAGTGCACTTCGGAAAAGTGAACTTCGCATCGGAAGCGGACCTGCGACAGATGCTCACGGAAGCCGCGGCCTCGGCAAACGCACAGAAGTTCACCGCGAACTTTCTCTGGAGCGAGTGGTCGACCGTCGTCGACGCCTGGCAGCTCGACTCCTGGGACACCTACCGCGACGTAAAGCGCCTCGGACGCAAGACCCGCCTCGCCGAAAAGCAGCGCCTCATCCTCTGGTCGATCTTCGACGCGGTGCGCGCGAAGCTCGCCGAACGAAAGCTCATCACCGAGCCGGCGATGTTCCATCGCCTCGCGGAGAGAGTCCGTCAGCTCCCGCGCCCCACGTTCGATTACGTGATCGTCGACGAAGCGCAGGACGTCAGCGTCCCCGAGCTCCGCTTCCTGGCCGCCCTCGGCGGCACCCGCCCGAACGCTCTCTTCTTTACCGGCGACCTCGGCCAGCGCATCTTCCAGCAGCCGTTCTCCTGGAAGGAGATCGGCGTGGACGTCCGCGGCCGTTCATCACGTCTGAGAATCAACTACCGCACGTCGCATCAGATTCGTTTCCACGCCGACCGCCTGCTCGCACACGAGGTGTCTGACGTGGACGGCGTGACAGAAGAGCGCCGAGGGACGATCTCGGTATTCAACGGCGGTGCGCCGGAGATCGCAGTGGAGGAAACGCAGGACGAGGAGATTTCGCGCGTCGCAGCATGGATTGCGGCGCGCATAGCTGAGGGCTTGCGACCGCACGAGATCGCGATCTTCGTGCGATCGTCCGATCAGTATCCGCGAGCGAAGGCGGCGGCGGAGCGCGCGAACGTTCCGTACACGATCCTCGACGACAGAGTCGAAACGCGACACGGTCATCTTTCAATCACGACGATGCACCTCGCGAAAGGATTGGAGTTCCGCGCCGTCGCAGTGATGGCGTGCGATGACGATGTGATTCCGCTCGAATCGAGGATTGAAGCCGTAGCCGACGAATCCGATCTCGAGGACGTGTATCAGACGGAGAGGCACCTGCTCTACGTGGCCTGCACGCGGGCACGCGATCAGCTCCTGGTTACAGGCGTGGCGCCCGGCTCGGAGTTTCTGCAGGACCTGTCGGGCCATCAGACATGAGCCCGGCTCTGGCGAGACATCCGGTCAGCCCCGCCGCGCTGCCTCGATCGTGGCGAGGTCGATCTTCTTCATCGGCAGCATCGCCTCGAAGACCCGCTTTGCCTCACCGCCGCCCGCCGCAAGCGCCTCGGTTAGCGCGCGCGGGGTGATCTGCCAGGAGAGACCCCAGCGATCCTTGCACCAGCCGCACTGGCTCTCTTTGCCGCCGTTGCCGACGATCGCGTTCCAGTAGCGGTCCGTCTCTTCCTGATTGTCCGTCGCAATCTGGAACGAAAAGGCCTCGCTGTGCGTGAACGTCGCGCCGCCGTTGAGACCGAGACAAGGAATGCCCAGAACGGTGAACTCCACCGTCAGTACATCGTCCTTCTTGCCGCCCGGGTAGTCAGCGGGCGCCTTGTGAACGGCAATCACTTTGCTGTCCGGGAAAGTAGCGGCGTAGAAGCGCGCGGCCTCATGCGCCTCCTTATCGAACCAGAGGCAAATCGTATTTTTTGGCTTCATGTTCGTGTGCTCCTGTGTTTGTGCGCGAGGCGCGCGACGGTCGTGATGATCAGCGAGCACTGGGCGTGTCTTGTCTACGGCTTCTTCAACTGCTCGATCGTGGTCGAGATGCGGGTCTTCTGCGCAGCGTCCGTGGCCAGGCTCAACGCCTTGGTGTAATTGTCGATGGCCTTCTTCTTGTCACCGCTGGTTCCATACGCCTCGGCCAGACTGTCGTAAGCGTTCCACGACTGCGGGTGTGCCTTGACGTTCATCTCGAAGATGCCGATGGCCTCGTCGGTTTTCTGCTGGGAAATCAGCTGATAGCCGTAGGCGTTCAACTCGGTCTCGGTGGCGATCGCAAACGCGTCGCTTCGCAGCTTTGCCGCTGCGGCCGGGTCGCCCTTCTTCTCCGCGATGAGAGCCTTCGTGCGCAAGTTCGTGAAGTTGCGATTCATCGAGATCGAGCGGTCCGCCCAGGCCGTGGCGTCGTCGAGCGCGATGCCGTTCTGCGCGGCCCAGTTCGCGGCCTGGCTCCATGCCTGCCATCCGAAACGCGGAAGGCCGCGCAGTTGAGCGCGATAGCTGTCCAGCACGGTTTGCGCGAGGTCGATCCTGATTTCGATGGGCACTCGCAATTTCTCCCATCGCATCGCCAGGACCACAGAGTCTTTCGTGGGCTCGTCGAACGTGTACCCGAGGCGCTCCTGAGATTCTGCGACCTCCGGTTTTGCCGTGATGCGTGCGGCGTCCTCTTTCTGGTCGTACGAGAAACTGCCCCAGGCGCCCGACTCGTTGCTGAAGATTACGGTCCAGTTGCTCTCTGTCGGGATCATGTGGAGACCGTAGGTTCCCGCCGCGAGCTTCGTCCCGTTGACTGTTACCGGCGTGGAGAACGAAACGGTCGTGTTCTGATTTGCGCCGGCACGCCAGACCTGATCGTAGGGAACGAGTCCGCCCCAGATCTTTCTGGCGTTCGCGGCGGGGCGGTGATACGACACCGTGATCTCGGCCAGACCGACGACCTGCGTCGCGGAGGCCGCCGGACTCACTTCCGGCGAGATCAACCCGGGAACCTGAGCGCTGGCGGCGGCGGCAACAAGCAGCGAGACGAACAGCACCAGTGACGACCGTTTCATCGATTCACCTCATCTTGAGATTTGCGGTGAACTCTATCCTGCCCGGCGTTGGCCCGCGGTAACCATGAGGTGAACAGCTTCGGCCCGGTCGAACCCTCGGCTGCAGCCAGCAAAGAAGCGCGTGGCAGCGGACTCTCGATCCAAGCTCCATGCAACGCGTCGCATGTTCGATGACGTGCCACGGCCGCGACCTGCGCGGCAGCAAGGTGGCGCCGTCGTGCTACTCAGGTCACGAGAAGAAGTGGAAGTAGCGCGATCAGCCGCCACACGTGGACGCCGATCCAGGGATACGAGCGTCAGATGCGTCTGAGCGTATTTTGTCGGCTGTCGCCTCCCTCCGCCCAGCAAACGGCAGGACCGAGGGCTTGAAAAAGAAGCCGGGATCGTGTCGATTTCCGTCCCGTCCGTTCGACGCATGAGTGAAAGGCAGGAAAAAGCAATGCGAGTGATGGTTCTGGTTCCCGGCGACAAACACAGCGAAGCGGGGGCGATGCCGACTGAGAAGCTGCTCTCGGACATGACGAAGTTCAACGAAGAGCTCGTGAAGGCCGGCGTGATGCTGGCCGGCGAGGGTCTTACCCCGACATCGAAAGGCGCACGCGTCCGTTTCGATGGCAACAAGCGAACGGTCATCGACGGCCCGTTCACCGAGTCGAAGGAGATCGTGGCCGGCTTCTGGATCTGGCAGGTCAAATCGCTGGACGAGGCCATCGAATGGATCAAACGCGCCCCGTTCGGCGGCGGCGTGCAGATCGAGCTGCGGCCGATCTTCGAGGCCGAGGATTTCGGCAAGGAGCTCACGCCGGAGCTGCGGGCGAAGGAGGACGCGTTGCGCGCGAAGATCGGTTCGCAGACGAAGAAGTAGGTTTGCAACGCTCTGGCGTTGATGGTGTGATCGGAAGCCGTGACGGCTTCCAATCACCCATCGCGCCATCGACGCGGTCTGGCGCATCGAGTGGCCGCGGCTGATCGCCGGACTCACGCGCATCGTGCGCGACGTCGGGGTGGCCGAGGAGCTCGCGCAGGATGCGCTGGTGGCAACGCTCGACGATCCGATCGGCGACGATCTGCTGCGGCTCGTGTTCATCGCCTGCCATCCCATCCCATCCCATCCCATCCTCTCCACTCGAAGTGCCTCATCCACTCGAAGTGCCGCGCGGCGCCGAGCTGGCGGCGCGACTGGCCTCCGTCCTCGAAGCGATCTATCTCATCTTCAACGAGGGCTACTCGGCCACGGCGGGCCAGGGCTGGGTCCGGCCGGCGCTCTGCGAAGACGCGCTGCGACTCGGGCGCGTGCTGGCCGGGCTGATGCCGGAAGAGGCGGAGGTGCTCGGCCTGGTGGCGCTGATGGAGATTCAGGCCTCGCGGCTGCGGGCGCGAACGACGGCACGACGCCGCGTTTCCTCGGCCCGCATGAAATCACGCGCGTCCTGAATGACGGCCGAAGGGTCTTCGAGGCTGAAAAATCAATCGCGCGGATCCCCCGCGAACTCGCCTGCGGGTGCGCGGGTCTTCAGTGTGATAAGGCGGGCAGGCTCAGTTTGGGACCTCGTCGGACTCCGTTCGCGACGTCGAGGTGCCATAACTGCAAGGCAAGATTACTCGAAACGTCGAACCCTGCCCTGGTTTCGTCGCCAGTTCCAAGCCGGCATCAAGGAGTTCGCAGAGCCGTTTGACGATCGTCAGACCCACGCCCTCTCCCGGTTGTTGGCTCGGTGGCAGTTCCTTCGAGGCGGAAGGGAGTGTCGTGGCAGGATCGATATCGCGTCGCCGGTCCGTGCTCGCCTCTTTGGCATCATTCGCGACTTCCGTCGCGCTCAGCAGCTCCTGTGCGAACGGTGCGGCCTTGTTGTCGTCGATCCCGGGTCCCGTGTCCTGCACCGAGAAGGTCCAGCGATTCGTGTCCCGCCCATTGTCCAGCCCCCACGTGACGGACACGCCGCCGCGCTGCGTGTACTTGACGGCGTTGAGAAGCAGGTTTTGCAGGATACGCAGGACTTTGTTCTTGTCCCCTTCGACCGGGAGCGTGCTCGGACCGTCCATCTTGAGAAACAGTCCCCGGCCGGTGGCGGCAGTTTGCGATGCCGTGCAGAAATCGCGCAGCAGCGTGGCGGCATCGAATGTGGTGATCTCCCGTTGCTCGTGTCCTGCTTCCAGACGGGCGAGGCTCAGGAGGTCGGTGAGCATTTCGTGAAGCGAGGAAACGCTCTTGCTGAGCATGTCGGCGACCTCAACCCGAAACTCTGAATGCCCCGGCTCGCTGTCGCTGAGGAGGGTGGCAGCACCTTTCACGACGGTCACGCTGCCGCGCAAATCATGGGCCGCCGTTCGCCATACCTCAGCCCGCGACTGCTCCATGGTGTGGAGGGAGGAGAGCGCGTGCTCGAGATCGGTAACGTGACCGGCCGATTCCGTCTGTTGGAGGCGCCAGTATTGGTTGGCGCTTTGCGTGACGCCGTTGGCGCACAGCAACGCCCAAGCTCGTCGAGCCGTCGGCATGACGCCCTGCTCGAGCGCGGGATGATTCGCCGCATAGCGCTCCAATTCGTCGGCGACGCATATCTGCAGGTATCCCCACTCTGCGATCAGTTCCCGGAGTGGGTACCCCTGCTGCCATCGCTGTAAGCCGTGCGCGCAAACCCTTTCGGTTTCTAGTCGCGCGGCGAGTGAATCCTGCTCAAGAGGCCAGGCTTGGATCGTATTGGCCAGACAGTCGAGGACCGCGGGAATGTGATCATTGAATTGGGCACGCGAAAGAGATGACGCAATGTTTTGCCACGGAACCGCCTCGCCGGCGGCGCGCCACGCCTCGAGGATGGCCTCGCGCCGTTCGAGCAATTCAGCGGCGAGGGCGCTCAGCTGTTCTCGGGGAGGATTTGCAGGAATCACGATGTGGAGCTGTTTGACAGGGCGCGTAGTCGAAGCAGGGGATTCCTTGTCGGAGGGCATAAGCGTTTCCTTTTTGGTCTGAGCCGGGGAAAGTGACGACATCCTGATGGAGGCTTTGCCGGACAGAGGGATACATCCTTAATCTGCAAATAACGATCCACACGTTGATTTACCGAAGTGCCATCGGTCCTGGTTCAGGGTCTCCGGAACGACTTCAATGACGGCAGTCCAAAGGAGACCAAGCAGGGAGCGCTCCTTCTCCTTGCGCTGCGATTCGCTCGACGAGGCCATGGAATGGATCAAACGCGCCCCGTTCGGCGGCGGCGTGCAGATCGAGCTGCGGCCGATCTTCGAGGCCGAGGATTTCGGCAAGGAGCTCACGCCGGAGCTGCGGGCGAAGGAAGACGCGTTGCGCGCAAAGATCGGTTCGCAGACGAAGAAGTAGGTTTGCAACGCTCTGGCGTTGATGGTGTGATCGGAAGCCGTGACGGCTTCCGACACCCATCGCGCCATCGACGCGGTCTGGCGCATCGAGTGGCCGCGGCTGATTGCCGGACTGACGCGCATCGTGCGCGACGTCGGCGTGGCCGAGGAGCTCGCGCAGGATGCGCTGGTGGCCGCGCTGGAGCAGTGGCCCGATTCGGGAGTTCCGGACAATCCGGGCGCATGGCTGATGGCCACCGCGAAGCATCGCGCCATCGATCACATCCGCCGCGACGTCATGCGCGAGCGAAAACACGAGGAGATCGGTCGCCATCTCACCGGGCAGCAGGAGACGGTCGTGGAAGAGCTGGTGGCCACGCTCGACGATCCCATCGGCGACGATCTGCTGCGGCTCGTGTTCATCGCCTGCCATCCCATCCTCTCCACCCACTCCCGCATCGCCCTCACCCTCCGCCTCCTCGGCGGCCTGACGACGGACGAGATTGCGCGCGCGTTTCTGACGTCCGAGGCCACCGTCGCGCAGCGCATCGTGCGGGCGAAGAAGACGCTGTCGGACGCGCGCGTACCGTTCGAAGTGCCGCGCGGAGCCGAGCTGGCGGCGCGACTGGCCTCCGTCCTCGAAGTGATCTATCTCATCTTCAACGAGGGCTACTCGGCCACGGCGGGCCAGGACTGGGTCCGGCCGGCGCTCTGCGAAGACGCACTGCGACTCGGTCGCGTGCTGGCCGGGCTGATGCAGGAAGAGGCGGAAGTGCTCGGCCTGGTGGCGCTGATGGAGATTCAGGCCTCGCGGCTGCGGGCGCGAACGACGGCGCAGGGCGACCCGGTGCTGTTGCACGATCAGGATCGCGCGCGATGGGATCACCTTCTGATCCGCCGAGGTCTGGTCGCGCTCGAACGCGCCGAGGAGCTCGCGCCCACGCGTGGCTGGTACACACTGCAGGCGGCCATCGCGGCGTGTCACGTCAGGGCGCGGTCAGCAGAAGAAACAGACTGGATCCGCATCGCCGCGCTCTACACGGTACTGGCGCAGATCGATCCCAGTCCCATCGTCGAGTTGAACCGCGCCGTGGCCTTCGGATTCGCATTCGGGCCGGAGACGGGATTGACGATCGTGGATGGGGTCGTGCGCGACGGTGGGCTGGAGAACTATCACCTGCTGCCGGGTGTGCGCGGCGATCTGCTCGTCAGGCTCGGTCGTCTCGGCGAGGCCGGAGCGGAGTTCGAGCGCGCGGCGTCGCTCACGAGAAATGAGCGCGAACGGGCCTTGCTGCTGGCACGCGCTGAAAAAGCCCGGACGTGAGAGCGGGATTCTCGTCAATGTCCCGCTGAAGAAGGGGCGAAGCGGCGGCGCGCGCCTGCCACGAAGACGCGCCGACAGGCGGTTCGCCGCCGCTTCCGTGAGGTCGACTGGTTGTTCCCTTATGCGGCGACGGGAGCGGCCTTCACCGCCTGGAGCTGGATCTCGATGCGGATGTCGTTGGCCACGAGCACTCCGCCCGTCTCCAGCGCCTGATTCCAGGTCAGACCCCATTCGCGCCGGTCGATCTTCGCCGTTGCTTCCGCACCGCTCTTGATGTTGCCCCACGGATCCTTGCCGGAACCGAGATAAACGGTGTCGAGCGTGACTTCCATCGATTTGCCGTGAATGACCAGGTCACCGGCGATCTTGAACCGGTCGCCTTCCTTCTTCATCGCCCCTTCCACGCGCTTGCTGCGAAACGTGATCGTGGGAAACTTCTCCACATCGAGGAAGTCCGCCGAGCGGAGGTGAGCGTCGCGATCGGCCACGCCGGTGTCGATGCTGGCCGCGGCGATCTCGACATTGACGGTCGAGCGATCGGGATTCTGTTCGTCCACCTCGATCGTCCCCTTCACATCCTTGAAACGTCCTCGGACCGTTGTGAACATCATGTGCTTGACGGCGAACTCCACGGCCGTGTGGGCCGGGTCGATCTGCCATGTGGTTGTGTTTGCCATGTCCGTTTCTCCTTTTCAGTGTTCGCCAGCTCTGTCTGTCGAAACGATAGTCCTCACAACTATTAATGTCAAGAGGAGTATTATCGTTTGGGCCGGCTGTTTGCGGACGAGGGTGGCTATGTCGGGAAAATTGAAGCGGGAGATCAAACAGACCAGGCCGTTCGCCAGCCTGCAGGAGGAAGTGGTGCTCTCCATGCTCCGCACCGCCGATCAGCTGGCCGTTCCGATGACCGAGGTGCTGCGTCGGGAGAACCTGAGCATGTCGCAGTACAACGTGCTGCGCATCCTCCGCGGCGCCGGAGCCGAAGGGCTTCCCTGCGGGGAGATCTCGGAGCGGATGGTTCGCCGCGATCCCGACCTGACCCGCCTTCTCGATCGACTGGAGAAGCGCGGGCTGGTGGTTCGCTCGCGGGGTACGGCCGACCGGCGCGTGGTGCGGGCCTCGATCAGCAGCGAAGGGCTCGGTCTGCTCGAGTCGCTCGACGAGATCGTGAAAGCGACCGTCCGGAAGACGTTGTCCCACATGCCCCAGAGTCGTCTGCAGGCGCTCTGCAAGCTTCTGGAGGAAGCGCGCGCGCCCGTGGCCGGCTCGGGAGCGTGACCGCGTTGATCGCTCAGCCGCTCGTCCGGGCAGGACTGGCGTCGAGCAGCGTGCGCCGCTCCCGATCCGCTACGTAGTGCCGACGCGTTTCGCGAGGCCGGCAACCGCGGCGTGCAGATTCATGGTGAGATCGGCTTCACCTGGGAGACAATCTCCACCTCAACTACAAGCGCGCCAGATCATCGGAGACTCTGTTCGGAGACTCGTCCTTCCATCGGGAACGCATCGCATCCCTGGTCATCGATAAATCGCAGCGAGCGTCGGACCGGCACAGCGAGCCGGCCGTCGCCGCCGCCTTATGAACGAATCACGGTCAAAAAAGGAGGCACAGGATGGCGAAATCGATCCGGATTCTCGTGGTCATGATTTTCCTCGTTGCACTTCCCATCGCGCTCTTCGCCCAGGCGCGCGCCACGGCGGCGGACCTCTCGGGCACGATCAACGACGAATCGGGCGCCGTCCTGCCCGGCGTCACGATCACGGCCACCAACGTGGCCACGAACCAGTCCCGCACGGGGGTCACCGACAACCAGGGGCGGTACTACATCGGGGCGCTGCCACCGAGCACGTACACGATCGGCGTGCAACTGTCCGGGTTCGCGCCGCAGGAGCGCAAGGCCATCCGGCTGCAGATCGGGCAACTGGCGGAGATGAATTTCAAGCTCAGGCCAGGGACCGCGGAAGCGATCGTGGTCAGCGCCAGGGCACCGGTCATCGATCCGACGCAGACCACGGTCTCCACCGTCATCGGCCAGGAGCAGATCGATTCGCTTCCCACGAACGGCCGCAATTTCCTGAGCTTCAGCGTCATCACGCCCGGTGTCACCACCGATCGCACGCCGCAGCAGGGGGCCTCGGCAACCTCGGGCCTGACATTCGGCGGCCAGCGGGCGCGCTCCAACAACATCATGGTCGACGGCGTCGACAACAACGACTCGATCGTGGGCGCGGTGCGGGCCACGTTCAGCCAGGAAGCGATTCAGGAATTTCAGGTGCTGACGAACTCCTACTCGGCGGAGTTCGGCAAAGCCTCGGGCGGGATCGTCAACATCATCACCCGATCCGGAACGAACGAGACGCTCGGCGACGTCTTCGAGTTCTTTCGCAACGATCATCTGAACGCCAAGGGTCACTTCGAGCAGTTCAATGTCTTCGGCAATTCCATCGACCAGCCGAAGGCACCGTTCCGTCAGAACCAGTACGGCTTCACCGTCGGCGGCCCGGTCCGTCGCGACCAGACGTTCTACTTCCTCTCCGCCGAGCGTCTCTCGACGAATACCAGCAACTTCGTGAACATCGATCCCACCGCCGCCGCTCTTCTGAACCAGAACGGCTTTCCGGTTCAGCTGGGGAACGTGCCCTATGACGTGAAGTCGAACGACTATCTGGCCAAGGTCGACCATCAGTTCGCACCGGCGCACAACCTCAGCGTGCGCGCGAACTACGCCAGCCTCATCAATCAGAACGTCGAGCCGTTCGGCGGAATCGTGGCGAAGAGCCGCGGCGCCGTGCAGAACCGCAAGGACTGGGCGATCGCGGCCTCGCAGACAGACTCGCTGTCGCAGCGCTCCATCAACGAGCTGCGCGGCCAGTACGCCTACGAGAATCAGTTGATCGAGTCTCTCGATCCGAACTGCGGCGGCCCATGCGACACGTTCGACAAGGGTGGTCCGACGGTGGAGATCATCGGCGTGGCCAGCGTGGGCCGGCAGCGCTTCACGCCGCAGCCGCGGAAGAATCAGCGCTACCAGTTGAAGGATTCTCTCAGCTACTTCGGTGGAAATCACTCGCTGAAGGCGGGCTTCGACTTCAACGACGTGCACACCGAGTTCTCGGCGCTGCCGCTGCACTTCGGCGGCCGCTACATCTTTGCCGCGCTTCCGGCCATCCCCGCGCTCGGGCTCACGCAGCCCATCTCCTCGCTGCAGGCATTCGCGGCCGGACTGCCCGCCGCGTACGTCCGGGGTTATGGAACGAGCGGGAGCTCCTACAACGACCCGGACGTCGCGCTGTTCGTGCAGGACGACTGGAGCGTCAGCCCGAAACTCGTGTTCAAGGCCGGTCTCCGCTACCAGCGTCAATGGATGTACGACATTCCTTACACCGTCTCGATGCCCGGCGGCGGCACGTACACGTACAAGCTTCCACAGGACACGAACAACTTCGGTCCGCGCCTGTCGCTGGCCTACGATCCGGCCGGCAACGGCCGTTCATCGCTGCACGCGTCATGGGGCATCTTCTACGACAATCAGATTCTCGCGGCCGCGCAGATCGGCGATGGGATCGACGGGCGGAATCTGCGCACGCTCGTCGCGCGCATCCCGAGCTCCATCGGCGCGTGGAGAGCGCCCGGGCACAAGCTGCCCGAGCCGACCACTCCCTATCCGAGCCTGGTCATCTCTCCCGATCCCGGCATGCAGACGCCCTTGGCGCAGCAGGCCGACCTCGGTTATGACCACGCCATCGGGCAGACCATGTCCGTTTCCGCAGATCTCCTTTACGTGCACGGCACGCATCAACTGGGAACGATCGACTACAACCCGATCGTGCCGGCCCTCGGTGCGGGACGACGGCCGAACGACATCAACGGTGTGGCCGGAACGTCCGCGTCCGTCCTGCAGTACACATCGTTCGGCGAGACCTGGTACAGGGGCTTGACGCTGTCGCTGAACAAACGGCTCTCCAGCAATTTCCAGGTTCTGCTGTCTTACACGCGATCGAAGGCGGAAGACAACTCCACCGACTTCCAGAGCGCGTTCATCCCGCAGAAGGATGGACTGGGACGCGATCCGAACAATCCGAAGGGTCTGCCCATCGGCTTCGACCCGAGCGCGGAACGCGGATTCGCCACGCAGGATCAGAAAGACCGGTTCGTGCTCAGCGGCCTGTATCAGTTCCCCTGGCAGGTCCAGTTCTCGACGATTCTCACGGCGGCGTCCGGCCGGCCGTACACGGCACTGGCCGGAGTCGATCTCAACGGGGACGGCGACGGCGGCGCCTTCCCATCGGACCGCGCACGGACGAATCCACTCGATCCGTCCACATCGGTGGCGCGCAACAGCGAGCGGATGAAGAGCCAGTTCAACATCGATGCGCGTCTCAGCAAGAGCTTCAATCTCGGTGGCGGGCGAGCCATCCAGGCCATGATCGACGTCTTCAACCTGACCAACCGCACGAACTACACCGAGATCAACAACATCTTCGGAACGGGCGCGTTCCCCACGTCGCCTCAGAAGGATGCCCAGGGCCGTGTCACGTACGGAACGTACACGGAGGCACTTCCGGGACGGCAGATTCAACTCGCAGCAAAGGTCAGTTTCTGAGTTGACCCGAGCGATCCAGCAGCTCTTCGACCTCTCCGGCCGCGCGGCCATCGTCACCGGTGGCTCGCGCGGCCTCGGCCTGGAGATCGCCGAGGGCCTGGCCGAGGCGGGCGCGTCGCTGATGCTGTGCGCGCGGCGCGAGCAATGGCTCGCGCCAGCCATCGAAGCCATGCGCAAACAGGGAGCGCGGGCGGAGGGCATGGTCTGCGACGTCACCGATGCCGGGCAGGTGGAGGCCGTGGTGTCGGCGGCGATGGCGGCGTTCGGACGTCTGGACATTCTCATCAACAACGCCGGAGTGTCGTGGGGAGCGGCTCCTGAGGAGATGGCTCTCGAGCAGTGGCAGCGCGTCCTCGACACGAATCTGACCGGTGCGTTTCTCTTCGCCCAGGCAGCCGGACGGGAGATGCTCAAGGCGCAGCGCGGTGCGATCGTCAACATCGCATCTGTGGCGGGACTGCGCTCCTCCGTGCACGGTCCTCATTACGCCGGTTATGTGGCCAGCAAGGCCGGATTGATGGGATTGACGCGCGAGCTGGCCGCGTCGTGGGGTCCGCGCGGGATCCGCGTCAACGCCATCGCTCCCGGTTTTTTTCACTCGCGGCTGGCCGACCCGATCATCGCGCTCGTCGAGCCGTCCATCCAGGCGCGCAATCCCATTCCTCGTGTCGGCGAGCCGGGAGAGTTGAAAGGAGTGGCTGCCTTTCTGGCCTCGGACGCGTCAAGCTATATCACCGGGCAGGTCATCGCCGTCGACGGCGGGGCAACGATCGTTTAGCGGAGGACGCATGACTTCTCCATACGCCGCGAAGCCGTGGATCGATCACTACGACTACTGGGTGCAGCCGCACATGAACTATCCGCGCCGGCCGCTGGGAGACATCCTCCGTCTGGCCGCGGCCGATGTGCCCGACCGTCCGGCCACGGCGTTTCTAGGCGCCCAGCTCACGTGGGCGGAGATCAAGGATCGCAGCGACCGGCTGGCCACGGCCCTGGCGCGGATGGGAATCGGCAAGGGCGATCGCGTCGGCATCATGCTGCCGAACTCTCCGCAATATGTCTTCGCGGCGTTCGCGATCCTGCGCATCGGCGCGATCGTGGTTAACATCAACCCGCTCTACACACCGCGCGAGATCGCGGTTGTGGCGCAGGACTCGGGGATGCGTCTGCTCATCGTGCTCGATCTTCTGGCTCCCGCCGCGCAGGCGGTGCGCAAGCAGACAGCGATCGAAACGATCTTGATCACTTCGCTGGCGGAATACAGCGCCGCCGGCACTCAATGCCCCGCGGTCGAAGGAACGCAGCGATTGAGCGACGTACTGGCCGCGGTCAGCGAGCCCGATCTGCCGAGCGTGGCCATCGATCCTGAGAACGACGTCGCCGTCCTGCAGTACACCGGCGGCACGACCGGCGTTCCGAAAGGGGCGATGCTGACGCACTACAACATCTTCGCGAACGTCATCCAGACGACCGTTCTCCATCATCCCGATCAGCGCCGGGGCGAAGAGCGCACCCTGCTGGTGATCCCGTACTTTCACATCTACGGTTTCACCGTTGGCCTGATGTCGGTAGCCTGGCAGGGCGGAATGCAGATTCTCATTCCGAAGTACGACGTCGAGGCGTTGCTCGCGGCCATCCGCGACTTCCGGCCGACATACTTTCCGGCCGTACCGACGATCTACGTTTCGATCCTCACGCATCCGCAGGCGCGGGAGTACGGGATCGACAAGGTGCGCGCCTTCAACAGCGGATCCGCGCCGCTGCCGGTCGAGGTGATCGACCAGTTCGAGCGGATGACCGGCGGCACGCTCAACGAAGGCTACGGACTGTCCGAGGCTTCGCCGGTGACGCACACCACCCCGTCGCTGTCGCGGCGCAAGCCGGGGAGCATCGGCATTCCGCTGCCCGACACGGACATCAAGATCGTCGATCTCGAGCAGGGCACGCAGGAAGCGCCGGTCGGGAGCGACGGGGAGCTCTGCATTGCCGGCCCTCAGGTGATGAAGGGCTACTGGAATCGCCGGAGCGAGACGGAGACCGCGCTGCGCCGGGACGGGGAGGGACGGACCTGGCTTTACACGGGCGACATCGCGCGCATGGACGAGGACGGGTATACCTATATCGTGCAGCGGAAGAAGGACATGATCATCGTATCGGGATTCAACGTCTATCCTTCCGAGGTGGAGTCGGTGCTCTTTTCGCATCCGGCGGTGATGGAGGCGGTCGTCATCGGAGTTCCGCACGCGTACTACGGCGAGGTGGTGAAAGCATTCGTGGTGCTCAAGCCCGGCGCGGCCGTCCTGGCGGGAGAGCTGGACAGTCACTGCGCGGCCGATCTCGCGGAGTTCAAACGGCCCAGGAGCATCGAGATCCGCGATGCCCTTCCCAAGAGTGCTGTCGGCAAGATCCTTCGTCGGGAGCTGCGCGAGGAGAACGCGGTGGTGGAGAAAGCATGACGCGCTCGATCCGCCGCGTCGTCGTCATCGGCTCGGGAACGATGGGCGGCGGCATCGCCGCACACTTTGCAAACGCCGGCATTCCCGTCCATCTGCTCGACGTCTCACAGGCCATCGTCACGGCTTCCGTCGAGCGCATGAAGAAGTCGAAGCCGCCCGCGTTCTTCACACCGGAGACCGCCGCGCTCGTCTCCGTCGGCAATCTCGAGGAGCACGAGTGGCGAATCGGTGAGGGCGACTGGATCGTCGAAGCGATCGTCGAAGATCTCACTGCGAAGCGCGCGCTGGTCAAGCGGATCGACCGGCTGCGCAAGCCCGACAGCATCGTCACCAGCAATACCTCGGGGCTGCCGATCGTCACGATTGCCGCGGAGGCATCCGCCGATTTCAAGTCGCACTTTCTCGGTACGCACTTTTTCAATCCGCCCCGTTACATGAAGCTCCTCGAGGTCATTCCGACGAAGGAGACGAAGCCCGAGATCACGGCGTTCGTGCGCCACTTCGCGGAAACGCGGCTGGGGAAAGGCGTGGTCCTCTGCAAGGACACGCCGAACTTCATCGCCAACCGGCTGGGATCGATTTCCGGCGCGACGCTCGTCGACTTCGTCCTTGCCAACGGCTACACGATTGAAGAGACCGACGCCATCGCCGGCCCGCTGATCGGCCGGCCGAAGACCGCCGCCTTCCGGTTGCAGGATCTCGTCGGACTGGACGTGGCCGCGTCGGTAGCGACGAATCTCTACGGTCTGATCGAAGGTGACGAATCGCGCGAGGTTCTGCGCTCGCCGCGGATCGAGAAGCTGCGTAAACAGCAGATGGATCGCGGGCGGCTCGGCGACAAGAGCGGGCAGGGCTTCTACAAAAAAGACGGCAAGTCGATTCAGACGCTCGATCTCGAGACGGGCGAGTATCGCCCGCGGCGCGAGCCCGATGTTCCCTCGATCGCCGGGGGGATGAAGATCAGGGATCTGCCGAAGCGGCTGGCCTTCGTGCTGCAGCAGGATGACAAGGCGGGTGCACTGGCGCGCCACGTGATCTACAGCACCCTGGCGTACGCGGCGCGGCGGGTTCCGGAGATCACGGACGAACTCGTCAATGTCGATAGCGCCATGCGCTGGGGTTTCTCGCACGAGATGGGACCGTTCGAGTTGTGGGACGCGCTGGGCGTGCGCGCCATCGCCGGGGCGATGGAGAAGAGCGGCGTGGCCGTGGCGCCGTGGGTGAAGGAAATGCTGGCGCGCGGCCAGGAGCGTTTTTACGACTCGGTGAAGATCGAGGCGGATCCGCGCTCGATCGGCATCGCGCAGCAGCCGGTCGTGCGCGAGAACGCCAGCGCTTCACTGCGGGACATCGGTGACGGCGTTCTCTGTCTCGAATTCCACACCAAGATGAACACGCTCGACGACGGCGTGCGGGCCATGATCGCCGAATCGGTCGCGGAGATGGAGCGCGGCGCCTGGAAGGGGATGGTGATCGGCAACGACGGCCACGACTTCTGCGTCGGCGCGAATCTCGCCGCCGGTCTCACGGAAGCGGAAAGCAAGGATCTCGACCGCGGAGTCAGGGCCATGCAGGACGCGCTGATGCTCGTCCGCTTCGCGGCCAAACCGGTCGTGGCCGCGCCGTTCGGCCGGACCCTCGGCGGAGGGGCGGAGGTGGCCATGGCCGCCGCGCGGATCGTTGCCGCAGCCGAGACGTACATGGGGCTGGTGGAGCTCGGCGTCGGTCTCGTTCCGGCGGCGGGGGGCTGCAAGGAGCTGGTGCGCCGCGTCGTTTCGCCGGCGATGAAGCGGACGCCGAATGCAGATCCACTGCCGTTCGTGCAGAACGTGCTGCAGACGATCGGCACGGCCAGGGTCTCGACGAGCGCGGAAGAGGCGCGATCGATGGGTTTTCTCGGCGCGGCCGATCACGTGGTCATGAATGGCGATCATCTGCTGGCCGAAGCGAAGGCGGTGGTGCTCGATCTGGCCGCGGAAGGCTATGTTTCGCCGCCGCGGGACAAGAGCTGCTACGCGGCGGGGCGCGACGTCGCCGCGGCGCTTCGGGCCGGAATCCATGCGCTGCAGCAGGGCGCATACATCAGCGACTACGATGCTCTTCTCAGCACGAAGCTGGCCGCGATTCTCTCGGGTGCAGAGCTCTCCAGCGGCGAGTGGGTGGACGAGCAATACTTCCTCGATCGCGAGCGCGAGGCCTTCGTGGCACTCTGCCGCGAGCCGAAGACGATCGAGCGCATTCGATTCATGCTGGCCAATGGGAAGCCTCTGAGGAACTGACATGGACGAGATTGCCGGAGAGCGCCGCACCATGAGCGGCCTGGAGTACATGCGCAAGATCGTGGCCGGCGAGATCGAGGGAGCGCCGATGGCGCGCCTGCTCAACATCCGCATCCGCAGCGTCGAGGAAGGCCATGTGATCGTTACGGCGGAGCCGGCCCTCGAATTCGAGAACGGCCTGCACATCGCTCACGGAGGATTCGCGGCCGCGCTCCTCGACACGGCCCTGGGATGTGCGGCCAATTCCGTGATGCCGGCAGGGAAAGTCTTCACCACGCTGGAAATGAAGATCAATTTCACTCGTGCCGTCACGCGGCAGACAGGAACGCTGACCTGCAGCGCCGCCGTCCTGCACGCTGGAGCCCGCACGGCCACCGCGGAAGGGCGCATCGTCGACGATGCCGGAAAGCTCTACGGGCACGGCACGGCCACTTTCATCCTCTTTCGCGACACCTCGGAGGCGAAATCATGAACGAAGCCGTCCTCGTGGCGGGCCTGCGCACGGCGGTCGGCAAGGCGCCGCGGGGCTCGCTGCGTACGACACGTCCGGACGACATGGCGGCGGAGGTGATCGCCGCGTTGATGAAGCGAACGCCTGCCCTCGCCGCCGATGCCATCGACGACGTCATCATCGGATGCGCGATGCCCGAGGCGGAATCGGGAAACAATGTGGCGCGCATCGCCGCGATTCGAGCCGGCCTTCCCGACTCCGTTCCCGCCGTCACCGTCAATCGCTTCTGCTCGTCGGGATCGCAGACCATCGCCATGGCCGCGGAGCGGATCATGGCTGGCATGGCCGAGCAGATCATCGCCGGCGGTACGGAGTCGATGAGTCTCGTGCGCGGCAACGGGCGCTTTCGTCCAAATCCCGACCTCATCGAGCACCGGCCGGGCGTCTACCTGGGGATGGGACTGACTGCCGAGAACGTGGCCCGTCAATACAACGTCTCGCGCGAAGATGCGGACGCGTTTTCGTTTCGCAGCCACCAGAAAGCGCTCGCCGCGCAGAAGGCCGGGAAGTTCGCCGACGACGGCATCGTGCCGCTGGACGTCGAGATCGTCGGCGAGAGCAGCCGGCAACGCATCACCTTCGACAAGGATGAGGGGCCGCGTGCCGACACCACCGTCGAGGCGCTGGCGAAGCTGCGCCCCGTGTTTCACGCCAGAGGCGTGGTGACCGCGGGCAACTCCAGCCAGACGTCGGACGGCGCGGCTGCCGTGGTGGTGATGTCGCGCCGCCGGGCGGAGGAGTTGGGCTTGAAACCGATGGCACGCTTCATCTCGTTCGCCGTCGGCGGTGTTCCGCCGGAGATCATGGGCATGGGTCCAACAGTGGCCGTGCCGAAAGCGTTGAAGCTGGCCGGACTGAAGCTCGAGGACATCGACCTCATCGAGCTGAACGAGGCCTTCGGCGCACAGGCGCTGGCGGTGATGCGCGAGCTGAGCATGAACGAGGAGCGCGTCAACGTGAACGGCGGCGCGATCGCGCTCGGACATCCGCTCGGTGCCTCCGGCGCGAAACTCACCGTGCAGCTCCTCGGCGAGATGCGCCGCCGCCGCGTGCGCTATGGGATGGTGACGATGTGCGTCGGCGGCGGGCAGGGAGCGGCGACGATCTTCGAGAATCTGGAGCGCTGAGGACAAGATGGATTTCGAGCTGCCGCCTGAGTTGATCGAGTTGCGCGATCGCGTCGCCGCATTCGTGCGCGATGAAGTCATCCCGCACGAACAGAACTTCGATGCCGTCGTGCTCGACGACTTACGCCGGAAAGCGCGCCAGGCCGGCATCTACGGCCCGCAATTGCCGCCTGAATACGGCGGCCTCGGTCTCGGTACGTTGGCGATGTGCGTGCTGTTCGAGCAGGCCGGCCGAAGCCTCCTCGGTCCGCTGGCGCTGCACTGCGCCGCCCCCGACGAGGGAAACATGCACCTGCTGTCGATCTACGCCACGCCGGAACAGCGCGAGCAGTACCTGCGACCTCTGGTCGAGGCGAAGATCCGCTCGTGCTTCGCCATGTCGGAGCCGGCGCCGGGCGCGGGCGCCGATCCGACCATGCTCAGGACGCAGGCCGTACGCGTCGATGGTGGCTGGGAGATCTCCGGACGCAAATGGTTCGCCACCGGCGCCGAGGGTTCGACGTTCGCCATCGCCATGGCCATCACCGATCCATCAGTACCCGCGCACCGCGGCGTGACGATGTTCCTCGTGCCGACGGATGCGAAGGGCTTTCACATCGTTCGCTCGGTGCCGACCATGGGCGGTCACGGAACGTTCGGCGGACACGGCGAGATCGACTTCGATCACGTGCAGGTGCCCGACACCGCGGTGTTCGGCAAGGTGGGCGACGGCTTCAAGATGGCCCAGGTGCGCCTCACGCCGGCGCGACTGACGCATTGCATGCGCTGGCTCGGCGTGGCGCAGCGGTCGCTCGAGATCGCCATCGATCGGGCCCGGGAGCGCCAGGCGTTCGGCAAGAAGCTCGCCGAGCACGAAGCGGTGCAGTGGATGCTCGCCGACTCGGAGATCGAGATTCACGCCTCGCGCATGATGGTCATGCACGCGGCGTGGAAACACGAGCGCGGCGAGGACATCCGTCACCAGTCGTCGATCTGCAAAGTCTTCGTGGCCGAGGCCATCAACCGAGTCATCGATCGCGCCGTGCAGATCTGCGGCGCGCTCGGAGTATCCACCGATACGCCGCTGGAGCACTTCTTCCGCGAAGCGCGCGCGTTCCGCATCTACGACGGCCCTTCCGAGGTGCACAGGATGGTCATCGCGCGGAATCTGTTGCGGCCGAGGAAGACTGACTCCCAGTGAGGCCGTAGCGATGAGCGCCGACACTCGACCGGTCCGCGCCAGCGAGCAGCTCGATTGGCTGCGGATCGAAAAGTACCTTCGGGACGCATTGCCACAGCAACCGCAGGGGCCGATGCACGTGGAGCAGTTTCCCGGCGGTCACTCCAATCTGACCTATCTGCTGCGCTTCGGCGACCTCGAGCTCGTTTTGCGCCGGCCGCCCTTCGGTCCGGTGCCGGCGCGCGCGCACGATATGGCTCGCGAACATCGCCTGCTCTCCGCCGTGCATCCCGTGTTTTCGCTCGCACCGCGCCCCTGGCTGCTTTGCGAAGACGCGGAAGTGGCCGGGTTTACGTTCTATGTCATGGAGCGGCGGCGAGGCCTGGTGATCCGCTTCGAAGAGCCGGAGGAAGTGCGCGATCGGATCGAGGTGCGTCGCGGGATCAGCGAGGCCATGGTCGGCACACTGGCATCGCTCCACGCCATCGACATCACGGCGCACGGTCTGGACGCGCTTGGCAAACCATCTGGCTTCGTGGCTCGCCAGATCCGCGGCTGGACGGAGCGATGGCATGGGGCGAAGACGAGCGAGGTGCCGGAGATGGAGCAGTTGGCGGCGTGGCTGGAGCAACGCATCCCTGCCGATCCCCCGCGCCCGGCGCTGGTCCATGGCGACTACAAGCTCGACAACGTGATGCTGGCCGCGAACGATCCGAGCCGGCTCGTGGCGGTGCTCGACTGGGAGATGAGCGCCGTGGGCGATCCGCTCATCGATCTGGGCATCCTGCTTTGTTACTGGGTGCACATCGCGGGCGAGTCGCGCGGGGACGCCATCTCCACGGTGACCACGCGGCCAGGATGGTTCGGGCGCGACGAGATCCTCGATCTCTACGCCGCGCGCACGAACCGTTCGCTCGATGGGATCGCCCTGTACGAGGTGTTCGCCTTGTTCAAGCTGGCCGTGGTGATCCAGCAGATTTATGCGCGCTTCGCGCGAGGACAGACCGACGACCCGCGCTTTGCGGGGATGGACGAGCGCGTGACGATGCTGGCGCGAATAGCGGCATCGATGGCCGGGGGAATTGGATGAGCGACCGTCATTCCGAGCGCCGGAGAGCGCGAGGAATCTGGGTGGCGGTTCGCGCCCCCGCCCAGATTCCTCGCCGTCTCCGCGGCTCGGAATGACTTCAGGAATCTGGGAGGGGCGTCGCTTTCGCTCTGGTCGTTCGGTCTCATTCGTCGCTCGTGCGCACCGACGCGTTCCAGTCGCCGTCGCGGTCGCGCGTCAGCTCCACCTGCCAGGGCTGGCAGCACACCGGACAGTCCTGGACGAACTCCTGGCGGCTCCAGCCCTCATCCTCGAAGTCGAGGTCGCTCATCTCCCCGCAGTAGGGGCAGCTCACCGGCAGCGACTCGGTCATCGGCCTACTCGCGCACCGGTCCTTCGAACGAGTAGAAGTAGGAGTCGCCGTTCGAGAGCTCGATCATGCAGCGCAACGTGATGGCGTGAGACTCGTCGTTGCGCCAGCTGCGGACCAGGCGTCCTGTGACGCGCACGGGAAACAGGTGGTCCTTCCCCGGATCGATCATCTCGTTGAACTTTTGTGACGCAGGCTGCACCTGAAACGCCCCACTGCCCTCGGGCCGGATGGAGATGCGGATGACGGTGAGCGGGCCGTCGGAGTCATTGCTGACCTCCACCTGAACCTGAAAGTCGCGTGAGCCTTCGCGATCGGTCAGGGAAGGACTCTCGACCCCGGCGATATCGACGACGATCGGTTGTCCGGGGCCG
The DNA here is from genome assembly GCA_038244815.1 of Thermoanaerobaculia bacterium. Classification (GTDB taxonomy): domain Bacteria; phylum Acidobacteriota; class Thermoanaerobaculia; order Gp7-AA8; family Gp7-AA8; genus DASVHS01. Next base: position 55,983 of record JBBRTB010000023.1, read on the forward strand.
CCTTCGATGGCCTGTGACACCAGACCGGAGGACGAAGAGCAGGCTGTAACAAATGCAACGGCGAGCGCGGCCAGGGTTGCTGTGTATCGCACGTGAACATTGTCACCCGCATTCCAAGAAAAGTTCACACTCCGATGCAAACTGTTGGCGATTCTCAGCGTACAAATAGTGAATCGTGAACTGCGCGGAGTGTGGGCACCCGGCTGCTGTCCTCCATGGTGATGTGCCGCTTTGCGGAACGTGCTTCTACAAGCACTCGGTCGTTCGGGCCGACCCTGCCGACGGGGACGACCACCCGCACAGCGACGCGATGTGGCGTCGTCTCGCCGATGCCATCGCTTCGCTGGAAACGATCGCTGCCCGCATCGCGTCCGACATGAACGAGCTGGTCAGGAGCCGCGACAGCAAGGAGAAGTGAGACTCTAGCGGGGGACGGCGATCTCCGCGACCCGTACGACTGGCAGCTTCTCGAGCTCGCCCGGTGCGAGGCGGACCTTGCTCGTACGATTGCCCCCGCCGATGATGATGGAGTCGCGCTCCAGGACCCGGCTGTCCACGAGCACGGGGATGTTCGCCGGCAATCCGACCAGCGAGACGCCCCCGATCGACTGGCCGGAGACCTCCGCGGCTTCCGCCGGCGACGCGAACGACAGCCGCTTTGTCCCCACTTCGGCCGCCAGGCGGTGATTCACGTCGATCTTCGTGTCGGCCCTCACAAGACAGGCGACGTACTGACGCGGGGTCACTTTCAGCGCCACGAGGATGGCGTTGCACGCGTCTGCGACGGGCACTCCGTAGTGCGCACAGAACTCGGCGGTGTCGGCCCATTCCTCGCGACAGGGGATGGCCTCGTAGCGGATCGAAGCGTCGTCGAGGGCGGTCCGGACGGAGTGGTGGAGGATCGAAGGTTCGTTCGACATACGTTGCACATTTTAGTGGGCGGGCAATCCGCGCTCGTATCAGCGGTTCACGAGCGCCATGTTCGGGTAGCGGTCTCCCGATGCCGCTCCTTTTGGGGCGATCTCGTCGATGCGCGCGAGCTCGTCGGCCGTGAACTCCACGTTCACTGCCTCGGCGTTCTCCTCGAGATGGGCGATGGACTTGCTTCCCGGAATCGGCACGATGTCGTCGCCGCGGTGAAGCAGCCAGGCGATGGCGAGCTGTGCCGGCGTCACGCGCTTCTGCTTCGCCACGCGCTCGATCTCTTTGACCAGCTCCAGGTTTTTCGCGAAGTTCTCTCCCTGGAATCGCGGTGAATTACGGCGGTAGTCCCCGGCTTCGAAATCGTCGACGGTCCTGTAGCGTCCCGAGAGAAAGCCGCGCCCGATGGGGCTGTAGGCGACGAATCCGATGCCCAGCTCACGCACCGTGGGCAGGATCTCGTCCTCGCAATCGCGGCTCCAGAGCGAATACTCCGTCTGCAGCGCGGTGATGGGATGGACCTCATGGGCGCGGCGGATCGTCGATGAAGCCGCCTCGGACATTCCCAGGAAGCGCACCTTGCCGGAACGCACGAGGTCGGACATCGCGCCGATCGTCTCTTCGATCGGTACGGACGTATCCACACGGTGCTGGTAATAGAGGTCGATCCTCTCCACGCCGAGGCGCTTGAGCGATCCGTCGCAGGCCGCGCGCACGTACTCGGGGCGTCCGTTCACGCCTTTGAAGCTGCCATCCTCACCCCGCTGATTGCCGAATTTTGTGGCCAGCACGACGGAATCGCGCCGTCCGCGAATGGCGCGGCCCACGAGCATTTCGTTCGTGAACGGTCCGTACATGTCGGCGGTATCGAGAAAGTTGACGCCGAGGTCGAGAGCGCGATGGATCGTCTTGATGGATTGTTCGTCGTTGCGCTGGCCGTAAAACTCGGACATTCCCATGCATCCGAGGCCGATTGCAGAGACTTCGAGGGCTTTGCCCAGAGTGCGTGTGCGCATAAGAGCGCTCATGTAATCACAAATCGAAGCATATAGAATGAGCGCGCTGTGGCAGAAGAAAATGTCGCCGGTCATCACCAGATCGTTCTCATTCTCGATGATGACGTCATGATCACTGAGGGACTGGCGGCGGGACTGGCTCGTAGCGGGCGGACGTTGATCACCTGCAATGATCTCGAAAGCGGCGAGATCATTGTGGAGTGGCTCAAGCCGTCGCACGTCGTCAGTGACGTTCGTCTCACCGGCGCGTTCGGCTATGAGGGACTGGACTTCATCAACTTCGTGAAGCGCCATTCCTCCGACACGCGAATCATCCTGATGACCGGCGACGCGCCCGACTCACTGCAGCTCGAGGCCTCGGAGCGCGGTGCGGTCGGTTTCCTGCGGAAGCCTTTCGAAGTTGCCGAGCTCGACTCCATTCTCAATCTCATGGCACCGCTCCGTACCGGAAGTCCGGAGTGGCCGGCCGTCATCCGCGTTCCTCTGCTCGAGGACATTCTCAAGCTTCGCTCCATGTTCAGCGTTTTTCAGCCGATCGTGCGCCTCACCACCGGCGACCGCGTCGGCTTCGAGGCCCTGACCCGTCTGGATACCGATTCACTGCTGCGCAATCCGGAAACGCTGTTCCTGTATGCCGTCCGCAAGCATCGCGTGGCCGATCTGGAAATGCTCTGCATCACCACGGCTTTGCACGACGGCGCGGAGCTGGCACGCTCGGTCCCGCTTTTTCTCAATGTGCATCCGGCCGTCTTCTCCAGTGGATCGCGGCTGCGCGAGGTCATCGGGAAAGAGGCCGAGCGCAACGGGATCGAGCTCTCGCACATCGTCCTCGAAATCACCGAGCAGGGATCGCTGTCTCATGATCGCAAGGTGATCGACTCGATCCAGCTGCTCAAGGGAACCGGCGTGCGATTCGCGTTCGATGATGTGGGTGTGGCCTATTCGCACCTGCCATTCATCGACGCTGTCCGGCCGTCATTTCTGAAGATCAGCCAGTCGTTCGGCACCGGCTTTGAGACCGACCCAACACGCACGAAGATCGTCCGCAACCTCATCGCGCTGTCCGCCGACTTCGATTGCGAGGTGATTCTCGAAGGGATCGAGAGCCGTGCCACCGCAGAGGCGGCCACGGAGCTCGGCATCAAGTATGGTCAGGGGTTCTACTTCGCCGAGCCCGGCCGCGCCACGGTCTTCACGACACCGTCCGCGTGAGACGTCAGTGCCCGGCGTACCAGTCGTAGCCCTGTTCGGCCCAGAAGTCGGCGGGGCGAACGTTGGTGTAGCGGATCACGCCGATGCGCTTGATGTTCTTGATCCCGTACTTCACCGGAATGGCCAGACGCAGCGGTGCCCCGTGCGGCATCGACAGCAGCTCGTCGTTCAGCGCGTATGCCAGCAGCGTCTGCGGATGCATGGCGCTCTGCATGTCCAGGCCAACGTAGTAGCCGCGGTCTGGTGTCTCCATGGCGATGTAATTCACGCGCTCCGGCGGCGGGAACCTGGCCATGAGGTCGGCCAGCCGCACTCCCGTCCACTTCACGATCATCGACCACCCCTCGATGCAACGGAACTCGGTGATCTGGTCGTGACGCGGTAACGCTTTGATGTCATCGAGCGACAACGTCACCGGCCCCTCAGCGCCTTCGACGAGCAACCGCCACGCCGCGGGATCGAAACGCGGATCGAGCCCGAGGTTGCCGTTGAGGCGTGCCGGACGCTTGATGCGCGAAGGCGGAAACGTCGGAGTCAGCCTGGCCGTGCCGAAGTACGACTCCGCCACCGACTCATTGAGCTGCAACACGCGCCGCAGCGGCCATTGCAGTCCGTCGATGCGCTGGCGCGTCGTCAGCCATTTCCATGTGCCATATCCCGCCGCCGCGGCCACCCCCGCCGTAAGGAATCCGCGCCGGGAGAGCCGCTTGAGCTCGCGCTCGACTTCACCTGAGGCCTCGGGCCTCGGGCCTCGGGCCTCGGATCGCTCGGATGTTTCGGCTGCAAGTTCTTCGCTGGCCGGATCAGTCAGTGGAGCCGAGTCGGATGCTGGCGCTGGAGCGGTGTCGGTCTTCTCCGAGGCCTCGGGCCTCGGGCCTCGGGCCTCGGATGGCTCCGATGTTTCCGCTGCGAGTTCTTGGCTGGCCGGATCGCTCACTGGAATCGCGTCGGCTCCTGGCGCTGGAGCGGTGTCGGTCTTCTCCGAGGCCTGGTCCCCCTCAACTGAGGCCCGAGGCCCGAGGCCCGAGGCCTGGTCCACAGGATCGTCACTCATTGGCCGCCTCCGCACTGTTCTGCACTTCGTAGCCGATGATCATGGCCCGGAAGTTGTTCCAGCCGGTCTTGATCACCTGTCCGACGTGGACGACGAAGAACGCGACATAGCCGGCGGTCAGCCAGAAGTGGAAGAACCTCGCCGTTGGATACCCGCCGAACATTGTCGTGAGCCAGGAGAACTGCACCGGCTTGTAGATGGCCAGGCCCGTCAGCAGCGAACCCAGTCCCATCAGCACGATCAGTGTGTAGGCGATCTGCTGGGCGCCGTTGAATTTTCGCGGCGGCGACGGCTCCTTGCGCAGATGCAGATCGTGCAGCAGTGTGTACCACGCCTCCTTGAAGGAATGCCGGTTGGGAACCAGCTCGCGCCACTCGCCGGAGATGGCCGTGTAGAGCACGTAAGCGATGCCGTTGATCGCGAACAGCCACATGAAGAAGAAGTGGAAGGCCATCCCCTCAGCCAGACGGTTGTTGACGTGAAGCGTTTTCCACGCCGGCTGCGAGAGGTTCATGGCGACGAGCGTGTGCGACCCGGCCCCGATGCGGTAGATCGGATAGGCCCAGTAGATGAGCGTCCCGCTCCAGATCATGAGAGCGAGCAGAGGAAAGTTGATCCAGTGAAACCAACGGATCGCCAGCGGGTGCTTCCGCACCAGTCTCTTCATGAGGTCTCCCCAGTCTAACGTTGGATGCCGGAGGCCGGAAAAGGTGTCATCGCGGTTCAGAATGACCGCAAGAGATCGCTGCGCGTGATGATGCCGACAATCCTGCGTGGGTCCTCCCGCGAGACAACTGGCAGACGGCCGATGTCTTCGCGCACCATGTGATCGGCAGCGTCGCGCAGCGAGTTGTCGAGAAACACGACGGCGGGTGGGCGGGTGATCAGCGTGCCGATCCGCGTGTGGCCCGGGAGATCGTTGAGGAAACTTCGCCGGGTCACCACTCCGATGAGGTTCCCCGCTTCATCGATGACCGGGAAACCCTGATGGGACGTCTGGATGCGGCGGGCTTCGTCGAGTGTCTGGTCGGCGCGCAGCGTGACGACGTCGCTCGAGCAGGCGCTGGCGACCGGAATGAGATCGAGAGGATCGGCCGCGTATTCCGCTGGAACGCGCACGCCGCGCCGGGCCAGCTTCTCGGTCATGATCGTATTGCGCATCAGCAGCGCGGACACGAGATAGCCGGCCGTGCAGCCGCCGAGGAGCGGAAGAAGTCCGAGCGGTTGCAGCGTGGTCTCGAAAGCGAAGACGACGGAAGCGAGCAGGGCCCGCGACGCGCCGGCAAACATCGCCGCCATCCCCACGAGCGCGCAGATCCGCGGATCGATCCCGAATCTCGGAAACGCCCCGGCCGCAATCTGGCCGAGGACCACGCCGGCGGCGCCGCCGATCGTGAACAGGGGAGCGAGTGTTCCGCCCGACGTGCCGCTGCCCAGCGAGATCGACCAGGAGATGAACTTCAGGAGGCAGAGGGCGAGCACCGCACTTCCCAGAAGTTTTCCCCGTAACAGATCGTCGATGTTCGTGTATCCCACGCCGAGCGTGCGGGGAGCGAAGTAGCCGACGATGCCCACGGCGATGCCGCCGATGGCCGGCCACCACATCCAATGGATGGGCAGCGACTCGAACAGGTCTTCGATCCAGTACACCGAGCGGGTGACGTAGACGGAAAGGTATCCAGCCAGCGCGCCGATGATCACGTAAGCCGTCAGCGCCGCGTTCGACGGTGGGGAGAGCAGGGGCATCGCGAACACCGGCGCCGTGCCTGCGAACGCGATGCGCACGGCCGTCGCGGTCACGGCAGCCAGGGAAACCGGAATGATCGAACGCGGACGGAACTCGAAGAGCAGCAACTCGATGGCCAGGATGACCGCGGACACCGGGCTGCCGAACGTCGCTGCCATTCCGGCCGCGGCGCCTGCCGCCAGCAGCGTCTTTCTCTCGGTCGCGCTCATCCTGATGAGCTGGCCGGCCAACGATCCCACCGCTCCGCCCGTGGCGATGATCGGACCCTCCGCACCGAATGGACCGCCGGTACCGATGGCGATGGCCGCTGACAACGGTTTCAGAAACGTCAGCCGCGCCGGAATGCGGCTTTCGTTGAGCAGCACCTGCTCCATCGCTTCGGGGATCCCGTGACCGCGAATCGCTTTCGATCCATAGCGGGCCATCAGTCCGACCACCACTCCGCCGATCGCAGGAACGATGACCACGAGCCAGCCGATCCGATTACCGGCCGGCGATGCGAACGCGAACGAGAAGCGGCCGAAGAACGAGATGTTCGTCACCAGCCAGATGATGCGCATGAGCAGCCTGGCGATGAGACCGGTCAGCGCCCCCAGCAGCGCGGCGCAGGCGGACAGCAGGACCACACGCCGGTCGACGAGGGATCGCTCCAGGGGAACGTTGGCGTTGGCCAGAGCCGCCGAGAGCGACGGGGCAATCGGGACTCCCTCAGCGGTCGCTGCGGACGTTACGTCGGGTGTCTGGTGCACGCCTGGAGTTGGATGGTACACCATCTAAACCAGAACGTGCGCTTCGTTGCTGCCGGCCGAGTTGGTTGAGCCGATGGATCAGTGCGCGGAACAGCGATTCGCTCACGTCGCCCGCGCTCTCGGCGCGCGACAGCGCGTCGACGCCTGCGCCGATCCGCAGCGACAGGCGGCGGTCGTGCGTGAGCATCTGCATCATCAGGTCGGAGATCGCGAACGCTCCCGGCGGCTTCGTGCCCGCGGCCCGCGCCGCCCGCGTCAGGAGCCGGCGCGTCGAGGGCGCGAGCTCACCCACCGAGCCGACCACGGTCATCTCGATGTGGCTCGATGCCGGAGTGATGATGGTGACCCGGCTCCGTTCCGGATCGAACTCCGCGCTCGCCGAGATGATGCCGCACGTCGGATTGAGAAACAGCTTGTCGCCCGGATTGGGATCGAGCGACCGGTAGATCGACGGCCGGAGGAGCCTTCCGGAGTTGCAGGCGCTGATGAGGATGTAGCGCACGCCGTCCGGCTCGAGCCGTTCCTGCAGTGCGCCGACGGAGATGTAGGAGCGTTCCGCCCCCGGCTCGTAGCTGCGCTGCAGCTTGAGCCCGTTGCCGTTTGTGCCGTGCGTTTCCAGCACGAGAGTGTGGATGGGATGCTCTCGATCGAGAGCGTTGTGGGAATGAATGCCCTCCAGAACCCGAGACCAGTCGGCGTCATCGAAGCACGCGAATCCAAGCGCCGTGTAGAACCGGCAGTTGCCGGGAACGCTGAGGTCGGGCGAGAAGACCACCGCCACTCCCGATCCGACATCGGTGAGGCCCGCGTACGGCCCGTACGGCCAGGCTTGGGTCAGGAGCGTCTCGGTCTCATTCGCCGCGGCCGCAACTGCGACCAGCAGAATCGTGAGCACGAGCGAAGACAACCTCGAAGTCATCGCTTTGTGATGATTCAAGAGTCGAACCCACTCGAAAATTAATGCGGCTGAGGTCGCTGAAGGCAGTCGGCTGAAGGCAATAGAATGAGAACGCTAGGAGCCTTCTGTGAAACCGATCCTCGGACGCTTTTACGAGCACACGTACGAACTTCTCCGCATCTCTACCGGGGCCATGTTCATGATTCACGGGACCCAGAAGATCTTCAATTGGCCGCCCTCTCCGATGAAGATGCCCGCCAGTCTCATCGTGCCGATTGCCGGATGGATCGAGCTGGTCACGGGAGCTCTCGTGCTGATCGGACTGTTCACGACGGTGGCGGCACTCTTTGCCAGCGGTGAAATGGCGGTCGCCTACTTCACGGCTCACGCGCCCAAAGGTTTCCTCCCCAACCTCAATCAGGGAGAGATGGCCGTTCTGTACTGCTTCATCTTTCTGTTCATCGCCGCGAACGGGGGAGGGGTCTGGAGCGTCGACCGGGCCATGTTCGGACCAAAGGCCACGGCGTCGGCGCGGGTGGAGACGTAGAAGTCCGGCTTCGCTACTTCGTGAGCTGCCGCAGCGCGGCGCGCAGCAGGACCGCGAGCTCCGCGTCGCCGCCCGTCTCCTGGCGTGCCTTCTCGATCGCGGCATCGGCGTCCCTCGGACGATAGCCAAGGTTGACGAGCGCTGACTGCACGTCTTCGTGGATGGAGCCGCGGGTCACGACCGCTGTCGTCTGCGCCGGCCGGACCACGAGCTTGTCGCGCAACTCCAGGCAGATGCGCTCGGCGGTCTTCTTGCCGACGCCCGGAATCGTCGACAGCTTGCGGGCATCGCCGCGGGCGATGGCGTCGGCGAGATCGGGGGCGTCGATGCCGGAGAGAATCTTCTGCGCCAGCGTCGGTCCGATGCCGGAGATCGAGATCAGTCGTTCGAAGGCGAGCTTCTCGTCGCTCGACGCGAATCCATACAGCGAGAGCGCGTCCTCGCGCACGTGCGTGTAGATCTCCAATGCCGCGTCTTTGCGCCCTTCCAGCCGGTAGTACGTCTGCAGTGAGATGTGCACGTCGTAGCCGACGCCGTTCACCAGCACGAGCGCGTGCGTCGCTTCGAGGTGTTTGAGCGTCCCTTCGAGATAGCCGATCATGAGGACGGTCGCCGCGACCTCATTTCCTCCTCCACCTTGTCCCCGCCGCGCCGTCCTCGAGAATGATTCCCCGCCCCAGCAGCTCGTCGCGGATGCGGTCCGACTCCTTGAAGTCCCGCGATTTCCGGGCGGCGTTGCGGGCCTCGATCATCTTCTCGATGTCGCTGTCGAGCGTCTTGTCGCGGCGCGGGAAGATGTCGAGCACCGGATCGATCTTGCGCAGGGTGGTGCGCAGGCCTTCCGCGTCGCCCGAGCTGATGCGGCCCTCGTCGATGGCCGTGTTCGTGTCACGGATGAGCGTGAAGAGTGCGGCCAGCGCGCCGGCGGTGTTGAGATCGTCATCCATGGCCTCCTGGAAATCCTCCAGAAAGCGTCCGATGAGCGCGTCGCCGTGATCGTCGGCGTGGGCGGCGTCGCGGGGCGCGGATGCGGCCACGTCGTCGAGCCGCAGGAAGAACGATTCAATCCGCTCCAGCGCGTTCCTGGCGTCCTCCAGCGACTGCGTCGTGAAATTCAGCTTCGTGCGATGCGGGACCGACAGCAGCGCGTAGCGGAGGACGAGCGGGTCGTAGCCCATCTCCTTGATCTCGTCGAGCGTGTAGATGTTGCCAACCGACTTCGACATCTTCTGCTGATCGATGTTGAGGTGCTCGCCGTGCACCCAGAAGCGCACGAACGGCTTGCCGTTAGCGCCCTCGCTCTGGGCGATCTCGTTCTCGTGATGGGGAAAGATCAGGTCGACCGCGCCCGTGTGGATATCGAACGTCTCGCCGAGGAGGTGCATGGACATGGCGGAGCACTCCAGGTGCCAGCCGGGACGGCCTTCGCCGATGGACGCCTGCCACGACGGTTCGCCTTCCTTCTTCGCCTTCCAGAGGACGAAGTCGCGCGCGCTCTCTTTTTCGTATTCGTCGCTCTCGACGCGGCTGAAGTCGCTGGAGCTGTCGACTTCGACCCGGGAAAGCTTGCCGTACCCGGGCATCGTCTTCACGCGGAAGTACGTCGAGCCCTCGGCGTCGTACGCGTGTCCGCGCTGCTTCAGCTTCTCGACCAGCGAGACCATCTGCGGGATGTACTCGGTGGCCCGCGGATAGGCGTCCGCCGGCCGGATGCGCAACTCGGCCAGCTCCTTGTGGAAGCGTTCGATGAACGGCGCCGTATAGGTATCGATATCCTTCCCCGCGGCGGTGGCGTTGCGGATGATCTTGTCCTCGACGTCGGTAATGTTCATGATCTGCCGCACGCGCAGACCCCGGAATTCGAGATAGCGACGCAGGAGATCGCTCCAGAGGAACGTCCTCCAGTTTCCGATGTGAGGGTTGTTGTAGACGGTTGGGCCGCACGAGTACATGCGCACTTCGCCGGGGACCAGCGGAACGAATGTCTCTTTCTCGCGCGTGAGCGTGTTGAATAATCTCAGGTCGGACATGCGGCGCCGGGCATTCTATAGTGAGGCATCAGGCGATCGTCGCCGATCACCTTGTGAAGCATGCCATGCCGCTGGTCGTCGTCGACGCCGAAGTCGACCTCCGGCGCGTCGAGCGCATCGTCCGTGCGTTCAAATCCGCCGGCGGCCGGTGAGAAGCTGGATGACCAGCACGATCACGGCGATCACCAGCAGCGCGTGAATCAGACTGCCGCCGTAACTGAACGCCACGCCGGCAAGCCAGACGATCACGAGAATCACGATGATGAGCCAGAGAAGGTTGCCCATGTCCGGTTGTGGCTGCTAAGTCCGTGCCCGCATTGTGGGTCGTGGGTCGTCGGTCGTGGGTCGTGGGGGCGGCTGAGCGGCCCCCGTGACCGACGACCCACGACCCACGACCACCCCAGTCTCATTCTCCTTCGTTCGGGTCGACGACCGCGGCCGCCGTGATGGCCGCCGTGGCGGCGACGTACTCCGGGAGATCGCCAGCGACCGCGGGCACCCATTTCTCGACTACATCGCGCGTGTCGAAGACGCCGAGTTTCTGCATGAGGAACTCGAACTTCTCGTGGAGCGCGTCGATGATGGGCTGCTTGTTCTCCGGCGGCAGCTCCCAGATGCGCCGCTTGAACGGACCGAGGGCTTTCTTGCGTGTCTTGTAGACGAACTGCTCGTCGGTCTCATCGGGCTTGCGCTCGTCCGCGGCGTTCGCGAAACAGAACTCGCGGATCTCGTCCTTCATCTTCTCGGGGAAGGAAGGGGAGTCCAGGATCATGTTCTGGAATCCCGTGGCCAGGTGGATCTCCACGGCGTCGGATTCCGGGAACCTGTTGAACACCTCCTCGGGCAATGTCGAGGCGCCGTGCTGCACGGAGCCGGCGATCCCGTATTCGGTGCGACAGATGGCCGTGACCTCGCGCAGGACGTTGAAGTCGATCATGGCCTGGGCGATGGAACCGTCGGCGAGTGGCACTCCGCCATGCGAGGTGCCGGTCTGCACCGAGATCTTGGAGATCCCTTCGTCGCCGCCGAGGAGGCGCTTGAGGCCCTCCATGTAGGCGCGGACCTCGTCGGGCTGCGTGTTGTATTTGCCCACCTCGCCGATCTCGCCGCCGACGGAGACCTCGATGCCTTTGGGCTGGTGATTGCGGATGTATTTGGTGAGGTGCGCGGTGTTCTGGTAGTTGTTGCGCTGTTGCTCGTCGCGTGTTTTCTGGGAGAGGTCGACGAGCGTGGATGTGTCGATGTCGATGTTGTAGAACTCCGCGGCCAGGGCCTCGACGATCAGCGATTCCAGCGCTTTGATCTCGCTCTTCCGCCCTTCCTCGCTCTTCCACTTCTTCGCGCTGGCCTGGAAGTGATCGCCCTGGATGAAGACCGGACCTCTGTACCCTTCGCGCAGCGCCGCGGCCAGGACGCAGGCCGCGTATTCGGCGGGTCGCTGTTCGGTGTAGCCGATCTCGGAGCGGGCGATCTCGAAGATGAACGGGCCGACTTCGTGGCGCATGGCCGCGCGAAAGAGTGCCCGGGCCACGTCGTAGGTCAGCGACCGGATGTTGAACGCCGGAACGGTGAAGCCGTTGCGGACCTTGTCCTGTCCGATGGCCTGGTAGAGCGGAAAGATCGATGACGGCACCGCGCCGCTTTTTCGCGCGCGGAGATGGATCTGCTTTCGTGCTTCGAATTTCGCGCTCTCGTCGCCGAAGACGGCGGCAAACGCGAGCTGGTCGATCTCGTGCGTCATGGTGCCTCCAACGCGGAGATTAGCAAAAAAGCGCTATTGCGCCACGCCGACGAACGTACGGATGCGCTCGATGAGCTCCATCACATCGAACGGTTTCATCACCGCGCCGGCGGCGCCGAGGCTCCTGATCTCCTCCGGCTCGACCGGCTCGCCGCTCAGAATGAGGATAGGCACCTCCGCCAGCCCGGCCTCTCTGCGCAGAGAGCGCATGGTGTCAACGACCGAGTGCCCGGGCATGTTCTTGTCGAGAAGGACGAGTGCCGGCGACTCCGCGCGCGCCGTATCGACGGCGGCGCTGCCCGAGCTCGCCACGCGAGCTTCGAATCCGAACTCACGCAGCATGCTGCGCATCAGAGTGAGGATGGGAAGGTCGTCGTCGACGACGAGAATGACCGGTCTTGTCATGGTTTATTAGGAGTGATGCTGTTCGCGGGAGTGTAAAACGTTTGGCCTGCGGATACCAGTAGACTGTGCACCGCATGGCTGTCCGGCACGACCGCAAAGTCTCCATTCTCGACGTCATGGGACCGGTGATGGTCGGCCCGTCCAGTTCTCACACCGCCGGGACCGCGCGCCTGGGCCGGGTGGCGCACGAGATCCTCGACGAGGATCCGCTGGCCGTGCGCTTTTTTCTGCATCCGCCGCTGGCGGCCACGTATCGAGGACACGGCTCCGACTTCGCTCTGGTGGGCGGCTCGATCGGACTGAACGTGGATGATCCGCGCATCCCCGAGGCCATTCGCATCGCCGAGCAGATGGGAGTGGACATCATGTTCTCGGACGAAGACCTCGGCGACGTGCATCCGAACACGGTGCGTATCGAAATCGAGGGAAAGACGCGGGAGGTGGAGATCGTCGGATCGTCGATCGGCGGCGGCGTCATCGAGGTATTCAGGATCAACGGATTTCAGACGCGCTTCAAGGGCGACTCGCCGTCGCTGCTTCTGTTTTACCGCGACCGTCCCGGTATGATCGCGGAGGTGGCGGCCATCATCGCCGACGAAGGCATCAACATCGCATCCCTCTATTGCTCGCGCAAGCAGCGCGGCAAGGATGCGTTCATGGAGGTCGACGTCGATTCCCCTGTATCGGGCGCGGCCATTGCCCGCATCGACGCCCTCACGGATATGGGGGAGGCGAGGTATCTCGATCGGATCCCGTGAGCGGTTAGCGGTTAGCAGTTTAGCAGTTAGCAGTTAGCAGTTAGCGTCAAGCACACATGATCGAATCCTTCACTCACCTCGAAACGCTTGCCGCGGATCGCGATCTGGCCGAGGTCTTTCTCGAGACGGACGAGCAGGAGCACGCTGTTCCGGCCGGGCAGATCCTGGAGGCGCTGCGCAAGCGGCGCGCGGTGATGCGCGATTGCATCGACCGGGGGAAGAACGGCGGGCTGTCGATGGGCAAGCTCGTCGGCAATGAGGCGCGGCTGCTCAACGACGCCTTCCAGTCGGGCCAGACGTTTCTCGATCCACTGACCGTGAAAGCGGAGCTGTACGCGCTGGCGGTGATGGGTGAGAACTCGCGCATGGGCGTGATCGTGGCCGCTCCGACCGCCGGCGCGGGCGGTGTGGTTCCGGGAATGCTGCTCGCACTCGAGGAAGAGCGGCACGTCGATCCGGAGAAGACCGTGCGCGCGCTGGTTGTCGCCGGTGGCATTGGCTCGATCATCGCCTTGTCGGCGAGCATCTCCGGCGCCGCGGGCGGGTGCCAGAACGAAGTGGGCGTGGCCTCGGCGATGGGCGCGGCCGGCGTTGCCTACATGATGGGGGGCAACACGCGCCAGTCGATCCACGCCGCGGCGATGGCGCTCAAGAACACGCTGGGGCTGGTCTGCGATCCGGTCGGCGGACTGGTGGAGGTGCCTTGCGTGAAGCGCAACGCCCTCTTCGCCGTGCACGGACTCACGGCCGCGCAGCTTGCGCTCGCCGGCGTCGAATCGGTCATTCCGATGGACGAGATCGTCGAAGCGATGGTGCGCATCGGCCGCGCCCTTCCCCGGGGACTGCGCGAAACGGCCGAGGGAGGCCTGGCCACGACGACCACCGGCGCGCAGATCGGCGCGCGCCTGAAAGAAGAAGCGAATCAGCGCCGCGTCGAGCGCGCCGCAGAGCGCGAGCGCGCCGCCGCGGAGCGGAAGGGAACGAGCGGGCGCTAGCCGTCATTCCGAGCCGCGAAGCCGCTCCCCCACCCAGATTCCTCGCGCTCTTCGGCGCTCGGAATGACGTTGCGCCGATCAAAGGCGGTCGGAAGGGGCCGAGCGGGCGCTAAGCCGTCATTCCGAGCCGCGAAGACGGCGAGGAATCTGGGCGGCGGCTCTTCGGCGCTCGGAAGTTCACGGGTAATACCCGCGGATCGTCTTCGCGCGCCCCTCGCTGACCCGCACGCTCACCTCGCGCCATTTCCCTCCCGGTTTCACGCCGTCGGGCGGGTAGAAGCCGAGCACGTACTGCGAGCGAAGCTCGTTCTGGATGTCGTTGTAGATACGCCCCAGCTCGCCGGCGCGGTCGATGTAGTAGACGTTGCCGCCGGTCTCGTTGCAGAACTTCCCGAACTTGTACTTGACATCGATCTGATTCGATTTGATGCCGATGCCGATCCCGTAGATGGGCACCGCGGCGCGGCGTGCGTACTCGAGGGCCTGATCGAAAGCGAACTTCGATGAGGTGTCCTGCCCGTCGGTGATGACCACCAGGGCTTTCTGTCCCTTGACGCCGAGGAAGTTGTAAAGCGAGAAAACGATCGCGTCGTAGAGCGCCGTCGATTCCTCCGCGCGTAGCTTGGCCAGCCCGGCGTTGATGTCCGCGAGCTTCGGCGACCACTTCTGGATGAGCTCCGGCTGCGTGTCGAAACTGACTAGGAACGCCTTGTCGCCGCCTTTCAGCACGTTCTGGAAGAACTGCGCGCCCGCTTTCTGGGCCTCGCTCATGCGCGGCTGCATCGAGCCCGACGTATCGATGGCCAGCCCGATCGACAGCGGCAGGTTCTTCACGTACTCGAACTTCGATATCTTGACCGGCTTCCCTTCGTCGAGAACCTTGAACGCCCCTTCTTCCAGGTCCGTTTTCGGATGGCCATTGACCAGCACGGTCGTCGGCAGCTCGATGAGATGGACGTCCACCGTCTCCATGTAGGCCGGCGTGTTGATCATGACCACGTCTTCGGCCGGCGGGGTCGGATCGTCCTTGAGCGTAGCCACGGCGCGCAGGTAGCCGACGCTCTGCGAGGCCGGGATGTTCACCATCTGCACGAAAGGCGGGTCGTACAGCGTGGCCATCGGCGTCTCGTTGAGGAACAGTTGCACCTTGCCGATGTTCTTTCCCTCGGGGACCTTCACCGACACCTCGACGCGCGTCTTTCCCTTCACCGTGCCCAGGCGCGGGGAGACGATACGCACGCGGAACGGCTCATTGCCGGTGTTGACGGCCACGTCGTCCCCGGCCACGGCCGTGCCGTTGGCGTCGAGCGCCACCACGCGCACTTTGTGGATCTGTGGCACGGTTCCGAAATCGAGATCGAGGTTGTAGGGAGGGGAGCGTTTGATGGCGATCTTTTTCCCGTCGAGATAGAACTCGACGGACTTGATGTTGTTGCCGGCCGCCACGGTTTCGATTTTCTGGATCCCGCTCACCAGGTCGTCGCTGAACGGTACGATGCGCAGCTTCGTGTCGTTCGTCTGGATGCCTTCCTTGAGCGCGGCCACGGTGGCCGCACCCGCCTCCTTCGCTTTCAGCTGGTCGGGCGTGTCGAAGATCTCCGGCACGCTGATCTTGTTCTCGAGAATGGCCTCGGCCGTGGAGTTCACGTCGGTGACCTTGATGCGCGACTGGTAGTCGGCGGGACGGAGAAAGCGGTCGATCACCAGCGGCAGCTTCTCGTCCTTGACGTCGGCCGGGAAATCGAAGCGGTAGCGGTAGTTCTCGTAGAGATCGCCGTCGCGGAGCACCTCGCCGGTGACATCGAGGCTGTACAGCTTCACGCCGCCGACGTCCTTGGACACGATCGCGGAACGGGGCACCAGAACGGTCATCTCGGCGTCGGTGTTCGAGCCCTGCTTTGCTGGGTACTTCACGGCGAAGTCCGCGGACAGCGGGGTGGCGCCGGGTGTGGCGATGACGACCGATCGCAGGATCTTGTGCACGTCCTCGTCGTTGATCTTCGGCGGGTCGAACACGTTGAGCAGCAGCGTGCGGTTGACCTGGTTCTGCGAGATCGCTTTCATGATCTCGTCGCCGTTGGTGCATTCCGCCTCGACCTTGCTGAGATACGAGCCGGGCAGCGCCGAGGTCAGGAAGACGTTGGCAACGGCGCCCTGCGGCGTCGTCGAGGAGCCGATGACCTCCTGCGAGATCAGCTCGGCCAGGTCGAGATTGCTGTCGCCGATGGGCCGCCACAATTTGTATTCGGAGCCGTACCGCGGCATGTAGAAGAGGAAGCGGACGTGATGGGAGATGCTGGGAATGTAGAAGTAGTGCCAGATCTCGATCGGCTGCAGCAGGCGCGAGCAGTCGATCTTGAGCACGTCCATCGGCTCGCCGTAGAGCAGGTACGTGCGCGAGCGGTCCGATGAGACCTGCTTGAACTGTTCGTGGACGGTCTCCAGCCGTTCGTAATAGAGATCCTTGAAGGCGTGGTTGCTCGTGCCCTGGGCGATGTCGCGGCGCTTCCAGAAATCGCTGGTGTAGAGGTCGCGCTGGGCGTCGGTCTCGAGGATGAGGAACGTATCGAGCTCGGTGGGCTGCATGATCGGCTCGACGTCTTCGATGAACTGACGGTACTTCTCGGAAAGCTTGCTGATCCGGTCCTTTCGCTCCCGCCGCGACAGCTTGCGGACTCCCGGGTCCTGCTGCGGCGCTCTGGCCGCCTGCTTCGGTGTGTCGGGTGGCGGAGCGGGAGTTCCGGTCTGAGCGACAATGTTGCTTCCGGCGAACAGAATCGTGAGACAGGCCGCGAGGACGCTTCTGTTCATGGGTGCCTTTCCGGAACGGATCTGATGCAGCGAATTTATCTCGACAACAATGCCACAACGGCGATTCATCCGGACGTCATGCGCGTCCTGGAGGAGTCGTTGCGCGATGTCTTTGGCAATGCGTCCAGCGTCCATCAAGAGGGCCAGCGGGCCCGTCAGGTGATCGAAGGCGCCCGCGAGTCGGTCGGCAAGTTGATCGGTGCCGCCTCGCGGGACATCGTCTTCACCAGCGGCGGCACCGAGTCTAACAACGCAGGGATTTTCGGCGCGGTCCCCCACGGCGGTCGTCATCACATTGTCACAACGACGATCGAGCACCCCTCGGTCACCGAGGCCGTCGCCGAGTTGGAGCGCCGCGGCCATCGCGTCACCCGCGTGGCGCCAGCGCGCAGCGGCGAGGTGGCGGCTGCCGGCGTGATCGACGCCATCGAGCCCGAGACGCGCCTGGTGGCCATGATGCTCGCCAACAACGAGACCGGCGTCATCCAGCCGGTGGCGGAGGTCGGACGCGCCTGCCGCGATCGCGGCGTGCACCTGCACTGCGACGCCGTGCAGGCGGCCGGCAAGATCCCCGTCGACGCCGAGTCGCTGGCCTGCGACACCCTGTCCATCTCCGCGCACAAGATGCACGCGCCCAAAGGCATCGGCGCGCTGTATGTCCGCCGCGGGCTGTCGCTGGCCGCGCACATCGTCGGCGGCGCGCAGGAGCGGCGGCGGCGCGCGGGAACAGAGAACGTTCCGCTGGCCGCGGCGTTCGGCGCGGCCGCGAGATTGTGGGCGGAAGGGGAAGGGGGTGTGCCGGCTGAAGCCGGCACCTACACGGGCGGCACCTACACGGGCGGCATCAGCACTATTCGGGAACAGTTCGAGAGGGCGCTGCTGTCGTGGTTCGACGTGGTGATCAACGGTGCGGGCGTTTTGCGTGTGCCGAACACGACCAGCGCCACGTTCCGCGGCGTCGACGCCGAGGGTCTCGTCATCGCGCTCGATCTCGGCGGCGTGGCGGTGTCGACCGGCTCGGCATGCTCGTCCGGCCGCGTCGAACCGAGCAGCGTCCTCCTGGCCATGGGTTTTTCCGCCGAAGAGGCGAAGAGCACCGTCCGCTTCTCGATGAGCCGATTCACGACGGCGGAGGAGATGGAGCGGGTGGTGTTGTTGCTAAGAGATGCCGTGCCGCGATGTGTGAGGCAGCCGGTCGTGGGGCGTGGGGCGTAGGTGCCCGGGGGCGCCCAGCCGCCCCCCCCCCCCAACACCCCCGACCCACGCACACCCCCCACCCC
>JBBRTB010000024.1:0-64668 GCA_038244815.1 Thermoanaerobaculia bacterium
AACGTCGCCACGCAACTCAACGCGTTGCTCGCGCGGCTGCGGACGCACGGGCTGATCGCGTAGGAACGTCATGAACAAGACACCAGACCTGATCAGCGAGCTACGCGCAGAAATACAATCCGCGCCGCCGGGGGAGTTGCCGGGCATCATCGGCCAGCTCGAGGCGGTGAAGGCGGAGGCATTCGCGCGCCTGGTCACGCCGCAGCCGTGCGACGGCGCAGACGATGACGATCGACTGCTGACGGTTGACGACGTCGCCGCGCAGCTTGGTGAAACCTCACGTTGGGTCCGCGATCACCAGGACGATCTCCCGCGGGTGAAGTTGCCCGGCCGCTCCCTCAGATTCTCGGCAAAGCGGATGGCTTCAATCATCAAGCGCAGGAGTTACGGGTAGGTTGCCTGTTTTACGGTTTTCTGGTAAAGTTGCGACATGAAGAACAAAGCAGCTCCGAGAGGTAAGAAGATGACGCTGGAGATTCCGGACGAACTCGTGAAAGCCGCGAAGCTCAGGATGATCGCAGACGACACGAACCTGCGGACGGTGATCATCACGGCGCTGGAGAAGCATCTCGGCGTCAGTCGTCAACAGAAAACCAGCGCAGGAGGCAAATATGCGCGGCGATAATGTGAACGGTGTCTCACAAAAGATACTGAATCTGCTTGCGCTTGCTGATGACGCGCGTCGGGCAGGTCGCATGGAAGAATTTGACGCGGCCTGGCGGGCAATCCGACGAGTGAGTGCGACACAGCAGGAGTCGAACGCAGACTCAGGCGCGACTGAGCGGGTTCACCACAGAGCTCGCGGCGAGGGACGCGTTTTCCGGCGTGGAAAAAAGTTCTGGATCCAGTACTACGGGCCGCGTGATGGCCGGTGGCAGCAAATCCGAGAGTCGTCGAAGTCCGTGAAGGAAAGCGATGCCGAGAAGATCCTGCGTAACCGTCTCCGTGAAGTTGCGAACCATCGCGGCGGAGTCCGGACCTTCCAGGGACCGGCTCAGGAACGGGTAACGGTCGATAACCTGATCGATTCCCTCGTCGACGACTACGGTCAGCGCGGAATCAAGAGCCTTCGCCGCTCGATCAATCACGCGAAGTCGGTTCGCGAATTCTTCGGGCACTACCGCGCCGTTGCGGTCACGTCTGATCTCATCCGCTCATACATCGAGCTCCGCAGAGGCGAAGGCGCCTCGCCGGCGACGATCAACCGCGGATGCGAGATTCTGTCAGCGGCCTTCGGCCTCGCGGTGAAGGAAGGGAAACTCGCGGCCAAGCCGTACATCCCGCACTTGCCGGAACGTAACGCGCGCACGGGATTCTTTGAAGCTGCCGAGCACGAACTGATGTTGAAGCACCTGGCGTCGCCGATGGACAACGTTGCGCGCCTCGCGTACGTCTGCGGGTGGCGAAAAGAAGAGATTCGCACGCTCACGTGGGCGAACGTCGACCGGGAGGCGAAAGAAGTCCGGCTTTGTGATTCAAAGAACGGCGAAGGTCGCGTCCTGCCGCTCGACGAGGACACGTGGCGCCTGTTCGGGGAACTGTGGACGGCTCGCCAGTACCAGACGGCGTCCGGCCCAGCGTTGAGCGAGTTCGTGTTCCATCGCGACGGCCGGCCCGTGGGTGAGGCGAACTTCGAAAAACTGTGGCGTAGCGCGCGGACGAGAGCCGGCCTGCCGTCAAAGCTGTTCCACGACTACCGCCGCACTGCAGCGAGGAACATGATCCGCGCTGGCGTCCCGCAGAGCGTGGCGATGGCCATCACGGGGCACAAGACCGATTCGATGTTCCGCCGATACAACATCGTCAGCTCTGACGACAAGCGCGAGGCGCTTGAGAAACAGTTCGAATACCTAAAGGCGCGCCCGTCGACCACGAACGTCAGCAGGATTCGCCGCGGTTCGGGGCCAGATCGGGGACAATCGACGAAATGACTCCGTTCAGAATCAATGGTTTAGGTACGGAATCCAACTGGTTCGAGTCCCGTTTCCCGCTCCAGAAATCAAACGGTCGAATGAGCTGCCTGCCCGGGCAGCTCATTGTTTTTGATCTCGTTTCATGCTCTCCATTGCCACGGCCGCCGCGCGTCGCTCACCGGCCGGAACGCGTCGGGGTAATGGCTGACGATGAACCGGCGCCCCGTCCAATAGAGGGAGAGCACGTCGTAGCGGAGCTCGACGCCGGTGCGCCTTGCCGCGTACTGCGATCCGAGCCGGATGAGGCGCTCGCGCTTGCGCCGGTCGACGGCCTCGAATCCTTCCCCGGCCGCGAGCGACTGCCGCGTCTTCACCTCGGCGATGACCAGGGTCCGCCCGCGCTGCACCACGAGATCGATCTCGCCGGCGGGGAGACGGACATTGCGCCCGACGATTCGATATCCACGCAGCCGGTAGAACCAGGCCGCGCGGCGCTCGCCGGCCTGCCCCAGGCGGATCGTCGGAATCGAACGCCGGAACATCGCACCATCATCGGATGAGGCGCGGGGATTCGGTCGAAATTCTACTTCCTGTGGAAATGCCGTTCGATGTCGAGATGCCTGATGTCGACGATGATCGGCCGTCCATGCGGGCAGGCATACGGGTTCGATGAGGCCAGCAGCTCCGCGGACAGACGCGCCATTTCCTCGCCGCCGAGTGGCCGGTGCACCTTGATGGCGGCCTGGCACGCCAGGGATGCGCAGATCCGTTCGCGGAGATGCGCTACGTGCGAGGTCTGCTCTTCGAGTGAGGCGTCGATGAGCTTGCGCACAAACGCGTCGAGATCGTTGCGCACCAGCTCCGGCGGCAGCGCCGAAATCGCAAACGTGTTGCCGGAGAAGCGCTCGATGTCGAAGCCGGCCGCGCGTAGCTCCTCGAGGTGCGACTCCAGCACGGCCGTCTCCGCGGCCCCGCTTTCGTAGAGCACCGGCGTGAGCAGCCGCTGCGAGTGCGACGAGCCGGAGGAGACGCCCGCGAAGTAGCGGTCGTACAACACCCGCTCGTGCGCGACGTGCTGATCGATCATCCGCAGTCCGCCGGGCGTGTCGATGAGGATGTAGCTCAGCCTGTACTGGCCGATGACGCGACCCTGGAGATCGCCGAGGTCCGGGGGGCTTTCCTCTTCGATGACGGGCGAGGCCACGCTGGCACCCTGGGCGGGCCGCGGCGGCTGCACGATGGCCTTGCGCTGAAACAGCGGCGTGAACTGAACCGCCGGCGGGGGAAGGTCCGATGGCCGCGGTGCGAACAGATCCGGGGGGCGTGGCGCGAGGCCCGACGTCTCATCGAGCGGCGCGTCGCGCAGGCCGGGATTGAGCAGCGCGGCCCCCTCTTCGGCACCCCCCAGGGCACGCTTGACGGCGTGCTCGACGAGGACATGGACCGGACTGGAATCGCGAAATCGCACTTCGGTCTTCGCCGGATGCACGTTGACATCGACGCGCTCCGGGTCGATCTCGAGAAAGAGGATCACCGCGGGATGACCTTCGAAGTCGAATGACTGCGAGGCCTGGCTGGCCGCGTGGGTGAGCACGCGGTCCTTCACGACGCGTCCGTTCACGAAGAAGTATTGATTGCGGCGGCTTCCGAACCGCAGGCCGCGGGTGACGAATCCGCCCGCGCGCGTCCCGTCCATCTCTCCCTCGATGGGCTCGAGGTAGGCCTCGGACTCGGTGCCGAGGATCTGTACAACGCGGTCGAGCGCGGAGGCGGCGGGCGGGAGATCGAGAACGACGCGGCCGTTGTGCTCGAGACGGAAGGCGCGCCATGGCATCGGCAGCGCGTACGACGAGACCACGGTGGTGACGAGCCGGAACTCGGCATCGGCGCTGCGCAGAAACTTGCGGCGTGCGGGTACGTTCTCGAACAGCTCGGCCACGCGGACGGTGGTGCCGCGGTCGCGCGCGGCCGGGCGTCTTTCCTGCCGGCCGGTGAGGGGATCGCAGGTGATCTCGACGGCCGTCTCGCTCACGCCGTCGAACGAGGTGAGCGAAAAGCGCGACACGCTGGCGATCGACGGCAGAGCCTCGCCGCGAAACCCGAGCGTGCGCACGCGGGTCAGGTCGCCGAAGTCTCGGATCTTGGAGGTGGCGTGCCGCTCGATGGCCAGAGCAGCATCGTCGTTTGACATGCCGCTGCCGTTGTCGCGGACCTCGACGAGCTTGCGTCCGCCTGCCTCGAGGATGATGTCGATCGTCGTGGCCCCGGCATCGATGGCGTTCTCCACGAGCTCTTTGACAACAGAGGCAGGTCGTTCGACGACTTCTCCCGCCGCGATCTGATTGACGAGTTCGGAGGGAAGGACGGAGATGTTGGGCATGATGTCGTGGAAGTGTGAACGTGAACGCTCGAAAACGTGGATGCGGATTTCACGGTCCACTCATTCGTCGATCACGATTCACCATTTTGCATTCGTCGTTCTGCATTTGCCCCGACTCCCTCACACCTCCAGCACAACCTTCCCAAACGCCTCCCTCGCCTCGAGCAGCCGGTGACCTTCAGCAATCTGGGAAAGGGGCAGCACGCGATCGACGACCGGGCGCAGTCGTCCCGCGGCCACATGGGTCATGATCTCATGCAGCTCGGCCAGGCTACCCATCGTAGAGCCGAGGATCGAGAGGAGCTTGAAAAAGACGAGGCGCAGGTTGAGCGTCACTTCTCCACCGCTGGTAGCGCCACAGGTGACGAGGCGTCCCCCTTTGGCGAGCGCGCGCAGCGATTTTTCGAAGGTCTCACCGCCGACGTGCTCGAACACGACGTCCACGCCGCGCTTGGCGGTGAGGGCGCGCACCTCGGTCAGAAAATCGGTGGAGCGGTACTCGATGGCCACGTGGGCGCCGAGCTCTTTCGCCCGCGCCGCTTTTTCCGGCGAACCCGCGGTCGCGTAGACCGTGGCGTTCCAGAGCCTGGCGATCTGAATGGCCGCGCTGCCCACTCCCGAGCCGCCCGCCTGCACCAGAACGGTCTCGCCGGGACGAAGCCGGGCCCGCGAGACGAGCATGTGCCAGGCCGTGAGCATGTCCAGCGGCACGGCGGCCGCTTCGGCGAAGGTGAGGTTGGCCGGCTTGCGGATCAGATTGCGCAATGGCACGAGCATCCGCTCGGCGGCACCCCCGTCAGCGGTCTCGCCGAAGATGCCGAAACGCGGACAGAGCGGATCGTTGCCGGAGCGGCAGGCCACGCACTCGCCACAGGAGAATCCGGGCGCGACGATGACCTCGTCGCCCACGGCGAATCCGAGCTCGTTCTTCTCGATGGTCTCGATCGTTCCCGCCGCTTCCGCTCCGGCGATGAGCGGCAGTGAAAACCGGTGACCGGGAACGCCCCGGCGAACCCAGAGATCGAGATGGTTGAGCGCGACCGCGCGCACGGCCACGATGGCATGACCGGCACGCGGCGCCGGATCAGGAACCTCGGTCATCTCCAGCCGGTCGACACCGCCATGTTCCCGGACCACGACTGCTTTCATGCGCAGACATTGTATGGTTGCGGCTGCCCGGGCACATCAGTTGCTCAACGCCATGGATATGACTCGCCGTCTCGGCGCCTTCATCGGGATCGTGGTGATCGTCGGACTCACCGTCCTGCTGATGTGGCGCGTCTACCTGCATCATCGCGCCGGCGGCGGCGGCGATGATGAGCCCGGCGTGATCGCCGCCAGGGTGACCCCGGCCTCTGCCGAGCGGGAGCTGTCCGCTCACAGGGCGCTCGAGCCCGGCGTTAGTGTGGTGTCTTTCCGACACAGCACACGAACGAGTCTCGCTACCGGACGGTGCGGATGAAGAAGCGCACCTTGCTGCCTTTGAGCTCGTCCGGGGCCTTGACCGTGCGCGAATAGATCACGCTCACCAGCACGTCGAAGTCGCGCACGGTGATGGCCATCTCGGATCCCAGTCCGGCATCCACGACCGCCGCATTGCTCTTCACGAGCTGGTTGTACTTGAACCCGACCGTGCCGGCGCCGACGTAGCCGATGCCGTACATGGTGTTCCAGTGAAGCATGAACGTGCGGTAGTCGCGGTTGCGGAACACCGGGACGAAGAGCTCGTTCGTGAGATGCAGTTCCTGGGTGCCGCGGGACGAGGTGTCCTTGACGGCCTTCAGCGCCTCGCGTCCGCCGAGCTTGAACATCTCATATCGGGGAATGCTGTAGCGATCCACCTCGGCGAGATCGGGGTTTGTCTTTTCGCTGACGCGGCTGTCTCCGAAGAATCCGCCGAAGTGCAGGCGTGAGAAGACAAAGGACGCCGCCGTGATGTCCGTCCGGTGCATCAGTTCGCCTTCCAGCTTGGTGTAGTGGTAATCGCCGGTGAAGACGCGTATCGACTCGGTGATGGCTGCGGCGAGACTGGTCTTCTGCGGTCCAATGTCGCGGAACGCGGTGAGCACGGGGGTGATGCGCCCGCGCGACTCGCCGACGATCGAGTTCAGCCGTTCGTCGAACTGCGTGCCGAATTGGTAGCCGAGCTTCGTGTAGATGTTGTTTTTCTTGTTGTCCACGTCGGCGGTGTTGCCGAACGTGAGGCGGTCGTCCTGAACGAGATAAAAGTAGCGGTGATTGTAGTCGCGCGGAAAGCCGAACAGCAGAAGTCCGCCCCGCACGCGCTCGAACTCGGAGTTTGCTGAGGAATTGCTGGACTTGCCGACGTCCTGAAAGTTGATCTCGTCGAAGACTCCGAGGCGATAGGTAAGATTTTTCGCGTAGTACTTGTAACGAAGGAACGTGCTGATGTCGCCGGTGACGAACCGGTAGTCGATCTGGCTCTCGAAGAGCACGTTGCGGATCAGCTTGCGGAGCCGGATGGAGGCCTGACCTTCCGGCAGGTAGACATTGAGCGTCGGCAGGGCATCGCGGCGCTCGTAACCCGCTCCGGTCTCCGTGAGTGCCGGCGGCGTCGCGGGAGGAGGAGGAGGAGGGGGTTCCGTCGTCTGCGCGGCCGCGGCCGTGGCGAGGAGCGATGCTGCGAGCAGGGTGGCGAGGGTCACGGAGTGCATCGGGGCGAAGTCCTCATTCATGCGGCAAGGTTAACAGTGCTCAACTCACCCTATGTTAAACTTCGGGACTTGAAGTGTTTACGCCTACAAGTGTTCGCGGCTCTGGCACATGTTTTGTAACGCGCCGGGCAGTATAGCTGCGGACGGTGACCGTGCGAAGCTTTAGGAGGTGTGACTTGTTGCGTCTCAAAAGTTGGCTGCTTTCATTACTATGTTTCCTGATCGTCGCTCCAGTGGCTCTGCTGGCCCAGACCGGTATGACGGCGACGATGAGCCGGGACGAACAGCTCGGACTTCTCGCTCCGGCTGCCAGCGGCCAGACCGGCCTGTTCGAGACCGTCACTGCCGATACCCTGCGGCAGGGCGATCTCTCATTCGGGATCTACTACAACGACTACGCTCTTCTGGCCGGACCCGCTCAAGACCTTGCGCCGCTTTCGGCGCGCCGTTATCGCGACATGGGTTACGACCTGTATCGGTTGAGCGCGTCGCTCGGCTACGGAATCTCGGATCGCTGGGAAGCGAGCGTGATGCTGCCGTGGGACCGTCTGGTCCAGAACGGCAATGACCGCGTCGGCTTCATCAACGGCTGGTTCTACCAAGGCAAATTTACCGACAGCGGAATCGGCAACGTCCGCCTGGCCACGAAGGTCGGCTTCACCCCATCCACCGCGCCGACACGTTTCGCGTTGTCGGTGTTCGCGGATCTTCCCACCGGCAACGACAAGAGTGGCATCTCGACCGGCGGAACGGGCTTCGGCCTGGGGGCGCACTGGACGCACGGGATCGGCACCCTGGCCGCATCGTACGAGATCACGGGCGACCGTTCCGGCAGCCGCAGCAACTTCCCCGGCGCGCCGGGATCGACCGTGCAGTCGTCGAACATCCTCAGAGTCGACGGTGGCCTGAACGTTCCCCTGAGCTGGTGGCGCACCACGAACTGGATCAGTGAGCTCAACGCGCAGGCGTATCAGGGCGGCGATCGCAACCCGAAAGCGCCGATCTTCCTAGTGACAGGGCTCCGGCACTGGTTCGGCAACAGCGGCTGGGCCGTCAACGGCGGTCTTCGCTGGAATGCGGCGAAGTTCAGCTACGACCATACGGACTGCCGCGTCACCGAACTCGATGACTGCGCTCTGACGGGCCTGGTCGGACTTACCTATTCTCCGTTCCATATGGCCGCTTTCGTGCCACCGGCCCCGCCGGCTCCGGCTCCGCCTCCGCCTCCACCGGCTCCGACACCGGTTCCGCCGCCTCCGCCTCCGGTGGCGCCGCCGCACCAGCCGCAGACGCTGCGCACCGATGAGATCCACTTCGAGCCGAACTCGGCGCGTCTGACGAACATCGCCAAGGCCATCCTCGACGATGTCGCGCTGCGCATGAAGCAGGAGCCCGCGTCGACCGCACTCGTGATCGGCTATACGGACAACCGTGAAAACACCGGTCCGAACTCGGATCTCGATCGCCGCCGCGCCGAAGCGGTGCGCGATTACCTCGTCAGCCGCCACGGCATCGACGCTTCGCGCATCACCGTCGAAGGACGCGACGCCCGCGAGCCGGTTGCCGACAACGCCACGGCTGACGGACGGCTGCGCAACCGCCGCGTGGTCATTCAGCTCATCCTGCCGTAACGGATTCTCTTGCCTTCACCGAAAGCCCCCGGCACTCCCGGGGGCTTTTCTTTTGCACGTGAGCCGGTCATGAGACGCCTCTTCCTCGCCGTACTCGTTCTGTCGTTGTCCTCCTGTGCGACCGGTGGAGGAACGGCCAGTCCTGCGCCGCGGACCAGTCCTACGGCCGCGACAGCCGGCGGGACGTCCGTCCATCGGCTCACCCCCGTCGACTCGGTGGCGCGCACGATCAAGGAGCCGCGCATCCGCGTGGGCCTCCTCACCGATCAGCCGGAGGTCACCTTCGAGCGCGCGGGCGGCGGCTACTCCATCGTCACCGACGCAGGAGCCTCGATCCTCAGACGCGGATTCACCGCTCATCCTCCGCTGGCCGACGCGGAGGTCCGGTACGCGGTCCAGGTGAGCACCATCTCGGACCTCAGCAGCGTCACGGCACTGACGGCGAAGCTCAAGCAGGACGTGAAGCAGCCGGTCGATGCGGTGTTCGATGCGGGGTCGGGAACGTATCGAGTCATCGTTGGTGACTTTGCCGATCAGCAGTCGGCGGCGCCGCTCAAGGCCGATCTGGCACGCCGCGGCTACGCGGATGCATTCATCGTGCGCCGGCCTTCCGACGAGCCGTTCGAGAAGGTGCACCGGATCGTCGACGACGAAGGCGACAGCTACACGATCCACGCCGGCTCGATCCTGATTTTGCCCGTTTCCGCCGAGACCATCACGATCGGCGGGAAGCCCTATCGCGGCGGCACCCGACTCTTCATCAACTCCCGGGGCATGTACAACGTCATCAACGAGCTCGCTTTGGAGGATTACCTGTACGGTGTCGTGCCGGCGGAGATGGGGCCAAACGTCTACGACGAACTGGAAGCGCTCAAGGCTCAGGCCGTGGCGGCGCGCACCTACGCCGCGCGTAACCTGCGCGGATTCCAGACCGAGGGCTATGACATCTGTCCCGGCCCGGCCTGTCAGGCCTACGACGGATTCTCAGGAGAGGCTGCGCTGAGCACGCAGGCCGTGAACGAGACGGGCGGCCAGGTGCTCACGTATCAGGGGAAGCTGATCGACGCGCTCTACACCTCCACATGCGGGGGCGAGACGAGCGACGTGTCGACGATGTTTCCCGGCCGCGACGAACCGTATCTCAAGCGGGCGCGTTGTGTGGAGTTGGACATGCTCACGATCGCCGGCCGGGCCGACAGCGGGGAGCTGACCGAGCAGCAGGCGGCGGCGCGGATGTTCGCGGCCGTGGCCGGCCTGCCCGCGCAGCCGTCCACCTGGGCGGCCACGGACGTCGAGCGCGCCGTCCTGGAAACGAATCGACTTACCGGAGCTTCGCTCACCGATCTTCCGAAACCACTCTCGAGCCGCCGCGGTGACGTGCTGCGCTATCTCGCGGTGCTCCTCGATCTAGACCAGAAGGCGCGTGCCACGATCCTGCCCG
Organism: Thermoanaerobaculia bacterium; assembly: GCA_038244815.1. GTDB lineage: Bacteria > Acidobacteriota > Thermoanaerobaculia > Gp7-AA8 > Gp7-AA8 > DASVHS01. Next base: position 10,041 of record JBBRTB010000024.1, read on the forward strand.
AGGACCGCCGCTATTTCTTCCCCGAGACGGCGTCGCCGGACCAGCAGGCCTATCTCGCCGCCGCTTTCCTCATGAAGTTCGGCGTGCTGCCGGCGCAGGAGATCGATCGCATCGATCTCTCAGCGGCCATCCCCAGAGAGGAGTTGTACGCGTTGCTCCTTTCCTGGGCGCGCGAGCATGGAACCCTCACGGAGACCTCGGGGAAGATCCTGACGCTTCAGGGACGGAGCGTCACGCTCAAGGGAGGTGGCAAGACTCACGACTTCACGCTTCCCCTGGGGATCCCCATCTTCCGCCGCCTCGGCGACCGGCTTCAGGAGTACGCACAGGTTCCGGTGATGATCGGCGATCGCGCCTTCGTGTACTCCGGCTTCGACAAGGTTCCCGTGGCCATGATCGTTCAGGCGAACCTCGACGGCGCTTCGTTCGACCGTACCTCCAGCTTCGCGAACTGGACGCGCAGCTACCGCGCCGACGATCTGGTGTCGTCCATCAACCGCCGCAATCCGATCCAGAAGCTGATCGATCTCCGTCCCGTCACCATCGATGCATCCCATCGCATCGCCGAGCTCGAAGTGACGGCCGAAGGAGGACGGAAGTTCACGCTGCGCGGTCTGCCCATCCGCTGGTCGCTCGGCGTTCCCGACAATCTCTTTGTCTTCGACAAAACCACGGACCCGGACGGGATGGATCGCTACACGTTTTTCGGTAAAGGCTGGGGCCACGGCATCGGGTTGTGCCAGGTCGGTTCCTACGGCATGGCCTTTCGTGGCTGGAAGTACGATCAGATTCTCAAGCACTATTACACGGGAGTGGAGATCGTGCCGATGGCTGAGGCCTCGCGGTAACGGGAGGCGTCGAGAAAGGGGTCGAAACGACTCACGGTTCCGCGCCGAACACGAGCGTTGCCAGCGCAACAGCCACTCGATGATCGAGAGAGCCGTTCGCGGAGAGGTCGAGATAGTCGGCTTCGCCGGTCTGGTCGGGACGCCGCACGATCACGCCGGCGGCCAGACCGCGATGGAAGATCCGGATGTTCGCTTCACGGCTGCGCTTGAATTTGCCGATGAACTTGCGGACGACGGCGCGCCAGAACGACTCCTCGATCGCGAACGCGCTTCCGTGCTGATCGGCCGGCCAGTCGATTGACCAGCGATTGCGGCCCAGCCGCGACAGGATGCCCCGGCCGATCACGGCGATCGTTTCGCCTTCGGGTGTCCCGATGGCGAACGAGGTCGTGGGAAAGGCGAAGCGCGATTGCTGATGGACGAGGAGCGCGGGTTGATCTCCGGCGAAAAGGGTCACGCGTGTCCGAGGCACCAGGGCGGCGATGAAGCCGGCGAAGCCGGCGCTCAGGATGATCGCGGTGATGGCCGCGCCCGTGCGGTGTTCGGCCAGGACAAACACCGCGGCCCCGATGCCGGCCACCAGCACGATGCCAGCCACGAGCGCCGCGACGATGGTCACGATCGAGGCGAAGCCGCGATAGGTCAGCAGTACTTCGCCGTCTCCATTGCGGATATGTGCGGTTTCTCCCGCCGGGATGCCGCTCTCGAAGCGGAAGCGGGTGCTGTTGAAGGCCCGGACGTGGCCGTTCGTGACCGGTGTGTCCGAGGGAGCTGTGATCCGGCGCTCGGATGGATCGGAGGAAAGATCCTCAGTCAGAGGCTCATCCGTGCCTAGTCCGCTTTTTTTTTTACGTCGCTCCCGCTGACTTTCTCGTGGGGCATTGTCTGCGCTCCCACTCTCTCGTGCGTGGAGGTCGGCAGCGACTCGGCGGGGGGAGCCGGCGTCGTGGTCTGCTGTTCGACCTCCGATCCCGGTGCGTCCGTCTCGGTGGGCAGCTCCTCGGAGAACCGTCCATAGCTGTTGCCCATCCGCAGTTTGGCACCGTGAGTCAGCGGGGCCACGCGCACCCGTTTGCCGTTGACGTAGGTCCCGTTGGCGCTGGCGAGATCGTGAAGCACGAAAAAACCGCGCTCGAACACGATTTCGGCGTGATGACGCGAGACCTTCGGGTCGCGCAGGATGATGTCGTTACCCGGATCCCGTCCGACCGTAAACGGCCGGTGCGTCTGGAGTCTGTAGCTTTTCTCCGTCCCGTCCAGGCCGACGAAGAAGATCTTCGCCATGAGGATTGAATTCTAGCTTACTCGCAGACGCCGCCGCCCGCCCCCGCCCGGGGACGCTCGATCTCCACGATCAGCTCCTCGAGAGTGACCGGTTTGGTGAGCCAGGACTGGATCCGGGGGTCGCGATTCTTCGGCGGGGGTGCCGAGAGGCCGCTGATGACGATGACGGTGATGGCCGGCAGGTCTCGGGAATCGCCCAGGCGGTCGAGGACCTCGCCCCCGTCCATCAGCGGCATGATCCAGTCCAGCAGGATGACGTCCGGTTGCTCGCCGCCTGAAATGCGCTCGACCGCTTCCGCTCCGTTTGCAGCGAGCCGGACTTCGAATCCGCGCTGATTGAGTCCGATGGCGTAGAGCCGCCGGACGTCGGCGTTGTCCTCGACGATGAGGATTTTCGGCTTGCTCACGCAACGCCCGGGTGCAGGTTCCATGCGCATCGATCTCTCGCGTTCGGCATCGGGATGAGCGCGCCCTCACGTGTGCTATCCTCCCGCGACTCTCGCGAAGCCATGAACGTCAAGAAACGCCTGCTCGACGCCGCCCGGATGCATCGCGCCATCCGGCGTATGGCCATCGAAGTCGTCGAGCGCAACCGCGGCATCGACGATCTCATCATTGTGGGGATCCGCAGCCGCGGCGTGCCCATCGGCGAGCGCATGGCCAAAGAGATCGGCGAGATGGAGGGGACACCCGTTCCTTTCGGGATTCTCGACATCACGCTCTATCGCGATGACCTCACCACGATTGCGCCGCAGCCCGTGGTGAAGCCGACGAAGCTTCCCGAGCCGATCGACGACAAGATCGTGGTGCTGGTGGACGACGTGCTCTACACCGGACGCACGGTACGCGCGGCGCTCGACGCGCTCATCGATTTCGGCCGGCCCAAAGCCGTGCAACTGGCCGTGCTGATCGACCGCGGCCACCGCGAGCTGCCCATTCACGCCGATGTCATCGGCAAAACCGTTCCCACTGACGCAAACGAAGTGATCAAGGTCAAGCTCGTGGAGACGGACGGCGAAGACGAAGTGTTGATCATGGAGAAGTGAGAACCGGGTTGCCAGGCAACCTGGTGTCCGGCACCCCCGCGAATGCGCACGCAAAGCACATCACTCCGATCCAAAGACCTCCTCGGCATCGAGACGCTCACTCCCGAAGAAATCACACTCATTCTCGACACGGCTGAAGGCTTCAAGGAAGTCAGCGAGCGGCCGGTGAAGAAAGTGCCGGCGCTGCGGGGCCAGCTGGTGATCAACCTCTTCATGGAGGCGTCCACGCGCACGCGCGTGTCGTTCGAGATCGCGGAAAAACGTCTCTCCGCGGACACGCTGAGCTTCGCCGCCTCAGGATCGTCGGTCGAAAAGGGCGAGACCCTGATCGACACGGCTCGGAACCTCATGGCCATGCATCCCGACATGATCGTGATCCGGCACAAATATCCCGGTGCCCCGAAGATGCTGGCCGAGCGTCTCCCGGCCTCGATCGTCAACGCCGGGGATGGAGCACACGAGCATCCCACGCAGGCTCTCCTCGACGCCTTCACCATCCGCGAGCGACTGGGGCGTCTCAAGGGTGTGAATGTCTCGATCATCGGCGACATCGCCCACTCGCGCGTGGTGCGATCGAACATCCATCTCCTGACGAAGATGAACGCAAAGGTGACGCTGGCCGCACCGCCGACGCTCATGCCGGCGGAGATCGAAAAGATGGGTGTGCGCGTCGTGCAGTCGCTCGATGAAGCCGTCCAGGGCGCGGACGTGGTGATGATGCTGCGCATTCAGCTGGAACGCCAGGGTAAGCTCAGCTTTCCGTCACTGCGCGAGTACTACAACACCTTCGGGCTGACTCCTGACCGGCTGCGACGCGCCAGGCAGGGAGTCATCGTCATGCATCCCGGTCCGATGAACCGGGGCGTGGAGATCGCATCCGACGTCGCCGACGGGCCGTACTCGGTGATTCTCGATCAGGTCACGAACGGCGTGGCCGTACGCATGGCGGTGTTGTATCTACTGGCGGGAGGACATCCTGCGGAGTGATTTGAAATTCGCATGAACCTTCTCATTACCAACGGCCGCGTCATCGACCCCAGTCAAAAACTCGACGCCAGGCTCGACGTTCTCATCGAGAACGGCTCGATCGCACGTGTCGACAGGAAGATCAAAGCGAATGTCGAGACGATCGACGCGACCGGGCTGGTGGTGACTCCCGGGTTCATCGATCTGCATACGCATCTGCGTGAGCCGGGGCAGGAGCACAAGGAGACCATCGCCACCGGCACGCTCGCGGCGGTGGCGGGTGGATACACGGCCGTCTGCGCGATGGCGAACACGGTTCCTCCGAACGACGAGCGTGCGGTCACGGAGATGGTTCTGGCGGAGGCGGTGCGGAACGGGGCCTGCCGGGTCTATCCGATCGGGGCGGTGAGCCGCGGGCTCAAGGGTGAGGCGCTGGCCGAACTGGCCGAGCTGCGCGCGGCCGGCTGCGTGGCGGTGAGCGACGACGGCAATCCCGTCTTCAACGCTCAGCTCATGCGCCGGGCTCTCGAGTATTCGTCGATGCTGGGAATGCCCGTGGTGGCCCACGAGGAGGACGCGAACCTCAATGAAGGCGGGGTCATGCACGAGGGCTTCTACTCCACGCTCCTCGGGCTCTCCGGAATCGCGGCGGCGTCGGAGGAGACGCTCGTGGCCCGCGACGTCGTTCTGGCGAAGCTCACCGGCGGTCATGTGCACATCGCCCATCTCTCGACTGAAGGCGCCATCGATGTCGTCCGCGCGGCGCGCCGGAAAGGCGTGCGCGTCACCTGCGAGGTCACGCCGCACCACATCGCCCTCACCGACGAGAGCGTGCAATCGTTCTCGACGAACTTCAAGATGAATCCTCCTCTTCGCTCGAAGGAGCATCGCCAGGCCCTGCTCGAGGCCGTCGCCGACGGGACCATCGACGCCATCGCCACCGATCACGCGCCGCATCACTTCGACGAGAAGAACGTCGAGTTCGATCTGGCGCCGTTCGGCGTGATCGGTCTGGAGACTTCGTTCGCGGTCTCGTACGAGAGACTGGTGCGCACGAAAGTGATCGCGCTGTCGCGGCTGGTCGATCTACTCTCGTGCGGCCCGGCGCACGTCTTCAACCTGCCGGGCGGCACGCTGGGAGAGGGGAGCGCAGGCGACGTGACCATCGTCGACACCGAGGCCCGACACCAGATCACGAACACGTTCCGGTCGCGGGCTTCGAACTCTCCGTTCGTCGGAGAGACGGTGCACGGACGCGTGGTGGCCACGATCGTCGGCGGGATGCTCCGTTACGACGGGCGGGCGGCGGCCGCGGCGACGGCGCCGAAAAAGAAAAATCGACGATGAAGCGGATCGTGGTCGTGGACGATTCGCCCGCCTTCTGCGACCTCTGGTCGAACTTCATCGCCCAGCGCTACGCGGACGTGGCCACGGTGGAGACCTACGGGCATCCCTACGACGCGCTGCCGAAGATCGACGCGTCGATCGACCTCCTGATCGTCGATCTGGAAATGCCGGGCATGGACGGAAAGAAGTTCGTCGAGTATGCGCGGCAGAAGGGACTGCAGGCCCGTCGCATCGTGGTGACCTCGTCGCACTCGGCCGAGGAACTGCACGAGCGGTTTCGGATCGGCGAGACCATCGCGGTGATCAACAAAACGGATCCGAAGCAGCAGGAGGCCTTCCTCATGATTCTCGACTCCGTGGCTCGCCGCAAGTCGTGACGAATGAGGGATAAGCGAGGTCCATCGGTGTTTTGTGATCCTTCCAGCGTCGCTGGAACGTCATCCTTCGTATAATCGAACGGCAATGACCGCTCAACCGGCGCAGGAACAGCGCCAACTGACTCTCAACGACCTGCTCGTCTACATGTCGAAGCAGCAGGCCTCCGACCTTCATCTCAAGCCCATGCGGCCGCCGCTGATCCGCCTGAGAGGCAAGCTCCTTCCGGTTGGTGGAACGGAGCCGCTCAAGCCGGCCGATCTCGAGAAGATGCTCCTGCCGATCCTCAACCGCACGCAGCGAGAGAAGTTCGACGCCAATCAATCCGTCGACTTCGGCTATGGCGTTCCGGGAGTGGCGCGGTTCCGCGGAAACATGTACATGCAACGGGGGACGGTCGGTGCGGTCTTCCGGCGCATCCCTATCCAGGTCCTGGCCATCGATCAGCTGGAGCTGCCCGACGCCATCCGCGACATGACCTCGATCCCGGACGGGCTGGTGCTCGTCACCGGACCCACCGGATCGGGCAAGTCCACGACGCTGGCGGCCATGATCCTCGAGATCGCCGAGCACGAGCCGCTGCACATCGTCACGATCGAGGATCCGATCGAGTTCCTGTTCATCGACCGCGTAGCCGCGATCTCGCAGCGCGAGGTGGGCACGGACACGCCTGCCTTCAAGGAAGCGCTGCGCAACTCCTTGCGCCAGGATCCCGACGTGATCATGGTCGGCGAGATGCGCGACGTCGACACGATCCAGACCGTGATGACCGCGGCCGAGACGGGGCACCTGGTGTTTTCCACGCTGCATACCAACAACGCCGCCCAGACCATCGACCGCATCATCGACGCCTTCCCGGTCGATCAGCACAAACAGATCCGGTCGCAGCTGGCCCTGGTGCTGCGCGGTATCGTCTCGCTGAAGCTCATCAAGACCACGGAAGGCAACATGACCGCGGCGGTGGAGATCCTCAAGAACTCGCCGCGTGTCGCCAAGCTCATCGAAGAAGGCAATACCAAGGAGATCCTCGAGGAGATGGAGAGCTCGGTGGGCCTCTATCGCATGCAGTCGATGAACCAGTCGCTCATCGCCCTGCTCGTTCATCAGAAGATCAGTTACAAGGACGCGATGGCCCTGGCGAGCGATCCCGACGATCTCTCGCTGAAGGTGCGCAAGCTGTTTCCGCAGATCGAAGATCGCGTCCGCCAGGGAGGAGACATGGCCCCGACGTATTCGGATTTCTCACAGATCACCGAGCTCATGGACATCAAGAGGCTCTACGAAGAGCAGGAAGTGCAGTGGCGTCAGCGCATGGCCGACAAGGAAGAAGAGATCGAGAACGTCAAGCGCGACGTGGAGCTCGTCCGCCAGCAGGCCACCGAGCAGCAGGGCGGCACCCAGGAGAAAGACGAGGAGATCACCCGCGTCCGCGCGGAGATGGAGCGCCTGCGCGTCGACGCCCAGACCAAGATCGGGCAACTCCAGGAGCGCATCAAAGAGCTCAACCAGAAGCTCATGGCCGGTGGGGCGGGGGCGAAGCGATAGGACCGAGACGCCGAGACGCAGCGCTCCCGTCAGCCAATGGCCACCAAACCCTCCAAACAACTCGACACGTTTCCCAATCCGAATCCCGAGCGCGACTACGAGATCTCGTTCGAAGCGCCGGAGTTCACCTGTCTTTGTCCGATGACCGGGCAGCCCGACTTCGCCACGATGCGCATCCGCTACGTGCCCGACGCGAAGTGCGTCGAGCTCAAGTCGCTCAAGCTCTACCTCTGGTCATTCCGCGACGAGGGGACGTTCCACGAAGCGGTGACGAACCGCATCGCCGGCGACCTCATCGCCGCGATCGATCCGCGCTTTCTCGAAGTGGAAGGCGACTTTTATGTCCGCGGTGGAATCAGGACGAAGGTGAAGGTGGAGCATCGTAGGTCGTAGGTCGAACTTGGGTCACGCCAGCGAACCAGCGACCTTGTCAACCCCCTCCCACATCCCTTCGCAGCCGCCATCGCGCGTTGATCTTCTCCACGAATGACGAACGTCCCCGCTCCAGCCATTCGGTCAGGACGTCGATGCTGACCTCGTCGAGCGACTCTACGATGGAGAGACTGGCCGCCTCGGCGATGCGCGCGAGCGGCTTCTCGAGGGCGGCGACAGCGCGCCCGGACCGCGCCAGCAGCGCCGCGAGATCGATCTCGTGCTCCATCGCCAGCATGCGCGTGGCCGTGAGCGTGAGCAGGATGGAGGCGTTCCAGTTGCTGCGGTCGTTCCATCGCGGGGGGACGACGAAGTCGGCCATGTTCGCTTCCGCCGCCAGCGCCGCCAGGTGGCGTTCCGTGGCCACGTGCACCGGCTCGAGATCGGCGTGAAAAAGCATGTGGTACGTCTCATCGTCGTCGTCGAGAGCGATCGACCGGGCCATGGCCTGCCTGGCCGTGGCGTCGACGGCGACGGGCACGGAGGCGAGAAATGCCGCGCCGTGGCTCTGCGCGGAGCGGGCCAGCTCGCCGAGCGCCGGGAGATGCGTGGTCACAGGGAACATCACCGGCACGGCCAGGCCCCATCGTCCCGTGGCCTCGGCCATCAGAGTCTCCAGCCGTTCGAAGTCGAGCGGCCACGCGGCGATGACCGTCGTGGTGTCGTCGCCAGCGTGACGCGGCAGCGCGCCGCGCGTCGACGCGAGCACGATGGCCGGCAGTTCGTGCTGAAGGCAGAACGCCAGCACCTCCTCGCCGCGCCGAAAGATCTCCTCGGCGAATTCGGTGGCCTCGATGACCACCGGCGCCACCAGGCGAACCGTGGATCGCTCCAGCTCGTCGGTCGTGCGCTCGCTGACTCCCACCTCGAGCTTGTCGCCCGAGCTGGCGCGCAGCTCGCTGTAGTCGATGGCCACCGGCGCTGAACGGCGCGCGCTGTACGGCGAGACGATCGTCGCGCCCCAGAACGGCGGGTCGGGAGAGAGGGCCCTTTTCACGCGCAGGGATGAAGACTTCCGGTAGACGATCAACCGCGATCCCGGTTCAGATACGGCATGACCAGACTCTGGATGTACTTCGCAACCATGTCGAACTCGAGGTTGACGCCATCGCCCATGCGCGCCGATCCCAGGTTCGTGCAGCGCAGCGTCTCGGGGATGAGCGCGGCGCCGAAGCTTGACGCATCCGGATCGACGACGGTGAGAGACACTCCGTCGACGGCGATGGATCCCTTGCTGACCACCAGACTCATGTACTGCTCCGGATAGGCCCAGCGATAGACCGCGAACTCCCCCTCGGACTTGATCGACGTCAACGTACCGGTTGTGTCGACGTGGCCCTGCACCATATGGCCGCCCAGCCGGTCCCCGACCGCCAGGGAGCGCTCGACGTTGACGCGCGAATCCGTTCCCAGTGCGCCGAGCGTGGTGCGCGACAAGGTCTCGTTCGAAACGTCGGTCACGAACGATCCGTCGATCTCCGGCAGCACCGTGAGGCACACGCCGTTGACGGCCACACTTTCTCCACGGTTGTAGGGCTCGGTATCCGTGCTGCGCAGGCGCAGACGGGCACCGTGCCCGAGCTTCTCGAACACTTCGATCGTGGCGCTGTGATGAATGATTCCGGTGAACATGAAAATCGGAGATTGGAGAATCTCCAACCTCCTCAGGTCGGATACGCCGTGATGGCCAGATCGCGTCCGACGAGCTCGACGCGATCAAAGCGAAAGCGGTGTGCCTCTGTCAACCGGTTCACGGCCGGGCCTGAGAAGATCGAGGGGGCGGTGGCGCCGCCGACGACCATGGGTGCCACAAACACGATCATCTTCTGCCACAGTCCGGCGTGCAGAAAGTCGCCGATCACTCCCGCTCCTCCTTCCACGATCACGGATCTCAGACCGCGCGCGTAGAGCTCGCCCAGAACGGTAGCCAGGTCGGCGTGCCCTTCCGTGCGGATGACCTCGATGTCTCCGTGGCCGTCGCGCTCGGCGGATGTGAAGAGTAGTGTGCGGCCGCCGTCGGAGAGAAGCCGGGCGTGATCAGGCATCTCGCCGTCGCCGTCGAGCACGACCCGGGTCCATGGGGTGATCGAGCCGTTCAGCCCGAGCCGGCGTGTCAACCGGGGATTGTCCGTGCGGACGGTGCCGCTGCCGACGAGGATGGCGTCGTACTCCTCGCGCAGCTCCAGGCTCCGTTCGCGCGCCTGCTCACCAGTGATCCACTGGCTGTCGCCGGTGAGGGTGGCTAGTTTTCCGTCGAGGGTCATGGCGGCCTTGATGAGAACGAACGGCAGCTGCCGCGTCACGGCCCAGAGGAACGTCTCGTTGAGCCGCCGTGCCTCCGGCTCGCACACTCCCGTCACCACCTCGATTCCCGCCTCGCGCATCATGGCGATGCCGCGGCCGTCGACGAGGTCGTGCGGATCGCGCATGGCCACGACGACCCGCCTCACTCCCGAGGCCATGACCGCGCTGGCGCATGGAGGAGTGCGGCCGTGATGGGCACACGGCTCCAGCGTCACGTACAGCGTGCCGCCCCGGGCATCGCCTGATTGCTGCAGCGCCTCGATCTCCGCGTGCGGCTCTCCAGCCCGGCGATGGAAACCTTCGCCGATCACGGCGCCGTCGCGCACGATCACGCAGCCGACCATCGGGTTGGGACTTACCGAATAGCGGCCGCGCTCGGCCAGAGCAAGCGCGCGCCGCATGAGCTGTTCGTCGGCCACGGCGGCGATTCTAAAGCCGAAAAAAAAAGAAGGCCGCCCGGAGGCGGCCTTCCACATCGTCGATCCTGGTGTTGCTCAGGGGATGGTGACGTAGCGATAGCTTTCCAGCGGGGCACCGCCACGCACCATGCTGGTGACGTACATGCGCGCCTTCGACCCGCTGTGCAGGCGATCGATGACGGTCCGGAAATCCGACACGTTCTTCACGGACAGCCCCTGGACCTCGGTGATCACATCGCCTTCGCCGATGTTCGCGTCGGCGGCGGCGGAGACCGGCTTGACGCTGGTCACCACCACGCCGTTACGGATGTTGTCCGGAAGCCCGTACGCCTGGCGGAGCTGCGGGGTCACGTCCTGCACGGACATGCCGAGCTTGTTGCGCGCCGGTTCCGTCGGATTCGTCGAGCCTTCGTCGCTCGCCGAGATCTCCAGCGGACGCTCGGCGGTCTTCGCCGTCACCACCTCGTGCCGTCCATTGCGCAGGAGGCCGATCTTCACTGCGCTGCCGACGGGCAGATAGGAGATGGTGTCGATCAGGTCGCGGTTATTGCGGATAGGTTTGCCGTCGATGTCTGTGACGACATCGCCATGCTGGATGCCGGCCTTGTCGGCTGGCTTGCCCGGCGTGACGTTCTGGACGAGTGCACCGTGCGTATCGGCGGGCAGATTGAACGCTTCACGCGCATCCTGGCCGACTTCGGTGATGGTCATACCGAGGTAGCCCCGGGTCACCTTCCCCTCCTTGAGCTGCGGAAGGAGGCGTTTCGCGGTGTTGATCGGTGTGGCGAAGCCGAGACCCTGTGCACCACCGCCGCGGATGGCCGTATTGATGCCCACGACCTCGCCGTTGATGTTGAGCAGGGGGCCGCCGGAGTTGCCGAAGTTGATGGCGGCATCGGTTTGGATGAAGTTCTCGAAGGAGCGGGTCTCTTCGCTGAAGCCGAGGGCGCGGCCCTTGGCGGAGATCACACCGACGGTGAGCGTGTTCTCGAGCTGGAACGGATTGCCGATGGCGATGGCCCAGTCACCCTTGCGGATGCGGTCCGAGTCGCCGAGGCTGACGTAGGGAAGGTTATTGCCGACGTCGATCTTGACCAGCGCGATGTCGGTGGCGGGGTCGCGGCCGATGATCTTGGCCGGTACCGTGCGCCCGCCGTTGCCGTTCTCATCTGCACCGAAATGCACGTCGATGCGCGACGCGCCCTCGACGACGTGGTTGTTCGTCAGGATATAGCCGTCCGGGGAGATGATGAATCCGGAGCCGCCGCTGCGCTGGGGACGCTCGTCATCGCCGCCGTCGTTGCCCTGCCCGCGATGCGGGTTGCGCGGATCGGGGAAAAAGAAATCGAACGGATCGATGCTGCCGCCGCGGCGCTGCTGATCGCTCTTGTGAATGATTTCCGTGCTGGTGATGGATACGACGGTCGGCATCACCCGCGACGCGACGTCCGCGAACGACGGAATGGTGACCGTCGTGACCGGACCCTGCGGCGTCGAGACCGACGCTGTGGTCTGCGCATTCGACTTACGCATGAAACCGAGATCGGCGGTGATGAGTACGCCGAATGCGACGGACGCGATCACGATCGCCACCATCGACAACATTCTTTTTGTGGCCTGGCTCATAGCTTCTTCTGCTCCTCCTGGGGGTCGCCTGCCTGAAAATGAGTTGGGTCGGCGGGCCGGTCTGATGTCAGGAGACTGACGCCAGCTTATGCTCAAAACGCGTGCACCGCGAATGCCAGTGCCCGGGAGTGATCCGTCAACCTAATGGATGAGACGTGCGAAAACGTGCAGGGTTTCGTCTCCCGGCAACGGTACGATCAACGTCACCGTTCGTTGAACAAAGAAGGCCTCGCGCGGGCGAGGCCTTCGAAGTCAACCAGGGGATAGCGAAGTCTAGACGACGGTACGGCGGCCGACGATGAGACGATAGATGAACAGAAGCACGATTGCCCCGATGATCGAGCCGATCCAGCCGGCGGTCTGTTCCTGACGACCCATCAGCGTCGAGGCCAGGAACCCTCCCACAAACGATCCTGCGATGCCGAGCAGAATCGTGACGATCCAACCGCCCGGGTCACGACCGGGCATGAGGAACTTGGCGATCACGCCGACGATTGCGCCGAAAATAATCCATCCGATAATGCTCATGCTTTTTCCTCCAGCGTTTAGCCGGCCTCACGTTCGCCGGCGTCTTACGGAAGAGCAACGGCAGTGCCAATGCATGAGGGTGCTTGCCGATCTGTAATCTTCAATCTCTTGGCAACGGCTGACCTCGGTCGAACGATCCCTCGCGTCCGTTCTGCATTACTCTCCGGGCGCACATGAGCAAACGTAAGAAGATCGCAATTCTCACCGGCGGAGGCGATTGCCCCGGCCTCAACGCGGTCATCCGCGCGGCGGTCCGCACGGCCACACGCGACTATGACTTCGAGGTCCTGGGCATCCAGCTCGGATTCGAGGGACTGATGACGGGGGCGACCATTCCGCTGACCGGCGAGTCGATTCGAGGAATCCTGCCGAAGGGCGGGACGCTGCTCCGCACGACCAATCGCGGGAATCCCTTCGAGTTTCCCGTTGGTGACGGCCGGTCCGAAGACCGTTCCGCTCTCGTCGTCGACACCGTCAAACGCCTCGGCCTCGACGGCATCATCGCCATCGGCGGCGACGGCACCCTCAAGATCGCGCAGCGCCTGTGCGACATGGGACTGCCGATGGTGGCCGTTCCCAAGACGATCGACAACGACCTCGCCGCCACCGATTACACGTTCGGGTTCATGACCGCGGTCACGGTGGCCACCGATGCGGTCGATCGCCTGCACACGACCGCGGAGAGCCACGACCGCGTGATGATCCTCGAGGTCATGGGCCGCAACTGCGGATGGATCGCTCTCTATTCGGGAATCGCCGGCGGAGCGGACATCATCCTCATCCCGGAGATCGAATATCGTCCGGAGCACATCGTCGACTCCATCCGCGAGCGCCAGAGCGAAGGCTCGAAGTTCGACATCATCGTCGTGGCCGAGGGAGCGAAGCGCGTCGGCGGCGAAGAGAGTTACCTCGATAAGGCCTCACGCCGCCTCGGCGGCATCGCCTATCAGGTCGCTGCCGACATCGCCCAGCACATCGAGCTGGAGATCCGCGTCACGGTCCTCGGTCACATCCAGAGGGGCGGCTCACCGATCGCGTTCGACCGCATTCTGGCCACGCGTTTCGGCAAGGCCGCGGCCGACCTCATCGCCCGCGGCGAGTTCGGACGCATGGTCGCCTACCGCGAGGAGAAGATCGTGTCCGTGCCGATCCGCGACGCCATCTCCAATCCGAAGCGCGTCGACCCCGACGGCGAGATGGTGGCCACGGCGAGGAGCCTGGGGGTGTCGTTCGGAGATGGAAGGTGAGAACCGGAGATCTCCATTGAGTACAATCCCCGCTATCAAAGGAGCATCAATGTCTGGAAACCTGATCGACTATCGCGTGGAAAAAGGCGTCGCCATCTTCGAGTTGAACGACCCGCCCGCGAACACGTACACGTACGAAATGAACAAGGAGCTCGACACGTGCATCCTCAACGCCAGGATGGACGACGCCGTGCACGTCATCGTCCTGCGCGGCGCCGGCGACAAGTTCTTCTCGGCCGGCGCGAACATCAAGATGCTCTCGGAGGTCACCCCGGGCTTCAAGTACATGTTCTGTCTTCACGCCAACGAGACGCTGCTGCGGTTCGAGCACACACCGAAGCTCGTCATCGCCGCGCTCAACGGCCACACCGTCGGCGGCGGTCTCGAGATCGCCATGGCCGCGGACATCCGCATCGCCAAGCAGGGGGCCGGCAAAGTCGGTCTTCCGGAAGTCTCGCTCGGCGTGTTGCCTGGAACCGGTGGAACGCAACGCCTCTCCCGGATCGTCGGCAAGTCGAAAGCGATCGAGAAGATGATCGAAGGCGATCTCTTCGAGTTCGAGGAAGCCCGCGACCTCGGCATCGTCAACTACGTCTGGCCGGCCGAGGAGGGCGGGAAGAAGTGGTGGGACCGCGTCATGGAGTACGCCTGGAGCTTCTGTCCCCCGAACAAGGCGGCCAAGGCTGTCGGCCGCATCAAACGCGCCGTGCAGACCGGCTGGGAAATCCCGATGGAGTCCGCGCTCGCGGTCGAGCGCGAGCTGCAGCAGCAGCTCTTCCAAAGCGAGGACGCCAAGGAAGGCCTCGGCGCGTATAACCAGAAGAGGAAGCCGGCGTTCGCAGGAAAGTGACTCTTAGGTCGCTGGGACGCTGGGACGCTGGGACGCTAAAATCTCCCGGCGACCGAGCGACCGAGCGACCGAGCGACCGAGCGACCGAGCGACCGAGCGACCGAGCGACCCAGCAACCCAGCAACCCAGCAACCCAGCGACCCGGCGACGCGATACGATTAGCCGACATGCGCTACCGAAAACTACACGGCACCAATCTCGAGTTGTCCGAGCTCGGCTTCGGCACCTGGACGCTGACCACCGGCTGGTGGGGCAACTACACGGACGCCGAGGCTCAGCGGCTGATCCGCGTTGGGCTCGATCGCGGGATCAACTACATCGATACCGCGGACGCGTATGGGAACGGGCGAGGAGAGACCGTTCTCGCACCGATTCTCGAGGAGCGTCCTGACACCATCGTCGGAACGAAGTTCGGCTATGACTTCTACAACAACCCGGAACGCCCGCGCGGACAGCGCGAACTGCCGCAGGACATGTCGCCGAAGTTCATCCGCTTCGCGCTCGAGCAGTCGCTCAAGCGCCTGGGCACGGACCACGTGGCGATCTACCAGCCGCACAACCCGCGTGTGGACGTGCTGATGCAGGACGAGCACTGGGAGACGCTGGAGTCGCTCAAGCGCGAAGGAAAGATTCTCGCGTACGGTCCTTCGCTCGGTCCGGCCATCGGCTGGCGTGACGAGGGCATCTACGCGAACGCCGTCCGCCAGGCCCCGATCACGCAGATGATCTACAACGTGCTGGAGCAGGATCCGGGACGCGAATTTATCCTGGCGGCAACGCGGGGACGGGCCTATGAGGCGGTGGGCGAGGCGATGAAGGGAGAGACGGGAAAGAAAGTCTGCGAGCTCACGCCATCGTTCGACCCGTCGTTCCGGGCCTGGACGGCGGATCCATCGCCGCAATTTCTGATCCGGGTCACGCACTCGTCGGGCATGCTCGAAGGGAAGTACACGATGGACACGAAGTTCGACGAGAGCGATCACCGCTCGCACCGTCCGCGGGCCTGGCTCGTCGAAGGACTGCAGAAGATCGAGACGCTCAAGCCCTTGTACGAGGAGCGCGGCGTGACCATCGGCCAGTTTGCGCTGCTCTGGCTGTACACGCACAAGTCCATGCTGTCCGCGCTGCCGAACATCTACGAAGAGGCGCAGATCGACGAGTTCGTGGCGGCATCGGATCATCCGCTGCTGACGAGCCAGGAGATGGAGCGGGTACACTCGCTCTACGTCCGCAACTTCGACATCACCCCATACGTCGAGGAGCCGGCCGTCGCGCGTGCGTAACGGCGCCGCGGCCGCCGCTCTACTCGTCCTCGTCGTCGTAGCGCTTTCCGTCGGGAGCGTTCGTCTCGACAGCGCCACGTCCGACGAGCCCGCCCACATCGCCAACGGGGTCATCAAGCTCTCTGAGCGCTGGCTCGATTTCTTCCGCGAGCAGCCTCCGCTCATGAACTCGCTCAGCGCGCTGCCGGTCGTGCTGTCCGGATACCGGATCCAGCCCGGCTGGAAGGGCGGCAACCACTGGATCGTGGGCCGGCAGTTTCTCTATCGCAGCGGTTACGACGCCTATCGCATTCTGTTTCTGGCCCGGCTGCCGACGATCGCGCTGTTCGCCGCGCTGGTGGCCGTCATGCACTGGTTCGTTCTCTCGCAGACCGGGAGCGTGGCCTGGGCGCTGGCTGCCGCAGTGTTGACCGGATTCTGTCCGAACCTGATGGCTCACGGCCGTCTGGCCACGGTCGATCTCGCGCTCACGTTCTTCGCCTTCGCGGCGACGGCGCTGCTCGTTTCTCTCATGGCGCGGCCCACGGCCGGCAAGGCAATCCTCCTCGGCCTGGCCACGGTCGCGGCGCCGATGTCGAAGGTATCGGGACTGATTCTCGGCCCTTACTTTGCGGCCGTGATCGTGGCGGCGCTGCTGCTGCACCGCATCGAAGAGCCGAAGAAGTTCTTTCGCGCGCTGGCCGTCGCCGTCGTGGCGGGGCTGGTCTTCTTCGAGGCATTCGGGCTCGCTGAGACCGGGGCGAGCTTCGCGCACGAGCAGTACCCGTCGACGGCGCGACTGCTCATCCCGTTTCTCGAGTATGCCGCCAACGTGCGGACGATCGCCGCCTGGTACGAGCAGGGACACGTGCTGCCGCAATTCCTGTTCGGCCAGTTCTCGAAAAGCGGGTGGCCGTACTACTACGTCGTAGCATTCCTTCTGAAGACGACCATCCCCGCGATTTTGTTGTTCATCGCCGCTCTCGTCGCCGGCGTGCGAAGCAGGTCGTTCGTGTTCTTTGTTCTGCTCTCGTTTGTGGTGCTGTTCTTCGCGGTCTCCGCGGCCGGGCATCTGGCCATCGGGCTGCGCTACGTGCTTCCGGTGTATCCGTTCGTGTATGCCGCCACGGCCATGGCGTTGAGCTCGTCGGGTCTGCGCCGCGCCGGTGCGGCCCTCGTAGTGGCGTTGCTGGCCTGGCACGTGGCCGAGAATCTGAAGACCTATCCGTCCTACATCGCGTACTTCAACGAGAGCATCGGCAGCGAGCGCAACGCGGACAAGTTCCTCATCGACTCGAACCTCGACTGGGGCCAGGATCTTCGGCGACTCGACCTCTGGGTACGCAGAGAGGGCATCCACCAACTGGCGGTCCACTACTTCGGCGGCGGAAGCGTCGAGTACGAATTGCGCGCGGCGACGCCGGTCATTCGCTACGCACCGGGGCCTGACCTTCTCCCTCCCGGGTACTTCGCGCTCAGCAGGCACTTCTACCGCGTCAGTTTCTATACGCCGCTCTGGGGCATCGACTACGACCAGTACCTCGCGTTATGTCACGCCCGCTACGTGACGACGATCGGTGGATCGATCGACGTCTATCGCGTCGGCGGCCCCGTCCAGACGTATAACCAGTAGCGCTCCTCCCGGTGCCGGAAGACGAGAGGCCGCGTTTCATGGATGAGGCGGAACCCGTCCGACGCCGGGTTGGCGATCGGCGCGTTGAGCAGCATGAGCCACGGTGCTCCCCGCGGAGCGAAGTGGACGACAGCCCTCCGCACTGCCAGCGCATACGGCATCTGACGCCCGATCTCCTCTTCGCGATTCCACTCCATGTACGTCCCGTAGCGGCCGAGCGCCGCATACCAGAGCGGTTTGTCCGGGATCCAGGGGAGCACGGCCTCGCTCTCCTGGATGTTGTGCGCGGCGATCTCGTACCGGTCGAGGCGGTTGTCGTGAATGAAGCGGCCCATCTCCATCCCGCCCGAGAAGGCCATGCGCACGTCGGCGACGGCCATTCGCGTCGCGAAGATCGCCGATACGACCAGAGCGGTGTTGAAGGCGATGGCCGCGGCGGTCGCGAGCGCGCCGTCCCGAACGTCCCCGGCCATCCAGAGGGCAACGATCGCGCACAGGAGGAGGAGTCCGGCGTGACGATAGCCGCCGAACCAGACGAACACGAAGAGCGCGTTCAGCGCGACGAGCGAGAGCCCCAGGAACAGGAGCGCGTCGCCATGACGCCGCAGCGCAGCAGCAAGCAGCACCAGGAGCAGCACCGCGCCAATCCCGCCGGCGATCAGCGGGATTCCGGGCAGGAACGCGCTGGCTACCGCCCGCCACGGTGCATCCCACTGGATCTGCCGGACGATGTGCGGGTAAGCGGCGTCCGGCGCGGTGCGTAACTGTGCCCACGCTGCCAGCGCACCCGCAAGCATCACCACCAGCGCCGGCCGGGAGATGCGCGCCGATCGTCCATCGAGAACGAACAGCAGGACGAGAACGCCGGCGATGAGCGCCCCGTGCACGTTCGCGTTGAACAGCAGCGCGATGGCAATCGCGTACCTCGTGGGCCGTTGATGACGGCTCGAATACCAGGCCGCGATCAGGAAGGAGAGCAGGACGGTCAGTACGTAGCTGCGGGCGATGACCGCGTACTCATATGCGAAGTAGTACGAGGCCAGTACCAGCACTTTTGTGACCCATGGAAACGGAGCCCGCAGCAGGAGGATTGCCGCCGCGGTCCAGGCAAGCGCGAGATGCAACAGCTCCTGCGAGGGAAACGGAAGCCCGAGTCGGACCAGCGGCTCGAGCAGGACGTACCAGAGCGCCGGCGTTCCGGCGTTGCGTGTCCAGGTGACGATCTTCGCGAGAGAGGTGTCGCGGACGACGAGCCATGAGTCCGCTTCGTCCCGCCACGGCTCGTGATGCAGACCGACGTAGAGCGTCGCCGCGGCGTAGATCAACAGGATGGCCAGGGCAACATGTCGCGATGCCCCCTCGCGGACCGTGAGCCGCATCGTGGCGCAGTGTAGACGATCGCCTGCGGTAGACTCCGCGGCCATGATGCAGAACAGGCTGTTCATCAACGGGGACTTCGTCGACGCGCAGAGCGGGGCGACGTTTCCGACGACCAACCCCGCCACCGAGGAGAAGATCGCGGACGTGGCCTCGGCGGGTGTGGAGGATGTCGACGCCGCCGTGAAGGCGGCGCGCGCGCAGATGGAGCCCGGCTCGGAGTGGCAGAAGATGAAGCCGCGGGACCGGGCCAAGGTCATGTGGCGTCTGGCGGACATGCTCACCGCGCGCGCCGAAGAGATCGGCAGGATCGAGACGATCGACAACGGCAAGCCGATCTTCGAGTCGCAGTTCGTCGACACGCCGGCTGCCGCCGAATGCCTCTACTACTTCGCCGGATGGTCAGGAAAAGTCAGCGGCGAGACGATCCCCGTCGCCGACAACGCCTTCACGTACACGCTGCGCGAGCCGGTGGGAGTGGTCGGCGCCATCACTCCCTGGAACTTTCCGCTGATGCTGGCGGTATGGAAGATCGCACCGGCGCTGGCGTGCGGCAACACCGTGGTCATCAAGCCGGCGTCGAACACGTCGCTGTCGCTGCTGAAATTCGCCGAGTACGCGAAGGAGTGCGGCCTGCCCGCGGGCGTGCTGAACGTCATTCCCGGCAAAGGCTCGGTCGTCGGCAACGCCCTGGTCGATCATCCCGGCGTCGATGCCATCGCCTTCACCGGCTCGACCGAAGTGGGGCGGCAGCTCATGGCCCGCGCGGCGAAGACGCTCAAGAAAGTCTCGCTGGAGCTCGGCGGTAAGTCGCCGAACATCGTCTTTGCCGACGCCGATCTCGAAGCCGCGTCGCGCGGTGCGCTCAACGCCATCTTCTACGGCAAAGGTGAAGTGTGCGCGGCCGGCTCGCGGCTGCTCGTCGAGGAGTCTGTGCACGACGAGCTGATGGCGAAGGTCGTCGAACGTGCCGGCAAGATGGTGGCCGCCGATCCGATGCACCCCAAGACCCGCCTGGGCGCCATCGTCTCGAAGGAGCAGATGGAGACCGTCCTCGGATACATCGACGCGGGTAAGAGTGAGGGTGCGACGCTCCTCACCGGCGGCGGGCGCGCCGACATCGGTACGGGCAAGGGCTACTTCATCAAGCCCACCATCTTCACCGACGTCGATCCGGGCATGCGCATCGCCCGCGAAGAGATCTTCGGTCCCGTCCTGGCCACGATCCGTTTCAAGGATGTCGGCGACGCCATCGCGAAGGGAAATGCCACCGTGTACGGCCTGGCCGCCGCGGTCTGGACACGCGACATCTCCAGGGCCCATCGCATCGCCCGGGCCATCAAGGCCGGCACCGTCTGGATCAACACGTACAATCTCTACGACCCGGCGCTGCCATTCGGCGGCTTCAAGGAATCAGGATTCGGCCGCGATCAGGGGCGGGATGCATTGGAGAAGTACACGCAGACGAAGAGCGTGTGGGTGAATTTGTGAAAATGCAAAATGCAAAATGCAAAATGCAGAATGAAAACGCAAGAACGGCGCAACCCTGAGGTTTTCCATTTTGCATTTTGCATTTTGCATTTTGCATTCTGCATTTCCTTCCCAGCCCCGCGATAGAATGCCCACCCTTCCAGGAGAGGAAAAACGAATGAAACGTACATGGTCTGTTGTCACGGTAGCGCTGCTCTCGGTCGTTCTCACCGCCTGTCCGCCGAAAGGTGAGGGAACGGCTTCGAACGGGACGACCGGGGACATCCTCGTCGGCGAGTACGGTTCGCTCAGCGGAGCGCAGGCGACCTTCGGGCAGTCGACGCACCAGGGCATCATCCTGGCCATCGAGCAGGCCAACGCGGCGGGTGGAGTCAAGGGCCGCCAGATCAAGGTCCTCACCGAAGACGACCAGTCGAAGCAGGAAGAAGCCGCGAACGCGGTCACGAAACTGATCTCGCAGAACAGCGTGCAGGCCATCATCGGCGAAGTCGCTTCATCAGCGTCGATCGCGGCCGCGCCGATCTGCCAGTCGAACAAGGTGCCGATGATCACACCGTCGTCGACCAACGAGGCCGTGACCAAGATCGGCGACTACATCTTCCGGATGTGCTTCATCGACAACTACCAGGGTCCGGTCATGGCCCGCTTCGCGCTGCAGGAGCTCCACTCCAGGCGCGCGGCCATCCTCACCGACGTGAGAAACGACTATTCGACCGGGTTGACCAAGGTCATCGAGGAGACGATCAATTCCTCCGGCACTGCCAAGGTCGTCGGCAAGCAGAGCTACTCGAACGGCGACAGCGATTTCCGCCCGCAGCTCACCACCATCAAGTCGGTCAATCCCGATGTGATCTTCATTCCCGGTTACTACGGTGACGCCGCCCAGATCGTCAGCCAGGCCCGCGATCTCGGCATCAAGGCGCCGTTCGTCGGTGGTGACGGATGGGAGTCGCCGAAGCTCCTGGAGATCGGCGGCAAGGCGCTCAACGGCTGTTACTACGCCAACCACTACTTCTCCGGCGATCCCGCCGCGGTGGTTCGCAACTTCGTCGATACGTATCAGAAACGCTGGAACGTCGTTCCCGGCGCTCTGGACGCTCTCGGATACGACGCCGCGAACGTACTCGTGGACGCCCTCAAGCGCGCCGGAACCACCGACGAGCCGGCTCTGCGCGACGCCATCGCGTCCACGAAGGACTTCCCGGGCGTGACCGGCAACATCACGCTCGGCCCGGACCGCAATCCCGTGGGCAAGAAGATCGTCATCATCGCCATCAAGGACGGCAAGATGTCGCTGGCGACCACGATCGACCCGAGCACGGCCAACGGCGGCGTGGCGGCGCAGAAGTAATTCTTTACAACGAAGGCGTCCGGCCTGTAGTTTTCGCCGGACCGTCTTTCTCCTGATGCAGCCACTTCTCCAGAATCTGCTGAACGGCATCGCCTCGGGCTCGATCTACGCGCTGATCGCGCTCGGGTACACGATGGTCTACGGCATCCTGAAGCTGATCAACTTCGCCCATGGAGACATCTTCATGCTGGGCTCGTTCGTCGGCTACTACAGCGGTGCCTTTGCCGCCACGCGTGTCACCGGCAAGAACGCCTCCTTCGGCAGCGCCGCGGTCGTCCTGATCCTGTCCATGGTCATCTGCGGGTTTGTCGGTTACCTCAACGAGCGCATCGCCTACCGGCCGCTCCGCAACGCTCCCCGTATCGCTTCGCTCATCACCGCCATCGGCGTCTCCTTCTTCCTGGAGTACGGCGGCCAGATGGTGTTCGGGCCGGATCCGAAGTTTTTCCCCACGCTCGTGCCGAAGGAGATCATCAACTTCGGCGGCATCACCACGACGAACTACCAGATCATCGTGCTCATCGTCGCCCTGATTTTCATGGCTCTGCTGCAGTTCATCATCTACGGAACGAAGTTCGGTCGGGCCATGCGCGCGGTCTCCTACAACTTCGAGACCGCGGCACTGATGGGGATCCCCACCGACCGCATCATCTCCATGACCTTCATCATCGGCTCAGCGCTGGCCGGTGTGGCGGGCATTCTCTATGGACTCTCCTATCCGAGGATCGATCCGCTCATGGGGATCATGCCGGGACTGAAGGCCTTCGTCGCCGCGGTCCTCGGTGGGATCGGCAACGTGCCGGGCGCCGTCGTGGGCGGGCTGATCATCGGAATCGTCGAGGCCTTTGTCGGCGGCAGCTCGTTCTCGAATTATCGCGACGCTATCGCCTTCGTGATCCTGATCGTGATTCTCCTGTTCCGGCCGTCCGGCCTGTTTGGGCGTTACCAGCCGGAGAAAGTGTGACGGGAGCGCCGCGTGCCTAAACGGTGGTGGCTGCGGGACCTCGTTTCGGTCGTCATCTTCATCGCCGTTCTGATCGGGATCTCTTATCTCCTCGAGTACAGCGAGGGGTTCTATCCGCCCATCCGTTACTACCACCGCATCCTGGTGATGATGGGGATCAACATCATCCTGGCGGTGTCGCTCAACATCATCAACGGTCATGCCGGACAGTTCTCGCTCGGACATGCCGGCTTCATGGCCGTCGGCGCGTATTTCGCGGCGTTTCTCACGTACTACTATTTCGGCCCGTATGTCGACCGCTTCCCGGCGCAGTCGTCGATGCACTGGATCCTGCAGAACGCGCTGCTCGTGCTGGCTGTTCTGATGGGCGGACTGCTTGCAGCGGGTGCGGGCTATCTGGTCGGTCTGCCGTCTCTGCGTCTGCGCGGCGACTACCTGGCCATCGTCACGCTCGGCTTCGGCGAGATCATCCGCGTGCTCATCCTCAACATCGACAAGATCGGCGCGGCGCGCGGTTTCTCCGGCATTCCGGCCTGGAGCAACTTCTTCTGGGTGTTCTTCTTCGTCGGGATCACGATTCTGATCTCGAACCGGCTCGTGCACTCTTCCATGGGCCGGGCTTTTCTGGCCATCCGCGAAGATCAGATCGCCGCCGAAGCGATGGGCGTCGACACGACGCGATACAAAGTGAAGGCGTTCATGATCGGCTCGTGCCTGGCCGGAGTGGCGGGCGGCCTCTTCGCACACTACACGCCCGCGTATCTCAACCCCACCATGTTCACGTTCATCAAGTCGTTCGAGGTCGTGGCCATGGTCGTTCTGGGTGGACTGGGATCGATCTCCGGCTCTGTCGTGGCGGCGGTCATCCTCACGTTTCTGCCCGAAGGGCTGCGCAGCGTGAAGGAGTTCATCCCAGGCGGCCGCGATCCGCGCATGGTCATCTACTCGCTGATGCTCATCATCCTGATGCTCACCCGTCCGCAGGGTCTGTTCGGACAGCGCGAGCTGTGGGACTTTCTGCCGAAGCGCAAGGACAGAGTCCCCGACGAAACGCGCGATGAAGGATCCGCTGACGACAAGCTGGACCGCGACCAGGGACCTCCGGTGACCTGATGGCCGGCAACGACATCATCCTCGACGCCCGGGACGTGACCATCCGATTCGGTGGGCTGACCGCGGTGTCGAACTTCGATCTCACCATCCGGGACCGCGAGCTCATCGGCCTGATCGGCCCGAACGGTGCCGGCAAGACCACGATCTTCAACATGCTTACCGGTGTCTACAAGCCCACCGAGGGCGAGATCCGTCTCGGCGGTCACACCACGGCGAACATGAAGGCCTACCAGATCACCGCGCGCGGCGTGGCCCGGACGTTTCAGAACATCCGCCTGTTCAAGGAACTGACCGTCCTCGACAACGTCAAGATCGGCGGCCACATCCACTACAAGTACTCCATCGCCTCGGCGGTGATGCACACGAACCGCTTCTTCAAGGCCGAGCGGATCGCCGAGGACGAGGCTTTGAAACTGCTCGACACGTTCGAGCTGCGCGATCGCGCCGGATTCCTCGCCAAGAATCTGCCGTACGGCGATCAGCGGCGTCTGGAGATCGCCCGGGCTCTGTCCGCGCGTCCGCGCCTGCTGCTGCTCGACGAGCCGGCGGCGGGACTCAACACCGGCGAGACGCTCGCGCTCATGGAGAAGATCCACGAGATCCGCGACCGCTTCAATGTGTCGGTCCTGCTGATCGAGCACAACATGGAGCTGGTGATGGGCATCTGCGAGCGCATCATCGTGCTGAACTTCGGCAAGACGATCGCACAGGGAACACCCGAGGAAGTCCGCAGCGATCCCATGGTCATCGAGGCGTACCTCGGCGAACCGGCGGAGGTGGAGGCGTGAACGCCATCCTCTCGGTGCACAACCTCGAAGTCTCCTACGGAACGATTCCGGCCCTGCACGGCATCGACCTCGAGGTTCAGCAGGGCGAGATCGTCACGCTCATCGGCGCGAACGGCGCCGGCAAGACCACGACGCTGCGCACGATCTCCGGTCTTCTCCGCCCCCAGAAGGGCGAGGTGATGTTCCAGGGGCAGAACATTTCCGGGGTTAAGCCTTACCTGATCACGTCGATGGGCGTTTCGCATGTTCCCGAGGGGCGGGGCATCTTCGCCAATCTCTCCGTTGCCGACAATCTCCAGCTCGGCGCGTATCTCCGCAAGGACAAGATCAGCAAAGCGGAGTTCGAGCGCGTCTTCACGCTCTTTCCGGTGCTCAAGGAGCGCATGAAGCAGAACTCCGGCACGCTCTCCGGCGGCGAGCAGCAGATGCTGGCCATCTCACGGGCGCTGATGTCGAAGCCGTCCGTCCTGCTTCTCGACGAGCCCTCCCTCGGCCTCGCTCCGCAGCTGGTGCAGACGATCTTCCGCGTCATCCGCGACATCAACGGCGAGGGAACGACCATCCTCCTCGTCGAGCAGAACGCGCATATGGCGCTGATGACTGCCCACCGCGCCTATGTGATGGAGACCGGCCGCATCGTAGCCGCCGACTACACCAAGGCCTTGCTCGCCTCCGACCGGATCAAGAAGGCGTATCTCGGGGGATAGGCGCCCGGAGAGACGCCTCGCACCAACCCAGCACTCTCCTTGCAATAGCCTGCCTCCGGAGGTAAACGCATGAAACACAATCTCATCGCCTTGGCGCTCGCTCTCGTTGTCGCGATTCCCGCGGCGGCACAGACGACGCGCGAGGCGGTTGCTCAGGGCCAGTTGAATCTGGAGACGCAGGCGCTGCAGGTGCTGGCCGCGGCTGAGAACGCCGGAGCGCCCACCCTGGCCACGAGTCTCTACCAGGAGGCCCAGTTCCGGATGCGTTCCGCACAACAGAACTGGAACGCCAAAGACGCGCAGGACCGTGAGGTGGCGCGGCTTCGCGCCGAGGAGGCGCTGTGGGCCGGCCGCACGGCGCTGGCGAAGGCGCAATGGCTCAGCACGAATCAGGCGATCCGCCAGTTACAGGGTGACATCACCCGTTATGGCGGACACTCCAACGTGTCGTTGCGCGATGAGGCCTCGAACATCGACTATGGCCGCGGCACGACGACGCATTCCCGGATCGAGGCCGCCCAGGCTGCGATCGATCAGGCCAGGGCCGGCGGCGGTGAAGAGATCGCCAACAACGACCTCAAGACTGCCCAGGGCAACATCAACACCGCCCGGAAGATCAACAGTGTGAACCGCCAGAGCGAGTCCGCCGATCACCTTGCGTTCATCGCCGAGATGATGGCTCGACGAGCCTATTACATGGCCCGCTCCAGCGAGTCGGCTCGGCTGGTGCCCGGACTGCAGATCGAACGGACGAACCTCGCCCAGCAGGCCAGCGCCGCCCAGGCCGCCTCCGAGCGCGCGCAACGCGAGCAGGCCGAACACGATCGCGCCTCGCTGCAACAGCAGCTGGCCACCGAACAGGCCGATCGTCAGGCCCAGGCCGCGGAGCTGGACCGGCTTCGCGCGCAGCTCCAGCAGAGCCAGCAGGCCGCCGACCAGCGTGCCGAGACCGATCGTTTGGCGCGCGTCCAGGCCGAGCAGCAGCTCGACGATCTCACGCGCCGTTATCAGGCCGCGATCGCCAGCGGCAACGCCGCCGACGTCGAGCGCCTGCGCGGCCAGGTCGAAGATCAGCAGATCGCGCTGCGTGCCATCCAGGCTCGCGAACAGCTCAACGAGCAGAGTCTGGGCAACGAGATCGACGCGCTGCGCACCGATCTGCAGAACGCGCGGCAACAGGGAACGGCTACCTCGGATGCGCTCGCCGAGCGTCAGGCCGAGCTGGAGCACCGTGAAAAGGAACTGCAGGCCCTGAAAGCCGAGCGCGAAGCGAATCTCGCCCACCGCACGGAGGTGGAGCAGCAGAATCAGGCTGCCATCGCCGATGCTCAGCGCCAGCGGCAGGAAGCCGAGGCGCAGTCGCAGCAGTTGCGGGCGCAGCTCGAACAGCAGCAGCAACAGGCCGCGCAACAGGTCCAGACCGCGCAGGCGGAACTCGAACGAACGCGCCAGCAGGCTCAGGCCGCGCAGGCGGAGCTGGAGCGCACGCGCCAGGAGCTGGCTCAGCGCGACGCCGAGGCGCGCCGGCTGCGGATGCAGCAGGCTCTGGCCAAGGTCGCCTCGACCAAAACCAGCGACCGCGGTCTCATCGTCACGCTGTCGGGCATCATGTTCGACAGCGGCAAGAGCGTGGTGAAGCCGGGTGCGAAGCGATCGCTCACACGCATCGCCGATCAGCTCAAGAGTGACAACACGGTCAAGGTGGCCGTCGAGGGTCACACCGACAACGTCGGCGCCACGGACAGCAATCAGGCCTTGTCGGAAAAACGGGCCAACGCCGTGCGTGACTTCCTTATCGATGCCGGCGTCCCCGGCGATCGCGTCACCGCGACCGGCCTGGGCGAGAAGGATCCCATCGCCACGAACAAGACCGCTGCCGGCCGCCAGCAGAACAGGCGCGTGGAGCTGGTCATCACAAATGGGTGACGGGCACTAACTTTCGGGTCGTCGCATCGTCTATCCCTCGAAACGACGGGAGGATTTGATGCGACGACCCCTTCTTCTGCTTCCAGGCCTTCTCCTCATCGGCGCCACGGCTATGGCGTCACACGGTTCCCACCATCACGGCAATCGCAGCGTCACGTTCAACGATGACGAGTACGGAGTCACCGACTGCAGCGCCATGAGGGTTCGCTTCGACGGCGAACCTGCGGCGGTCGTCAGCGAGAGCGTTCCGGTCGGCAACGTGCGGTTGCTTCGCGTGAACAGCGATCGCAACGGCGGCATCCGCGTCGTCGGATCGTTGTCTGGGACCGGATTCTCAGTTACCGCCTGCAAGGCTGCCGCGGCTTCGGTCGACCTCCGTCAGGTGCAGGCGACGTTGAACGGAGACCAGGTCAGCGCAACCGGACCGGACAACCAGGACTGGGTCGTCTACTTCATCGTCCAGACTCCGCGCGGAGCGTCGCTCGACCTCACGTCGTCGAACGGTCCGATCAGCGTTTACGAGTTCGACGGCACGCTCACGGCGCGGGCGCAGAACGGACCGCTGGGCATCCGCGACTCGAGCGGAACGATCGACGCGGCGACGCAGAATGGTCCCATCTCGATCTCCGGCGGCAGCGGCAACGTGAAGCTTTCCGCGACGAACGGCCCGTTGTCGGTCAAGCTCGACGGCTCCGGATGGAACGGCAGCCTCAATGCCTCTACGCAGAACGGTCCGGTGACGCTCCGGCTGCCGCGCGGCTATCAATCCGGCGTGGTCGTCGAATCATCGGGACACGGGCCGGTGAGCTGTCGCGCCGAGCGCTGCACAGAGACCCGCACGATTTCCGACGATGAAGAGGATCGGCCGCGCCGTATCGAGCTGGGTGCCGGCCCCGCCGCCATCCATCTCTCCACGGTCAACGGACCGGTGAGCATCCGCGACGGCGAGTAACGGGGGGCCGGTGCTGGGTGCTCGGTGCTCGGTGCTCGGGCCTGTCCTCGGTCCTCGGTCCTCGATCCTCGGTTTCTTGACCAAGCGAAGACCGAGGCACCGACGGCGAGGACGTCGACTTCACCGGAGCACCGAAGCACCCAGCAGCACCCAGCACCCAGCACCCAGCACCCGGTACAATCTGCGGGTGTCCCTTCCCGTAGAACCCGGCAGGCGCAAGCTGCTGACCGTGCTCGGCGTTACCTTCGGGATTGCGGTGGCGGTGGGCAATACCATCGGCGCGGGCATTCTCCGCACACCCGGCTCAATCGCCAGTTACCTCCCTGAGTTCTGGCCCTATATCGCGGTCTGGATCGCCGGGGCACTGTACGCGTTCCTCGGAGCGAATGCCCTGGCCGAGCTCGGGACGATGGTGCCGCGTTCCGGTGGCCAGTATGTCTTCGTCCGCCACGCTCTCGGCGACTACGCCGGCTTCATCGTGGGCTGGAGTGACTGGATCTCCACGTGCGGAACGACCGCGGCTGTATCGATTCTCTTCGGTGAATACGCAGTGGGGCTGGTGCCCGAGCTGCGCACGCAGATTCTGGTGGCGCTGCTGATGCTCGCGGTGCTGACCATCGTGCAATGGTTCGGAACGCGATCGAGTGGGTGGGCGCAGACGGCCTCGAGTCTGCTCAAGGCCCTGGCCCTGCTGATCCTGGTGGGAGCCTGTTTCATCCTCGGATCGCAGAACCCGTTCGGTCATCGGATGGAGGTGGAGCGAGAGATGCCGCTGATGCTGGCGCTCATCCTCTCGCTGCAGGGGGTGATCTACACGTATGACGGCTGGTCCGCGCCGATCTACTTCAGCGAAGAGATGCGCGATTACCGGCGCAGCGTGCCGCGGGCGATGTTCGGCGGCCTCGTCACCGTGGCGGTGCTCTATCTGCTCATCAACATCGGTTTCGCGCGCGTCGTGTCGCTGCCGACGCTGGCCGGGCAGAATCTCGCCGCCGGCACGGTCGCGCAGCATCTGTTCGGCATCCATGGCGACACGGTTCTGCGCGCGATCATGGTTGCCGCCCTGGTCAGCGCCGTGAACGCAAACGTTCTCATGGCTCCGCGCGTCCTGTTCGCGATGGGGAAGGACGGATTGTTCTGGCGAGGGGCCACGGAGGTGAACGAAGGGGGAACGCCGGACGTCGCGCTTCTGATCAGCAGCGTGCTTGCGGCCGGTTTCATCGTCAGCGGCACGTTCGATGCGGTCATCGCCAAGCTCGCCTTTTTCTTCGTGGCGAACTACACGCTGTCATTCGTGTCGCTCTTCGTTCTGCGAAGGCGGGAGCCCGCTGCGGAACGCCCGTACCGGGCCTGGGGACATCCGTTCACGACCGGTCTGGCACTGGTCGCGTCGGTGGCGTTTCTCATCGGCGCGGCGGCACTCGATATCCGGAACAGCCTTTGGTCGATCGGGTTGCTCGCGCTCAGCGTTCCGGCGTTCCTTCTCCTGAAGGCCTGGCGGCGGCAGACGGCGTTGGAAGACTAGAATGACCTACCGATTTGATTCACGGCTCTTCCGCGCGTCGACGATCCCGTCGTCGTACTACACAGAGGCGAGCGTCCCCATCGATGAACAGCGGAACATTTTCGCGAAGAGCTGGCAGCTGGCCGGACGGACCGGACAGGTGCGCGAGCCCGGCCAGTACTTCACCGCGGAGATCGCCGGCGAGCCGCTGCTGGTCGTCCGCGGCAGCGACGGCGTGCTGCGCGCGATGTCGAACGTCTGCCGCCATCGCGCCGGCCCGGTCGCGCAAGGCCAGGGGAAACGTCCGGTTCTGCAGTGCGGATATCACGGCTGGACATACTCGCTCGACGGACGGCTGGCGGTCACTCCCGAGTTCGAAGGAGTGGAGTGCTTCGACCCGAGCAGCATGGCGTTGCCGCAGTTTCGAATCGAGGAGTGGCACGAGCTTCTCTTCGTGACTCTCGACCCCGCCGCGCCTTCCCTCGCCGAGTTCCTCGGCCGCCTTCCGGAGGACATGCCCGGACACGATCACAGCGGCTTTCGTCTGGCGGCGCGGAAGGACTGGGAGCTCCAGTGCAACTGGAAGGTCTATGTCGACAACTACCTCGAGGGATACCACATCCCGATCGTGCATCCCGGACTCTTCCGCGAGCTCGACTATCCGAACTACCGCACCGAGACGCGCGAGAACTACTCGATCCAGTTCGCGCCCACCCGGCACGCCGACCGCATCCGGACCACCGCCGCGGACAGCGAGGTCCGTTACTTCTGGATCTATCCCAACCTGATGCTGAACGTCTACCCGGACAATTTCTCCACGAACCTGATCGTGCCGCTGGGACACGACCGCACCCTTACCATCTTCGAATGGTTCTTCCGCGATCCCGACGACCCGAAGACCAGGAGCGACCTCGCCGAGACCATCGCCTTCAGCGACGAGATCCAGCTCGAGGACATCGCCATCTGCGAGGCGGTCCAGCGCGGCCTCGCCTCATCGACGTACACGAGCGGCCGCTATTCGCCACGGCGCGAAAACGGCGTGCATCACTTCCATTCGCTGTACGCGCGGGACATGGGGATAGAGGGGGCGTAGGAGGTCGCGGGTCGGTGTAGGAGGTCGCGGGTCGCAGGTCGCGGGGGCGTTGCAGCGGGTAACGTGGTCGTGGGTCGTAGGTCGTGGGGCCTCATCGCTTGAATGCCCAGCGACCCAGCGAACCCAGCGACCCACGACCGGGTTTTTACGATTTCTTGTTGCAACGGCCTCCCGCCTTGACCAGACTCTCTAGTCTGCATGATCTCCGCTCAGATCCTCGGGTCGATCGCGCTGATGCTGGTCGCGGTCTACATCATCTACCGGCAGATTGCCGCCGGCAGGGCGGAGCGCGCGCTCCGGGAGACGAACCAGTTCGCGGCCGAGATCATCGAGAACGCCGGCGAAGGAATCGTGGTGTACGACCGCAACCTCCGGTACCTGCTCTGGAACCGGTTCATGGAAGACCTCACAGGGATTCCGGCCGAAAAGGTCATCGGGAAGCCGGCCACGGACATCTTCCCGCACATCCGCGAGCAGCATGTCGACGACCTGCTGGAGCAGGCCATGGACGGCCAGACCGTGTCGTCCCCGGACATTCACTATTACGTTCCGGGCTCGCCGCATCGCGGCTGGGTGTCGGCGGTCTACCGGCCTCACTACGATGCCAGCGGCAATATCGTCGGCGTGATCGGCCTGATTCGCGACATCACGCAACGCAAGACCGCTGAACAACAGATCGAGTACCAGGCTTACCACGACGCGCTGACCGGCCTGGCCAATCGGCGGCTGTTTCAGGAGCATCTGACGATCGCTCTCGCGCTCGCCCAGCGCCGCCGGAAACTCGTGGCGGTGCTGTTCCTGGACATCGATCATTTCAAGGTGGTGAACGACTCGCTCGGGCACAGTGTCGGCGACGAGCTCCTGAAACAGATCTCTTCGCGCCTCAAGAGTGCGGTGCGCGAAGGCGATACCGTCGCACGCGTCGGCGGCGACGAATTCACGATCGTGCTGCAGGATCTGCAGCGCCGCGAGGACGCCGCCCACGTCGCGGACAAGGTCCTGCGCACAATCGCCCAGCCGGTCGAGATCAGCGGACACAAGCTCTATGTCACCGTGAGCATCGGGGTCACCACGTTTCCCGATGACGGCGACGACTCCGAGACTCTGATCAAGAACGCCGACAACGCCATGTATCGGGCTAAGGCCGAAGGCCGCAACACCTATCACATGTCGACCGAGGAGCTGAGCCGGCTCGTGCAGGAGAGGATCTCGCTCGAGAGCGGGCTGCACCTGGCCATGGAGCGCGACGAATTCGAGCTGTTCTACCAGCCGCAGATCGACTCCCGGACCATGAAGATCACCGGCATGGAAGCTTTGCTGCGCTGGCGCCATCCGGAGCGTGGCCTCATCTCTCCCTCCGACTTCATCGGCGTAGCCGAGGATCGGGGCTACATCGTGGTCATCGGAGACTGGGTGCTGCGCACGGCCTGCCGGGAGGCCGCCATGATCCGCCAGCGCGGTCACAAGGATGTCAAGGTGTCGGTCAATCTGTCGGCGCGCCAGTTTCGCGAGATCTCGCTGGCGTCGCGCATCGAGGCTGCGATCAGAGAGGCCAGGCTGGATCCCCACATGCTCGAGCTGGAGATCACCGAGAGCGTGGCCGTGGAGAACGTCGAGCTGACTCTGGCGGTGCTCACCCAACTGCGATCCCTGGGCATCTCCATCGCCATCGATGATTTCGGCACGGGCCACTCCGCGCTCAGCTATCTCAAGCACTTCCCGATCGACACGCTCAAGATCGACCGCAGCTTCGTGGCCGACCTCCCGGCGCCTGCCGACGCCGCGATCGTCCGGTCGGTGATCCAGCTCGCCCAGGGGCTGCGCCTGCGCGTGGTCGCGGAGGGCGTCGAGCGGAAGGATCAGCTCGACTTCCTGCGCGAGAACGGCTGTCCGGAAGTGCAGGGCTTCTATTTCGGGAATCCCATTCGTGCCGCCGACATCGAGCAGTTGTGGACGCGGATGGTCGCCGTCTAACGCGATCGAAGCAGTTCCCGTGCGGCGCGATTCCCGCTGGCGATCGCGCCGGCCACCGTTCCGGTCTGGTCCGCGCTGGTGGCCCGCCGGCAAAGAAGAGTGTGGAGCCGACCGGATGCCCGAGCGCCTGATGCGCGCTCCCCCACCCACGCCGAGGGAGGAGTAGGCGCCCCGGCTGAAGGGATGCGCGTGCGGCCGCGAGCCCGGATCCACTATTCGGCTATTCGGCGACGATCTCGTTCCACGGGAGCTTGCGCACGGAGATCACTTTCTCATCGATCTCGACCTGCGTCGCCTTTTCTCCAAGCACGCGCCGCAGATACTCGACTTCGGGCGAGACGAGCCTGTTGTGCTTCGGAAGAAGACGAACGGCTGCGCTCTGCAGGTTTCGCTCGGAGACGGTGACGACTTTGGGCCCTCTCTTGATCTTCAACATATCACTCATGCTATTCACCAACCACAAATGATGGCTGAACAATCCAATAGCTGAGCCGCTTACCGTTTTCGTGTGTTGATGGTCACCCGTGTCGGTAATGTGGAGCGGAACGCGAGCATCTGCTGCACGAGCTCGCGGCGCTCGGACGTGCAGCCGCAGAGCGCGCAGCGGATGCCGTCGACGTGGGCGGCGGCGGAGTGCCGGCAGAGGTCACATTTTTTCGGCGCGGTGTTCATGAACACTATGATGATCAAATCGCGTGCCGCCGCCCCGGAGTTCTCTCCGGCGTAGAATCCATGCTCATGAATGACCTGTTCGACGCCATCCGGCGCGGCGATGCCGCGGCGGTGAACGCTCTCGTGAACTCCGATCCATCGCTGGCCACGGCACGGGAAGGGAACGTGTCGGCGGTGCTGACCGCGCTCTACAACGGGCAGAACGACATCGCCGTTCTTCTGGTCGAGCTCGGCGCCTCGATCGACTTTCACGAGGCCTGTGCTCTCGGGAAGCTCGACCGCGTGCAGCAGGGGCTTGCGAGCGATCCTTCGCTGCTCGATCGAAAGAGTGCGGACGGGTTCCCGCCGGTCGGTCTGGCCATCTTCTTCCGCCATCCCGACGTCGCGAAGCTCCTGATCGAGCGCGGCGCCGATGTCAACGCTGCCGCCGAAAACGCGCAGCGCGTCGCGCCGGTGCATGCCGCGGCTGCGGTCTGCGACCGCGACACGATGAGGTTGCTGCTCGATCGCGGCGCGGATCCGAACGCAAGGCAGCAATCGGATGTCACCGCACTGCACGGCGCGGCCAGCCGCGGCGATATCGAGATGGCCAGGCTTCTCCTCGACCGCGGCGCGGACCGCCACGCGAAAATGAGCGACGGGACCTCAGTCGCCGACCTGGCCACCCGGTACAAGCAGCCGGCGTTCGCCGACTGGTTCAGCAGCCTGGCCTGAATCTGCCGGGACGGCCGCATCGGGAAACGATCTTCGCGCGAAGAAGATCTCCTCGGCCAGGCGGCGCATCCCCGGCAGGCGCAACATCGCGCACGCGCATTCGAGCAGCAGCGCACTCGATACTGCTGAGATCGCGCGCCGCATCCAGCGCCGTGCGATGAAACGGGTGCGGAAGCGATCGCCGGAGTAGCGGTCGACCGCATCGTGCACGATGCATTCGGACGCAAATGACGACAGTCGGAAGGCGGCGTCGATTCCGCCCGCGGTGAGCGGCGACACCGCACCGGCCGCGTCGCCGACGAGCAGCGCACGATGGTTGGCGATCCGGCGCAGGATGCCGTTCACCGGTATCAGTCCTCCACGCCGCTCCAGTGGGCGGCCGGCGGTGAATGGCAGCGATGCGCGAAATTCCGAGAGCGCCCTTCGCGCATCGAATCGGTCGGGATATCCCGCCACGCCGAGATGGCCTTCGCTACCGTCATCGACGAACCAGGCGATGTAACCGGGCGCGAGCCGTGGATCGAGAAAGCAGTGCAGAGCGGGCTGCCCTCCGCCCGCGGCGCTCGATGGTGATGGCGTCCTCGTCCGCGGAAACGAATCGCGTGGACGGCATCCACCGTACGCCGGCCAGGGCGCATTGCTCGAGCAGATCGAGAAGGAGCCAGGGCATCCGGGCCAGACGAAATTCGTCCCGGCCGGCGGTGAGGTGCAGCGTGCGTCGTGCCGGCGAATACAGCGTCACCTCACGAATCCCCGCTCCGAGCTGATCGGAGGGGATTCTGAAATCCTCCCAGGTCTTGCGCACGACGATGCCGGTGGTTTGAATGGCCTCGGTCACCGAGGCTTTGCGGTCGATGAGGGCGACGCGCACTCCCTTCGCGGCCAGGCTGCGCGCGCAGTGCAGACCGGCCAGACCGGCTCCGACGACCGCCACGTCGACTTTGTTCATGCGACTACTTTACACTGCAAAGCGCGTGCATGTCATCCGGATACGAAGAGGACCGGGAGCTCCGCCCTGAGCTGCGGGCGCAGGAGCTATTCCATGCTGGAGAAAATCAGCGTGGCGTTCGTGCCGCCGAACCCGAAGGAGTTCGACATCACGTGGCGCATCGTCTTCCGGCGCGCTTCGTTCGGCACGTAGTCGAGATCGCATTCCGGGTCGGGCTTCTCGTAGTTGATCGTCGGAGGGATGATGCCCGTCTCCAGGCATTTCGCGGCGATGGCCGATTCCAGGCCGCCGGCCGCGCCGAGCAGGTGTCCCGTCATCGACTTGGTGGAGGAGATGGCCACTTTGTAGGCCTCGTCGCCGAACACGCGTTTGATGGCGACCGTCTCGACCCTGTCGCCGACCGGCGTCGACGTGCCGTGGGCGTTGATGTAGTCGATGTCCTTCGGCTCCAGGCCGGCGTCTTTCAGCGCACGCTGCATGACCCGCATCATGCCGCCCCCGTCTTCCGACGGCGATGTGATGTGGAACGCGTCGCTGGACATGCCGTAGCCGGTGATCTCGCAGTAGATGCGCGCGCCGCGTCTGATGGCATGCTCGCGCTCTTCGAGCAGCAGCACACCCGCCCCTTCGCCCATGACGAAGCCGTCGCGGTCGAGATCCCACGGCCGCGAGGCCCGCTGCGGCTCGTCGTTGCGCGTAGACAGCGCGCGCATCGCTCCGAATCCGCCGACCGCGAGCGGCGTGATGACCGCCTCGCTGCCGCCGGCAAACATGATGTCGGCCTCGTCGTAGCGGATGATCTTCATGGCGTCGCCGATGGAGTGCGCTCCGGTCGCGCAGGCCGTGGCCGGCGCCGAGCTGGGGCCCCTCGCTCCGAAGCGGATGGAGATCTGCCCCGCCGCGAGGTTGACGATGAGACCGGGAATGAAGAACGGCGAGATGCGCGTGGGACCGCGCTCCATGAGCTTCGTGTGCATCTCTTCGATGAGCGGCAGACCGCCGATGCCCGAGCCGATGACGACTCCCAGCCGGTCGCCGTCGCACGACTGCCAGTCGAACTTCGCGTCGTCCACGGCGATCTGCGCCGCGGCCACGGCGTAGTGGATGAAGGTATCGGACTTCTTGACTTCCTTCTTCTCGATCCACTTCGCGGGATCGAAGCCTTTCACTTCGCCGGCGATCCGGGCCGGAAACGCGCTGGCGTCGAACTTGGTGATCGGTCCGATGCCGGAACGGCCCTCGATGAGACCCTGCCACGTGGCATCGTTGCCGATGCCGAGCGGGGAGATCATGCCGATGCCGGTGACGACGACGCGACGTCTGTTCATAACGAAAATGCTGAGGGCCGGGAGCTCCTCGGCCGAGAGTGTCAGCCGCGCGAGCGCCCGGCACTCAGCACGTGCAAAAGCCGATGCTGGGCCGGTTTATTGCGCCTTGGCTCGCTTGTCGATGTACTCGACGGCGTCCTTGACCTTGCGGATCTTCTCCGCCTCGTCGTCGGAAATCTCCACGCCGAATTCCTCTTCGAACGCCATGATCAGCTCGACCGTGTCGAGTGAGTCAGCGCCGAGATCCTCGACGAAGGACGCATCGGGCGTGACCTCCTCCGCGTCGACTCCGAGCTGCTCGACGATGATGTTCTTGACCCTATCCTCAACCGACATCGAATCCTCCTGCGTTCCGGCGTGAGCGAAATGCAGGCCGCGTTTTAGCACAAAAACGGGCGCGGGTCGCTGGTCCGGGTCGCTGGTCGCTGGTCGCGGGTCGCCGGGGCCGCGTGCCACATGCGATAAGGCCCAGGTGACCGACGACCGACGACCCACAACCAGCGCAGCTCGCGATGCAGCCCCGCCACCCGCGACCAGCCACCCGCGACCATCACCGCCACCCGCGACCGGTATCTCCGCTATAGTCCCGCTCGTGCCGAAGAAAGTCTTCAGCTATGAAGATGCTTCCGCTCTGCTGCCGGCCGTGCAGGAGATGACCGAGGAGGCGGTGCACCGTGTGAACTCGCTCGATGAGAGGAGTGCCAGCGCCGATGACTACCAGTGCATCGTCCAGCAATGGGCCGACTCCGTCATGAGCCTCGGCATCGACGTGAAGGGGCTCTGGCTGGTCGACTTCGACAACGGCAGCGGCTACTACTGCTGGCAATACCCGGAAGCGGCGCTGCAGTATTTTCACGGCTACGACGACGGGTTGAGGGGAAGGGTCAAGCTCCAGTAGTGCTCAAGGTCATCGCCTTCGATCTCTGGGAGACACTGATCACCGACACGCCCGAAGTCTCCCGCGCCCAGGAGCGCATCCGCCTGTCGCGGATGGAATCGATCCTGGTGGCCCGCGGCCATGCCCGGGAAGCGGAGCAGATCGAGCGCGCCTATCGCCGTCTCTGGCATCGCTGTCACGAGCTGTACTGGTCGGCGGATCGGGACATTCCCTGCCGCCGGCAGATCGAAGTATTTCTCGAGGAGCTCGGCGTGGAGACGAGCGGCCTGGGCGAGGAGACCGTCGACGAGCTCGAGCGCGTGTATGCGATGGCCGCGGTGGAGCTCCTGCCGTCGCCCGTCCCCGATGCACGCGAGACGCTCGCGGCGTTGCGCGCGCGCGGCTATCGCACCGGCCTCATCAGCAACACCGGCCGCACGCCCGGGTACGCTCTGCGCGAGATCCTGGCCCGGCTGGAGCTCGCGCCGCTGCTCGACGCCATGGTGTTCTCGAACGAGCACGGCGTCTGCAAACCGGAGCGCCTGATCTTCGAAACGCTGCGCGCGGCACTGGACGTCCGCTACGACGAGATGCTCTTCGTCGGTGACAACCTCTACGTCGACGTCCTCGGCGCCAGACAGTGCGGAATGCGCGCGGTGCACTTCGTCCCACTCGTGCGTGGAACGGCCGTGGCACCGGCGGTCGAGCATGAGCCGGTGGAGGCGGATGCGACGGTGACGCGATTGAACGAGCTGATCGGGGTCATCGAGAGCCTGGAGCCTGGAAACTAGAGATCGGAGACTCGGGAGCGGGCACTCTGCAATCTTCTCCCATCATGGACAAAGAACACGTCACCATCCCCACCGAGCACTTCACGATCGAGGGCCGATCGCGCGCCGGTCACGAGACATGGTTCCGCGTCCGCGAGCTCGGGATCGCACTCGACATCGGCCGCTGTCCCGACGCCGTGATCGGCGTGCCCGACGTCTTCGTCAGCCACGCCCACCTCGATCATGCCCTGGGCATCCCGTTCTATGCGGGGCAGCGCCGGCTGCAGCGGATCGAGGGAGGACGGGTCTACGTGCCGTCGGAATCGGCGGATGACTTTCGCGCGCTCATGGCGCTGCACGAGAAACTGGAGGGCACGGACTACGACGTCGAGATCGTAGGTGTGGCCGCGGGCGAGGTCGTGCGCGTGGGGCGGACCCATCGCGTGCGCGGTCATCGCGCCACGCACCGCGTGGCCGCGAGGGCCTGGGAGGTCCTGGAGATCCGTCATCACCTCAGGAAGGAGTTCGAGGGAGCCGCGCCCATTGAGCTGGCGCGACTGCGCCGCGAGGGCGTGGAGTTGGCGGTCGAAGCCGACCATCCGCTGTTGTTCTACACCGGCGACACCGATCGCGGGATCCTCGAAACCTGCGAGGCGCTTTTCAAGTCCGATGTGCTGATGATCGAGTGCTCGTTCATCGCGGAGGGGCATCAGGAGCGGGCCGCGCGGTACCGGCACATCCATTTCGACGACATCGCCGAATTCGCCGGTCGCTTCGAGAACCGTCTGATCGTGCTCACGCACTTCAGCCGGCGCTACTCACGCGAAGAGATCCGCGATACGCTTCGGCGCCGTTGCCCGGCTGTTCTGCGCGACCGCATCCGGCTCGCCTTGCCGCAGCCGTTTACGATGCTATGAGTGGAGCGCGATTGCATTGCACCGAACTTGCAGCCGAGGCCGTGTGGAAAGGGTTCTGATCTCTCGATGAAGGTGTGTGGGTCGCGTGTCCTCGCCGGCGCTCTGGCCGTCGTGATTGCATTGCTCAGCGTCTCAGGCGCCGATGCCGCGCCGAAGAGGCGCCGGGTGCGCCGGCGCGCCGCCCCCACGCCGGTGGAAAAGGCGGTCGGCAATACGCTCCAGGAGCGGCTGGGGTCGCTCATCAACGGGAAGGTGTCGCACGCGTCCGAGGCCAGCATCGAGGTCGTCGAGCTCGAGAGCGGCCGCGTCATCGGGCAGAAGAATCCGCATATGCCACTGGCGCCCGCTTCGAACATGAAGCTCTTCACGACAGCGGCGGCGATCGACCTGCTCAA
The DNA here is from genome assembly GCA_038244815.1 of Thermoanaerobaculia bacterium. Lineage (GTDB taxonomy): Bacteria > Acidobacteriota > Thermoanaerobaculia > Gp7-AA8 > Gp7-AA8 > DASVHS01. The sequence continues at coordinate 49,615 of JBBRTB010000024.1, forward strand.
GCCGACGTTCGAAGTGACGACGACGGTGTACGTTCGCGGAGCCGTGGATCCTTCCGGAACTCTCGACGGCGATGTGAAGATTGTCGGGCACGGCGATCCGACCATCGGCGGCCGCTTTCACGATGGTCAGGCCACGGCGGTGATCGAGGAGTGGGCGACCGACCTGCAGCGCGCCGGCATCAAGACCGTTCGCGGCAATCTCGTGTTCGAGTATGGCTACTTCGATACGGATTACATCCATCCCACCTGGCCGGTCGACCAGCTGGTGAACTGGTACGAGGCGCCCGTGTCGGCGTTTTCCATGCAGGAGGGCTGCGTGCAGGTGCGCGTGACGCCGAGCCGCCCGGGAAGGCAATGCGTGGTGCAGCTCGAGCCTCCCACAGACTTTCTGGACGTCCAGAACAGTTGCGTCACCGGCCGCGGCCTGCCGTTCATCACCCGGCCGCGCAACTCCAACACCATCATCGTGCGCGGCGGCGTCCCTTCGCGCTCCGGCGCAACGGAAGTGTTCGTGTCCGTCGAGGATCCCATCCACTACTTCGCCACCGTCACGGCCGAGACGTTCATCCGCAGCGGTCTCACGATGGACGGACGGATCGTGGTCACGCCGCACGATCCGCGGAACGACTGGCGTCCGGTCTCACAGCACACCACGCCGCTCAACATCATCGTCTACGTCATCAACAAGAAGAGCCAGAACCATTACGCCGAACAACTCGTGAAGATGATCGGCGCGGAGACCAGGCAGAGTGGCACCTGGGAAGCGGGAACAGGCGCCGTGACCGAGTGGCTCACCGGCAAGCTCGGGGTGCCCGCCGAGGAGTTTCACCAGGTCGACGGCTCCGGGATGTCGCGCGACAACCGCGCCTCGGCCGATGCCTTCATCCACCTGCTCCATTACATGTGGGACAGCCCGAACCGCGACGACTTCGTCAGCTCGCTGCCCTACTCCGGCGATCCCGACGCGAAGTTCGGCAAGCGCCTCAAACATGCGCCGTACGCCCGGCAGGTCTACGCGAAGACCGGGTACATCGTCGGCGTGGTCGGCCTGTCGGGCTACGTGCACTCCGAGAGCGGGAAGATCTACGCCTTCTCGTTCCTCTTCAACCACTATCGGGTGGGCGTGTACGCCGTCTATGCCCTGCAGGACGCGATGCTGAAGGAGTTGATTTCGAATGGGTAGCGGGGTGGGGGGGTGGTGGGTGGTAGGGGTTAGCAGTTAGCAGTTAGCGGTAGCCGGTAGCCGTTCAGCGACCCAGCGACCCAGCGACCCAGCGACCCGGCAACCCGGCAACCCAGCAACCAACCCGACCGCAATTCCTCCGCTCTGAGGGCTGTTCTATACTCAAATCTGCGGGGGCGATATGAGCGACGAAGGTGTTTTGCGGGATGAAGTTCCGGTGATTGGCCGTATCGACTTGCGCGAAGTCGGCCCCAGCGAGCCTGTCGCATCGGAACGCTTTGCCGAGGCCATCGCCATCGGTCTGACGTTTGACGACGTGCTGCTCCGTCCTGCCAAGTCCGACCTCCATCCGAACTTCGTCGACGTCTCCACACGCCTCACGCGCGACATCCGCCTGAACATCCCCATCCTCTCCGCGGCGATGGACACGGTCACCGAAGCGCGCCTGGCCATCGCCATGGCCCAGCACGGCGGCCTGGGCGTCATCCACAAGAACATGCCCATCGACCGGCAGGCTGAAGAGGTCGACAAGGTGAAGCGATCGGAAGCGGGGATGATCGTCGATCCGGTGACGATGCGGCCGTGGCAATCCATCGCCGAGGCCATGCAGGTGATGGAGAAGTACAAGATCTCCGGCGTGCCGGTGACCGATGCGAACGGAAAACTCGTCGGCATCCTCACCAATCGCGATCTCCGGTTCGAGACGCGTTTCGATCTTCCCATCGCCGAGCGGATGACGAAGGAGAACCTCGTCACCACCCCGGTGGGCACCACGCTCGAGCAGGCCCGCGAGGTTCTGCACCAGCACCGCATCGAGAAACTGCTCGTCGTCGATCAGAACGGCGACCTCAAGGGTCTGATCACGGTCAAAGACATCCAGAAGGCCCGCCGCTATCCGCAGGCGGCGAAGGATCCGCTGGGACGCCTGCGCTGCGGCGCGGCCATCGGCGTGGGGAAGGAAGGACTGGACCGCGCCCGCGCCCTCATCGACGCCAAGGTCGACGTCGTGGTCATCGACTCCGCGCACGCGCACTCCGCTGGTGTGATGGATGTGATCAAGCAGTTCAAGAAGCTCTTTCCGGATACTCCGCTCATCGCCGGCAATGTGGCCACGTTCGAGGGAGCGAGGGATCTCATCGAGCTCGGCGTCGACGCCATCAAAGCCGGCATCGGACCGGGATCGATCTGCACGACGCGCGTGGTGGCCGGCGCGGGCGTTCCCCAGGTCACCGCCGTGATGGACTGCGTGCGCGCCGCCGAGAAGTACGACATCCCGGTCATCAGCGACGGCGGGATCAAGTTCTCCGGCGACATCACCAAGGCGCTCGCCGCCGGCGCGAACTCGGTGATGATCGGCTCGTTGTTCGCCGGTACCGATGAAGCGCCGGGCGAGACGATTCTCTACCAGGGCCGCACGTTCAAGGCCTATCGCGGCATGGGCTCGATCGCGGCCATGCAGCAGGGATCGAAAGACCGGTACTTCCAGGAAGACGCCGACGCGAACAAGCTCGTGCCGGAAGGAATCGAGGGGAAGGTTCCGTACAAGGGCTCGCTCTCGGCGATGATTCCGCAGCTCATCGGCGGCCTGCGTTCGGGCATGGGCCTGACCGGCTCGGCCACGGTGGACGACCTGCGCACGAAGTCGCAGTTCGTGCGCATCACCAACGCCGGGCTGCGCGAATCCCACGCCCACGACGTGATCATCACGAAGGAAGCGCCGAATTACCGGATGGACTCGAGCGACTGACGGGATCAGTCCTCCCGTTACACATCCCGCATGCGTGTTCCCGGCGATGACGGCATCGGCTCGTTCCCGACCATCGATGATTTCTCCGTACGCGTGAGCGACTGGCCCGAGCACCAGATCGAGTTCGCCGGCGCGAAGCGGGGAAGGCTGGTGTTCTTCCCGGCCTGGGAGCATGCCGACCGCGACCTCCGTCACTTCACGGCCGCGGATGTTCCGATGGGAACGATGGAAGAGCCCTACGACGACGCCGACGAAGCGTGGCGCCTCATCCTCTTCGAGCATCGCGGCTTCGTTTACGTGCTTGAGGCCGACGATCCGCATGCGGAAGACTTTCCGCGCTTTTTCCGCGTTCCTCGCGACCGCTATCTCGCCGCCTGGGCCATGCTGATCGACGTGCACAACCCGATCAAGCCGCTGGATGACGTGTAGGCCGCGGGCCTACTTCCTGAAGACGACGCCATCCTTCATCACGAACCCGACGTTCTCCAGCACAGCCACGTCCCGCAGCGGATCTCCGTTCACGGCGATGACATCCGCGTAGGCGCCGGGAGCGATCACGCCCAGGTCGCCGGTCATGTCCAGCAGCGCGGCGGCGCTCGATGTCGCGGCGCGGATCGCATCCATCGGAGACATGCCCAGGCCGGTCATGTCGAGAAACTCGGCGGCCATGGGCTGGGTCCAGGGGAAGCCGCCCACGTCGGTGCCGAACGCGATCTTCACGCCGGCGCGCATCGCTTTCTGAAACGAAGGGCCGTGCACGGCGGCACGCTTCGCGTCGCGCTTGCCGGCCGGCGTGCCCGGATCGGCATTGTCGACCGTGTAGACGTGCAGCGTCGGCACGTACCAGGTTCCCTGCTTGACCATCTGCGCGACATCGGCGTCGGTGAGCTCGAGGCCGTGCTCGATCGAGTCGCATCCGCCGTCGAGCGCCCGGCGCAGTCCCTCGCCGTTGTAGGCGTGGCAGGCCACCTTGCGCTTCCAGCCATGCGCCTCGTCGACGATCGCGCGCAGTTCTTCGACGGTCAGGGTCGGCTGCGACACCAGGTTGCCGTTCCGGTCGAGCCAGGAGCGGTGGGTCATGTAGACCTTGATCCAGTCGGCGCCGTGGTCGAGCTGCTCGCGTGCCGCCTTGCGCGCCTCCACCGGGCCGTCGACGATCTGCACGCCCTTCGGTACGACGATGTCGGGGTTGTAGCCTTCCAGCGGGTAGCCGCCCGTCGTCGAGATCGCCCGCGTCACCACGAACATGCGCGGCCCCGGGATGCGCCCCTCGTCGATGGCCATCCTGATGCCGACGTCGCCGTAGCCCGCTCCTTCCGTCTCCACGTCACGGATCGTGGTGAAGCCCTGTTCCAGCGCGCGCCGCGCCGACACCGCCGCGCGCACGGCCCGATAGGCGATCGGAAACTTCAGCAACTGGATGTCGTAACCCCCCTCGGCCGGGTCCTCGCCCTGCAGGAAGATGTGCGTGTGCGTGTCGATGAGACCCGGCAGGACGGTCATGTTCGACAGATCGATGACGTTGGCGCCGGCAGGGATGGCCGCTGGCGCATCGGCCACGCTCTCGATGCGGTTGCCGCGGATGACGATGATCTGATTGGCGCGGGGCTGCGATGACTTGCCGTCGATGAGCGTCCCGGCCCGGATCACCGTGACGTTCTGGGCGGCAAGCGGAAGTGCCAGAACGGTCGCAAGAACGATCAGTCGAATGATGCGCATGCTGATAGCTTAGCGCCATGGCCATGCTGCGCATCGTTCTTGTCGAGCCGCGGGAAGCGGGCAATGTCGGCGCGGTGGCGCGGGTCATGAAGAACTTCGGCTTCCACGACCTCGTGATCGTCGGCGAGCATCCTCAGCTCCTTCCCGTGGCGGGATGGTGGGCGAGCGGCGCGGACGATCTGCTGGAGCGCGCCCGCTTCGCCGCGACACTGGGCGAGGCGCTCGCCGATACGCATCTGACGGTTGCCACCACCTCGACGCGCGGACGCACCACGCCGGTGGACTTCACGCCGCGGCAGTTGGCCGCCGAATTCTCGGCTTTGGCGCACGAGCAGGTCCTGGCCCTGGTATTCGGACGGGAGGACAGCGGCCTCACCCGCGACGAGCTCGTGCAATGCCAGCGCAGCGCGGCCATTCCCACCAGCGACGCCTTTCCGACGATGAACCTGGCCCAGGCCGCCGGCGTGTTCTGCTTTTCCCTGTCGTCGATCGAGCGTAAGGCGCAGGCGAGGGAGCTGGCGCCGGCGGCGCTCGTCGAGCGGATGCACGAGCGCTTCGAGTCGCTTCTGCTCGAGGCCGGCTTCCTGCACGCGAACAACCCCGCCCGCATCTACGATGAAGTCCGCGCCATCCTCGGACGGGCATCACTCGACGAGCGGGAAGTGACGATCCTCCTGGGAATGATCCGGCAGATCGAGTGGAGGATAGGGCGGGGAGAAGGCGCGTAGGTCGTCGGTGGGAAGGGGTCGTGGGTCGTCGGTCGTAGGTCCCGGGGGCTGCGAAGAGTCCCCCGTGACCCACGACCAACGACCTACTTTGTCTGGTGGGTTTCGAGAAGGCAATCCGAGATGATGTCGATGAACTTGTCGAGATCGAACGGCTTGAGGATGGCGTTGCAGACGGCCGAGGCGGGGATCTTGTCGACGCCGCGCTTGCCGGCCGCGGTGAAGACCACGATGTGCGGGCGTTTTTCCGGATGGAGCTCGCCGATTTTCTCGATGAACTCGTAGCCGTTGATGCGGGGCATCATGAGATCGAGCAGGATGAGATCGAAGCCGCCGTTCTCCTGGACCTTCTCCAGCCCGGCGGCGCCGTCCTCGGCGAGCTCGACTTCGAACTTCAAGCGCCGCAGAACCGCCTGCAGGAGGACGCGAATGGCCAGATCGTCGTCGATGACGAGGATTCGCCTGCCGCTTCCGTCGATCTTGCCTACAGCCATCCGCACGCTCACAAATGCTTAAATGGTAAACACATACCGGCCTGAAGCATTTCCCGGGGCCGCAACTTTACAGCGCTGGAAGACTTTACCCTCAACGCCATGAGCTCGTCACCGACTGCATTTGCCGCTGGCGCAAAGCGGCTGTTCCCGTTCCGGCCGTGGGTGCGCCGGGCCGGCCTCTCGATCGTGCTCGTGGCATCGCTGATCACGATTGCGATCGTGCTGGCCATCGTGACGAAGTCTTCCTTTCGCTTCGGCTGGATCCGCGAGCCCTTCGTCTGGATCTACATCGGGACGCTCTGGTTGGGCGGCGTGAAGATCATGGCCGGCACGATGCGGCCCGTGGCCGAAGCCGATGAGAGAGGGCTGGTGCTTCGTCCGCTGCATCAGTTTTTCGAGAAACGCGTCTCCTGGCCGGCCATCCGGGGAACGGAACAACTGATGGGAGGCGACCGTCTCATCCTCTATTACGACTCGGCGCGAGGGATGCGCTTCGTCGCTCTCAATCTCAATCTCGTGAAAGGACGCCGCGATTTTCTGGTCCTGCTCGACGGCCGGCTGGCCACGATGGGCTTCGTCGAGAAACAGGTCGATCGTTCGCGATATCTTTCGCGGCCGGCATGAGCGTCAAGGCGGACATCGAGAAGCTGCGGGCCGATCTGGGGCGGCACAACCGCCTCTACTACGCCGGCGAGCCGGAGATCACCGACTTCGAGTTCGATTCCAGGATGCGCCGGCTGCAGGAGCTGGAGGCGAAGCATCCCGAGTTTTTCGATCCCAATTCGCCGACCGCGCGGGTGGGCGGGGAGCCCGTGGCAGGGTTTGCCACGGTGGTCCACGACCCGCCCATGCTGTCGATCGAGAACTCGTACTCTCTCGAAGAACTGCGGGAGTGGCACGAGCGCGTACAGCGCGGGCTGGGCCGGGACGAGATCGAGTACGAGGCCGAGCTGAAGATCGACGGCGTGTCCATCGACCTTCTCTACGAAGGTGGTGCGCTCGTGCGCGCGGCCACGCGAGGAGACGGCGTGCGCGGCGACGACGTCACCGCGAACGTGCGCACGGCGCGGTCGCTGCCGCTGCACGTGAAGACGAAGCTCCGGCAGCTCGAGGTGCGCGGCGAGATCTACATCTCCAAACAGGACTTCGTGAAGATCAACGAGGAGATCGAGGAGGGGGGCCAGGAGCCGCTTGCCAATCCGCGCAACACCGCGGCGGGCTCGCTGCGCCAGAAGGATCCGAAGCTGGCCGCGCAGCGCAGGCTCAATGCTTTCGTTTACCACCTGGTCCGCTCCGACGACCTGCGCGTGGAGTCGCAGTGGAGCGCGTACGAGTTGCTGGAAACGCTTGGCTTCCCGCTCAATCCGCATCGCGTACTCTGCCGGTCGATCGAAGAGGTCGAGGCGTTCATCGGCAAGTGGCACGAGAGCCGTCATGCTCTGGCATTCGACATCGACGGCATCGTGGTGAAGGTGAACCGGCGCGAGGAGCAACTCGAGCTGGGGACGACGTCGAAGGCGCCGCGCTGGGCCATCGCCTACAAATATCCGCCCGAGGCGGCGCGGACGATCGTGCGGGCCATCAACCTGTACGTCGGACGCACCGGCACGGTCACGCCGGTCGCCGAATTCGATCCGGTGCGGCTCGGCGGAACGAAGGTCGTCAACGCCTCACTCCACAACTTCGATGAGCTGGCCCGCAAGGACGTCCGCCTCGGCGACACCATCGTGGTCGAGAAGGGCGGCGACATCATCCCCAAGGTCGTCGACGTCATCAAAGACAAGCGCCCGCGCGGCGCGCGCATCGTGCACCCGCCGAAGACGTGTCCGGTGTGCCGCCAGCCGCTGCACCGCTTCGAAGAGGAAGTGGCCATCCGCTGCATCAACCAGGGTTGTCCGGCCATCGTGCTGCAGTCGCTCACACATTTCGGCTCGCGCAAGGCCATGGATATCGAAGGTCTGGGATGGCAGACCGTGCAGGCGCTTCTCGATGCCGGACTGGTCACCGATTACGCGTCGCTCTATGAGCTGACCGCCGCGAACGTCGCCGCGCTCGATCGTAAAGGCGAGAAGTCGGCGGAGAAGCTCATCGAGGCCATCGAGAAGTCGAAGGAGAACGAGCTCTCCCGCTTCATCTACGCGCTGGGCATCCGCTTCGTCGGGGAGCGCGCGGCCAAGGTGCTGGCCGCGGCCATGAAGTCGATCGACGCGCTGATGGACGCGACGGCCGAACAACTCGTGGAGGTGCCGGAGATCGGCCCGAAGCTCGCCGAGTCGATCACGTTCTACTTCTCCGTCCCCGCCAACCGCGAGCGCCTCGAGAAGATGAAGCGCCTCGGCGTCGCACCGCGTCATGTCGCCACTGCCACCGGGACCCGCCTGGCCGGGAAAACGATCGTGGTCACCGGCACGCTCTCCCGCTTCTCACGCGACGAGATCCACAAGCTCATCGAACGCGAAGGCGGCAAGCCCGGAGCGTCCGTGTCGTCGAAGACGTCCTGCGTCGTCGCCGGCGAGGCCGCGGGATCGAAACTGGAGAAAGCGAAATCGCTGGGAGTCCCGGTGCTGAGCGAAGATGAGTTCGTGGAGATGCTGGAGAAAGAGAGCGCAGATTAGAGCTTGGCTGCCGCTCCACGAATCTCCAGTCTCACTGCCACGCATAAACATCGACGTTCGCTCTGGCACGCAACTGCGTCGTCCAGGTCTCGACTTCCTTCTGCAGCCGGTCGGAGCGGAGCAGCGAACGGATCTGTTCGCGCACCTCGTCGATCGGCGGAATGGGAAGGCCGCGTGCGCGGCGCTGCTCGCTCCACGTCCCCTTGTAGTACGCATCGATGTCTTCGTTGGGGATGAACACCAGCGGCGCGAACCGTTCCTGGATGTAGGCCTCGACCTGCAACTGGCGCTTGACCAGTGTCCGGAACTCCTCGGGGGTCAACTCCGCGCGCTCCAGCGCCGCGGTGAAATCGGCGGGCGAGGCAAACCGTTTCTGGATCTCCGTGAGTCGCGCCTCGATGGAGTCCTTCGGGATGTCCTGAGCGCCGAATCGCTCTACGTCGCGGTAGCGCAGGGTCTGCGCGATCAGACTGTCCAGCACGGCATGGCGATAGTCATCCACGCTCTGCCCGGCAGCGCGCTTGAAGAAACGGGTATCCACCATCTGAGAGATTTCGCTCACGGTGATGACCTGGCGGTCGATCACCGCGGCCACCCGGTCGATGGTCACGGCCGCGCCCGGTGGGGCGGCGAGGAGAACCGCGAACAGAAGGAACAGCTTTCTCATTGAACCCGTTCACCTTGACACGACGGCTGGCACTCGGGATAAATGACTGCCAGCAGGCCTGCTTCGTCGAGTAGGACCTGCGTCGTCATCCATATGGTACAGAAGCTCGAGATCCACGGTGAAGACCTCGATGCCCGCGCGCGCGAGGTGCTGCGGGAGATCGTCATCCAGCATATCGCCAGCGGCGAGCCGATCGGTTCGCGCATTCTGTCGAAGTGCGGCCGTTTCCAGCTTTCTCCCGCCAGCCTCCGCAATGTGATGGCCGACCTCGAGGATCTCGGCTACCTCCAGCAGCCGCATACCTCGGCAGGACGCATACCAACCGACCGCGGCTACCGCTTCTTCATCGAGTATCTGATGAAGTCGCACGCGCTCTCCTCGCACGAGCGCGAGGCCATCGACGATTCCGTCCGTCACGTCAGCGAATTCGATGAGGTGCTGCAACTGACCTCGAAGCTGCTCTCCTCCATGAGCGACCAGATCGGCGTCGTCTTCATGCCCACGCTGCTGCAGTTCTCGATCCGCAGCATGGATTTCGTCCTGGTCGCCGAAAACAAGATCATGTGCGTGATCGTCGGCGCCAACGGCATGGTCGTCAACAAGATCGTGGAGACCCGTCTGGCGTTCACGCGCGACGAACTGGAGAAGATCGGCCGCTACATCACCACGGAGTTCAGCGGGCTGACTCTCGATCAGATCCGCCGCCGCCTCATCCGCTTGACCGAGCAGGAGCGGGTCCAGCACGACGAGATGCTCCAGAAGACCATCACCCTGGGCATCGAGGCCGTCAACGACGTCACCCCCGTCCAGCACGAGCTGATCGTGGAGGGCGCCGCATCGATTCTGACCAAGCCCGAGTTCTCCGACGCCGGGGCCCTCAGAAAGACGTTCCTGGCCCTCCAGGAAAAGGAGAAGCTCATCGATATCCTGGAATCGTTCCTCGACGAGGATGGGTTGCAGATCCTCATCGGCTCGGAGAGCGACTTCACGCAGGTCCACAACTTCTCGATCGTGGCGCGCCGCTATGGCACCCATTCGGCACCGCTGGGAATGGTCGGTATCATCGGCCCGATGCGCATGGAGTACGCGAGGATGGCTCCGCTCGTCGATTACCTGGGACGAGCTTTGTCGCTTAAGATCGAAGAAGAACAGGAAGAGCGCTGATGCCTGACGACAAAGACAACGAACCGAGCGACGACAGTTACGTCATCGAAGACACCGGCGAGTCGATCGCGGACATCGAGCACGAGATGGAGGTGGCGGCGCAGGAGGCCGACGACACGCTGACACACCAGAAGACGCAGCCCGGTGGCCTGACTGCGGTCCCGGCCGGCGAGGACGAGGATCTCCGCAAGCTCAACGACCGCTACCTGCGCACCGTCGCCGATTTCGAGAACTTCCGGAAACGATCCGATCGCGAGAAAGACGAATTCCGCAAATATGCGGTGGCCAACCTGCTACGCGACCTGCTCCCGGTGATCGACAATTTCGACCGCGCCCTCGATCATGCCGCGGAGGGTGACGAGTTCCACAAAGGGGTGCTGCTGATCTACAAGCAGCTTTACGACATCCTGCAGAAGACCGGGCTGAAGCCCATCGACGACGTCGACGTTCGCTTCAACCCCAACATCCACGAAGCAGTCATCCGCGAGGAGAATCCGTCCGTCCCTTCCCAGACCGTCACCGCTGTGCTGCAGAAAGGTTACTTTCTGCACGACCGTCTGCTGCGACCCGCCCTGGTCAAGGTGGCCGTCGGCGGTCCCGAACAACACGATGAGGTAGAGTGATCGGAACCATCTCATTCCGAGCCGCGCAGAGGGCGGAGAATCCGGGGGCGGCAGAATCGCACCATCCGGATTGCTCGTGCCTCGTGCTCGGAATGAGAGAACCGGTCCTTTGTTAGCTGAGCTCTGATGCCGAAGATCATCGGAATTGACCTGGGTACGACGAACTCCTGCGTCGCGGTCGTGGACGTCACGACGCCGCAGGTGATCTCGAACCGTGAAGGAAGCCGCACCACGCCGTCCGTGGTGGGATTCACCGAGGATAGTGAGCGACTGGTTGGTCAGATCGCCAAGCGTCAGGCCATCACCAATCCCTTCAACACGATTTTCGCGATCAAGCGGCTCATTGGCCGCAAGTTCGACTCCGAGGAAGTCACGCACGCCAAGAAGGTGCTGCCGTACCAGGTCGTCCCCGCCACCAACGGGGACGTCAAGGTCAAGATCCGCGACCGCGAATACTCGCCCGAGGAGGTCTCCGCGTTCATCCTCATGGAGATCAAGTCGTTCGCCGAGGAGTTTCTCGGCGAGCCGCTGACGGAGGCCATCATCACCGTCCCGGCGTACTTCAACGACTCGCAGCGGCAGGCCACGCGCGATGCCGGCAAGATCGCCGGCCTGGAAGTGCTGCGCATCATCAACGAGCCGACCGCTGCCGCACTGGCCTACGGGCTCGACAACAAGAAAAGCCAGATCATCGCCGTGTACGACCTCGGCGGCGGCACGTTCGATATCTCTATCCTCAAACTCGAGGAAGGTCTGTTCGAAGTCCTGTCGACGTCGGGCGACACCTATCTCGGCGGCGAAGACTTCGACAAGCGGATCATGGACTGGCTGATCGAGAACTTCCGGAAGGACACCGGCATCGATCTGACCGAAGACCGCATGGCTCTACAGCGTCTCAAGGAGGCCTCGGAGCGCGCCAAGTGCGAGCTGTCCACGGAGCCGGAGACGCGCATCACCCTGCCGTTCATCTCCGCCGATGCCTCCGGACCGAAGCATCTCAACAGTGTCCTCTCCCGTCACGAGCTCGAGAGGATGGTGGCCGACCTCATCCAGCGCACGATCGATCCCACCACGGACGCCCTGAAAGCGGCCGGCCTCACTCCCGACAAGATCGATGAGGTCGTCCTGGTGGGCGGCCAGACCCGGATGCCCAAGGTCATCGAGGCCGTGCAGAACGTCTTCGGCAAGGAGCCGAACCGCAACATCAATCCCGACGAGGTCGTGGCCGTGGGCGCGGCCATCCAGGGCGGCATCCTGCGCGGCGACATCAAGGACATGATCCTGCTCGACGTCACGCCGCTGTCGCTGGGACTGGAGACGCACGGCGGCCTGTTCACGAAGATCATCGAGCGCAACGCCACCATCCCCACGAAGAACTCGCTGATCTTCACCACCGTCGCCGACAACCAGGGCAAGGTGCAGGTGCACGTGCTCCAGGGCGAGCGCGAGTTCGCCCGCGAGAACAAGTCCCTCGGCAAATTCGATCTGGTGGGGATTCCCCCCTCGCCGCGCGGCGTGCCGCAGATCGAAGTCACGTTCGCCATCGACTCCAACGGCATCGTCAACGTCACCGCCCGCGATCAGGCCACCGGCCAGTCCCAGGGCGTGCAGATCAATCCGGCCGGCGGTCTGTCCAAAGACGAGATCGACCGCATCATCAACGAGGCCACCGAGCACTCGCGCGCGGACAACCAGCGCCGCGAAGTGCGCGTGATCCAGAACAAGCTCGAGGGCATGATCTACACCAACGAGAAAGTGTTCCGTGAGTTCGGGAAGCTGCTCAAGGACGACGAGCGCGAGAGCGTTTCGAAGATGATCGCCAGAGCCCGCGAGGTCATCAACTCCGACGAGAAGGCCCGCCTCAACGAGGCCATCTTCGAGCTCCAGGGCGCGTCGCGCATCCTGACCGGCGTCATGCTCTATAACCCCGCCAAATTCGGCGTTCCCGGAGATTCCACCCCCAGTTGATCCATGGCTACCACCGAGAAACGTGATTACTACGAGGTGCTCGGCATCGAGCGCGGCGCCTCCATCGACGACATCAAAAGGGCTTACCGCAAGCTCGCACTGAAGTACCACCCCGACAAGAATCCGGGCAACGCCGGCGCCGAGGAGAAGTTCAAGGAAGCGGCCGAAGCGTACGGCGTGCTCTCCGACGAGGAGAAGCGCGGTCGCTACGATCGTTACGGGCACGGCGGCGTGTCCGGAATGGGCGGCTTCGACCCCAATCAGTTTGCCGACTTCGGCGACATCCTCGGCGATCTCTTCGGGTTCGGTGATCTGTTCGGCGGGGGACGGAAGCGTTCCTCCCGGCCCACACGCGGGAACGATCTGCGCTTCGATCTCGAGCTCGAGTTCAACGATGCCGTGTTCGGCAAAGACGTCACGCTCGACGTGCCGCGCGTCGTGGCCTGCAAGACGTGCAATGGATCGGGCGCCAAACCGGGAACGCAGCCCGTCACCTGCACTGGTTGCGGTGGGCGGGGACAGGTCCGCTATTCACAGGGATTCTTCGCCGTGGCGCGCACCTGCCCGCAGTGCGGCGGGGCCGGGAAGGTCATCAAGGATCCCTGCGCCTCGTGCAACGGAGCGGGGCGGGTGCGCGAAGAGAAAAAGATCTCCGTCAAGATTCCGGCCGGAGTCGATGATGGATCGCGTTTGCGGGTGGCGGGCGAGGGGGAGGCCGGATTCAACGGCGGTCCGGCCGGCGATCTCTACGTGTTCATCTCGGTCAAGGAGCATCCGAAGTTCACGCGCCGCGACTACGACATCCACTCCGAGCAGGCTCTCTCGGTGACGCAGGCGATCCTCGGCGCGGAAGTGAAGACCGAGACCATCGACGGCGAAGAGACGCTGAGAGTACCGGCGGGCACGCAGCCGAGCCAGGTCTTCCGCCTGCGCGGCAAGGGCGTGCAGTTCCTCGACGGCAGCGGACGCGGCGACCACTACGTGCACGCCGGGGTGCGCATCCCGACGGCGCTCAGCGACGAGCAGCGCCACCTGCTCGAGGAACTGGCCAAGCTCGAAGGGGAGACCCCGCCCGAGCGCCGCGTCCTCGACAAGGTCAAGGACTTCTTCTCCGCATAGATCCCTCAATTGAATTGAATCAGCCGACACCGCCGGATGTGTCCGCTGTTCATAACTGCACACCTGACAAGAAGAAGATCGCGTATTGTGGTCGCACCGCGGACGTCTTTGGAGGTTTTTATGAGCCGAATGGGGGGCAAAGCCCCGACGCAAATCACCTGGATCATCTGCCTGATTCTCTATGTGGTGGCCCTCGTGGCTCACTTCGGACTGTTCCGCGTCCGGGCCGACATCGCCCAGTGGTCGTGGATCATCGGCTACGGACTGCTGCTGCTGGCCGTCCAGGTCCGCGGGCTCTGAGTCTCTGAGCTCCGCGCCGTGCGACAATCGCCGGCTCGATGGACGTCATCGTCTTCGGCGCGACGGGAATGGTCGGACAAGGTGTCGTCCGGGAGTGCCTTCGCGATCCTGATGTCCGGCGCGTCGTGACCGTCGGCCGCACGCCGGTGGAGCAGAAGGACGCGAAGCTCGAGGACGTCGTCTGCGCGGATCTCTTCGATCTCGCGCCTCTCGAACCGCGGTTGTCCGGATTCGACGCCTGCTTTTTCTGCCTCGGCGTTTCCTCAGCCGGAATGCCGGAACGGGAGTACGCGCGCATCACGTACGACCTCACGCTCAACGCCGCGACGCTTCTGGCGCGGTGGAATCCGCGGATGACGTTCATCTACGTGTCGGGTGCGGGAACGGACAGTACGGAGCACGGCCGGATCATGTGGGCGCGCGTGAAAGGGAGGACGGAGAACGCTCTCCTGCGCCTGCCGTTCCAGGCGGCGCACATGTTCCGGCCGGCATCCAGCCGTTGCACGGCATTCGCTCGAAAACACGCCTCTACCGCCTGTTCTACGCGATCACCGCGCCGCTCACGCCGCTGTTGACGCGCTTCGCTCCGCGCGTCATTCCGAGCGGTGTAACGCGCAAGCGCGTTGTCGAGGGGATGAACGGATATCCTGCGGAGCGCGGTTCCGCAGACGAGGCCGTTGACGCAATGGTGCGCAGTACTGAGCCCGATTCCGAGCGTGGTCCCGGAAGA
>JBBRTB010000025.1:0-60747 GCA_038244815.1 Thermoanaerobaculia bacterium
ACACTCGTGGTCATGGACTGCGAAGGGTGATGATTCCTTCGAACAGGTGGCTTCGAGAAACGGGTGACGGATTCGTGCCTTGGGCCTTACTCGATCAAGGACGCGGAGCGCGCCGCGTAGCGGCTTCGTCCAACTCCACGCGGTAGCTGACGCGGCCCGGTTTTGACGCTCGTGTGCACGGCTCTCGACGTGACCATTACGCCTGATGGCGCTTTCGCGCAGCAGCCATCTTAAGCATCGCGTCCGGACTCCGAGCAACCGAGATCCTCGCGAGAGTCTCGCGGAAGCGTTGCTTGCCTTCTGCTTGTGTATCGCGAGCAAAGTCAAGCAAAAGCGTGCATCAGAGGATGCCGATCGATCTGGCGAAAATCATTGATTCTTCGTCAATCCGACGAGAAGCGGGTTCAAGCAGTGCGAGCGACGTTGGTGGAGGCGGCGGGAGTTGAACCCGCGTCCGAAAACAGTGGCAGCCTGGCTCCTACATGCTTAGCTCTCACTTCTTTTTCTCGTCCTGGCCTGCCCGGAGAGCAAGGAACGGCTTCGGACCAGCCCCGATTATTTTTCGTAGCTCGCGTCGAGACATCCGCGAGCCCTTAGCTCACATCATGACGCTCGTTCCACCGGCGTGAGCGACCGGTAGAGGAGCGTCGCAGTCAATTAAGCTGCGAGTGCGTATTCGCTGTTATTCGCGATTACAGTTGGTGATCTTTTTTACGAGGGAATCAACTCGGCATGCAACCGTGACCCCGACATGTCCCCGTCGAAGCCGGTGCGCCCCCAGATTGTCAACGAACCATCTGATCTAACGGTGCCCGAGGCGTCGCGATTCCTGAACGACCTCCCACAACCGCTGATCCGTTATCCTTCCTTCAACATGCTCCTCGACCGCGAGCTCATCCGCCGTCTCGTCCAGCGTGCTCTGGACGAAGACCTTCCCGACATCACCTCCGAAGCGATTTTCGCGCCGGGGGATCGGGGGGCGGCGGAGCTCGTCATCAAGGCGGACGGCGTCATCGCCGGCCTCGAGTTCGCCGAGCTCACGTTCGCGATCCTCGACTCCTCGGCCCGTTTCAACGCCAAAGTCGAGGACGGAGGGAGAGTCAGGCCGGGACAGATCATCGGCGAGATCAGCGCCTCGGTCCACGCGTTGCTCTCCGGCGAGCGGACCGCGCTCAATTTCCTGCAACGCGCGTCAGGGATCGCTACGATGACGCGGCAATTCGTCGACGCCGTCAGCGGAACGAAGGCGAAGATCTGCGACACCCGCAAGACCGTTCCCGGCCTGCGCCTTCTCGACAAGTACGCGGTGGCCGCCGGCGGCGGCGAGAACCACCGCTTCGGCCTCTACGACATGTTTCTCGTGAAGAACAACCACATCGACCGCGCCGGATCGATCCGGGCGGCGGTCGAAGGGATCCGCGCCCGCGGCATGCCCCAGGCAGTCATGATCGAAGTGCGCGACCGCGACGAGCTCGACGAGGCGCTGGCCCTCCGTCCCGATTTCATCCTGCTCGACAACATGACGCTGGCCGAGATGCGCGCGGCGGTCGAGCGTACCGCGGGCCGCGTAACGCTCGAAGCGAGCGGCGGGATCACGCTCCAGAACGTGCGCGCCATCGCCGAGACGGGCGTCGACCGGATCTCCATCGGGGCCCTGACCCATTCCGTCAAAGCGCTCGATATCTCGATGCGTATAAAGACTTAAGCACCGTGGCAGCGGATTTGCGGCAGAGGGGAGCAGTGGTCACCTCATCCTTCACCGTGGCGGTCGTGGACGACGACAATGCCATCCGCCGTCTGCTCCGGCTCATCCTGACGCGAGCCGGCTACGAGACGTTCGAGTGCATGACCGGCGAGGAAGCGCGCACGAAGCTGGTCTCGCAGCCGTGGGACATCGCCATCCTCGACCGCAAGCTCCCTGACATGGACGGGCTGGCCCTATGCCGCGAGCTGAAGTCGAAGCCGGAGTTCCGCTCGCGTTACGTGGTGATGCTGACCGGCGAATCGGAGCAGGAAGACAAGGTGGAAGGTCTCGACCTCGGAGCCGACGACTACATCACCAAGCCGTTCCAGTATCCGGAGCTGCTGGCCCGCGTGCGCGCCGGCAAGCGCATCGTCGACCTGCAGAAAGAACTGATGGAGACGAACCGCCGGCTGGAGCAGCTCTCCATCACCGACGGACTGACGAAGCTGAACAATCACCGCTTCTTCCAGGACGAGCTGGCGCGCGCGTTCGAAGAGTCGCAGCGGTACGAGCGCCCGCTGTCGCTGGCCATGATCGACATCGATTTCTTCAAGAAGGTGAACGATACGCACGGGCACGCCGTCGGCGACGAGGTGCTGAAAACGGTCGCGGAGCTCTACAAGTCCTCGGTGCGCAGCACGGATCTGGTGGCCCGCTATGGCGGCGAAGAGTTCGCCATCATGATGCCGGAAACGGAGCTGGCGGACGCCATTACGTTCGCGGAACAGATCCGCGCGCTGGTCCAGGCCACTCCCATCGACACGCAGGCCGGCGCGATCACGATCACCATCAGCCTCGGCGTGGCCAGCGTGCCCCACTCGCGCATCCAGAGCTCGAAGGATCTGATCGTGTCGTCTGACAAGGCGCTGTACCGGGCCAAGAAAAGCGGGCGCAATCAGGTGCAGGCGGAGAAGCGGCGCGATCTCAGCCGCGCCAACACCCCTGAAGAAGTGGGCGCTCGACGCTGAGCTACGTGCCGAGCTCAGCGACGCGCGACTGAATCTCCGCGCGCAGGTTCCCGACGTGCTGCTCGATCTTCTCTTTGGCGCTCGTATCCAGCCCCGCGGTGCCAGCTGACTCGAGGGCCTTCTCGATCTCGGCGGCATCCGCGGAGATCCCGTGGTAGCCGTAACTGCCGCCGGAGCCCTTGAGCTGATGCGCCAGATATCCGAGGCGCTCGATAGAGTCGGGAGTGCTGCCGGCCGTGAGTGCCGTCTGCATCTCACGCACTTTCTCATCGGCCTCCGCCAGAAACTCCCGCTTCAGTTCATCCAGTTCGTGGTCAACCATCGTTCCCGCCGCGATACCGCGTTGCACGCAATATGCCGCGCCCCCACTATCATGACTGCGATGTCGGCGGACGCGCTGGTGATGGTGCGAGGGGAGTTTTCGATGGAGGATCCCTGGGGCATGCCCCGCGGGTGTGAGCCGGTCCGCCTCCGGCGCGCCACCGACGGCGCGGCCCCGCGCCTGGCTACGAGCTTCTTCGCGTTCTACGACGACGAGTATCTGACGGTCGTATTCTCCGCGGCCGACGACCACGTCGTGGCCACGATGGACCGCCACGACCAGCCGCTATACGAGGAGGACGTCGTGGAAGTCTTCCTCGCCCCACGCACCGCGCGGGAGTACTTCGAGATCGAAGTCAGTCCGGCGGGAACGACGTTCGACGCCCGCATCGAGTCCCCCGACGGTGTTCGCGGCACGATGCTCGCGGACGTTCGCTGGGAATGCGAAGGTCTCGTCGCGGCCGTGCGCAAGCTGATTTCCGCCCGCAACCGGATGACCATCGACACCGTCATGCGCATCCCGTTCGCGGGCCTCGGGGTCGAATCGCCGGAACCCGGCGACCTCTGGCGGGCGAACTTTTTCCGGATCGACCGTCATCCGAGCGAAGGCGACGAATTCAGCGCCTGGCGCCCGACGCTCACGACGCCGGCCGACTTCCATGTCGCGGCAGCGTTCGGCAGGCTCATCTTCCAGAGTTGACAGCGGATAGCGGCATCGAGGCGTGCGATTCATGCGACATTTGCTAATTTGTAATTCTCATCGCCTCCCTTGGCGGCTAGAGTAGTCGCCGTCACTGTTTGGCGTCTTCAGCAATGAGTCCCCGTTTCCTCAGATTCGTCGCCCTGGCGACCGCCTTTTCCGCGGGCATGATCGCGCGCGCGCAGGAACCGAAGTGTCATGTTCCCGCGAGCGAATGCGAACGCTCCATCCGGCAGATGCTTTCCGGACGGCGTTATCTCGGTCTCGACCTCGTCGAGATCAAGCCCGGACTGGTGGTGAAGGCCATCCGTTCCGACAGCCCCGCGGCCCGCGCCGACTTCCAGCCCGGCGACCGGATCATTGCCATCAACGGCAAGTCGATGGAGAACGGATCGGGGAAGATGTTCAAGGAAGTGCTCGCGGAAGCGCGTCAGACAGGCAGGTTGTGGATCATCGTTTTGCGTCGCGGCGCGTATAAGAAGATCGAGGCACGGCTCGAGCCGTATCCTCAGGAGTACATCGATAAGGTGGTCTCCGGTCATCTCGCGCAGGCGCACGGGGTGGCGACGGCCGGCGGCCAGAAGTAGGTCCCGGGTTCTTAGGCTCGGGGGAACGTGGAGCTGCGAAGCCCGGTTATCTCCTGAAGCCTGGCGTCGAAAAGACAGATGCTGCGTCGCTTCCTCTCGCGGTTCCGATCGGGCTCCGGAAACGGGGAGCGACCGGACCGCGTCTCGATTCTCCTTCCGTTTCTCATCATCTCGGCCGGCCTCGGCGTGCTGGCGTGGCGCTCGTACGAACTGTCCGTCAAGATGGAGAGCGGCGCGAACACCCTGGCCGTCCAGTACGCCGGATACGCGTCGGAGATCACCGCGCGGCGCGTCGACGCGGCAGTGCGCGCGGAGTTCTCCCGCGCCAACGATGAGTGGCAGCAGATCGAGCGGGGATCGAACATCCCGGACGACGAGGCCGTCCGCCAGTGGATCACCAGCAGCGAATGGATCGTGACCGCCATCTACGTTCCCGATCACGATCCGGCCAGCTCGGTCTACGTCAGCGAGCTCGGTGAAGCGGAGTCGAAGGCCACTCGTCTCAGCCGCGAGTTCTTCACCTCCAGCGGCACGGTGCGCTACACGTACGATCCCCACCGCCTGCTGGCTCACGTCCATGCGGCCATCCGGCAGCAGCCGCTGATCCGGACGTCGATGACGCCCAGCACACTGGCCATCGCTCAGCGCGCCGAGGTCAGTGTGGTGGCCTCTTCGCCACGCACGGGACTGATCCGGATGCCCAACGGGCTGGCATTCATCTCTCCGCTGTCCGCACCGCTGCAGGCGTTCGGGATTCGCGCGGAAGTCCCCACCGCTTTCGCGGGCTCGGGCTGGCAGAACCAGCGCGTCGTTTCCTTCTGGGTCAGTCTGCTGGCGCTGACGTTGATGGCGGTCGGCGGTTTCCTGGCCATCCGCGGACTCAATCAGGAGTCGGAGACGATGATGCTCCGCGGCGCGCTCATCGCGAACGTCTCGCACGAGTTGCGCACCCCGCTGGCGATGATCCGTCTCGGCGCCGAGACGCTCAAGCGCGGCGCCAGGCTCAGCCCGAAGGAGCGTGCCGAGATCGAGGATCAGATCCTGCGCGAGGTGCTCCACCTCTCGCACCTCGTCGAGAACGTCCTCGACGTGGCCAGGATCCAGAACCAGCAGGCCCGAGCCCTGGCCTTCACCCCCGTGCATCCACGCGACCTCATCTCCATGCTGGTCACGAGCTACGATTCGTGGATCAGCAGCAAGGGCTTCACCGTCTCGGTCGAGATCGACGACAAGATCGAGCCGCAGATGTGGGACCGCGATTCCGTGTCGCGGGCCGTCCTCAATCTGATCGACAACGCCATCAAGTACTCGGCCGACGACCGGCGTATCGACGTCTGCGTGCGCCAGACGGACGAGAACGTGATGATCGAAGTGCGCGACCGCGGCATGGGCATCGACAGCCGCGATCTCGCGCGCATCTTCGACCCCTATTACCGCGCGAAATTCTCCGATACGCAGACGCGCCGCGGAGCGGGGTTGGGGTTGACACTCGTCCAGCAGATCGCCCAATCGCACGGCGGCCGCGTCGAAGTCGACTCGAAACCTGGTGTAGGCTCCGTTTTCAAGCTCATCTTCCCCCGTACCGGATCCGGCGAGCCGGCCCGCGTGGCCGCCCTCGCCGTCTCGAAACCACTTCCGTCCTGATGCGTAAAAGGTAAGGTTATGACGAAGATATTGATCGTTGAGGATGAGGCAGGCCTGCGCCAGGGACTCGATATCAACCTCCGCCACGAGAACTACGACACCGTCACCGGAGCCGACGGCGAGGAGGCCATCCGCCTCTTTCACTCCGAACAGCCCGACCTCGTTCTGCTCGACCTGATGCTGCCGAAGAAGAGCGGCTTCGAGGTTCTCGACCATATCCGCAAGGTCTCGAAGGTGCCGGTCATCCTCCTCACCGCCCGCGGTCAGGAAACCGACAAGGTCCGCGGACTCCGTTCGGGGGCCGACGACTACGTCACCAAGCCGTTCGGCGTGCAGGAGCTCTTCGCGCGCATCGACGCCGTCATGCGCCGCAGCGACGTGGCCACGACCACCAAGTCGGTCTGCGAGGATCAGCTCATCCGCCTCGATCCATCGACGCGCGAGGCCAGTGCGGCCAGCCACAAGCTGAAACTGTCGCCGAAAGAGTTCGACCTGCTGATGTACCTGTTCAAGAACAAGGATCGCGTCGTTCCCCGCGACGAGCTGTTGTCGCGCGTCTGGAACTATCGCGTCGACCTCAATCTCAACAGCCGCACCGTCGACACGCACGTCACCCGTCTCCGCCGCAAGCTCCAGAAGGCCGTCGGAACCGACGCCGCCGTCATCGTGGCTGTCGCCAAGATCGGGTATCGCTACCTCGGACAGGTCACCAACGCCGCGTAGCGGGGTCGTAGGTCGTAGGTCGTAGGTCACGGGGGCCTCATCGCTTCGAGGCCTCCACGACGGGCGACTTGCGACCTCTCATGCGATCATGCCGCGGTGAGGCGGTGGTGGTCGGCGGCGGTCGTCTTTGCAGCGGCTCTGTCCCTGCGCGTCGGGCTCGTCTTCCAGCTCCAGGGGACGGCTCTGTTCCGCACGCCGGAACTCGACTCGATCGAGTACTTCAACTGGGCGCACCAGATCGCCAGCGGCGACTTCTCCTGGCCGGCCGCTCCGTCGCATGGTCCCGGGTATCCGCTTTTCCTCGGCGCGCTGCTGTTCGTCACGCGAGGATCGCTGTTTGCGGTGCACCTCCTGCAGGCCGTTGCCGGAAGCGTCACTCCCGTACTCGTCGCCGCGATCACGAACGCCTGCCTGAACGATGAGAATCGGGAAGGTTCGCTGCGGCACGCCGGACTGCTGGCCGGATTGTTCGCCGCGCTGTACGGACCACTCGCGCTCGTCGATGTTTCGATCCTGGCCGAGGGTTTGTTCGTTCTGCTGCTGTCGGCGTCGCTCCTGGCGGCACTCGAGGTGCGCCGGTCGAGCCGTCCGCTGACGATGATGTTCTTCGCGGGAACGGCCCTGGGACTGGCGATCGTCACGCGGCCGACCGCCGCGATCCTCGTTCCGTTGTACACATTCTTCTTGTGGCGGCACGCGTCGCGTGCGGCGGTGCTGATCTTCGCGCTTTCGATCGCCTATCCCGTGCTGCCGGTATTCGCACACAACTGGTCAACGACCGGCGATCTGCTGGCCATCCAGTCGGGCGGCGGTATGAACGTCTACATCGGCAACTCGCCACGTCATGACGGCACCGCCTGGGCCCGTCCGGGCGGAACCTGGGACTGGCTGCGCGGCGAGCCGTGGCGGGCCGGTGTGCGCGGTGCGGCGGCCGAGGATCAGTACTACATCGGGAAGACGATCGAGGAGATTCGGGAGACGCCCAACCGCTTTCTCTCGCTCCTCGGGCGAAAACTGATCTGGCTGACGCAAAACGAAGAGATTCGCGACAGCCATAGCTTCGATTTCTTCCGGCAGCGCGCTTCGCTGCTTCGCGTGGCCCTGAGGTTCTCGCTCCTGTTGCCGTTCGCGATCTTCGGAATGTGGATCTGGAGGCGTCCCGCCAGCGGTGCTTTCCGGCTCGTGGTCGCCTATCTCGTAGCCATGAGCATCACGGCGGTGGCGCTGGTCGTGGGGATGCGTTACCGCCTGCCGGTGCTGCCGGCGTTATTCGTGTTCGCGGGAGTGGGCGCCGCATCGATCGCCGGGCGGCGCAGGATCATGCAATTTACGATCGTGTTCGTGGTGGTGTTCTCGCTGACCCGCGTCTGGCACCACGCGCCGACGCACGATCTCGCCGAGGAGTGGGCGATGGAAGGGATCGCGCTCGGCAAGGAGCATCGTGTTGCCGAGGCCATGGCAGCATTTCGGCGCGCGAGCGAGCTCGATCCGATGCTGGGGATCGCCTGGACGGGGCGCGGCGACGTCGAGTTGCCGCTCGGGAAGTTGCCAGCCGCGGAAGCGTCATACACGCAGGCGATCCGCGTCGATCCCCACGATGCCCGTGCGTACGCGCATCTGGCGCTGGTGCGCGCTGCGCAAAATCACCGTGGCGAGGCCATCTCGCTGCTGCGCGAGTCGGTGGCCATCCGGCCTGAGGAGGAGGCGCTCTACAATCTGGCGCATCTCGAAGGCCGTCACTGATTCGTGGCCTTTTCGCGAGATGGCTATTGTAGAATTTGCGTCTCATGAAAGCGGAGCGCCGTTGCTGTTGTTGCCAGAAAGGTCCGATCGAATTGTCCTGACCTGCCTTTGACTCATCACGACGCGAATCGGACCCGGGCAGCAGGCTCGGGTCTTTTCTTTTGTACGAAAGGAGAATCGTCATGCCTCATGGAAAGATCTACGACAACATCACGGAGCTGGTCGGTAACACGCCGATGGTCCGCCTGCATCGCGTTCCGGCCGAGGGATCCGCCGAGGTGGTCGTGAAGCTGGAGTCGTTCAATCCGTTGTCGTCGGTGAAGGACCGCATCGCGCTGTCGATGATCGAAGACGCGGAGAAGCGCGGCGAGCTCAAGCCCGGCGCGACGATCGTGGAAGCGACCAGCGGCAACACCGGCATCGGACTCGCCTTCGTCGCAGCGGCGAAGGGCTACAAGTGCACGCTGATCATGCCCGATACGATGTCCATCGAGCGCCGCAAACTGCTCCAGGCCCTCGGCGCCGAGCTGATTCTCACGCCCGGTCCGGCCGGACTGGGCGTGGCCATGAAGGCGGCCGAGGATTACGCGGCCAGAACGCCGAATTCGTGGCAGTCGAAACAGTTCGACAATCCGGCCAACCCGAAGGTCCATCGCGAAACCACCGCCGAGGAAATCTGGAAGGACACGGGCGGCAAGCTGGACGCGGTCGTGGCCGGCGTAGGAACGGGCGGAACGATCAGCGGCGCCAGTCAGGTGCTCAAAAAACGCGACGCCAAGATCCTGACCGTGGCGGTGATGCCGGTGGAGTCACAGGTGCTGAAGGGCGGCCCGTACGCCCCGCACAAGATCCAGGGCATCGGCCCGAGCTTCATCCCCGGGATCTACGACGCCAAGGTGGTCGACCGCGTGTTCGATGTGACGTTCGAGCAGGCCGTCGATACGGCCAGGCAGCTCTCCCAGCGGGAGGGGATCTTCGTCGGCATCTCCTCCGGCGGGGTCGCCTACGCGGCCCTGCAGATCGCCAAAGAGCTCGGCCGCGGCAAACGCGTCGTGGCCGTGCTGCCGGATACGGGCGAGCGTTATCTCTCCACTCCGCTCTTTGAGTACACCGAGGTGGTGAATCAGCCGGCCACCACGCCGCAGATGTGGGCCGCGCAGCAGGCGGCGGCCTCCGGCACACCCGCAACGCCGTAAACAGTCTCCGGCTAATCGCGTCCCCGCCTGATGCCGTCGCCGCCGTGGCGCGGCATCAGGCGCATGCGGATCTTTTCGAAAGCGATCCGCTGCTCCGGGGTGAGCACCCGATCGATCTCGACGTTCGCGGCCTCGATCTCCTGGTGGATGGCCGGACGAACGCCCGACCAGATTCCGGCGATGTGCTGCTGATGACGGTTGATGATGACGGTGACCTGCCCGCGTTGCGCGTCACTCAGGTGCAGATGCCGGTCGAGCCGGCGCACCAGGAATGCAGTCGATGGGTGAGGACCGCCGATGCCGTGCATGATCAGGGCACGATCGCCGGCGAACCCGACCGCCATCCCCACCACGAACGCGATCACGACGACCACCACGGCCAGGACCTTTGCGCTAGTCGCCGACACTGAAAACGTCTCCGCCGATGGAAATCTCGATGTTGTCAGCGAGCGAGATGTTCTGATTGCGCTCGAGGACGGTGATGGCGATGCCGGCGATGAGTGCGAGCGCCGACAGCGAGGCCGCCAGCGGCCGGAACCACGCCGCCAGGAATTGTGCGACCGTCGGCTCGTCGAGCCGTGCGCGGATGCGCGCCCTGAGACGCGACGCGCCGGCCGGATCGATTTCATACCGGAGTGCCCGCGCATCAGCGCGAAGCTGGTCGAGAAATCTGTCTTCACTCATGGCCCTCTCCATAGATATCCGCGAGCTGCTCGCGCAGCTTCTTTCGCGCCAGTGACAGATGCGACCGCACCGTTCCCTCGGCCAGACCGGTCATCGTGGCGATCTCGGTGTGCCCGAACTCCTCCACAAGGAACAGCCGCGCCACCACACGCTGCATTGCCGGCAGCGATTCGATGGCCTGGTCGATCCGCCGCCCGATCTCTCCCGCCAGTGCCGGCAGTTCCGCGGCGTCGCGCCTGGCCGCCGGCTCCTGGCCGCTCAACTCTTCGTGGCGGAACTTCGTGCGGTGCTTCATGACGTCCAGCGCCAGGTTGGTCGTGATCCGATAGATCCACGGCCCGAACGGCTCGCCGCTGCGGAACCGGTCGATCGATTCGAACGCCTTCACGAAAGCCTCCTGCGCCAGATCCTCGGCGTCGGTGGCGTTGCGGACGATGCCCCAGGCCACCGACACCACGCGCTTCATGTACTTGCCGACGAGGTAGTCATAGGCGTGGTGATCGCCGCCTTTGACCGCGGCGATCGCCTGCGACTCGATCGCGTCGTCCTGCCTTGGTGCTTCGCCGGACACTCAAAACGTTTTCAGAACCGATGCTGGGACTGCGCGCGATGCTGAGCGATGAGCGTGCCGAGGTTCACGCGCTGGTCGGGCGTGAGCACGTTGAGCGCTTGCGACGCCGCGTTCAGCATGTTCGTCTTCATCGTCCGCTCGGCCTGGTCCTGCTGGTCGATGATGGACTGCGCGCCGGCGATGTCGTTCGGATCCTTGATCAGCGTATCGATCACGGCACCGAGGCCGCCGTGAAGCTGGTCGCGAAGCGCCGCGTTCTGCTGGCGCGTGTCGGCAACGATGGCCTTGATCGCTTCCACCTGCTGGTCGGAGAGGCCGAGTTCCTGCTGTGCTTTCGCAAGATGGGCCAGCGGTCCCATTCCGGCGCCCATCGCATGCATGCGATGGACGCCCGCATACACGAGGGGAGCCACGGCCAGGGTCAGGATGGCCACCGTGGCGATGGCGATGATGAGAGCTCGTTTCTTCATGATGGTTGTTTCTCCTTCGCTCTCGATACGACTGACGGGGATGTCCGTTGAACCGTGTCAGGAATGCAGAAGGGGTTGTCCTCCGCGCAGTTTGCGAATTCGAACTGGATGGTGGTGTGAGTGATCCGGTATCGCTGCTGCAGCATCTCGGTCAGCTCCCCGAGCAGCTTCGACGTCGACTTGATGGGCACGTCGCCGACCATCACATGACACGAAAGGGCCGGCCGGGACGGGCCAAGAGCCCAGATGTGCAGATGATGGACCCCGTTCACTCCGTCGACGGAGGCCACGGCGTCGGTCACGGCCTCGGGATCGATCCCCGCAGGCGTCCCTTCCAGAAGAAGGTTGACGGTCTCCCGCAGGATCCCCCAACTGCTCCAGAGGATCAGAAGGCCGATGAGGATGGAGATGGCCGGGTCCCAGACCGTGTCGCCGGTGGCGCGAATCATCAGCGCGGCGAACACGATGCCGGCCGACGAGATGGCGTCGCCGAGCATGTGGATCACCGCTCCACGCACGTTGATGTCGGCTTCGCCTTCGCGGCGCAGCGAGATCGAGATCACGGAGTTGAGCACGATGGCCACGATCGCGGTGATGAGCATGGCCCGGTCGTTCACCGGATGCGGAGCCCGGAATCGATCGATGGCCTCGATGAAGATGTAGACCGTGAAGCCGACCAGCGTTCCGGCGTTGATGAACGCGGCCAGGATTCCGGCGCGGTGGTAGCCGTAGGATTTCTCGATGGTCGGCCGCCGCCGCTCCAGACGCAAGGCACTGAAGGCCAGAAGGAGGGCTACGCTGTCGGTGAAGTTGTGCAGCGCATCGCCGACGAGCGAGAGCGAGTGCGCGTAGAACCCGATCCCGGCCTCGACGAAAACGAAGACCAGAGTGGCCGCCGCGGCCAGAACGAGCTTACGGGAGACTCCGGTGCGATGGGGGTGCGCGTGGTCGTGGCTCAAGGTCTATGACCTCGTCGACTTCTCCACTTTCTTCGCCCTCTGTGCCACCGCCTCGGCCATTTTGGTGCGGTTCTCATTGAGGCGCGCGGCCAGGGCGGGATCGCCGACCGCAAGGATCTGCGCGGCCAGGATTCCGGCGTTCCGTGCCCCTCCGATGGCGACGCTCGCCACCGGGATGCCCGGCGGCATCTGCACGACCGCGTAAAGCGCGTCGAGGCCCTGCAGCGCGCTGCCGCTGAGCGGGACGCCGATCACCGGCCTGGTCGTGAACGAGGCTACGACGCCCGGAAGATGCGCGGCCATTCCAGCGCCGGCGATGAACACCGCCGCTCCGTTCCGTTCCGCCTCCATGACGGCGTTCCTGGTCCGCTCAGGAGAGCGGTGCGCCGACGCCACGGTCATCTCGTACGGTACGCCGAAGTCATCCAGCGCCGCCGCGGCCTGGGACATCACCTCCGCGTCGGAGTCGCTGCCCATCACGATGAATACGAAAGGTCTGGTCACTTAACGGCGTCCGATGCCGGTGGCGGCGAGCTGCTCGAGTGCACGATACCCGATGTCGTGGCGGTAGCGTGCGCCTTCGAAGCGCACCTTGGGAACGGCCGCGTAGACTTTCGTCAGCGCTTCGGACAGCGTCGCGGCGCGCGCGCACACATCGACCACGCGGCCGGCCATGTTGATCAGCTTCGGGCCCTTCTTGACCACGCCTGCGTGGAACACCACCACCGAGTCGTCAGCGATCGGATCGATGACCACTTCCTGCCCTTTCATGAAGTCACCCGGGTATCCCTCAACGGCCATGACCACGCACGCTGCCGCTTCCTTCCGCCAGTTCACTTTGATGTCGCCCAGGCTTCCGCGGGCGGCCCTCAGCAGGATCTCGGCGAGGTCGTCGTCGAGCCGCAGCATCTGCACCTGCGTCTCCGGATCGCCGAAACGGCAGTTGAACTCGAGAACTTTCGGCCCTTTGGGCGTGAGCATGAGTCCCGCGTACAGCACGCCCGTGTATGGGCGCCCTTCCTCGGACATGCCTTGAATGGTCGGCAGGATGATGGTGCGCATCACTTCCGCGGCCGTCTCGCTGGTCAGGACCACGGCGGGCGAGTGTGAGCCCATGCCACCCGTGTTCGGTCCTTCGTCGCCGTCGAACGCCTTCTTGTAATCCTTGGCGTGGGCCAGGGGTACGAAGCGCTTGCCGTCGGTGATCACCATGAAGGAGACCTCTTCGCCCGTGAGGTACTCCTCGACCAGGATTCGCGTGGCGGCGTTACCGAACCGTTTCTCTTCGAATGCGAGGTTCAGGTATTCGTCCGCCTCTTTTTTCGACTGGACGATGACCACGCCTTTCCCCGCCGCCAGGCCGTCGACTTTGATCACGGCCGGGTACTTCGTCTGTTTCAGCGCATCGCGGGCCTCATCGACCGATCCGCACGTCTTCGCTTCAGGCGTGGGGATCTTGTACTTGCGCATGAACTCCTTGGAGAAGACCTTGGAGCCCTCCAGCTCTGCGGCCAGGCGCGTCGGGCCGAAGATCGTCAGCCCGCGCTTCTGGAAGACGTCGACGATCCCCAGGGTCAGCGGGAGCTCCGGGCCGACGACGGTGAGGTCGATCCGGAGCTTCTCGGCGAAGTCGGCGAGCTCGACGATGTCCGCGACCCCGATCTGGACACAGTCGGCCACCTGGGCGATTCCGGCGTTACCCGGTGCGGCGAAGAGCTCGGTCACCTGGGGCGATTGCTTGAGCTTCCAGCAGAGCGCGTGCTCCCGGCCACCCTGTCCCACGACGAGTACTCGCATGTTTACCGGATTTTACGGGACGATCGCCCCCACGGGAAGGATCATTACCGGCCTAAACGTTTTCCGGGCGTCTCCCGTACCTATGGGACGATGGCCGCGGAACTCCGTTTGATGATCCCAACGAAAGACTCCATCGAACCTGATGACCGCCAGCTGGTGGACACCATCAGGGGCGGCGATCCTGACGCGTTCGAGCAACTCGTCCGGCGCAAGACGTCGAAAGTCTACGCGCTTTGCTACCGCGTCATCGGCAATCCTGAGGACGCAAAAGACATTTCCCAGCTCGTGTTCATCAAGCTGTGGGAGAACCTGGAGAAGTACGATTCGCGCTACGCGTTCGACACCTGGCTGTACCGGATGGTGACGAACGTGGCCATCGATTTCATCCGCAACCGCCAGTCCCGCGATAACGCCGTCAACTCCAATCTGCGCCTGGTGAAGACGTCCACCGAAGCGGATCAGGGCGTGAACGTTCAGCGCAAGGAGGTCGAAGCGGTCTTCAACGACATCTCGTCCGTCCTTTCGCCGAAGCAGAAGACCATCTTCGTCATGAACCAGATGGAAGACCTGGCCTCCGCCGAGATCGCCCGGATCCTGGGATGCCGCGAGTCGACGGTCCGCAATCACCTGTTCAACGCCCGCAAGCTCATGCAGCAGCAACTGCAGATCCGCTATCCGGAGTACGCACAACTGTGGAGGAACCGGTCATGAATTGCGATACGTTCCACGCACAGTTCGCTCCGGCCAGTGAGGATGCGGTGGTGCTCGCGCACCTGCGCTCCTGCGACGCCTGCCTCAACTTCGCCGCGGAGCAGGACGGCGATGTGTTGTTCCGCTCACTCGGCGGCGAGGAGCTCGTTCCGCCCGGCGGCGTCGATGCATTCGTCAGCGACGTGATGCGCGAGGTCCGTCTGCGCGGCACGGAGACGACGGTGACCCGCCGCACAGCGGTCTGGCCGCGCAGGCTGGCCGTTGCGGCGACGTTCGCGGCAATGATTGCCGGAACCGCCGTCGTTTACGAGATCGACCATCGTGGCGACGCGCCGGTGCAGACCGCAGCGGTCGTCCACCATCAATTCCGGACGGCTGTGAAGCCAGTCCTCGAGAGCTACGACTCCAAGAATGCGACGATCGTCGAAGTTCCCAGCGCGCGGGAGGACGTGACAGTGGTCATGGTCTTCGACGACAGTCTGCCGGCGGACTTATGACGAAACGTTTCGCGCTCATGATGTTGGTGATGTCGTTCGCCGTGTGGACGCCGGCTTCAGCCGGCGTTGCGGCGGCTAATGCCGGGGCGGCGGAAGGCGGCAGCCACGCCAACCTCGCCGTCAAGACGTTCCAGTTCAAGCACAAGGATGCGGACCGTGCCGCGGCCGTGGTCAAACCGCTGATGAGCGCCGAGGGCTCGATCTCCATCCAGCCGTCGACGAACTCGGTGGTGATCACCGACCGTCCGGAGAACGTGAAGGCCATCGCCGCCGCGCTCGATCAGTTCGATACGCCGCCGCAGGCGTTCAAGCTGAGCGTTCGGCTCATCGTCGCTTCGCGCACCGAAGCCGCCGCGCCGCGCACGCCGGACGACCTCAAGGACATCGCTCCGAACCTGGCCATGCTGCGGTTCAACACGCTCGAGAGTCTGGGCTCGGCGAACATCGAAACCAGCGAAGGCCAGTCGGGTCTGGTCGACTTCAGCGCCTATCACGCGGACTTCAAGCTGGGTGAGTACGATCCGGCCAGCGACTCGGTCCAGCTCGTCGACTTCAGAGTGTCGAAGCTCCAGGACGATCAGCTCACGCCGATCCTGAAGAAGGCGACGATGAACCTCAAGCTCGGGCAGACCGTGATCGTGGGAGCAGGAAGGCCGGACGGATCGCGCGCCTTGATGGTGATCCTCGCCGCCAGGCGCTGAGCCCTAGGCCTCGGGCCTCGGGCCTCGGGCCTCAGAACGCGTTGCGAGCCATTCCTGCACTTCCTCGACGGTCTTCGTGTTGAGGACCTGCTTCGCGGTCAGTCCCCCTTTGCGAGCCAGCCACGTGCCGCTGATGACGTGCGACATCTCGGCGATGGAATGGGCGTCCGGGTTGATGACGAACGTGACTCCGCGGTCGAGGGCCCGGCCGATGTGCCGCCAGTCGAGATCGAGCCGGTTCGGATTGCCGTTCAGCTCGATGCACACGTTTCGTTCGGCCGCGCGCTCGAAGATCCGGTCGAAGTCCACGCTGTAGCCATCGCGCCCGAGCAGTTTGCGCCCGGTGATGTGCCCGAGGAAGGTGACGTAGGGGTCGTCGAGGGCCTTGAGGATGCGCTCGGTCATCTCATCCTCCGGCATGTTGAAGCGGGAGTGGATCGAGGCGACGACGAAGTCGAGTGTCGAGAGAACATCATCTCCGTAGTCGATCGAGCCGTTCGGAAGGATGTCCGCCTCCGTTCCGCGGAACACGCGCATCGGTGCGACTTCGCGCTCGCGTTTGCCGATCTCGGCGTGCTGCTCTTTCAACCGTTCGACCGAGAGGCCGTTCGCGTAAAACGCGGCGGGGGAGTGATCGGACAGACCGACGTAGTCGTAGCCGCAGTCGCGCGCGGCCGTCAGCATCTCCAGTACGGTATTGCGCCCGTCGGAAAACGTGGTGTGCACGTGAAAGGTGCCGCGGATGTCGGAGGGCTGCACCAGCCTGACCCGTTTCCGGCCGCTGAGGTCTCCGGCGGACTCGCGCCGTTCCGGCTCCACAAACGGGACGCCGGCGTTCTTGAAAAGCTCCTCCTCGGTCTTCGCCTTCGGCAACCCTTCCGTGGCCCGTGGCCCGAGGCCCGAGGCCTCGCTCAGAGCATCGACGAACTCCCGGCTGCCGGTCGTCTCGACGACGGCCGTTCCGAATGCGTCGGGAGCGGAGAGATGGAAGAAGACGGGCATCTCCCGGCGCAGCACGCCGCGAAACGTATGGGCGTCGATCTCCTCGAATTGATCGACGATGCCGGGCAGGGCCTCGATGACCTGCTTCGGCTTTCTCGTCGAGACGGCGATGTTGACGTTGCGGATGACCTCGAGCCGTCTGCGCACGCTGCCGGTGATCTCCGCGTCGTCGACGGCCTTGATGTTGGCGAGGTGCTCCCGCACACGCTCTCCGGCTTCGAGTCCGACCGGGAGCAGGAACTGCGACTGGCGCCGGCGTGCCCTCTCGATGCCTTCCAGGATCTTCGTCTGCGTTTTCACGCCGAATCCGCGGATCTTGCCGAGGCGTCCGTCGCGCGCCGCTTCCTCGAGCTGGTCGAGCGACCCGATGCCGAGCGTTTCGTACAACTGGGCGATCTTCGTGAGTCCGAGGCCGGGGACGCGAAGCATGTCGAAAATGCCGGGCGGATACTGCGTGCGCAATTCGGCAAGGTAGCTGGACTCGCCGGTGGTGACGAGCTCGGTGATGATTGTGGCCACGGCCTTGCCGATTCCGGCTGTCGACAAGAGCTGGCCCGAGGTCACGAGATCACCGATGTCGGTATCGAGGTTCTCCACGGCCCGGGCGGCACGCTCGAACGCCCGCGCCTTGAAGCGATTGGGATCGCTCAGAGTCACGTACTGAGCGATCTCGTCGAGTACGCGCGCCACGACCCACTTATCCGCGCCGGCCATTTATCATTGTCCCGGATGCAAGCTCGCGACCGGCTCATCGTGGCCGCCGATCTCTCATCACGCGATGACATTCTCGCACTCGCCGATGAGATGAGCGGGGTGGCCGGGCTGCTGAAGATCGGACTGCAGGCCTTTGTTGCGAACGGACCGTCGCTCGTCCGCGAAGTCGTTGCCCGCGGTATGAGAGTGTTTCTCGATCTGAAACTGCACGACATTCCCAACACGGTGGCCGCGGCGGTGCGGGAAGCCGAGGCGCTCGGAGCGACCATGCTCACGGTGCACGCAACGGGCGGTGGCGCCATGCTCCGCGCCGCCCGTTCCGGCGAACTGCTCGTGCTCGGCGTCACGGTGCTGACGAGTCTCGATGACGCGGCGCTCCGCGAGGCGGGCTTCGCGGAGAACACTCTGTCGACGGCGATCCGGCTGGCGCGGCTGGCACAGCAAAGCGGTCTCACGGGCGTAGTGGCCTCGCCGCTCGAGATTCGGGCCATCCGCGAGGCCTGCGGCGGTGCTCTCACCATCGTGACCCCGGGGGTGCGTCCCGCCGGAGCCGATCCCGGCGATCAGAAGCGAACGATGACGCCGCGCCAGGCCGTCGACGCCGGCGCCGACTACATCGTGGTGGGCCGGCCCATCACCGAAAAAAAGAACCGCCGCGAAGCGGCGGTTCAGATCGTCGAGCAGATGTAGCGGTTATCTTCCGACCGAGTGGCGGCGGTTCGAGCAGTTCAGACCCGGACCGGCGAAGAAGATCCGCTGGCTGGCGAACTGGTGGCGATTGCCGAGCGAGTCCGTGCCCACCGCGCGCAGAACGTGCTCGCCGCGGGCGGTGTTATCGAGGTTTACCGTCACCCGCCACGTATAAGCCGGGTTCGGCGAAGAGATGTCGTTGCGCGGAAGTCCGTTCACCGGCGATGAACCGAGGGAACCGTTGTCGAGGAAGAGCTCCACATTGGCGATCTTCTGATCGCCGGTCACCCAGCCGCGGAGCTCGGCGCCGCCGCAGTTGAGCGACTGCGTGCCGTCCCAGTCGATTTTTCCGGCGACCTGACCGCAGGCGCCATACGTCTGCAGCCCGCTGAGAGAACCGACGACGTAGACGAACGGTCCGACCGCGACCGGGTTGTACTTCACTTCATCCGGCCCCGTGTACGAGACGTTCTCGTAGATGCGCTCATCGGAGCCTTCCCATAGCGGAACGGTGAAGTCGAACACGTCGATGGCGATCGTGCGTGCCGGCATGAGCGTCTGCGGGTTGATCTCGTCGACCATCGTCACGATGCGGCCGTTCTGCTCGTCGATGAACGCCTGCGGGTGGAACGCGATCGGGTTGGCGTGATCGATCGTCTCGAACGGCAGGGTGTAGATCTGGAAGCGCGAGATCGCTCCAGCCAGGTTGACGCGATAGATATCGATTTCGCCGGGGTTGCCGACTGCCAGGAGAGTCGAACCGTTGCTGGCCAGGAATGTCCCGGGCACGCCGAACTGTCCGAAGCTGATGGGCACCGCGGGATTGGCGACGTTGAAGCCGATCGTGCCGCCCTCACCGGTGGCGTAGAGGTAGCCCTGGTTGAAGGCGATGTCGTTGAAGGCGATGAACGATCGCGAAGCCAGTGACGAGATCTGGCCCACCATGTTCGGGGCGTTGCGGTTGGACACATCGAACAGATCGATGGTGTTGAAGCAGAAGCTCGTCCCGTTCGGATGGCAGGGTAGGTCGCTGGCCGGATAGAGCGCGGCGAGCGTGGTGCCGCTGACGGCCAGCCTGCGGTAGTGCAGTCCGGGCGTGCGCGACACGAGGCGCGGTGCGGTCCCCCCGGCGCGAACGTTACTGAGATCGAAGATCTCCAGTCCCGACTCGCTGCTGAGATAGAGGAATCCCTGGCCGAACGCTGCGCCGCCGTTCGATTCGTGGGCTCCCATCGATCCCACGAAGTCTTCGCGGGCGATCTGCATGTCCCCCAGGTCGGTCACCGTGTAGGTCGACAGCGTCTGGCCGCGAAGGACGTACACCAGTGATCCGGAGCGGAAGACTGCGTGGGGGGAAAGACTGAAGTCGCTGACTGCGGGATTGTTCGCGACCAGCGTCAGGGGACAGTCCGCCTGAAGATGGTCCGCGTGAAGCGGAAGAGCCAGGGAACAGAGGGCGACGAGGACGATCGGAGCGAACCGTGACAAAACGCGCATGCAAGCCTCCCAAAAACACACCCAAACGCCCGCCCGTCTCGCGCGCGGAAGCGTCTCACGAACTTGTACGTCGGAGCCGCGCGATCGAAGACGCGGCGGCGCCGCTCCAAAGAGCCTGTTCGAAATTCGTCTTGCCGCTAACTATGTCCTAAATCAGCAGGTTTTGCAACTTCGAGCCCTCCGGCGACCGTGTATGATGACCTCGACGTACCCGGAAAACGCACGCCGATGGAAACAGGTTGGTGTCTACGACTGTTTGAGGCTGGGTAACCATGCTCGACGGTCACGTTCTGGTCCTCAATCGCGTCTTTCAGGCGGTCCAGATCACCTCGGTCCGGCGCGCCTTCACGCTCCTCTATAAGGGCCACGTCAAAGCGGTCGACTCGCAGTACCGCACGTACGATTTCGAAAACTGGATGGACATCCCCGTCCAGCCCAGCGACCACTACGTCATCACGCCCAGCCGCAACATCCTCATCCCGCACGTCGTTCAGCTGCTGACGTTCGACCGCATGCCGCGGCAGGAAGTGAAGTTTTCCCGTGGCAACATCTATCTCCGCGACCAGAACCGCTGCCAGTACTGCGGCCGGAAATTCTCATCCTCGGAGCTTTCGCTCGATCACGTCGTGCCGATTTCGCGCGGCGGCAAGTCGACATGGGAGAATGTCGTCTGCGCCTGCCTTCCCTGCAACGTGAAAAAAGGCAACAAACTGCTGCAGGAGTCGGGCATCCAACTCATCCGTACGCCGGTCCGCCCGCGCTGGCATCCGCTGCATCGCCTGCAGGGCCGCACGTTCCCCGACATCTGGAAAAACTTTCTGGACGAGGCGTACTGGAACGTGGAGCTGAAAGGCTAGGGAGCCTAGTTGTCGCCGGTCACCGCGACGTCCGGTAACTCCTCTCCCTGATTCACGAATCGGTTGACGGCGATCCCGTATTGCTTTTCGTACAGAGAGCGATAGCGTCCGTCCAGGGCCATCAACTGCTCGTGCGTGCCGCGCTCGATGATGCGGCCGTCTTCAAGGACGAGGATCTGATCGGCCTTCCGGATCGTGGAGAGACGGTGTGCGATCACGAACGTGGTGCGGCCCTTCATCAGCTTGTCGAGGCCATCCTGGATGAGCGCCTCGCTTTCGCTGTCGAGCGATGAGGTGGCCTCGTCGAGGATGAGGATCTCGGGATCGGCCACGATGGCGCGGGCGATGGCCACGCGCTGCTTCTGGCCGCCGGAGAGTTTCACGCCGCGCTCGCCGACGACGGTCTCGTAGCCGTCGCCGAATTTCTCGGTGAACTCGTCGACGTGCGCGATTCTGGCGGCGTGCACGATCTCTTCCTTCGAGGCGTGCGGTTTGCCGAGGCGGATGTTCGTGGCGATCGTGTCCGCGAAGAGAAACGAATCCTGGGGCACGAGTCCGATGTGTCCGCGGTAGTCCGCGAGACGGATCTCGTTGAGATCGATCCCGTCGACGATGACGGTGCCGCCAGTCGGCCTGTGGAACGCGGCCACGAGCGAGATCAGGGTGCTCTTGCCCGATCCTGAGGGTCCCACCAGGGCCACCGAGGTGCCGGCGGGCGCGACGAAGTTGATATCCTTCAGGACCGGAACGCCCGGCGTGTATTCGAAGGTGACATCGCGGAACTCCACATCGCCGCGGATCTGGGGCACATGCAGCCGCTGCGGATCTTCCGCGTCTTCCGTCGGCTCGCCGAGAACCTCCTGCATGCGCTCGAGCCCCGCGAAGGCCTCGGACAGTTGCGTTCCGATACTGACGATCTGCACGACCGGTCCGATCACCAGTCCGAGATAAAGCGTGAACGAGATGAGCCCGCCCACGGTCATCTGTCCGGCCAGCACCTGCCGTCCTCCGATGACCATGACCACCACGCCGACGACGCCGACGAGAAAGGTCGACAATGCCCCCACGCCGCTGACCACGCGCATCGTGCCCTGCACGAGGCGGAGAAGCTCGTGGGCGCCGTGCGCGAACACGCGGGCTTCGTGACGTTCCGCCTTGTAGGCCTTG
The DNA here is from genome assembly GCA_038244815.1 of Thermoanaerobaculia bacterium. Lineage (GTDB taxonomy): Bacteria > Acidobacteriota > Thermoanaerobaculia > Gp7-AA8 > Gp7-AA8 > DASVHS01. Next base: position 21,944 of record JBBRTB010000025.1, read on the forward strand.
ACGATGCGGATGCCGGAGATGCCCTCGGTCAGGCGCCCGGTCAGCTGCGAGGAGATCTCGTTGCGCTTCTTGAACATCGGACGCGCGGTCTTGAACGCGAAATATAGGACGACGGCGAAGAAGACCACCGCGCAGAGGATGATCAGGGCCAGCTTCGCGCTGAGATAGAACAGGATGCCGATCGCGATCACGGCCGTGACCAGTCCACCGACGAGCTGGATCAGGCCGGTGCCGACGAGATTGCGGACTCCTTCCGCGTCATTCATCACCCGTGTGACGACGATGCCGGTCTTCGTGCCGTCGAAGTAGCTCACCGGCAGCCGCTGCACGTGCGCCTGAATCTTCCGGCGCAGATCGGTGATGGAACGCTGCGCGGCCAGGCCCAGGATCTGGGCGAGCGCGTAATCGGTGATCGCGCCGATGGTGGTGGCGATGCCGGCGATGATCACGATCTTCAGCAGCAGTCCCTGCTGGCGATGAACGATCACGCCGTCGATGAGGTATTTCGTTGTGCCCGGGAGCACGATGCCGGCGAGCCGGTTGAGGAGCATGAGCGGGAGGCCGATGGCCAGGCGGCGGCGAGCGGCCCAGATGATGGCCCGGGCATCACGGAGAAGAGCCATCGTCCGCGCGCGGTCCATCTTGCGTTTCGGTTTGGCTTGGTCGGGCATTGGCAGGACGCTACTTTACGCCGGGTTGCCGGGTGACCGGGTTGCCAGGTTGCCAGGTTGGGTCTCCAGCGACCTCGTCTCTGGTTCACATTTTGCTAAGAACTCGTGGAGATGGAGTTTCGTTCATGACGTTGGTCAATTCTGTCTGCGCGGAGATCAGCATTTATCAGGGCATCGGCGAGCAAACGGGTATCGTCGTCGAGCGCCGCGCGATTCGCGGCAAGAAGGGTCTGTGCAAGAGCATGCGCGACCTGGCCATCAAGTCGCGCGTTCTGGGCGACGGCTACTACTACATCCCGATCGATCTGTGGCCCAAGTCGAAAGAGCCGGTGGTCGTGCACAAGCATGACTGGACCGTGATCGGATCGATTCCTCGCTCTTCGCGCTCAACGAAGAAACAGCCGAAATCCGCCGAGCGCTGACCGGTCCGGCCGGTTGCGCGATACCAGAATGGGAGTCTTCTCGATGAAATCGTGTCTTGTCCTCATCTTCACCGCGTTTCTGACCATTCCTCTCCTCGCGCAGAACGAGGAAGGCCCGGCCAACGCCAAAGGGGCGGCCGTCGACACGACCGGCAAGGGCTACACGGCCGCGTTCGTGATCGAGCCGGTCACGCGGCGGGTGTTGTTCGAGGAGAACGCACACATTCCGCTGCCGACGGCGTCGATGGCGAAGATGATGACCGCGCTCGTCACGATGGAGGAGATCCAGAACGGACGTCTCAAACTGAGCGATCCGGTCACCATCAGCGCAAGAGCCAGCAAGATGGGCGGGTCGCAGATCTACGCGAAGGAAGGGCAGGTGTTTCCGGTGCAGACGCTGCTGGCGGCGCTCATGATCCAGTCGGCGAACGACGCTGCCGAAGCGCTGGCCGAGAAGGTCGCCGGATCGCCGGAATCGTTCGCGGAGATCATGAACCAGCGCGCCAAGGCGCTCGGGCTCAACGAATCGCATTTCGTCGATCCTCACGGGCTGCCGAATTTCAAGAACCCCAAAGACGTCGACACCATGTCCGCTCACGATCTGGCCATCCTGGGGATCGAAGTGATGAAGTATCCGCTGATCCGCGAGTACGCGAAGACGCCGACGATGCCGTTCACGAACGCCACGTTCACCTCGGGACTGACGAACCCGAATCACCTCATCAATCCCCGCAAGGTCAACTACTACGAGGCCGCGACGGGGATCAAGACGGGCTATTCGGGGCCGGCCGGTTACTGCGTGACGGCAGCCGCGACGAAGGGCGACATGGATCTCGTGTGCGTCGTGATGGGTGCGCGCTCGTCGAACGGACCCTTGAGCTCATTCGGGATCGCGCAGAAGCTGATCTCGCATACGTTCGCGCAATACAACATGTCCACGGTGCTCAAGAAGGGGCAGAACGTCGGTCAGGCGCCCGTCACCGACGGCAACTCGAAGACGGTGCCGGTCGTGGCGTCTGCCGATGTGAAGACGCTCGTGAAGCGCGGCGAAGAGGGCGGCGTGAAAGTCGCGTACAGCCCGGCGGCCTTGACGGCTCCCGTTCGTGCAGGACAGCCGGCAGGATTCGTGGCCGTGCAGCAAGGCGGTCAGACGATCTCCAAAGTGCCCGCGGTCACTTCCGCGGCCGTGGAGAAGCAGCCGTGGTGGAAAGCGTTCTGGCCGTTCTAGGAACGGGTTGCCGGGTTTCCGGGTTGCCGGGTAACGGGCTGCCGGGTTGCTAGTCTTTTGAGCGCTTCGACATAGGCGATGTGCTCCTGCTCCAGGATGCGCGAGGAGAGCGTTTCCGCGTTGTCGTCCGGGCCAACCTCCACCTCTCGCTGCAGAATGACCGGGCCGCTGTCGAGGCCCTCGTCGACGAAATGGACCGTACAGCCCGATGTCTTTGCGCCCGCGGCGATGGCCTGAGCCTGAGCGTCGACCCCGGGGAAGGCCGGCAGGAGCGACGGGTGAATGTTGAGGATGCGGCCGCGGTACTGTGCGACGAACCGGGGGCTGAGCAAACGCAGATAGCCGGCCAGCACGATGTAGTCGGGATTGCACTCTCCGAGCACGCGCAGCACCTCCCGTTCGTGCGCCTGGCGATGCGCGAATGCACGGTTGTCGATGACGTAGGCGCGGTAGCCCCATTCGCGCGCCTGCCGGATGCCCGGTGCCTCGTCACGATTCGAAATCACGCAGACGATCACGGCGTCGAGCTCTCCGCGCTCGATGGCATTGTGGATCGCCGCGAAGTTCGATCCGCGCCCGGACAGCAGGACGGCCAGGCGGATCATTCGATCCAGCTCGCGAAACCGGCGGGCGGAGTGTCGTACTGCACGGTGCCCGACCCTTTCACGATGTTGCCGATGAAGAAGAACTTCTGGCCCATGCGCGTGAAGTGCCGGGTGATGGCGTCGACCTGGTCGGGGCCGGCCATGATGACCATGCCCAGACCCATGTTGAACACGCGCAGCATCTCGTCACGGCCGACGCCGCCCTTCTCGAAGAGGTAGCGGAAGATCGGCAGGACGGGCCACGAGCCGAGCTTGATGTGGGCATTGAGTTTCGGCGGCAGCACGCGGGGAATGTTGTCGGTCAGGCCGCCGCCGGTGATGTGGGCAAGGGCGTGGATGGCTCGATCGTCCACCAGGGGCAGCAGCGGCTTGAGATAGGAAAGGTGCGGTGCCAGCAGCGCCTCTCCGATCTTGCCGATGTTCGGAAGGATGGTCTGGTAGTCGTGCCCGAGCTGATCGATGAAGATCCTGCGCGCCAGCGAGTACCCGTTCGTGTGCAGGCCCGCGGAAGGCAGCGCCATCATCACATCGCCTTCGCGGATGGCCTTTCCGTCGATGACGTTCTTCTCGTCGACGACGCCGACGATGAAGCCGGCGATGTCGTAGTCATCATCACCGTAGAAGCCGGGCATCTCTGCGGTCTCGCCGCCGATCAGCGCCGCGCCGTTCTCCCGGCAGGCCCGGGCCATTCCGCGAACCACGTCGGTCATCACCGCTGGACGAAGCCTTCCGGTGGCGTAATAGTCGAGGAAGAACAGCGGCCGCGCCCCCTGCACCAGGATGTCGTTGACGCAGTGGCAGACCAGGTCGTAGCCGACGGTGTCGTGAATCTTCATCGCCTGCGCGACGCGGATCTTCGTGCCTACGCCGTCGGTCGACGAGACCAGCACCGGCTTGTCGATGCCGTCGAACGTGGCGCGAAACAAACCGCCGAACGACCCGATGTCGGACATGACGTTCGGCGTGAACGTGTCCCGCACGATCCGCCGGACTTCGCGCAGCGCCTCGTCCTGAGCATCGATGTTGACTCCGGCTTCACGGTAAGTGGCCATGAGCGAGCGATTATAGGTGCTGGGTGCTCGGTGCTAGGATGCGCCTCCGACCGAGCACCCAGCACCCAGCGCATGGCGCAATTCCTTCTACTCTGCACGCTCGTGACCATGGCCGGCCTCATCGCCTCGATCGTGGCCGGCTTCATGGCCACACCCGTTCACGCGGCCCAGCACATCCTCTTTGCACTGGTGACGGTCATCATCGGTCTGTTCTCGCAGTCGATGACGATGTTCTTCTTCATCGGCACGGGCAAGCAGTTGAAGGAGCGGGCAAAGGACACGCCGGACGATGCGGCGGTCAGGAGCGCCACGCGCGCGTTGACGATGAAGGTATCCCCGATGGCCACTTACGCGATCGCCATCCTCATGATCACGTTCATCCTCGGCGGCGGGGTCTCGACCGGCAAGACGCCGCGCTGGCTGCACGACGTTCTCGCCTTTGCCTCGTTGCTCGTCTTCGCACGCGCCTACTGGGTGGAGATCCACGCCATGAATGCGAACGCCGCGCTCATGGAGAAATATCTGGGAGATGAGCGATCGGAGACTGGAGACTAGAGATCGGCTCGCTCATCTCCAGGCTCGAAGCTCCTCAAGCTCGATACAGCGCCGCACCCCAGTGCAGGCCCGATCCAAGCGCGGTAAAGCAGACGAGCATCCCTGGTTTCACGCGTCCGTCGGTCACGCATTCGTGGAAGAGGATCGGAAGAGTACCGGCGGTGGTATTGCCGTAGCGTTCGATGTTGTGCGGCACTTTCTCGGGCGGCAGGCCGAGCTGCCGGGCCACACCCTCCACGATCCGCAGGTTGGCCTGATGAATGAGCAGGAGATCGACGTCCGCGAGCGCGACTCCCGCGGCCGCGCAGACTTCGCGCACGGCCTGCGGCATCCGTGAGACCGCTTCCTTGAATACTTCGCGCCCCGACATGCTCGGGATCTGCTCGCCGCCGTCGATCTGCTCCCTGCTCACGAACGGCCGCATGCGGAAGCCGACGCCCTTCAAATACAGAGCTTCGATGTTCGAGCCGTCGGTGAAGAGCTTCGTGGCCAGGATGCCGCGCTCGCCATTCTCCGAGGCCTCGACGACGACTGCGCCGGCGCCGTCGCCGAACAAAACTGTGCGGTCGCGAATGGCCGTATTCTCGGCGTATTGCTCCGGCGTCACATTCCCGTCGCCGCGTCCGATGGTCACGTCCCAGCCGTTTTCCCATGGCATGAACGGTGTGTGAACGTCCGCGCCGACGAGCAGCAACCGCTTGTGCTTGCCGCTGCGGATCAGCGAGTCGGCCAGGTCCAGTCCGTAGAGAAAGCCGGAGCACTGCTGGCGGATATCAAACGTGGGAATCGATTCCGGCAGGCCCATCTTCGCCTGCAGCACGGGGCCGTTACCAGGGAAGAAGTAATTCGGGGTCATCGTGGCGAAGATCACGCCGTCGATCTCGCTCCGGTCTCGTTGCGCCGCCTCGAGTGCCGCTTCGGCAGCGAGGACGCCCAGCTCCGCCGAACCCTGTCCGGGATCGGCGTAATGCCGCTCCTCGATCCCGCTGCGCGTGCGGATCCATTCGTCGGAGGTGTCCATGATCTTGCCGAGGATCTCGTTCCTGACGACGTTGGTGGGGATCCCGACGCCGGTGCCCGTGATGATGGATTTCATGAAGCGTGAAGCATACAGGGTCGTGGGTCGTGGGGGCCGCGACCCCACGGCCAGCGACCTAGTTCGCCAGCGTTCTGAGCTCGGCCGGCGTGAACGAATACTTCCGGCCGCAGAACTGGCAGACCACCTCCGAGCCGCCCTCTTCCACCATCTCCCGCAGTTCTTCGCCGGAGAAGAGCCCGAGCGGCGCGAGGGCGCGCTCGCGGCTGCACGAGCACCTGTAGGCGAGCGGCACGTTGAAGCTCTCGTCGATCTGTTTGTAGGCCATGCCTTCGAAGACGGTGGCCACGACGTGCTCGATGGGCATCTTCTCGATGAGTGTCGACAGCGGCGGTGTTTCGCGGATGCGCTCTTCGACAACGCGGATGGCATTCTCGTTCGCGTGCGGGAAGGCCTGCACGATGATGCCACCGGCGGCGGCGATCCCTTCTCTCCGCTTGTACACGCCGAGCATCACCGCAGAAGCGATCTGTTCCGAGCGCGCCAGATAGTGCGTGATCTCCTGGGCGATCCCTCCGCCTTCGAGCAGCAGCTGCGAGGTGTACGGGCGCCCGACGGGCGGTGTTCCCCGGATCACCGTGAGCATCCCTTTGCCGATGGCCTGGCCGACATCGAGCCTCTCGTCTTCCGGTGCCGGGTTGGCGACATAACCCCTCGCGCCGCCGCTCACATTCGCTTCGGCGATCAGCACGCCCAGGGGACCGTCGCCTTCGAAGCGGAGCGTGACGTACTGGTTGCGCACGTCCTTGTCCAGGAGGCGGGCCAGCAGAAATGATCCCGTCAGAGCGCGTCCGAGCGCGTCGGCGGCCACGGGCGCGAGGTCCAGGATCTCCCGCGCGGTCTCGATCGTTCGGGTGGTCTGGGCGGCCAGGATGCGGAAATCACCGTTCCCGGCCATGCCCTGAATGAGACGATCATCACTCATCGTGACCGGCGCAACAGGTGAGAGTCGACGATTGTTTCGATCGGGCTCATCCTTTGCTTATCGCGCAGTGGGAGGCGTCTCGCCATGAAGTCGATCATCGTCGTCGTCGCGCTGCTGCTCGCGTCGGCGTGCACGGAGAAACATTCCGACGGCACGTATCACATGCCGGCGGCATCGCAGGAAAAGAGCGACGCCACCGCTCGGGACGCCAAAGCACTGGGCGATGATGTGAAAGACGAGGCCAGGGAGGTCGGCGACGAAGCCAGCCGCCGGGCCCAGGAGCTCCGTCAGACCGATGCGGCGAAGCATCTCGTCGCGGGCGCGAAAGAGATCGGGGTGGCGGTGAAGGAAGGCTCCGCCGAGGCGGCCGAGGCTGCTGGTGCGGCGCTGCAGCGAGCCGGACAGAAGATGAAGACCGAGGCCGCCGAACAGAAGACTTCGACTACGTCAACTCAGCACTGAATCTGCAAGTAGAATGACGCGGTCGTCGACGTCGCGGCATCGTGTGTTTCCACATCACAAGGAGGATTTTCCATGGAAGTACTGTCTGGACGGACGTCTATGGCCGCGCAGACCTCGACGTTGAAAGTGGGCGATCAGGCCCCTGACTTCGAGTTGCCCGGCCATCGCAATAAGGAGACGTTCAAGCTGAGTAGTGTGCGCGGCAGGAAGAATGTAGTCATCGTCTTCTACCCGCTCGACTGGACCCCTGTCTGAACCGTGCAGATGCCGGGATATGAGGCCGAGATGGCCGACTTTGAACGGTATGACGCCCAGGTCGTGGGCATTTCGGTAGACAGCATCCCCAGTCACGTCGCATTTGCCAAATTGATCGGTGGAATCGATTCATATCCTCTGCTCGCCGACTTCCATCCGAAAGGTGCGGTCTCGAAGAAGTACGGCGTGTGGAAAGAAGACAAGGGAATCTGCGAGCGTGCCATCGTGATCGTGGATAAGAACGGGATCGTCCGTTACATCGACGTGCACGACATCTCCGAAGCACCGGAGAACGCCCAGTTGCTGGAAGTCCTTCGAGAGCTGGATTAGCCTGCGGCGGGCCGCGTTCATTGGCCCGCTCCACTCCACAAAAGCATGTTGAATATCGCCAGACGTTGTGTCCCTTTCACTCCGTTCGACAAGGACCTGGGCACCGCCACGGTGGCACTGGTCTCTTCGACCGGTGTTCATCTCGCCGATCAGGAGCCGTTCCCGACCGAAGATCCGGGTGACGTGTCCTACCGGACCATACCGGGCGAGACCGCGACCTCGGCACTGCGGATCGCTCATCATCACTACGATCACAGCGAAGCCGACACCGATCCGAACATCGTCTTTCCGCTCGACTCACTGCGTGAGCTGGCCGCCGAGGGAGTGATCGCCGCGGTCAACGACAAGCACTTCAGCTACGGGTTCACCACCAGGCTCAAGGAGCTCTACGAGAAGACCTTTCCGGAGATCGCCGACAAGATCGAGCGCTCGAAGACGAAGCTGGTGATCCTGACCGCCGGCTGCCCCGAGACGTGTCATCGCACCATCGCCAACCTGGCCCGGGAGATCGAGGCCCGCGGTGTGCCGACGCTCATCATCTCGGCGTCTCCCGCGGCCACCGAGTCGGTGCGGCCACCGCGGGCCATGACGTTTGACGGCTCGGACATCGGGCGAATCGTCGGCCGCGCCGGGGAGCGTGCGTTCCACAAGAAGGTCGTACGCGCGGCGCTGGAGATGTTCACACACGACACGCCGCCCGGCAAGGTAGTGACGAAGCAGATGTAAGGCCGCGCCGGGATGACGCGGCGAGGAGCAGAAAAAGCGCTGGCTTTCCCCCGACTCCGATATTCTTTTCAGCCGTGACCACGCACGCAGAGCCCGAAGTCGCGCCGCAGCAGCGGAAAAGCTGGACCGTCGAAGACGCGGCCGCGCTGTACATGGTCGATCGCTGGGGTACCGGCTACTTCGACGTGAATGCCCAGGGTGATCTCACCGTGGCCCCTCTCCAGGAACGCGGCATCGCCATCCCCATCATCGACGTGCTGCGCGAGGCCCGGGCCCTCAACCTCCACTCGCCGCTGCTGATCCGCTTTCAGGATCTGCTGCGCCATCGCGTGGAGACGCTCAACAACGCCTTCAACCGCGCCATCGCCGACAACAACTACGGCGGCACCTATCGCGGCGTGTTCCCGATCAAGGTCAATCAACTCCGCGAGGTGGTCGAGGAGATCCTCGACGCCGGGCGGCCGTTCAACTATGGCCTGGAGGTCGGCTCGAAGCCGGAGATCCACGCCGGACTGGCCGTGCACAGCGACCCCGAGTCGCTCATCGTCTGCAACGGTTACAAGGACGCGTCTTACATCCGCATGGCCATGCTCGGCCGTAAACTCGGCAAGAAAGTCATCGTCATCGCCGAGAAGGTATCGGAGATCCGGGCCATCACGAAGATCGCCGCGGAGATGAACGTGGAGCCGTGGATCGGCATGCGCGTCCGTCTTCTGTCGAAAGGCGCCGGCAAGTGGGCGACCTCCGGCGGCGAGCACGCCAAGTTCGGACTCTCCACCGAAGAGATCCTCGACGCCATCGAGATGCTCCGCGAAGCGAAGATGGAATCGGCGTTCAAGCTGCTGCACTTCCACATCGGCTCGCAGATCCCGGACATCCTGACGATCAAACGCGCCGTCCGCGAAGCGGCCATGTACTACGCAAAACTGTTCAAGGCCGGTCATCCGCTCGAATATCTCGACGTCGGCGGCGGGCTGGCCATCGACTACGACGGCTCGCGCTCGACATTCCACTCATCGATGAACTACTCAATCGAGGAGTACGCCACGGACATCGTCTACAACATCATGGATGTCTGCGACGACGAGAAGGTTCCTCACCCCAACATCGTCTCGGAATCGGGGCGGGCCATCGTCGCCCATCACTCCGTCCTGGTGGTGCAGGCCTTCGGCTCGATCGAGAAGACGCCGCTGGAGCCGCGCGTCATCCAGCATGCCGATCACAAGCTGGTCCGGGAAATCCTCGACGTCGATCAGATGCTCACCGAGGATCGCGTGAACGAAGCGTGGCACGACCTCGAGCAGATCAAGGAGCAGGCGCAGACGATGTTCGAGCTCGGCCTGCTCGACCTGGACGTCAAGGCGCGCGTCGAGAGCCTCTTCTGGCAGGTGGCCGAGCGCATCCAGCTCGTGGTCAACCGCATGGATCAGGCCGATGTGCCCGAGGACGTCAGGAACCTGAAGATCGAGCTGGCCGATCAGCACATCTGCAATTTCTCGGTCTTCCAGTCGCTGCTCGATCACTGGGCGCTGGGGCAGCTCTTTCCGATCATGCCCATCCACCGCCTGAACGAGCGTCCGCAACTCGAGTCGACTCTCGTCGACATCACCTGTGACTCTGACGGCAAAGTGTCGAAGTACATCGATCTCACCGACGTGCGCGAGACGCTGCCCCTCCACGACCTCCGCGACGGCCAGCCCTACTACCTCGGTATCTTTCTCACCGGTGCCTACCAGGACATCATGGGTGACATCCACAACCTCTTCGGCCGGGTCAACGAAGTACACGTATTCCTCGACGAAGATGAGGAGAGTGGCTTCTACATCGAGGAGGAGATCCCCGGGCAGTCCATCGGGGAGGTGCTGGCCATGACCCAGTACGACTGGCACGACCTGGAAAAGCGGATGAAGGCCCAGATCGACGCCGCCATCAAGCAGGACCGGATGAAGCCGACCGAAGGAATGCGTCTTTTGCAGGACTACGAGCGCGGGCTGAAGGACCAGACGTACCTGACTCTGGACTGAGGGGGGCTCGGTGCTGGGTGCTGGGTCCTGGGTGCTGGGTGCTGAGGGGTTATTCATTCCGAGCACCGAGCACCGAGGGTTGCTGGGTGGCTTGGTCGCTTGGTCGCTGGGTTGCCGGGCTATCCGGTTACCAGTTACCGGTTACCAGTTACCTTTTCGCCGAGCACCGAGCACCGAGCACCGAGCACCGAGCACCGAGCACCGAGCACCGAGCACCGGGCACCCCCGGAAATGACGGCTGTCACCGTTTCGTTTAGGCCAGGCAGACTTAGCATCCCGGTTCAGGAGAAAGACAGACATGCCTAGATCACTCATGCTCGCGCTTGCCATGCTCGCGCTCGCTGCCAACGCGTTCGCCATCGGCGAGGCTCGCATCACCGGCAAGGTCACCGACGCCATCACCAAGAAGCCGATCGAGAACGCGGTCGTCACCGTCGTGGCCACGGAAGGGAAGACGTTCCGCCAGGAGTTTCCGGCGAAGAAGGACGGCACCTACGCGATCTTCCTGCTCGACGGCACGCTGCACTACGAGTTCACGTATACGGCCCCCAGCTACCGGCCTTACAAGGAAGTCATGAAGCTCAAGCTGGGCGAGCCGAACTCGCGCGACATCGAGCTCGTTCCGGAATCGGCGGCCACGGCCACGGTTCCCGCTGCCGAGATCAAGGTCGATCCGGCCGTGGCGGCGTACAACGAAGGTGCGCAGCTGGCCAACGACGGCAAGGATGCCGAGGCATTGGCGAAGTTCGACGAGGCCGTTGCGGCAAAGCCGGATCTCGCGGCTGGCTGGCAGGCGCTGGCCAGGGTCAACCTTCGTACCAAGAATTATGCGAAGGCCATCGAGGCGGCGAACAAGGCGCTGGGTTTCGACGCGGACGATCCTGACATGTACGCGATTCTGTACGAAAGCTACAAGGCCACCGGCGACTCCGCGAAAGCCGCTGAAGCGCGAAAGAAGATGCCGGCGAACGCGTCGATCCTGTTCAACGACGCCGCGAAAGCGATCAACTCGGGCAAGGACGCCGCCGCCGAGCCGCTGCTCAATCAGGCCATCGCCGCGGACGACAAGTTCGCCCCGGCTTACTACGAGCTCGGGATGCTCTATGTCCGCTCGGGCAAGAATGCCGACGCCAAGACGAATCTCATGAAATATCTGGAGCTCGACCCCACGGGCAAGGACGCGGCCACGGCGAAGGAAATGCTCAAGTACCTGAAGTAGGCCCTGGGGCGCTCGTGCCCCGGGCCTGTGCCTCTTTACGAGGCGTTCTCTCTGTCAGCGAAATCGCTTGATCCGCGTCTAATGTTGCAAGGGTAGCCAGAGGAGGCGTCCATGAAGCGGTCTGCCGCGTTGCTGTCGATTTTCATTCTGTCCGCCTGCGCTTCGATGCAGTCCGACAGCGGTAAGGGCACCGCTCAAGTGAAGGTTCCGCTCCCGGACCTGCAGATTCAGCAGATCAGCACCGTGCCCGTCGCCGCCCGCCATGTCGAAGGGGGCGTTCCCGTCCAGTACGCGCTGGCGATTCGCAACCATGCCGGCACGCCGATCACGCTCAAGCAGGTCAACGTCGTCTCCATGGGTTACGGCGCGTATAACGTTCCGTCGACGTCCCTTCCGTTCAAGTCGATCATCCAGCCCGATCAGACGCAGTTCGTCGACTTCTGGGTTCCAGCGAATATCGAGACGGCCTCACTGGTCGGTGCGAATGGACCGGTCACGCTGCGAATTACTGCCCACTTCGATTCACCCGACGGCCAGTTCCAGCAGGTCGTCGTGCAGCAGGTGAACGCAACCACCGGAGTCGACGGAGCGAATCAGTAGGAGAAGGAGGAGATCTCCGGGTCTCCCCTCTCCGATGTTCCCTCTCACCTCACGAGCTCCCCGGCACTGACGGGCTCGTACGCCAGGATCGGTGACAGCCAGCGCTCCGCCTCGGGCAGCGGCATCTGCTTCCGCCTGGCGTAATCGGTGACCTGATCCTGACCGATCTTCCCCACCGCGAAGTATCTGGCCTGCGGATGCGCGAAGTAGAAGCCGCTGACTGACGCCGCGGGCGTCATCGCGCACGACTCGGTGAGATGAATGCCGGCGCGTCCGGCGTCGAGCAGCGTGAAGATGGTGCGCTTCTCCGTGTGTTCGGGACAGGCTGGGTATCCGGGCGCCGGGCGGATGCCTCGGTACTTCTCGGCGATCATCTGGGCAGCGGAAAGCTTCTCGTCGCGCGCATACCACTCCGCGCGAACGTCCCGGTGCAGTTTCTCCGCGAGCGCTTCGGCCAGCCGGTCGGCCAGGGCCTTGGTCATGATGCTGTTGTAGTCGTCGTGATCACGTTCGAAGCGGGCCACGAGATCGCCGATGCCGATACCGGCCGTCACCGCGAACGCCCCGAGGTAGTCGGTGATCCCGCTGTCTTTCGGCGCGATGAAATCGGCCAGGGCCAGATGGGGCAGCCCGCCGGTGTGTTCCTGCTGCTGGCGGAGGGTATGGATCGTGGCGACGCGTCCTCCTTCGTCCGAAAGCTCGACGTCGTCGCCGGCCGAGTTGGCCCTCCAGAATCCATACGCCGCGGATGCTTTGAGCAGGCGTTTCTCGACGATCTCGGCGAGCAATCGGCGCGCATCGTCGTAGAGCTCCTGCGCGCGCGGCTCTTTCAGGATGTCCGGGTACTTTCCGCGCATTTCCCACGTGTGGAAGAAAGGCGTCCAGTCGATGTACGGCTCGAGCGACCCCAGCGAAACGTCGTCGAGGATGCGCGCACCGATGAACGGCGGCCGCTCCGGTGACGAGAAGTCCAGGCGCAGCCGGCGGCGGCGGGCGTCGTCGATCGAGACCAGGACGCGATCGCCCTGGCGCGACTCCTGTTCGTTGCGCAGGCGCTGGTACTCGGCCGAAGTGCTGCGCAGGAGCTCGGGGCGTTTCTCGTCGCTGAGGAGGGAGCTGACCACGCCGACGGCGCGCGAAGCATCGAGCACGTGAACGGTCGCCGAGGTGTACTTCGGCGCAATCCTGACGGCGGTGTGCAGCTTGCTGGTCGTGGCGCCCCCGATGAGTAACGGCACCTTGAATCCCCGGCGTTCCATCTCCCTGGCCACGTGCACCATCTCGTCGAGCGACGGCGTGATCAGACCGGAGAGGCCGATGATGTCGGCTTTCTCGGCGATGGCGGTGTCGAGGATCTTCTCGGAGCTGACCATGACGCCGAGATCGACGACCGAATAGTTGTTGCAGCCGAGGACCACTCCGACGATGTTCTTGCCGATGTCGTGGACGTCGCCTTTCACGGTGGCCAGCAGGACTTTCCCGCGCGCGGAGTGATCGCCGGCTGCTGCCTTCTCCGCCTCCATGAACGGAAGCAGATAGGCGACGCCCTTCTTCATGACGCGCGCGCTCTTGACGACCTGCGGCAGAAACATCTTTCCGGCTCCGAAGAGATTGCCGACGATGTTCATGCCGTCCATCAGCGGGCCCTCGATGATTTCGAGAGCGGTCGGATACTTCTCGCGCGCCTCCTCGAGGTCCTCGTCGAGATGATCGATGATTCCCTTCACCAGCGCGTGCGAGAGCCGCTCCTCGACCGTGCCGGTGCGCCACGCTTCGCCGGCACGCGCCGCGGTGCCGCTCTGGCCCTTCACCTGATCGGCGAAGGCGAGCAGGCGCTCGGTGGCGTCGGAGCGGCGATTGAGCAGCACGTCCTCGACGAGATCGAGCAGGTCACGTGGAATCTCTTCGTAGATGGCCAGTTGTCCGGCATTGACGATGCCCATGGTCAGGCCGGCACGGATGGCGTGATACAGAAACGCCGCGTGCATGGCCTCGCGCACGGCTTTGTTTCCGCGAAACGAAAACGACACATTGCTGACCCCACCGGAGGTGCTGGTGAGCGGGAAGCGGGTGCGCAGCTCGTGCACCGCCTCGAGGAATGCCAGACCGTAGCCGTTGTGCTCCTCGATGCCCGTGGCCACGGTGAGGACATTGGGATCGAAGATGATGTCGGTCGGATCGAATCCCACCTCTTCGGTGAGGATCCGATAGGCGCGCGAGCCGATCTCCACCTTGCGCTCGGCCGTGTCGGCCTGCCCTTTTTCGTCGAACGCCATCACCACGGCCGCCGCGCCGTAACGCCTGACCAGCCGGGCGTGCTCGCGGAAGACCTCTTCGCCTTCCTTCAGGCTGATGGAGTTGACGACCGCTTTACCCTGCACGCACTTCAGGCCCGCTTCGATGACCGACCACTTCGAGCTGTCGATCATGACCGGAACGCGCGAGATGTCGGGTTCCGAGGCCACCAGGTTCAGGAACTCGCTCATGACGTGCTCCGAGTCGAGCAGTCCCTCGTCCATGTTCACGTCGAGGATGTTGGCGCCGCCGTCGATCTGCTGTCTGGCCACCACCAGGGCGCCTTCCAGATCGCCTGCTTTGATCAGTTGCGCGAACTTCGGCGAACCGGTGACGTTCGTTCTCTCGCCCACCACGATGAAATTCGAGTCGGGGCGAACGGTGAGCGGTTCCAGCCCGCTCAGGCGCAGGTGCTTCTCGATGACTGGCGGAACACGCGGCGGAAGGTCCTTCACGACGCCGGCGATGGCGCGAATGTGATCGGGAGTGGTGCCGCAGCAGCCGCCCACGACGTTGAGCCAGCCGTTTGCGGCGAAGTCGCGCAGCATCGCCGACATCGACCCTGGCGTCTCGTCGTAGGTGCCGAGCGCGTTCGGCAGACCGGCGTTCGGGTAGCAGGTGATGGAAACCGGCGCCAGAGACGACAGCTCCTCGATGTGCGGGCGCATCTCCTTCGCGCCGAGCGCGCAGTTGATTCCCACCGAGAACAGGGGAGCGTGCGAGATCGAGTTCCAGCACGCTTCCACCGTCTGCCCCGACAGCGTCCGTCCGGAGGCGTCGGTGATCGTGAGCGACGCCATCAGAGGCAGGCGGTTGCCGGTGTCGTCGAAATACTTCTGCACGGCAAAGAGGGCCGCCTTGAGGTTGAGCGTGTCGAACGCGGTCTCGGCGAGGATGATGTCCACGCCTCCGTCGACGAGCCCGCGCGTCTGTTCGTAGTACGCGGAGACCATGCCCTCGAACGTGGCGGCGCGATAGGCGGGGTTGTTGACGTCGGGCGAGAGCGAGGTCGAGCGGTTCGTCGGTCCGAGCGCGCCGGCGACGAAGCGCGGCCGATCGGGCGTCGAGTGCGCGTCCGCGGCACGGCGCGCGATCTGTGCCGCGGCGACGTTGATTTCGTACACGAGCGACTGAAAGTCGTAGTCGGCGAGCGAAAACGCCTGGGCGTTGAACGTGTTGGTCTCGATGATGTCCGCGCCGGCCGCGAGATACTCGGAGTGAATCTCCTCGATGACCTTCGGCTGCGTGAGATTGAGCGCCTCGTTGTTGCCCTTGAGGTCGCCGGGGGAGCCGGCGAACCTCGTTCCCCGGAAGTCCTTCTCGGAAAGCTGGTAGCGCTGGATCATCGTGCCCATCGCGCCGTCGATGATCAGAATGCGCTTCGCTAGAAGCGATCGAAGTTCGGCGGCGCGATCAGGCTGTGGCATTTTCAGGCTCCAGAAAACAAAAAACCCCGCGTGAGCGGGGGCGGAAACATCCGAGTCCGAATTCCGGGCTACCGGCTCTTTAGCTTTTTTTAGCCTGGTTGCAAGCCGCCCCCAAATCAGTCCAGGTGCGCCGCAATTTACTCGCTCTGATAGAGTCCGTCAAATGACGTCGGCGACTGAGAATCTGCCTGCCTCCCACACCGATCCGGTCAACGCGAAGATCCTCTCGATCTCCGAGGATCGCATCCAGGGGTTCGTGCGAGATCCGTTCGGGCTGATCGCGGAACAGTCGGGTGTCGATGTCGAAATCGTCATGGAGCGCATTCGCGCCATGCTGCGCGCGGGGACGATCCGGCGTGTCCGGCAGACCCTCATGGCTACGAATCTGGCCGAGGGGGCGCTCGTGGCCTGGCAGTACCCGCCGGAGAAGGTCGACGCGGCGTTCGAGTTCATGGTGAAGGACGATCCGTTCTCCGGCCACGTGGTCATCCGCTCGACGGACGCGGCCACGCCCGGCTCGAATTACCGGCTGTGGACGACGGTGAAGGCGCCGCAGGGATTCTCGGTCGAAAGGCATTGCGCGCTGCTGGCAAGGCTCACCGGCGCCGAGCACTTCCTTGTCATGCCGGCCAAGCGCATCTTCGCGCTCGGCGTCGGACATGTGCGTCGCAAGGGCATGGAGACGGGAAGCAAGTCCGACGAGCTCGCGGTCGTGAAGGACACGACGAAAGTGGAGTTATCCGATCTTGAATGGCGCGTGCTCACGGCGCTCAAGCGAGAGCTGGACCCTGAGGAAATTCGCCGCGAGGTATGGCAGCAGCGCGCCTCCCAGGCCGGCATTCCGCTGGAAACGTTCTACGAGGTGGCGGAGGACCTGAATCGCCGCGGCGTGATCGGAAGATTCTCGACATTTCTCGAGCACGTGAAGCCGCTCGAGAGCGGCGAGCGTGTCACGCGGTTCAACGGCCTCTTTCACTGGGCCGTTCCGGCCGGACGCGAGATCGAAGCGGGACGCGAGATCGGCCGCTTCCACATCCTCACGCACTGTTACTGGCGCGAAGGAGGGGCAGAGTTCCGCGACGTGAACATCATGGCCGTCGCGCACGGAACTGAGAAGGATGTCGTGCTCGCGCACAAACGCTCGATCGACGAGTACCTGGCATCGATCGGCATGCCCGTCAGCTACACGAATGTGTTCTGGGGCGGCCGCAGCGAGATCAAACCGAGCGAGATCTCACCGTTCGCGTACGAAGAGTGGGCGCGGAAGATCGGGGTGAATCCCGGCGAGATGCGGGACTAAGAGGCCGTCTTCCAGTCGATACCGGGATTCTCTTTCACCGCGTAGTCGAGCTCCCAATCGGACGAGAAGAGCACGACCGGATGCCCGCTTTGGTCGACGGCTACGCGCGAACGGCTGGGGAGATTGAGCTTGGCAACCTCGTCGATGTCGCGGTCCACCCAGCGCGCGATCGTGTACGGCAACTCCTGGATCGTCGTCTCCACGTCGTATTCCGTCTCCAGGCGTGAGCGGAGGACGTCGAACTGCAGCTCGCCGACGACGGCCAGCACAGGCTCGCTCTTCAATCCCTCGTGGAGCGTGAGCACCTGCATGACGCCTTCCTCCTCGAGCTGCTGGAGACCTTTCTGAAACTGCTTCTGACGCGTGACCTGCTTCGCGCGCAGCATCCCGAAATGCTCGGGCGCGAATCTGGGGATGCGGTCGAACACGACGGGCTGGCCTGATGAGACGGAATCGCCGATCTGAAAGAGACCGGGGTTCACGAAGCCGATGACATCGCCCGGGTAGGCGCGCTCGATGGTCTCGCGATCGCGAGCGAAAAGGCGGTGCGGACGAGTCATGCGCACGTCACGGCCGAGCCGGGTGTGGTGCACGAGCATGTCTTTCTCGAACACGCCGGAGCAGACGCGCATGAACGCCAGGCGGTCGCGATGCCGTTTGTCCATGTTCGCCTGGATCTTGAACACGAAGCCGGTGAACGTTTCGTCGGTGGCATCGACTCCGCCGCGCGCGATCGGCGATGGCGCGAGCTCCAGCACGGCCTGGAGAAACGGCTCCACGCCGAAGTTGTTGATGGCGCTTCCGAAGAACACCGGGATGACCTCGCCGCGATTGAAGCGAGCGAAGTCGAACTCCACGCCCGCCCCTTCCAGGAGCTGTGCGGCTTCGCGCAGCTCCTGCCAGGCCGTCGGCCCGAGCGTGTCTTCGAGCAGAGGATCGTCGAGCCCGGTCACGGTTACCGGCGCGACCGAGGCGCCGTGATGCGTCCGCTCGAAGCGCAGGACATGCTGATTGCGCAGATCGAAGACGCCCTGAAACGTCGGACCGTTTCCGATCGGCCAGTTCATGGGCACGGCGCCGACTTTGAGCTCGCTCTCGAGCTCGTCGACGAGATCGAACGGGTCACGGCCGGGATGATCGAGCTTGTTGATGAAGCAGATGATCGGAATGTTGCGCATACGGCAGACGTCGAACAGCTTTCGCGTCTGTGGCTCGATGCCCTTGGCGCTATCGAGCACCATGACCGCGCTGTCGGTCGCCGCGAGCGTCCGATACGTGTCTTCGCTGAAGTCCTGGTGCCCGGGCGTGTCGAGCAGGTTGAGACAGTAGCCCGCGTACTCGAATTGCAGGACCGTGGAGGTGATGGAGATCCCGCGGCTCTGCTCGATGGCCATCCAGTCGGAGGTCGTGGCCCGCTGCGTTTTGCGGCTGCGCACGGCCCCAGCCACTTCGATCGCCCCGCCGTAGAGAAGCAGCTTCTCGGTCAAGGTGGTCTTCCCGGCGTCCGGATGCGAAATGATCGCAAACGTGCGCCGGCGGGCCACCTCACGGGTCAGCTGGTCGTTTGACTCGGAAATCGCGCTCACAGAGCCACTTCCAACAGTTCTAAACGACGAAGATTCCGGTCGTGATCTCGATCATGCCGGCGTCACTTCTTCCAGCCGGCTCGCTGCCGAAATGACCCGAACCCGTCCCGATATCGCGTCTCTTTCGGGGCCAGTCGCTCCGCCTCGGCGTAATGGTGTGCGGCGGCCGGATAGTCTCCAAGCGCCTCGCAGACCGCTGCCAGATCGAATTGCAGGGGAGCGGAGTCCGGATACGCGCTCAATGCCGTCTCCCAGATGCGACGGGCATTGCCGAGGTCTTGCCTGTCGATCGATGACATGGCCTCTGCGAACCGGGGAGCATTCTCGGCGAGCGTGATCGACTCACGGACGTGGCGCGGCGTTATCTGCTCTGCCGCGGCCACGGCCGCGTAACGTGCGGCCTGCTCGGTTGCGTTCTGCCGCTCTTCGGCGCTTACCTGCGCCACGCGCGGCGAGGTTCCCTCCCCGCCGACGCTGAATTCTGCGATTTTCGCCTTCTGATCTTTCGCCAGTACGTCGATATGTGCGACGCAGATGGCGTCGATCCACTGCTGTGTCCCGTGCACTCGATTCCCATTCACGTCGTGGGAACCGCCCTGGCCTGATCGCTCGGTGGTGTTGCAGCGGAATGAGTCGATCCGCAGATAGGCATCGGCGCGATAGCGGCCCGGCACAAACTTCGGCGGCCGCCTCCACCGTCGCGAGCGCTCCATGGAGTGCTCGAACACTGTCGGATCGATCACGCGCAGCGTCCCTTCGCGGCTGGTCTGGTCGATAAACGCATCGATAAACGTGGAGATCGTGTCGTTGTCGCTGATGGCGAAGGTGATCAGCACATCCTCGACCTTGCCGAGCGGGCGGGGGGGAGGGACGACGCGCTCGAAGGTGAGGCGGGAGGCCGCACCGGCCGTTGTGGCCCCGAACAACACGATTGCGCACACCAGTCGCACACGAAGCATGGCGGAGAGGGCATCGTAATACAAGGTCGTGAGTCGTGGGCGCCCACGCGCTCCGCGACCCGCGTAGAATCCCGCCCGCATGCGTCTGAACGTCAACAGTGAAACCGGCCGTCTGAAGAGTGTTCTCGTCCATCTGCCGGGACGCGAGATCGACCTGATGGTGCCGCCGATGATGGCCCAGCTGCTCTTCGACGACATCCTCTACGGCCAGGTAGCCCGCGAGGAGCACCGCCGCTTCCAGCAGCTCATCCGGTTTGTGGCCGATGAGATCGTGGAATTGCAGGACCTGCTCGAGGAAGTCTTCGAGGACGAGGAAGTCAAGACTCACATCGTTCGCGACCTCGCCAAACGGAACCACCTCGGCCGCCGCCTGGTGAAGCGGCTGCTCGATCAGCCGCCGGCGACGCTGGCCGACACCCTCATCAGCGGCATTCCGGTGGAAAGCGAGGAATCCGGCGAGCTGCCGAAGTTCGACATCTTCCCGGTGCCGAACCTGTTTTTCATGCGCGATCCACAGGTCGTCATCGGCAGCGGCGTGGTGATCTCGTCGATGGCCACGCAGGCCCGGCGGCGCGAGTCACTGTTGTCGAAGTATGTCTTCGAGCATCACAAGCGATTCCGCGGTCAGGATCCGCTGTGGCTCGATCTGATGAAGTCCGATCCGGCGAAGCGCAATGCTCCGACGCTGGAAGGCGGCGACATTCTGGTGGCCCGCCGCGATGTGCTGCTGATCGGCCTCACCGAACGCACGAACAAGGCCGCCATCCGCCAATTGATGCAGGCACTGCAGGAGTCGGAATCCGGAGTACGCACGGTCCTGATCGTCGAGCTGCCGAAGCAACGCTCGTTCATGCATCTCGACACCGTGTTCACGTTCACCAGCCGGAACGAATGCCTCGTCTATCCACCGGTGATCCTTCCCGGGGGCGGCCAGGCCGCGAAGGTGGTCAAGGCGGATCTCACCAAAGGCCGGATCGTCTATTCGGAGCAGAAGTCGCTCCTGGGGGCTCTCAAGAAGCTGCGCTTCGACCTCCAGCCGATCTATTGCGGCGGCCAGCGAGCCGTCGATCAGCAGCGCGAGCAGTGGACCGACGGCGCCAACGCGTTCGCGCTCGCGCCCGGCATCATCCTCATGTACGAGCGCAACGTGCGCACGGCCGAGGAGCTGGCCGCACACGACTACCACATCATCTACGAAGACGACCTGCTCCTCGGACGCGTCGAGCTGGAAACGTGGACCGACAAGAAGTACGCATTGCAGATCCAGGGTCATGAGCTCTCCCGCGCGCGCGGCGGTCCGCGTTGCATGACCATGCCTCTCGACCGCGAGGACCTCTGATTGGGCACTTCGCGAAAGGCACCAAAGCACAAGCTGGCCATCGTCGCGTTCGGCGGCAACGCGCTGCTGCGCGCCGAGGACCGCGGCACGCAGGAAGAGCAGATCGCGCGCGCGCGGCAGGCGGCGCGCTGGCTGGCGGAGATCGTTCGCGCCGGTTACAAGCTCGTGGTCGTCCACGGCAACGGCCCGCAGGTCGGCAACATCCTCGTGCAGGCCGAAGAGGCATCGACGAAAATCCCGCCGCAGTCACTGGACATTGCCGTGGCGCAGACCGAGGGCTCGATCGGGTTCATGCTGCAGCAGGCCATCCGTAACCGGCTGGAGAGCGTCGGCCTTCAGGGTGATGTGGCCACGGTTCTGACGGAGGTGCAGGTCGATCCGAACGACCTGGCGTTCAAGCGCCCCACCAAGCCGATCGGTCCGTTCTTCACCCGCTACCGTGCCGAGGCGCTGGAGCGCGATCTGGGATGGACGATGCGCGAAGACTCGGGGCGCGGCTGGCGCCACGTCGTGCCCTCGCCGCGGCCACTGCACATTCTCAACGTTCGCACCATCTCCAACATGCTCGATTCCGCCGCGGTCGTGATCGCTGCGGGCGGCGGAGGTGTTCCGGTCGTGCGGGGTCGGGACAATCAGTGGCGGGGGATCGAAGCGGTGATCGACAAGGACTTCGCGGCTGCGCTGCTGGCCGCGGAGCTATCGGCCGATCTCTTCATGATTCTCACGAACGTGGCCCAGGTCTCGATCGACTTCGGCAAACCGGGCCAGCGTGCCGTGGATCGGATGACCATCGCGGAAGCGGAGAAACATTTGGCCGGCGGCCAGTTCCCGGCCGGATCGATGGGTCCGAAGATCGAAGCGGCGATCGCGTTCGTCCGCTCCAGCGGAAAGAACGTGATGATTAGTGATGTCGATCACATCCGCGAAGCCATTACCGGCAGCGGTGGGACGTGCATCACGCCCTGATGGCACAGAACTCGTAATGCTTTCCTTGTATGGAATGCATCGACCTGCAGCAGCAGATTGAACAGGTCGATGACTTCGGCGACTCGACGTTCCGCCGCTTCCAGAAGGACGTCGTCGTGCACTACCGGCGTCATGAGCGAGACCAGGAGCCGATCGCCGTTGCACTGGCCGGCAAGCGAGTCTTCTCCGCCGACACGCGCACGCGCGAGCGAGTCAACGAGACGCTGGCCATGCTCGACCACGTGCACGATCCCTTCATCACCGCGTAGCGTGCTCAGTGTAGCGGCCGGCTTCAGCCGGCCGTGCCGTGCACCGGCTGAAGCCGGTGCCTACACAGGCGGTGCCTACACGGAAGATGCCTACATGGAATGCATCGACCTGCAGCAGCAGATTGAACAGGTCGATGACTTCGGCGACGAGCGAGACCAGGAGCCGATCGCCGTTGCACTGGCCGGCAAGCGAGTCTCCTCCGCCGACACGCGCACGCGCGAGCGAGTCAACGAGACGCTGGCCATGCTCGACCACGTGCACGATCCCTTCATCACCGCGTAGCGTGCTCTGTGTAGCGGCCGGCTTCAGCCGGCCGTGCCCCGGCTGAAGCCGGTGCCTACACAGCCGGTGCCTACACAGGCGGTGCCTACACGGAAGGTGCCTACACGGAAGAGGCGCGGCACCTGTCGCACGGACACATTCCCCGCAGCTTCTCGTACGGCCAGAGGCCGTAGTCGTGCCCATCGGCCCAGAACGGCTGCAGCGCGTAGTTACCGACGCGATCGATCCGCCCAAGCTGGAACGACTCAGGGCGGTAGACGGGCGCCGGCCCGGCGTACATGCGGCCAAACAGATCGGGCTCACCCGAGCAGGATGCGCAGGGACAAGCGCGCCGCAACGCCTCGAGCGGATAGTATGATTCGTGGCCGTCGTTCCAGACGACCACCAGCAGATCTCCGATTACCTGAACTGACGCGGGGCGCATGCCGACCTACAGACTGACGATCGAGTACGAGGGCACTCGTTACTCAGGATGGCAGGCGCAGGGTAACACGCAGAAGACCATCCAGGGCCACCTGAGCAAGGCCGCGCACAGTGTGTTCGGCGAGGTCGACATCGGTGGCGCCGGCCGTACCGACGCCGGCGTGCACGCCTCCGGTCAGGTGGCGCATCTGCGCATCCGCAGCGAGGCCGATCCGTTGCAGATCACGCGCAAGATCAATGATCTGCTGCCGCATGACATCCATCTTCTGGGAGCGAAGCGCGCCGCGGACAATTTTCACGCCCGTCACGACGCCGTGTCGCGCATGTATCTCTACCAGATCGCGACGCGGCGTACGGCTTTCGCGAAATCGTTCGTCTGGTGGATCAAGGATCGTCTGGACGTTGCTGCGATGACGCGTGCGGCCGCTGCCGTGGCAGGGCGACACGATTTCACCGCCTTCACCGACAAGCGGCTGGCCCCCACGGAATCGCGCCTCGTGGTCGTCGACTCGTTTCACATCGCCGTCGACGAGGACGTGATCCTGCTGCGCATCGCCGCTTCGCATTTCCTGTGGAAGATGGTGCGGAAGCTCGTGGCCTTTCTGGCCGAAGTCGGCCGCGGCACCATTGCCCCGGATTCGCTCGCCCCGATGTTGAACCCGACGGCCGATCCCTTCTCACCGACCGCACCGCCGTCCGGCCTCTTTCTCGAAGCCATCACGTATGGCAGCGAGACGTTCGACCGGCCGCTCATTCCGATCGTCCCGGTGCACCGACGATGAACGAGGGTGACCTGGTCGCGCGCGTGCGAGCGCTCTTCTCAGACCGCATCGGTGACGACGCGGCCGTCATCGGCGGCGAGGTCATCACCACGGACATGCTCGTCGAGGACGTCGACTTCACCCGCGCCTACCCGTTGCGGCTCATCGCTCGAAAATCTCTGGCCGTGAACCTGTCGGACATCGCCGCCATGGGCGCGCGTCCTACCTACGCCGTCGTGGCCGTGGCACTGCCCGAGTGGGCCCGCGACGGCGTGGACGAGTTTCTGCAGGCGATGAGCGAAGCGGCGAAAGAGTGGCGCGTGGAGATCGTCGGCGGCGACTTCTCGGCCGCGGACAAGCTCGTGATCTCGGTGGCCATGCTGGGAACGATCGAGACGCGCCCGCTTCTGCGCAGCGGCGCCGCAACGGGCGACCGCATTTACGTCAGCCGCCCCATCGGAGGATCAGCCGCCGGCCTCGAGCTCCTGCGACAGGGTTGGAGTGCGGCGGAGGGGTTCGATCCGCCGGCTTCAGCCGCCGGCTATGCCTACCTGCAGCGCGAGTTCGGACGCTCCGCCATTTCACGGCATCTCGATCCCGAGCCGGAGATCGCGCTGGGGCTGGCCCTGGCGCGCATGCCGGAGGTCACGGCGTGCCTTGACATCTCCGACGGCCTGTCCACCGACCTGCGTCATCTGTGCGATGCCTCGCGATGCGGAGCGGAGATCGAGCGCGAGCGCATCCCCATCTTTCCCGGCCTGCTCGAGTCCGGCCTGGGCGCGCAGGATGCGGTGCTGCATGGTGGTGAGGAGTACGCGCTGCTCTTCACCGCGTCGCTGCGCGAGGCAGAGCTGAGCTCGCGCCTCAAGCGCCCCGTCTACGCGATCGGACGCATCGTGGCCGGGGACCGGGTGCTGCTGAACGGACAGCCGCTCCAGGCCGCAGGGTGGGATCACTTCAGTCCGCGGCGATGACCATCACGACGGACGTTCGCGAGATTGCTGGCCACCGCGCAGACGAATGCACCGATGCCGAGCGTGGTGCGCACGGCGTGGGCACGGCTCCAGTTCTTCACCAGTGATTGCGAACGGTCGCTCGGATAGTCGCGAGGCGGTTCGTTTTCGAGCTCTTTGTTGATCGGCACGGTCACCATGACCGTGGCCGCAAGCACGCCGGCCAGTCCCACCGCGTTCGCTGCATCCAGCAGCCGTCGCACCGGACTCACTCCGCGCGACGCGATCGCCAGCGTCACCGCGCTTCCCAGCGCCATCGGGCCGATGGCGTTGAAGTAGTACGTGCGTCTGAGCGTGTCGATCGGTCCCGCTTTTTCGCGTGGCAGTTCGTGGTGCCACCCCGGAACGAGCGCAGCTTCACCGAAGCCGAGTGAGCCGGCAAGCAATCCCGACGTCGTGAGATTCACGAAACGGAGCAGGCTTTCGATGGCGCGATTCATGTAACCCGCTGAAAGGTTACACGGACACGGGAGAACGAACAACCGTTAACGCTTGGCGTCCTCGACCTGCTTGATGCGGCCGACGATGTCGCGGTAGTTCGAATTCAGCGAATACACCTCCATGAACGCCTTTTGAGCGTTGTCGGTGTCGCCGACCTCGACGTAGGCCGAGCCGAGGTCATAGAGCAGTCCGATGTGCTCCTCCTCGGTGATCTCCGGCATCTCCAGACCCTTGCGGTACCACTTGATGGCCAGCTGGGGCATGCCTTTCTCGAGGAAGCAGAGTCCGAGCATCGAGGCGCATTCGACGGCGCGCTTGGGGTCCTTCGACGCCAGCTGGAACTCGCCGATGGCCTCATCGATGAGCCCCATCTCCTTGTAGGCGATGCCGAGGTTGTAGTGGGTGTCGTAGTCCTCGCTGTCGAGTTGCTGTTCGACGCCCTTCTTGAACTCCTTGAAGATCTCCTCCAGAGACTGCTCTTCCTCTGAGAGCGAGATCACCTCGTCGGCTTCCTCGAGCTCCGACTCGAGCTCGGCGGCGAGATCGAAGAAGTCGTCCTCGTCGGCGAACAGGTTCTCTTCCTGGGCCGGCGCGGCGCTGAACGTCGGGACGGGCGCAGGAGCGGCGGCAGGCGGCGGGGGCGCTGGAGAAGGCGTCATCGTTCCGCCGAAGTCGTCGTCATCCGGGATGGCGGACAGCAGTTCGCTGTCGATCTCTTCGCGCGACAGCGCCGCTGGCTTCGGTGGCGGCGGCGCACTCGCGGCCTTCGGTGCCGGCGGCTTGGCTCTGGCTGCCGGTTTGGGCGGGGGTGGAGGTGGCGGAGCGGCGGCAGCGGCGGCGCCGGCTTCGATTCTCTCGATCCGCGAGGTGACCTCATCGTGGCCAGGGAAGCGGGCCAGAAGCGCGTCCGCTTTCTCGCGCGCCTCGTCGAACAGCTCCTGCTCGATGAAAAAGTCGACTTCGCCGAGATCCCCGGCGGTCGGTTCGTCGGCCATCACCTCCGGCTCCGGCTCGAACGCAGGCGCGGACTCCGGTTCGGTGTCGAGCGTGATCTCGGGCGTTTCTTCGAACTGGATCTCCTCGGCGGCTTCCTCCGCTGGTGGAGCTTCAGCCTCGAGCTCGATCTCGGTTTCCGCCTCCACCTCCACCGGGGTCTCGTCGAGGTCGAAGCTGATCTCAGGAGACTCGAGGTCTGCCACCAGCTCGGCGTCCGTCTCCACCACCGGCTCGGGCTCGGGCTCGATGATGGGCGCCGGACGGGACGGTGCGGCCGCCTTTCCCGCGGCAGCCGGTTTCAGGGCCTGACCGTGAGAGAGGAATTCATTGGAGACGTCGGTGATGGCCTGGTCGTCGCCCTTTTCGCGAAGGAGGACCACATACTGGTTCGCGATTCCCCGCGCCCCCTCGATGTCGCCCTCGTCGAGCATCACCCGGAACAGTCGATCGAACGCCGGCAGGTGTTTGGGAGCGCGGTCGATCACGGCGCGGAGATGCTCCATGGCCTTCTCGGCGAGACCATATTTCGCGAACACTTCCGCTTCGGTCAGATGCTCGGTAATGAAGTCGAGATCGTCGGTCGACTCCGACTCCATGGCCGGCATCTCGACGTCCGGCGTGATGGCTCCCGCGTCGGACGCGGAAGTGTCGGCGGAGAAATCGAGCTCGATGGGCGGGCCGGAGTCATCGAGGGAGATTTCCGGCGCTTCCTCCATGCCGTCGAACGAAGGAGCCGGCTCCTCGATCTCCATCTGCGGCATCGGCGTCTCGTGCGCCGTTTTCGGCCGGATGGGCGGTGCGGTGGTTTCCCCCGGTCCCATCTGCGATTTCACGAACTGAAGCTTGGTGCGATGTTGCGCGTTTTGCGGTTCCCGATCGATGAGCCGTTGCAGCACTTCCGAGGCGTTCGCGAACTGGCCGCGTGCGATGTGGGCCTCGGCCAGGAGGTTCATCGACGAGAGGATGTTCGTCTCCTCGTTGAGGCGCGTGTAGACCGCCACGAGCCGCTCCAGCGTCGGCGTATGCTTCTGATCGACACGGAGCACGCGATTGAGCATCTCCACGGCCTGGCCGCGCTCGCCGCGGGAGAGGGCGCGCTCGACGAGCGGGATGATCATCTCCAGTGCTTTGCCGGCGTCGTTCTGCTTGAGGTAGAGGTCGGCCAGGGCGTCGCGGATGGAAGGATCGTTCGGCTCGGCGCGCATCCCCTTTTCCAGGGCGTTGCGGGCAGAGGCGATATCGCCCTTGGCCAGGAGAATCTTTCCCCACAGGGCCAGCAGGCGGGGGTTGTCGCGGTTCGACTCCAGGGCGTGCTCGACGATGGAGACGGCGTTGTTGTAGTCCTTCGCTTCGATGAGCGCGGTGACGAGCGACTCCACCAGGTCGATGTTCCTGGCGTCGATCTTCAGTGCCTTCTTGAAGACCTGCACCGCCTCCTCGAGCATGCCGCGCTTCAGCAGCATGCGCCCGACGCGGTCGTACTCCTTGAGGGCTTCGGCGGTCTGTCCGATCTGCGAATGCAGGTCGGCCAGTTTGACGTGCACGTTGATGGACTGGGGGTCCAGCTCCGAGATCTTGCGGTAGATGCCCAGGGCGTTGGCGGGATCGCCGTGTTTGAGGTAGTAGTCGGCCAGGACCTGGTACTGGCTCTTCGCCTCCATGGCCAGCCCCTGCTTCGCGTAGAGGTCGGCCAGCTTGCCGTAGACGTCGAGTTTGGAGGGATCGAGCTTGTTGATCTTCTTGAAGATGGCGATGGCCTTGAGGAAGAAGCCGTCACGCGCGTAATGGTCGGCGATTCTGCTGAACGTCTTGACCGCTTCGTCGGTGCGGTTGATGCGCACCCACAGATCGCCGATGCGGTTGAGCGTGTTGACGTCGCTCGGGTTGTCGTCGAGTAGACGCTCGTATTCCTTGATCGCCGGTTCGATCTTGCCCTTGGCGACGAGCTTCTCCGCGTTCGCGATGACTTTATCGCGTTGAATCGCCATCTTCCTCGTCGGCGCCGAACAGCATCATCGGCTCCTCCACCCCTTCGAACGACATACGGTGCACAGGACTTGGCCCGTAAACCTTGAGCGCAGCCTGGTGCACCTCAGTGGCATAGCCCCGATTGTGTTTGAAACCGTAGACGGGGTAAAGCGCATCATACGACTCCATCAGGAGATCGCGATAGACCTTGGCCACCACGGAGGCCGCGGCGATGGACATACTGCGTTTATCCCCCTCGATCAGAGGAATCTGGGGCATGTCCAGCGATTCGATGGTAACCGCGTCGAGGAGCAGAACGTCGGGCCGGACCCCCAGGTCGTGGACCGCGTCGAGCATGGCCAGTTTGCTGGCTTCCAGAATGTTGATGCGATCGATGGTGCGCGGCTCGACCACGCCGATCGCTACCGCGCGCGCGCAGCGCAGGATCACCCGGCAGACCGAGACCCGGTCGCCGGACTCCAGGATCATCTTCGAGTCCTTGACGCCGAACAGCGTCGGATCGCAGTCCAGGATCACGCACGCCGCCACGACCGGCCCGGCCAGACAGCCGCGGCCAACCTCGTCGGTGCCGGCGATGGCCCGAAAACCAGAATCGCGGAGCCTGCGCTCCATCACCGACATCTCGGCGACGCGCGCCAGCTCCGCGAAAAGAGAGTTGAGGACTTTCTCCGGCGGGCTAACCCTTGCGCTTTTCTTCGATGCGCGCTGCTTTCCCGCGGAGGTCCCGGAGGTAGTAGAGCTTTGCGCGACGGACCCGACCATGGCGTTCGACCTCGATGCGATCAATCGAAGGTGAGTAGAGCGGGAAGATGCGTTCCACGCCGATGCCGCCGGAGACCTTGCGGACCGTGAACATCTGCCGTGCTCCGCCGCCCTTGCGCGAGATCACGATGCCCTGAAAGATCTGGATGCGCTCTTTGTCGCCTTCCTTGACCTTCACGTGGACTTTGATCGTGTCGCCCGGCGCGAAGTTGGGAAGGTCCGTCCGCGCCTCGCGCGACTCGACCAATTTCATGATGTCTGCAGCCATTGAATGCTCCGTTAGTTCTTGAAAAAGCTGGCAATTCTAACCTTAACCGGGCCGTAGAACCACGCTTCAGCCGTTTTCATTCTCGATTTTACGCAGAATCTCTTTTCCCTCGTCATCCAGCTCCGCATTTTTCAGCAGATCGGGCCGCTGCCGCAGCGTGCGCCGCAGCGCCTGTTCGCGCCGCCACAGCCGGATCTTCTCGTGATGACCGGACAGCAGCACCTCCGGCACCCGCAATCCCCGGATTTCCTCGGGCCGGGTGTAGTGCGGGTAGTCGAGCAGCCCGTTGTAGAACGAGTCTTCCTCGACCGAGCCGCTGTTGCCGACGACGCCTTCGATCATCCGCCCGGCCGCATCGGCGATGAGCATCGCCGGCAGTTCGCCGCCGGACACCACGAAGTCGCCGATGGAGACCTCGTCCGGATGCAGCGTCTCGCGGATGCGCTCGTCGAAGCCCTCGTAGCGTCCGCAGAGGATGACCAGGTGCGGCTTCGCGGCTAGTTCCCTGGCCACGGCCTGCGTGAACGTGCGGCCCTGGGGCGTGGTCATGATCACGTGGGGAGAAAATTCGAAATTCAGTTTTTCGACACACTTCAACACCGGCTCCGCCAGCATCACCATGCCCGGCCCCCCGCCATAAGCCTCGTCATCGGTGGACCGGTGTCTGTCCGTCGCGTACTCACGCAGATCGTGAACGCGGATGTCCAGAGCTCCCTGTTTCACTCCCCGCGCGATCACGCCTTCGGCCAGGAAGGCGTCGAACATCCGCGGGAAGATCGTGACGAAATCAATCCTCAACATGACCGAGATCGTCGATACCCTCCGGCAGATCGACGACGATTCTCTTTCCGGGCAGATCGATCCGCGTGCAGATCACGGCGGCGAACGGCACGTCGAACTCCCCCTTCGGCCCTTCCACGCTCAGCAGCACGCCACCACCACCCTCGTAGGCTTCTTTCACGACGCCGCGAACGTTGCCGTCGCCGTCGACGAGCGTCAGTCCGGCCAGGTCGTGCAGGAAGTATTCGCCTTCGCCGAGCCTCCGCGCCTGCGAGACCGGAATCTCGATCGTCCAACCCCGCAGAGCGTGGAGGTCCTCCGGCGAGTCGATGCCGGCAAACTTCACGAGGGCACGGTCGCCGTGCGGCCTCGACGCTTCGATCTCGATCTCCCGCGTGTCCGATTCGTCCGGCGATACGAGCGTTACGGAATGCAACTCGCTGAATCGATCGGCGGAATCGGTCCACGGCTCGACACTCGCTTCGCCGCGCACGCCATGCGCCTTGCGGATGATGCCGACGGCGATTCTGCTCACCACAGGCCTCGGGCCTGCATTTCAGTCGATGATATCGAGGATGTAGCGGCGGCGCTGTTTGTGTCCTGCCGCCGACAGCAGCGTGCGGATGGCGCGGGCGGTGCGGCCCTGGCGCCCGATGATCTTGCCCAGGTCCGGCTGGGCCACTTCCAGCTCGAGGACCGTGGCCTGTTCGCGCTCGACTGAATGCACCTCGACGTCGTCGGGTGCATCGACGAGGGACTTGGCCAGGAACTCGACGAGCGGTTTCATAACATTTGTCATTCCGAGCCGCGGAGACGGCGAGGAATCTGGATGAGTCTTGGCCTCACTTCGGCTGTTTCTTGATGATCGACTTCACGGTCGGCGAGAGCTGAGCGCCCTTGCTGAGCCAGTAGTCGACACGCGCGCGATCGATCTTCACGTCGGCCGGGTTCTTCTTCGGGTCGTAGTGGCCGATCTGCTCGACCGTCGCCGCGCCCGGCGTCTTGAGCGAGTCGGAAACGACGATCCGGTAGAACGGAGCGTGGGTGGCGCCACCGCGGCGCAGACGAATCTTGAGCATGCGAACTCCTTGAAAAGGCTGGGTATGCTAACTGACGGTGCCGCGAACAGCAAGGCTACTGAAGGAATTCCGGCGGCAACCCCTTCATCATCTTCCCGAAACGCCGCGCCCCAAGCCCCTTCGAGAACGTTTTCATCATCTTCTTCATCTGCAGATACTGCTTGAGGAGCCGGTTGATCTCCTGAACGGTCGTGCCCGATCCCTTGGCGATCCGCTTCTTGCGCTGCCCGTTGATGATCTGCGGGTACTGGCGCTCCTTCTTCGTCATCGAGTCGAGGATGGCCTGCATGCGCACGATGGCCTTCTCGTCGATGTCCTCTTCCTTGACCTTGCCGGCCACGCCGGGAAGCATGTTCACGATCTGCGACATCGGACCCATCTTCTTGACCTGCTGGAGCTGGGAGCGCAGGTCTTCGAGCGTGAACTTGTCTTTGGCGACGCGGTGGGCGATCCGCTCCGCTTCCTTGCGGTCGATCTCGGTCTCGACCTTCTCGATGAGCGATAGCACGTCGCCCATGCCCAGAATGCGCTGGGCCATGCGGTCGGGATGGAAGACGTCGAGGTCGGCGTACTTCTCGCCGACGCCGACCAGCTTGATGGGGCGGTTGACGACCGACTTGATCGACAGCGCCGCGCCGCCGCGGGCGTCGCCGTCGAGCTTGGTCAGCACGATGCCGGTGACGCCGATCTTCTCGTCGAATTCCTTCGCCGACTTCACCGCGTCCTGGCCGGTCATGGCGTCGGCGACGAACAGGATCTCGCTCGGCCGCACGTCGTCCCTGATCGTCGAGAGCTCCTGCATGAGCTCCTCGTCGATATGCAGCCGGCCGGCGGTGTCGAGGATGAGCGTGTCGTACAGCAGCGTCTTCGCTTCGGCCAGCGCGTTCTGCGCGATCTTCACGGGATCGCGGAGATCACCGATCTCGTAGAACGGTATGCCCACGTTCTTCGCCACGATCCGCAACTGTTCGATCGCGGCGGGGCGATAGACGTCGGCGGGAACGAGCAGCGGGCGCCGGCCGCGATTCTTGAGATGCAGCGCCAGCTTGCCTGACGTCGTGGTCTTCCCGGAGCCCTGCAGACCGACCATCATGATCACGGCGGGACTGCCGACCAGGGCCAGCCCGACTTCGGTCTGTCCGAGGAGGGCCTGCAACTCGTCGCGGACGATCTTCGTGACCTGTTGCGCGGGCGAGAACGCGCTGAGGACCTCTTCGCCAACCGCTTTCTCGCGGACGCGGTTGGTGAACTCCTTGACGACTTTGAAGTGGACGTCCGCCTCGAGCAGCGCGACGCGGATTTCCTTGAGGGCGTTGTCGATGTGCCACTCGTTGAGGGCCGCCTCGCCGCGCAGGGTCTTGAAGACCCGGTCCATCTTGTCCTGGAGGTTGTCGAACATGACTGGATTGTCTGACAAAACGGGCGGCGACAACATTCCTACAATGGACCGGTGACGTTCCGAGCGCTGCTGTCGAACCCGCGGCCGGCCGACCCTCTGGCCGGGCGGGTCACGCGCACGGGCACCGAGAATGCGCGGGGCGAGCTCGTTTTGTACTGGATGGACTCGGCGCGGCGGCTCGAGAACAACCTCGCGCTCGACTACGCGTCGGAAAGGGCCACTCGCGCCGGCGTCCCTCTCGTCGTGTACGAGTCTCCCTATCCCGCGCCGAACGATCGGATCCGCGATTTCGCGCTCGCCGGGGCCGCCGACAACCGCGCCGACGCCCGCCGACTGGGCATCCGCTACGTCGCTGACCCGCCGCCCCTCGATCGGGCGCGGCTGATCGTCACGGATGAGTTCCCGACGCCGCTCTTCCGCGAACGAACGCGACGGCTGATCGCATCGTCGCCGGTAGCCGTGCACGTCGTCGACGGAAACGGCATCTTTCCGATGCGCGCGTTCGACAAGGAGCAGTACTCGGCGAGAGTCCTGCGCGATCGCGCCCGGCGCATGTTCGAACAGCACTGGTCGCCGCCCGGGAAGCCGGCCGGCGTGCGACGGAGCCTGAGCGTGTTGAACGCCGTCACCGGCCGCCCCAGCGGTCTCTCCGCCTATCTCCACTTCGGACATCTCGGCATTCACGAAGTCGTCGCACACGTGCTGGCCAGTCCGATGAGCGATGAAGACGGGGAAGGACTTCTCGAGCAGGCCATCATCCGCCGCGAGCTGTCGTTCAACATGTGTTTCTATCGCCAGGACGTCGACTCGCTTTCAGTTTTGCCGGACTGGGCCAGGCGGACGATCGACGCCCATCGCCGCGACCGCCGGTCACCGCACTACTCGCTCGAACAGCTCGAGCAGGCGCAGACGCACGATCCGGTCTGGAATCTCGCGCAGCGTCAACTGCTCGCGTGCGGAACCATGCACAACTATCTGCGCATGCTCTGGGGCAAGAAGATCATCGAGTGGTCGGAAACGCCCGAGGAGGCGCTGGAGGCGATGATTCGTCTGTTCAATGAATATTCGTTCGATGGCCGCGATCCGAATACCTACGCGGGCGCGCTCTGGTGCCTCGGCAAGCACGACCGGGCCTGGTTCCCGGAGCGGCCGATCTTCGGCACGCTGCGCTACATGAGCAGTGAGTCGGCCGCGCGGAAAGTGAGGCTGGCACCGATCGAGCGCGAGGTGGCCGCGTGCCAGGAACGAACGCCAGGGCCGGCCTCCCGTGGATGAAAGCGCCGTCTCCAGCCGTTACCTGACTCGTGGCCCAACTGGCGCTGCGCATCACCGAGAACGTCCCGGGCGACTTCTTCGTCGACTCTTCGTGCATCGATTGTGATGCCTGCCGGCAGATCGCGCCCGACGTGTTCTACGACGCCGGCAACCAGTCCGCCGTTCACCATCAGCCCGCGAACGACGATGAGCTGCTGGCGGCGCAGAAGGCGCTGATCGCCTGTCCGACCGCGTCGATCGGATCGGCGGTGAAGCACGACATGAAGCGCGCGTTGTCGTCGTTTCCGGAGTCGATCGACGGTGACGTCTACCGGTGCGGCTACACGTCCGAGTCGTCGTTCGGCGCATTCAGCTACCTGATCCAGCGCGCGGACGGCAACGTGCTCGTCGACTCGCCGCGGTACGCCGGTCCGCTGGTCAGGCGGATCGAGGAGATGGGCGGTGTACGGCAGATGCTGCTGACGCACCAGGACGACGTAGCCGACCACGAGAAATTTCACGCGCGCTTCGGATGCCAGCGCGTCCTCCATCGCGACGATGTCCGCTCGCGGACGGCCGGGGTCGAACAGAAGCCGTCAGGGCTCGATCCGATTTCACTCCGCAACGATCTGGTGATGATCCCCACTCCAGGTCACACGAAGGGTCATTCCGTGTTTCTCGACCGCGGCCAGTTCCTGTTCACGGGCGATCACCTGGCGTGGGACCCCGACGACGAAAAGCTGATCGCCTTTCGCGGCGCCTGCTGGTACTCGTGGAGCGAACAGATCCGGTCGATGGAGCGCCTGCTCGACTACTCGTTCGAGTGGGTTCTGCCCGGTCATGGCCGTCCCGTTCATCTCACGCCCTCGCGCATGCATGAGGAGCTGGAGCGATGCGTGGACTGGATGAAAAAGCGCTAGCGGGCCAGGAACGTCCCTTGCTCCGTCGTAACGTGATGAAGCGTTACGTCGATCTCTTCAAGCAGACCTGGAAAGAGTTCAGCGAGGACAAAGCGCAGCGGCTGGGCGCGGCACTCGCGTACTACGCGGTCTTCTCGATCGCGCCGCTACTGCTCATCGCCATCGCCATCGCCGGAGCGGTGTTCGGCCAGAAGGCGGCGGAGGGCGCCCTCGAGCAGCAGCTGGCCGGGACGCTCGGAGCGAGCACCGCCCGGATGATCAACGAGATGGTGCTGAACGCCGCCAGGTCGAGAGGCAGCGTCATCGCCACCGTCATCGGCATCGCGGCGCTGCTCTTCGGTGCGGCCGGGGTGTTCGGTCAGCTCCAGGAGGCGCTCGACACGATCTGGAACGTGGTCAGGCCGAAGAGCACCGGCTTCATGGGCATGATCAAAGACCATTTTCTCTCCATGACCATGGTGTTCGGCATCGGCTTCCTGCTGCTCGTCAGCCTGGTGGTCGACGCGGTGATCTCGGCGATGGGATCGGTCATCGGTGCGCACGTCCCGGGCGGCGCGGTCCTGCTGCAGTCCGTACAGCTCGTCGTTTCCTTCGGTCTGGTGACGCTGCTCTTCGCCCTCATCTTCCGCTATCTGCCACACATCGAGGTGGCATGGAGAGACGTCTGGTCCGGCGCGCTCTTTACGGCGATCCTCTTCGTCCTCGGAAAATTCGGATTGGGTCTGTACATCGCCAAGGCTTCGGTCGGCTCGGCGTTTGGTGCGGCGGGCTCGCTGATCGTGATCCTGATCTGGGTGTATTGGTCGGCGCAGATTCTGTTTTTCGGCGCGGAGTTCACGCAGGTCTACGCGCGCAGGCACGGCTCGATGGCCGGCGACGCGGCCAGGAAGAAGAAGCGCATCGAGGAGCCTGTGCGCCCGTATCTCCTGCCGGCACCGGCCGCTGCGAAGGGGGCGGGCGGCAAGGGGAGGCTCGCCGCCGGCGGGATCATCGGATTGATCCTGGGCGCGCTTCTGGGCGGCGTCACTGCGGTCATCGTTGCCGTGAAGTCGGTGAAGAAGCTCCTGGCCATGCCATTCAAATAGAATCGGCGTCATCGTCCAGCAATTCATCGAGTACGTCCGCGCTGCCGGCCCGATCGGGTACGTGCTGTATGTCCTGGCCTACATCGTCTCCTGCGTCTCGCTCGTTCCCGCGCTCACGCTGACACTCGCCGCCGGTGCCATCTACGGATTCGTCCGCGGCAGCGTGGTGGTCGTCATCGGCGCCACCGCGGGCGCCACCGCCGCGTTTCTCCTCGGCCGTACGGTGTTCCGGCATCGCATCGAGAAACGCGTGGCCTCGAATCCAAAGATGGCCGCCATCGATCGCGCCATCGCCAACGACGGCACGAAGATCATGCTGCTCATGCGGCTGTCGGGATTCCCGCCATTCACGTGGATCAACTACGTGCTGGGTCTGACCGGTGTGAAGTTGGTGCCGTATGTGCTGACGACGTTCTTCGGCATCATCCCGGGCACGCTCGCTTTCACGTGGGCTGGTGCCGCGGGCATGCAGGCGCTCACCGGACGCGGCAATCGAATCGCTTTGATCGTCACGGCCGCTGGCGCGGTGCTCGTGCTCGTCTACATCGGACGCATCGCGTCGAACGCCGTGAAGACAGCGATCTCAACAACCGAGGCCCCGGGCCCCGGGCCTGAGGCCTGATGAAAGCGATATGCTGATCAACCCCGACCGATCAATGGAGGTCCTATGAGCAATCCCCTCTCCGAGCTCGCGAAAACCGGCCAGAGCGTCTGGTTCGATCAGATGGAGCGCAAGCTGATCACCACCGGCAAGCTCCAGAAGATGATCGACGAGGACGACCTGCGCGGTTTGACCTCGAATCCGACCATCTTCGAGAAGGCCATCGGCGGCAGCGACGACTACGACGGTCAGGTCCGCCAACTGGCCAGCCAGAACAAGTCCCGCCACGAGATCTTCGACGAGCTCGTGCTCGAAGACATCGGCAACGCCGCCGACACGTTCCTTCCCGTCTACAGAAAGACCAGCGGCGGTGACGGCTTCGTCAGCATCGAGGTGAGTCCGACGCTGGCCCGTGACACGAAAGGAACCATCGCCGAGGCGCAGCGGCTGTTCAAGCGGCTGGGGCGTCCGAACGTGATGGTGAAGATTCCGGCGACGCCGGAGGGCATCCCGGCCATCGAGGAATCGATCGCCAGCGGTCTCAACATCAACATCACACTGATCTTCTCCAACGACGTCTACCAGAGAGTGATGGAAGCGTACCTGCGCGGCCTGGAGCGGCGCGCGGAGAAGGGGCTGCCCATCGGCGACATCGGCTCGGTGGCCAGTTTCTTCGTCAGCCGCATCGATACGCAGGCCGACAAGCAACTGGAGGCGCGCATCGCCACGACGAAGGACGACAAGGAGAAGCGCGAGCTGCAGTCGCTCCTCGGCAAGATCGCCATCTCCAATGCCAAAGAGGCCTACCAGCAGTTCAAGCAGGTCTTCAGCTCCTCCCGCTTCGAGAAGCTGCGCGCCAAAGGCGCGCGCGTGCAGCGGCCGCTGTGGGCATCGACCGGCACGAAGAATCCGAAATACAGCGATGTGCTCTACGTCGAGTCACTGATCGGCCCGGACACCGTCAACACGGTTCCCCCGGCCACGTACGAGGCGTTCAAGGATCACGGCCGTGTGATCATGACGCTCGAGAAGAACGTCGACGAGGCCCGCGACGTCCTGCGCGACTTCAAGCAGTACGGGTTCAGCCTCGAGAAGATCACCACGCAGCTCACCGAGGACGGCGTGAAGTCGTTCGCGGAGTCGTTCCAGTCGCTCATGGACACGATCGAAGCGCGCCGCGATGCCGCCGTCCGCAACCTCGGCGACCGCATCACCTTCCACCTCGGCGACGCTCAGGCCACGGTCGATGCCGCCGTGCAGCGTGCCGACAAGGAGAAGTTCGTCGCGCGGATCTGGAAGAAAGACACCACGCTCTGGAAGAACGACGACGCCCACAAGAAGATCATCAGCAACGCCCTCGGCTGGCTCACGGTCGTCGAGGATATGCAGAAGAACATCGCCGAGATCCGCGACTTCGCCGAGAACGTGAAGAGCGAGTTCTCGTCGATCGTGGTGCTGGGCATGGGCGGCTCCAGCCTCTGCTCGGAAGTGACCAGGCGCGTGTTCGGAAAACGCCCGGGCTATCCGGCGCTGGAGATCCTCGACTCCACCGTGCCCGACGCCGTGCGCGATCTCGAGTCGCGCATCGACGTCGGCAGGACGCTGTTCATGGTGGCCTCGAAGTCGGGAACGACGACCGAGCCGACGGTCTTCCACCGCTACTTCTACGACCGCGTGAAGCAGATCAAGGGCGATCGCGCCGGCGAGAACTTCATCGCCGTCACCGATCCCGATACGCAACTGGTCAGGGATGCGCAGCGCGACAAGTTTCTGAAGGTCTTCATCAATCCCCCCGACATCGGCGGACGCTACTCCGCACTGTCGAAGTTCGGGATGGTGCCGGCGGCGATCTCGGGCGTCGACATCGCGGCGCTGCTCGACCGCGCCGTGCACACCATGCATGTCGCACGGACGCCTTCGGTGAGGAAGAATCCCGCGGCGTTGCTCGGCGTGACCATCGGCGCGCTGGCCACGGCGGCCCGCGACAAGCTGACGCTCATCACGCCACCACCGTTCGACACGCTCGGCCTGTGGGTCGAGCAACTCATCGCCGAGAGCACGGGTAAAGAAGGCAAGGGCATTGTGCCTGTGACCGGCGAGCCGCCTCTCGATGCGAAGTCTTACGGCAGGGACCGCGTGTTCGTGGCCGTCCGCCTGCGTACGGCCGACGAGAGCGCGCGTCTGCGCGAGCTCAACGCCGCCGGCCATCCGGTCATCGACATCGTCCTCGAGGATCCGCTCGACCTCGGCGAGACGTTCTTCGTCTGGGAGTTCGCCACGGCCGTGGCCGGGGCCATCCTCGGCATCGACGCGTTCGATCAGCCCAACGTGCAGGAGTCGAAGGACAACACCAGGAAGCTGCTCGAGGAGTACAAGACGAAAGGCTCGATGACGGTCGCGGCCGCGCAGGTGAGCGTCGACGACGCCAACGCCATCGAC
>JBBRTB010000026.1:0-54464 GCA_038244815.1 Thermoanaerobaculia bacterium
CAACTCAAGAGCGAGGTCGCAGCTTGGGAAGCGCCGCGCAACGAGAAACAAGTGCGTGTTCAGTGGCGCCTCACCATCGACCAAGCGCGCATTAAACTCCACAAGGTCTACCCAAAGATTCAAAACTGACGATGCACTAGTGCCGTTACACTCCACTAGCCGAATCCGGGTGGCGGGGCCTACCCCCGCCCGGATTCTTCGCCGTCTTCGCGGCTCGGAATGACTGATCGCAGACTCGCGGCCGATGGCGCACGATCCTCATCGGTTGGCTTCTTTCCACGCGGCGATGAATCGGGCGGCGAACTGCCGGGCGAAAAAGTCGCTCGGGAACCCCGCGTGGATCACCACCGAGGCTCCGTCTCGTGCGCGGACGACGCCGCT
The DNA here is from genome assembly GCA_038244815.1 of Thermoanaerobaculia bacterium. GTDB lineage: Bacteria > Acidobacteriota > Thermoanaerobaculia > Gp7-AA8 > Gp7-AA8 > DASVHS01. The sequence goes on from JBBRTB010000026.1 coordinate 382, forward strand.
GACGTAGCCGGGGTCATATGTCGAGGACTCGCTCGCGGAGACAGTGATGGTGCGCATCTCGATCGGGCCCAAACCGTTCCGCGACCCGGGTGCGGGCACTTCGACCCTCATCTGCGGCGGCGGGGAGACCATCTCGTTGCGGCCGGTGAAGGCGATCACAGCGTCCGCGTCCTCGGCGCGTGAGACGACGTGGACTCCCGAAAGCTCATGCCTGATGGCGAGCTGGATGTCGCGGGTGACGTGGATGTCCGGGGAATCGATGTAGACGCTGTGCACGTCTTTCAGCACGGATTCGCCGGCCAGCAGGGGAAGGGCGAGCAGGAAAGACGCGAATACGACGAGTCGTTTCATCGCAGTTCTCCTCGTAACCGGCATTTTATACCTCCGGACATCGGGCCTCCCGTGGAATGCCTACCCGTCCCGGTTTCGTTCCTCTTCACGCCATGTTCCTTGACACTCCGTCGAGGCACGGCGGAGAATTGCAAAGAGAAAGGGCCCAAACCACCAATGTCCAAAAAGGGGAACAGCGGCGACGTTCTGCGTTGTAGTTTCTGCAACAAGAGCCAGCGCGACGTCAAGAAGCTGATTGCCGGGCCCACCGTCTACATCTGCGACGAGTGCGTCGACATCTGCCTGGACATCATCGCCGAGGATCGGAAGGACGAGCCGGGCACGATGGAAGGGGCGGGGGCGCTGCCGAAGCCGAAGGAGATCAAGGAGTTTCTCGATCTCTACGTCATCGGGCAGGAGCGGGCCAAGAAGAAGCTGGCCGTGGCCGTTTACAACCACTACAAGCGGATCGACTACCACCAGCGCAACAACCGCCAGGAAGTCGAGCTGCAGAAGTCGAACATCCTGCTGATCGGTCCCACCGGAACCGGCAAGACGCTGCTGGCACAGACGCTGGCCCGCATGCTCTCGGTCCCGTTCACGATCGTCGATGCCACGACCCTGACCGAGGCCGGCTACGTTGGCGAGGATGTCGAGAACATCATCCTCAAGCTCTACCAGGCGGCGGGCAACGACAAAGAGAAGACGCAGCGAGGCATCGTCTACATCGACGAGGTCGACAAGATCTGCCGCAAGGGCGACAACCCGTCGATCACACGCGACGTCTCCGGTGAGGGCGTGCAGCAGGCGCTCCTGAAGATCCTCGAGGGAACGGTGGCAAACGTTCCGCCGCAGGGCGGACGGAAGCATCCGCACCAGGAGTTCATCCAGATCGACACGACGAACATCCTGTTCATGTGCGGCGGGGCCTTCGTGGGTCTGGAGCACGTGATCGAGCGCCGTCTGTCTGAGAAGACCATGGGCTTCGGCGCGAAGATCACCAGCAAGCGCGACCGCAAGACCGGCGAGCTGCTCTCGCAGGTCCATCCCGAGGATCTGATCAAATTCGGACTGATCCCCGAGTTCGTGGGACGCCTGCCGGTGGTGGCGACGCTCAACGAGCTGGACAAGGCTGCCCTCATCGAGATCCTCCGCGAACCGAAGAACTCGCTGGTCCGTCAGTATCAGACCATCATGGGCTTCGAGAACGTCACGCTGAAGTTCACCGACGACGCCCTCGAAGCGATCGCCGATGCCGCGCTCAAGCGCAATGTCGGCGCCCGCGGGCTGAAGATCATCATCGAAGAGCTGATGCTCGAGATCATGTACACGATTCCGTCGCAGGACGCGATCAGCGAGTGTGTCATCACCCGCGAGGTCGTGGAGAATCGCAGCCAGCCGATCACTCTCTATCGCAAAGCCGGGTAGGGTAGGTGAGGGTGCGGTTGCCGGGTGGCCAGGTTGCCGGGTTGCAGAGCTTCTGACCCGACATCCCGGTAACCCGGCAACCCGAGGGGGAATGGCCCGTTGTTAGAACCGGTAGAGAAAACTGACCAAATGACCGAAACCAACCTCATGCAACTCCCGCTCGTTCCGCTGCGCGACATGGTCGTGTTCCCGTCGATGATGGCGCCGTTCGTCGTGGGGCGGAAAGCCTCGATCCTGGCGCTCGAAGCCACCCTGGCCACCTCGGACAAGCGGATCTTTCTGGCCACGCAGCGCGATCCCAAAATCGACGATCCGTCGATGGACGAGATCTACCACGTCGGCGTGGTGGCCACCGTCGTCCAGAACCTCAAGCTCCCCAACCAGAACGTGAAGGTGATGGTGGAGGGGCTGTTCCGCGCCGAGATCACCGGCTGGCACGAGTCGGGCGGCTTCCTCACCGTCGACGCGAAAGCGATCGACACCACCCACCCGCTTACCCCGGAAGTCTCGCAGTACATGCAGAAGCTCGTGGAGATCTTCGAGCAGTACGCGAAGATGTCGCACCACCTGGCCTTCGAGGGCGTGATGTCGACGCTCAAGCTCGACGATCCCGACAAGTTCGCGGACACGCTGGCCTCCCATCTGCTCATCACCACCGGCGAGAAGCAGTTGCTTCTCGAGACTCCTTCGCCCTACGAGCGCCTGCAGAAGCTGCAGGACTTCCTCGAGATCGAGATCGAAAAGATCAACATCGATAAGCGCATCAACTCCAAGGTCAAAAAGCAGATGGAGCGCGCGCAGAAGGAGTACTACCTCAACGAGAAGATCAAGGCCATTCACCACGAGCTCGGCCGCAAGGACGACCGCTCCGACGAGATCGAGGAGCTCCGCCAGAAGATCGAAGAAGCGGGCATGCCCAAAGAGACCAAAGAGAAGGCCATGCAGGAGCTCAAGCGGCTCGAGGCCATGCCCGGCGTCTCCGCGGAAGCGACCGTCTCCCGCAACTACATCGAGTGGCTCGTCTCGGTCCCCTGGAAGAAAGCGACCAAGGAGATCAAGGACATCGAGCTCGCCGAGAAGATCCTCGACGAGGATCACTACGGCCTCGACAAGATCAAGGAGCGCATCCTGGAGTTTCTGGCGGTGCGCCAGCTCGTGAAGCAGCCCAAGGGCACGATCCTCTGCTTCGTGGGGCCCCCCGGCGTCGGCAAGACTTCGCTGGCCAAGTCGATCGCCCGGGCCACGGGACGCAAGTTCGTCCGCCTCTCCCTCGGCGGCGTGCGAGACGAAGCGGAGATCCGCGGTCATCGCCGCACCTACATCGGTGCATTCCCCGGCCAGATCATCCAGCGCATGAAGAAGGCCGGTACGGTCAATCCGGTCTTCCTGCTCGACGAAGTCGACAAGATGTCGATGGACTTCCGCGGCGATCCCAGCGCGGCTCTTCTGGAAGTGCTCGATCCCGAACAGAACAATCAGTTCGTCGATCACTACCTCGACGTCGAGTACGACCTCTCCAAAGTCATGTTCATCGCCACGGCCAACGTGGTGCACACCATTCCCGCCCCGCTCAAGGACCGGATGGAGATCATTTCGCTCTCCGGGTACACGCACCTGGAGAAGCTGGCCATCGGCAAGCAGTTCCTGGTGTCGAAGCAGCGGCAGGAGCAGGGTCTGGAAGAAGCGAAGATCACGTTCGAGGATACGGCGCTCGAAGAGCTCATCGACTCGTACACGCGCGAGTCGGGTGTGCGCAGTCTCGAGCGCGAGATCGGCTCGATTCTGCGCAAGGTGGCGCGGCAGGTGCTGCAGCACGGTGCCGGCTACGAGCTGGTCATCAACCGGCCCAAGGTCAAGGAGCTCCTCGGCAAAGCGAAATACCGCAGCCAGCAGATCCACGACAAGAGCGAGATCGGACTGGCAACCGGGCTGGCCTGGACCGAAGTGGGAGGCGAGATTCTCTCCACCGAGGTGGCGCTGTCGCGGGGCAAAGGCAACCTCACACTCACCGGCAAGCTGGGCGACGTCATGCAGGAGTCGGCGCGCGCGGCGCTGTCGTACGTCCGCTCACGCGCGGAGTTGTTCGGGCTCGATCCCGACTTCCATGCCTCGCTCGATATCCACATCCACGTTCCGGAGGGGGCGATTCCGAAGGACGGACCGTCGGCAGGAATCACCATGGCCACGGCCCTGCTCTCCGCGGTCACAAAGATCCCGGTGCATCGCGACATCGCCATGACCGGCGAGATCACGCTGCGCGGCAAGGTTCTGCCCGTCGGCGGAGTGAAGGACAAGATCCTGGCCGCGGCGCGCGCCGGCATCTCCCGCATCATTCTTCCGGCAGACAACGAGCGCGATCTGGACGAGATCCCCGAGGATGTCCGCGAGAAGATGGAGTTTCACCTCGTCGAGAACATGGATGAGGTGGTCTTGGTCGCGCTCGACGGCACGATCGTCCCGCTCTCTGCGAAAGAGAAGCTCCCCGAGCCGGCGAAGATCATCGCCGACCCGCCGGTCACGCACTGACCGGCGCGCGCGGGTTGCGCGCGCAGCCTCTGCCGGCCTCGACCATTCCCCCCTGGCGGTGACAGATTGGACGACCCTGTCCAGGGCTCTTGACCCCCCGGGGCAATTTCTGCACAATCAGTCTCGTTACCAACACAGCCTCAGGTAGTACTCCGTAGCGACCACACCGGTTTTTCTGTAACCGCAACAATCGAACGTGGTGCCCGCTCCAGGGCCACAGTTACAGCAGAAACCCTGATCTCATTGGATATCAAGACAGTCAGCTTTCACCGGGCGGCATATGGACCCGAAGACTTTCCGCGGGACAAGCGGCCGCAATTTGCGATGGTGGGACGTTCCAACGTCGGGAAATCGAGCTTGATCAACGCAGTCGTAAACCGAAAGAAGGTCGCCCGCGTCAGTCAGACGCCGGGAAAGACTCAGGCCGTCCAGTTCTACCTGATCAACGAGCGCTTCTATCTCGTCGATCTGCCCGGTTACGGATACGCAAAAGTGTCGAAAGCGATGATGAAATCCTGGGGCGAGCTCGTGCGCGGTTATCTTGAAAGCGCAGGCGATCTTCGTCTCATCTTTCTGCTGCTCGACGCACGCCACCCTCCCGGGGAGCACGATCTGCGGATGCACGACTGGGCGCGCGAGGCGGGCATCGATGAGCAGATCGTCCTGACCAAGAGCGACAAACTTTCAAATCAGCAGCTTCTGAGTAGCCGTCGCTCGATCGCAAAGGCCCTCGAGCTCGACGGCAGCCGGCTCATTGCCGCATCGGCGGTGACCAGGAAAGGCATCGAAGAAATCCGGCGCGAAATGGTCGCGCGTTTGTAAAGGAACCCATCCACATGTCAGAACAGGAACTCGAGAACGAAGCCACAGCAGCACCAGCGGTCGAAGCACCACCGGCCGAGAAGCCCGCCCGCAAGCCGCGGAAACCGAAAGCCGAGAAGGTCGTGGTGGCGGACGAAGAATCCGCTCCGGCCGCCGAGGCCACGGCGCCTGAGCCGGACGGCGGCGAGAATTTCGGCGGGAGCAACGGCAACGGCTCCGAGGCGCTGGCCGCCGCGCCGGCCACTGCGCCGGTTGGCGAGGAGCCGGAGGCGGTCGTACCTGCTCCGAAGCTTCCGAAGATCGCCTCTCCGCAATCGTCGTCCGAGACGCTGGACATCCGCGCGCTCAAGGAGATGAAGCTGCCCGACCTGGCCAGAGTGGCCAAGGAGCTCGGCGTCGAGAACGCGTCGGGAATGCGCAAGCAGGATCTGATCTTCGCGATTCTCCAGGCCCAGACCGAGAAGTCGGGGTTGATCTTCTCCGAAGGCGTGCTGGAGTGCCTGCCCGATGGGTTCGGGTTCCTGCGCGCGCCCGAATACAACTACCTGCCGGGTCCCGACGACATTTACGTCTCTCCCTCGCAGATCCGCCGCTTCGATCTTCGCACCGGTGACACGGTGTCGGGCCAGGTCCGGCCGCCGAAGGAAGGGGAGCGCTATTTCGCGCTCATCAAGGTCGAAGCGGTCAACTTCGAGCATCCCGACGTGGCGCGCGACAAGATCCTCTTCGACAACCTCACGCCGCTCTATCCGGAGCACCGCGTGAAGCTCGAAGTGCCCACGAACATGTCGTCGCGCGTGCTCGACCTCATCGCTCCGGTCGGCAAGGGACAGCGCGCCCTGATCGTGGCGGCTCCGAAGACAGGCAAGACCATGCTGCTGCAGTCCATGGCGAATTCGATCACCTCGAATCACCCGGAGATCACACTCATCGTCCTGCTCATCGACGAGCGGCCGGAAGAAGTCACCGATATGCAGCGCTCCGTCAAGGGCGAGGTCATCTCGTCGACGTTCGACGAACCCGCCTCCCGTCACGTGCAGGTCGCGGAGATGGTCATCGAGAAGGCCAAGCGCCTCGTCGAGCACAAGCGCGACGTGGTCATTCTGCTGGACTCGATCACGCGCCTGGCTCGCGCCTACAACACCGTCGTTCCGCCGTCGGGCAAGGTCCTTTCCGGCGGTGTCGACTCGAACGCGCTGCAGCGTCCGAAGCGTTTCTTCGGCGCGGCCCGCAACGTCGAGGAAGGTGGCTCGCTCACGATCGTGGCCACCGCGCTGGTCGATACCGGCTCGCGCATGGACGACGTCATCTTCGAGGAGTTCAAGGGCACGGGAAACATGGAAGTGCACCTCGACCGCAAGCTCATGGAGAAGCGCGTCTTCCCGGCCATCGACATCAACAAGTCGGGCACGCGCAAGGAAGAGTTGCTGCTCGAACGGAACGAGCTCAATCGCATCTGGGTTCTGCGCAAGGTCTTCTCGCCGCTCTCGACGGTGGAATCGATGGAGTTGCTCGTCGAAAAGCTGGACAAGACCAAAACGAACGCGGAGTTCCTCAACTCGATGAGCTCGATGTAGCCCGGCTTGCACACGTTTCTCAGCCTGCTGCTTCTGTTCAGCGCCGCCGGAGCCGGCGGCGCACCGCTGCGAGTCTCCGCGGCCGCCAGCCTTGCGGACGTGCTGCGCGTCGTGGCCGCGGATTACCCGGCGCCCGTCGTGTTCAACTTCGGGGCGTCGAGCATCCTGGAGCGGCAGATCGAGGAAGGGGCACCGGTCGATGTCTTCATCTCCGCCGATGAGATCAAAATGGATCAGCTCGCCAGGCGTGGCCTGATCGTTTCCCGATCACGCGTCAACATCCTTTCGAACACGCTCGTGATCATCGTGCCGAAAGACAGCCCGCTCCTGATCGCTTCAGCGAAGGACCTCATCGGTCATTCCCTGGCCCTGGCGCAACCCGACAGCGTTCCGGCCGGGATCTACGCCAGGCAGTACCTCACGCGGCTCGGTCTGTGGGACCGCGTCGTGCCGCGGGTGATCCCCATGGAGAATGTGCGCGCGGCGCTCGCCGCCGTGGAGTCCGGCAACGTCGATGCGGGCATCGTCTACAAGACCGACGCGGCCCTCTCCAGGAACGTGAGGATCGCCCGCGAAATCCCGCGGGCGGAGGGACCGGTCATCGTCTATCCGGCGGCTGTGGTCGCCGCGTCGACCCGGGCGGCGGCCGCGCAGCGATTCGTGGACGCTCTGTGCGGCGCGCCGGCCAGGGCGATCTTCCGGCGCTACGGATTCTTACTCCCGTAGACCCTGTTACTCTGTGTCGTGGCGAAACGATCTCGTCTGAAAGACTTCTTCTGGCGTCACTCGGCCGGCCTGGCCGTGCTGGTGATGCTGGCGTTTGTCGCCTTCCTCGGCTTCGTGGGCTACACCTACGTCGTCATCACCAAGAAGTTCGACTCCAGCCGGCGCTGGGACCTCCCCAGCCGGGTCTACTCCGACGCCACGCCGCTCGTTCCCGGCCTCGATTACCCGCGGGCCATCCTCGAGCCGAAGCTCAACCACGTCGGCTATCACGAGGTTTCCCAGCGCGTCTCCACGCCGGGTGAATATCGCTACGTCGGCAAGAGCCTCGAGATCTACCTGCAGAACTTCGACTATCCGGACATGGAGTTCGGCGCGACACCGGTCATCGTCGCTTTCGACGGCGACGAAGTGCGGTCGATCAGGCGCCTGGCGGACAACGTCACGCTGCGTGGCATCCGTCTGGAGCCCGAGCTCATTACCTCGATCTTCGACAACGAGATGGAGGACCGCCTCCCGGTCTCGATCAAGGCCGTTCCGCGGCACGTCATCGATGCCATCATCGCCACCGAAGACAAGAACTTCTATCACCACGAGGGCATCTCCATCCGCGGCACGATCGGTGCGCTGATCACGGATCTGCGCTCGGGGCAGTGGACGCACGGCGGCTCGACGCTGACCCAGCAGCTGGTCAAGAACTTCTACCTGAGTCCCGAGCGCACCTGGCGGCGCAAGGGCGTGGAAGCGCTGATGGCGGTGCTGCTCGAGGCGCGCTATAACAAGGAAGAGATCCTGGAGAGTTACCTCAACGAGATCTACCTGGGACAGAACGGGGCGGTGCAGATCGTCGGTGTCGAGCAGGCTTCACAGCTCTACTTCGGCAAGCATGTCACCTACCTGACGCTGCCCGAGGCGGCCACGCTGGCGGGGATGATCCGATCGCCGAATGTTCTGTCGCCGCTCAAGTATCCGGATCGGGCCAAACCGCGCCGCGATACGGTGCTCAAGCTGATGCTGGAGCAGAACAAGATCAGCCAGGCCGAGTACGAGGCCGCGGTGGCGTCGCCGCTGTCGGTGAGCCGGTTTCCGCGCACGTCACGCAGCGCGCCATTCTTCGTCGACCTGGTGATGCGCCAGTTGCGGGAGACCTATCCGGAGACTCAGCTCAAGACCGAGGGGCTGCGGATCTTCACCACGCTCGACACCATCATGCAGCGTTCGGCGGAGCAGGCTCTCGAAGGCGGCATCGCCGGCCTGGCGAAGAAGTACAAACACATCCGCACATCGCCGACTCCGTTGGAAGGGGTGATCCTGACGATTCAGCCGGGCACCGGCTACGTGAAGGCGCTCGTCGGCGGACGCAATTACTCGAAGACGCAGTTCAACCGCGCCATTCAGGCCAAGCGCCAGCCGGGCTCGCTGTTCAAGCCGTTCGTCTACGTGACGGCCATGGATCCCGCGCTGGGGCAGAATGCTTACACGCCGGCCACGGTGCTCGAAGACTCGCCCATCGCGGTGCAGGTGGGCAAAGCGGTATGGCGTCCCCAGAACTACGACCTGCGCTTTCACGGCAACGTCCCGCTCCGCGAAGCGCTGGCGAATTCGTACAACATCCCGGCGGTGCGTGCGGCCATCAAGGCCGGCGTTCCGAACGTCATCAAGACGGCCACCAGCATCGGCGTGCAGAGCCGTCTCGAGCCTTATCCATCGATCGCCCTCGGCTCGTTCGAGGTCACGCCGCTCGAGATCGCTTTCGCCTACTCCGTCTTCGCAAATCTCGGCGTCAAGGCCGAGCCGGTCTCGATCCTGGCGGTGGCGACGCGCGATGGCAAGCTGCTGGAGAGCCGCGAGGTCAAGATGAAGCGCGTCGCTCCGGCCAGCGTCTGTTACGTCGTCAACGACATCCTCCAGGACGTCTTCAACTCCGGGACGGCGGCGAAAGTGCGGCAGTACGGCTTCACGCGCGCATTCGCCGGAAAGACCGGGACCACCAACAACTACCGCGACGCCTGGCTGGTCGGCTATTCACCGCGCATCCTGACGCTGGTGTGGATCGGCTTCGACGACGGCCACAGCGTGCGTCTGGCCGGTGGCGAGGCGTGCATCCCTATCTGGACCGCGCACATGAACCGCGTGGAGGGGATCGTTCCCGATGTCGACTGGAAGAGGCCCGACGATGTGATCACGAGGGTGATCGATCCGGAGTCGGGCATGCTGGCCACGCCGTACTGTCCGCAGCAGCGTCGCGAGATCTTCGTGGCCGGCACCGAACCGACGTCGGTCTGTCCATTGCACGCGGGGAGCGGTGAACCGGCTCCGATCTGGCACGACACGCAATTTCCTCCGACAGTGACCGAGGGATTTCCGCCCGACCAGGGAACGACCACGGCAACGACGGACGACAATAACCGCAAGGAACGAGACCGGCGGGCCCGGGAACGGGACACGGCCATTCAGCGACTGCTCAAGAGGATTTTTGGTAACCAGTAAAGGAGTTAGACGCTGGGACGCCGGCGCCCAGCAGCTCGGCAACCCGTGAAATCATGCTCTTAGCGCGCACACGCTCCCGGCTTGAAGACTGGCTTTATCACCTCGGCGACATCACCGATCTGGCCGGGCAGACGATCCGCGAATTCGTTCGCGGACCCATGGAGAAGGCGCTCATCCTCCAGCAGTTCGACGTGATCGGGGTGAAGTCGCTCTCCATCGCCATGATCACTTCGATGTTCATCGGCATGGTGCTGGCGCTGCAGACCGCGTACGCGCTGGCGGAGTTCGGCGGGAAGCTGTTCATCGGGAAAGTCGTCTCCCTTTCGCTGGTGCGCGAGCTGGCGCCCGTGCTGATGTCGATCATGGTAGGCGGGCGGGTCGGTGCCGGGATCACCGCGGAGCTGGGCACGATGCGCGTCACTGAACAGATCGACGCCTTGCGGGCACTGGCCACGAACCCGGTCCGAAAACTGGTGGTGCCGCGCGTGTTCGCCACGACGATCATGTTCCCGATGCTGACCATCGTGGCCTGCGCGCTGGGCATCTTCGGCGGTTTGATCATCGCCGTGACGTCGCTGCATCTCAGCGCGAACTTCTACCTGCGCAGCGTCATCGATACCGTGAAGTACAACGACCTGGCCTCGGGTATCGGCAAGACATTCTTCTTCGGATTCGCCATCGGCATGATCGCCTGCTACAACGGGTTGCGGACGACCGGCGGCGCGGACGGTGTCGGCCGCGCCACCACCGTCACGGTCGTGGTTGGGGCCATCACGATCCTGATCATGGATTTCTTTCTGACCAAGCTGTTTTTGCTCTCATTCTGATGACCGAGACCTTCGCTCCCGACAGACGGGCCGAGACCCCGCCGACGCCAGACCGGCGAAAGCATCCGCGCGATGTGTTCGTCGAGTTTCGCGACGTGCACAAGGCGTACGGTGACAAGCAGGTGCTGCGAGGGGCCAGCCTCAAGGTCTATCGCGGCGAAGTGCTGGTCATCCTGGGCGGCTCGGGATCGGGAAAATCGGTGACGCTTCGACAGATGCTCGGGCTCGAATCGCCCGACGAGGGCCGGGTTCTCGTGGAGGGCGAAGACATCACCGATTTTCCGGAACAGGAGCTGTATCGCGTTCGCAAGAAGTTCGGGATGTTGTTTCAGAGCGGCGCGCTCTTCGATTCGATGACCGTATTCGACAACGTGGCCTTCCCGCTGCGCGAGCACACCACCATGAGCGAAGAAGAGATCGCGCACGCGGTGAGCCAGCAGCTCGAGCTCGTCGATCTGCCCGGCGTCGAGGAGCTCATGCCGGTCAACCTCTCCGGCGGCATGCGCAAACGCGTGGCGCTGGCCCGATCGACCGTGCTGGAGCCCACCATGATCCTGTACGACGAGCCCACCACCGGTCTCGATCCGATCACATCACAGACCATCAACGAGCTGATCAACGCGTTGCAACGGAAAATGAACGTGACGTCCGTGGTGGTGACGCACGACATCCAGTCGGCATTCTCCGTCGGCGACCGCATTGCATTTTTGGATCAGGGCGTCTTCGAGTGGGTCGGTACCATCGAAGCCGCGCGTGACTCCGACCACCCGCTGCTGCGCGAGTTCCTTCGATCGTCGGCGGTGGTGGCGGCACAACCCAGGAAGCAGGAAAGCAATGGCCAACAACAATAAAGACAAGACAATTCGCGTCGGACTGCTGGTGGGCGGCGCGTTGCTCGTGCTGATGACGTTTCTGTTCTTCATCGGCTCGGAACAGAAGATCTTCGCCCGCAAGAACGAATACAACGTCCAGCTCGAGAACGTCAGCGGACTGGCCGAGGGAAACCCGGTGCGCATGTCCGGCGTGACCATCGGCGTGATCAAGGACATCTTTCTGCCGCACGACCCGAACCTGAAGAATGTGCGCATCCAGCTCATGATCGATCGCAAGTACTCGGACCGGATCCGCGGGGACTCGCGGGCCAGGCTCAAGAAGCTCGGGCTGCTCACCGGCGACACCTACATCGAGATCACGCCGGGAAGTCTGAAGTTCGAAGTCATGGAGGCTGGAGCGACGATTCCGGCGCAGAAACAGACCAACGTCGATCAGCTCATCTCCTCGGGCGAGGATCTGGTCGACAACCTCGTGGAGATCTCCTATTCGATGAAGAACATCCTCGCGCGCGTCGATCGCGGCGAAGGCCTCATCGGCGAATTGACCAGCTCTCCGGAAACGAAGCAACGCCTCACGGACACGGTGCTCACCACGCTCAACAAGACCAACGCCTTACTGACGCACATCGAGAGCGGAAAGGGTGTGGTCGGAAAGTTCGTCTACGACGACAAGTACGCCGAGGACCTGGGATCGTCGATCGCGGCGGGAGCGCAGTCGCTGCGCACGGTCGCCGCGAACGTGCAGCAGGCCTTCGACTCCGGCGACGGCATGTTGCCGGCTCTGCTCCACGACCCCGAAGGGAAGAAGAAGATCTTCGATCTCGTCGACAACCTGCGCACGACCTCGGCGAACCTGGCTGCCTTCAGCGCCACACTGCAGAGCGGCCAGGGTGTCGTTCCTCGCCTTCTGAGCGACAAGCAGTACGGCGATCAGGCTCTCACTGAATTCACCACCCTGCTCCAGCAGCTCAACGAAACGGTGCGCAAGGTCAACGACGGCCAGGGCACGGCCGGCAAGTTCATCGCCGACCCGTCGATCTACGAGTCGATCAACGACATCCTCATCGGTATCAACGAGTCGAAGCTGCTGCGTTGGCTGGTCCGCAACCGCCAGCAGACCGGAATCCAGAAGCGCTACGACGAACAGAAACAGGCACCTCCGCCCGCCGAGAAATCGGTGGTGGCACCGTCCAATCCGCCGCCGCCCCCGGTCGTGCCGCCGACGACGACGTAGTGCGGGGGTCGCTGGTCGCTGGTCGCAGGTCACGGGGCCTCAATGCTTCGAGGCCCTCGAAGTCATTCCGAGCCGCGAAGACGGCGAGGAATCCGGGCGGGGGAAACGCGCGCCCACCTCCCAGATTCCTCGCTTGCGCTCGGAATGACTCGGGCGACCAAGCGACCCGCGACCGGCGACCCACTCTCCCCATCTGTTAGCATTCGCCGCCATGCAAATCGCGGTCGTGGGAACGGGCTACGTCGGACTCGTCACTGGGGCGGGTCTTGCCGACTTCGGCAACGACGTGACCTGCGTCGACATCGATGTCAGGAAGATCGAGGCTCTGCGAAAGGGCGAGATTCCCATCTATGAGCCGGGTCTCGACAAGCTCGTCAGCAAGAATGTCAGGGAAGGGCGGCTCAAGTTCACCACAGACCTGGCCGGCGCGGTCGACGGGGCCAGGGCCATTTTCATCGCCGTGGGAACTCCGCCGCGCCCGGATGGATCCGCGGACCTGCGCTACGTCGAAGACGTGGCCAGCTCGATTGCCGAGCACATGAACGGACCGAAGCTGGTCATCACCAAGTCGACCGTTCCCATCGGCACGGGGCGGATGATCGAGCGCATCCTGGCCGAGAAGGCCGCCGGACATCGCGCTTCGGTCGTTTCCAACCCGGAGTTTCTGCGTGAGGGCTCGGCCATCGAGGACTTCATGAAACCGGACCGCGTGGTCATCGGCGCTTCCGATCGCGAGTCGGCGGACCTGATGAAGGAGATCTACGCGCCGCTGCACTGGCTGGAGATCCCGTTCGTGGTCACGAACGTCGAGTCGGCCGAATTGATCAAGTACGCCTCGAATGGTTTCCTGGCCGCGAAGATCACGTTCATCAACGAGATCGCCCAGGTGTGCGAGAAGGTGGGCGCGGATGTTCAGGACGTGGCCCGCGGCATGGGGCTCGACTCGCGCATCGGCCCGAAGTTCCTGCAGGCCGGCCCCGGTTTCGGCGGCTCCTGCTTTCCGAAGGACACCTCGGCGATGGCGGATATCGCCCGCCGTCACGGCTACGACTTCCAGATCATGGAGGCGGTGCTGCGCGTCAACGACGACATCAAGCAGCGCATGGTCGCCAAGATCGTGGCCGCCGCCGGCAACGACGTGGCCGGCAAGACCGTCGCGGTCCTGGGACTGGCCTTCAAGCCGGAGACCGACGACATGCGCGACTCGCCGGCCATTCCGATCGTCAAGGGGCTGCAGAAGCTCGGCGCCATCGTGCGAGCCTACGATCCACAGGCCATGGAGAACAGCCGCTCCATCTTCGAGAACGTCACCTACTGCGAGGATGCCTACGAGACCGCCGTGGGCGCCGACGTTCTGGTGATCACCACAGAGTGGAACGAGTTTCGCGCGCTCAATCTCGAGCGCATCAAGCGCGGCATGCGCCAGCCCGTCCTGGTCGATCTGCGCAACGTCTACGATCCGAAACGCGTGCGGGCCCTGGGATTCAACTACACCTCCGTCGGACGGAGCGATGTGGACGTGGCACAGCGCGCGCCCGTCGCGCAACAAGGACGGGCCTGACGATGGGGCGTGCCCTCATCACCGGTGGAGCGGGATTCCTCGGCTCCCATCTTTGCGAGCTGTTCCTGAGCCGCGGCCATGAAGTCGTGTGCATGGACAACTTCATCACCGGTTCGCCGGCGAACATCGGTCATCTCTTCGGAAGGGACGGATTCAGCTTCGTCAAGTACGACGTCACGAATTACATCCATGTCGACGGGCCGCTCGACTACGTTCTGCATTTCGCATCGCCGGCCAGTCCGATCGACTACCTGGAGAAGCCGATCCAGACGCTCAAGGTGGGATCGCTCGGCACGCACAAGACGCTCGGAATCGCCAAGGACCGCAAGGCGCGCTATCTCATCGCCTCGACGTCCGAGGTCTACGGCGATCCACTCGTACATCCGCAGAAAGAGGACTACTGGGGGAACGTCAACCCGGTCGGTCCGCGAGGGGTGTACGACGAGGCCAAGCGTTTCGCCGAAGCGATGACGATGGCCTATCACCGCTTTCACGGCGTGGAGACGCGCATCGTGCGCATCTTCAACACCTACGGCGAACGGATGCGCGTGAACGACGGCCGTGTCGTGCCGGCATTCATCTCCCAGGCGCTGCGCAACGAGCCGCTCACGGTGTTCGGAGACGGCTCGCAAACGCGGTCGTTCTGCTACGTTTCCGACCTGGTCGACGGCATTTATCGTCTGCTGATGTCGGATGAGTCGATGCCGGTGAACATCGGCAATCCCAGCGAGATGACCGTGCTGCAGTTCGCGCAGGAGATCAAGCGGCTGACCGGGACGACGGCGCCCATCGAGTTCCGTGCGCTGCCCGAGGACGATCCGAAGGTGCGCCGCCCGGATATCACCAGGGCCAGGGCGTTGTTCGGATGGGAACCGCGCGTGCCACTCGAGGAAGGACTGCAGCGCACCATCGATTACTTCAGGAACAGTCGGTCGTAGGTCGCAGGGCCGCTTAGCCGCCCCCACGACCCACGACCAACGACCTACGACCCACCACGCAGCATCGTCTCCTCCCGGCGCGGGCCGGTGGAGATGATGGTCACCGGAACCTCCACTTCGTCCTCGATGTAGCGGACATAGTCTTTGGCTTCCTGTGGCAGGTCTGCATAGGACGTCACGCCGGCGATTGATTTCTTCCAGCCCCGCATCGTTTTGTACTCCGGCTGGTAATCGTTGTGCTCGACGGCGAACGCGGGAAACGTCTTCCAAGATGTCCCGCGTACTCGATAGGACGTGCAGACGGGAATCTCCGCGAAATCGTCGAGCACGTCGAGCTTGGTCAGGGCGATGCCGTCGATGCCGTTGATCATTGTCGAGGTCCGCACGATGGCGAGATCGAGCCAGCCGGTGCGGCGCGGGCGTCCGGTGACCGTGCCGAACTCGTTTCCGCGCGCGCGCAGGTGCTCGCCATTGTTTTCGTCCAGCTCGGTGGGAAATGCACCGCCGCCCACCCGTGTCGTGTAAGCCTTCACCACGCCGATCACGGAATGGATGTGCTTGGGCGCGATGCCCAGCCCGGTGCAGACGCCGCCCACAACCGTGCTCGAAGACGTTACGAACGGGTAGGTGCCATGGTCGACGTCGAGCATCATGCCCTGAGCGCCTTCGAACATGACCGACTTGCCTGCGCGGATCTCCTCGTTGATGAGCAAGGTGCCGTTGGTGATGCGGCTTGCCATCACCTCACCGTAGTGCACGAACGCGTCGGTCAGCCGGGCCGGATCGAACGGTTCCTTGCCGTAGAACTTGAGGAGCGCATTCTTCTCAGTGAGGGCCAGATCGATCTTCGCGCGCAGCCCATCCGGATCGAGGAGGTCGGCGATGCGAATGCCGTAGCGAGCCACTTTCGTTTCGTAGGCCGGCCCGATGCCCCGGCCCGTCGTTCCGATCTTTGCGCTGCCCGCCGATGCTTCGCGCGCCAGATCGAGAGCCTTGTGATAGGGCAGGATCACGTGCGCGGCGTCGCTGATCCTGAGATTCTCTTCGATGCGCACTCCCATCGACCGCAGCTTCTCGATCTCCTCGAGCAGCGCCTCCGGGTCGATGACCATGCCGTTGCCGAGGATGCAGAGTTTGTCCGCGTGGAGGATGCCGGAGGGAATCAGTCTCAGTGCGAAATGCCGATCGGCGAACTTGACCGTATGCCCGGCGTTGTGGCCGCCCTGATAGCGCGCCACGATATCGAATCGCTCGCAGAGCAGATCGACGATCTTGCCTTTTCCCTCGTCACCCCACTGAGCGCCGAAGACCGCTACATTCCGGATTTTGTCGGGCATTCCGGGGCCGGAGACTAGCACAAGAGGAGAGGAGGACAGGCGCGGCGCCCATCCCCCTCGTCGAGCTACTTCGCTGGAGCCGGCTGCGGTGCCGAGAGATCGGATCGCACCATTCCGTCGCGCACTTCAAATCTGCGCGTCATCGACAGCGCGCGTGCCGCGAGTGGACGCTCGTCCGCGCCCAGAATCGCCGCGTTGTGCTCCTCTTCGCTGTAGTAGTCGGCGGCGCTCCTGGCCGGCGTGGAGACGACGAGGAAGGGCAGGTCCGTTCCGTTCAAAGCCTGATACACGGTGAACGGATCGGTGATGTTCTTCGATCGGAACAGGGACGCGTAGTCTTTCGCGACCTGATCGATCTCGTCCTCCGAACGCGCCGTATCGAGGTAGTAGAACGACCAATGCACGTAAGCCACCTCGGATGCCTTGAGACGCGGGGCCGCCGGGACATAGGAAAGATCCTGACGCCGCACCACCTCGAACTCGTTGAACGAGGACATGGCGGCACCGTTGCGGCGGTTGAGATCAGCCCAACGCTCCTTGCCCAGCGTCTGACCCATGTTCATCCAGCCCTGCGTCATCGTGTCCACTCCCGCGAAATTCGCGATCGGCGCGACGTAGAGATAGTGAAAGTCCGGCGTCGAGAACGCGGTCCATCGAAAGACGGCGGGATCTGCCTTCTTCTCGCTGAGCGCAGCGAGCAGATCGCGGGTGGAGGATTCGTACTGTCCGATCATCGACGGGCGAGCCACTTCCTCGTGAATGATGAACATTTGCGGTGGAGCGGGCGCCGGGGTCTGCGCGAGCACCGCCATGGGCATACAAAGCAGACACAGAAACCCGAGGGCTCTTTTCATACGTTGCTTCTCCTTCTGAACGGTCGAGTCCGTGAGTCTACCGCACGTGAGGACTGAAAATTGCCGCCTCCGGTACGCGGCGTTATAGTGGCCGTTACGGAGGATGAAGGCGATGGAGACCCAGAACATCACGGCGGTTCCCCAGCCGATCTATTCTCCGGCACCGGTTGCGGCCGATCAGTTCGTGGAGGGAATCAGGCGTCTCTCCGAAGGCATCATCACCAAGCAGAAGATCTACGACTATCTCGTGGCCTGCGAGATCCGCGCGGAGGATCTCGAGCGCTACAAGCTGTGGCTGCCTGACCGGCATACACGCAACAAGATCTTCCGGAACGACATGATCGAGGTCATGCTGATCTGCTGGCCGGTTGGGACGGTCACTCCGTTGCACACGCACAACGGGCAGCTCGGCTGGATGACCATGATCGAGGGCCGGCTCATCGTAGAGAATTACAGGAAGCTCGCCTGCAACCGGCCGGAGAACGAGCAGGTGGTGGGGATGGACTGTCTGGCCGGGGCTACGGAGATCGAAATGCAGCATCTCGATACCGAGCTGGCCGTTCGCGGCGGACCCCTCAACACGGTCGACAAGACCCAGACCATTCATCGCATCAGGAACCTGGCCGACTGGAATCAACCCGCCGTCAGTCTGCACGTCTATTCGCGGCCCATCGACTCATGCGTCGTCTTCGATATCGAGAATCAGCGATGCTTCCGGCGGGATCTGAAGTATGACAATGACTAGGAGATGGAAAATGGGAGATTGGCGATTGAGTACCAGTCGCTGAGTGTCTCCGATCCCGAGTCTCCAATCTTCAATTTCCCGTCAGAGCACAACCCGCACATGTCACTGCTTTCCACATTAGCGTCCGAGCTCGATCAGATGCGCGTCTCCGGCACGCTGAAGCACGAGCTGCTGATCAAGTCGCCCCAGCGCGCCGTCGTCGAGATCGAGGGGCGGGGCGACGTGGTGATGCTCACTTCGAACAACTATCTCGGCCTGGCCGACCACCCGGCCATCGTGGAGGCGGCGGAGAAGGCCGAGCGCGATTACGGTTATGGACTGGCGTCGGTCCGGTTCATCTGCGGGACGCAGACGATTCATCGCCAGCTGGAGCAGCGCCTCGCTGCATTCTTCGGGACCGAAGATACGATTCTCTACGGGTCGTGCTGGAACGCCAACGAGGGTTTGTTTCAGACCATCGCGCTGGAGAACGACGCCATCATCTCCGACGAGCTGAATCACGCCTCCATCATCGACGGCATCCGTCTGGCGAAAGCGCGTAAGGAGCGCTTCCGGAATCGCGATCTCGGCGATCTCCGCCGTGCGCTCGAGGCCACAAAGGACACCCGCAACAAAGTATTGATGACCGACGGCGTCTTCTCCATGGAAGGCTCGCTGGCGAAGCTGCCCGAGATGGTGACGCTGGCGCACGAATACGGCGCATTCTTCGTCGTCGATGACTCGCACGGCACCGGCGTTCTCGGCAAAAGCGGGCGGGGGACGGCGGAGGAGCTGGGAGTGTTCGGAAAGATCGACGCCTATACGTCGACGCTCGGCAAGGCCCTGGGCGGATCGCATGGAGGTTTCACCACCGGTCCGAGAGTGCTCATCGATTACCTGCGGCAGAAATCGCGGCCGTATCTCTTCTCGAACACTCTTCCACCCGCGGTGGTCTGCGGCTCGATGGCCGCGCTCGACCTTCTGGAAAAAGACTCCAGCCTGGTGACGAAGCTGCGAGAGAACACGATGTACTTCCGGCAGCAGCTCACCTCCCGCGGCATCACCATCCGCGAAGGCATTCATCCCATCGTGCCGATCATCATCGGCGACACGGCCAAAGCCATCGCCATGTCGGCGGAGCTGCTCGATCGCGGGATCTATGTATCCGGCTTCGGCTTCCCCGTCGTGCCCCAGGGCCAGGCCCGGCTGCGCTGCCAGATCAGCGCCGCGCATTCGCGCGAACATCTCGATCGCGCTGTCGCGGCGATCGTCGAAGTCGCGGAAAAACACGGGGTGCGCGCGGGATGATTTTGTCTTCGGTCCTGAGTCCTCGGTCCTCGGTTTCCATTTCAGCGACCCTCCTTCAACCGAGGACCGAGGACCGAGGACCGAGGACGTCGTCGTAATGGCTCGCTCATCCGACAACTCTCCCGACCGCGAATACGTCTCCCTCCGCGAGGGCATCGAGATCTATCTGCGCTTCTCGAAGGGCCGCGTCTGGAGCGAGGCATCTCATCGCGAACGACTGCGTGCGCTGTCGGTGGCGGTGCGCAGACCGCTGCTCGATGCCATGCGCGAGAGCGAACGCCGTTACCGCGAGCAGGATGCCAAGCGCCTCTACTACCTCTCCCTGGAGTTCCTGATGGGCCGGGCCCTCGGCAACAATCTGACCAACCTCGGCATCTACGACCAGGCCCGCGCGACCGTCGGCGATCTTGGCGAGGATCTCGAAGAGCTCGAGTCATTGGAGAGTGATGCCGCCCTCGGCAACGGCGGTCTCGGACGTCTGGCCGCGTGTTTCCTCGATTCCATGGCCACGCTCGACTACCCCGGCTTCGGCTACGGCATCAACTACGAGTTCGGTCTCTTCAAACAGACGTTCGTCAACGGCTTTCAGCACGAAAAGCCGGACCAGTGGGTAACGGGCGGTTCCCCCTGGCTCATCGAGCGGCTCGACGACGCGGTCACCGTGCCGGTCTACGGCAACATCGGTCATCTCAACGACCCCAGGGGCGGATACGCACCGCGGTGGATCGACTACAAGCTGCTGATCGGCGTGCCCCATGACATGCCCATCGTCGGTTACGGCGGCCGGACCGTGAATTTTCTGCGGCTGTTTTCGGCGCGGTCATCCGACGAATTCGACGTGGGCATCTTCAACAGCGGCGATTACATTCGCGCGCTCCACGGTCAGATCGAGACCGAGGCGATCTCCAAGATCCTCTATCCCTCGGACGTCGTGGCCTCGGGGCGCGAGTTGCGCCTGCTGCAGGAGTATTTCCTCGTGGGATGCTCGGTGCGCGACATCATCAAGCGCTACAAGGAGTGGCACGACTCCTTCGATCAGTTCGCCTCGAAGGTGGCCATCCAGATGAACGACACGCATCCCGCGCTCACCGTCGCGGAGCTCATGCGCGTGCTGGTCGATGAAGAGCGGATTCCATGGGAGGCGGCCTGGGGGATCACCGTGGACACGCTCGGCTACACCAACCACACGCTGCTGCCCGAGGCGCTGGAGCGCTGGCCGCTGGAGCTGCTGGCCAGAGTCGTTCCGCGACACCTGCAGATCATCCAGGAGATCAGCCGGAGAGTGGTGGCGGAGGCGGAGCGGCGATTTCCCGGCGACTCCCAGCTGGCCCAGGCTGTCTCGATCATCGACGGTGACAACGCCAACATGTCGAATCTGGCCATGGCCGGCAGCCACTCCGTCAACGGCGTGGCCGAGCTGCATTCACATCTCATCACCACCACGCTCACGCCGGGCTACTACCGCCTGTACCCGGACCGCTTCAACAACAAGACCAACGGCGTGACGCCGCGGAGGTGGCTGCTGCACGCCAACCGACCGTTGGCCGCGCTGGTGACGAAGTACATCGGTGACGGATGGATCACCGATCTCGCGCAGTTGCGCCAGCTGGAGGTCTTCGCCGACGACCTGGCGCTGCACGACCGTCTCGAAGCGGTCAAGCGCCGGAACAAGGTTGCTTTGGCGCGTCTGACCAGGGAGCTCACGGGGACCGCGATCGACCCTCTGTCGATGTTCGACGTCCAGGTGAAGCGCTTCCACGAGTACAAGCGGCAGCTCCTCAATGCCCTGCACATCGTGCATCGCTACTGGCGGATCGTGGAGGACGGCGTCGAGCCACTGGCGCCGCGCACGTTCATCTTCGCGGGCAAAGCCGCGCCGGGCTACTTCGCGGCCAAGCTGATCATCAAGCTCATTCACTCGATCGGCGACGTGGTCAACGCCGATCCGCGGACGCGCGACCTCATGCGCGTGGTGTTCCTTCCCGACTATCGCGTGTCACTGGCCGAGGCCATCATTCCGGCGGCGGAGTTGTCGGAACAGATTTCGACGGCGGGGAAGGAAGCGTCGGGCACGGGCAACATGAAGCTCGCGCTCAACGGCGCGCTGACCGTCGGCACGCTGGACGGAGCGAACATCGAGATCCGCGACGAGGTGGGCGAGGGCAACATCTTCATCTTCGGGTTGCGCGCCGAGGAAGTGGTCGACGTTCTGGCGCGCGGCTACGACCCCCAGGCGTATCTGGCCGCCAACCGCCATCTCCGCCGCGTCGTCGACTCGATTGCCTCGGGACATTTCTCGCGTGGCGACAAGGATCTGTTCCGTCCGATTGTGGCCAAGCTGCTTTCGATGCGCGACGAATACGTGCACATCGCCGATCTCGAGGCTTACATCGAAGCGCAGGAGCGCGTCGACGTGGTCTACCGCGATCGCACCTCCTGGCTGAAGAAGTCGGTGCTCAATATCGCCCGCGTCGGAAAGTTCTCATCCGATCGCACGATCACGCAGTACGCGCGCGAGATCTGGAACCTGCGTCCCGCCGTGGTCGGCAACTTCGCCCACGCCGCGTTGCTGGAAGAAGAGTAGCCGCCGGCGGGCTCATCGGGACCTGGCCCGGCCGCGGCGGTATGGCGGTTGCACTCTCCCGGGCCATGGAATCCGAAACCAACCGCCGGCCTGCCGGCGCAAGATCCGCCAAGCAGATGGATGACGACGAAGACACGCTCGTCGTCGACAACCCCGGGGCGTTCGAGGACTTCGACGAGTTCAACGGCGACAACGACGCGACGCCGGATGATCGAAGACGAGATCCGCTTCGGAGGTGAGGGGACGGACGGGCGATTGGAGTGCGGAGATTGGGGAAGCCTCTAGTCTCTGATCTTCGCTCTCCAGTCTCCCTCCGTGTTCCTTACGGGCAAAACAATCAGCCTCTGCAGCGTTACGTCTTCTTCCTTCTGATAAGCGGGAACGCCGATGGTGATGGTCTGCTGCGGCACGTCGATGAGGAATTTGCCGTGCAGCATGTCCCAGAGCGTGAAGAGACTGGCGAAGTTCGAATCGGTCTCCCGCCTGACGATCGAGTGATGGATGCCGTGCATCCGCGGCGTTACGACCACGTGCGAGAGTGCTCGGTCGACCTCCTCGTTCAGCCTGGTGTTCGAGTGATGGAAGAAGATCGAGACCAGAAGCATGGTCTGCCAGATGGAGAGCGCTCGCGGATCGGGATCGATGATGCGGATCTGCAGCCAGCGGTAGAGCGTCGAGAACGACATCTCTCCGAAATGGAACCGCGCGCCCGTGGCGGCGTCGAGATCGAGATCGACATGATGGACGCGGTGAAAACGCCAGAGAAAATCGACGCGATGGTTGAGCCAGTGCCAGATCCATAACGAGTAATCGAGCAGGAGCACGCCGGCAATCAGGCCAAAGGGTCCGCGCCGTTTCAGCCGGCGCAACGCCGGCCGGAGGATGACCGACTGCGTGACCATCGTGGCCGCGGTGCTCATCAGCGCCATGGCCGCGTCGCGGGCCACGTGTCGCGCCGGTGATTCGCGTCTTTTTCGGAGCGGCCGGAACCGTTCGGCGATCGAAATGACGACAACAGCGGCGATGACGATCGCAGCACCGGCACCGATCCCCCCACCCGCGGTCCCCGACCCCCGGCCCTTCCTCACCGCGTCACCAGGACCAGGCCGATGAGGCAGAAGAGCAGTCCCGCCGCGTTCGTCGGGGTGACGCGCTCGCGGAAGAAGAGCAGGCCGGTCGGCAACAGCAGGAGCGCCACCGCCGTGTTCGCGGTGACCGAAGCGAGACTGACGCGCCATCCGGCACGGTAGGCGAGAAGAAAACCGAGCTCCACGGCCACGATGGAGACGCCCACGGCGATCGTGGCCCAGTTCAGCTTCTTCACCTCGACCATCAGCGAACCGTGTATGGGAAACGCCAGGAACACGACCACTGACATGGCCATGGCGGTGGCGTAGCTGGCCATGATCGATACCATGGGATGCACACCCGCGGGAATCGACTTCTGAGACAGGTGGTAGAGGACATTGCCGGCGATCGTCAGGGCGAGCGAGGCGTAGAAGAGTTTCACGATGAAATCATCGCACGAGCGAGTCGGGGCGTCTTCCTCTCCCTAAAGCAGCGAACAGGCTTCCTCGACCGTGACCGGGGCGCAGCCGCTCTTTCGACTGGCGTGACCGGAGGAAAATGAAGCGGGCCTGGCTCGAGTTCGCGCTCGTCGGCCCCCACTTCACGAGATCGTAGAGCTGCCGCAGCGTCTCGTCGGTGACGGGCTCGACCAGCCACTGGTTGTGGGTTCGGGCCTCGCGAAAAAGTTGATCCAGTGCCGAGTCATTCAACATATCGTTCTCCCGTGAGCGCGGCTCAACGCATGCCCGTGATCTTTTTCGGTCACGGAAATCCCATGAACGCCGTCGAGCGCAATGCTTATACCGAGGCCTGGACGCGGATCGGCCGGGAGATTCCGCACCCGCGGGCGATCGTTTGCATTTCCGCGCACTGGTACCTGCCGGCCACGCTGGTCACCGGGGTGGAGCGCCCGCGGACCATTCATGACTTCGGCGGCTTCCCGCGTCCGCTTTACGAGGTGCAGTATCCAGCGCCCGGAGACGTGCCGCTCGCGCGCCGCGTCCAGAAACTGCTCGCGCCGGTCGAGGTGCAG
Organism: Thermoanaerobaculia bacterium; assembly: GCA_038244815.1. Lineage (GTDB taxonomy): Bacteria > Acidobacteriota > Thermoanaerobaculia > Gp7-AA8 > Gp7-AA8 > DASVHS01. The sequence continues at coordinate 24,579 of JBBRTB010000026.1, forward strand.
CTCGACGACCAGTGGGGTCTCGATCACGGCACCTGGTCGGTGCTGTGCCACGCCTTTCCGGACGCCGATGTTCCCGTCATCCAGGTGAGCATCGACGAGAACCATCCGGCGCGTTTTCACTACGATCTGGGCCGCCGTCTCTCGCCTTTGCGCGACGAGGGCGTGCTCGTGATCGGCAGCGGCAATCTCGTGCACAACCTCCACGCCTACGCCTGGGGCCGCCATCCCGTCGAGCCCTTCGACTGGGCCGTTCGTTTCGAGCGGGCCGCGCGCGAGCTGATCACGGAAGGCCGGCACCAGCCGCTCGTCGACTACGAGGCCATGGGCCGCGATGCCATCCTCTCGGCGCCGACGCCCGATCACTACCTGCCGCTCATGTATGTGCTTGGGGCCGCGCATCCGGGCGAGCGCGTGACGTATCCGGTCGAAGGTGTGGATGGGGGAGCCGTGTCGATGCTGACCGTCAGGATCGGGTGAGTCGTCGATGCATGCCGGTGGAATCGAATCGCAGCAGATCGTCTTTCTGATCCTGCTGTTCATGGCGGTCGCCTTCGGCGCGCTCGCCCAGCGTCTGAAGACTCCTTATCCGATCATCCTGGTGATCGCCGGACTGCTCCTCGGATTCGCGCCGGGGATTCCGAAGATCACTCTCAATCCCGACGTGGTGTTTTACGTGTTTCTGCCGCCGCTGCTCTACGCGGCGGCGTGGAACACATCGTGGCGGGAGTTCAGACACAACCTGTCGAGCATCCTGATGCTGGCGGTCGGGCTGGTGGGGTTCACCGTCTTCGGTGTCGCCGCCGGCGCCCGGTGGGTCTTCGCGGGATTCGACTGGCGCAGCGGGGCGGTGCTGGGAGCGGTGGTGGCGACGACCGATGCCATCGCCGCGACGTCGATCGCGCGGCGGCTCGGCGTCAGCGGCCACATCGTCGACGTGCTGGAAGGGGAGAGCCTGGTCAACGATGCCACGGGCCTTCTGGCGCTCGAATTCGCTACGGGCATGCTCGTCAGCGGCGAGGCCATGACTGTTGGCCACGGGATCGTGCGTCTCCTCTCTCTCAGCGTCGTCGGAATCGTTGTCGGTCTGGTGATCGGCGTCATCGTCGACTGGTTCGAGCAGCGGATCGACGATGGTCCGATGGAGATCGCCATCAGCATCATCGTCGCGTACGCGTCGTATTTCATCGCCGAGGCCTTTCAGGCGTCGGGAGTGCTTGCCACGGTCACGTGCGGGCTCTACCTGAGCCGGCGCAGCGTGCACTTCTTCTCGCCGGGCGTGCGCATCCAGGGCGCGGCCGTCTGGGACGCGCTTACATTCGTCCTGAACAGCGTCGTGTTTCTGCTGATCGGCCTGCAGTTGCCGGACGTGCTGGCCGGGATCAGGCCTTACGATCTGCCGGCACTGCTGCGCTTCGGTGCGTTGTTCTCCCTGTTCGTGATCACACTGCGGCTGCTGTGGGTGTTTCCGAGCGCGCAGATCTCGTGGCGCTTCCGGCGGCTCTTTAACCGTGAGGAGCCGAAGCCGTCGGTGCGCGGGGTGTTCTTCGTCGGCTGGACGGGGATGCGCGGCGTCATCGCGCTGGCGGCGGCGATCTCGCTGCCCCACACGCTCGCGGACGGCACGCCCTTCCCCCATCGCAACCTCATCGTGTTCCTCACCTTCAGCGTCATCGTGGTGACGCTGGTGGGGCAGGGACTGTCGCTGCCGCCCTTGATCCGTATTCTGGGGCTGCACACGACGGAGGGAATCGGTCCCGAAGAGCGGAGGGCACGACGGGTGATTCTCGAAACCGCGCTGAAGCAGGTCGTGGCCATTCGGGAACGCGACGCCGAGCGTTTTGCCGACGTCTATGACGACATTGCCCAGCACTATCGCGCCCGATTGAACGCGGCCAGAGGTGAGGGCGGTGACGAACATGGAACGGGAGCCGCTCATGCCCAGCGTTACGAGGAGGTCTGGCGCGAGCTGCTCCGGGTCGAGCGCGATACGGCCATCGAGCTTCGCAACGGCGGCCGCATCTCCGACGAGGTGCTGCGGCGCCTCCTCAACGAGCTCGATCTCAGCGAGACGCGGATTGCCATGACACCGCCTGAGTCGGTCATGCCGGTGTGAAACCGTGATTAGATGGATGGACTCGTGGGATCCACATTCATCGTTGCCGTCTTCCTCCTCGCCGGCAACGCCGTGCACTTCGATGGCGCGGGCGGCCCGCAATTCAGCCCCGCTCAGCTCAGCGGCACCTCCCCTTCCACCCGCGAGGGCCTGGCGCGCTGGGCGGCGACGCCGCATGGGCGCGAGATCGTCCGATGGTTCGAGGGGCCTGAGTACGTAATCGACGTCACCGAGGACGGCGGCGAGGAGGGAATGGGCCGCGCTCCGCAGCCGGGAATCGCCACCCTCATTGCCGCAACCGATCACGCCAGGCGGAAGACGTATGAGCTGGTGCTCAATCCGCGGTTCTTTCGAATGCCCGAGGGAATGACCCCGCTTCCAAACCAGATCTCCACCCCGGCGGACATGATGGCCGCGGCCTGGGCCGGGGAGATGCTGCACATCTATTTCTATGCGCGGGGAGTCAGTCTTCCTCATCACGACCGCGTGGACTTTCAGTCGGAGTGGCGCGCGGTGGCGGGGGAGCTGGGCATGCCCATGCTGACTCACGATGACCAGGACGAGCGCGCTCCGGGCCGCGCCCGCGTCATTCTTCTGCGAAGGCCCCGCTACGCGATCCGCTGAGCGAAGGGCGGCCTAACGGTACGCGATGGTGATGAGCGCTACGGTAGTCAACCCCCATCCCAGCTCGCGGAATCCCAGCATTCGCGCGGGCAGGTGAACGGGAAGCAGCGCGCGGACCAGTAGAAGAATCATCGCCACTCCTGCCAGCGGCGGCGCCACGTAGAAGGCAGCCGTGACCGCAAGGGCATGCGCCGCGATCATCATCATTCTCCCTTTGCCACGCAGCGCCGTCCTCACGAAAAGCACGGCCGGGATCGATCGCCCGAGCACGAGGATGGCAATCGGGATCATCAGCTTGCCTCCGGCGATGGCCGCGGCGAATGCAGCGGGGAGAGCCGCCCCGCACAACTCTGCCGGGAGAGTCCGGCCGCGCTTGCGCATATCGAGCGCAAACTGCACGGCCGCAAACGGAACGGCAATCGCCAGGACGATGAACGGCGCGGGACCGCTTATCCACCACGCCAGCACGAACGCGAGAACCGCAGCCAGCGCATAGGCCGCCGCGAGCAATTCGCTGATACCGGTGCGGTGGTAGCGGCGACATGCCAGCCAGTCGTGAGCGGCGAGCTTCAGCGGATGGCGTGTCAGAAAGGTGGCCATGGCCCCGGTGGCCACGAGCACACCCCCGGCCGAAGGAGCGACCAGCAGCGCCAGCAGCACCGGCTCGAGGACGAGGCCCCAGCTTCCGTGTTCCGAAGGGAGCGCCAGTGGACGGATCGCTGGTGGATTGCGCTCGAATGTGGAACTCACCGGGGAATTGTCCTGCCGACAGGATCATCCCGGCCGGTGACAGCCATCACTCGGTGTGGTGACAACCCACCCCTACGGGTGGTGTGCGTCGAATCTATGTTGTGTGAGGATGTTTTTGCAAACGAAGAGGAGCTCGATATGCCGACACCTTACAATCTGGACATCCACAATAACTGCAGGGATTGCGACGTTCGCGGCGATCGCCTGTTCTGCAACATGTCGGACTCGACGGTGTCGGCTCTGGACGCGATCAAGTTCACGGCGGTTTATCCGAAAGGATCCCTTCTCTTCGTGGAGGGAGAACAGCCCCGCGGCGTTTTCATTCTGTGCAGCGGCCGGGCCAAGCTGACCACATCTTCGACGGAAGGGAAAGTGCTCATCGTGAAGATCGCCGAGCCGGGTGAAGTCCTCGGCGTGAGCGCGACGATCCTGGGCAAGGCATATGAAGTCTCCGCCGAGACCATCGAGCCCGCGCAGCTCAACTTCATCAAGCGAGATGACTTCATGAAGTTTCTGAACGTGGAGCCTGAAGCCTGCATGCACACCGCCCAGCAGTTGAGCGAGAAATACCATTCCGCGCAACGCGAGATCCGTTCGCTCGGTCTCTCTCAGACCACCGGAGAGAAGCTGGCCAAGCTGCTGCTCGACTGGTGTGACCGCGGCGGCGAGACCACGCCGAAAGGTGTACGCCTCAAGGTGCTGCTGACGCATGAAGAGATCGCCCAGATGATCGGCACCACGCGCGAGACCGTCACCCGGATTCTCAGCGATCTGAAACGCCGGAAGATCATCGAGGTGAAGGGCTCGACGGTGATGGTGCTGGAGAAAGACGCACTGAAGGACATGGTCAGCGTCTGACGAAACTCACCGATCTCTGTATTGAGAGTCACAGCGGCACTTCCAAAGTGACGGTAGTTTCTGCAGGATGGAAGAAGCGACCGGTGTGGCGACGGGAAACGAGCTCGCATGCGCGGAACAGATCGAAGGCTACCTGCCCGGCAGCACGCTCTTCAATGAAGGCGACAGAGCGCTTGGCATCTACCTCGTCCACTCAGGCGAAGTCGATCTGGTGTTCTCGGCGCGCAACGGTCTCCGCAAGACACTTCGCTCCGTTCGGAACGGAGAGATCCTGGGGCTGAGTGACGTGGTCGCGCACACCACCTACGACTGCACGGCCGTCACCAGCACGCACGCTCGCATCGGATTCGTGTCGCTTGCCGATCTCGAAAGGATGCTGGAGGACGATCCCGCGCAGTGGCTCGGGATCGCAACGATGCTCAGTGCCGGAATGGCTTCTTGCTGGCAGAGCATGCGCAGCCTTGGCAGCCGCTGAAGAAGGAGAGGGCCGGCTCTGCCGCCGGCCCTGCCGATCGCGGGCGTGCCGTTATCAGGCGTTGGCGATCTTCCGCACGGTCTGCTGCAGGTCGTCCACCCGATCCATGACTTTTTCGGTGACGTCGACGACCCTCTTCTGAAACTTCTTGCCCGTCATGGGCGTGTAGATCAGAGCGAGGGCGGCGCCGGCAATCGCGCCGAGCGTGAACGTGAGTGCGAACTTCGCGAACGGTGACTTCTTCTGGCCGAACATGGTTGCTTCTCCTTTCCCGGGAATGTTTACGCTCGCCGCGGCGCGCGCGACAGCGCCGGGGTCACGCGGGCAGGGTGCCGCCGGTCACACCTGAAGGTCCGTCAGGACGGGATCATCGACTCGAGCTCGGTGGGATGATGCACGGTCAGCGTCGAGCCGTGGATGGAGAGCAAGCCCCGGTCCCTGAAGTGTCTCAGCACCCGGGTCACCGTCTCGCGCGACGTTCCGATGAGCTGTGAGATGTCCTCGTGTGTCATCAGCAACTGCACGCGCACGCCGTTCTCGCTCAACTTGCCCTGCTGCCTGCACCAGGTGAGCAGCAGGTTGGCGAGTTTTTCGGCCGCGGAGTGAGAGAGCTGGAGGGCGCGGATGTGGTCGGAGTCGGATTCGCATTCCTCGCTGAGCTGGCGGACCGCGTTCGTGGACAAGGCCCGGTGCTCCACCATGGCCCGCAGAAAGTCTTCCCGGCGCACGAAGTTCACCCGGCTCGTCTCCATCGTTTGCGCGGTCGCCTTCTGGGGGTTCCCGGTGATCACGCTGCTCAGTCCCAGCACTCGGCCTGGGCGGGTGATCCGGGTGATGAGCACGCGTCCGTCCGACCCGGAGAGGCTCAGCTTCACCTCGCCACTGCACAGGAGGAAGATGCCCGATGGGGGCTGCCCCTCCGCGTACAGCACGGAACCGCGCGGATAGATCGACGTGAATCCGATCCGCCTCAGTATCTGGAGCGCGGCGGGATCCAGACCACAGAAGAACGCGCTTCCGCGCCACTGACAGGTCATGCAGTCTTCGCCACTGGCGTGCCCGGTCGATCGGCGGCGCATCACCGGACAGTCTGGCCGCGGCGACCGATGCGGGCAGCCATGCCCGTCATGCCAGCTCGTGACGGTGCGCACCGGGGATCGTGAGACCGGGCACGACTGAGCCGTGACTCACTCCCATTCGAAAGAGTTGAAGGAAGTCTAGATTTTCGTCAATTGCTCGAGGAGGGCGCATGAGCGCTTCACGCATTCCAGCCAATGGAACAACGATCGCTGAACAACTGAAGCGCGCCGGCGTGAGCCGGCGGCATTTCATGACGTTCTGCGGCAAGCTGATGGTGGCCGCGCCGGCCGGTCTGGCCATCACGAACTATCTCAGCCCCGCCGCCGTCGCGGCCACGCTGGGGAAAGCGCGGCGCCCTTCGGTGATCTGGCTGCACATGCAGGACTGCACCGGATGTACCGAGACGTTGCTGCGCACGTCGCAGCCCGACCTCGCCGATCTGATTCTCAACATCATCTCGCTCGACTACCACGAGACGGTGATGGCGGCGTCGGGGCATGACGCGGAGCTCGCGCTTGCCGACGCCATGCAGCAGAACGACGGCAAGTACGTCCTGGTGGTGGAAGGGTCCATCCCGCAGGGTAACGGCGGGAACTATCTGAAGATCGCCGGACGAACGGGCATCGACATGCTCAACGACGTCGCCAGCCACGCCGCGGCCGTCATCGCCATCGGCTCCTGCGCGTCGTGGGGAGGCGTGCCCTCGAGCGACCCGAATCCCACCGGTGCGGTCGGAGTCGACTCGATCATCAAGAGCAAGCCCGTGATCAACATCCCTGGGTGCCCGCCGAACCCGTACGTGCTTCTGGGAACGGTCCTCGAGTATGCGGCCACGGGAACGGTCCCGAAGCTGGACTCGATCGGACGGCCCCTGTTCGCGTTCGACCGCGTCATTCACGATCAATGTCCGCGCCGGGCGCATTTCGATGCCGGCCGTTTCGCCGTGAAGTTCGGCGACGAGGGCCATCGCAGCGGCTGGTGCCTCTACAAACTCGGATGCAAGGGTCCGGTGACGCACGCGCCTTGCTCGACGCGTCAGTTCAATGAAGTCGTCGACTGCTGGCCGATCGGAATCGGTTCCCCATGCATCGGCTGCACCGAGAAAGATATCGCCTTCCGAGTGCCGCTCTTCACCACCGCCGACATCAAGCACCCCGTGCCTCCGGATACGTATCCGGGCATCCATGCCGAGGGCAGACAAGTCAGTCCGGTGGCGACGGGAATCGCCGGCATCGTCGGGGGCGCGCTCGTCGGCGCGGGCATTGTGGCCTCGCGCAAGGTCGATGCGGGCAACGACAACGACTCGCAGCCGAAGGAGTAACCAATGGCCACCGATCGTCGAGCATTCTTCAAGGGAATCGCCGCGGCGGCAACGCTGACCGTCATTCCCACCGCTGCCATCGCACGCGAGAAGAGGACGGCATCGAAGGATGCAGTCGGTCTTTTCTACGACTCCACGCTCTGCATCGGATGCAAGGCCTGCGTGGTGTCGTGCAAAGAGGCGAACGACATGCCCGCCGACGTCGACGGATACGGCGGCGGCCTGTACGACGCGCCCGAGGGGCTGAACGAATACACGAAGAACGTCATTCAGCTCTATCGCGACGATGCCGAGTGGTCCTACGTCAAGAAACAGTGCATGCATTGCATCGACCCCGCCTGTGTGGGTGCGTGCATGCTCGGCGCGCTGCACAAGGACGAGCGCGGAATCGTCTCCTACGATCCCGACAAGTGCGTCGGCTGCCGGTACTGCGAGACGGTCTGTCCGTTCAATGTCCCGAAATTCGAATGGGCCAAAGCGGCGCCGAAGATCGTCAAGTGCGAGCTGTGCCGCCACCGTCTCGCCGTCGGTAAGGAGCCCGCGTGCTCCGCGGTCTGCCCGCGCAAAGCGGTGATCTATGGCAAATACGCCGACCTGCTCGACGAAGCGCATCGCCGGCTCGAAGCCAGCCCCGGCAAGTACGTGCCAAAGGTTTACGGCGAGAAAGACCTCGGCGGAACGCAGGTGATCTACCTCTCCCACGTCGACTTCGAGAAGGTGGGCTTCCGCTTCGACCATCAGGAATCCGTGCCCAACACCCAGCAGTCGGTACAGCACGGTCTCTACAAGGGCTTCGCCGGGCCGATTGCGCTCTACGCGATCCTCGGCGCCGTGATGTTCCGCAATCGCCGCAGCGAAGACAACGACAAACACGAGAGCGGGAGCTGACATGGAAGCGCACGCACAACATCAGCCCGTGGGCGGGAAACTGGACACATGGCCGTTCCGCATCCTGCTGCTTCTCGGTGCGATCGGCCTGATGCTCACGGCCTGGCGGTTCGCGGTGGGACTGGGAGCGTCGACGGCACTGTCGGACGGCTACCCGCTGGGACTGTGGATCGCGCTCGACGTCGTGACCGGCACGGCGCTGGCGTGCGGCGGCTACGCCGTCGCTCTCGTCGTCTACATCTTCAATAAGGGCAAGTACCACCCGCTCATCCGCCCGGCCATCCTCACCAGCGCCCTCGGCTATACGCTGGCCGGACTCGCCGTGGCCATCGACCTCGGGCGGCCGTGGAACATGTGGAAGATTCCCATTTATTTCTGGAACTGGAATCTCAACTCGCCGCTGCTCGAAGTGGCGCTCTGCATCATGGCGTACGTCGGCGTGCTCTGGATGGAGCTCTCTCCGGCCATTCTCGAGAAGTTCGGCATCAGGGTGCCGTTGCTCGAGAAAGCGCTGATGTGGATCATCGCCCTGGGATTGCTGCTGCCGACGATGCACCAGTCGTCGCTGGGAACGCTGATGATGCTGGCCGGTCCGAAGCTGCATCCGCTGTGGTTCACACCGCTGCTGCCGCTCCTCTTCCTGGTGACGTGCCTGGCGATGGGTTACGCGATCGTGGTGTTCGAATCGGTCTTCTCATCCATGGCCTTCCACCGCAAACCGGAGACGGCCATGCTGGCGGTGCTGCAGAAGATCGCCGTGTACTGCGGCCTCGGCTTCGTCGCGGCGCGTCTCATCGATCTGGCCGTGCGCGGAAAACTCGGCTACGCGGCGCATTTCGATCTCTACGGCATCGTGTTCTGGATCGAGATGGTGCTGTGGGTGCTGCCGGCGGTGATGTTGTTCGCGTCGCCGAGAGTCACTCTGGGCAGTCTGTTCCGCGGGGCCATGGTCATCGCCGTGGCCGGCGGGCTGTACCGGTTCGACACCTACCTCGTGGCATTCCAGCCCGGACCGGGATGGCATTACTTCCCATCGATCTCGGAGATGTTCATCAGCATCGGACTCATTTCGCTCGAGCTCGCGGCCTACGTCGTGCTCGTCAAGAGGTTCCCCATTCTCGGCGGCAGGAGAGCATCATGACCAAGATCGTCATCGACCCGATCACGCGTATCGAAGGACATCTCCGCATCGACGTCGAAGTCGACGGCGGAGAGGTCCAGAAAGCCTGGGCTTCGTCCACGATGTTCCGCGGCATCGAACGGATACTGTTGGGGCGCGATCCACGTGACGCCTGGTTTTTCACGCAGCGGTTCTGTGGTGTGTGCACGACCGTGCACGCGCTGGCTTCCGTCCGCGCGGTGGAAGACGCCCTCAATCTGGAGATTCCGCTCAACGCGCAGTACATCCGGAACCTCACTCTGATCTGCCACGCTCTGCACGACCACGTGGTTCACTTCTATCAACTGTCGGCGCTCGACTGGGTCGACGTGACGCAGGTCCTCAAAGCCGATCCGAAGAAAGCGTCGGCCATCGCCGAGAGCCTCTCCGAGTGGGAAGGAAACTCCTCGAAAGAGATGGCCGCGGTGAAGAATCGGGTCAAGGCGCTCGTGGACAGCGGTCAGCTCGGCCCGTTCGCTCATGGCTACTGGGGACATCCGGCCATGAAGCTGCCACCGGAAGTCAACCTCATCGCCGTCTCGCACTACCTGCAGGCACTGGAGTACCAGCGCTACGCGAACCAGGTCGTGGCCATGCTCGGTGGCAAGACCCCGCACATCCAGAACGTGGCCGTGGGCGGCGTTTCGAACGCCATCAATCCCGACAGCGACGCCACGCTCAACATCGACCGCCTGTATCAGATGAAGGCTCTCCTCGATAAAATCGTGCCGTTCATCCAGAACGTGTACGTTCCCGACGTCTGTACGGTGGCTGGCTTCTATCCGGAATGGTTCGGTTACGGAGCGGGTGTGACGAACTATCTGTCCGTGCCCGATCTGCCGCTCGACGAGAAGAGCACGCAGTTCGAATTGCCGGGCGGTTTCATTCCGAACGGCGATCTCTCGAAGTTCCGCCCGATCACCGGGCAGAAGGACGAGAACTTCCGCAAAGCGGTCACCGAAGACAACACGCACGCCTGGTACAAGGGCTCCGGCGGATTGCATCCTTGGAAGGGGGAGACCGATCCCGAATACACGGACTGGCAGGCCGACGGGAAGTACTCGTGGGTCAAGGCGCCGCGTTACGAGGGTCAGCCCACGCAGGTGGGTCCGCTGGCGAACGTTCTCTGCGGCTACGCGGCCGGCAATCCGCTGATGATTAAATGGACCGACGCGGCGCTCGACAAGGTCTCGGCGATCGCGAAAGTGAAAGCGACGCCGGCCATGCTGCACTCCACACTCGGCCGTCATGCTGCTCGTGCCGTGCGCGCGGCAGTCCTGTCGGAACTGGCCCTGAAGCAATGGCAGTTGCTCACCGACAACATCCTCAGGGGTGACTCGAAGGTCTTCAACCAGCCGGAGTTCCCCAAGGGTGAGATCGAGGGGGTCGGCTTCCATGAGGCTCCGCGCGGAACGCTGTCGCACTGGGTGGTCATCGACAACGGGGCCATCAAGAACTACCAGGCCGTCGTGCCGACGACATGGAACGCCAGCCCGCGCGACGCCAAAGGCGTGCCGGGGCCTTACGAGGCCTCACTGCTCAAGAATCCGATCGCCGATCCGGAGCATCCGCTCGAGGTTCTGCGGACCGTGCACTCGTTCGATCCCTGCATGGCCTGTGCGGTTCACATGTTCGACCCTAGCGGTCGCAAGGTCGCGCGCGTGAAGGTCCTCTGAAGATGTCGCGTCTGGCGATTTTCGGGATCGGCAACATTCTCCTGGGAGACGACGGTGTGGGCCCGGCCGTCGCCCGTTACCTCGATGACAACTTCGACCATGACGACGAAGTGATCGTCGAAGATCTCGGCACGCCCAGCCTCTCGCTTCCCGGCTATCTCATCGAGCACGATGCCGTGATCTTCATCGATGCCGTGGCCGGAGACATTCCCGGCACGATCGTGACGTACACACGGGAAGAGATCGTGGCCGTGGAACCGGGGATCCGGATCAGCCCGCACGAGCCGTCGATCAATGATGCGCTCATCCTTCTCGATTTCGCGGGTGCCGGCCCGCGGGACGTGACGCTGATCGGTGTCGTGCCGGAGACGCTCGACGGCGGCGTCACCCTCTCGCCGAGAGTGGCCGCCGCGGTGCCTGGTGCCGCCCAGGCGGCGGTGGCCGAGGCGGCAAGGCGGATCGGCGGCGCGCTCGTCCGCCGGGTGGTGGGTGCGGCGTCCCAGCGTCCCGCAGTCGCACGTCCCTTCACCTGGTGACGTCGGTCACCAGCCTCTGTATCGCCAGTCATCACTCGCTGTTTCTCCCGCGGATACCTTGTGATGACCATGATTCCGAGTGGCCGTCACATCGAGATTCGCGGCACGGTGCAGGGTGTCGGCTTCCGGCCGTGGGTCTATCAGGTGGCTCATGCCAGCGGCGTCGCCGGCCGGGTATGCAACGACTCGAGAGGAGTGACGATCGACGCCTTCGGCAGCGCGGAGGCGGTGGCCCGGTTCGTTCAGGCACTGCAGTCGGGAGCGCCGCCGGCGGCTGCCGTGCGCAGCATCGAATGGAGTGCCATTCCCTTTCAGGCCGCATCCGAGTTCACCATCGATCCCAGCGCGGAGTCGGCGGATCCGCAGGTCTCGATTCCCGCCGACCTGGCCACGTGCGACGAGTGTCTTGTCGAGATTCTCGATCCGGAGAATCGCCGTTACCGTTACCCCTTCACGAACTGCACGAACTGTGGTCCTCGCTACTCGATCGTCACGGGCTCGCCATACGACCGGCCGAAGACGTCGATGGCCCGCTTCGAGATGTGCGGGGAATGCCGGCGTGAATATGACGATCCGCAGAACCGCCGCTTTCACGCGCAGCCGAACGCGTGTCCGGTCTGTGGTCCGCGTCTGGTCGCAATCACCGCGCAGCATCAGGAAGTGTCCACGAATGATCCGATCGGCTTCGCCGCGCGTGCCATCCGCGCCGGCCTCATCGTGGCCGTGAAGGGCATCGGCGGATTCCACCTTGCCTGTGACGCCCGGTCGGCCCAGGCGGTACGGCGTCTGCGAGAGCGCAAACACCGCGAGGCCAAACCGCTGGCGGTCATGGTTCGCGACCTGGAAGACGCGGAAGCGATCGCCGCGCTCACCGCCGGTGAAGAGAAACTGCTCGTGTCCGTCGAGAGGCCCATCGTTCTGGCCCGGGCCCGCGCGGACTCGATTCTGACCTGGGACGTTTCGAGCAACGACAGCATTGTCGGGCTCTTCCTGCCGTACACGCCGGTTCACCATCTGCTGGCGCGCGACGCGGCGGTTCCGCTGGTGATGACCTCCGGCAATCTCTCGGACGAGCCCATGGTCACGACGAACGCCGGCGCGCTCGAGCAGCTCGCCCAGGTGGCCGATCTCTTTCTGATACACGACCGCGACATCGTCACGCGTGCCGATGACTCCGTGGTGCGCATCATCGCCGGAGCGCCGGCAATCCTGCGCCGCAGCCGCGGATACGTGCCGCGCGCGATCGAGACCAGACGGGAGTTCGCGGAGCCGATCCTCGCCTGCGGAGGCCAGCTCAAGAACACGTTCTGCATCGCTTCCGGCTCGCGCGCGTTTCCCGGTCCTCACATCGGCGACCTCGACAGCCTGCAGACTCTGGAGGATTACGAGAGGTCGATCGAGCAGATGAAGGAGTTCGTGGGCGTGGCGCCGAGAGTTCTGGCGCACGATCTCCATCCCGACTATCTGTCGACGCGTTATGCCAAGGGACAGGAGAACGTCTCTACGATCGCCGTGCAGCACCACCACGCTCACGTTGCCAGCGTCATGGCCGAGTATGGTCTCGACGGTCCTGTCGTCGGTGTCGCTTACGACGGTACCGGCTGGGGAACGGACGGTACTGCCTGGGGCGGTGAGATCCTCATCGCCACGTACGAGGACTTCGAGCGCTTCGCCACATTCCGTCCCATTGCGCTCGCCGGCGGCGAGCAGGCCATCCGGCAGCCGTGGCGCATCGCGCTGGCGCTGCTCGACGACGCATTCGACGGTGAGGCTCCGCTCGATGTCATCCCACTCTTCCAAAGCGTTCCGGCGCCGGCCATCGCCGCGGCCCGGCGGCTTCTGGAGACCCGATTCAACACTCCGCTGGCGCGCGGCGTGGGCCGTCTCTTCGACGGGTTCGGCGCGTTCATTCTCGGACTGGCCGATGCGCGTTACGAGGGCGAGATTGCCACGCGCTGGAACCTTGCCGCCGATGGCGGTGAGCGCTGGCGCTATCCCATCGTCATCCACGAAGACGTCACGCCCTGGGAAATCGATCCGCGGCAGACGGTCAGAGCGGCCATCGACGATCTCGCCGCCGGGCGTTCGCCCGCCACGATCTCGGCACGATTCCACAACACCATCGCCGCCGCGACGATCGAGGTGTCCCGAGCCGCGGCGGCGCGCGGCGGTATGCCGGTGGTCCTGAGCGGCGGCTGCTTTCAAAACGCGCGGCTCGCCGAGTCGATCATCGACGCTCTGAAGCCGCACTCCCCTGTCTTCATGAATGGCGTCGTCCCGTGCGGCGACGGCGGCATCGCCCTCGGCCAGGCGTTCATCGCCAACGCCATGCTGCAGCGCACGAGGCAGAACGTTGTGGAGAAGGAGGAGCCCGTATGTGTCTAGGTGTTCCCGGTCGTGTCATCGAGGTGAACGGCTGGACAGCCACAGTCGACTTCTGGGGAGTGCGGAAGCAGGTGCTGCTCAATATCGTCGACGAGCCCGTGGCCCCGGGCGATTACATCCTCAATCACGTGGGCTTCGCCATTCGCCGCATCCCGCCGGAATCTGTCGCGGAGACGCTGGCGCTGTACGAATCGCTGCTCGCGGACGACGACGGCGACGATCTGATGACAGGTGATGTGCGCGCGGAGATCAGGGGCACGGCATGAACGAGCTGCAGTTCCGCGATCCTCAGCTGGCGCGGTCGATGGCCGCGACGCTGGAGCGCCTCACCGGCGAGATCGGCCGGCGCGTGGCCGTGATGCACGTGTGCGGAAGCCACGAGCAGGCCATCGCCAAGTTCGGTCTGCGCTCGCTGTTTCCGAAGAGTCTCGAGGTGATCATGGGGCCAGGCTGTCCTGTCTGCGTGACCGACACGCCGGAAGTCGACGAAGGCGTCGTGCTGGCGGGACAGGGAGTGAAGATCGTCACGTTCGGCGACATGCTGCGCGTGCCGGGGACGGTGAAGTCGCTCGCCGACGCCCAGGCCGGCGGCGGCGACATCGAGGTCATCTACAGCCCGATGCAGGCCGTCGACATCGCCCGGAAGACGAAAGGCGAGGTGGTGCTGTTCGCGACGGGATTCGAGACCACCGCCGTGGCCACGGCCGCGGTGATCCTCGGCGATCTTCCGGCGAACTTATCCGTTCTCTCCGCGCACAAGTACATCCCACCGGTGATGGAGATCGTGGCCGAGATGCCGGAGTCGCGCATCGAGGGATTCCTCGCCGCCGGACATGCCGCGACGATCACCGGCTCCGACGTGTTCCTGCCGTTCGTGGAGAGACACAAGGTCCCCGTGGTCGTGGCCGGATTCGAGCCCATCGACATCCTGGCCGCTCTCGTCGAACTGGTCGAGCTGATTCACGCCCGGACCCCGCGCGTCGTGAACATGTTCCCGCGCTGTGTCACGCCGGCGGGGAACCTCGCCGCACAGCAGCAGCTCTTCCGCGTGTTCCGTCCCGTCGGCGGTCGGTGGCGGGGGATCGCCCACGTTCCGAACGGCAATCTGCGCCTGCGCGATGAGTTCGCCCACGTCGATGCGCGCAAACGGTTCACCATCGACCTCCCCTCGCTGTGGGACTACGCGCCGCCTCAGTTCGCAGGGCAGTGCATCTGCGGCGACATCATGGCCGGAATCAGAAATCCGAATGACTGCCGTCTGTTCCAGAAGGAGTGCGTGCCGGAGAATCCCGTCGGCGCGTGCATGGTGTCGAACGAAGGAACGTGCAAGATCTGGCACCTCTACGGCGGCGTGCCCGACCTCGAGGAGAGTGCATGACAGCGATCCTGGCACCGCCTTCCGGCCACATTACGCTCAAGCAGGGCGGCGGTGGCAGGGCCATGCGCACGCTCATCGAGAAACTGTTCGTGCACGACTTCGCCGCGCTGCCGTTCGACGGCGTCGGAGTCGATGCCATGGACGACGGCGCGGCATTCCGCATCGGCGACGACTGGCTGGTCATCACCACCGACTCGCATGTCATCCATCCGATCTTCTTCCCGGGCGGCGACATCGGCCGGCTGTCCATCTGCGGCACGGTGAACGACCTGGCCATGATGGGCGCCACGCGCGTTTCGGCGCTCACTTGCGCGGTCATTCTCGAGGAAGGATTCTCCGTCGAGTCGTTGCAGTTGATTCAGCAATCGATGGTCGTGGCCTGCCGCGAATCGAACGCTCCGGTCGTCACGGGCGATACGAAGGTCATGGGACGCGGTGAGCTCGACGGCATCGTCATCAACACCTGCGGCATCGGCCTGACGCGGACGCTGATCCGCGACAACGGTCTGGTGGTGGGCGACAGGATCATCGTCACCGGCTCGATCGGAGAACATGGACTGGCGGTCATGGCCGCGCGGCATGGCATCGAGTTCGACGGGGATCTCGTTTCCGATGTCGCACCGGTCAACACCATGATCGACTCGATCCTCGACCCGCGGGCGATCAGCGCGATGAAGGATCCCACTCGTGGCGGAGTGGCCAGTGCGCTGCACGAGATGGCATCGAAGAGCCGCGTCGGCATCGTCGTCACCGAACAGGCCATTCCCGTCACCGCCGCCGTCCGCTCCGTCTCCGAGCTTCTGGGGATCGATCCGCTGCATGTCGCCAATGAGGGGAAGGCCCTCATCGGTGTGCACCCGGAGTTTGCCGACGGCGTCCTCGATCGATTGCGGCGCCATCCGCTGGGACGGAACGCCGCCATCATCGGCACCTGTGTCGTGGATCGTCCGGGCTCGATCGTCCTCGAGACCGGATTCGGAAGGAGACTGCTGGCCGAGCCGGAAGGCGAGCCGCTGCCCCGCATATGCTGAACGACATCCTTCACGTAGCCGTGCTGAGCTCCAAGCGTGCCCCCGCGCTCGACGCTCTGCTCCACCATCCCGAGCGCGGACTGGTATTCACGGTCGACTGCGTCATCAGCTCCGAGCCTCGGTTCAGCGAATGCGCTGTGCCGGTCATCACCCATCCCATCCGTTCGTTCTACGACGCGGCGCGCGCACCGATCGGCGACCGCTCCGTGCGCCGCAGCTACGACGCGCGCACCGCCAGGACGCTCGCCTACATGGGTTCCGACGTCGTCCTCACCCTCGGCTACCTGTACGAGCTCACCGAGCCGATGCTGGCCGCGTTTCCGAATGCGATTTTCAACGTCCACGACGCCGATCTGGCTATCCGCCGCAGCGACGGGCGGCCGCGGTATCCCGGTCTGCACGCCACGCGCGACGCCATCATCGCCGGCGAGAGGGAAACGCGCAGTTCCATGCATCTGGTCACGGCGGACGTCGACGGCGGACCGATCGTGGCTCGCAGCGAGGCCTTTCCGGTGGCGCCGTTCGCGCAGGAAGCGGCGATGTCCGGACATCACGACATCGTGCGCGCCTACGCCTGGGCGCAGCGTGAATGGATGATGCGCCGGAGCTGGGCCGACCTGGTCATCGAGACGCTCGACCAGATCGCACTCATGAGCGAGGCCGTGGTATGACGAACATTCTCGCCGTGACCGCGAATCACGTCGGCACGATCACCATCAACCGTCCCGATCGGTTCAACTCCCTCGACGTCGAGACCGCGCGCGATCTGCGCAAGGCCGGGTTGAGCATGGCCCGAGACCGCGATGTCCGCGCGGTCGTCCTCCGTGGCGTCGACGGTGTCTTCTGCAGCGGTGCCGATCTCAAATACATCCGCGCCGGCGGGGAGGCTGCTGACCTCGACTTCCATCAACCGAGGCCCGAGGCCCCAGGCCCGAGGCCTCCGTACGGAGAAGTCTTCAAGCAGATCCTCGAGTACATCCACAGCACCATCTCCGAGATCCGCCGCGCGCCGAAACCATTCATCGCCGCGGTCGACGGAATCGCCGCGGCGGGAGGGTTCGGGCTGGCCATGGCCTGCGATCTCGTCTTCGCATCCGAGCGCGCCACGTTCGAGTGGGCCTACTCGAAGACGGGATTGACGGGTGCCGAAAGCTCGACGTTCATGCTTCCCCGCCTGGTCGGACTGAGGCGTTCTCTGGAGATGCTGTTTCTCAATCCGCGCATCGGCGCCGCGCGCGCTCTCGACATCGGGCTGATCACGGCGGTCTATCCGGCCGATTCATTCGACCGCGACGTTCACGCCGTCGCCGAGCGCCTGGCCGGCGGACCGACCGAGGCGTTCGGTGTGGCCAAGGACCTGTTGAACCAGGCGGCAGGCCTGGACCGGCTCGACGTCCACCTCGACCGCGAGCTCGAACACCTGACGCGCATCGCGGACGGACCGAACTTCGCCGAAGGAATCGACGCGTTTTTCGAGAAGCGCCAGCCCGCGTTCGGAGTGCGCTGACATGCACGAATACTCCATCATTCAGTCGCTGGTCGACTCGGTCGAGAAAACCGCCCGCCAGCGCCCCGGCGCCACGGTGCACAGCATCGAGGTTCGCATCGGCGAGCTGTCGGGTGTCGACAGCGAGCTGTTGGCCACGGCCTATGACGTGTTCCGGGCCGGTACGGTGTGCGAGCACGCCACGATGTCGATCGAGCGCGTTCCGGCACGCTGGAGCTGCCCGAAGTGCCGGCACGACCTGGCCCGCGGAGCAGTCCTGCGATGTCCCCTCTGCCATGGACCGGCGGAACTCGCTTCCGGCGACGAAATCATCCTGCAACGAATCGAACTGGAGGTGGCCTGATGTGTCAGGACTGCGGATGTGGTGATGTCAATCTCGTTCCCGTTCCACTGCAGGAGCGCATTCTGGCGCGGAACGACAGCGTAGCGGCGCACAACCGTGTGCACTTTCAGGATCGCTCCATCCTGGCCATCAACCTCATGGGCTCGCCGGGATCGGGCAAGACCGCGGTGCTCGAAGCGACCGCGCGCGCGTTCAAAGGCGGCCGCAACCTCGCCGCCGTAGCCGGCGATCTGGCCACCGAAAACGACTCGCTGCGGCTGCAGCAGGCCGGAATCTGCTCGCGGGCGATCACGACGGGCCAGGCCTGTCATCTCGACGCCGAGATGGTGCATCATGCGCTGCACGACTTCGATCTGACCGGCGTGGAGTACTTCTTCATCGAGAACGTCGGCAACCTCGTCTGTCCGGCCGTCTACGATCTCGGCGAGAACGCCAACGTCGTGGCGCTGTCGGTGACCGAGGGGGAAGACAAGCCGGTGAAATATCCGACGATGTTTGCGAAGGCGGACCTCGTGCTTCTCACGAAAGTCGATCTGCTCATCCATCTGCCGAACGTGAGCATGTCGAAGATCGAGGACTCCATCGCGCACGTCATGCCGCGGCCGAAGATCATCTCCATCTCGGCGCAGGATGGATACGGCGTCAGCCGCTGGATCGACTGGCTCGAGGAGCGGCGCTCCAGACTCCTGGCCGCGCAACACACTGCGGAGCTCCAGCACGCATGAACGACGGGATGCTCGTGGCGCTCGTCATCGCGGCGGCGACCGTCGGTTCGCTGCACACGATGGCGCCCGATCACTGGATGCCGTTCGCCGCGCTGGCGCGTGCCCGTCGCTGGACGCTGCCGCGCACCGCGCGCACGACGGTTCTCTGCGGCTTCGGCCACGTCACGGTGTCCGCGGCACTCGGTGTGGCCGGACTGGTGGCGGGACTGACGGTGATCCACGCCGTCGGCTCGCATCTCGAGAAACAGGCCAACTGGATGCTGATGGCCTTCGGCACCGTCTACATGATCTGGGGTCTCTCGCGCGGACCGCACGCGCACCATCATCACGATCACCAGCACGATGGCGGTCACAACTACGATCACGACCACGGACTCACCGAGTGGTCGCTGTTTCTTCTGTTCTGTGCCGACCCCTGCGTCGCGGTGATCCCGCTGATCATGGCCGCATCGGCGGGAGGATGGAGCGCGGTCGCGGCGGTGGTGATCACGTACGAAGTGGCCACGATCGCCACGATGGTCGTCTTCGTCGCCGCCGCCCATGCCGGCGTCAGCAGAATCCGCAACCCGTGGATCGATCGATTCGGTCACGCCGCCGCCGGCGCCTGCATCGTGTCGATCGGCGCGGCCATGGCCTGGCTGGGGATCTAGCTTTGCGTCGCTGGGTCGCTGGGTCGCTGGGTCGCTGGGACGCTGGGACGCTGGGTCGCTGGGGGCTCGGTGCTGGGTGCTGGGTTAGAACCGGTAGCCGGTAGCCGGTAGCCGGTAGCGGGCAGCCAGTTACCAGTTACCGATTACCAGTTACCGATTACCAGTTACCGGTTCTGGCCGAGCACCCAGCACCCAGCACCGAGCACCGAGCACCGAGCACCCAGCACCCGTCAATACACCGAATCGCTCTTCAACGGCTTCACGGGTGTCGCGGGAACCAGGGGCCTGCGCGTGACCCAACCTGGTTTCATTCTCTCGAGCTCCGCGACGTTGTTGCAGTACCAGCAGAGCGGTTGGCTCGTCTCGAACGCGCTGCGGAGCAGATCGAGCGGGATGTCCCTCCATTCGGCTGTCGTGCCGTCGGCGCGTCGAAGCGCGGGGGGCGCTTCGTGCCAGACGATGGGGCCGAACGAGCGGTGACAGAGAACACAGGATTTGCCGAGGTACCAGTCGGCGACGATCGACCGCACCAGGCAGTCTTCCGGCGACTCCGCGATCTGGGAGAGACATTCCTGCGCGCAACCCGCTCGTCCCGGCCAGCGAGAGCACTCCGAGAGACGCAGCTCGCCTGAGGTCGCGGCGTGCAAAGCATCGGCTCTTACGGCTGCATCCTCCTGTGTTTCCGGACAGGTGACGATGCGCCGGCCCCGATAGCGTCTGAATTCGCTGAAGAAGGACATGTGAGGACCTCATTCAGATGGTCGATCCGGCACCCGTGCCCGCGCAGTGCCCGACAGCTCCTCCCGCCGTGTGATCCATCACAGGCTCATGTTCGGGGCATCACCGTCCGCGTCTTCGACGCCAGCCGATGATGCCTCCAGCTGCTGGAGAGCTCATGAACCCAACTGCCACCTTCCTGATGCGCCGCCGCTCCCGTCTGTTCATACTCGGTGCGGTCGTCGTGGCCGCGATCGCGTTCACGGTGATTGCCGCGAGCGGCATCAGCCAGAACCTCGTCTACTACTGGACTCCGACCGATCTGCTGGCCGCACACGGCAAGGCCTATGGCGCGACGATCCGTCTCGGCGGCATGGTCACACCGGGATCGATCCGCCGGACGAGCGGAAGCTCCGCCGTCGAATTCGACGTCCAGGATGCGGCCCATAGCGTCCACGTCCGCTCCAGGGGCGCGCCGCCGCAGATGTTTCGCGAAGAGATCGGCGTGGTCGTGGAAGGGACGATGGTCAGCGGCGGGTACTTCCAGAGCGACCGGCTGATGGTGTCGCACAACAATCAGTACCGGCCGCCGGCGAGAGGCCATCCCATCGACAAGAAAGAGATGGAGCGGCTGATCAGGTCGACCGAAGGGCTGAAGGACTGACGATGAACGCCACTGCCGGACGGCTTCTCATTCTCGCTTCGCTGCTCGTGTCGACCGCGGGAGCGCTGGTGGCGTTCGCCGCGGGACGCTCGCGCAGCGCCTACGGTCTCAAGTGGGCACAGCGCTTCGCTTATCTGTTCGCCGCGCTGATGGTGGGTGCGACGGCGGTGATGGAGTACGCGCTCGTGACGCACGATTTCTCGGTGAGCTACGTCGCCCAGGTGGGCTCGCGCAGCACGCCGTTGTGGGTGACCATGGCCAGCCTCTGGTCTTCGCTCGAGGGCTCACTGCTCTTCTGGGGCTGCGTCCTCGGACTCTACGTGGCGGTGGCCACCTGGCTGACGCGCAACGCCTATGAAGAGTACATGCCGGACGCGATTGGCGTCTGGCTGGCCTGCGCGGCGTTTTTCAGTTTCCTGCTCGCCGGCCCGGCCAATCCGTTCGTGCTGGTGCCGGCGCAACTCGACGGTCCGGGACCGAATCCGCTGCTGCAGAACCATCTGCTCATGGTCGTCCATCCGCCGTTCCTCTACCTCGGCTACGTAGGCATGACCATTCCGTTCGGCCTGGCGTGCGCGGCGCTGATCAAAGGGAAGCTCGGTCCGTCCATTCTCAAGCCGTTGCGCGAGTCGCTGATGCTGCCGTGGGTTTTCCTGACGTTCGCCATCATGCTCGGAGGCTGGTGGGCGTATGAGGTGCTTGGCTGGGGCGGCTACTGGGCGTGGGATCCGGTGGAGAACGCCTCACTCCTGCCGTGGCTCACGGCGACGGCGGCGTTGCACTCGATCATCGTGGTGGAACGCCGGCGTGTGCTCAAAGGGTGGACGGTCACGCTGATTCTGGCAACCTTCCTCCTGGTCATCCTGGGCACGTTCATGACCCGCTCGGGCGTGTTCAACTCGGTTCATTCGTTCACGCAGAGTCCGATCGGCCCGACCATTCTCGCGTTTCTGGCGGCGCTCCTCGTCTTCTCCATCGGGCTGCTGGCGATGCGGATCGACCGGCTGGAGGTGGAGGGCAACTTCGAGAGCGCCGTCAGCCGTGAAGGGATGATGCTCTTCAACAACCTTCTGCTCGTCGTGCTGACGTTTACCGTGCTCGTCGGCACGGTGTTTCCGCTCGTCGTCGAGGCCATCCGAGGCCGGCAGATGAGCGTGGGCAGGCCGTATTTCGACACCATGGTCGTGCCGGCGGCAGCGCTGCTGGTGTTCCTGATCGGCGTCGGCCCCGCGCTTCCCTGGGGGAAGACGAGCTGGAAGCAGATCCGGCGCGCGGTTCTTCCGCCGCTCATCGGCGCGATGGTCTTCCTCATGGCCGGGTTCCTGTTTGGAGCGCGCAATCCCTGGACGCTCTTGACGATTGCGTTCGGCGGCTATGCGGCCCAGGTGACGCTGTGGCAGATGCGGTCGCCGTTCGCACAGGTGCAGCGTTCGCCGCGGCGCATCGCCGCGTATCTCGTGCACGCCGGTGTGGTGATCGTCATGATCGCCATCGCCATCAGCAGCACGATGCGCTACACGCAGGAGGTCCACGTCGTCAAGGGAGGCACGGCCACGGTCGGGGCATGGACGATCACACTGGCCGGCATCGAGCAGCGCGACGAGCCGAATCGCTCGGCGACCGTGGCCCGGTTCGTCGTAGCGAAGAACGGCGTGACGAAGACGATTCTCGAGCCGCGCATGAACCAGTACGAGCGCATGCGCGAGCCCATCGGCACGCCCGACGTCTATAGCACCATCGGCGGCGACTTCTACCTCTCGGTCATGAACATCGATCCGGCGGAACAAAGCGCGGCCGTCAACGTCATCATCACGCCGCTGGTGGGCTGGATCTGGGGCGCGGTGATCCTCATGGGACTGGGCGGCCTGATGGCGCTGGTTCCTGCGTTCCGGTTCGCATTTGCCGGAGCGCCGAGAGCCGCGGCACTCACCCTGGCGCGGAGCGACGGCGTATGAACCGCAAAGTTCTCCTGGCGGGCCTGGTCCTCGCCGGCGCGCTCGTCTTCATTCTGTTCGCCGGCCTGGGCAGGGATCCGCAGGCCATCGACTCGCCGCTGGTCGGGCGCACCGCTCCCCCCTTCACTCTGCGGGAGGTCGGGACCGGGCGCGCCGTCAGTCTCGACCAGTTGCGCGGCCGGCCGGTCGTCCTCAATTTCTGGGCGACGTGGTGCGGCCCCTGTTTCGAGGAACATCCGACGCTCGTCGCTGCCGCACGGGCCACGCCGAACGCGCAGTTCATCGGCGTCGTCTTTCAGGACAGCGAGGCGAAGATCCAGCAGTTTCTCGACGAGCGCGGCCGCGCCTATCCGACGGTCATCGACGACGCCGGGAAGACCGCCATCGCCTACGGCGTCGGCGGAGTGCCGGAGACGTTCTTTCTCGATGCCACGGGCACGATCGTGGCCAAACACAACGGTCCGCTGACGAGCGAGGTGCTCGAGGCGTATCTGAGTAAGGCGGCGCAATGATCCTCTCCGCGCTTCTCTTCGTTCTGGCCACGACCACGGCCGCACCGGACGCGTCGATCTTCGTCGGCCCGCCGCAGGCACGGCCGGTGGCCGGTGCCGCTCTCGATGCCCAGACACAGGAGGTGGCGTCGCTGCTGCGATGCCCGGTCTGCCAGGGACTCTCGATCGCCGACTCGCCGTCGGAGATGGCCGTGAATATGAAGCACCAGGTGCGCGAGCTCATTGCGCGCGGCTACTCGCGACAGCAGATCCTCGACTACTTCGAGCGCTCCTATGGCCAGTTCGTCCTTCTGAAGCCGAAGTTTCAGGGCGTCAATGCGCTGGTCTGGCTGCTGCCCATCTTCGTCGTGGCACTCGGCGCGGCGCTCGTCGTCGGCAAAGTGAAGAAGCTCGAGCGTCTGCCGGAGAAACAGGAGAGCGCATCAGCCGCCGCCGATCCCTACCTCGAACGGGTCCGCAATCTCGTCGGTGAAAAGCCATGAACGGCTCCACGGACTGGCTGAGCGCCGCGGCGATCGTGTCCGCCGGAATCATCGTCGGATTGCTTCTCATCTATTTCGCGCGCCGCAAACGCGGGACGCTGCGCGCCGAGACGGCGTTCCGCGATCTCGAAGCGAGACGCGACGAGCTCGTGGACGAGCTGCGCCAGGGCGATCTCAGCGTGGAGGCGCGGACCAGTCTGGAGATCGAGACCGCGAATGTGCTGCGGGAGATCGACCAGCGGTCGAAGGCATCGCACCCGGCCGAAGCCGAGCTGCCGGCACCGAATCCGTTCCGCCGCGGGCTCCTCGTGGGATTCGCGAGCGGTGCCGGCACCGTCCTCATCCTCGCCGGCCTCGGAATCTTCGTGATCGAGTCGGCGAAGACATCCGAAGGCATGGGGCAACCTCGAGCGATGGGCTCGCCGGACGCGCCAGCCGCTCCGGCTGCACCAGCTTCTTCCAGCGATCAGGCCGTGCAGCGTCTGGAGGCGGCGGTGGCGAAGTCGCCTGACGACCTCGACGCGCGCGTGGCGCTTGCCCGCGCGTATCTCGATCGCAACAACCTCATGGGTGTGTTCGACCAGACGAAGTACGTGCTCGCGAAGTCTCCGGACGACAGCCGCGCGCTCACGTATCACGCGGTGGTGCGCGTGGCCATGGGCCAGCGTGACGAAGCCTCCGCGATGCTCGCGCGGGCCACCAAAGCCGATCCATCGTTCCTCGATGCCTGGATTGCCATCGCCTGGATGAATGTCCAGCAGGGCGATCTGCCAAAGGCCGAGGCGGCGATGAACGAGGCGGCGAAACGGCATCCGGAGGAGAAGGGCCGTCTCGATCTCATGTTGGACAACATGAAGATGCAGACGAGGCAGCAGGACGCCGCCGGCGCGAAACCGCTTCCGGAAGGGCACCCGGCCATCGGTTCCGAGGGCGTGAACGCGAGGAAGTGACGTCCGTCACACGGTGACGTTCATTGTGTCACCGTTCGCTGTTCGCCCCGGAACCATCATGACAGCAGCCCAGGAGGACGCAATGATCAGTGTGACGAAACTACTCGGGGGCGCCACGTACTTCGGTGACCGTCTCCGTTATGACAGCAAGTCGGCGGCGCAGAAGACGGGCGCGCGCCCGGGATCGGGCCCGGTGGTCGTCTGGAACGCCACCAAGACCTGCAACCTCGAATGCGCCCACTGCTACGCGGACGCGGAGATCAAGCGCTTCGCCGGCGAGCTTTCGACCGAAGAGGCGCAGCGGATGATCGAGGATCTCTCCTCGATGAATATCCCTGCTCTGCTCATTTCCGGCGGTGAGCCGCTGGTCCGCCCCGACATCCTCGACCTGGCCGACTACGCGTCGTCGCTCGGCATCCGCGTGACGTTCTCGACAAACGGCACGCTGATCGACGGGAAGAAGGCGGCGCGCCTGAAGAAGATCGGCGTGACCTACGTCGGCATCAGCATCGACGGCAAGGAAGAGCGGCACGACCGCTTCCGCGGCCGCCAGGGCGCGTTTCATGATGCCATTCGCGGCATCCGCAACTGCCGCGACGCCGGCATCCGCGTGGGCATCCGCTTCACCGTCACACAGGAAAACCTGGACGAGCTCGACGACGTGCTGAAGATCGTGGAGAAGGAAGGCATCGGCCGTCTCTGCATCTATCACCTCGTGTATGCGGGCCGGGGCGCGTATCTCTCCGGCATCGACCTCAGCGTTCCGGAGAAGCGAACGATGATGGACAAGTTGATCGCGCAGGTCGACCAGTGGAACGGCCAGGGGCGCGAGATCGAGGTGATGACCGTCGACAATCACGCCGACGCGCCGTACATCTACCTCAAGCTGCTCAAAGAG
Source organism: Thermoanaerobaculia bacterium (assembly GCA_038244815.1). Lineage (GTDB taxonomy): Bacteria > Acidobacteriota > Thermoanaerobaculia > Gp7-AA8 > Gp7-AA8 > DASVHS01. The sequence goes on from JBBRTB010000026.1 coordinate 50,256, forward strand.
GATCCGAAACGCGCCGAGGAGGCGCTGACCCTCATCCGCAACAACGGGGGCAACCGCTCCGGCATCGCCATCGGCTGCATCGACAGTTTCGGCTTCGTGCATCCCGATCAGTTCACGTCGCACCACACGGTCGGCTCGATTCGCGAGCGGCCGTTCTCCGAGATCTGGCGCGACTCGAACGTGGCACTTCTCGACGGCCTGCGCAACCGCAAGGCTCTCCTGCAGGGCCGCTGTGCATCGTGTCGCTGGTTGAAGGTCTGCAACGGCAACTTCCGGGCCCGGGCCGAGGCGGCCACGGGCAACTACTGGGAATCGGATCCGGGCTGCTATCTGCTCGACGACGAGATCACCGGCGAGGTCGCCGTATGACCGTGGCCACGTTCACCACGCCGGTCTCGACGCGCGATGCCGTCAACCGGCAGATCCTCGAGGTCTCCGAGGATCGCGTGAGCGGTTTCGTACGCGATCCGATCCTGACCGTCGCCCAGCGCTCCGGAGTCGGCGCCGCCATCGTCACCGAGCGCATTCGAGCCATGCTCGACGCCGGCGTCATCCGCCGCGTGCGGCAGACGCTCCTGGCCACGAATCTCGCCCAGGGGGCGCTCGTGGCCTGGAAGATCTCCGAGGAGAGGACGGACAACGCCTTCCGCTTCATCTCCGGGCGCGATCCATTCTCCGGACACGTGGTTATCCGCAACAGCGAGACCGGGCCGACGGAATGGCGGCTGTGGACCACCGTGAAAGTGCCTGGTGCCTACTCGATCGAGACGCATTGCGAGTTTCTGCGCAAGTCGATCGGTGCCGAGAAGTACCGCATCATGCCCACCCTCCGCGCCTTCGTCCTCGGCGTCGGTCACATGCGACGAAAGGGGATGAGGCCCGGTGACATGTCGGCCGGGCCAGCTCAGGCCATGACGCCGGCCGTCGTCGATCTCACCGAGAGCGAATGGGATGTGCTGACCGTCCTCAAGCGCGATTTCGCACCGGATGAGATCGGGCCCGGCATGTGGGAGCGGCGCGCCCGCAACGCCCGTATCGACCAGGAACGCTTCTTCCTGATCGCCGAGGATCTCGATCGGCGTGGCGTGATCGGACGCTTCTCGACGTTTCTCGAGCACTCCAAGGCGGTCGCCGGCGAAGAGCGGCTGGCCACGTTCAACGGTCTGTTTCACTGGGCGGTAACGCCCGGACGCGAAGTCGAAGCGGGATGTCAGATCGGCCGCTTCGGGATCCTGACGCACTGCTACTGGCGCGATGCCGGCCCAGAATTGAACAACGTCAACATCATGGCCGTCGCCCACGGCGAGAACAAAGAGGACGTGATGGCGCACAAGGCCGCGATCGACGCGCACATCCGTGCGTGCGGCCTCGGTCTCTCGTACTCGAACGTGTACTGGGGCAGCCGCGCCGAGATCAAACCGTCGGAGATCTCGCCGGTCGCCTACCGGGAGTGGGCGCGGTCGATGGGTCTGATCTGAGGAGAGACGATGGATTTCAATCAGAGTCCTTTTGTGGTGATCTGGGAGAACACGCGAGCGTGCGACCTGGCGTGCGTGCACTGCCGCGCCGCCGCGCAACCCCGCCGCAGCCAGTTCGAGCTGACCACCGAGCAGGGCTTTCGTCTGATCGATGAAATCGGGGAGATGAAGCCGAAAGTGTTCGTGCTCACCGGGGGCGATCCGCTCAAGCGCGACGATGTCTACGACATGATCCGGCGGGCCCGCGACAAGGGACTGGAGCCGTCGATCACGCCGAGCGCGACCCCGCTGCTCACCGTCGACGCGGTCAATAAGATGAAGGATCACGGATTGGGGCGCATGGCCGTCAGCCTCGACGCCTCGTGCGCGGAACTGCACGACACCTTCCGCCGCGTTTCGGGATCGTTCGACATCACCGTCCGCGCCATCCGGGCGGCCAGGGCGAACAACATTCCCGTGCAGGTCAACACCACCGTCACCCGCCGCACCATCGAGGATCTGCCGCGTATGGTGGATCTGCTCTCCGAGCTCGAGATCGTGATGTGGAGCGTCTTCTTCCTCGTTCCGACGGGGCGGGCGAAAGCCGCCGACCTCGTCTCGCCCGAAGAGGTCGAATTGCTGTTCGGGTTCCTGTACGAAACGAGCAAGCGCGTTCGCTTCTCCATCCGCACCACCGAGGCCATGCACTATCGCCGTTACATGCTGCAGCGCCTGAGCGCGGAACGCGGCATCCCCCTCGGCGCACTGCGCGATCCGGCCACCGGGATGATCGATGCCTCGACCCTGTTCCTCCAGCACGGTGCCCGTCCCATGCCGCTGGGCATCGACCCGGGCGCGGTCTCGCGTGCGCCGCGCGGCGTCAACGAGGCCAAGGGCTTCGTGTTCGTCTCGCACATCGGCGACGTCTTTCCCAGCGGCTTCCTGCCGCTCAAAGCCGGCAACGTGAAGAACGGATCGCTCGCCGAGATCTACCGATCGAGCGACCTGTTCGTGTCGCTGCGCGATACCTCGAAGCTGCAGGGCAAGTGCGGCCGCTGCGAGTTCCGCGATCTCTGCGGCGGCTCGCGCGCCCGAGCCTGGTCGATGACCGGCGACGTCTTCGCTGCCGATCCGCTCTGCACATACGAACCAGCCGCTTGAACGGGGTTGCTGGGTCGCTGGGTCTCTGGGTTGCCGGGTTGCCGGGTGACATGCGGCCGCGGGCATCGAACTGAGGCTCGTTGCGATCGAGAATCTTTCCTGTCACTCCGGTGAGGTCGGTGACCACGCAGTGCAGTTGCAGATTCATCAGCAGCGAGAGCCTTCTGGATGTGCTGCCGGAACGAAGCCGCGAGCAGTCCCATGGATGAAGCTCCTGAAACCCGACGATGTCCCGGCCGTCCATCTTTGGCGGTGGGCGATCCTGGCGGCACTGCTGCTGATCTGGTTGAGGTCGCGCGCGCCTCCTGCTCCCCACCGCCTGTAGAGTCATTTGACATGCGGACGTGACCGAGGGAGCCTCGGTCTGCGATGGCGGAGCCGCTGCGTCACTCCTTTGCAACGCACCTTCTGGAGTCGGGCCAGGACTGTCCGGACGGTGCAGGAGCTGCTGGGCCATGCGGACGTGAAGACGACCATGATCTACACGCACGTCCTCGGGTTGGGAGCATCGGGTGGTGCGCAGCCCGCTCGACGCGCTGGGATCGGCAGAGGAACATTCGGCGTCATGACCCGACGGATGACATCCGCCGCCTCTTACGGGGAAGCCCCGAACTCGTGTCGAGTCAGCGTGCTACGATTCCCCCGGCCTCGATACCATTCGCCTGTTCTCCGTCGTGTCGCGACGTTTGCAGGCGGGGGTGGTAAGGCTCAATAATAAGTTAGGCCGACGTGACCTTTACCCACCATGCCAGATACGACCGACGTTGAGCGCGCAATCTTGCTGTCCCTAGCTGCAGCGGCGAGCATTGCAATGGTGGGTACCTTGCTCGTCTACCTCGCTCGCGCGTGGGCGAACGCAAGAACGCAATTCCAGCTCGTCACGAATCTGCTCGCTCTTCTCTGCTTCCTCGGCGTCTACGTTTTGTCGGTTTCTGCATTAACGTGGCTCGTGAATCGGCAAGTCAACGGGGTGCGACGAACCGACGAGGTCTACGTCACCTACTACTACGTTCACGTCGGAACCTTCGGCAAATTGGTTCCCCTGTTTGTGATGTTGGCGGTATGGTCTGCGTGCGTGTTCATTCGTCGACGTTCGAGCAAGTCGCAAGTCGCGGCCTAACTGAGCGGTTGCAGCGGACTGCGGGCCTCCAGCTGGTAGACTACCTGTACGCTCTACGCGCGGAAATGGTCCACGACGAAATCAAGAGCGAGTTCGGGACTGTGCTCCTGGAACTCCGGCACTTGGGGTTCGCTCCCGTCGATAGCTTGTACGACGAGGTGTCGGGCAACTGGTACGTCGATTTCGAAGGTCCGTACAAGATTCGAGTTATCAAAGACCGCCGTCAATTCATCGTGGACGGTGATCAAAATGTGTTGACCGCCGCGGGACTCTGGCGAGCATTCAACAGTTTGCCCGAGTTCGCTTCCACCCTTCTCCAGTGGGCCGCCACCTAACTCATAGGACTCTTTCCCGCATCAGCCCCGCGCAAATGAGGGTTGGCGATCCGAGCGTGCGTTGAAGAAGCGCATGTTGAAGGGTCGAGGTGATGCGGGAATGAGTTTAGTTGGACGAAGCCATGTGCCTACGTGG
>JBBRTB010000027.1:0-54053 GCA_038244815.1 Thermoanaerobaculia bacterium
CCAACGACCCGCGACCCACGACCACCCCCCTACTCCGCCGCCCACGCCATCGTGGTCATCAATGCGTTCTCCGACTGGCGTGAATCGAGTCTCGTGTGCTGCACGACCACGGGGACATCGGAGACCAGTACGCTCGAGTAGTCCGTTCCCTTCGGGATCGTCTCCGGATCGCTGAGGTCGTTGAAGCGCATGTGCTTCGTGCGGCGCGCACCCACGGTCAGCCGGAACGGCCCGGCCGGCTCGCGGTCCTTGAAGAAGATCGTGAGCTCGATGTGTGCTTCGCGATCACCCGTGTTGAGAATGCACGCGGTCTCGTGCGATGTGAATTCCGGAGCGGGACCGTTGCTTCCTGACGGGATGTAGCCCTCGGCAATGACCCAGGTCGTGGCACCAATCGGATTCATCACCTCATGGATGAAGCATCACTCGTGCCTCAATGAGCGTTGGGTGGTAGACCATGCATTACCGCCTCCTGTACGATTACAGGAGAGACCGATGGCCGGAGTGAGGAAGAGAGACGATCCCCAGCGGGTCCTCGACGCGTTTCGCAATCTCGTCAAGGTTCTCCGTCTGGCTGACCGTGCCGGGCTGAAACGGCACGGATTGGGATCGGCACAGGTCTTCGTGCTCCACGAGCTGAGCCACAAATCGCCGCTCTCGATCAACGAGCTTGCGGAGAGGACGGCCACCGATCAAAGCACCGTGTCCGTAGTCGTCAACAAGCTCGTGGACAAGGGATTCGTGACGCGGAAGCGAGCGGGCCAGGACGCGCGCCGTGTAGATCTCGCCCTGACCGCGCGCGGGCGTCAGACTCTGCGCAAGCTTCCCCCTCCCATCCAGCATTCCTTGATCGCCAGCATTAACCAGTTCCCTCCGAGCCGCGCCCGTATGCTCGCCGATCTCCTCGAGCAGATGGTCAGCCGGATCGGCCCGGTGGAAAAGAAGCCGCCGATGTTCTTCGAGGACCCGGAAGAGGAACAGAAGAGAGGCTGAGAGAGAGGGATTGGAGGGGATTCTCCAGGCTCTAATCTCCGGACTCCTCTCTGGTGATCACGAACATCGTCAGATCATCTGCCAGCGGCGCGTCTCCGACGAACGAAAGCACGTGCTGATCGATCGAATCCAGCAGCTCGTTCGCGTTCGCGCCATGCCGTCCGCCCAGCAGTGTCTCCACCGAATCCAGTCCAAGCTGCTCTTCCGCCTGGTTCTCGGCTTCGGTCACGCCATCGGTGAACAGCACCAGGGAATCGCCCCACTCGAGCTCCACGGACTGGTTGCGGTACTGCGCCTCCGGAAACAGACCGACCACGAGATCGGTGATGCCCAGCCGGGTCACGCCGGAGCGTGTGACCACGAGCGGCGGCACGTGGCCGGCATTGGCGAAGTCGATGTGGCCGGTCCGGGGATCGAGCACACCGGCGACGAGCGTCGCGAACTTCGTCGGCGCAGTCTTGGGGGCGAGCGTGATGTTGATCTCGTGGACGAGGTCGGCGGGTTTGGGATCGCTGCGCGTGAAGATGTTGAACGCCGTTGCCAGCCCGGACATCACCAGCGCCGCGGTGACGCCCTTGCCGCTGACGTCGGCGATGATGAAGTACACACGGCCATCGGGACGCACGATCACGTCGTAGTAGTCGCCGCTCACAGTCTTGCACGGCTTGTTCGAGCCGGCGAAGTCATACTTGTCGACGCTCGGCAGCGTCGTCGGCAGCAAGCGGCTCTGAATGACGTACGCGGTGCGAAGCTCTTCCTCGATCTTGGCCTTGAGGATCGCTTCCTCGCGCAGGCGCGTCGTCTCGAGCTTGGCCGCACCGAGACGGGCGATCTGGGCGATCAGGCGGAGGTCCTCGTGGGTGATGGCGCCGCGGATGGCCAGAAAATCGATGTACAGCACTCCCAGAACGTCATCGCCGACGATCAGCGGCGCGCAGACCGCGGAACGGATCTGCTGCCCGATGATCGATTCGGCACGTGCCAGCTTCTCGTCCTGTGCGGTATCGACGAACGAAATCACACTGCGCTCATCGATGACTTCGGCCAGGAGCGTGCGGCTGATGGCCAGCTCGGTCGAGTCGGCCGAGTTGCTGCGGCGCACGCGAACGTTCTGAAACGTCTTGCCGTCGCTGCCGAGGAGCGCGAGAGCAGCGCGGGACGGCGACAGAAGCGACATGACGCGATCGAGGATGAACTCGAAGAGCTCCTCCATGGGGCGGTCTTCGATGAACTGCACGGCCAGCGAGGCCAGGATACCGGTGCGCTCGCGGCTGCGATCGATCTCCTCGATGGCCTCCCGCAGCGGCATGACCATGCTCTTCGAGTGCGAATCGCTGTCGATGGGAATCAGTTGCGACGGCGGTTCGGAGTCGGAGGAGTCGAATACGACCTCACTGTCCCCGAGCAGAATGCGGTCGCCGGGGTTGAGCACGACGGGATCGAGGATCTTCGTGCCGTTCAGCAGCGTGCCGTTGACGCTGCCGCAGTCGCGAACAACCCACCTCCCGGACTCGAATACGATCTCGGCGTGACGCCTCGAAAGAAACCGGTCGCGGATCGGAATGGTGCAGTCCGAGGCGCGCCCGAGCGTGATCGTCTGCACCGGAAACGACACCCGCATCGGCGCGAGATTCGGCTGGTACACCGTAAACTTGACGGATCGGGGGCTGGCCGCATTCATCGGATTTCAATCAGTATAAGATCGCTCCCCTCCTGAGGCGAGCAGAGCATGGACGAGCCTGGCTGCCGGCACTGGTCTGGTCGGCCATTCTGGTGCTGATGTCGGGCTCGAACGGCTCGAGCAGCGTCACCGCGCGGGTGTTGCAGCTCCTCATCCCCCCATCCAGCCCGGACTTCGAGATCGTTCACTACCTCCTTCGAAAAACCGGCCATGTCGTCGCGTACGGCCTGCTCGGCTTTCTCGATTTCCGCGCCGTCCGCGGCGAACGCGCGGGCTGGACGCTCCGCTGGTCGCTGATCGCGGTCGCGCTGGCCGTGGCCGTCGCATCGCTCGACGAGTGGCATCAGTCGTTCGTGCCGGGGAGAACGTCTTCTCCCCTCGACGTCGTCATCGACTGCGCAGGCGCGACGCTGGCCCAGATCATCGCCAGGCGATGGACGCCAGGTGCCAAGAGCTAGGGTGCTGGGAGTGTGGTCGGTGCTCGGTGCTCGGTGCTCGCGAGCACCGTAAAACCGAGGCCCGAGGCCCAAAGGCCCGAGGCCTCAGTCACCGGTTCTCCTGGAACCTCCTGACAAGCGCCGTCACGGCTTTGCGCGGCGAGATGCGCAACGACTGCACGAGCATTCTGTTCTTCAAACCCGGAATGACGATGCGCCGTCCGCTCATCGTGCCGCGATAGCCGATCTCGGCCACCTTTCGGGACGACATCGGACGCATCATCGTGAAAAGACGCGACTGCGTCATGTTGGCCACCTCAGCGAATCCTGTGCGCGTGGGGCCTGGACACAGCGCCGTCACCGTCACTCCGCTGTCGCGCAACTCATCCCCGATGGCTTCGGAGAACGAAAGGACGTACGCCTTCGTGGCGTAATACACGGCCATGAGCGGTCCGGCCTGGAAGGCCGCGGTGGAGGCGACGTTGAGAACGCGGCCCCGCTTCCTGGCGATCATCGGCGCCAGGAGCAGTTTCGTCAGCTCGGTCAGCGCCACGATGTTGACCTGGATCATCTCGACCTCGCGCTGCAGATCCGTGTCCGCGAAAGGTCCGGCCTGACCGAAGCCGGCGTTGTTCACGACGATACCGATGTCGATCGAGCGCGCTTTCAGCTCGGCCACGAGCTCGGCGGCCGCGCCGGGCCGGGACAGGTCGGAGACGATCACGTGCGCGGCCACGCCGGACTCTCGCAGCTCGAGCGCGGTCTCCTCGAGCCTGGCCCTGGTCCGGGCTACCAGGACGACGTCGTGGTGGTTGTGCGCAAAGACGCGCGCGAGGTCGAGCCCGATCCCGCCCGACGCGCCGGTGATGAGTGCCGTCTCTCGATTCATGTTTCCCTCTCCATTCCCCGCAACAACGCCGTGACGCCGTGGAGAAAGTCTCGCTGCAGATCGACGCGAAGAGCGCTCAGTTGCCCGTCGGCGTGAAACACCTGCTCGACGACGGGTGCGGGAAACGCCGTCGAGGCCAGCCCGACCAGAAGTGCGGTGGCCAGACGCAGAACGCGCAACCCGCCGCCCGGGCGGACGGTCATCCGCTCATCCAGCAACCCGGCCGTCATGGCCATGCGGTCGTACGTGAATCGCTTGAACGCCAGCGCGACCGGGTAGTCGAGGTTGTGCTCGAGCACCTCGCCGAGAATCGGCAGGAGGCGCAGAAGCGGATCGCGCCCCCGAATAGACGCGGCCAGGGTCTCCGCGACGCGGGCGGCCGTCCAGCGCGCGCGGTTGCGAGCGAGGGCCTGATCGACCTCATCGAAATACTCCTCGAGGTAGCTCTCGCACACGGCCAGCAGCAGCCGCTCCTTCGATGGGAAGTAGAGATAGACGGTGCCTTTGACGATGCCGGCGCGGGCGGCCACGGCGCCGACGGTAAAGTCGCTCCACGTCGAGTGTGGCCAGAGGTCGCGGGCGGCGGTCAGGATCGCGCCGACGCGCTCGGCCTTATCCTTGTCGCGGCGGGCGCGCTGTCTCATCACTGACTCACGCTCAGAAGGTATCGCAAGATAGGATTCCGCGCCATGAAACGACTGACCACGATCCTGGCCGCTCTGTTTGTCGCCGCCGCGGCCTTCGCCGCAAAAGAACCGATCACCCACGAAGCACTCTGGATGATGAAGCGCGTCGGCGCGCCGTCTCTCAGCCCCGACGGACACTGGGTGGTCTTCTCCGTGACCCAGCCCGCGTACGACCGCAAGGAGCAATGGAGCGATCTATGGCTCGTGCCGGCCGACGGAAGCGCGGGCGCAAAGAAGATCACATCGTCGAAAGCGCCGGAGTCCGATGTGGCCTGGTCGCCGGACAGCAGGCGCATCGCATTCGCCACGAAGCGCGAGGATGACGAGGCCAATCAGATCTACATCCTCGATCTTGCCGGCGGCGAGGCCCAGCGCGTGAGCAGCCTCTCCACGGGAGCGTCGTCGCCGCAGTTCAGCGGCGAGGGGAAGAGCATCTCCTTCGTCTGCTCGGTCTTCCGGACCACGAACGGCGAGGAGACGAGTAAGAAGAAAAAGTACAACGTCCGCCTCTACGAGGGCTTCCCGATCCGCAACTGGGACAAGTGGATCGATCCCGAAAAGCAGGTTCATCTCTTCGTGCAGCCGCTGGCCGAAGGTGCCAAAGCGAAGGACGTCCTCGCCGGAACCAGGCTCGTGGCCGCTCCCGGATTCAGCGGGACCGGCGCCGGCGAAGGCGGCGAGACCATCCGGTCGGCGTGGTCGCCGGACGGACAGTGGCTCGTCTTCGTCGTGACCACCGCGCGCAACACCGCCGCCTATGCGGAAGTGGGCACGGACCTCTACCGGGTGGCCTCGAGCGGCGGCGAACCGGAGCGCATCGCCTCGGGTGACGGGAGCTACAGCGGCGCGAAGTTCAGTCCGGATGGGAAGACCCTGTACGCGAAGTTCAACGCGAACAACAAGCTTCCGTACAACAACAACCGGCTGGTGGCGTTCGACTGGCCGTCGATGGCCAATCGCCGCGAGATCGTCGGACTTCCGTTCGACCGGTCAGTGAGCGATTACGCGGTCACCAGCGACGGCCGGACGATCTACTTCACCGCTGAGGACGCCGGGCTGGAGAAGATCTACGCGGCATCGTCGAGAGGCGGCGACGCACATCTGGCCGTGGAACCGGAGCGCGGCGTCTACACCGATCTCGAGATCGCGGAGAAGGCGCCTGCCCTGGTCATGACCGGCCGCTGGGGCAGCTCGATCGAGCCGCAGGAGATCGTGCGCATCGATCCGGCGGCGAAAACGCGCCGCAACCTGACGAGCTTCGACGTGGCCGAGGCGGCACGGCTGGACTGGCAGCCGCCGCGGCATTTCTGGTTCACGAACAAAGAAGGCATGCGCATCCACAACATGATCGTCGTTCCCGAGAACTTCGATCCCAACCGGAAATATCCGCTGTTCGTCCTGATGCACGGCGGCGCGGCCAACATGTGGCGCGACCAGATCTCGCTGCGCTGGAACTATCACCTGCTGGCCAAGCCCGGCTACGTCATGGTGATGACGGACTATCGAGGATCGACGGGCTACGGCGAGAAGTTCGCGCAGGCCATTCAGAACGATCCGCTGCGGGGACCGGCCGACGACATCAACGCCGGCGCCGACGAGGCCATCCGCCTCTTCCCCTTCATCGACGGCACGCGGCAGGTCGCTGCCGGCGCCAGCTACGGCGGCCATCTCGCCAACTGGATGGAAGCGACGACCACGCGCTACAAAGCCATCATCAGTCACGCCGGCCTGTCGACCTTGCTGACGCAGTGGGGCACGAGCGACGGCATCTATCATCGCGAGCTGATGGTGGGCGGGCCGTTCTGGGACGCGAGCAACAAGATCTGGGCCGATCAGAGCCCGCTCCTGTACGCCGATCACTTCAAGACTCCGATCCTGATGTCAGTCGGCGAGCACGACTTCCGCGTCCCCATGAACAACACGCTGGAGATGTGGGCGGCGCTGCAGCGCATGCAGGTCCCGAGCAGGCTCCTGGTGTGGCCCGACGAGAATCACTGGATCATGAACGGGGAGAACTCGCGCTTCTTCTACCAGCAGGTCTGGGACTGGATCGCCAAATGGATCTGAAGGCGGAGGCCCGGCAGGCCTGTGACGCGATCCGCGACGAGCTCGTCGCACTTAGCCATCGCATCCACGCGCATCCCGAGCTGGCGTACGAAGAAGAGAAGGCCGCGGCGTGGTTATGCGAGCTTCTCGACGCGCACGGTCTGCGCGTCGAGCAAGGCATCTGCGACGTGCCCACCGCGTTTCTTGCGCGCGCCGGCAACGGCCCGCTGCACGTGGCCATCTGCGCGGAGTACGACGCGCTGCCGGGCATCGGTCACGCCTGTGGCCACAACATCATCGCGGCGACCGCGGCAGGCGCCGGCATCGCCCTGGCCCGCATCGCCGGCGAAGCCGGGCTCACCGTCAGCGTGATCGGAACACCGGCCGAGGAACTGGGCAACGACTCCGGCAAGATCCGCCTGCTCGAGCGCGGCGCGTTCCACGGAGTCGACGCCGCCATGATGGTGCACCCGGCGCCGGTCGACATCCTCACGCCGAAACTGATCGCGGCGTCGATGTTCGACGTCGAATACACGGGCAAGGAAGCGCATGCCTCCGCGTTTCCGGAGGAGGGCATCAACGCCGCGGACGCGCTCACGGTCGCGCAGACCGCCATCGGGCTGCTGCGCCAGCACATCCTTCCCACCGACCGCATCCACGGCATCGTCACGAAAGGCGGCGACGCGCCGAACATCGTGCCGGCACATACGAGCATGCGTTACATCATCCGCGCCGCGACGATCGGAGACTTGCAGCGACTGCGCGACAAGGTGCGCGGCTGCTTCGAAGCCGGAGCGGTAGCCACCGGCTCGAAGCTCGAGATCAAAGGCGGCGACAAACCGTACGCGCAGTGCGTGCACGATCCTCACCTCACCTCTCTCTACCGCCGCAACGCCGAGTCCCTCGGACGCCGCTTTCAGGACCTCGGACCCGTCGGCGAGCGGCTGGCCGCCTCGACCGACATGGGCAACGTCTCGCTGGTCATCCCGTCGATTCATCCGCTCATCGGCATCGACTCCATGCCGGCGTCGAATCACCAGCCCGAGTTCACGGAGCATTGCGTGAAACCGGCCGCGGACCAGGCCATCAGTGACGGAGCGGTGGCATTGGCCTGGACCGCCATCGATCTCGCGGCGGAGCGATTACAATCACGCGCATGAAACGACTCCTTGCGGTAGCACTGCTGGTCGCAAGCGCGGCGCCCGCGTTCGCGAAAGAGGTTCTTCCGTTCATCGAGAACGACTTTGCGAAGGCCGTGGCCCAGGGCAAGGCGAAGAACGAACCGATCTTCGTCGACACCTGGGCACCGTGGTGACACACCTGCCGCTCGATGCGGGCTTACGTCTTCACCGATAAGTCCCTCGAGCGATATGCCGGGCGGTTCGTCTGGCTCAGCGTGAACACCGAAGACGCGAAGAACGCGGACTTTCTGGCGAAGTATCCGATTCCGGCGTTGCCGACGCTGCTGGTGCTCGATCCTTCCGGCGAACGGATCGTGAACCGTTATGTCGGCGGTGCCACGGTCGGGCAGCTCAGGAAACTGCTCGAGGACACGCTCGCCAAGTCGAAGTCGACGTCCGACCGCATCGTCGAGTCCGCGGACAAGCTGGCATCGGCGGGAAAGCACGCGGAGGCGGCGGAGGAGTACGAGTCGGCGCTGCAGAAAGCCCCGAAGGGATGGGTGCGTTACGGCCGCACGGCGGAGTCGCTGCTCTTCTCGCTGAGCATGGCGGACGATAACGAGCGTTGCGCATCGAGGGCGGTGGATCTCCTGCCGCGCTTGCGCGGCACGACGTCATTCGCCAGCGCGGCCGGCTCGGGGCTGGAGTGCGCGTCGCAGCTCGATCCGAACAATCCGCGGCGCGGTGAATGGATGGTGCGCCTGGAGAAGGCCACGCGCGCGGCGCTCGACGATCCGAAGCTCGATCTCTCCGGAGACGATCGTTCCGGTCTGTACATCGCACTCATCGATGCCCGCGACGCCGTCAAGGACAGAGAGGGAGAGCGATCGCTCGCGCAGGAGTGGGCGAGCTTTCTCGAGAAAGCCGCCGCATCCGCGAAGACGCCCGAGCAGCGGGCGGTGTACGACTCGCATCGCCTGTCGGCGTACATCGAGCTGGGCACGCCGGAGAAAGCGATCCCGATGCTCGAGCAGTCGGAGCGCGATTCCCCGGAAGACTACAACCCTCCGGCGCGGCTCTCGTGGGCATACAAGGCCATGAAAGAGTATGACAAGGCCATCGCCGCGTCCGATCGCGCACTCCCGCTCGCCTACGGGCCGCGCAAGCTGCTCATCCTCCGCCAGCGCGCCGACATCTACACGGACATGGGCGACAAGGACGCGGCGAAGAAGACGATGGCCGATGCGATCGCCTACGCGAAGAGCCTGCCGAAGGAACAGGTGCGCGCGTCGACGATCGCGTCGCTGGAGAAGAAACTGGCCGCGATGTAGGGGTGTAGGCACCGGCTTCAGCCGGCACCCCAGCACCGGCTGAAGCCGGTGCCTACACGACCGGTGCCTACACGACCGGTGCCTACACTAGCGCTTCACTGCTCTCCGCTTGGTCGTGCCTACCGTGGCGGTGTCGCTGCTCACGACGCCGCAGCGATTGGTGATGCGCACCCAGAACGATGTCGGCGTGGTGATCGGGTCGGTGGACAGCGATGGGCTGCTGCTGCCGACCGGATGCGTGAAGTCGAGCAGCGGACCCTGGTACCACGCATAGGTCAGCGACGGTCCGGTCGCGGTCACGGTGAGGAGCGCGCTCGTGCCGCTGGCCACCGACTGCGTGCGCGGCTGCACGGTGATGACGGGCGGCGTGCACGTCGAGACCACACGCACGGTCACGGCGTTCGTGGAGACGACGCCGCACGCGTTCGTGGCCTGCAGCCAGAACGTGGCGTTGCTGGATAAAGGATCGGTGGTGAACGAAGCGGTGCTGGCGTTCGGGACAGGCTGCGACGTATCGAGACGCTGACCGCGGTACCACTGGAACAGCAGCGGCTGCGTGCCGGAGATCGTGGCGGAAAGCGTCGCGCCGGTTCCTTTGATCGCATCCTCATCCGATGGTTGAATCACCGTCTGCGGCACCGTGCAGGGCGTGACGGTGATGGTGACGAGTGAGCTTGTCGCCGACGCGCCGCAGTCGTTGGAGACCCGCACCCAGTACGTCTTCGTCGCCGCCGGCGCGACGGTGATGCTGGCGCCGCTGCCCGCCGGCTGCGTCGTGTCACCGATCGATCCCGAATACCACTGGTACGTGAGCGGATGGCCGCTGCCGGACGCGGAAACCGTGAGCGTCTGCGTGCGGCCCTGAATGATCGTCGTGCTGGGAGAGACGGAGTCGATGGTCACGCCGGGACAACCGTTGACCGTGATCGTGGCCGTGTCGCTGTCGACCGCGGGCGTACATTGCCCGGTCACACGAACCCAGTAGCTCGTCGTCTGCGTGAGCGTGTCGATCGTCAGCACCGGACCCGTTCCATTCGCTGCGGGCTGGTGGGTGTCGGGGCGTGTGCCGACGTACCACTGATACGTGAAGGGAGCGGTTCCGCCGGCCGTCACACTGAGCGCAACCGGCACGTTGTGAAAATCGCTCGACTGCGGCTGCTGCGTGATCGACGGCGGTGTGCACGGATTGCCACCCCCGCCCCCTCCGCCCGTACCGTAGACGGCGGCTGCTGCCTCCATGTCCCACGCTTGCAGCGCCGCGCCGGTGGGGTCAGCGTTGAAGTTCACGCTCGAGTTCATGAGCGCGTTCGTGGTGCACGAAGGTTGCGTGCATGGCGACAAGCCGTCAGGATTCTTGTCCGAGTGCCGGAAGCCGAGCGTGTGGCCGAGCTCGTGCGCGAGAACGTGGTCGAAGCCGTTGCCGGTCAGACCGGCCGCACCGCCGCCCGTGTTAATCCCGTCCTGCACGACGAGGTCCGCCTCCTGAATCGTGAAGAACGTCTCGCCGTTGAATGTGTGCGTGGCGCTGCCATACCAGAATCCGCCGATCGCGAGCACGTCGCCGTTCGTTCCCGTGAACGAGCCGGAGATGTAGTCAGTGGGATCGTTGAACACGATGCTGTTCACGCCATCGGAGCTTGTCAAGACACCGGAGCTGGCGTGCGTGCCGCCGTACTGATAGACGATGTTCGAGCCGGCGTCATTGGTCCATACGGCCAGCCCACGCTGCGCGGCGGTCAAGCCGCCGCTGGTCGCGCCCGGCTGCGAGCCGACGCTGAAAAACACCTGGGCCGTCGGAAACGAGCTCCAGCGGATTCCTCTGCCGCTCGACTGGATGAGATACGTGCTGGCCGCGGCATCGGTCTGCTTCGGCAGCGACTGCGCGTCTGCGATCAGGCGATCGCGAGGGACGAAGTAGTCCGCCGGAGGGTTGCCGCCGCCTGCGGTCTCGCGCACGAATCGCAGGAACGGCCCGGCGGCGCGGCGCTGCTCGCGATGCGCGGTGCCATCCGTGTCCCATCCGAAGATCTCCCCTTCGTCGCGCACGAGCAGCGCGCGTCCGCCGGCGTCGCGCGCAAACGTGAAGCGGCCGAGGCCCATCGCCGTCGTGGTCCAGGCTCCATCGCCGTCGGTCTCGAGAAGAAGAAGGTCGCGCTCGCCGGGAGTGAAGCGCGGCGCGCCGGCGATCGCCAGGCCCTGACCTCCCACGAAGCCGCCGAGCTCGACGATCGCAACGTCGCCGCCCGCCGGCAGCGGTCCTGAGATCGCCTCCTCCACGTGCATGACCGTCGACGTCTCGATGGCGCCGCGCGGCGACCGCATCGATGTGGATGGACCGGCGGTGACGACGACGATGGCCGTCGAGGAGCGGATGAGATCGCGGTCCGTGCCGACGAGATAGGTCGTGCCGCGCGCCACGGTCGCTGCGAACAACGAGAAGAGCACCAGTGTCGTTTTCATGGATCTCAGGCCCGGCGCGTGAGGCGCAGCGCGAAATAGGCCGCGCCGAGCACACCGACCACGACCGTGCAGATGGCGATGAAGCGCGCCCCGCCGCCGAACAGGTGCGGATAGCGAATCATGTTCAGGACCAGCACTCCGCTGGCGATCAGAAAAAACGCGATGCGCATCGCGTAGAGCACGGGGGTGGGACGGCGGGCGCGGATCGTGTCGCTCCACATGATCCAGAGCATCACGGTCATCACGGCGATGGCGATACCGGCCGGGGGGATCATCGCTTCAGAAGCGAATCGTACTCTTCGGGTTTGTAGCCGAACACCGCTTTGCCCTTGGCGATGACCACCGGGCGTCGGATCAGATTCGGTTCCTCCATCATCAAGTCGATGGCCTGGCTCTTGGTCAGCTTGCGGCCCTCCAGTCCGCGCTCCTTGTAGGCGGGACTGCGCTTGTTGATGAAGTCATCGAGGTGGGAGGCGTCGACGAGCCGCTCCAGGAGCTCGCGTGACGGCGGCTCTTTGGCGAGATCGTGTTTGACGAGAGTGGCTCCGCGACCTTCCAGGTCTTTGACCGCATTGCGGCAGCTCGTTCACGTCGGCTTGAGGTACATCTCCAGCTTCGTCATTTCTTTCGCAGCCACCAGGCATTCGGATCCGCGGGGAGCGCGCACGGTGTGGAGTCGATGTGCTTCGGGGCGTGCTCGGCCAGCATCTCCTGGACGTCAGGCGTGCAACTGCCGCCGCAATGACCGGTGGTCGCCGTCGTGCGCGTGGCCACCTGCGTCAGCGTCCAGGCGCCCTCGCGGATGGCCCGCTCGATGGTCCTGTATTTGATGTTATTGCACCGGCAGACGGTCTTCAGACCGCGGATGACCGGATGCTGCTGCTCGAAACCGTCCACTGTTTCGAGGCTAACACAATCATTTCCTGCGGCCTTCCGGCTTGTTGACTCTGGGATGCGGGCGCGCGACCGGAGGAGGCGCGGACTTCGGCAGGTTGAGCTTCGGCAGCTTCCTGGAAAGAGAAGAGATCGCGCCGCTGACGCTGCGCGGCTTGCCGACGTTCGGTTTTCGCATCGATGGATGCTATCCCAAGAGGGAGGTGGGTCATAGGTCGTGGGTCGTAGGTCGTGGGGGCTGCAAAGAGGCCCCCGTGACCCACGACCCACGACCGCCTCACACGCTCCGATATCGAGTCTCGGCGCTGTCACGGATCAATTCGAGCGAGCCGCTTCTCACCATGTCGCGGATCGCGGCGCGGATGGCCGGATCGCCGAAGCGGCCGACGAGTTTCGCGAGAATCCTGCTCTCACTTTTCGGCGTCTGGCAGAGGTCGAGGATGGCCTGCTGGATGGGCGGTTCGGCGGACTTCGCCGCGGGCAGGCGCCCCTTCCCCTCCACCCACGTCATCCCCGGATTGCCCACCCCATCCCCCTCGGCGATCCGCTTGAAGCGGTCGGCGTGGGCGCGGAGAAACGCCCGCAGCTTGGGGCGGATCACGCCCCCTTCGCCGGAGGAACCGTAGCCGTGGATGATCTCGATCCGGCCGCGATACCCGCTCTCGAAGAGGGCGTTGTAGGAGGCGATGAACGTCCGCAGCGCCTCGTCGGCGGTCAGACCGTGCAGGTCAATGCGGCGCGCGACCATCGGGCAACGACTTCCGCATCGCGGCATCGTAGCTTAGAATGGCGCGCTGCCGGCGCCGCGGCGGAATTCTGATCCGCTGCGGGCGTTAGCGGTCGTTGCCAGCGTCTTTGAGTGGGGCCGTAGCTCAATTGGGAGAGCGCCTGAATGGCATTCAGGAGGTCGACGGTTCGATCCCGTTCGGCTCCACCAACTTCGACCCGCGGGCTTGAACCGGACTCACGCTGCTACTCGGCCGAGAAGAGGTTCTGCGCGACGACCTGCCACTGGCCGGCGATCTTCGTCATCGCCACCACGCCGTTGATCTTCTGGCCGTCCATGTCCTTTCCCTGAATATCGAGCAACACGCGCTGGCCCTTGACGAGGCCGCCGGTGACGCTCGCGGTCTTCGGGTAGTTGAGCGCCAGGCCGTGAAAGAACTGCGCGGATTCCGCGCCTTTCGGAGGCGTCTTCGGGATCTCTTCCTTCTGAAGGTGGAGGTGCGCCGTGTCCCAGTCCGAGGCCTGAATGGCCTTGACCAGCGCCAGATACGCTGCCCCGGGCTCGCCGCCGCCTGCCGCGACGCGGTCTGGCTTCGGAATGGCCGTGATGGCCGCGTCGTACGGGAGCCGGAACTCATACGTGTTCTCGAACGACTTTACCGGCTTGCTCGTGAAACACTCGCCGGCAACCCGCACCGCGGTGAGCGCCGTGGTTTTCGCCGGGAAGCTCGATCCGAGGTCGAGCTGCTGTTGCGTGGCGGTGAGAAAGCCAGACAGTCCGCAGCGGTCGGGCCCCTGAAGGCTGACCATGACCACCGCGCCGGTTTCGCTCTTCGAGGCCTGCTCGATGAAGGCGCCGGCCGTATCGATGGCCTCGACGATGGCGGGCCGATCGATCTGGAAATTCGTCAGGACGACCACCGTGACCGTTTTGCCAGGATCGGATCCCTCCTGCCTGTAAGCGAGCGTGTCGACGGGCTGAAACTGCACCTTGCCGAACCGGAACGTTCCCTTGCCGGCATCGGCCGCGAAGAGCGAAGAGCTCAAGAAGAGAGCGAGGAGAGCGGGGCCGAGGATCGCCTGGAAGCGTCGCATCACTGACCTCCTGAATCGGATCGGCGAACAATAGCACCGGAGGGCCCCCGATGGCCGCGGCACGGCCGCCAAGCCAGAGGGAAGTGGCGTAGAGTGCCCGGCATAAAGCCACGTCAGATTCGGCCCGCGGGCGCATCGTAGCCCAACCGAAGCTCAGCCTGGCCCGCGCTGGCACCAGATGAGCACAACAGTACGAACATAGCGAGGCGACAGAGGCATGTTCGACGACGTACTCATCGAATCCGCCGGCACGGACAAGACAAAAGGCCGCGGCGTCACGGCGCTCATTTCCACCGTCATTCACCTGGCCATCCTGGCTGCGGTGATCGCGGCCGGATACTACGTCAAGAAGAATCCGGAAGTGATCGAGAAGCCCATCCGCGCGTTCGTCGTGCAGTCGGCGCCTCCCCCTCCGCCTCCCCCGCCTCCCCCGCCCGCATCGTCGGTGGCATTGACACCGCACGTCGAGCACAAGGTGGAGACGCCCAAAGAGCAGCCGACGTTTCACCAGCCCACCGAGATCCCGAAGGAAGTTCCGGCCACCGATGCGCAGACCGACACGTCTGCATCGCCGAACGATCAGGGGGTGGTGGGCGGTCAGGTCGGGGGCGTGGTCGGGGGCGTGGTCGGAGGGGTGGTGGGCGGTGTCGTGGGCGGCACGATCGGCGGACAACTGGGCGGCCAGCTCGGAGGCACGGGCGACAGGCCGGTGCGGGTGGGCGGTGACGTTACTGCCCCGACCTCCGTCAAACGGGTTGATCCGACGTACACGGAGCTTGCTAGAAAGGCAAAGATCGAGGGCATGGTCATCATCGAGGCCATCATCGACCGCAACGGCAACGTCACCGATGCACGCGTGCTCAAACCGTTGCCGCTGGGACTGGACCAGCAGGCTCTCGACGCTGTCAGGCAGTGGAAGTTCAAACCAGGCACACTCAACGGACAACCGGTACCGGTCATCTATAACCTGACGGTGAATTTCCGTCTGCAGTAAGAAGTCAGAAAGGGGAGCAGTCATATGGACATGCAATCGAGTTTCAGCGTGATCGGCATGCTGCAGTCGATGAACTGGGTCGCGCGCAGCGTGGTCATCGTTCTGACGATCATGTCGGTGTGGTCTCTGACGATCGCCATTGAACGCCTGTACCGGTTCCAGATGGCCAAGAAAGAATCGCTGCGTCTGGCGCGCGAGATCACTCCGATGCTCAAGCAGCACAAGCTGGAAGAGGCCATCAACTTCGCGAACAGGAAGGATTTCCGGCACAGCCATCTGGCGCGCGTGCTCAGCGCCGGGCTGACGGAGTTTCAGTACCAGTCGAGCGAGGAGCTGCCTCCGGACTTCGACATCGTCGCGTCAGGACAGCGCGCCATCGAGCGCGAGACGCTCATGACCACCGCGGAGATGAAGAAGGGCCTCGGCAACCTGGCCACGATCTCCACCACGGCCCCGTTCGTCGGACTGTTCGGAACGGTGGCCGGAATCATTCACGCCTTCCAGGGCATGGCCATCAGCGGATCGGGCGGACTGGGTGCGGTGTCGGCCGGCATCGCTGAGGCGCTGGTCACCACCGCGTTCGGACTCTTCGTGGCCATTCCGGCGGTCTGGCTCTACAACTACTTCCTGCAGAAGGTCGATCGCTTCCAGGTGGAGATGTCGAACTCTTCGTCGCAGCTCACCGACTATTTCATCAAGAACGAAGCGCGCGCGCGCGTTCGCGCGTGAGGTGAACGAACATGGCATTCGGGATGGGGGGCGGCAGCCCCGATGAAGTCAAAGGAGACATCAACGTCACGCCGCTGGTCGACGTCTGTCTCGTGCTTCTGATCATCTTCATGGTCGTCACGCCCATGCTGCAGTCCGGCGTCGACGTGATGCTGCCGTCCGGCCCGCACGCGGAGAAGAAGCCGGGCAAGGAGGGCGACCTGATCATCTCCATCAAGCAGGACGGCACCGTCTTCGTCGGCCAGGACTGGATCCCGGACCGCGATCTCGTCCAGTACCTGCGCGCCGAGCATCAGAAGAACCCGGCCCGCAACGTGATGCTCAAGGCGGACAAGCGCATCAACTACGGCAAAGTGCGTCAGGTGATGAAAGCCGCCGACGAAGCCGAATTCACCGGCCTGGCCATCCTCACCGAGAACCAGCAGGCCGGCAGCGAGATGGCCAAAGGGAGGATGTAGCCGTGTCCATGGGTGGTGGAGGCGGTACCGGCGTTCGATCGGAGATCAACATCACGCCGCTGGTGGACGTGGTGCTCGTGCTGCTGATCATCTTCATGGTGGCGACCCCGATCCTGCAGATGGGACTGGACGTCGAGGTGCCGCCGAAAGTCGAAGTGACCGGCCCCCCTCCCGACACGGAGAAGAACCAGCTCGTGATCACGGTGAGGCGCGACGGCATCTATCTCAACACGCAGAAACTCGACTCGCCGAAAGCGCTGCGCGACGCCATCGCGCCGCAGATGGTCTCCCGCGCTCCCGCCGACCGCGTCGTGTTCATCAATGCCGAGGACCAGATCTCGTTCAACAGCGCCGTCGCGGCCATGGATGCCGCGCACGAAGCCGGGGCGACAAAGGTCGGATTCCTGACTGACGCGCCGAAGTGAGGGTGCTCGGTGCTGGGTGCTCGGTGCTCGGTGCTGGGTGCTCGGTGCTCGGTGCTGGGTGCTCGGAACTCGGAACTTGGCGCTCGGTACTCGGAGAACGAAAAGCCCGAGCACCCGGCACCCAGCACCCAGCACCCAGCACCCAAGAATGGCGGAGGCGTGTCGGAATCGAACCAACCTTTCGACGCTTCCGCGCCGAAACAACGGTTTTGAAGACCGCGGGAGCCACCAGACCCCATTCGCCTCCGTGGCGGGATTGCGTCGGAATGAACAACATCAGATGAATGAAGAATTTCGAATTTCGAATTTCGAATCGAGAACCGTGCAGATTGCACTTCTGAATTCTTCATTCGAAATTCGAAATTCTTAATTCATAATCGACCCGTGCCGTGGCTTCTCCCGACGTTCGCATTCGCTCTCGGCGCGATCGTCGGCAGCTTCCTCAACGTGGTCATCCACCGCTATCCCCGTGAAGAGTCGATCGTCTTCCCGGCCAGTCACTGCACGAACTGCAACACCCCCATCAAGGCATACGACAACATCCCCATCCTCAGCTACCTCTGGCTGAGAGGGCGGTGCCGCGCTTGTCACGAGCCGTTCTCGATCCGCTATCCGCTGGTGGAGCTGGCGAACGCCCTTTTTTACCTGGCCATCTATCAGCGCACGGGCGTCCAGCCGCTGTTCGTTCTGGTCGCGGCGGCAGTGTCGATGATCCTGGTACTGATTTATGTCGACGCCGAGATCCAGATCCTGCCTGACGCCATCGACCTCCCCGGGATCGCCGTCGGCATCGCCGTCGGCGTGATGATCCAGTACGGGTCCGGTTACGCGCCGGAGCTGATGCTCTCGCCGTCGCTCCTCGACTCGGTTGCCGGCGCGGTGATCGGGGCGTCGCTGCTGTTCGCCATCGCCATGGCCTACAAACTCGTGCGCAAAGTCGATGGGATGGGCCTCGGCGACGTGAAGATGATCGCCATGCTGGGGGCGATTCTGGGGTGGGAACCGCTCTTTCCGCTGCTGGTGATCGCCTCGGTCATCGGCGCGGTCATCGGCCTGGCCGTGGCGGCGAACAGCGAGCGGGGCATGCAGGCGGCCGTGCCGTTCGGCGTGTTTCTGGGCATAGCCGCATTGGTCATGCTCTTCTTTGGGCCTACACTCTGGTCATGGTACCTGGCGCTTCTCCTGCGCTGACCAAAATCAGTTTTCGCCGCGACGTGCGGCTTTTCTTCGGCGCGCTCGTCGGATTCCTGGCCTTTCTGATCATCTTCCAGCTCCTGCTTCTGCAGAGCTTCCTCAGCCAGGCCCGCCAGGCCACATGGGACAACTGGTCGAACATCGTGCGCATGACCGTCGATGACATCCAGCACTCGAACATGCTCGCCGATCCGGCCTCGGCCGACGCCCGCCTGTCCATCCTCAAGGACCGCTACGGCATCGCCGGCGTGACCGTGATGCGCAGCGGCCACGAGGTCACGGTCGGCGTACCCGCGAGCGTGGACAACGTGCAGTCGTTCGTGCGCACGGTCCAGGGATCGACAGTCATCTTCGTCTTCGACTCCTCCCAACTGAGAACGCTGGACGTGACGTTCTGGGCCACGACGTCCATCTCGCTCCTGGCCACCGCCATCGGCGCCATGCTGCTGGGGTTCTATCTGCCGCGGATCACCAGGCCGATCGAGGACATGCTCGACGCGGCATCGCAGATCGAAGAGCGCCAGCCTTACGGCGACGAGCAGCAGTACCTCATCGATACCTTCCGCAAGTCGATCGCCACCATGAAGGCGCAGGAGATCGAGCTGAAACGGATGCACGACGCGCAGAAGAGCCGCGCCGACGATCTCGAACGCGTCACCGCCGCGCTGACGCGCAGCCTCGCTTCCGGCTTCCTGGCCGTCGATCCGGATGGCCGCGTCGTGGAGATGAACTCCGCCGCGCGGGAGATCCTCCATCACGGTGCCGAGGCCGGCGGCGTCATCGTCGAAGAAGCGTTCGGCCGGTCTGCGTTTACCGCCGCCATCCGCAACGCCGTCGACCAGCGCGTCGGGCTGTCCCGAGTCGAGATCGAGATCGGTAAAGGCGGGACCGAACAGACCATCGGCCTGACCACCGTCCCACTCATCGGCGAGCACCAGCAGTTCCTGGGGGTCCTGGCGCTGTTCACCGACCTCACACACATCCGAGGACTCGAGGAACGCGTGCGGGAGATGCAGACGCTTGCCGACCTCGGCGAGATCTCCGCCGGCATCGCCCACGAGTTCCGCAACTCGCTCAGCGCGATTCTCGGATACCTGCGTCTGGCCCGGCGGGAAGACCTCCCGGAGCGTCCGCGGGCCTCGGTGGAAAAGGCCGAGAAAGAGGCGGGTGAGCTCTCATCGGCCGTGGACAGTCTGCTGGCGTTCGCCAGACCGATGCAACTGGCGAAGAGCGAAGTCGATCTGTTCGACCTGGTCTGCGCCATCGCCGAGAAGGTGGCGCGGCCGGAGAGCGTACGCGTCGAATGCGAAGGCGATCACGTCGAGGTTCAGGCCGACGCGGCGCTGCTCAGCCGCGCGTTCGAAAACCTCGTGCGCAACGCCGTCGAATCGGTCACCGAAAAGGGCGGCGGCGAGGTTCGGATCCGCGTCAGGGCGCTGCCGCGGCCGGCGGTCACCATCGCGGACGACGGGATCGGCGTCGACCCGGCTGACATCCCTCGCCTTCTCCTTCCTTTCCAGTCGCACAAAGCGGCGGGCTACGGCCTGGGCCTTCCCTTATCCCGCAAGATCGCGCTGCTCCACGGAGCCACGCTCACGCTTCAGGGATCGCCGGGCGCGGGAGCGACGGCCACGGTCGAATTCCTGGCCGCCGAACGCGCGCCAGTGGTACAATTTGTATCAACTGAGGCCTCATAGACGGCCACTCGTTTTTGGATCGTTTCGTCTAAACCACTCATCGACAATCGTTTGCCACGCGGTCAGTGCCGTGGCACCCGGGCTGCGTAAGAGGAGCGATCATGCGAAGCAGGTTCAAGGGTTCCGCGAGCGGTTTTTCGCTCATCGAGTTACTCACGGTGGTGGCGATCATCGGGATCCTGAGCCTGATCTCGGTGCCGGCGTTCATGAACTTCCGGCGCTCGGCTGACTTCAAGTCGGGGATGCGCAATTTCACGACCGACCTGCGCAACGCCCGCGCCGCGGCGATCTCGAACAGTTTCGACGTCCGCTGCGAGATCGACCTCGGGTCGATCGGTCTGAAGACGTATCGCTTCTTCTCCTCGCGCGACAACGGCACGACGTGGCAGCCGTTGCAGCTCCGCGGAACGCACGGGGCCAGCCCGCAGGTCAGCGGCAACATGAAGCAGTTCGCGTTCTCGACCTGGGCGTTGTCCCAGACGGGCCTTCCCGACGTCGATGCCAACGGTCTGTACGACATCGTCTATCACCCGAATGGCGCGATGACCCTGGCCACGGGCTCGACGACCGCAACGGTCGTGCTGGCCACGGACTGGAAGAAGATCGCCTTCGACCGCTACACCATCACTTTCTCGCCGAGCGGACAGTTCCGTGTCGCCGGCAGCCACACCTAAAGGAGAGCGACGATGAATTCTTCGACAAACGGACATCGCCGCTTCCAGGCCGGGTACAACCTCGTGGAAGTACTCCTGGCCATGGCCATGCTGGGGGTGGTTTCGCTCTCGATCTTCACGCTGTTCTTCATGGGCCGCCGGAATGTGTACAGCGGCAAACAGACCTCGCAGGCCATCGCCATCGGCACGCAGGTGATCGAGGACCTGCAGCCGCTCAACCGGCAGATGCTCTACAACGGTGCGTTTGGGATCGCCGGGACCGCGACGGGCGGAGCATTCACGATTCCCGCGGCGCAGACGGGCGGCGTGACGTACGCGTACACGAACTCGAACATCCGTTCGACGAATGCCGCGTTCATCGCTTCTCCGCCGGCGGATATCGCCACCGAGAACACCCCGCCCGGACTTCTGGCGCGCTGGACCGCGCTGCTGGGCACGAAGCTGACCAACGGATCGGTCACGGTCGTCCTCACGCCCGACAAGGATCCGACCAATACTCCCGCTCAATATGGGACCGCGCAGTTGCTGCGGGTCCGAGTCTTCGTCCGCTGGCTGGAAAGCGGACGGCGCCGTGAAGTCGTGCTGGACACGGTCAAGGCGTTCTGAGGCAACACGGAGAATCTATGCGTTCGATGACAAGCTGCAGTAGCCGTCAACGAGGGTTCTCCCTCGTCGAAGTCATGGTGGCGACCGCCATTCTCGTGGTCATTCTGGTGGCCATCCTGATGCTGTATGACCGCGCCAACAAGGTCTTCAAGTCGGGGAATGAAGCGGCCGACATGCAACAGAACGTGCGCATCGCTTACGACCGCATGGTTGGCGATATCCGCATGGCCGGCTTCGATTACAAGCGCGGGGGCGCGTTGCTGCCGGGCCAGAACGCCGCGGCATGGGCGTCGGGCCGAGCCTACTCGGCCGGCACCATCGTCACGCCGATCACCGCCAACGGACACAGCTACCGTGCCACCAACGCCGGCACGAGCGGACCGACCCAGCCGGCGTGGCCTACCGGCACCGGCGCCACCATCGTCGAGGGCGGCGCCACTCCTCCCATCACCTGGCAGGAGAACGGCGGTGCGGTCTACGAACAGCCGGACGAGCAGATCGAATACGCCGGCACGACCGCCGTAACCCTACGCGGCAACTTCGACTACAGCGCCAATGAGACCGGCGACACCGATCACGGACGCGAGCCGGCACTGGAGAGCTCGCAGTTCCCGATGGTGACCACCGACAACCAGGAGATCGTGACGTACGCGCTGGTCTCCGATCAGGCGGCGGCCGGTACCGCGCCGAACAACCAGACCGTCACCACGTTCGTCGACATGAACAACGGCGGAACGGCGAGCCGCACCGCCTATCCCGGCGGCAACGCCGAGCGTCAGGTCGACATCACCGGCGTCGACCTCACCAATGCCAACCCGCCGTACACGCTCTATCGATTCAACTTCGCGAATGACGGCAGCGTGCAGCGCACACCGCTGGCCAGCAACATCCGCAGCCTCAACTTCTTCTACTTCACCGACACGCAGGCGACCCAGCCTCTACGGAACGCCGCGGGCGCGCTCGATCCCAGTCCGGGCGGCGGCGACGCATACAATCCTGCCGTCGCGGGCTCGATGAATCTCCCGCTTCGCCTCGAGCGCCGCACGATCCGGGCGGTCCGTGTGCGCCTGGTAGGCATGTCCTCGCAGCCCGAAACCCGATATGCCGACACCAGCACGGCCAACGGCCAGCTCGGCGCGACCAGCACCGCTGGAGTGCCGTCGTTCATCGCCGATGCCAGCAACGCGAAGGTCGGGACTGTGAACGTCCCGATGACCCAGTTCCGCCGCCTCACGGTCGATACCGTGGTGGTTCCCCGCAATCTGGGCCTCTCGGGCATGGCCCAGACCTTCCTGCAGCCTCCCCCGCGTCCGACGCTCACGAATCTCTGCGTGGGCTATTGCGGAATCGCCACGATCAGCTGGAACCCGAACACGAACAGCCCCAACGCCAGCTATGTGGTCATGTGGGACCGCAGCTGCACCGGCAGCTTCTCGAACTCGTTCGACGCCGGCACGAGCAACACCTACGCGGCCGACCTCACCGACCAGGACCTGAGCCTGCCGTTCTGCTTTGAGGTCCGCGCGTTCAACGCCGGGGGCAGCGTGTTCTCGACGAACACGATGTCCGCGTCCGCGGCGAACGCCACCGTCCCGAGTGTGCCCACAGCACTCTCCGCCAGCGGCGGCGGCGTGGTTGCGCCGGTCGCCGGCAAAGTCACCATCACCTGGACCGCACCGGTCACGAATGCCAGCGGCAGCCCGACGTGCACGACGGGCACGCCTCCCGTAAACAACTATCTTCGCGAGATCAAGGGATTCCGCGTCTACCGTTCGACCGTCGCCAACGCCAACGCGCCCGGCGGCATGACGCTGATGGTCGACGAGAACACGTCCGGCACCGCGGCCCCGGTCACCGACGGCTACGGCAACTACACCTGGGACGACACCAATGTCGTCTGCGGCCAGAACTATTACTACCGGATCCAGACTGTGGAGTGGTGCGCCGTTCAGGGCAACTACAACACGTCGGGAAGTGCCAGCGACGCGGTCAGCGGTTATACGCCGGTGAACTCGTCCAACGGATTGCTGGGCAAGAGCGGCACGAGTGGTGTGCCGCAGGCACCGGTCAACTTCCAGATCGCACCGGACGCCCCGAACACCCCGCCCACCGGCCTCTCGGCCAGCAGTTGCGACGGCGTGACGAACTTCTGTACGGTGAACATGGGCTGGTCGCGCGTCACCCAGGACACCTCGAACAATCCGGTGTCCATCGACATCTACGAAGTGAAGCGAGTCCAGTACGAGATCAACGGCCTGGGCGTTCCAACCCCGACGGGCCTTGTCGACATACTCACGCTCAACAACGCGCTTTCGCAGGTGGGGTCGACCGTCATCTACTCCGACACCACCGTGCCGTATCTGGACACCGTCACCGGCGTCCGTTACACATACCAGTATCAGGTCCGGGCGCTGCAGGCGAATCCGCCGAGCGCGGCGTGCCCCGCAAGCGGGCAGTCGGTATGGGCCGATTACCCGCCGCCGTGCACGTTCACCGGATCCGTCGTCGTGCAGACCGGTGCGTCCTCGGGCGACGGCCTCACGCCGGCGACTTCGTGGGTCATGAACACGGGCGACACCATTCAGGTCAATCCGCCGGGTGGTACGACGTTCACCTTGACGAAGATGGCCATCAAGGATCCGAGCGGTACGACGCTCATGACCCTGACTTCGGTTGCGTCTCCGGCTCTCTTCACGTGGGCCAACCTCACCCCGGGGACGCCGTACACGATCACGTTCACGATGACGAACAACTCCGCGCCGCCGTGCACGGAGCAACTGGTTCGCTACATCCAGCAGGAGCCGCTGCCGGCGTGCTCGATCACCACGTTCGCCGCGCAGGCATCGATCCTGGCCAATACCGCCATCACGTATCAGTTGAAGCTCGACCTCGTGAACGGCGCGGCCGAAGCTCTGGATCTTCAGTCGATCGACTTCGAGTGGACCGCCCCGAGCCGGATCACCTGGAACAGCATCCAGTTCCCAAGCGGAGGCGGCGCGACCATTGCCGGCCCTGGCACGACCAGTTATCCGACCGGCTCGCCGTTCACGATCACGCTCAGTCCGAAACCGGCACAGCTCACCGTCAACGACGTCACCGTGCCGGCAAACGGGACGCGGTCTCTGCTAATCAACATGGCCAAGACCAACGGCAACCCGTCGAACATCACTCCTGCCGCGATCGACTTCATCTGCGTGAAGTACACACGTGCGTCCATCACCCAGCTCGTCGGAGGCGTACAGCAGCCAATCGTCTTCTCCTGCGCCATCAAACCCGATGCGCAGGTGAACAACCCGACCACCTGCAGATAAGAGGCGTTTATGAGACGAATGAACAGACTGTTTCGCTCGACGAAAAAGCGGCTCCAGCAAAAGGGGTCGGCGCTCCTGGCCAGTCTCATGGTCATCGTCGGCCTCTCTCTACTCGGACTGGCTTTCGTGGCCATCTCCGAAACCGAAAGCGCCATCTCCATCAACGAGCGCAATCATTCCCAGACCGTGGCCATGGCCGAGGCGGCCGCGCGCGTCTGCGTGCAATGGTTCCAGGATCCGAACGGAATGCTGGCGCTGGCCCTCATGCCGGTCAATAACGGAGGCGCGCCGACGACACCGCTGACGTCCCTCAAGACGCAGCGAACCGTCAGCGCGTACACCGGGTATTACAAATCGTCGCCGTCGTCGCTGCTCTGCGATCTGCCGTTCGGACCGCTCAACGACGACGAGTTCTTCGGCGCCGAAGACAGCGCGGACGTCATCATCAACAGCAGCACTGCCGCCGGGCAGACGTTTCTCGCGACATTCAATGACAACGTCTTCGGCCCTGAGCCGGCCAACGCTGCGCGGCCGGCCGGTGAGGTCACGGAGATTCGCATCTACGCTCCTCCCATCGCCGGCTCGACGCTTGTGCCCGCAACCGCACCGCACTTCTACGTCGGCGGCACCCGCTACGGGGTGGCCACGATTATGGCCCGCGCCGAAAAGTTCGACCGCCCCAGCACCCAGGCCAACCGCCGTTCGCTCGCTCGCGCGGAGTGCCGCATCGTCGTCTCGCAGTTCCCTCTGCCCACGCCGGCCGGTCCGCTGCAGTCGGCAACCTCACTCGCCGCCAACGGCAACTTCAACGTGCATTGGGGGCTGGTCAGCGCACAGACTTCACTCAACCTGGCCAAGGACTACACCACCGTTCCCTGGTTCAACGCCTACGAGAAGATTCATTTCAACCGCGGCTACGACTCTTCATTTCAGTGGAACTTGAACACGACGTATCGCACGGGTGACATCGTGCGCCCGACGCCGGGCGCCATGACCCCGTCACTGACGGGCATCGAATTCGCTGTCACCTCCGTCCCGCCAACCGGGGCGAGCAGCGGGGCCACCGAACCGGTGTGGCCGACGACGATCGGCAACACCGTGACATCCGGCTCCCTCACCTACAGGGCCCGTCCCGGCACGGCCTATCCGATTTCCTTCGGCGGCGCAGCAGGTCAGAGCAACATTCCCTGGCTGTATTACATCGCTCGCGGCAACATCAACGTCGCTGATCCCTGGTTCCACGAGCGCGCAGCACAGAACATCGTCGGCTCGCCAAACGCGAACCCGCAGCCCTATCCATTCCCCTATGCCAATCCGGCCAGCTACGGCCCGACGCACCACTTCCAGTACCAGAGTTTCGACCAGTATCCGAGCTTCAAGCAGTTGATCTTTCCGATCATCAGCTACCCGTTCTGGAAGGCCGCTGCCATCGCCGGCAACGGGCAAGGCGGCGTGAAGTATCTGCAGTGGGTCTCCGCCGATACCTACACTGACGGCGTGTCCACCAAGACGTTCCGCGCGTGGGCCAGCTCGCAACTCGGCTACTACTTCTTCGACACCCAGAACGGCCAGGACCCGCAGAACGGCGGGCCGGGCATCCTCGCGCCGCAGGTGCAGATCAATGGTGGCGGCTCCTACATGGGCAGCTTCATCTATCTCAACGCGGCGTTCGCAACCACTGGACTATCGGGACCGAATGGAGAGTTCTGCCAGCCCGGCGAGCCCTACATGGACATCGGCTACCGCCAGGTGGAGCTCACCACCGGCGGCCCGACGCCTCAAGGTGACTTCAAGCGCGATGCCGCCGGCATGCCCATCGTCACGGGCGCGGTCAACAACCAGTGGGACTACGAGGATCTGCCGTGGAGCAACAGTGGCAACTCGAACGGATCGGCTCCAGGTCAGAACGGCGAGTTCGACGTGTACGTCAAATCACGTCTGGTGCATGACCCCTCCGATACCGGCAACCCCGCTTCGACGTATACAGGCTGGTTCCCGGTGCCGTACACCCCCGGTTGCCGGCCGGGCAACAATAGCTGCGGCACTTGCACCTGTTCCGAGCCGCACGAGCCGTATCTCAACGTCAAATACGACGGCACGAGCACGCTCGGTCTGACCGTGGGATGGTGGGATCCCTCGACAGCCGTCGCAACGCGCCGCCTGCCGAAGCGGACAATCAATCCGTCCACAGGCGTCCCGCCGGGTGGCCGCACCGACACCCCGGTCACGTGCAACGCCACCTCGGCTCAGGTGGACTGCACGTCGAACGCTTACGATCTCGACGGCTCACTCGTTCCCCTCGCCCCGGCCACTGACGGCGTGCTGTTCGTCGAAGGCCAGTTCAATTCGAAAGGTAATGCCGATTACTACGGATCGGTGCTGGTCGGTCAGGGTGGCGTCAACGTCGTGGGGACACCGAACCTCTGGTACGACGAGTCGCTGTCACGCGGTATTCGGCTCCCCGGTTTCCCCCGCGTCATGGTGACCTCGGTGGAAACCGACCGATAGGCCACTCTTCTGGAGGACAGGCACTCATGCCTGTCCTCCAGCTCTTCCGCTATTTCGATTCCAGCGATTTCTTCTCGTACTTCCTGAACTCGCGGTAGTCGCGCCTGGCACTCGCTGCCCGCGGATCGCCTGCCTGCGCATAGCAGGTGGCACGTTTGTCGAGATAGATCTGCTGCCAGGGAACGTGAGGCTCGTACGATCGCAGCGCGTCGAGCACGGCCGGTGAGCACCCGCCCCCGGCCATCCGCTGCGCGACAAACAGCAGCGCCGACATGCGTTGCTCGTTGAACATTTCGATGGAGAACGGCTGGCTGAGCGCTTCCAGCAACGGCTGCCCGATCTGCGGGAAGTTGGGATCCTCGGCCATCTCGATGACCAGGCCGAGTGCGCGCCGCATCACCACCGGCACCGGCCACGGATCGTGCCGGTACTCTTCCAGCGCATGCGCGAGGATGGCCACTCCCTCGGCGTGATGCTCACGCCAGCGCAGGCGCGCAAGCGTGACCTCGGCCTCGATCGGGAATTGCGGGCGCAGCGCCTGGACATACTTCATGGCCGATTCGTCCCCGCGTTCCGCGAGCGTCTCCGCGTACGACATCATCTCCAGAGGCGTCTGCGGCGGGTTCTTCTGCCCCTGCCAGATCAACCACGAGTTCGCCAGCGAGCCTTCCATGTACTGCAGCTCCGCCGCACCGCGATTGCGCAGATCGAGCGGCAGGAGATCGTGGATGTCGATCGGCGCATCGTGGGCGATGCCGATCGACAAACGCTCGGCCTCGATGTTCGCCGAATCGGGGACCGTGCGAATCACCTGCGGCAGGTCGTCCGCATGCTGGCGCGCGTAGGCACGGAGCTCGGCTACGCTGAACGCGTCGCCTTGTCCGAGAGTCCGGGCGAATGCGTATTCGATGATGGTGCGGTCGTCGGTGTTGGGATGCATGTCGGTTCCCAGCGCCCGGGCCGTGGCCGTTCCGCAGACATAACGGGCGTAGACCCCAGCCGTGTCGTTGACCGCCCAGGCGTCGCGCACCCCGCTGCGATACGGCTCCTCGCGCAGCCTGCGATCGATCGTCTCCCACCGATGCGGAATGGGCTGCACCGACGCCACGAGCAGCAGATCGCCGCCGGCGCTCTGCCACGTCTCGACGTTCGGAAAGACACCGCTGATCGTGGCGTAGATCGTCCGGATCGTCGCGGCATCGACTTCGTAGGCCTGCAGAAACTGGACGAGCATGCCGCCGGGGTTCAGCCGAGAAGCGCAGGCCTCGTAGAACTCGGTGGTGAACAGATTGGCAATCCCGGCGCGATACGGATTGGATGGCTCGGACGAGATGATGTCGAAGCGGTCGCCGCGCGCGAGCAGAAACTCGCGGCCGTCGCCGATGTGGATGTGCAGCTTCCGGTTATCGAGCGCATGATGATTGACCGGCGTGCACATCGCGGCGACGTGCAGGATGGCCGGCTCGATCTCCACCGCATCGACCCGTTCGATCGACGGGACCGCCGCCAGCCACCCCGCCGTCGATCCCGTTCCCAGGCCGATGACCGCGGCGCGCCGCGGATCGGCGTGCAACAGCGCCGGGAGAATCGCTCCCATCACCTGCGTACCGCCGTCGAGCCGGGCGTGACCGTCGCTCTTGCCGTTGACGATGAAGGCGTACCCGTCGGCATTCGCCACCGATACACTCGACTCGACTCCCTCCGCCTCCCACTTGGTCGTACGCCGCCGCGTATGGGCGAAATCGATCAGGCGGTTGTGCGTCGGTTTGACCATGTCGGCGCGGCCCGCGCCGATCGGCGAATGACGCCAGAACGCGGTCGGCCCGGTCGCGAACAGCAAAGCGATGGCCAGGGCGATGATGGCGCCGGCGCCCGCTTTAGCCGTGTAGGCGCCGGCTTTAGCCGGCGCACCTGAGCCGGCTGAAGCCGGCTCCCACACACCGGCTGAAGCCGGCTCCCACACGAACATGGACGAGATCACGAGCACAGCCAGTACGACCACGGCCGCTCGCCAAGTTCCCGGAGCCGTCAGCAGCGGCATCAGTCCGAATCCGCCGGCGATCGATCCGGCGATGGCTCCTCCCGTGTTCCACAGATAAGCCGTTCCGACGTGACGGCCCACCTCCTCCCGCCCCTCGCCGAGCAGCGAGATCAGCAACGGGAACTGTGCTCCGGCGATGAACGAGGCGGGAAAGATCACAACGAGAGTGATGAGCGTCCAGCCCACGACGTAGCCGGAGAAGCCGATCGCCCCGAGCGGCCGCAGGAGCAGCGCCGCAAACGCCAGGCGGTCGCCGAGCGCGAACGGGACGGCGATCAGCAGCGCTTCCAGCGCGCAGAGCACTGCGAACGCTCCGACCGTCGCACGCTTCCTTCGCAGAAGCGCATATCCGAAGCTTCCCGCTCCGATCCCGGCCAGTCCCGTCGCCAGAATCAAGCCGAACGTGTACGTTGTCCCGCCCAGCAGCGGCGTGAGCATCCGATACCAGACGAGCTCCAGCAGGAAGAACGCGAAGCCCACGATGAATGCGGCGGCGTAGACGAAACGGGGAGAAACGTCCTCGGTTCCTTTACCCGAGGACCCGTCCAATTCGATCTCATCCCCCATCACTCTCGACTTCCCCTTGGGCGCGCGGAGGGAGTTCGAATAAGCGATCGCGGTCAGGCCCACGAGCGAGTTGAGCAGTGCTGCGGCGATGAGCGTCTTCAGATTCCCGAACGTCTCCAGCAGGTAGAACGTCGAGATGAACGCGCCCGCCACCGCTCCCATGGTGTTCGCCGCGTAAAGAATGGATACGCCCAGGCGGCCGGAGTCGCCGGAGGTCTCGACGGCGCGGGAGGCCGCGGGCAATGTTCCGCCCATCAGCACCGTCGGGACGATGAGCACCAGCACGGAGAGCACCAGCCGCACGATCGTGGCGAGGAACATCCCCATGCCGAACGACCCGCCCACGGCCAGGTAAAGGTGACGGACGACCCACAGCAGCAGCGGGCTCAGCACCGCCGAGACGGCCACGCCCGTCTCGAGAAAACCGTACAGGGCCAGCGGGTTTCGAGACTGGTCGGCCCGTTTACCGATGAGCAGGCCACCCAACCCCAGCCCGCCCATGAAGATGGCCAGCACGGCGGCCGATGCCAGCGTCGAGGCGCCGAAGATCAGACGGAACTGCCGCAGCCAGACGGTTTGATAGATGAGGGCGCAGGCTCCGGAGCCGAACAGGAGCACGCCCACCCTCGCCACGCGCGACGTCACGGGCAATAGGGTAACGCGGAATCGCGGCGAGGCCGCCGTCGTTGTAGCGCAGTCGCGCTAATTTCAACGAAAATCAGAACGTTTCACCGCCTCGCCCGTCAGAAAATCGAGGTCAGAACAAACCCGAATGCCACAGTTCATCGTACGAGTCGGAACGTCGGAAGGCGAGGTCGTCGAGCGCCAGGTCCAGGCGACGACGGCCCGCGCCGCCCGGGAGGAGATGCGCCGTCAGGGCCTCTATGTTTTTGACGCCAAACGCGGCGCGTTTACCCTGCGCGAGCTCCTGCCGATTCGGCGGGTCATCTCGACCGAGCGCTTTCTCCTCTTCAATCAGGAACTGCTGGCGCTGGTGAAGGCGGGGCTGCCCATCATTCAATCGCTCGACATCATGCTGGAGCGCCAGAAGAACCCTGGGTTCCGCGATGTCCTCACCGAGATCCGCGACAAGATCAAATCCGGTACGGCCCTCTCCGACGCGTTCGCGGCATACGGAGACCTCTTTCCGCCGATCTATTCGACGTCGTTGCGGGCCGGTGAGCGCTCGGGCGATCTCGAGGGCGTGCTGCGGCGCTTCCTGCGCTACCAGAAGATGATCGTGACCCTGCGCAAGCGCGTGGTGGGAGCGCTCATCTACCCGGTCATCCTCATCGGGCTGTCGAGCACCATGGTGTTCATCATGCTCACAGTGGTCATCCCGAAATTCACGGAGTTCTTTGCCGGCTTCGACGCCCAGCTTCCGGTGTTCACGCGCATGCTCATCGCCGTGGCCTTGTTCATGCGCACGAATATCGTTCTCGTTCTCGGCGGCACCTTCGCGGCCGCCTTCCTGTTCCGGCAGTGGATCACCACAGCGGGCCGCACGGTTTGGGACCGGTTCAAGTTGCGGATGCCCATCGTGGGCGGCATCTTCCACCGTTTCGCGGTGCTGCAGTTCACCCAGTCCCTGGGAACGCTTCTCGGCGGCGGAACGCCCATGGTTCCGGCCCTGGAGATCGCCGCGCAGTCGGTGACCAACAAGGCGGTCTCGTCCCGTGTCTTCGCGATCGTGCAGAATGTCCGGGAAGGAGAGCCGCTGTGGCGCTCGCTCGACTCCACCGGTGTCATCGGCGACCTCGCCGTCGAGATGATCAAAGTGGGCGAGTCCACCGGTGCGCTCACGGAAATGCTCGGAAATGTGAGCGAGTTTTACGATGAAGAGATCGAAGCCAGGCTCACGCGGATGGTCGCGGCCATCGAGCCGCTCATCCTCGTGTTCATGGGCCTGGTCATCGCCGTTCTGCTTTACGCGTTCTACCTCCCCCTGTTCGAGCTGTCCTCGGTGGGGCAATCATGAGTACGGCAACCTGACCTATGGCAAGTGATCCGACACGCAACCTGTACAAGAACGCCCCCGACACCTCGACGGAGACGGCGCGCGCGAAGCGTATGGCCGAGCAATACGGCTTTCCCTACGTCGAGCTCGAGCATTTCACGGTCGATCACGCTCTGTTTCAGACGATTCCGCTCGATCTGATGATCCGCTATCAGTTTCTGCCGGAGCGGCGCGAGAACGGACACATCGCCGTCGTCGTCGGCGACCCGACCGACGTCCTCAAGCTCGACGAGCTGGAGCTCCTTCTCGGCGCTCCGCTGCGGATCAAAGTCTCCTCTCCGGTGGCCATTCGCGACAAGCTGCAGAAGTCGGAGTCCACCCAGCGCGTCCTCGACGAAGCCACCGAGGGGTTCCGCCTGCAGCTGGTGGGTGAGGATGAAGAGGGCGAAGAGACGCTGACGATCGATTCGATCACGCAGCAGGAGTCGTCGCCGATCATCAAGCTCGTCGACTCCATCGTGTTCAACGCCATCCAGCGCCGGGCCTCGGACGTCCACATCGAGACCCGCGACAACGAGGTCGTGGTCAAGTACCGCATCGACGGCGTCCTGTACGAGGCGCTCGATCCGATCGACAAGCGCCATCACTCCACGATCATCTCGCGCATCAAGGTCATGTCGGAGCTCGACATCGCCGAGAAGCGCGTGCCGCAGGACGGCCGCTTCAAGCTGCGCCTGACGGGCCGCTCCATCGATTTCCGCGTCTCCATCATCCCCTCCGCGCACGGTGAGGACTGCGTCATCCGCATTCTGGACAAGGAGTCGATGAACTCCGAGTTCAAGAACCTGCGTCTGGACGTGCTGGGATTCGACGACGAGATGCTGGTCAAGTTCCGCAAGTTCATCAAGGAGCCGTACGGAATGGTGCTCGTCACCGGGCCGACCGGTTCGGGCAAAACCACGACCCTGTACGCGGCGCTGTCCGAGATCCAGTCGTCGGAAGACAAGATCATCACCATCGAGGATCCGGTCGAATACCAGCTCCGGGGCATCACGCAGATTCCGGTCAACGAGAAGAAGGGGCTGACGTTCGCACGCGGCCTGCGCGCCATTCTGCGTCATGACCCTGACAAGATCATGGTCGGCGAGATCCGCGACGAGGAGACGGCCGCCATCGCCGTGCAGTCGGCGCTGACCGGTCACCTCGTCTTCACGACCGTTCACGCCAACAACGTCGTCGACGTTCTCGGCCGCTTTCTGAACATGAAGGTCGACCTCTACAACTTCGTCTCGGCGCTCAACTGCGTGCTGGCGCAGCGGCTCGTCCGCCGCGTCTGCGACAACTGCCGGCACGAGGTCGAGTATCCTGACTCGTTCATCGTCGAGTCCGGACTCGATCCGGACAAGTACCGCGGGCAGACGTTCTTCGAGGGCGAGGGCTGTCTGGAGTGCAACGGCACGGGCTTCCATGGCCGCGCCGCCATCTCGGAGCTCCTCGATCTCTCCGACCACATCCGGGCCATGATTCTGGACCGCCGTCCGGCCGCCGAGATCAAGAAAGCCGCCGGGCAGGAAGGGATGATCTTCCTGCGCGAATCGGCGCTGCGCAAGGTGCTGAACGGCAGCACGACGCTCAGAGAAATCAATAAGGTCACATTCGTCGAATAATGTCGTCATCCTATCCACCCGACGTCGTCGTCCTCGACACGGACGGCCTCCTGCACGCGCGCGTCGCGCGCGGGCGGAAGAATCCGCACATCGAGACCGCCAGGACCTATGCCCTGCGCCAGGGCATCTTCACGCCTGCCGTGGTCACACCGGAGCTGGCCGATGAGGCCGCGCTGGCGGACCTCCTGCGCCGCCTGCGTGTGGAGGCACCGAGACTCGACCGTGTTTCGGTTCTGCTGCCGGACTCCTGGTTCCGGATGAATCTGATCGAGCTTCCGGCCGTGTCCGAGCGGCGCGACGAAGCGGTTCACTCGATCCGCTGGAGTCTCAAGCGCACGCTTCCCATCGCGCCGGATTCGCTGCGTGTGGCGTGGGAGGTGCTCGGGAAGACGCCGGCCGGTCTGAAGTTGCTGGTGGTGAGCGCCGTCGAGAAGACGCTGGCGGCCATCGACCGCGTTTTTGCCGGAGTGGGCATGGAAGTGGTGCTCATCGAGCCGGTGGGGCTCAATATCTGGAACGCCATTACCGTCCGGGAACAGACGACTTCGAACGATCGTCTTTTCGTTTACGTGCGGGAGACGGACTTCACC
Source organism: Thermoanaerobaculia bacterium (assembly GCA_038244815.1). GTDB lineage: Bacteria > Acidobacteriota > Thermoanaerobaculia > Gp7-AA8 > Gp7-AA8 > DASVHS01. The sequence goes on from JBBRTB010000027.1 coordinate 33,778, forward strand.
ACGGCGGTGTTCCGCGGAGCGCAGCCGCTCTTCATCCGCTCGCGCAATCTCTCCGGCGAGCGCACTCTCCAGCAGGAGATCCGCCTTTCCGCGAACTACCTGCGCGAGACGCTGCAGACCGTCGCGGTCGAGCGCGCCTACGTGGCCGGGAAGGACGAAGGGGGACAGGTGCAGGCCGCTCTGGCGGCGGAATTCTCCGCACCTGTGGTCCCGGTGGCATTGCGCGACTTCGTCGATCAGCCACCCTCACACCTGCCGGCACTGGAGGCCGAGCTCACGGCCTGCACGGGAGTGTTCACGGCGTGAAACCGATCCATCTCAATCTCGCGGGCCGTCCCTACCGCGACTATCGTCCGGTGTACGCGGTGGTCGTGGCGGTATCGCTGCTCATCGCCTTTCTGATGCTCAACAACGTCGATACGTACCTGCGCTACGTGCACGACACGAGCACGACGCGTGACGAGATCACCATGATCGAAGGGAAGATCCGGGACGAGCACCAGCGCGCTGAAACGGCGGAAAAGCAGATCGGCGGCATCGATCTCGTCTCCCTTTCCAAGGAATCGAGGTTCGTGAACACGCAGCTGGCCCAGCGCGGCTTCTCGTGGAGCGAGCTGCTCGACCGCCTGGAGGCGGTGTTGCCCGACAACGTGCGCATCACCTCGATCTCCCCGCAGTTCGGCGAGAACGGATTCGTCCATCTCAGCCTGGCGTGCGAGGGAAAGTCGGCCGGCACGCTCATCAATACGATCAACCGCTTCCAGCGCGACTCGCGCTTCGCCAATCCCTTCCCCACTACGCAGACCGAGACGCCGGCCGGTTTTCGCTTCGGCCTGGGCGTCGACTACCGGCCTTCCGTGCCGCGGGTGGTGCGCTGATGATCTGGCGCGAAAAGCGGCTTCTCCTGATCGTCCTGAGCGTGCTTCTCGCCGCCAATACGATCTTCTTCTTCACCTATCGCGTGCAGTACGAAAGCCGTCTCCAGGATCTGGACGGGCATCGCGACTCGGTCAAGGCCCAGCTCGACGCGGCCAGACGCACGCGCGTGGCGGCCGAGCAGCAGCTCGCCGGCTATCACAAGGTCGAGTCGGACATGCGCTCGATCTACGATGACCAGTGGTCCACGCAGAACCAGCGCCTCACGCCGTTCATCGGCGAGGTCATGAAGCTGGCCACCAGGAGCGAGCTCGTGCCGAAGTCGTATTCGTTCAGCGGTGCGCCCACGCGGGGAGTCGCCAAAACGGCGAGCGCAAACGCGGTCGAAGTCACCATCTCCTTTCCCGTGGAAGGTACGTATCAGCAGGTCCGCCGCCTCATCAACCTGCTGGAGGTCTCGGATCAGTTCATCATCATCGATCAAGTGTCCCTCGGCTCCGATACCGGTGAAAAGCTGAACATGACCATCCGCGTCAAGACGCTGTTTCGCTCGCCGAACGGCGGATCTCAGGCATCAAATCAAGAGTTGTGATGGATTGGATGAGCTGGAAAACCTGGACAGGAGTGGGCGTGCTGATCATCGCGGTGTTCGCGATCTATCTGTTCGCCGCTCCGCAGTCGACGCCGAGCCTGACTGCGGTGGTCAGGGATCCCGTGTCCGCGGACCCGAAGGCACGCCCATCCTCGCGCGCCGCCGCCACAGCGCACACCCCGGGGGTCGAGCCGGTGCATACCGAGTGGCTGGAGCCGCAGACGGGCAGCTACAACAGCAAGCGGAACCTCTTTGCCTTTCCCGCGCCACCGCCCCCTCCCGTCCCCAAGCCGCCCCCGCCGCCCCCCGACCGCGACAAGGACGGCATCCCCGACTTCCGCGACAACTGTCCCGACAAGCCCAATCCCGACCAGACCGACATCGATCACAACGGCATCGGCGACGCCTGCCAGGAGGGACCCGTCATCGCGCCGCCTCCGCCGCCGCCGCCCAAACCGGTGCCGCCGCCGTTCACGTACAAGTACATCGGCACGTTCGGCAACGCCTCCAATCCCATCGCCACGTTCACCGGGAATGGCGAGATCATCAACGCCCGCGTCGGCGATGTGATCGCGGGCAAATTCGTACTGCGCGGCATCGGCATCGAGTCGGTGGAGATCGGATTCGTCGGTTTTCCACCGGACGAGAGACAGCGTGTCCCGCTCGGGCAGTGACATTCACCACGGTCATGCGTCACACGAAAGAGAAAGCCTTCAGGAAAACATGATGATAAAAATGAAAAGAGCCGCGCTCGCGACGATCACCGCGCTGGCGCTGCTTTCTTCGTGCGCCAGCTACAACGCTTTCGAACGTGCACGCAACGCCGAGCAGGCCAAGAACTGGGATGCCGCCATCGAGCAGTACGAGAAAGCTCTGCGGATCGATCCCGACAATTCCCGCTATCGCCTCTCCCTCGATCGCGCCCGGCGCGAGTCGTCCCGCGAGCACTTCGAGAAGGGCAAGTCTCTCCGTGCCGCCGCCAACGTCACCTCCGGCGACGAACAGCTTCGCCTCATGCAGCTCGCCGTCACCGAATTCGAGATCACGGTACGGCTCGATCCGACCAACCAGTACGCGGCGGTCGAATTCGGCAAAGTCGCCCAGTACCTCCAGGACGCGCAGCGCGCCGCGACGCAGCACGAGTCGATCGAAGAGATCAAGAAGCGCGCACAGAAGGACAACATCACCAAGGCTCAGCCCCCCAAGCTGAATCCCGCTTCGGACGAGCCCATCTCCCTCTCCTTCCCTCACGAGACGCCGGTCAAGGACATCTACCGCGCCCTCGGCAACGCCTTCGGCATCAACATCCTGTTCGATCAGGCCGTCAAGGACGACCGCGTCTCCATCGAGCTGCGCGACGTCACCGCCCAGCAGGCCCTCGAGCGCGTCATGCAGGCCGCTGGTCACTTCTACAAAGTGCTCGACGAGAAGACCATCATCGTCGTCCCCGACAACCCCCAGGCCCGCCGCGACTACGAGGACCTGGTCATCCAGACGTTCTATCTGTCGAACGGCGATGCCGAACAGATCACGAACGTCGTCCGCACGATGATCGAGGCTCGCAACGTGTTCCCGCTCAAGGCCCTCAATGCCATCACCATCCGCGATACCGCCGACAAGGTCCGCATCGCTCAGAAAATCATCGAAGCCAACGACAAGGCGAAAGCCGAAGTGGTCGTGGCCGTCGAGCTCGTGCAGCTCGATCTCAACAAGCTCCGCGACATCGGCATCTCCATCCAGGGTCCGGCCGCCTCGGCAGCGGGCTCGGTCGTGCCGAACCTGCTCGGTTCGGACGGCAAGCTGATTCCGCTCCCCGGCGGAGCGTCCGTGACGCTCGATCAGCTCCGTTCGCTCGGCAACGGCTCGTTCACGTTCTCCATCCCCTCGGTCACGTACACGCTCATCAAGAATCTGAGCAACAGCGAGCTGCTTGCCAATCCCGAGCTGCGCATCTCCGAGGGCGAGAAAGCCACGCTGCACATCGGCCAGCGCATCCCCGTTCCGGTGTCGACGTTCACCGCCATCAGCTCGGGCACCTCGCCGTATCAGCCGGTCGTGTCGTATCAATATCAGGACGTTGGCATCAAGGTGTCGATCGAACCGCGCGTCCATCACAACCGCGAGGTCACGCTCAAGCTGACGGTGGAGGTGTCGAACCAGGGTCCGCCGGTGGAAGTGCCGAATCAGGCCCCGCAGCCGACCTTCGCCACGCGCACGATCGAGTCGACGATCCGTCTCAAGGACGGCGAGACGAACTTCCTGGCCGGCCTCATTCAGGACAACAAAGAGGAATCGACCGCCAAGACTCCGTTCCTCGGCGACATCCCCTTCCTCGGCCGCCTGTTCAACCGCAATCACCAGGGCGAGACGCGCACCGACCTCGTGCTGACGATGACCCCGCACATCATCCGCATCGCCGACATCACCGAGGACGACATGGCGCCGATGTGGGTGGGGACGACGAACAACCTGACGTTCCGCGGAGTCACGCCGCGCATCGAGTCGCAGTCGCAGGTCGATCCGTTTACCCCCCCCCCGGTGCGCAACGGACAGTTCATGCCGCGCACGAATCTCAATCCTGCGCCGGTTTCGAATCCGGTGGGCGCGGCCCCGGCAGCCGCGCAGCCGCCGGCGGGATTCGTGCCGCCGCCGGGCAGCGGACCGACGGATCCGTTCGCGAAGCCGAAGCCGGTGCCGCAGTCACCGGTCACCGACGCCACGCCGTCGACGGACTCTCCCTCGACCGCAACGGCCTCGCGATTCATGACCGCTTCAGCGTCCGCGTTCTCGCAGCCGCTGACCGACGACGCCGCGCTTCGACTGGCCCCGCGCATCGCGCCGCAGCCGGCCACGCTGACGCTCAGAGCGGGACAGGAAGCGACGTGGACGGTCGTGGGCATGGACATCGCCGGCCTCTCCACCGACAACTTGTCGTTCCGGTACGATCCTCGCTCGATCGAGGTGGAGGAAGTGATGTTCGGACCGTCGATCAGCTTCGATCCGAAGAAACCTCCCGTGGCTACCGTCGACAGCACCAACGGCATCGTCAAGATCTCCTCGTCCGACGGCAAGCCTCTTTCCTTCGTCAGCGGCGGGGAACTGCTCATGTTCCGGCTGCGCGGAGTCCTGGCCGGCGATGCCGTGCTCGTGTTCGACTCGCCGGAGCTGAAAAACGCGAGGGGTCAGGTGGTCCTGGCCTCGATCTCAGGCGGAAGGGCCCGCGTCGAGTAACGCTATGCTCCGTTCCCGTGGCACGTCAGGAGGATTCACGATCGCGGAGCTGATCACGGTCTGCGCGATCATCGCCATCCTCGCGGCAACGACGTTGCCGGTGGCACGCTTCGGCATGCGGCGCACCAAAGAGATCGAGTTGCGCGCACAACTGCGCAGGATCACCGACGGCATCGACCGCTATCACGACATCATGACCATTCCGCCGACCACTCCCATCCGGCCCGCGGAGATGAGCGCGCTCGGAGCGGAGGGTTACCCGAAAGAGCTCGAAGACCTCGTGAAGGGCATCAAGCTCACCGACGGACGAACGATCCACATTCTCCGCGAGCGCGATCTCACCGACCCCATGACCGGAAAGAAGGAATGGCTGACGCTCTCCACGACCGACGACCCCGACACGACGTCGAGCGACGGCAACAACATCTTCGAAGTGCACTCCACGTCCACCGCGCTCTCCCTGGACGGGACGACGAGGTACAACGAATGGTGAGCTTGAAAAGGCGTCCCCGGTCCCCTGTCCTCGGTCCTCGGTTGTCCTCCCGCGGCTTCACGCTCATCGAACTGATGGTGGTGGTCTCGATCATCGGCATCCTCGCCGGGATCGCCGTCGTGCAGGTCAAAAACATGCAGCGCAAGGCCCGTGAGACGGCGCTGCGCAAGGACCTCCACGACATGCGCGAGGCCATCGACAACTTTTACGCCGACAAACAGCGCAATCCCGGCGATCTCAACGAGCTCGTCCCGCAGTACCTCAAAAGGATCCCCGCCGATCCCATGACCAAGGTCGTCGACTGGGACGTGATCATGGAGCAGCCCGATCCAGACGAGCCGCAGAACAGCGACGCATCCGGCAATCCCGTAGCGCCCGGCATCGTCGACGTGAAGAGCAAAGCGCAGGGATCGACGATGGATGACAATGTCCCGTACACGGACCTCTGACGAAGCCGGGTTCACCCTGGCCGGGCTGATCGTGATCATGACCGTGATCGCGATCATGATCGCCTACACGATCCCGAAGCAGTGGTCGATCGCCGTGGCCCGCGAGCGCGACCAGGAGACGGTATTCGCCATGCACCAGTACGCCCGGGCCATGCGGGCGTTCCAGCAGAAGAATAAAGCCCAGCCCGTCAGCCTCGACCAGTTGAAGGAGGCGCGCAATCCGCGCTTCATGCGCGGCAAGGGCGAGTACCTCGATCCGCTCACCGGCAAGGCCGACTGGATTCCCATCGCCATGACCAACCAGATCGCCCAGCAGGCGCAGCAGCCGCCGGGGACCGGGGCGCCGACGCCCATCCCCGGCCAGCGAACGCAGCTCGTTCCGTCCATGAATCCACTTCCCACGCCCACGCCGCAGCCGGGACAACAGCCGGCCACCTCGACATCCGGTCCGGGCGGATTCGTCGGTCCGATCATGGGCGTGCGTCCGAACAAGAGCGGCACGAGCTACCTGACGGTCAACGGCTCCGACTCCTACGAGCAATGGAGCTACACGACCGTCGACCTGGAGAACGAGATCGCGCAGCGCCGCAACGCGCTCATGATCAAGTAAGCTGTCCAGCCGCATGAGCAACCGCGCCTCCGTCACGCGCCACGTCCTGCCGTCGGGACTGACCATCCTCGTGGAGACCCTTCCCTGGGTCCGCTCCGTGGCGCTCGGTTACTACCTGCGCAGCGGCTCGGCGGTGGAATCGGAGGAGCACGGAGGAGCGTCGCACTTCCTCGAACATCTCGTGTTCAAGGGCACCCGCTACCGCTCCACCGCCGAGATCGCGCAGGTCATCGACATCCTGGGCGGTGACGTCGATGCGTTCACGGGCAAGGAATACACGTCGTTCTACGCACACGTGCTCGACGAGCAGGTCGACACAGCGCTCGATCTCCTCACTGAGATCGTCACCGCGCCGCGGTTCTCCGATGAGGACATCGAGTCGGAGCGCAGCGTCATCCTCGAAGAGATCAAGATGGTCGAGGACACGCCCGACGATCTCGTGCACGAGATCTTCGTCACCTCGTTCTGGCCCGATCATCCGCTGGGCCGCCCCATCCTCGGTACCGAGGAGACCGTGAACCGGCTGCAGCGCGAACAGATCGCCGCGCATTACTCGGAGACGTTTCACGCCACGAATCTCATTTTCTGCGCATCGGGCAACGTGCGGCTCGAGCAGATCCTGCCGTTTCTCGCGCGGAGCTTTCCTGCCGACAGCAGGACGCCGCTTCGACGGGAATGGACGGCGCCGTCGCCGAAGCAGCACGTCATCCTGCGCGAGAAGCGCGAGCTCGAGCAGGTGCACCTCTGCCTCGGATCGCGCGGCTATCCGCAGCAGGGTGACGAGCGCTACGCGGCGGCCTTGTTCAACACCATCCTCGGCGGCGGGATGTCGTCGCGGTTGTTCCAGCGCATCCGCGAGAAGCTCGGCCTCGTCTACAGCGTGCTCTCGTATCACAACGGATACCTGCACGGCGGATACGAGGCCGTCTATGCCGCATGCGTCCCGAAGAATCTCAAGCGCGTGCTGGCGGTGACGCTCGAGGAGATGCGGAACATCAAGCGTCAGGGCGCGACGGCAAAGGAGCTCTCGTCGGCGAAACTGCATCTCAAGGGATCGATCCTGCTGTCGCTCGAGTCGACGGTCAGCCGCATGTCGGGGATCGCCCGGCAGGAGTACTACTTCGGCAGGCAGTTCAGCGCCGACGAGATCATCGCCGCGATCGACGCGGTGACGCTGGAGAACATCCAGCAGGTCGCCGAGACCATCGTCGATCCCGACTCGCTGTCGTTGACGCTAATCGGCAACCTCAAAGCGCCCGGCATCTCGACCGACATGCTCCGCGACGCCGTCGCCTGATTGGGGTCAGGTCTGTAGTTGGCACTTTTTTCTTCGGCCTGTAGAGAAACTGCGTGCCGCTGCGTGTAAGGGGGGCAACACAACCGCATAGCTTTGGTCCTGCGGTTGGCCACGGCTCTCTTACGCCTCTACCAATCGGAGAAAAAAGTGCCAACTACAGACCTGACCCCATATATGAGCTACTTTTTGGCGACGTCGGGCATGCCTTTCTGGCGGGTGTCGACGAACGAGACCTGGACGCCTCTGGCCACGTGATGCTCCACGTCGGTGGCGTCCCAGTTCGTCAGGCGGATGCAGCCGTGCGATGAGGCATAGCCGATCGAGTCGGGATTCGACGTCCCGTGAATCCCGTAGTGCGGCTTGCTGAGCGACATCCAGACCACACCCACGGGCGAATTCGGTCCCGGCGGCAACTGGGCATCCGCGTCGCTGTCCGGCACTTCGTGATACAGCGTGGGGTCGTAGTGGAACTGGGGCATCGAAGCGATCCCGGTGACCTGGAGCGTCTCGCTCGGCGAAGGATCGTAGCCAGCACCGACGGTCGTCGGCGCGTGAAACACGAGATTGTTGTTCGCGTCGAAGCCGTTGAAGGAGTTGCCGGAGATGGAGATGATCACGCGGGCGATGTCGGGATTGTCTGCCGCGGCCGGCTGGCGCACGTTCGGAACCTCGATCGTCGATCCGGCCTGCAGGTCCGCGAATTTCACGTCCGGATTGAGCGACTGGAGAAAATCCTCGCTGGAATGGAATCGCTCGGCGAGCTTCTCGCGCAGCGATTCGTAGCAGAGGCAGTCCTGCTTAGCCTTCTCGTACACATCCTCAGCCACGGGCTCGAACGGGCCCTTGAGGTCATCCTCGGTCAGCGCGCGCGGCACGACCACCGGCGCGTACTGAGCCTCTGACGCCAGCCTGACGTAAGTGAGCCTGTCGAGATCGCCGGTCGGCTCGATGCCGCGTGCCCGCTGGAACCACCAGACGGTGATCGCCGAGTTCCGCCCCCACCGTCCATCGATCGATCCAACCGAGAATCCCAGCCGGTCGAGGTACACCTGCGCCCTCAGGACCGACGGACCGCGCATGTCGCCGCTGAGAGGCGTGAGCACGGGCGCGTCGTTGATGCCTTTGGCGTTCAGCCCTTTGAACGACTGCTTCACTCCGGTGACGAACTTGAATCCCGCCGGAGCCGGCGCCAGCGGAGCGGCGGCCTTCTCGACGGGGGCGGCGGTCTGCGTCGCGGCCTGCTGCTGGGCCTGCTGCTGGGCGGCCCGGAACGACTGCAGGTCGCGCCAGCGCTGATCGAATCGCTCCTGCTCGCGCACGTTCGGATCGTCCGGCTTCCCGTCGAACGGCGCGGTGATGTCATTCGCGGCACTCGTCACTTTCGCCTTGACGGTGGCGGTGTTCTGCTTGAGAGTCTCTCTGCTGCAACCGGCAGCGACGGCAAGAACGAGGATCGCCAGCAACGTACGTTTCATGCCTCCTCTCATAGCAAAGTCGCTGCCGCGCGGATCAGACGGTAAACTTTCCTCGATTGATCACCTACCTCAAGGTCCGCAACCTGGCCATCGTCGAGGAGCTCGCCATCGAGCCGGGGCCGGGACTGAATGTCCTTACCGGTGAAACCGGCGCCGGAAAGTCGCTGCTCATCGACTCGCTGGAGTTCCTGCGCGGCGCACGCAGTTCCACGGACATGATCCGGCAGGGCGCGGACAAGATGACGGCCGAGGCGATCTTCGAGTTGCCGGCGGCGGCGGGAAAGGCGCTCGAGGCCATGGGGATCGAGACGGAGGCACGCGACGAGGCCATCGAGGTGATCGTGAAGCGCGAGATTGCCGCGGCTGGACGCGGACGCGTGCTCGTCAACGGTTCTCCGCTGTCGGTTCGTGAGCTCGCCGAAGCCATGGACGCCGTGCTCGAGATTCACGGGCAGAGCGAGTCGCATCACCGCATCGCCGGCCAGACCTTCCGCGAGCTCGTGGACGAATACGGCGGCCATCACGACCTGCTCGAGGACACGCACGCGGCCTATGGCGCATGGCGGGAGGCCGCGGACCAGCTCCAGGAGCTCTCGGCGGCGCAGAAAGACCGCTCGCTGCGACTCGATCTCCTCAAGTATCAGCTCGACGAGATTTCCGCGGCCACGCTCGATCCGGGCGAAGAAGAGATGCTGCGCGCCGAGCGCAGCATGCTCGCTCACGCCCGCGAGGTCATCGAAGCCACCGCCGGAGCGTTCAATCTCGTCGATGACGACGAGTCATCGGCCCTGACGCAGCTCGGCCGCGCCGCTCACATCCTCCAGCCGCTCACCCGCGACATCGCCGAAGTCGGCGCCGTCGCCGGCGAGCTCGATGAAATCACATACCGGCTGCAGGACGTGGCCCGCACGCTGCAGCATCTCAGCGATTCCGTCCGCCACGATCCGGAGCGCCTGGAAGCGGTCGAAGAGCGGCTGGTCACGATCGATCGACTCAACAAGAAGTACGGCGGTTCCATCCCCGCCGTTCTCGAGCACCTCGGCCGCATCAGCGATGAGTACGAGCGCCTGAACGACTTCGAGGAAAGTCTCGACAAGCTGCAGCAGGTCGAGGCGCAGCGCGCCGGCGCGTACCGGAAAGCGTCCGGCAAGTTGTCTACGTCGCGTAGAACGGCCGCGCAGTCGTTCCAGAAAGCCGTCGAGACCGAGCTGCGCGATCTGGCCATGGAACGAACGACCGTGCGCGTCACGGTCACCTCCACCGAAGACGAACCGGAGCGGTTTCGAGCCGATGGTGTCGATGACGTCGAGATTCTGGTCGCTCCCAACCGCGGCGAGGAACTAAAGGCCATGCAGAAGATCGCCTCGGGCGGCGAGCTCTCACGCATCCAGCTGGCCATCGCCGCGGCGCTGTTCAAGCACTCGGGGCGCGGCGCCGCCACCACGCTCGTCTTCGATGAGATCGACGCGGGAATCGGCGGACGCGTGGCCGAGGTGGTCGGGCGAAAGCTGCGCCAGCTCTCGGCGGGAAACCAGGTCATCTGCGTCACCCACCTGCCGCAGATCGCCAGCTTCGGCTCCACGCACTTCTTCGTCTGGAAGGAAGACGTGAAGGGTCAGACGCGCGCGCGCGTTCGCCGGCTCGACAGCACCGACGATCGCGTCAGCGAGATCGCGCGCATGCTCGGCGGCGAAAAGGTCGCCGCTTCGGCGATCGCTCACGCGCGCGAGCTTCTCGAATCGGCGCGCGGGAAACCGGCGAAGTCGCGGGCATGACCGGCATCCACACCATTCTCCTCGGAGGCGGAGTGGTCCTGATGCCGACCGATACGATCTATGGCTTGCATGCGCTGGCGGACGACGACCGAGCCGTGCAACGCATGATCAACGTCAAGGGCCGCGAAGACAATAAGCCGTTCGTCGTAGTCGGTGCCTCGATCGAGCAACTGCAGCGGCTCGGCGCGCGGTTCGACGATCGCACCAGAGCGGTTCTCACGGAGCTGTGGCCTGGTCCTCTCACCGCCATCGTGTCTCTGGACCATCCCATCGCCGCGAGCCGCGGCGCGACGACGATCGCCGTGCGCGTCCCCGCACTCGAATCGCTGCGCGAGCTTCTCGAGATCACCGGTCCGCTGGCATCGACGAGTGCGAACCGCAGCGGAGAGCCGCCGCTCGTCGATCCGAAGTCGCTGCCGCTCGATGTGCAATCGTCCATCGATGCGATCGTCGACAGAGGCCCGCGAGCCGGAGAACCGTCGACGATCGTGGACTTTACCGGCCCCGAGGCGCGCCTGATCCGCGCGGGTGAAGCTTTCTTTACACAGAAAGTGTGGAAAACGCTGCGGAAATCGCTGTGAAAAACTCAATGAGCCGCAAAAAATCAGCGCCTTTCACCAATTTGCACAAACCGTTGGGCGAAACGACCTAAACGGCTCAATCGACATTTGTTATCGAGAAAATAACTGCTGAGTTGCAGCGTGATTTGTGCACTTCCCATTCTCTGTTTGCACTTTCCACAATGCCACCCAAAATCTCAAGGGACCTCAAACGCCCTGTTCACCGAGAGTTGACAGCTCTACGGGTGGCCGAAAACGCGCAGCGCCAGCGTGGCCAGACCGAGAAAGCTGAAGAAGCCTCCGACGTCGGTGAACGTCGTCACGAAGATCGACGAGGCGATCGCCGGATCGAAGCCGAGCCGTTCCAGCGCCAGCGGGATCAGACCACCGGCGATCCCGGAGATCACGAGATTGAACACCATCGCCGCGAAGAGAATCGACGCCAGCTTCCAGTCGTGGGTCCACAGACCGACGACGAGTGTGGTCAGCAGACCGTTCGCGACGCCGTTGCCGAATCCGACGAGCGCTTCCTTCCAGACCGCGCGCCATCGGCTCGACCACTCCACTTCACCGAGGGCGAGTCCGCGCACGAACACGGTGAGCGTCTGCGTTCCGGCGTTGCCACCCATTCCCGCGACGATGGGCATGAACACGGCCAGGGCCGTCCAGCGCTCGATCGTTCCCTGAAACCAACTGACTACCCATGACGCCAGAAATGCGGTGGCGAGATTGATGGCAAGCCACGGGAAGCGCGCCCGGAAGGACTGCAGCGCCGGCGTGGTCACGCGCTCCTCGGCGGCGACGCCGGCGAGGTGCATGAGGTCTTCCTCGGCCTGCTCCTGAATCACGTCGATGACGTCGTCGACGGTGACGACGCCGACGAGCCGGTTCTGCAGATCGACGACCGGCACCGAGAGCAGGTCGTACTTGGAAACAATCTGGGCCACCTCACCCGGTTCGGAGTCGATGCGCGTGCGCACGACGCTCTGCACCATGATGTCTTTGAGCTTGGCGGTCTCGCTGGCCAGGATGAGATTGCGCAGCGACAGCACGCCGGCGAGATGTCCACCCTCATCGACGCAGTAGACGTAGAAGAACGACTCCTTGCGCGGATACTGCCGGATCGCTTCGACGGCCTCGGCCACGGTGAGGTTCTCGTCGAGGGCCAGGAACTCGGTGTTCATCAGGGAGCCGGCCGTGGCCTCTTCCCCTTCCAGCAGCGACTCGAGCTTGGCGCTCTGGGTGGCGCCGAGGAGCTCGAGGATGCGCGCGCGGCGCTCGTCGTCGAGGGCGTCGAGCAGGTCGGCGGCATCGTCTGGCGCCGAGGAGCCGCAGATGTCCACGATCGTGGCGTCGTCGAGCCATTCGATCATCTCGTCGAGATCCGGCTCGTCGAGGCCGAGGAGGGCACGGGCTGCCTTGCCCAACTCGATCAGCAGAGACAGCACCCGCTTGCGGTCCTCCTCGAGGAGCAGAGGCAGAACCGGCGAGATGTCGGCCGGCAGCGTTTTCTCGATGATGCGGCGCAACTGCGGATACGCGCCATGCCTGAGCAGCTTGGTCAGAAGCTGCTGGTACGAGCGCGCCGTCGAGGAGTGCGCCGGCGTCTGGGCCGCAGGATTCACGCTTTCGATCGTACCGCGACTAGAATCATCTTCACTATGACCACAGTCGCACAACCCGAGACCCGTCCCGCACCGGCCGGCGACCAGGCCCTGGCCAGACAGTTCGTCAACTTCATGTTCTTCCGCACCGACCGCGCCTTCCGGCGCGAGAGCGCCGAGCTCAAGGCCGAAGCCAGGCGTGAGTTCGTGGATCTGGTGCAGCGCTACACCGGCCCGATGATGCTGTTGCCGTATTCGACGATCGGACTCAAGGCCGGTCTCGACTTCATGCTCTGGCGCATCGGCTACGACCTGGCCACGTTCCAGACCATGGCCGCCGACATCAACCGCACCATCCTCGGCCGTTACCTCGATGTGCCGCAGTCGTATCTGGCCATGACCAAGCACTCCCAGTACGTCGAAGAGCACGTGCACGACAACCAGGAAGGACGGCGCCTGCGCATCGTCCCGGGGAAGAAGCCGTATCTCTTCGTCTATCCGTTCGTGAAGACGCGGGACTGGTACCTGCTTCCGCCGGCGGAACGGCAGCGCATCATGAACGAGCACATCGCCATCGGGCACAAGTACCCGCGCGTGAAGATCAATACGACCTATTCATTCGGACTCGACGATCAGGATTTCGTGGTGGCATTCGAAGCCGACTCGCCGTCGGAGTTCCTCGACCTCGTGCAGGAGTTGCGCGAGACCGAGTCCTCGAAGTTCACCCTGCGGGACACGCCGATGTACACGTGCCGCCGCTCCACGATCGAGGAAGTGCTGGAGTCGCTGGGGTGAGGTGAGCGGGTCGTGGGGTCGCCGCTCGTGGGCATTCAAGCCTCGAGACCCCCACGACCCGCGACCGGCGACCCGCGAGCCAGCACGAGCACCGCCACCACCGCCGATCCCACCAGTCCCCCACCGAGCGCCACGAGCGTGATGCCGATTCCCCGCCGCTCCGCGAGCATCCCGGCGCCGAGATTGCCGAACGGCACGAACGCGTAGAACGCGAACGTGTACATGCTCAGCACGCGGCCGCGCATCGTGTCGGGCACGCGCTGCTGGATGGTGGTATTGCAGAGCGCCAGCGTGGTCACCATCGTGAAACCGCAGACGACGAGGAGCCCGAGCACGATGATCTTCGGACGGAAGAGCCCCACCGTGCCGAGCGCCAGGCCGAACGAAAACAGGCAGGCGAAGGCCCAGGCGATCATCCTGCGCTGCGAGAAGGTACGGATGGAGAGCAGCAGCGCCCCCACCAGCGCACCCGCACCGACGCCACCCATGAGATAGCCCATCCCCGTCGCGTCGTTCGTGAACAGCTTGTGCGCCACGATCGGCATGAGCGCGAGGTAGGGATAGCCGAAGAGGCTCGCCGCCGCCACGATGGCGATGAGCAGGAGAATGATTCGATCGCTGCGCACGAAGCGGAAGCCGTCCGTGAAATGCTTCACCAGCGCCTCGTTGGCGGTGTCGAACTTCTGCCGGTCGTGGATCGTGTACAGCACCCATACCAGCGGCAGGAACGACAGCGCGTTCAGAAAGAAGCACCAGAAGCTTCCCCATGCCGACAGCGTGATGCCGGCCAGCAGCGGACCGACCACGCGCGACAGGTTGAACTGCAGCGAGTTCATGGCCACGGCGTTGGGCAGACGCTTCCGGTCCTCGAGCAGATCGACGACCATGGCCTGCCACGCCGGCGCCGAGAACGACTGCGCCACGCCCACGATGAGCGCCGCGGCGACGATCTGCCACACGGTGATGCGATGCAGGTAGATCGAGAACGCCAGGAAGAACGCGGTCAGGCCCTGCGCGGTCTGCGAGATGGCCACGACCCGCTTGCGGTTGAGGATGTCGGCCAGCACCCCGCCCGGCAGCATCAGCACGATCGACGGCGCCGAGCCCGCGAACGCGACGAAGCCGAGAAGGTACGCGGAGCCGGTCAGACGGTAGACCAGCCACCCCTGCGCCACCGTCTGCATCCACGAGCCGACGTTGGAGATGAACTGCGCCGTCCAGAAGCGGCGGTAGTCCGACTCGGCGAAGGCCTCGAATGGCATGGATGATTATCGCGTCTGGCTCGCCAGGACCGCTTCGAACCTTGTAGCGGACAAATGTGGCGGGATTATGGATAATCCCGCGCCGCCTATGCCGATCGACATCCTGACATCCCTCGACGAGCTTCGTTCGCTCGAACCGCTCTGGCGGGATCTCTGGCATCGCGATCCGGCGGCCACGCCGTTCCAGTCGCCGGACTGGGTGCTGCCGTGGTTTCGCCACTTCGGATCGGGCGAGATCCTGACGCTGGCAGCGCGCGGAAACGGCGGGCTCGAGGCGCTCGCTCCCCTCTTTATCCTCCGCGACGAGGACGACGCATCCGAGTCGCTGGGAATGCTCATCGGGACGGGGAACACCGACTACCTCGATGTCCTGGCGACGCCTGGCGCGGCGATCGACGAGATGCTGGCGAAGCTGGCGGCGGCCGATTGCGCGCTGTGGGATCTGCAGCAACTCCGCGCCGGGTCGCCTCTCCTCGCCGCCGCGGCACCCGGCGGCTTCGAAGATCTCGTCGAGCCGCAGGACGCATGCCTCGTGCTCTCCATCGCCGATGCCGGCGACGAGTTGCAGAACATCTCCTCGACGCATTTTCGAAAGAAGCTGCGCTATTACGGGCGCTCCCTCGAGCGTGAAGGGCCCGTCACGTTTGAGACGCCGGCGCCGGCCACGCTCGACGAGTTTCTGCAGGCGCTCTTCGACCTGCACGCCGCGCGCTGGAAGGTGCGCGGACTGCCGGGCATGCTGGCCGCGGAAGTCGACCAGGCCTTTCATCGCGACGTGGCGCGACGCATGCTCGCCTCCGGCACGTTGCGCATGGTTGCGATGCGCACTGGCGACCGCATCGTGGCCATCTTCTACGGCTTCGCCCACCATCACACGGTCTACTACTACCTCGGTGGATACGATCCCGCGCTCGAGAAGCTGAGCCCGGGCACGCTTATCGTGGCCCACGCCATCGCCGAGGCGGTGCGGCGGGGAGCAACGACATTCGACTTCCTGCGTGGCGCCGAGGATTACAAGTACGCCTGGGGCGCACAGGATCGCCAGAACCAGCGCCGTCGGCTGATCAGGAACGCGTGAAGACGAACGCCGCGCGTCTCCTCGACTCCGCGGGAATCCGCTACGAGATCCGCGAGTACGAGGTCGATCCCGACGACCTGGCCGCGGAGAGCGTGGCCGCGAAGGTCAGTCTTCCACCAGCGCAGGTATGGAAGACACTCGTGGCACGCGGCGACCGCAACGGAGTGTGCTTCGCGGTCGTCCCGGGCGATCAGCAGCTCGATCTCAAGGCCCTGGCCAGGCTCTCCGGCGATCGCAGCATCGACACCGTTCCGCTCAGGGAAGTGCAGCCGATCACCGGATACGTCCGCGGCGGCGTGACCGCGCTCGGCGCGAAGAAAGACTATCCGGTCTATGCCGACGAGACCATCGAGCTCTTCGATGTGATCTCGGTGTCCGCGGGCATGCGCGGCGCGCAGATCCTCATCGCTCCCGCCGACTACCTGCGCGCCACCGGCGCGCGCGTAGGCGCGATCGCCAGGGACGGGAATGCTCCCGCGGCGCGCCGTGTAAGATGAGGAGCGCCTCGTTGGGGAGTCGCCAAGTGGTAAGGCATCGGTCTTTGGAGCCGACATTCGATGGTTCGAATCCATCCTCCCCAGCCAGCCTTGACCTGCCGTCGAGCAGCATGCTCATCCTGGCACACGTTCCGACGCCATCCGCCGCGACACTGTTGCTCGACTGCTGAGCCGGCGTGAAGGCCGCTGACAAGAACGGCTTCACACCGCTGATGGCCGCGGCGGCGAGGGGTGAGATGGCCTCAGTGAGTCGCTCAGCGAGACTTGCGGTGAGGGTCTTGAGTTTCATCCAACAACGCCCGACGAACATCATTCAGTGATCATGCGCACAGCATTTCGCAGGCTTTGCTACAACACTGCGCGCCTTCAATGAAGGTCCTATTGACAAGTGTTTGCCGGCCCCTTGGTGAACGATATGGCGATGCCCCGAGTGTCGGATACGAGCTGCTGTATGGCCAGGTCACGCGGAGTCAGGGCATCTTCAGCCCGCGTGCGAACCATATTCAGTTCTCGCTCGAATACATCGCAGAGAATCTCGACGCCGAGACGACGGTGCTCCACTATCCGAGCCGGCGGGAGCTGGTCCGGGAACTGGCGAGGGGCTACGACTACGTAGGTGTCTCGTTCGTCCTCTCGACATTTCACCGACTCAAGGAAGTCGTCGCGCTCGTCCGGGTACACTCTCCACGCTCGAAGGTCATCGTCGGCGGCTATGGCACTGTCCTCTCCGACGAAGAACTCGCTCCATGGTCCGACCACGTCTGCCGGGAAGAGGGAGTGGCCTTCATGCGCCGCCTCCTCGGCGAGGCGCCGGCCGCGATGCCGTACCGTCACCCGATGGTCGTCAGCCGCCTGAAGCTCTTCGGCCACGAGGTCTCGCGCACCGGCATGGTCTTTGCCGGACTCGGGTGTCCCAACGGCTGCGACTTCTGCTGCACCTCGCACTTCTTCAAGCGCAAACACATCCGTCTTCTCCCCACCGGCCGTGACATCTACGACGTGATCCGGCGCTACCAGGAAATCGAGCCCGAGATGTCGGTGGTCATTCTCGACGAGGACTTCCTCCTGAATCGCCAGCGCGCGCTCGAGTTACGCGAGTGCGTCGTTGCCGGTGGCCGCCCACTGTCGGTCTTTGCCTTCGCCAGCGTGAAGGCCGTCAGCCAATACAGCGTGACCGAGATTCTGGAGATGGGGATCGACGGGCTCTGGATTGGATACGAGGGAACGCGCTCCGCATACGCGAAGCAGGCGGGACGTCCCGTAGCGGAGCTGTTTCGCGAGTTGCGCGATCACGGCGTCAGCATTCTCACGTCGATGATCGTCGGGCTTCCGTATCAGACGCCGGCCATCATCGAACAGGAGATGTCCGATCTTCTGCAGCTCGATCCGACCTTCTGTCAGTTCCTCATCTACGGGCCGACACCGGGGACTCCGTTTTACGAACAGGTGATGCGGGAAGGTCGGCTCCACCAGGAGCTGACCGATGACCGCGAGACCTACTACCGCAACTGCACCGGCTTCAAGGCCATGGTTCACCATCCGACGATGACCCCTAGGGAGATCGAGACAGCGCAGGCACGATGCTTCGCCGAGGACTTCCGGCGTCTGGGGCCGTCGATCTTCCGCTCTATCGAAACGCGTCTTCTCGGATATCTGAAGCTCAAGGACTCCCCGATTCCAATCGTGCGACAGAAGGCTGCACGGTTCGCGCTCGAGATCCGTCGCGCCTATCCGGTGTTCCTCGCCGGAAAACTGCTCGCCCGCGAACACCACGTCAGGCGCTGGATTGCCGATCTCGAGTCGAGAGCGAACCAGTCTCTCGGGACACCGTCACGGAGCGAAGGCCTCCGTTCTCTCGTCACTCTCGGCCTAGCGGCATGGACCGCGATCAAGCTCCGCCTGTCTCTCTCTCAACACCCACGACTCGTGCGCCATACCTATCGGATGCCTGACGAGTCATTACCGGCGCGGGTCTGGCGCCGCCTGCGGAATCAGGACACGGAACGTGAACGGATAAAGGTCGAGCTTCGGCCTGAAGCGACAATCTGGGTGACCGTCGCGGGAACGCTCACGGTCGCAAACGCCGAGCGCCTGGCGGCGGACGTCGCGGCCGGCTTGCGCCGGCGGAAGGAGCGCGTCGTCCTCGACCTCGAGAAACTCGTGCAGACAGAGCGCGAGGCACTGGACAGGCTTATCGAGTTGCTCTACGCGTACCACGAGCGCATCCGGGTGCTCGCTCCGCCGGTGTAAGAGGCAGGAGCGGCAGAGACCTGCTTCGCGCCGCCTTCATATCTGTGAAAATGCAGGCGTAGCCAGCGAGGAGGTGAGGACTGCGGTTCGATAATCGTCCACTCGCCCCAGCCAGCCCGCGCCGCTCGGCGTGATCCTGAAGACGCCGCCGTTGCTGTCGCGGCTGACCGAAAAGGCCCCATCGGGGCGGCACCTCGCATCCCGGCTCCCCTCGCCATCTGCCGGGTCGCAGGAATCCCTCCGAGAGCGAGGGCCGTCCGTGGTGATCTCCGTCACCGCGCTCGGCCCGCGCGGCACTTCCCTTGCTGCAAATATCCCTTTCGCCAGGAGGGCGCGGGTGGAAAGCCGCGGGCAGCAATCGGGACGCAGACGGAGTGACCAGGACGCGGTCGATCAGAGGCTCAGGATTCTGGCCGTCGACGACGATCCTGCCTATCTCCGTTTTCTCAATCACGTTCTTACCGGTGCGGGATTCATCGTCCAGACGGCCCCCGATGGGGCCGCCGCCATCGATCGCATCCGCGAGCGCTGCGAAGTCGATCTGCTGCTGATCGATCTGAAGATGCCGGGAATCGACGGCATCGAAACGGTACGCCGCATCCAGAGCGAGTGCCCGGTAAGCGGTCTCTACACGATCCTGTTGACGGCGGACGCCGCGCCGGAAACGAGACTCCGCGCGCTCGAGAGCGGGCTCGACGATTTTCTCTCCAAGCAGTCGAGCGATTCGGAGATCATCGCCAAAATCCGCAGCGCCGCACGTCGGCTGGAGCTGGAGCGAAGACTCCATGTCGAGAACGAGGAACTGCAGGCACTGGCACTGACCGACGAATTGACCGGCGTGGCCAATCGACGCGCGCTGTTTCGTGCCGCCGCCGCGATCCTCGGCTCGTCCCGGCAACTGACCGTGGTCATGTTCGACCTCGACCGGTTCAAGAGTGTCAACGATACGTACGGCCATCTCGCCGGTGACCGCATCCTCGCCGACGTCGCGGCGGTGTTCAGGACATCGACCAGGTTCGAGGACCTCATCGGCCGCTACGGCGGCGACGAATTCGTGCTTCTCCTTCCCGACACCGATGTCGAGGAAGCACGAGAGATTGCCGACCGTGTCCTGGGCAGGATCCAGCAGATCAGATGGAGCATCGCCGGCGCTGTGATCAACATCGGCGCGCAGTACGGAGTCGCCGCATCGGCGGGAGGAGGCAACCTGCCCGATCTTCTCGCCGAATGTGACCAGGCCCTGTATTCGGGAAAAAGGCGCGACTCCGGGCCCTCGGCCCCGTCGCCGAGTGCCTAGTGCACGTTCAAGCTTGCTAGACTGAGTGAAGTTGAGTTGACCGAAATTGGCAACGAGTGTGAGGGAGGGCGAGCCATGTCGGAAAAGAGGTACATCGTTCGGTTGAGCGAGGATGAGCGTGCAAGTCTGATTGGC
>JBBRTB010000028.1:0-52459 GCA_038244815.1 Thermoanaerobaculia bacterium
CACGGCTCCGCGGCTTCGTCCAACTAAACTCATTCCCGCATCCACTCTCGGCCGCAAACACGTATCTCGGCCTGCGCCAGTCCATGGTGATCAGCAAGAGTCTCGCGCTGGGGCGATGCGGGAAAGAGTCCTATGAGTTGGACGGCAGCTGCGAAACTGGAGCCGGGCTACGCCGGCTCCATCACCGCCTCGGCTACGCCGACTTTTTTTGTTTCTTCAACGCAGCTAGCTGCGCCTCGAGTTCCTGAATTTTCTTTTCAGCCTCTTGAGTCATGGTGCTCTGAAGTGCACTCTCTACGACCAGGTAGCAGCTGGACCACGTACCCACATCCTTGCCAACCTTGTTGGGGTTGTTCGTGGACCGCACGCTGTTGCCTACAACACTCGTGAGCTGAGCACCGGTCTCTCTCAGCAGTTCGAACGGATCGGTCGCCCACCGAGCGCCACGACCTTGCACTTTGACGGCGCCCCGAAGTGCACTGAGGATTGGATACTTGTACGCCTCGGGCATCCGATATTTTGCCGTCTCCCCTTTGAAATATAGAGTCTCAGGTAGCTGGGAGATTGCAGTGAGCCGGCCGAAGCGGCCACGAATTCCGGCTTCTTCTTCACGACCGTCGTTGTACCAGGATTGCCAGCTGTAGTGGATCTCGTCCCATAACTGAAGGATGGTAGGAAGGAGCGGGTAGTATTTCTGAAGTTTGGCCTGATTCGTCTGGAAGTGTTTTAGGCAGGCACGCTTGTCTTTGTATGCGATCAACGGCTGCGTCGTGCTGTTGTTGAATGCGCTCGTGTCGAATGTGATGAGATACGAAATGATGTCTCGGATGTCGATGGGTTTGGCTTTGCCATCAACTTCTTCATACTCACTCCAGGCAATTTGGTCATAGTAGGACTCATTTCGCAACACTTCTTTGATGGGCTCGAACTCCTGACGAAGATTGGCGAGTGACTCGTCACGTACTTGGTTGGAGGTATTTCGCGCCTCCACAACGTCGCTGATCGTCTCGCGGTCGAAACCGGTGATGAATTCGACGCGAACGTAACGCGGAGCGTCGTGTTCCGGAAGCGCCTGAGCAGCTTCAGTGACGACACGATACGTATGTCCGCCGTCCAGAAGACCGTGGATCTCTGGATCGCGCATGACCACATTGATGTGCTTCGCGCTGGCGCCTTCCTTGAAGTCAACTCGCTCTGCTGCGATGACCAATCCCCGATTCATGAAAAGAAATTCATCGGCTTTGTCGGAGAAAGTGCGCCGGATGGCGGCGGGCACCCGACCGCGCATCTTTGCATCGCGGACGTTGATCTCACGCCATTCAGAAAGGTCGGGGAGGTGACGCGCGTCGATGACGGCGACGTAGTTCTTGTATCCGAGATTTCGTTCGTAGGGAGTTTCGATGCGGCGGAGAGAAAAGACGGGGATCGAGAACGTTGTTGCTTTCATAGGACTCCTTGGTGCCCAGCCGAGCCGGACTACCTTGCCCCGAGGACCTACGGCCTGCGGAAGCGGTTTAATCCCCGAGCACCATGCTCGGTGGACGTAAGAGAAGTATACATCAAGGTGGGAACAGGATTGAGCCGCCCAACGCATATTAAAAGTCCGCTCCGCCCTGCTACCTTGGAAAGACGAAAGACCAAAGGTACGAAAGGAGCGGCTGCCATGAAACATCAGGCGATTCAGTATCTCGCGTTGGACGTTCACAGACCAACCGTGGTGGCGAGTCTGCGGGACGAACAAGGCAACGTGACCCTCCGGGCGAGCGTCGCCACCAGCGCCAAGGCGATCCTGGCGCTGGTCCGCGGCGCCGGCCCACGAGTGCATGTCGCCTTCGAGGAAGGCACGCAGGCGCAGTGGCTGCATGATCTCATCGCGCCGCACGTCGAGCGTGTGGTGGTGTGCAACACGCGTGGCCAGGAGCAGGGCAACAAGAGCGATCGCATCGACGCCGATCGACTCTCCGAGCAGCTTCGCCTCGGCTCACTGCGCTCGGTGTTTCATGGAGCGAAGAGCCTGCTCACTCTCAAAGAACTGGTTCGCAACTACAACAACCTGGTCGAGGACTCGACGCGGTGATGCTGCGGATCAAGGCGCTATTCCGCGCTCGCGGCATCGCCACTCCCGGCGTGTCGGTCTAGCGGCCGGCACGACGTGCCGAGTGGCTCAAGCAACTTGCCGGCGGCGCGCGTGTTCGCGCTGCGACGCTGCTCTCCCAGCTCGACCTGCTACTCGAGCTACGGCCGACGGCCAAGGCAGCGATGATCGCCGAGGCCCGCCGGCAGCGGGATGGAAGGTCCTGCGTTCGATTCCGCTCCTCGGCCCGGTCCGGGCGACCATGATCATCGCATCGTGGCCACACCCTTCCGCTTCCGCACCAAGCGCAATCTCTGGCCGTATGTAGGCCTGGCCGTGGTCACGCGATCGAGCGCCGACCAGGAGTTCCGTGACGGCAAGCTGCAGCGCCGGCAGAGAGCGCCGCTGACGCGCGGGCTCAATCGCAATCACAACCCGATCCTCAAGTCGGTCTTCAAGGCCGCGGCGAATGCCGCGACCGGCCGGCCTGGCCATTGCGCGACTTCTACGAAGCTTCTCTCAAGCGCGGCGTCCGCGAGGAGTTGGCCAAAGTCATACTGGCGCGGAAGATCGTTTCATTGACCTTGCGACTGTGGAAGAAAGGAGAGCTCTGGGATCCAGCCAAGCTGACGATGCAAGCGACATTAAGCGACATAGCGCCCTGCGCGCTGATGATCGATGAGTGCGGGTGACCCGCTCGGTGATCTTCATCGCATCCGGGACGAAGGTTCGAGGGTGAGTCTCAGCAGGTCCGTTCTGCCCGGCCGTATCGTCCCGCCGAGGTACTCGCCCAACCATAGGCCCCCGCGGATGACCAGAAGAAGCGACAGGCCGCGCCACAAAGAGGCGTGAGTCTCAGATAGAACCGTGGTCGACGCCCTCGTGGCGGTCGCCGGCGCGCTTGCAAATCGTCTCACTGTGGATCGATGGAGGCACTGAAGATGAGTTCACGACGAAAGACTGTTCCGCCCACCCGCAAGCAGTCACGATCGTGGCCATCCGGACGGAGCGAACCGCAACTGCCGTGACGCCGTGGAGCTGGCGAGGAGGCAGGCCACTTCAGTGCCGGGCCAACGTACGGCGCCGCGTGAGGTGCAGCGGCGAGTTGGGCAGCCCTACTTGCGGAAAAGCAGCAACACTGCGATCGTGAGAGCGAGAGCGACGAGGATGTACAAGAGTCGCCGAACCCGAAGAAGTTGGTCGGCAACGGCAATGAAGCCATTTGACTCATGCCATCGCCCTTCGGGGAAATGGTGGAGTGCGGGCCGATCTGGCCGGAGTACCATGAGTTGGCCAGTGAGTGTTTCGCGATAGAACTTTCGGTACCAATATTCTATCCATGCTTCTTCGCGGTCGGCGTCATGCATCCAAAACCGACCTCTGTGGTCACGAACTGGCGGTTCGAATACGTCTTTGTTGAAACCGTGGCTTTCCTCGCCAGTGAAATGTACTTCCTCCAGCGCCATCTCGCCGCGCGTCACAACGAAAAAACTATATACATCGCGCTCGATTCCGTAGTCGGCGCTGGAATCTGAGGCGAACCAAAACCACTGCGAGCCGGAGCTTTCGTACCCACGTTGGTGTAAAGACAGGATCGCCTTTAGCAGTTGTAGATTAAAGCGAGCGCCTCCGTAGACGTACAGATCAGATGCTGTCGTGATCTTTAGCTTCGGGTCGCTCGACAGTAACGCGGACTCGAGTTCGAGCGAAAGAATCCGCGAGGCAGTCGCCGGATCATACGATTGGCCCCGGTTTAGAACCTCTTTGAACGCCTGGCCCAACGTTATCTGAACAGAATTGTTCCGATCTTGCCCGGGAGGAGGACCGTTTACGGGGAGATCCCAGACGAGCTTGTCGCTGAGGCTATGTGCAGTCGGACCGAAAGCAGGTGGCGACAGTGACATCTCAGACGACTCGGTCTTGAGTCATGCTAGCACGGTTGTCGGTCCGTCCAACGGATCACCGGCCAGTCCGCGGCGATGTGCAACAGCGTCCGCCCGACGCCCCGGCGGTCAATGATTCTGGCCGTGGCAAGCTCAGGATCGTCGCGCAGGAGGCGCTGCAGCGTCTCCACATCGCCGTGATGAATCGCCGCCACGATCGCGACGGCGCGCGCGTCATCGGCCGGAATGTTCAGCATCGATCTCTCCGCTCAGACGGTGGCTCGGTGGTTCGGTGCTCGGTCCTCGGTGCGCGGATCAACGGCCACCGGCGTCCCCGAGCACCGGCGTCTCCGAGCACCGAGCACCCCTTCAGTGCCTTCGGGCACCCGATCATGCGTGCCTGCGAACGCGAATTCTAGGGCTTGCACCGTAGCCAAAAAAACGCCCCCGGCCAATCCTAATAGCTCGCCGTTGGGTTCTCGCGCGAAAAGATGTCCGCCGTCCAGACGCGATCGAATGTCACTCCGGCGGATCGGTAGGACTCGCGCACTTTCTCGGCATCGGGAGCCTCGAACTTGCACACCACTCTCTTGCGATCGGAGGAGATGTAGCTGCGCACCCACTTCGCGCCGTGTGCCTCCAGACAAGGGTCGACGCGCTTCGCCATCGCAGTGAGCTCGTCCGAGGTCAGGGGGTTCTCAAACGTCTGCTCGACCACCAGGTTAGCCATGACTCTCCTCCCTGGTGAACTCCAGCACCCGCTTGCGGGCACGCTCGCTGAGGTTCACCCTTGTTTCCGGTTCGAGGGACGGCGCGATGATTTGTCTCGCGTCCTGCGGCGACGACAGCGATGCCAGGATGGCCCGTGCCAGCGCGGCTTCGCTTCCGCGCCCCACGACATCCGCTGCCGCGATGGCATCCTCGGCATCGCGGCGCGCCGCGCCTGCATCCCCGCGCTGCAACTCGATGGCGGCGATGAATGTCAGCGCCCACGCCAGATCGCTCTTGCTGTCGATCTCGCGCAACCTTGCCAGCGCGGCGCGCACATCGGTGTCTTCCCCTCGCGCAAAGCGAAGAAGAACATCGAGCACCGCGGCGCGCACGTCCTCGCTTCCACCGGTCATCTTTGCGGTGACCGGACGCAGTCGATCGAGGTGACGTTGTGCGCCCTTGAGATCGCCGCACTCGAGCGCCAGCGTCACCAACCGCACTCCGGCTGTCCATTCGCGCGAGTGGTCCTGTACGCGGGCGGCCATCTGCAGGGCTCGCTCGAGATGCGCGACCGCGCGTTCGTTCTCACCGCGATGCGCGTGCAGGTAGCCAAGGCCGAGGGGGATTTCGATGTGATCGCCGCCGACGGAGTTGACGATCGCTTCGACTTCGGTGAGCGCGCTTGCGCCCGCGGGATGTCTCGCTCGATGAGCACGAGGCATCGCGCGGTGCCGGCCATCGTGTACGCGGTCATGCGTGGATCGCCTCCGCGGCTGATCTCCGCCGAACGAACGGTCTGGGCCGCCGCGCCGCCGAGGTCGTCGGACTCGGCGTGCAGAGTGGCCAGGAGATGAGCTCCCACCGCCGCCGCGCCCGGGATTCCAAACATGTGCGCCCGTTCGATCATGTCGGTGATGCGCGGCCCGTACTCTCTCCGTTGTGCGACGGGGATGCGGCACATGACCACGACTTCGAGGAGCGCCACCTCGCCTTCGATCCGCGCGCGATCCGGCAGCGTTTCTGCGAGTTGTAGTCCGAGGCGCACCACCTCCTGCGCGCCGGCGTATGCGAAGAGGCGGAGGCACCGTCGTCCCGCCTCGATCGCGTACCGGACCGCCAGATCGTGATCGCCGGCGATGGCGGCATGGCGCATGATCTCGCCTGCCAGCGAGGCATCGGGATCGTGCGCCGATTGCAGCGCCCCGGCGACGTGCCGGTGCACGAGCAGGCGGCGCGGACCGGAGATGGCCTGATACGCGGCTTCGCGGATCAGGTCGTGCGTGAAGTCGTAGGAGGCACCGCCCTCGGCGGGGCGAATGATCGCCCGCGCCTCCAGTTTCTCGAGCGCTGCGAGCATGTCTCCCGCCGGCATCTCGCTGGCCCGGCCGAGGATGCCGGCATCGAATCGCCGTCCGATGGCGGCCGCCCACGAGACGACGTCGCGGGCCCGGCCGTCGAGCTGTGCGAGCCGCGCGGCGATGACCTGCATCAGCGTTCCGCCGCGTTCGGAGCGGGCCAGCTCCAGCGCAAACAGAGGATTGCCGCGGCTGTCTTCGACGACGCGTTCGCGGTCGGGTGAAGCCGCGACCAGCGCGAGCGTCTCCTCCCTCGCTAACGGACCGAGCGGGATCTGGACGAACTCCCGCGACAGGCGCACGGCGTAGGCGTTGTCGATGACTTCACCGGTGCGCGCGGTGCCGACGATGCGTGTGCCGGTCTTGCGCGCGACATAATGAAGGAGCACCGCCGACGCCTCGTCGATCCACTGCAGGTCGTCGATTGCGAGCAGGTCGACGTCCCGCAGCTCTACGGCCACGGCGTCGAACAGGTGTGACCGGTCCGTTTCGTTCGGGAAATCGCGCAAGGCGTCGATCCAGACGCCGTAGGGACGCGACATCTCGGCGGCGTAGGCACGGCCGTAAAGCGACAGGCCGTTCGTGCGGCGGCGAATCTGGTCGAGCAGGCGGCTCTTGCCGATTCCCGGCTCGCCGGCGATCAGAACGGGCTTCGACGAGCTCTCGATCGTGGCGATCTCGATCATGCGTCCGACGAAATCCGTCGTCGTGGAAAGACCATCGCGTCTGTCGGAGAGACCGGCGGGTTCGGCGGCCCTCGAGTCCGAACCGATGGCTCTGCGCGCATCCTCGACCATCGCGCCCGGTCGCGCGCCGAGCTCACGCTCGAACACGTTGCGGCAGTGCCCGTACTGTTGCAGCGCCTCGTGCCGATTGCCGTGGGCGGCCAGGAGGCGGATGAGCGTGGCGTGCGCGGTTTCGCTGAAGGGATCGATCTGCACGTGACGCCGTGCGAAGGGTATGGCCCGTTCTTCCGAAGCGAGCCGTTCGATGATCTCCGAGAGGATGGCCACGTGCTGCTGCCGGAACCGTTCGCGTTCGCCCGCGCACCACTGTTGGAACCGGAAGCAGCCCGGCAGATCGAGACGTTCGGCGAACTCGCCGCGCAACAGAGACTCACATTCGATCAGTTGCCCGGTGGTGGCGTTGCCGAGCGTGCAGAGCTCGCGAATGTCGACGTCCGCCCCTTCGCAGACCAGCTCGACGTGCTCGCGTCCGGCCACGAGATGGGGGACGACGACCGGCCGCAGTTTCGTGAGACTCCAGCGCAGTGCGGCGCGCGGGTCGTCGGGGCCGTCCCACAACAACTCGCAGAGCCGCTCGCGCGACTTCTTCGACGCGGGAAGCGGGACGGCAACGCCGTCCCGCAGCACCTCGGGCTCTCCGAGAAACCGCATCTGCAACATGGTTGTGTGCACCCGAGTCTACGCCTTCGCTTCGAAGATGAGGTTGAACGGCGTCTCGGTGGTGCGGCGGAACTTCGTGAAGCCGCCGCTCGTGACCACGTCCCTGATCCGCCCCTCGCCGGCTTGAGCGCCGAGGGCCAGGCCGACCTCCTGGGAGCGGGACGCGGGGGTGCAGATGAGTGTCGACGCGGAGTAATAGACACGCCCGACCGGATTGAAGTTCTCCTCCAGACGATCGCTCGCGAACGGCTCGACGATCATCCACGTTCCGTCCTTCGCCAGCGAGCGCAGGACGTGCGTCGCCGCGCCGACCGGATCACCCATGTCGTGCAGGCAATCGAAGAACGCCACCAGGTCATAGTCCTTGCCCGGATACTGCTTGGCGGAGGCCTGCTCGAACGTCACGCGATCGGTCACCCTGGCATTTTCCGCCGCCTTCCGCGCGGCCTCGATCGACGGGCCGTGATAGTCGAAGCCCATGAACGTCGAATCGGGATACGCCAGCGCCAGCAGGATCGTCGAGGCGCGGCGACCGCAGCCGATGTCGGCGACCTTCGCGCCGCGACGGAGTTTCTCGTCCACGCCGTTGAGCGACGGAATCCACGACGAGATCAGATTGCCGATGTAGTTCGGCCGGAAAAACCGCTCGGTGCCCTCGAAGAGACCGCGATCGTGCTCGTGCCAGCCGAAACCGGCGCCGCTACGGAACGCCTCGGTGATCTTCGGCTCCGACTTCACCGCCGACGTCACGAGCTGAAACGCGCCGGGCAGATAGGCCGGGCTGCTCTCGTCGGCCAGCGCGAAGGCCTGCTCGGCGTTGAGCGAGTACTTGCCGCTGTCGGCCTCGTACGTCACGTAGCCGCCGGCGGCCTGCGAGTTCAGCCATTCGCGCACATAGCGCTCGGTCGTTCCGGTCTTCTTGGCCAGCTCGGCCGGCAGCGCCGGGCCGCTCTCCGCCAGCGCCTTGTAGAGCCCCAGTTTTTCGCCGAGGACGACGAGCCCCGCGTGGAGCGTGGCCCCGATGTCCACGACCGCCTTGCCGAGAAATGCGTTGAGTTTGTCCTGATTGACTTCCATTGTGCTGCTCCTTTCGACACGCAAGATCGCTCTCATGCGTTGGAGCCACCGTTTGAACCGGAGTTGAAAGTCATTCCTCGGGCCGTCCGGAGTGACAGCCGTCATACAATCGCCGGTGATGTCCGTCGTCGGCAAGAACGTCCCGCATGACTCCGCGATCGGTCATGTCACCGGCCAGTCGATCTACGTCGACGACATGCCGCCCGCGGCGGGGGAGCTGCTTGTCGACTTTCTCTATTCGCCGTTTGCGCACGCGCGCATCCGGGCGCTCGACCTCGAGCCGGCGCGGCGCGTGCCGGGCGTGGCCGGGCTGTATACGTATCGCGATCTGCACCACAACCTCTTCGGTCCGATTTACAAGGACGAGATCCTTCTGGCCGAGGAGGAGGCGGCGTTCCGCGGGCAACCGATCGTGGTCATCGCCGCCGAGAACGCCAAGGCGATCCGTGAGGCAAAGAAAGCCATCGTCGTCCAGCTCGAGGAGCTTCAGCCGATCCTGACGATCGACGAGGCCATCGCCGCGCAGAGTTTCTTCCCCGACGCGCGCACGATCCGCCGCGGCGATCCCGAGCGCGCCATCCGCGAGGCCGAACACATCCTCGAGGGCGTGTTCGAGAATCAGGGGCAGGATCATTTCTATCTCGAGTCACAGGCCGCCATCGCCTATCCGGGCGAGCAGGGACAGCTCACCGTTCACTCATCGACCCAGAATCCGACCGAGGTCCAGGAAGTCATCGCCCATCTCCTGGGGCTGGCCATGAACGAGGTCGTTGTGCTCACCAAGCGCATGGGCGGCGCATTCGGCGGCAAGGAGTGCCAGGCCACGCACCCGGCGGTGATGGCCGCGCTGGTGGCGCAGAAAACGAAACGGCCGGCACGCATCGTCTACAGCAAGGACGACGACATGCACGCAACCGGGAAGCGTCACCCGTTCCAGAATCGATACCGCGTCGGATTCTCGCGGACAGGTGAGATCAGCGGTGCGAGATTCGACCTCTGTTCGGACGGCGGCGCGTACGCCGACCTGTCGCCCGCGGTCATGGCCCGGGCCATGACGCACGTCGACAACGCCTACTACATCCCGCACATCGAGGTGACCGGCACGATCTGCCGCACGAACATGCCTCCGAACACGGCCTTCCGCGGCTTCGGCGGACCGCAGGGCGTGGTGACGATGGAGAACGTGATGCAGGAGATCGCACACGTCCTCCGGAAGGACGCGCTGGAAGTGCGCCGCGCGAACTGCTATCAGGTCGAGTCGCGCAACACCACGCCGTACGGCGAGGTCGTGGAGCGCAACACGCTTCCGCGCCTCTTCACCGAGCTCCCCGAGCGCTGCGACTACGCGCGCCGGATGGACGAGGTCAAACGATTCAACGCCACCTCGGACACTCACCTTCGAGGTCTGGCGCTGACGGCGGTGAAGTTCGGCATCTCGTTCAATACCAAGTTCCTCAACCAGGCCAACGCCCTCGTCAACGTCTACTTCGACGGCAGCGTGCAGGTCTCCACTGGCGCCACCGAGATGGGACAAGGCGTCAACACGAAGATCCGCCAACTCGTCGCCGACGAGCTGGGAGTCCCTCTGGAACGGGTCATCGTCATGATCACGTCGACGGAGAAGAACAACAACACGTCGGCCACGGCCGCTTCGAGCGCCGCGGACCTCAACGGCGGAGCCGCCATCGATGCCGCGCGCAAGATCCGGGAGCGCATGGCTGGGGTGTTTTGTGTAGAGGCCGGCTTCAGCCGGCCCGGCCATGCCCCGGCTGAAGCCGGCATCAACACCAGCGACGTGGTTTTCTCCGACGGCATGGTCTGGCATCGCAGCGATCTCACGAAGACGATGACGTTCGCCGATCTCGCCGGCGTCTGCTACCGCTCGCGCGTTCCCCTGGGCGCGAAAGGGTTCTACGCCACCCCGCGCATCGACTGGGACTGGACGAGCGAAGGCGGCCATGGACATCCGTTCCTCTACTACACGATGGGAACGGCGTGCTCGGAAGTGCTCATCGACCGCTTCACCGGCGAGATGAAGGTGCTGCGCAGCGATGTGCTGATGGACATCGGCAGGCCGATCAACCCGGGTGTCGACCGCGGCCAGATGACCGGCGGCTTCATCCAGGGCCTGGGCTGGCTGACGACGGAGGACCTCCGCTATTCGGAGAAGGGAGAGCTGCTCGCGCATTCGCCGACGACGTACAAGATTCCGAACATCCACGATCTGCCCGAGGTGTTCAACGTCGACTGGATCGAGGTGGAGAATCCTGTGAATATCGCCAACAGCAAGGCCGTCGGTGAGCCGCCGCTGCTGATGGCCATCTCGGCCTGGTGCGCGATCAAGCACGCACTGTCGTTCCTCTCGAACGGCGACGTGCCGAAGCTGCGCGTGCCGGCGACGTGCGAGGAGATCCTGATGCGGATGACGGAATACCGGAGGTCAGAGGTGGGAGATTCGAGATCGGGCGTCAACCTCCAGACTCCCATCTCCAATCTCTAATCTCCAAAAAACATGAGCTATACCGTTCAAGAGTGGCTGAACCTGTCCGTGCGCTGGTTCCACGTCTTCGCCGGCATCCTCTGGATCGGCGCGACGTGGTACTTCACCTGGCTCGATCGCCGTTTTCATACGACCGATCCCGATGAAGTGTGGATGGTGCACAGCGGCGGGTTTTATCGCGTCGAAAAACTGACCAAACCGTCGCCCGCGCACACGCTGCACTGGTTCAAGTGGGAGGCGGCGCTCACGTGGCTGAGCGGCGTGGCCCTTCTCGTCATCGTCTACTACTTAGGCGGTCTGATGAGCGATGGCGAGCCGGGGAAGCTGACCAACCGGCAGGCCATCGCCTTCGGCATCGGTTTTCTGATCGTGAGCTGGATCGTGTACGACCTCGTGCTGGCGCGGGACAATCGGGTGGCCATGGGCGTGGGGTGGCTCCTGATCATGGGCGCCACGTACGGACTCGACCGCGTGATGGCGCCGCGCGCCGCGTTCATGCATGTCGGGGCGGCCATGGGGACGCTGATGGCGGTGAACGTCTGGGAGCGCATCATCCCCGCACAGAAGCAGATGGTGCGCGTCGCTCGCGAAGGTGGTGAGCCCGACCAGCGGCTGGCCGAAATCGCCAGGAACCGCTCGAAGCACAACACGTTTCTGATCATGCCCGTGCTGCTCATCATGATCAGCAGCCACTTCCCCGTGGCGCTGTATGGCAACCGCTACAACTGGCTCGTCCTGGGCATCCTGACGTTGATCGGATGGCTGGCAGCGCATATCGTTCGCAGCCACTGATGAAAACGACCCTCAGCGACAGCGACATCGGCCAGCACATCGCGGACCTCGAGCGCAGGCTCGTGCCGTTCATGCAGCGCTTTCCCGGATCGGCCGGAGAGCGGCAGCCCGTCCACACCGTCTACGGCGGTGCCCACCTCTTCAAGTCGGATACGACGAAGAAGCTCGGCCAGGTGGCACTGCGATTTCTCGAGGAGTACGGGCGCGACCCGATGACGTTCGCGGCCGCCATCGGGCTGCCCGACCAGAGTCTCGCCGAGCCGGTCTGGGCCCGCGTCGCGGAAAAGTTGAAACGCGAGGCCGTCGAAGACTTCCGCATCGACTTCGAGGACGGCTACGGCAACCGGCCCGACGCCGAAGAGGACGGTCACGCCGAAGCAGCCGCGCGCGAAGTCGCCGCCGGGATGCGCGACGGCACGCTGCCGCCGTTCATCGGCATCCGCATCAAACCGTTCACGCAGGAGCTGATGCGCCGGTCCATCCGCACGCTCGACCTCTTCGTGACGACCCTGCTGGCCGAGTCCGGCGGAAAACTGCCGGGCGGATTCGTGGTCACGCTGCCGAAGATTCAACTGCCGGAGCAGGTGACCGTTCTGGCGAACCTCTACGACACGATGGAGCCGCGGCTCGGGCTCCCGGCCGGAACGCTGAAGCTGGAGTTCATGATCGAGACCACGCAGTCGATTCTCGACCAACGCGGCGAATCGAACCTGCCGAAGTTCCTCGACGCCGCGCGCGGCCGCGCCGTGGCCGCGCATTTCGGGACCTACGACTACACGGCCAGCTGCAATATCACCGCGTCCGAGCAGAGGATGGACCACCCGGCCTGCGATTTCGCGCGGCACATGATGCAGGTCGCCTACGCGGGAACGGGGCTGTGGCTCTCCGACGGCGCGACGAACATCATGCCCATCCCTCCGCATCGCGGCGAGAAACTCACGCGCGATCAGATCGACGAGAACAGGCAGACCGTCCATCGCGCCTGGCGTCTGCACGTCGATCACATCCGCCATTCGCTCGTGAACGCGTACTACCAGGGTTGGGATCTGCATCCCGCGCAATTGCCGACGCGATACGCCGCCGTTTACTCGTTCTTCCTGGAAGGGCGCGACATCGTCACCGAGCGCCTGCGCAACTTTATGGAGAAAGCGGGTCAGGCCACGCTCGTCGGCGACGTCTTCGACGACGCCGCAACCGGCCAGGGGCTGCTCAATTTTTTCATTC
This sequence comes from Thermoanaerobaculia bacterium, assembly GCA_038244815.1. Classification (GTDB taxonomy): domain Bacteria; phylum Acidobacteriota; class Thermoanaerobaculia; order Gp7-AA8; family Gp7-AA8; genus DASVHS01. The sequence continues at coordinate 13,023 of JBBRTB010000028.1, forward strand.
GGGGAATCAACAGCGGAGCGCTGGGTGAGGATGAAGCGCTGGCCACCGGGCTGACGCTGGAAGAGCTGCGGAGCCGATCGTTCGTCCGGATCCTCCAGGGGAGAAGATCGCCGGGCCGCCAGGCCGCCAGGTGAAACCCGGCGATCCGGCGGCCCCGCGCATGAGGTTTACGGTTTACAACTCGTCGTCATCGATGCGGTTGCCGCTCTCGAGCTCAGCTTCTTTCCCTTCGAGACGACCCAGCGATTCCTGAGCGCGTCCTTTCACTCGGTCCATCTTCCCTTCGAGCTTCGTCTTCGTGTTACCGGAGGCGTTTCCCCACGCCTCCTTGACTGCGCCCTTGGCCTGATTGATCAGGCCTTTTCCGGTGTGCTTGACCGATGCGTCAGCAGCCACTTCAGCAGGGGTACGACGGGTCTTGTTGTCCATCTGTTTCCTCCTATCACTACCACTCTTATTAGCAATGGCGATGCCGGAGTCTGATGGACGCTAAGAGCCTCGATACGTGGAATATCCGAACGGACTCAGCAGCAGTGGAACGTGGTAGTGCTGTGCAGGATCTTCCACCTGGAACACGATCGAGACTTCCGGGAAGAAGTTCGTCCCGTAAACGGCTGTCTGGAACGTGAGGCGATAGGTGGCGGCCTCGAGCGCGAGATCGTCGGTGAGTGTTCGCAGCCGGCCATCCGCATCGGTCACCCCGCTAGCGATCTCGCTCCACTCGCTGCGAAGAATCGCAAGCGAAACGGGCACGCCCTGCGCGGGACGTCCCTTCGCGGTATCGAGAACGTGTGTGGTGATGCCGGCCATCAGAGCACCAGTTTCTCCAGGCGCAGCCGGGTGATGCGGCGCTGCTCCTCGGCAGCAGTGCGCAGCTCGGTGGCCGGATCGTTTTTCATGCGTGCGAGAAGGTTCTCGAGCATCTCCTCCGCGCTTCGTCCCGTGGCGCAGACGAGATAGATGTGCCCGAATTTTTCCTCGTAAGCGCGATTGCCTTCCGCGAGCGCCTGCATGGTCTCGTTCGACGCGTTGCGAGTTCCCGACTGCTCGTCCGCCGTCCAGTGGCGCTGCCCACCCCCGGATTCCTCGCCGTCTTCGCGGCTCGGAATGACCGGGACACGCTCCCCGATCCGCGGGTGCGCGCGAAACGCTTCCATCCAGTCATCCGGCGATGCTTCCGCCCAGAGCGAGTCGGCCTTGGCGGTCAGATCGTTCCAATCCCCGAACGGCCGCGCTTGCGCCATGCCCTCCGCCCATTTCGAGGATCCGCAGCACGTGTGCAGCTCGTGAGTCAAATCGGAAAGCGTGTTGACGTAGCGGACTACCGCCGCATGCCTGCCGCTCTCCGTCGCGTTTCCCCAGACGCGCAGCCGGCTCACGCCGCCGTCCGGAAAGACGTTGAGGCGCAGATGTGTGAACGGTCCGTGCGCAGAAATCTCGTCGACGAAAAAGTGCCGTGTGTGCGCCTGCAGTTTCGTTCGCGGGAGGACATCGATCCAGGTCTCGCCGTCGATCGAACCGTCGATCGACGCCGTGTCGGGGAAGTTGCCCTTGAAGTGATTCGTGTCGACCTCGATGCGACGCACGACGCCTTCGCCGGCCAGCTTCACGACGACCCAGTCGTGTCCGGGACCGCGGCGGCGGCGCGTCTCCCACCCGTCGCTCATGTTGTGCGCGCGGCCGGGCATGATCAGGTTGTGCTTGGGACCGAAGAACATGTCGCTACAGGCGAGCACTTCGCCGCCGTTCTCCACCGCGGCGAAATCGATCTCTCCGCCGAGGCCTCCGGCGCGGTGCCAGTCGGGCACGGACTGGCCGTGAACGCGCAATCGCGCCACGCCGCCGTCGGGAAAGATGTTCAACCGGACGTGCGTGACCGCGAACGGCGCGCCGGACGTGAAGAGATTCTCTCTGTCGCCCTCGAGCTTCGTCTGCGCTAGAAGCGGCTGCCAGTCCGCGTCGACCAGATCGTCGATCGAAGCGAGCGCCGACGCGTCCACTCCGTCGATCGAACACGACTCCGGAAAGTTGCCGCGAAAGAAGCTCGTGTCGACGACGAAGCCGCGCACGACCCCCCGCGCGCCCAGCCGCACGATCGCAAAATCGTGGCCGGGCGTGCGGCGGCGGCGCGACTCCCAGCCGTCCATCCATTTCCCGCGGTCGGTGTACTCGTGCTCTTTCCAGACCGGCTTCGGCGAGCGGATCAGGTTTTCCTTTTCCGCGAAGAAGTCGTCGTTCGCGTACAGCACGCTGCCGCCGAGGCGCTCACTGGCGAGGTCGGCGAGATCCCGAAAGTCGGACATCGGCGTCATGGTAGCCGACGCAGCCATTCGCCGCGCGCAGGACCGATGTGAACGCGGTTTTCGAAGACCGGCTCGCCGCGCAACCACGTGGCGTGCACGACGCCGTGCAGATGTTCGCCCGCGTAGGGAGTGACCTTGTGCCGGTGCTCGATGATCGACGGCTCGACGACGAACGATTCCTCCGGCGACCAGACCACGAAGTCGGCGTCGTTGCCCGGGGCGATCGCGCCTTTTCCGCGCAAGCCCGCCAGCCGCGCCGGTCCCTCGCACACCCACTTCGTCACGTGCGTCAGCGGGTGTCCGCGCCGCAGCGCTTCCGTCCAGACGATGGGCAGAACGAATTGCACCGAGGAGATACCGCCCCACGACTTCATGAAGTCGTCGCCTTTCAGATGCGGCGAGCACGGCGAGTGGTCGCTCACGATCATCTCGATGAGATCGGCTTCGAGCCCGCTCCACAGCCGCTCGCGATTGGCGTGCTCGCGGATCGGCGGCGCGCATTTGAACTCGCAGCGGCCGGCCGGGATCTCTTCGGCCTCGAGGTGCAGATAGTGCGGGGTCGTCTCCGCGGTGAGCGGCAGATTGCGTTCGCGCGCATGGTGGATCGTCTCCAGCCCATTCGCCGACGACAGGTGCACGACATGAATGCGCGCGCCCGTGTCCTGGCAGACGCGCAACAGGAGCTCGATGGCCTCGTCTTCCGCGGCGGCCGGCCTCGATGCCAGGTAGGTTCCGTATGCGGCGGGGTCGCCGCTCGCGTGTGCGCGCTCGATCGGTCCGGGCAGCTCCGCGTGCACGAGCAGCGGCGCGCCGGTGGCGGCGAGCTCTCCGGCCGCCTCGCGCAACTGCCGTTCGTCGACGTTCGGGAACTCCTCCACCCCCGAGTGCACGAGAAAGCACTTGAACCCGAGCGCACCCTCGGCCAGCATCGGACGGAGCTCGCGGAGATTTCCCGGAACGACGCCCCCCCACAGCCCGACATCGACGCGCAGATTGCCGCGCATCGCCTCCGCTTTGACGCGCAAGGCCTCGACCGTCGTCGTCGGTGGAATCGAATTGAGCGGCATGTCGACGATGGTGGTGATGCCGCCCGCGGCCGCCGCGCGGGTGGCCGTGATGAATCCTTCCCACTCCGTCCGCCCGGGCTCGTTGACGTGCACGTGCGAGTCCACGAGGCCGGGCATGATCACGAGATCGCCGTAGTCGATCAACTCAGGCCTCGGGCCTCGGGCCTCGGGCCTCGGTTGTTCCTCGTAGGGTCCGACCTCGGTGATTTTTCCGTCCGAGACGTGGATCGTGGCCGGCGACACGTGGCCGTTCGCGACGACTCTCTTTGAGCGGAGCGCGGTCATGCGAGGATACTAATCGCTGTGACGACCTGGTTCGAAGCGCTCAATGAGCTGGCGGCGTCGAACGCCCCATTCGTCGCCGTCACGGTGGTGGACACGCTCGGCTCGACGCCGCAGGATCGCGGCTCGAAGATGCTCGTGACCGCGGAAGGCCGCGTCCACGGCACCACCGGTGGGGGCAGGATCGAAGCCCGCTGCCTGGCGGAGGCGAAAGCTCTGCTCGACGATCCCACAGCGCCGAAGACGCGCTTTTTCCAGTGGAGCCTGGAGAAAGACATCGGCATGACCTGCGGCGGTGTCGTGCGCGTGTACTTCGAGGCCTTCAACGTGACGCGCTGGAACATCGTCGTGTTCGGCGCCGGACACGTCGCGCAGTCGGTCATCGAGCTGTTGTCGAAGCTCGACTGCCGAATCACCTGCATCGATCCCCGCCAGGAGTGGCTGGCACGGATCCCCGATTCGCCGAAGATCACAAAAATCAAAGCATCCGACATGGCCGGCGAAGTGGCGAAGATTCCGGAGCAGTCGTTCGTGGTGCTGATGACGATGGGGCATTCCAGCGATTCGCCGATCCTCGTCGAGATCCTGCGCAACCGCACGTTCCCGTACCTCGGCGTCATCGGAAGCCATTCCAAAGCGAAGAGACTGAGGCAGGACATCGCCGCCGCGGGGTTGCCCGAGGAAGCGCAGAAGGCGTTTCGTTGCCCGATCGGACTGGAGATCGGATCGGACGCACCGGCCGAGATCGCGGTCAGCGTGGCCGCGCAACTGCTCGAGGAGAGAGACCGGCTCTATGCAAGTCAGCCTGCGTCGCGCCAGCGAGCGTGACATTCCTGACATCGAGTGCGTGATCCGCGAGTCCATCGCCGGCATCAGCAGTCGCTCGTACGATCCCGCCCAGGTGAAAAGCGCGCTCGCGTACATCGCTCATCTCGACCACGAGCTCGTCGATGACCAGACGTACTTCGTGGCGGAGAGCGGAGGGGAGATCGCCGGCTGCGGCGGTTGGAGCCGGCGCGCCAGGCTGTACGCGGGCAGCGGCTCGAGCAGCGATGATGCGCAGTTGCTCGATCCCTCACGCGACGCGGCGCGCATCCGGGCCATGTTCGTCCTTCCACGATTCGAGCGGCGAGGGATCGGAAAGATGATCCTGGAGCGATGCGAGCGCGATGCGCGCGAAGCGGGATTTCGCAGGATCGAGCTGATGGCCATGCTGAGCGGCGAGGCCATGTACGCGGCCTGCGGTTACCGCGCCGTCGAGAACGTACCGGCGAAGCTCGAGGACGGAACGCCGTTTCCGCTGACGCGAATGGAGAAAACTGCTTGTTGAGGCGCGCGCTGCTGGTGCTGCTCGCCGCCGCCTGCGCGTCGCGCGGTCCGAAGCCCGCGCCGCAGAATCCGTCGCCGATGGTGGAGAGCACACGCGCGCACGAGCGCGTGCAGCAACGGCCTCCCGGCGGAAAACAACTCACGATCGCCGATGTCCTCGCCAAACCGGTCGAGTTCGAGATCACCCCAGCCTGCGCCAGCAGTCCGCCCTGCGATCTGGTCGTTCACTTCCTCGGCCCGTCGTGGCTGCCGATGCAGGCAGCGGAAGACACGGGACGTCCGCTCGTCGTGGCCTCCGTGAATCTCGGCGCGGGCGGATCGCGCTTCGCCGCACCGTTCGCCGCCGATCCGACGCTCTTCACGCGGTTGCGCGAGCGCATCGCCGCGCTGTCGCCGCCGCTTCGCGCCACTTACCTCTCCGGCTTCAGCGCCGGGTACGGCTCCATCCGCGAGATCCTCAGGCAGCATGCGGACACGATCGACGGCGTCCTGCTCATCGACGGAATGCACACCGGCTACCTTCCCGAAGGGAAAGGGCTCGCCGAAGGCGGCAGGCTGGACGAGTCGAAGCTCCTGCCGTTTCTTCGTTACGCGGAGTGGGCCGTGCGCGGCGAGAAGCGATTCGTCGTCACGCATTCGGAGATCTTTCCCGGCACGTACGCCAGCACCACCGAGACTTCCGACTGGCTTCTCAAACAGCTCGGCATGTCCCGAAAGCCGGTCGTGCAGTGGGGACCTCACGGGATGCAACAGCTCAGCGAGTCACGCCGTGGATTTTTCACCGTACTCGGATTCGCGGGGAACAGCGCACCCGATCACCTCGACCAGCTACACGGTCTGGCGACGTTTCTACCAATGCTCTGGCAATGAGCAGACATCGATGAATTTGCTCGTCGCTTTACTGTTGGTCTTCGCCTCGGGCCTCGGTTGGTCCCCGGGCGGTCGGTCCGCGGCCCGAGGCCTTCGTGTATGCTTCGCGGCTCATGCCGCACAACTATCCGCAGGAGGCCGCCCTCCGCGACGGCCGGCACGTTCTCATCCGCCCGTTCCAGGAATCGGACGTCGACTCGCTGTACGACTTTTTTCATCGCCTGCCGAACGACTACAAGCGTTTCGCCTGGGACAACGTCGACAACCGGTCGCTCATCGAGTCGTGGGGACGGAACATCGATTACGCGAAAGTGTTCCCGCTGCTCGCCCTCGACGGGCACCACATCGTCGCCGATGCCACGCTGCACCGGCTGGACGGACCGCTACGGCTGGTCGGCCGCATCAAGTGGATGATCGATCCCGCTTATCGCGGCGTGGGCCTCGGCACGGCGCTCGTGAATCTGCTGGTCGGCATCGCCCACGAGCGCGGCTTGCGCCACGTCAACTCGATGCTCATCTCCGACCTCGAAGCGGACGCCGTGAAGACGCTGGAAACGCTCGGTTTCGACGCGCTCGTGCAGCTGGGATACGGAACGGACCCGGACGGCAATCAGCACGACATGACCAAGCTGATTCTTAAGCTGTAGGTCACCGCGCCAGCCGGCCGTGCACGTGACGCACGAACGACAGCAGCAGCGACGCTTCACGCCTGGACAGCGCCCGTTTTCCAGCCAGCGACTGCAGCTCCGCGCACATGCGATCGGGAGCCGTGTCAGCGAAAAACCCGACGTCGATGAGCAACGCGCGCGCGTGTTTGTTGAGTGCGGCGATCAGCTCGCCGGGCGCACTCGCGCCGAGGTCTGAGGGCCGATCGCCGCGATCCGGTTTGGAAAGCTCGTAGCAGAAGACGGCCACGGCCTGCGCGAGGTTCATGGTCGGTGACTCTGTCGAGGTCGGCACCGACGCGGTGCGCTGGCACATGGCGATTTCCTGCCCGCTCAGCCCCCAGGTTTCCCGTCCGAACACGAGTGCCAGCGTCTCATCACCCCCGAGCGTCCGCGATGCGACACGAGCGACCTCGGCGGGAGTGAGCTGCTCGTGGACATGGCGCTCCCGGGCGGCGGTCGTGGCCACGCTCATGTGCGCGTCGGCGAGCGCCTCGCCGAGCGTCTCGACGTAGCGAGCGCCCTGCAGCACGTCGCCGGCTCCCGACGCCCACCAGATCGATTTCTCGTCCGGCTCCGGCGGCCGCGGACCGGCGATCACGAGGTCGCGGAACGCGAAATTCTTCATGGCCCGAGCCGCCGCACCGACGTTGCCCCCTTCCTGCGGCTCCACGAGAATGACCCGTACCTTCATGTGAGCGGATTATGATCGAGTGACCGATGTGTTGGATGACCCGGAGGATTCGATGACTGCCACCGTGACCCATGAGAAGAACGAGCAGAGCGCCCGCGGCGAGAATCCGCTCAAACTGAAGCGGATCCATCACGTTGAGTTCTGGTCCGGAAACGCCAAGCAGTCGGCGTACTACTACCGCAAGGCATTCGGTTTCTCGCAGATCGCCTATAGCGGGCTGGAGACGGGCAACCGCATGGCCGCGTCGTACGTGCTGGCGCAGGGGAAAATCCGCTTCGTCATCACGACGCCGCTGACGCCGCATCATCCCGGCGCCGAGCACATCCGCAAGCACGGCGATGGGATCTACGACGTCGCGCTGCTGGTCGAGGACGCGGACTTCGCGTTCGCCGAGGCTGTGAAGCGTGGAGCGAGAGTAGCGGTCGAGCCGCATGACATGCACGACGAGCACGGCAGCGTCCGCCGTGCCTCCATTCACACGTACGGCGACACGGTGCACACCTTCATCTCGTACAAGGACTACAAAGGCGCGTTCCTCCCTGGCTACGAGGCCGCGGAGGTCCGCGGCGACGACAGCGGTCTCCTGGTCATGGATCACATCGTCGGCAATGTCGAGCTCGGGAAGATGAACACCTGGGCCGACTACTACAGCCAGGTGATGGGCTTCTCGCGCTACATCACGTTCGACGACAAGGACATCTCCACCGAATTCAGCGCGCTCATGTCCATCGTCATGTCGGACGACAACAAGCTCGTCAAGTTCCCCATCAACGAGCCGGCTCCGGGCCGCAAGAAGAGCCAGATCGACGAGTACCTCGACTGGTACAACGGTCCGGGCGTCCAGCACGTCGCTCTTCTGTGCGGTGACATCATCGAGACCGTGACGAAGCTCAAAGCGAACGGCGTGGAGTTCCTGAGCGCACCTGATTCGTACTACAAGGAGCTGAAGACGCGCGTCGGCAAAATCGACGAGCCGATGGAGCGGCTGCGCGAGCTCAACATCCTCGTGGACCGCGATCCTGAGGGCTACCTCCTGCAGCTCTTCACCAAGCCGGTCGAGGATCGTCCCACGCTGTTCTTCGAGATCATCCAGCGCAAGGGCTCGCGCGGGTTCGGCAAGGGAAACTTCCGGGCCCTCTTCGAGTCGATCGAAGCGGAGCAGGCAAAGCGGGGTAATCTGTAACGCCAGTCAGCCCTGCGTCATGACAATGACCGAGCGTCCGCCGACAACGAAGCTCGCGTACAACACCGGCTTCGCCAACGAGTTCGCCACTGAAGCGATCGCGGGAACACTTCCGCAAGGGCAGAACTCGCCCCAGCGCGTCGCTCGCGGCCTCTACGCGGAACAACTGAGCGGCACGCCGTTCACGGCCGCGCGGAGCGTCAACCGGAGGTCGTGGCTCTATCGCATCCGCCCGGCGGTGAAGCACGAGCCGTTTCGCAAACTCCGCAACGGTGATGCCCTGACCGAGGGGACACCGAATCAACTGCGATGGGATCCGTTCCCGATTCCGTCGAAGCCCTGCGATTTCATCGATGGCGTGACCACGATCTGCGGCAACGGAGATCCGGCCATGAGCACGGGCATCCGCGTGCACGTCTACGCCGCGAACCGCTCCATGACCGAACGCTTCTTCTACGATGCTGACGGCGAGTTGCTGCTCGTTCCGCAGCAGGGACGCATCGTGGTGAGGACGGAGCTCGGTGTTCTCGACGCCGGGCCCGGCGAGATCTGCGTCATTCCGCGCGGGGTGCGGTTTCGCGTCGAGGTCGACGGGGACGTACGCGGCTACGTCTGCGAGAATTTCGGCGCGCTGTTCCGTCTGCCGGATCTCGGTCTGATCGGCGCGAACGGACTGGCCAACGCCCGCGACTTCCAGACGCCCGTGGCGGCGTACGAGGACCGCGACGGTGACTTCGAGCTCGTAGCGAAGTTCCTCGGCAATCTCTGGACGGCGCGCATCGATCACTCGCCGCTCGACGTGGTGGCCTGGCACGGCAACTACGCACCGTACAAGTACGATCTCGGGCGGTTCAACGCCGTCAACAGCGTGTCGTTCGATCATCCCGATCCGTCGATCTTCACCGTGCTCACCTCGCCATCCGAGGTTCCCGGAACCGCCAACTGCGACTTCGTGATCTTTCCGCCGCGATGGATGGTGGCGGAGCACACCTTCCGTCCGCCTTACTTCCACCGCAACGTGATGAACGAGTACATGGGGCTGGTTACCGGTGTCTACGACGCCAAGGCGGAAGGATTCGCGCCGGGCGGCGGCAGCCTGCACAACTGCATGTCCGGCCACGGTCCCGACGCCGCCACGTACGAGCGCGCCTCCTCGGCCGGGCTGGCGCCGCAGTTCGCCGGCGATACGCTGGCCTTCATGTTCGAGAGCCGTTTCGTGCTGTGCCCCGGCGAGGTGGCCATCGAAGCCCCGCAACTGCAGCGCGATTACTGGGAATGCTGGAAGACGCTTCAGAAAAACTTCCGGCCGGACGAGCGGTGAGGGAGTCGGTTCGTGTCCTTCTCGACTCGCTGATCGACTATGCCGGCCTCTTTCCGCCGGCGTCGCTGCCGCTGGACGAAGCCATTCGCAACTACGATCGCTATCGCCGCGGCGAATTCGCCTGGGCTCTCGGCCGCTTCGTGGTTCCGGCGGCGCGGATGGGCGAGGTGCCGTCCGACTTTCCGCTGAGCGTCGTGGCTTCGTCGGCCGACTCGATTCCCGACGCGCATGTCGTCGAAGTCAAGGCAAAAGACGCGGAGGAGATCGATCTCATCAAGCAGCAGGCGGCCAAGCAGATGATCTACATCGAAGTCGCCGATATCGATCTCATCGACATCATCGGCCACTACGGATTTCGCGCGAAGATCCGCACCGGCGGCGTGACCGCGGACGCCTTCCCGGCGGTCGAGCACGTGGCGTCGTTGATTCGAGCCTGCCGCCAGAAGAACGTGCCGTTCAAGGCCACGGCCGGCCTTCACCATCCCGTTCGCTGTGCGAAGCCGTTCACGTACGAGCCCGATTCGCCGTCCGGTACGATGCACGGCTTCGTCAACGTGTTCGTGGCGGCCGCCATGCCGGGTGCGGCGCCGCTGATCCTGAGCGAGGAAAATCCGCGCGCGTTCGGCTTCGACGATGGAGGAGTGTGGTTCCGCGACCTCCGCGTCACCACCGACGAGCTGCGCCGCGTCCGTTCGCGTTATGCGATCTCGTTCGGCTCCTGCTCGTTCGAGGAGCCCATTCGCGATCTCCAGGAACTGGGGTGGCTGTGAATCAGGCCTCGGGCCTCAGGCCTCGGGCCTCGGTTGAGCGCGCTGATCGCGCCTGGGTGGGTCCGGGCCTTCGGCCTCGGGCCTCGGTTGAGCGCGCTGATCGCGCCTGGGTGGGTCCGGGCCTTCGGCCTCGGGCCTCGGTTGAGCGCGCTGATCGCGCCTGGGTGGGTCCGAGGCCCGAGGCCCGAGGCCCGAGGCCTGGGCCATGAACTCCTGGCTCGAATCGGCGAACGGGCACCCGGACTTTCCCATCGAGAATCTGCCGTTCGGTGTCTATCGCCGCGGTGCGGACCCGCATATCTGCGTGGCCATCGGCGACAGGCTGCTCGATCTCTTCGCCTGTCACGAAGCGGGACTGGTGACGGAGTGGGCGTGCACGCGGGCCACGCTCAACGAGTTGATGTCGCGCGGGCGCGAGAACACGTCGCGCCTCCGGACGCGCCTCGTCGAGTTGCTGCGGGAGGATGCGCCGGAACGCCACGAGGTGGCCGGCCATCTCGTTCCGCAGGCCGATGCCGAGATGCTGATGCCGTGCTCGATCGGCGACTACACCGATTTCTACGCCTCCATTTATCACGCCACGAACGTCGGCTCGATGTTCCGTCCGGACAATCCGCTGCTGCCGAATTACAAATACATACCGGTCGGCTATCACGGAAGGTCGTCGTCGGTGGTCATCAGCGGCACGTCCTTTCATCGTCCGCTCGGCCAGACGCGCGAGGATCCGTCGCTGCCGCCGGAGTACGGTCCGTCGAAGCGCCTCGACTACGAGATGGAAGTGGGCATGTTTATCGGGCGCGGCAACGGGCTCGGTGAGACGATTCCGATCCGCGCGTCGCTGCTGCACGTGTTCGGGCTCTGTCTCGTGAACGACTGGTCCGCGCGCGACCTGCAAACGTGGGAGTACCAGCCGCTCGGCCCGTTTCTGGCGAAGAACTTCACCACGTCGATCTCGCCGTGGATCGTAACCCTCGACGCGCTCGAGCCTTATCGTCTGCCTGTCCCGGCGCGGCCGGACGGCGACCCCGAGCCTCTTCCGTATCTCCGCTACGACGACGACCGCGCCTTCGACATCACCCTGGAGGTATCGCTGCGCTCGCAGCGGATGCGCGACGAGAAGATCGAGCCCTTCCGTCTGAGCCGCGGAGACTTTCGGGACATGTACTGGACCGTCGCCCAGATGGTGGCGCATCACAGCTCGAACGGCTGCAATCTCAACGCGGGCGATCTGCTCGCCAGCGGGACCGTTTCCGGACCGGAGCGCGATTCGCGCGGTTGTCTCCTCGAGCTGACGTGGCGCGGCACCGAGCCGATCCGGCTGCCGGACGGCGAGGAGCGGCGTTTCCTCGAAGACGGCGACGAGGTGATCATGCGCGGCTGGTGCGAACGGGAGGGCTTGCCGCGCATCGGCTTCGGCGAGTGCCGCGGCACGGTTCTTCCGGCGCGGCGTGAGTAGCGAATAGACTCAAGGGATGCGCAACATCCCGAAGCCGCAGCCCGGCGGGCTGGACGCCGACGCCATCGTCGACTCGTTCGCATACCGGATGATGTATTCGGTGGCCCGCGACGGCCACAACGCCACCGACCTCGACGCCTTTCATGCGCTGGCCTTCGCGGTGCGGGACCGGTTGATGGATCGCTGGTTCGCGACCCAGGACACTTACTACAAAGCGGACGTCAAACGCGTTTACTACCTGTCGCTGGAGTTTCTGCTCGGCCGGTTGCTGGTGAGCAACGTGATCAATCTCGGCGCGAAGCCGGAGTACGTCGAAGCCATGCGGCGGCTCGGCCTCAGCCTGGACGACATCGCCGAACGAGAGAACGACGCCGGTCTCGGCAACGGCGGGCTGGGCCGCCTGGCTGCCTGTTTTCTCGACTCTGCGTCGACGCTGGCTCTGCCGTTCTACGGTTACGGCATCCGTTACGAGTACGGCATCTTCCGCCAGCAGATCGTCGATGGCCAGCAGACCGAACGGCCCGACAACTGGCTGCGCTACGGAAATCCGTGGGAAGTGGCGCGGCCCGACGTGCTCTTCCCTGTGAAGTTCTATGGCCGCGTCGATTTCTACCAGGACGATTCCGGACGGGAACGCTACCGCTGGGTGGACACCGAGGAGGTCTACGCGATGGCGTATGACCTGGCCGCGCCCGGCTATCGGAACGACACGGTCAATTCGTTGCGCCTGTGGGCCGCAAAGTCGAGCCGCGAATTCGATCTGGCCCAGTTCAATACCGGCCACTACGTCGCCGCGGTCGAGGACAAGGATCGCACCGAGTCCATCTCCAAAGTGCTCTATCCGCCCGATGCGGAGTACGCCGGCCGCGAGCTGCGGCTCAAGCAGCAGTACTTTTTCACCTCGGCCACGATCCAGGACGTGATCCGCCGCTTCAAGAAATATCCGGGCCGCCGGTGGGAAGACCTTCCCGACAAGGTGGCCATCCACTTGAACGACACGCATCCATCGATCGCCATCCCGGAAATGATGCGCGTGCTCGTCGATCAGGAGATGGTGGAGTGGGACCGGGCCTGGTGGATCTGCGAGCGCGTCTTCGCGTACACGAATCACACCGTGCTGCCGGAAGCGCTGGAGCGATGGCCGAAGGATCTGATGACCAGGCTGCTGCCACGGCACATGCAGATCATCGAGGAGATCGATCGCCGCCTGCGCTCCGACGTGATGATGGCCAACCCGAACGATCCGGAGCGCGCCGGCCGGCTGGCCATCATCGACGACGGACACGTGCGCATGGCCCATCTGGCCATCGCCGGCAGCCACTCGGTCAACGGAGTGGCCAAGCTGCATACGGAGATCCTGCGCAAGGGGATGTTCCGCGAGTTCGACGAGCTCTATCCGCGCAAGTTCAACAACAAGACGAACGGCATCACGCCGCGCCGCTGGCTGCTGCAGGCCAACCCGGAGCTCTCTTCGCTCATCACCGAGGCAATCGGGGAGGGGTGGGCAGCGGACCTGAAGCAGTTGCGCGGGCTGGAGAAATTCGCGGACGACAACCTCTTTCGCATTCGCTGGGCGGCGGTGAAGCGCGAGCGCAAAGAGATCGTGGCCAAATGGCTGCGCCGGCGCCACGCCCACGACATCGACATCGACTCGCTGTACGACGTGCAGATCAAGCGCATTCACGAATACAAGCGCCAGCTTCTGAACGTCATGCACGCCATCGCCTTGTGGCACCGCCTGAACGACGGTCTTCCGGTCGTTCCCCGGACGCTGATCTTCGCGGGCAAGGCCGCGCCGGGGTACGTCATGGCCAAACTCATCATCCGTCTGATTCACGACGTCGAAGCCATGCTGAGCCGCAGTCCGCGCGCGCACTCGGCGGTAAGCGTGGTCTTCGTTCCCAACTACGAGGTCTCCTGCGCCGAGTTGCTGTTCCCGGCCACCGAGCTGTCCGAGCAGATTTCCACCGCCGGAACGGAGGCCTCCGGAACCGGCTGCATGAAGGCCATCGTCAACGGCGGCATCGTCATCGGCACGCTCGACGGCGCCAACATCGAGATCCGCGACGAGGTCGGCCACGACAACATCTTCATCTTCGGCAGGACAGCGGACGAGATCGCATCGATGCGCAGCTCATACAACCCGCGCACGTTCATCGACGCCAATCCGGAGCTCAAGCGAGTGATCGAGTCGATTGCCACGCTGAGTGGCGGCGTCTATCTGCCGATCGTCGAGGAGCTCACCGGCGCCGACCGCTACTTTCTCTGCGCCGACTTCGCTTCTTACGTCGAGACCCAGGAACGCGCCGCGACAGTCTGGCAGTCGCGTGAACAGTGGACGCGGATGTCCATCCTCAACGTGGCCCGCAGCGGCTGGTTCTCCGGCGACCGCACCGTCCTCGAATACGCCCGCGAGATCTGGGGCGTCGATCCGGTCAGCGTGACGATGGAAGAGGAGTAGTGGGTCGTGTGGGTCGTGGGTCGTCGGTCACGGGGGCTTCATCGCTCAGACGCCCCCGTGACCCACGACCGACGACCCACGACCTACCCGGTTTCTTCCCAACACCCCACAGTGTCCAACCCCCCATGAGCGCAAAGATCGACCCGCGATACTGGCAGATCGCGTCGCTGTCCGGACTTCTCGTCTACGGCATCGTCGTCCTCCGCTTTGACCTGACGCCGTGGCGTGTCGCGGGGATTCTCGGCGCCGCGCTGGTCACGCAATGGATCTGCTCGCGCGCGGCCCATCTTCGCTTCGAGTGGAGGAGCGCGGCGATCTCGGGGCTGTCGCTGTCGTTGCTGCTGCGCAGCAACTCGCTGCTGCTGCTGATGGCGGCGGCGGCGATCGCTGTGTCCAGCAAGTTCCTCATCCGCCGGAATGGCAAACATGTCTTCAACCCCACCAACCTGGCCATCGTGGTGATGATGGTGGCCACGCCGCGGGTGTGGGTGTCGTCCGGCCAATGGGGCTCGGCGGCGTTCTTCGGCTTCCTGATCGCCTGCGCGGGAATGCTCGTGGTCTACCGCAGCGAGCGCAGCGACGTCACGCTGGCGTTCCTTCTGTTCTGGGTGGCCATTCTCTTCGGGCGCTCGCTATGGCTCGGAGATCCGCTGACGATCCCGTTCTACCGCCTCGGGAACGGCGCGCTTCTGATCTTCGCCTTCTTCATGATCTCCGACCCGAAGACGACGCCCGACGCGCGCGCCGGCAGAATTCTGTTCGCCGCGCTCGTCGCCGCCGGCGCCTGGTTCGTGCAGTTCAGGCTCTTCCGCCCCAACGCGCTGCTCTGGTCTCTGGCCGTCTGCGCGCTGGCCGTGCCTCTCATCGATCACCTGCTCGTGGGAATCCGCTTCCAATGGAACAACCGAGGCTCGAGGCCTGAGGCCCTGGGCCTGTTCAAAGAGGAGATAGCTGTGAAAACGATTGCTGCCGCGCTGTTCGTTCTGTTCGTCACCCCGCAGGCATTCGGCTTCTGCGGGTTCTACGTCGCCAAAGGCGACGCGAAGCTGTTCAACAAGGCGTCGCAGGTCGTCCTGGTCCGTGACGGCGACCGCACCGTCATGACCATGGCCAACGACTTCAAGGGTGACCCGCGCGAGTTCGCCGTGGTCATCCCCGTGCCCACGGTGCTGGAGCGCGGGCAGATCCGCGTGGCCAATAAGGCGCTCGTCGACCGTCTCGACGCCTACTCATCGCCGAGGCTGGTGGAGTACTTCGATCCCGATCCGTGCGCGATGCGCGACGAGCGCATGGTCAGGCCGTCGGCGGCGGCGAATCAGGCGGGTGCTTTCCAAAAAAAGGACATCGCAGCCAAGGCGCTCGGTGTCACCATCGAAGCGAGATATACCGTCGGCGAGTACGACATCCTGATCCTCTCGGCGAAGGAGAGCTCGGGACTGACGACCTGGCTGACGCAGAACGGCTATCGCCTGCCGGCGGGAGCGGCCGAAGTTCTGGGGTCGTATATCCGGCAGAACCTGAAGTTCTTCGTGGCCAAAGTGAATCTGCGCGAACAGGCCCGGACGGGATTCAACTACCTGCGCCCGATTCAGGTGGCGTACGAGTCTCCGAAGTTCATGCTCCCGATCCGCCTGGGCACCGTGAACGCGAACGGGCCGCAGGAGCTGTTCGTGTACGCGCTCACGCGTAAGGGTCGCGTGGAGACGACAAACTATCGTACGGTGCGACTGCCGTCCGATCAGGACGTGCCGCTCTACGTCGGATCGAACTTCGCGACGTTCTACCAGGCGCTGTTCTCCGAACAGGTGCGTCGCCAGGACATGTCCACGGTCTTTCTCGAGTACGCGTGGGACATGAACTGGTGCGATCCCTGCGCCGCGCAACCGCTCTCACGCGACGAGCTGCGCGGCCTGGGGGTCTTCTGGCTGACACCCGGCAATGACAGCTCCGGAGCGATCGACGCGTTTGTCAGCCGCCTGCACGTGCGCTACGACCGCGCGCATTTCCCCGACGACCTCGTGTTCCAGGAAACCGGCGACCGCCAGAACTTTCAGGCACGCTACGTCATGCATCACCCGTTCAAAGGAACCGTGGCCTGCGGAGCCGAGGAGTATCGCGCCATGCTCCACGCACGAGGTGAGAACGAGGCGAAGAATCTCGCCGAGCTCACCGGCTGGCGCATCGAGGACATCCGAAAGAGGATGGACATCCCGACCGTGCACGAGAAGAAGTGGTGGGAGTGGTGAATCGGGTCGCTGGGTCGCTGGGTCGCTGGGTTGCCGGTTACCGGCTACCGGCTACCCTCGTCACCCAGCACCCAGCACCCAGCACCCAGCACCGAGCACCCTACTTCCCCCTCCCATACTGCTCCGGCCACGGCACATCGATGCCCAGCTCCTTCGCCGCGTGTAGCGGAAAGTACGGTTCGCGGAGGAACTGGCGCGCCATCAGGATGGCGTCGGCTGAGCCTTCGCGGATGATCTCGTTTGCCTGGCGCGCGTCGGTGATCAGTCCGACCGCGCCGGTGGCGATTGCGGCTTCTTTGCGGATGGCACGCGCGAACGGGACCTGGTAGCCGGGACCGACCGCGATCTTCGCCCGCGCCACCGCCCCGCCGCTCGAACAGTCGATCAGATCGACGCCCACGGCCCGAAGCCTGCGCGAGAGCTCGATCGACTGCTGGAGGTCCCATCCGCCCTCCGCCCAATCGGTCGCCGAGATGCGCACGAACAGCGGCAACTCCGCCGGCCACTTCGCGCGCACGGATTCCGCGACGCGCAGCGGCAGGCGCATGCGATTCTCGAGCGAGCCGCCGTACTCGTCGCCGCGGGTGTTGGTGAGCGGCGACAGAAACTCGTGCAGCAGATATCCGTGAGCCATGTGCAGTTCGAGCACGTGGAAACCGGCCTCGAATGCGAGCCTTGTGGAGCGTTCGAAATCGCGGACGACCTTGTCGATATCTTCGTTCGTCATCTCCCGCGGCGGGGGATCGCTCTCATGAAAGGGAATCGCGCTCGGCGCCTGCGGGGTCCACGAATACGGCCCGTCCGTGATCAGCTTTCCGCCGCGCCACGGCTTCTCGGTGGAGGCTTTCCTGCCGGCGTGCGCGAGTTGTATGCCGGACACGGCACCCTGCGCCTCGACGAACGTGGTGATGCGCCGCAGCGCGCGCGCGTGATCGTCTGACCAGAGGCCGCTGTCCCAGAACGTGATGCGTCCCTCCGGCGAAACGCCGCTCGCTTCGACCATGACCAGCCCGGCCCCACCGACCGCGCGCGATCCGAGATGGACGAGGTGCCAGTCGTCGGGCATGCCGTTGTCGCTCGAGTACTGGCACATCGGTGATACGAAGATGCGGTTGCGGAATGTGGCGCCGCGGATCTCGAGAGGATCGAACAATTCAGCCATGCCCGGGTATCTTTACGCATGTGACGAGCCACGTGGGACGTTTTGCTCCTTCGCCAACCGGTCCGTTGCACCTCGGCAGTCTCGTTGCCGCGGCCGGATCGTGGTTGCATGCCCGGGCGGCGAACGGTCGCTGGCTCGTGCGGATGGAGGATCTCGATCGCCCGCGCGTGGTCGCCGGCGCCGATAGTGAGATCCTCGCTGCGCTCGAACGATACGGCCTGAACTGGGACGGCGACGTCGTCTACCAGTCGCAGCGGATCGAGTTGTACGAGACGGCGTTGCGCGCGCTCCGCGAGAACGATCTGGTGTTCGACTGCGCCTGCTCTCGTGCCGATCTGCTGCGTGCGGCGTCGGCGCCCGCTGCGAGCGATCCGGCGGACGGGATCTACCCGGGGACGTGCCGCGATGGATTGTCACCGGGGCGGGTGCCACGCTCGACGCGTTTTCGCGGCGCCGGTGACTTCGTCGTCAGGCGTGCCGACGGCGTCTTCGCCTATCAGTTGGCCGTCGTCGTCGACGATGAAAAGCAGGGCGTGACGCACGTTGTGCGCGGTGCCGATCTTCTCTCTTCCACCCCACGGCAGATCGCGCTGCAACGGGCTCTCGGATATCGGACGCCGCTCTACACGCACCTTCTGCTCGTCGTCGACGCTAGCGGCGCGAAGATTGGCAAGCGCGACGGGGCGCTTGCTCTGCCCGCGCTCGACGAGCGCCGCGTCATCGACACGCTGCACGCGGCGCTGCGCCACATCGGCATCGAGGTCGAGCGCGACCGGCCGGCGGCGATGCTCGAACAAGCGGTGAGGTCGCTGTCATCCCGGGCGTAGCGAGGATCAGGGTGTTGGCTCCGGCAACGCTCCGCCTCCCGGATCCCTCGCTCCCGCTCGGGATGACACGGTTCCTATTTCGCGGCGCTGGCTCCCCACACGTTGCAGCGCTTGTCGTCCGGACGCACCATCTTGTCGCTGCTCCTGCAGCCGAACGCCGTCGCGAACTCCGGCATGTTCGACAGCGGTCCGTTCACGCGGAAGCGCGAAAGCGGATGGGGATCGGTCGTGATTTGCAGTCTTTCGTTCTGCGGGGTGGAGATCTCGGCCCACACCTGGGCCCAGCCGAGGAAGAATCGCTGTTCGGGGGTGAAGCCGTCGATGACCTGACGGGGCTTTCCTTCCTGCGACTTCTCGTAGGCGGCGTAGGCGAGCTGCAGCCCGCCCAGGTCAGCGATGCTCTCGCCGAGGACGAGGTCGCCGGTCATGTGCTCGCCGTTGACGTCGTAGCTGCTGAACTGCTCGGACACGCACTTCGCGCGCTCGACGAATCGCTCTTTGTCCTCGGGCGTCCACCAGTCGGCAAGGTTTCCGTGCAGATCGAACTGGCGGCCCTCATCGTCGAACCCGTGAATGATCTCGTGGCCGATGACCGCGCCCATGCCGCCGTAGTTGTACGCGGGATCTGCGTTTGGATCGAAGAAGGGGGGCTGCAGGATGCCGGCGGGGAACACGATCTCGTTCATCGGCGGATTGTTGTAGGCGTTGACGGTGGGTGGCGACATCAGCCACTCCGTGCGATCCACCGGTTTATCGATCTTGTTGAGATCGCGATGAAACTCGAACTGGCGCGCGGCGATGAAGTTGCTGGCGTACGGCTGGTTCGTGATCGACAGCGCGGAGTAGTCGCGCCACTTGTCCGGATAGCCGATCTTGAGTCCGAAGGCGTCGAGCTTGGTCTCGGCCTGCCGGCGTGTCTCCGGGCTCATCCACGACAGCGTGGTGAGATCTTCGCGCAGCGCACTCTCGAGATTGTGGACCATGTCCAGCGCCTGAGCCTTCGCCGACTCCGGGAAGTAGCGCTTTGCCCAGAGTCGTCCCAGGGCTTCTCCGAGCACTCGGTCGGTTGCGGCGGTGCAGCGCTTCCAGCGCGGAAGCATCTCCTTCGTGCCGGAGAGATAGCGGCTGTAGAAATCGAAATCGGTCTCGGCAAACTGCTGCGGCAGCCTTTGCGCTTCCGCGTTGACGAGGTTCCATCTCAGGTAGCTCTTCCATGCGTCCAGGGGCACCGTCCTGACGAGTTGATCGATCTCGCCGACGAATTGCGGCTGGGCGACGATGACCGTCTCCAGCTTCGGCAGTCCGACGGCAGCGAAATACTCCGGCCAGGAGAAGGAGGGCGACAGCGTCTGCAGTTGATCCGCGGTCATCTTGTGATACGTGGCCACGGGATCGCGCAGCTCGACTTTCGTCATGGAGGCCTGGGCCAGCTTCATCTCGAAGTCCATGATGTTTCGCGCTTCGCTCTGTGCATTCGGCTGATCGTCGCCGAGGAGCTGGAGCATCTGAGCGATGTGCTGGACGTAGCGGACGCGGATCTCTTTCGATTTCGGATCCTCCTTGGTGTAGTAGTCGCGGTCGGGCAGCCCCAGTCCGGCCTGGGCGATCGAGGCCACGACCTGATCCGTGTTCTTGAAATCCTGGGTCGAGGAGAACTGGAACACGGCGGGAATCCCGTACGAATGGAGATGGGCGAGCGTTTCCGGCATATCGGCGAACGAACGGAGTGAACCGATCCGGGCCAGGTCGGCGGAGATCGGTGTCACACCGGCCCGCTCGATGGCCTTCTCGTTCATGCAACTCTCGTAGAACGTACCGACTCTCTGTTCGTCCGTGCCGGCGGGAGCGTTCGATCTCGCCGCCTCCTCGAGGATCGTGTGCAGCTTCTCCTGATTGCTGACGTATAGCGCGGTAAAGTTGCCCCACGACGGGTAGCCCGCGGGAATGGGATGCGACTTCATCCAGCCGCCGTTGGCAAACGTGTAGAAATCGGTGCAGGAGTTTGCGGTGCGGTCGAGGTTCGCAAGATCGAATCCGGTGGCGGAGATCGACGAACCCTTCGCCGGGGGAGGGGGTTGAGGCTGGGATGCGCATCCGGCCAGCACGGCGGCGAGAGCGAGAATGAGTGAGCGTCGCATAGACTGCGTATCCTATCGCCCGGGACGGCCCGTGGCACTGCTCTTGAGAGTGCGCCCGTATGGATTTTCCGGTACGAAACAACCAGGACCAGTCGCGCTTCGAATGTGACGTGGACGGTCGATTGAGCTACGTCGAATACGAGATGACACCGGGCAGGATCACCTTGATGCACACGCGCGTGCCTGCCGAGCTGGGCGGGCGAGGCATCGCCGGAACGCTCGTGGCCGCCGCGCTCGAGCACGCGCGCGAACAACATCTGCAGGTCGTCCCGGTCTGCAGTTACGCGGCCGCTTACATCGAGCGGCATCCCGAGTATCGCGCCCTCGTCTCAAACGAATGAAGCGGGAGATCGACGCGGTATCGGACCTGGAGGCGTGGCTGGCATCGCCATCGCGATCGAACGACGTCGCCTTCCAGGGCCTCAACCTCACGAAGTACGACCGGGAGATGCGCGCCATCGACCTCGAAGGTTGTGTGTTCGTCGGATGTGCGATGACCACCGGGCTCTCCGCACACGCCGGCAAGTACAAGTGCCTGAACATTCCGCCGATGCCAGGCAAGCCCTTCGATCCATTCCGGGTCTCGCTGTACACGCCCGAGGAATTGCTGGCCGGGTTCGACGTCGACCATCCGGAGACTTACTCCCGAACGCCGGACGCGGTGATCTTCGAGCATTTCAAGAACAAGGAGAACTGCGGTCTCGACGACGTGCTGGCCCGCCGCATCCATGATTTCTCCATCAGCGATGCCCTCGACGACAACCTGGCGGCCTGGGCGGGTGAAGGCGTGGTGGGGATCATGGGCGGCCACAGCGTGCCGCGCTGGGCAAAGGCATACGCCGACGCCGCGCGGCTGGCCCGGACGCTGGCCCGCGAGGGATTTCTCATCGTCACCGGAGGCGGCCCGGGCGTCATGGAAGCCGGCAACCTGGGCGTCTATCTGGCCGCCCATTCCGACGACGCGCTCGATGTGGCTCTCGCCGAACTGGCCAAAGCCCCGACCCACGACGATCCGAACTATCTCGTGCCTTCCTTTCGTGTGCGCAAACAGTTCGTGGCGCCGCCCGCCCGCGCTTATCGAAGCATCGGAGTCCCGACGTGGTTCTACGGACACGAACAGCCCAACATGTTCGCGACGTACCTGGCGAAGTACTTCCAGAACAGCGTGCGCGAGGAAGGGCTGCTCTCGATCGCGTCGCGCGGCGTGATCTTCGCCGAAGGAAGCGCGGGCACGCTGCAGGAGATCTTCGAGAACGCCTGTCAGGTCTATTACCGCAGCTTTCGCCCGACGGCGACACCGATGATTCTCTTCGGCACCGAATACTGGAATCCGCCCGGCGACGGCACGACCGGACGCGCGAAGAAGGTTTATCCGCTGCTGATGAAGCTCGCCGAGGAAGCGGGATTCGGACAATTGGTGACCGTCACCGACTCGATCGACGAGATTGCGGCCATCGTGCGTGACCCTCCTTCGCCGGCAACGGGGCCCGGGCTCGGAAATTGAACAAGGATTGAGGGGGAGACCTTTGGCCCGATTCCGGACCTTTGGAATCCCCTGTATCCCATTCAGGATCAGGAGGGAAGGCGGCCTGGGCGGTATCGTCATGGGGTGAGGCCGCGCAACATTCTTCCCGCTCGCGTCTTTCACTGCGTAAAATGATGTTTTCAACCGTTTGACGGATCGGCGTAAACAGCGCAGAATCCGCGGAAAAATCGAAAGAGGAGACGATGGCGACTTCGAAAAAGGGTTCCGGTTCCAAAGGCGGCGGCAAAGGCCTGGCTGCCGAGGTGACGCCCAGCGCTGACCTCAGCGCGATCGTAGGCAGCAAACCCATACCGCGCAGCGAGGTCACCAAGAAGGTGTGGGACTACATCAAGGCGCACGGTCTTCAGGATCAGACGAACAGGCGCATGATCAACGCTGACGACAATCTGAAGAAGATCTTCAACGGCAAGAAGCAGGTCTCGATGTTCGAGATGACTGCTCTCGTCAACAAACATCTCAAAGCGTAGAGACGATCTGACGTCGATCGAAGCGGCGGCCGGAGTATGGCCGCCGTTTCGTCTTTACGCCTTAAGCGATCGCCTTCTCCACGGCCTCGATCGTTGCATCGATCTCGATCGATCGCCCGGCGTGCGACTTCATGATCGCCTCCGTGTCCTTGAGCAGATGGCCGGTCAGCACGCAGACGATGCGCTCGCCGTCGCGGATCACGCCGGCCGCGCGCAGCTTGCGCACTCCGGCAAGCGTGGCCGCTGAGGCCGGCTCGCATCCGATCCCCATCGAGTCGATGTCGCGCTTGGCCGTCATGATCTCGTCGTCGGTGACCTCTTCGACGACGCCGCCGGTGTAGCGGATCGCAGCGACGGCGCGATCGTGACTGACCGGATCGCCGATGCGGATGGCGCTGGCGATCGTCTCGGCGGTGACGCGATGGCGTCCGCTGAACTGGTCGCGGAAGCTGCGATAGAACGGATTCGCGCCGCTGGCCTGAATCGAGGCCAGACGCGGTGTGGCATCGATCCACCCGCTCTCACGCGCCTCCCTGAGCGCTTTCCCGAACGCGCTGGTGTTGCCGAGGTTCCCGGCCGGAACGACGATCCAGTCGGGTGCCTGCCAGCCGAGATCCTGCAGGAGCTCCCACACGATCGTCTTCTGCCCCTCGATCCGGAATGGATTGATCGAGTTGACCAGATAGATGCCCAGCCGGTCCGATGCCTCGCGCACGAGCTTCATGGCCGCGTCGAAGTCTCCGCGAACCTGCAGGCAGGTGGCGCCGTAGGCGAGCGTCTGCGCGAGCTTGCCGGCGCTCACTTTGCCTGCCGGCACGAAGACGACCGCGCGCAATCCCGCCTGCGCAGCGTACGCGGCCAGCGAGGCGCTGGTGTTGCCGGTGGACGCACAGGCCACCGCGCGGGAGCCGAGACGGACAGCCTGGGTGATGGCGACGGTCATGCCGCGATCTTTGAACGAGCCGGTCGGGTTCTCGCCTTCATGCTTGAACAGCAGGCCCTCCCGCTCGTACATCCGCGTCGCGCCCTCAGGATGCGTGATGATCTGATCGTCGGGGATGGAGAGAACCGCTTCCCGAAATCGCCATACGCCGCTCTGGCTCAGGCCTCGGGCCTCGGACCCCGGCCCCCGGTTCAACCGCTCGTCGAAGAGTCTGGTCGTCTGCGGAAACGCGGCGCGCTCAACGGAGAGCAATCCGCCGCAGTCGCAGGTGTATCGAATCTCGTCGATGTCAAAGCGGTGGCCGCACGTAATGCAGCTCAGCCATTGATGGACCGTGGTCTTCATATCGCGTGCGCTCCCCGGCTGGCGATCATTCCGGTGTGCACGTCGCAACCGACGCCGCCCAGCGCCGATCGCATGGCCTCGGCCACGCGGGCATCGTTGTCCGTGGTGATGGCGAAGATCGTCGGTCCTGATCCGCTGATCGAGCACCCCAGCGCTCCATTGTCGAGGGCGGCTTGTTTGACATCGCGAAACCTGGGGATCAGCTCGGCGCGGATCGGCTCGGCGTAGCGATCGTCGAGCGCGCGGCGGAGAAGGCTCTCGTCCGCGGACGCGAACGCGTACGCGAGCGCGGTGGTGCTGGCCATCTGTCGTGTCCACGACGAGCGATCCCAATGCTCGGGCAGGATGGCCCTCGCTCGTTTCGTTTCGATGCGCACGCGCGGCGTGATGAGGACGATGCGCCAGTGCTTCGGCGCGGGAACGGACACGGCGTCGACGGGATCGACCGACAGGACGATGGTCAGCCCACCCAGCGTCGAAGCGGCGATGTTGTCGAGATGACGGCCGGCGACGGTGGCCTCCCCTTCGAGCGCTGCGGTCATGACCTCGACCGCGGAGGGCTCTGCGCCCGCGGCCAGCGCTGCTGCCAGTGCGCCGCCGACCGCGCTGGCGGCGCTGCCTCCCATGCCACCGGCCACGGCCAGCCCTTTTTCGATCGAGACGATCGGATTCTGTTTCACGCCGTTCGCGCGCAACCAGGCCATCGCGGCGATGGCGGCGACGTTCTTCGCCGCCTCGAGCGGAATGAGCGAGGCGTCGCGCCCGGTGATGCTGTCGACGCGCGCCTCGCCGTCGTGAAGAGTGACCGACACTTTGTCGCCGACGCCGTCGACCGCGAGCCCGAGGACGTCGAAGCCGGGACCGACGTTGCCGATCGACGCGGGGGAGAACACGGTCGTCATTTCCGGCGCTTCTCTCTCCGCCGCTCCTGCATGGTGATGGCGATGATGTCGTTGAGAACGCCGGCGGCGGTGACTTCCGCGCCGGCGCCGGGACCGGTCACCACCAGCGGATTGGTCTTGTAGCGTTTCGAATAGATGACGATCTGGTTGTCGGTGCCGCGCAGGCCGCCCATCGGCGAGCTCTGCTCGACCGCTTCGATGCCGACGCGGATGGTCTTGCCGATCTTGGCGACGTAGCGCAGCACTTTCTTCTCGCTCCGCGCGCGCTCCACGCGCTTGCGGAGCTCGTCGTCGAGCCTGCGCAGGTTGTCGACGAAGGTGGCCGGATCATCGCTGTCCACATCAGGTCCGAACAACGGCTCCAGCTTGATGTCGGTCAATTCGAGAGAGCGGCCGAGCGTCCTTGCCAGGATCAACGCCTTGCGAGCGACGTCGGTGCCCGAGAGGTCGTCGCGCGGGTCGGGTTCGGTGTAGCCGAGCTTCCAGGCCTCGCGCACGGCGTCGGAAAACTTCCGGCCGTCTTCGAGCGCGGTCATGATGAAGCCGAGCGTTCCGGAGAAGCATCCGACGATGGTCTCGACACGATCGCCTGACTCCTGGAGCTTTGCCAGCGTGTCGAGCACGGGCAGACCGGCGCCGGCCGTCGCTTCGTAGCGCAGCGACAAGCCGCGCTCGCGTGCGGTCTGCATCAGGCGGTCGTATTCGATCTGCGTGACCGCGAGCGGCTTCTTGTTCGCGAGCACGATGTGGAATCCCTGTTCCAGCGCTTCCTGAATCAGCGGCGCCGTCTCTTCCGAGGTCAGATCGACGAGGATGGGGCGATGCGATGGGAGGAGCCACACCTCGTCGCGCATCATCGTCTGCAACTGCATGAGCGTGAGCGGCGAGCGGCCGTCGAACAATTTCGCGCCGGACGCTTTTCGCTCCGCCAGTCTTTCGAGCGCGGCGGGGCTGAAGCCCTTTTCCTCGACCTTGATGCCGGAGCGGTCGGCGACCGCGATGACTTTCACGTCGATGCCGAGCTCCGCGCGGAGATGCTTTTCCTGGGCGCCGAGCTGCCGTGCCAGTGCCCGCCCGATCTGCCCGAATCCGAGAAATGTGACTTTCGACTCGCGCCCCGATGTGTCGGCGAGCGGCCGGATCTTGTCGAGCTGATACTCGGAGTGCAGCGCCAGCAGCGCGCGCGTCACGTCCTCTTCGGCGATCGTGGCGGTGATGTTCAGCTCCGACGATCCCTGGGCGATCGCGTGCACGTTGATGCGTTCGGAGGAGAGCGCGGAGAACGTGCGGGCGGCCACGCCGGGCAGGCCGCGCATGCCGAGACCCACGACAGCCACGAGCGCCACGCCGCGCTGGGCCCGGATGCGATCGACGAACTTCATCCGCCGCTCCGGCGCAAACGCCTCTTCGAGCGCGGCGATGGCGTGATCGGCTTCCGGTTCCGGCACGACGAAGCAGATCGACGACTCGCTCGATGCCTGGCTGATCATCGACACGGAGTGACCGGCGGCGGCCAGTGCCGAGAACGTTCGCGCGGCAACGCCGGGAACGCCGATCATGCCACTCCCTTCGATCGAGATCAGCGCCTGACCGTGAACCGCGGTCAATGCCTTGACCGGATACTCTCCAGGCTTGGCGTCGGCCGAGATGCGCGTGCCGCGATGCTGCTCCCGGAACGTGTTGCGCACGACCAGCGGGATGCGCCGGTCGGCGAGCGGAATCATCGTGCGCGGATGCAGCACCTTTGCGCCGTAGAATGCCAGTTCCGCGGCCTCGCGATAATGAAGCTCTGGAAGAACGCGCGCCGTAGGCACGCTGCGGGGATCGGCCGTCATGAGACCGTCCACTTCCTTCCAGAGTGTGACCGAGCCCGCACCGATGCTGCGCGCCAGGATCGCCGCCGAGAAGTCCGATCCGCCCCGCCCGAGCGTCACCACTTCTCCGTCAGGGCCGCTGCCGAGGTAACCGGGTACGACGACGAAGGCGCCGCGGTCCAGCAAAGGACGGATGAATTTTTTCGCGGCTCGCTCGCACTTCGTGAAGCTCGGCCAGAGCGTGCCGGCGCGTCGCTCGCAGACGATCACGTCGGTGGCATCGACATACTCCGCATCCATGCAGGCGGCGAAGATCCGCGCCAGCACGCGCTCGCCGCGCGAGACCATCGCGTCCTGCGCCCGCGGCGTCAGCTCGCGCAACACGGCGATGCTCTCGGCGATCGACATCATCTCCACTGTGGCTTCGCTCACCATGGTGTTGAGCTCGCCGGCCGTGCGCCGGTTCGGAGCGAGCTGCTCGATGAGCGCCGTATGGCGTGCTTCGAACTCCTTTGCGGCAGTCCGGCAGTGCTGGCGATCCCCTTTGAGCGCCGCACGCGCGGAGCCGAGCAGGAGGTCGGTGATGCCGTTCATCGCCGAGGCCACCGCCACGACCGGTGCGTGAGCCTGCCGCACATGGCCCATGGCCACCCGGACGGCGTCCGCGCTTCCGACGGCCACACCGCCAAACTTGTAGACCTCGGGATCAGACACGATTCAGACCTTCGTGCCTTTATACAGGTAGGCGATCCCGAACGTCAGCGGTTTCCATTCGACCGACGCGAACGCGCCGCTCTCCCGCATCATCTTCGCGAACGTTTCACCGGAGGGGAATCGCGCCGCCGATGTCTCGAGATACTCGTAAGCCTGCTTCTGTCCGGTGACCGCGCCGCCGAGGCGGGGGAGGATGGTGCGGCGGTAGAAGTCGTAGAGGGCGCCGAAGGTGCGACTCCGCGGCTGGCCGAATTCGAGGATGATCACGCGCCCTCCGCTCCTGACCACCCGGGCCAGCTCGACGATGGCGCGCTCGGGATCGTGGACGTTGCGGATGCCGAACGAGATGCTGCTGATGTCGAATGCTGCATCGTCGTAAGGCAGCGCGGTGACGTCGGCGACGTCGAAGGTGATGTCGGCGCGCTTGCGCCGGGCGATCTCCAGCATCTCCGGGACGAAGTCGATGCCGGTGACGCGTCCGCCGGGACCGACCGCCTTCCGGAAGGCGATAGCGAGATCGCCGGTGCCGGTCGCGCAATCGAGGACCGATTCGCCGGGGCGTGCGGCGGAGAAGCGCACCGCCTGGCGGCGCCATCGATGGTGCACACCCGCCGACAGAATCGTGTTGGCGCGGTCGTAGCGGGAGGCGATCGATGCGAACATCGACCGGATTTTCGCGGCTTCAGGGCCTGAGTACGCCACAAGGGCGGGATCTTACGCATAAAATCGCGCCGTGCCGCAGGATTTCGCCTTCATCCAGACCGCACCGGGCCGTGTGTTCGTCGGCTGGGGTCCCTTCGAACAACTGCCGTTCCGCCTGCCCGATCATCCCGCGTTCTTCATCACCGATTTCTTTCTCGACGAGGCGCGGCCGTGGCGCCATCCCGATACATGGCAGGAGATGTCGATCGAAGAGTTCGCCGAGAAATGCTGCGGCGGCGCGCCGGCTTCGGCGCCGGTCATCGACTGGCAAATGGTCGATCCCTCCGCGTTCGCGCGCCTCTTCGAATCGGCGCAGACGGCATTCGCGCGCGGCGACTTCCAGAAGATCGTCCCCGTGGTCTTCGAGAACGGAACCGTTTCAACCGAGGCCCCAGGCCCGAGGCCCGAGGCCTCGCTCTGGCCGCATGTGCTGGCGCGCCTGGCCGCGCTTCCGCTCGGGCTTTACGCCTACGGATACTCGCTCGACGGACACTCCGCCGCCGGCAGTGCCCCGGAGATCCTCTTCCAGACCCACGGCCTCGGCTACTCCACGATGGCGCTCGCCGGAACGCGCCCACTGGCCCGCGCGGAAGAGCTCCTCCACGATCCCAAGGAGCTGCGCGAGCACCGCTTCGTGGTCGAGGACATCGCCCGCCGCCTGGCGCCGTTCGGCAACGTCGAGATCGGCACACTGGGCATCATGAATCTGCCGCGCATTGCCCATCTCATCACCCCGATCTTCTTTCGGGAGATCGGGAGCGAGCGGATGTCGTTCGCGGAGATGGTGCGGCGCCTTCATCCCACCGCCGCCCTCGGCGTGTGGCCGCGCACGGAGGCCGGCGAGCGCTGGCTGCGCGAGGTCGACCGCGGCGTGGCGCGGCGCGGATTCGGCGCGCCCTTTGGTCTGGAGCGCGAAGGACGTTACGCGCTGGCATTGGTGGGCATCCGCAACATCGAGTGGAGGGGCACTTCCATCCGCATCGGCTCGGGCGCCGGCGTGATCCGTGAGAGCCGCGTGGACGAGGAGTTCGAGGAGCTGCGGCAGAAGCGTGACCAGGTCAAGTCATTGTTCGGCGTTGGATCGCCGGTCGTCGCCTGGACATGACGAACCTCGAGCGCGCGCGCCGTCTTGTCGCGCAGGTCCGGGAAATGGGAGTGCTGGACTTCTCCATCTGCGCGGGCTCGCGCAACAGTCCTTTGATCGCCGTCCTCGGCGACCCGGCCACACGGCATGGCGGCAACCTCTATTCGTTCGTCGACGAGCGTTCCGCGGCATTCTTCGCGCTCGGCCGCGTGAAGCTGCGTGGAGAACCGGCTGCTGTGGTGACGACGTCGGGCACGGCCGTGGCGGAGTTACTGCCCGCCGTCATCGAGGCGCACTACTCGGCCGCGCCGCTCGTCCTGATCACCGCCGATCGTCCGGCGCGCGATCGCGGAACGGGAGCGCCGCAGGCGATCGAACAGGCCGGCATCTTCGGCGCGTATGCGGAGACTTCGATCGAGCGCTGGACGCGCGCGACGCCCCTGCACATCAACATCGAATTCGACGAGCCGCTCATCGATGAGTGACAAACCGCTCGTGCTCATCGGGGGACTGGCCGCGGGCCATCGCGAGCGTGTGCGTGAGTTCTGTCTGCGCCTGGGCACGCCGGTGTACGCCGAACCGCTGTCGGGACTGCGCGAGGACAGCGAGCTCGCGCCGCTGCTTCTGCACAACGAGCGCATCCTGGCGCGGGCCGGACTCTCGCGCGTCATCCGCATCGGGAACGTTCCGGCGCTGCGCTTCTGGCGCGACCTGGACGAGAAGCTTGGTGACGTGCCGGTGGTCAACTACAGCGATCTGCCGTTTCCCGGGCTGTCACGCGGTGATGTGCACGCGATCGGCGAGTTGCCGGGCGTCGTCCAGCGGCTCGAGCGCGACGAGGAGCTGTTCGCGCGCGATCGCGCCATTGACGAACGCTTCGACCACATCCTCGAGGTCGAGCCGGAGTCGGAGCTGTCGCTCATCCGCGGCCTCTCTCAGGATCTGCCTGCCGGCTCGCGGATCTACCTCGGCAACAGTCTTCCGATTCGCGAGTGGGACCTCGTGGCTGCGCGCGAGGACCACCGCTACATTCTCGAGGCCAACCGCGGCGCCAACGGGATCGACGGACAACTCTCGACGTTCTTCGGATGGTGTTCGCCCGATGCCCTCAACGTCGCCGTCGTCGGCGATCTGACGGCGCTGTACGACCTCAATGCGCCGTGGATCGTGCCGCAACTCGATCCGGGGATCGAGTTTCAGATCTACATTGTCAACAACGGCGGCGGCCGGATCTTCTCGCGCGTGCCGTCGCTGCGCGCTCTTCCCGACGAAACCCGCGAGCGCCTCGTCGAGAACACGCACTCGCTCTCGTTCGAGCAATGGGCGGCGATGTGGAATCTCGCATACAACAATCGCGACGCCGGGCGCGCCGTGATCGAGCTGATGCCGGACCTCGACGCCAGCTCTCGCGTGTGGCAGCGCTTCGACGAGCTCTGGTCGTGATCACGGCACTCCACGGTTTCCTGGGCCGGCCCGCGGACTGGGACTTTCTGCGCGACGCCGGGCTCACGATCGACGCGCGCGAGCTCGACGATGTGCCACGCGACGGCGACACGCTCCTCGGCTACTCGATGGGGGGACGCCTGGCGTTGTACGCGTTGCTGGACGGCGCAAAGTACCGCGCCGCCGTGATCGTTTCGGCGGGGCTGGGCATCGAAGGCGAGAGAGCGCGGGCTGCGCGGCGGGAAGCGGATGAGAGATGGGCGCGCCGCTTCGAGCACGACGACTGGGAGGCAGTGCTCCGTGACTGGAACGCGCAGCCGCTGTTCGGCGGCGACATCCGCGTGCGCCGAGAGCGCGACTACGACCGCCGCCGCGTGGTCGACGCGCTGCGCCGCTGGTCGCCAGGTGCCCTGCCTCCGCTCGCGCCGCGGCTGCACGAGATCGCCATCCCCGTTCTGTGGATCGCCGGCGAGCGCGACGCAAAGTACGTGGCCGAAGCGCAACGCGCCGTGTTGCTTCTGCCGGACGCGACGCTGTGGATCTGTCCGGAGGCCGCACACAGAGTCCCGTGGGAGCAGCCGGCGCGGTTCAAGGATCGGGTCGCTGAGTTTCTGCGGCCCGAGGCCCGAGGCCCGAGGCCTCAGATATAGTCTCGCCCCGCTATGGCCCTGCAATGGAAATCGCTCAGGAAATTCGAAGACATCAAGTACGAGACCGACGGCGAAGGCATCGCCAAGATCACCATCAACCGTCCCAAAGTGCGTAACGCCTTCCGCCCGCTGACAGTCGGCGAGATGAAGGAAGCGTTCGATCTGGCGCGTGACGACGGCGAAATCGGCGTCGTCATTCTGACCGGCGAAGGCCCGGACGCGTTTTGCTCCGGCGGCGATCAGCGTGTCCGCGGGAAGGCCGGCTACGTCGACGCCAAGGGCATACCGCGCCTGAACATCCTCGACGTGCAAAAGCAGATTCGCAGTCTGCCCAAGCCCGTAGTGGCGATGGTGGCCGGCTATGCGATCGGCGGCGGGCACGTGCTGCACGTCGTCTGCGATCTCACCATCGCCGCCGACAACGCGCGCTTCGGCCAGACCGGCCCGCGCGTCGGCTCGTTCGACGGCGGTCTCGGTGCGTCGTACCTGGCGCGCATCGTCGGCCAGAAAAAAGCGCGCGAGATCTGGTTTCTCTGCCGCCAATACGACGCGAAACAGGCGCTGGAGATGGGACTGGTGAACACCGTCGTGCCTCTGGCGCGGCTCGAGGAGGAGACCGTGCAGTGGTGCCGGGAGATGCTGGCCCTGTCGCCGATGGCGCTGCGCTGCCTCAAGACCGCGCTCAACGCCGACTGCGACGGCCAGATCGGCCTGCTCGACTTCGCCGGCAACGCCACGCTTCTCTATTACCTGTCGGAGGAGGCGCAGGAAGGGCGCAACGCCTACGTCGAGAAGCGCAAGCCCGACTTCAAAAAGTTCCCGCGATTCCCGTGACGGAGCTCCATGGGTCCGAGGCCCGAAGCCCGAGGCCCGAGGCCTGGTTGAAGGCGTGGTTGCTGGCGGCGCGGCCGAAGACGTTGTCGGCGGCGGCCGCTCCGGTGATCGTCGGAGTGGCGCTGGCGTTGCGGGAGCGCCAGGCGATCGGCTGGATCTACGCGGTCTGCGTGCTGTTTGGCGCCCTGTCGATACAGATCGCCACGAACTTCATCAACGACGCGCTCGACTTTCGGAGAGGCGCCGACACGCACGAGCGCCTCGGACCGGTTCGCGTGACGCAGGCGGGGTTGCTCACGGCAGAGTCTGTGCTGCGCGGCGGCTACCTCTTTCTGATCGTGGCGGCGCTGTTCGGGATTCCTCTGATCGCGCAAGCCGGCTGGCCGATCGTCGTCGTCGGTGTGGCGTCGATGCTGATGGCGTACGCGTACACCGGCGGGCCGTATCCGCTCGCGTATCACGGGCTGGGAGAACTGTTCGTGATGTTGTTTTTTGGCCTCATCGCGGTCGGCGGAACGTATTTTGTCCTGACGCTCCGCTACTCGATCGCCGTGGTCGTGTGCGGTGTGGCGGTGGGATCGCTGGCCGTGGTCATCCTGGCCATCAACAATCTGCGCGATATCGACGGAGACCGCGCCACCAACAAGAAGACGGTGGCCACGCGGATCGGCGAGCGTGGTGCACGCGTCGAGATCGCGCTGGCGGCGCTCACGCCTTTCGTCGCCGTCGCCCTCCTCGGCGATTTCCGGCTGCTGACCGTTCTGGCCGCGCTGCCGCTTGCGATCGCCCTGATCGTCCGCGTCTATCGCAGCAGTGGGCGCGAGCTCAATCGCTGCCTGGCCATGGCCGGAGCGCTGCAGTGGGCGTTCAGTCTGCTGTTTCTGATCGGGGCGCTGCTATGAATCGCCGCACGCTCACCGCGAGTGCTCCGCAGACGATCGCCCACATCACGTAGCCGGCCACCGCGGCGACCCAGCGATAGGGCCCGGGCCGGCTGATGTCGGCGAACCACCACGGCCAGCCCTCGCTCCATACCGTGTACGTGACGAAGAGAAAGAGTGAGATGGCCGCGTTCATGGCGATGGCGCCACGCCATGAGAAGGCGAACGGCAGAAATGCGATGAGCCAGCCGATGTACTGGACTCCGAAGCCGGGCGCGAGAGCGAGGATCGTCAGCAGCATGATTTCGGCCCCGTGAAGAGTGGAGCCGAGGCCATCTTCGCGTTCGCGATCCTTTCTTTTCCTCCAGGCCAGCAGCAGCACGGCCGCAATGCCGGCGTAGACGAACCAGCTTCCATACGCCTGCCAGAACGTCATGACATGGTGAGCACCGGGAAATCTGCGCGAGACGGCGAAAGCCACACCCGGGATTCCCCATTCGAACGGCAATCCGCCGCGATAACCGAACACGACGCGAGCGACGATCGGACCGCCGATCAGGATCGCCGGCAGGAATGTGATTGCGGCCACGAGCAGGAACGCCATCACAAAGCGGATGGCGTTCCGGAGCGGCATGAAGAGCGCGAAGAGCGGCATCAGGAGAAACGGCACGATCTTGATGCTGCTGGCGAGCGCCAGCGCGGCGCCGGCCGCGATCGGAATCGCCACCAGGCTTGCCGAGACGCACACCAGCGCCATCATGGTCGCGTCGGTGTTGCAGTGAAAGGCGGAGATGAAGGCGGCACCGGGCGAGAGAAGAAGGAAGAGCGCCAGCGCACGCCCTCGTCTGACGCTCACGCGATTTCCGATGTGGAACAGCGCGACGGCGGCGACGATGTCCGCCAGGACCTGAACGAAGCGAAAGACATCGACGAAGGCGACGCCGGCCCGCCCCGCCAGCGCATCGATCAGCCGCATGAATGCCAGGGAAAGCGGCGGATGGTTCATCATTGCGGTGTGCGCGTACGAGCGGGCGATGCCGACCCGTTTCACGAGATCCACCGACACGGCCATGAAGCCCGCGTCGTTCGTCCCGTACGTCGTGGCAATGAGGGCCAGGCGGGCCGCGACCGCAAACAGACCGAGAAGCCAGAACGTGCGCCGCTCGAGAAGCCGCGACATGCCCGGCCAGTATGACATGTGGATCTGGCGCTACACGCTGAAGCCGAAACGCCCCTTGAGCGCCATCGCCCGGCCGGGATTTCGTGAGGGCGCTCTCATTCGCGTGGGCGACGGATTCGCCGACGTGCATCCCTGGCCCGAGCTCGGTGACGAACCACTCGACGAGCAACTGCGCAGCCTTGCGCGCGGTGAGCCGACGGCACTGGCCGTGCAGTCGCTGCGCTTCGCCGAGGCGGACGGAGCGGCACGTCGCCGCGGCCAGTCGCTGTTCCAGGGACTGACCATTCCCTCCAGCCACTGGCCCGGCATCGATCCACCTGCCGGTTTCGATACGGCAAAGGTCAAGTGCGGACCCGGCGGCGTCGACGGTCTTCCCCCGCACGTTCGCCTCCGCCTCGACTTCAACGCCACACTGGCGCCGGATGAGCTCGAGCCCATCGCGCTCACGTTGCCGCGCGAGCGCATCGACTTCATCGAAGATCCCTGCCCCTACGACGCGGCGACCTGGATCCGGCTCAGGGAGCGAACGGGACTTCGCCTGGCCCTCGACCGTGAAACGGGAGCCGAAGGCGTGGACGTCGTGGTCATCAAGCCCGCGGTCCAGTCTTTCCCGCGCACGTCGAAGGAAATCGTGGTGACCTCCTATATGGATCACGCGCTTGGACTGATGGCGGCGGCATGGGTCGCGGCCAGTCACGCTGACCGGGTCAGCAGCCGCTGCGGTCTCTTCACTCATGTGCTGTTCGAGGCTGATCCGTTCTTCGACCGGATCGGGAGCGACGGTCCGCGTCTGCTCGCGCCCGAAGGGACCGGGTTCGGTTTCGACGACCTGCTCGAAAGTCTGCCGTGGAAGAAGCTGGCATGATCGATTTCTTCGACGACGAGACCCATCTGCTTCTGAATCCGCGTGCGCCGGATGAGGATCGCCGGCAGCTGGAACGTCTGCGCCGCGAGTCACCGTCGCTGCGCGCGCACGTCTGGATCGCCACCAGCGGCACCACCGGTTCGCTGCGACTGGTGGCGCTGTCGAAGCAGGCCCTGCTCGCGTCCGCCCGAGCGGTGAACGCGCATCTCGGAGCATCGGCGTCGGACATCTGGGCCTGCGTCCTTCCCACGTTCCACGTCGGCGGGCTGGGGATCTACACGCGGGCGGCCCTCAGCGGTGCGCGTGTGGTCGCGCTGGAGTGGAATGCGCGACAATTCCATCGAATCGCTGGAAGCGAACAGGTGACGCTGGCGTCGCTCGTTCCCGCACAAGTGCGCGACCTCGTCGCCTTGGGCGAGCCCGCGCCGCAGTCGATGCGGGCGATCGTCGTCGGCGGCGGCCCCACACCGCCTGATCTCTACGACGGCGCGCGCGCTCTCGGCTGGCCGGTGTTGCCGAGCTACGGGATGACCGAGGCTTGTTCGCAGATCGCAACCGCGAGCGGCGATTCGCCCGAGCTCGAGATCCTCGACCACATCGAGATCCGGGTCGAAGAGGAGCAGCGCCTGGCCTTTCGCAGCCCGTCGCTGCTGACGGGATATGCCTTTTTCGATTCGCAGGGGCGTGTCTCGTTCGCCGATCCCAAGGCAAACGGCTGGTTCGTTTCCGAGGATCGCGGCGAGGTGGAAGGAAGATGGCTGCGGCCGCTGGGGCGGGCCGGTGCGTTCGTGAAGATCGGCGGAGAGTCGGTCGATCTGGCCCGGCTCGATGCGGTCCTCGATTCGATTCGAGGGAACACCGAGGCGGCAATCGTGGCGGTGGCGGACGAGAGACTCGGTCACGTGATTCACCTGGCGGCGACGACGGACCAGGTGGACGGAATCGTCGAAGCCTTCAACGCGCGGGTGTATCCCTTCGAGCGCATTCGCGGCGTCCGTCGAGTCAAGGACGTTCCGCGCTCTCCACTCGGCAAACTCCTGCGCGCGAGACTGAACGCGGAGCTGCGATGACGGAAGTGCTGCTGACGATCGCCGGCATCGCCGTGCCGTCCGCCCTGATCGTGGCGGCAGTTCGCCGGTGGCTGGACGTGGTGAGCTGGCGGATGGCCGCGCTCATGCTGGCCGTCGTGTTCGTGTTCATCGCCCGCGGCGTGTTCACGACGGGGATGCCCGTGCCGCTCGATGAAGTGATGCGCGGGTATCCGTATCGCGGCATCTTCGGCGTCGAGAAGTCGAAGAACTACCTCACCAATGACACGGTCAAACAGATTCTGCCGTGGATGCAGGTCGTGCGCGAGCAGTTCGCGCATGGCCGCGCCCCGTTGTGGGATCCATACCTGTTCAGCGGCTATCCGCTGCTGGGCAATGGGCAATCCGCTCCCTTCAGTCCCTTCTTTCTGGCCACGTTGTTTGTGCCGCTGCCGAAGCAGATTGTGGCCATGGCCGGGCTCAAGCTGTTTGTGGCGCTGCTGTTCGGCTTTCTGCTGATCCGCCGAGAGGGCGTCTCCGACTCCGCCGCTCTCTTCGGCAGCGTTCTGTTTGCATTCGCGATCTTCAACAACGTCTTTCTCTACTATCCGATGACGGCGGTGACCCTGCTTCTGCCGGCCGCCGCGTATGCGGTCCTGCTGTCGCTGAGGCGGCCGGCCGGTGCGCCGTTCGTGCTGGTCGCGCTGGTCGTGGCGTCGTTGCTCGCCGGAGGACATCCCGAGAGCGTGTTCCACGTTGCCGTTGCCGTGCTCGTGCTCGTGATCATCGAATGGATCGCGCCGCAGTGGTCGCCGGAACGTTTCAGCATCCGCGATCTGCTGCGCGTCACATTCGCCGCGCTCCTCGGTCTGGCCATTGGCGCCCCGGCGTGGGTTCCGGTCGTCGAACAGGCCAGGGTGAGCCTGCGATTGCTGACGATGAAGGTCGTCAATGCGGGTGGGCCGTTCCCCGCGAACACCTTGTGGGCCATGGCCAACCCCGACGGTTACGGCAATCCCGCCCACGGTAATTACGGGTGGATGATGTCGTATACGCAGGTTGCGTCGGTCTATGTGGGCCTGATTGCGAGCGTGTTGTTTCCGGCTGCTCTGCTGTCTCCGCGATCGACGCTGCGCGACCGTCTTCTCGCCGTCGCGGCAATCACGTTTCTTCTTCTTTCGCTCAATTGGACGTTCCTGGCTCGTCTCGCATATGCGGTTCCGCCGTTCTCGTGGATCGCCCACGACCGTTTGCGGTTCGTGTTCTGTTTCTTCGTGGGGATAGCGGGCAGCCGCGTGGCATCCCGATTGCGCAATTGGGATCTCGTCCTTGTCGTCGTGGCGACAGGGATTGTCCTTCCGTTGTCGCTATACGTGTTCGTCAAGATGTACGGCCAGACTCTGAGCGCGATCTCGACGATCGGAATGGCGTGCCTGCTCGTGTTCATCGCCGGCTCGGTCACCGACCGGAGATGGGCGGCGCCGCTGGCTTGCGTATTGACGGCGCTGGAACTGTTCGTTTTCACCTTCGACTACAACGCCGTCACGGACCGCCGCTACTATGCGCCGCGGGTGCCGCTGATCGACGCGCTGCACCGCTTCGCGTCCGCTGCACCTCCGGAGCCATTTCGCATTCTCGGCCTGGACTGGATGTTTCTGCCGAATTCGGCGGCGCAGTATGGGTTGGAAGACGTGCGGGGCAGCGACCCCATGGAGTGGAGCGACTATGCGCGCTTCTTTCGCGTAGCCGAGGTCAGCGACACGTCGATCGATGTGAAGCGGATCGTCGATCCGAATCAGCCGGCGATCGACTTCCTGAACGTTCGTTACCTGCTGACCTATCCTCAAGCGGGCCTCGGCGGAAAATGGCAGCGGCTGTACAGTGGCGCAGATGGCGAGCTCTATGAGAACAGCGCCTTTCTCGGACGCTTTTTTGTTCCCCGGCTGTTGAGGCGCGTCGATCAGCAGAACTGGGAACGCGAGCTGCGTCTCTCCACCGACTACCAGGAGACCCCTCTCGTCTATGGCCGCGGTCTGCCGCCCGTCATTGTGAATCCGCCGGAAGCAACGATCACCTGCCGGACTCACGGGCCGACCGATTTCCGGTTGCGGGTGGCGGCGTCGGGTCCGGCGGTCGTCGCCTCGAGCCAGCCGGCGATGCCGTGGTGGGAGGTCCACGTCAACGGCGTGGGTGTCGAGCCGGTCAGGATCAATGGCGCGTTTCTCGGATTCGCGGTTCCGGGCGGTGTTTCCGATGTGTCGGTCAGGTACCGGCCGCTGCCGTACCGGGTGGCGGCTGGCTTGGCTGTTTGCGCGCTTTTCGCTCTTGGCCTCTCGGCGAGACGGTTGCAACGAACTGATATCAGACGACTTAACGGTGATGATGCGGTGATGGAATAGGATTCCGGAGTTGCCCGTTATGCGGGTTCCTCTCGGTTGCTCGATCTTTGAGACAGCGCGGTAACTGCAACCTGCACAATGATTTGTGCAGCGGGCAATGGAATAGAAGCCGGGTAGTGTTGGTTGTGGATGGTTCCGGCGCAGAGGGTTTTTCGCCGGGAGCGGTGCTTGAAATAACGCCGTGGGGTGGCCGGTTACCGATGATCCCGACGGCGAGATTGACAGCGGTGTGCGTGGGGTCCTAGAATCCCCGGTTCCTGCAGTTCGGGTAGTTCGATCTTTTCAACTCCTCAAAATCAAGGTAGTTACCGCCTTCCGGGTCAGCCGGAATGGTTCCAGTTGCGAGTGGCTCGAGCACGGAAACATTTCGCTTGACACGGAAAGAGGGGTCTGGCAAATTGGCCGCCCTTCTGACGAAAGTCGGTTCTTTGACAACTGAATAGGATGACAAAGACAGACAACGTGATTCCTTTCGAGAATCAGTTGCCCGCCGCGGCTTTCGGCCGTGTGTGGCGCAGCGATTTTCAAAAAGTATTGTTCGTCTCTAATGACGAACCGAATAACAAAACACTAGTCGTTCACGATTGGTGTCAGAGCATCAGACTTCAAGTTAATGCGGGTCGCAAGGCTCGCACATTTAAACTGGAGAGTTTGATCCTGGCTCAGAATGAACGCTGGCGGCGTGCTTTACACATGCAAGTCGAGCGAGGCGTGTAGCAATACACAGTCGAGCGGCGAACGGGTGAGTAACGCGTGGATTATCTGCCCTGAGGTGGGGGATAACCCGGGGAAACTCGGGCTAATACCGCATATGACCGTGAGGTCAAAGGGGGGTCGCAAGATCTCTCGCCATAGGAGGAGTCCGC
>JBBRTB010000029.1:0-49212 GCA_038244815.1 Thermoanaerobaculia bacterium
GTGGCGCTGCTCGCCTACGTCGACCGACCATCGTGGCGAACGGCGGGTTGGTTCGGCATCGTGTTTCTGATGAACGGCCTGACGAACGTCCACTGGTTTCTGTTCGGATCGTTCGCCATCGGTGTGACCGCGCTGCTGTTCGTCGTGAGCGGCGTTCGCCGGTGGCGCGCGCTCATCGTCGCGACATGCGTGGCCGGAGCTCTGCTCGTCCCGTTTCTCATCCCGTACGCGCGGGTGGCCAAGACGATGTCGCGCGGATGGAGCGAGACGAAGTCGTACTCCGCCACCTGGAGCGACTGGCTCGTCAGCAGCAGTGCGAATCGCCTGTATGTGTCGTTGCGCGACCCGAACGTGAATCCCGAGCGCCGGCTCTTTCCCGGCTTCCTGGCGATCGTGTGTGCGCTGGCCGCGCTTCCACTGGCCAGGCGTTATCCGCGGGGTGTCACGCTGGGTGTTCTGTGGACGGCCATCGGCGTTCTCGGCTCGCTCGGGCTCAACTTCGCCTTTCATCAGTTTCTATTCGACGCCGTGCCGGGATTCCGCGGCGTCCGCGCGCCCGCACGCTGGGCGGAGATCGCTTACGTCGGCATGGCCATGCTGATCGCGGTAACGATCGACTTCGTGGCGCAGCGGCGCCGATGGCTCGCCGCGGCGCTGCCACTGCTGTTCCTGGTCGAGCTCGATGCCGCGCCGATCCGCTGGTATCGCGCACCGGTGGAGACACCCGACGTCTACCGCTGGCTGGCCACGCAGAACGTGAGAGCGCTGGCGGAGCTGCCGATGAACACGTTCGAGAGCGAGTACTTCTACACCTTCCACGCCACGGACCACCACAAGAACATCGTCAACGGAGTGTCCGGAGCGGTGCCGCCGGAGTTCGCGAAGCTGAGCGCGCTCTCGACGTCATCACGGGATGAATTCCTGAGAGAGCTGCGCCGCATCGGCTGCGATGTGCTGATCGAGCACAAACCGGACGGCGACCACGCGTTCCGATTGACCAGTGGAGGGCCGGTGCCCGTGGCCCCGGGCCTGACCACCGGTTTCTTCGACCGGCCGCCTGGACTGCGCGGGAAGTCGTTCTTCTCCGCTTACGCGGTCTCGCCGTACGGCATCGGCGGAGCCAGCCTCCTGTTCGAAGACGGCAAAGTGCGCATACCGATGTTTCCGATCCGCGATCACCGCTTCGCCGTCGAGCTTCCGCATCGGCCCGAGGGGGTTCCTGTCGAGACCGACGTGCAGGTCGAGGTCGTCGACGGACGGGGAGCGCGGCATCGTTTGCAGTACTACTGGCTTACTTGGGAGTAATTGCGGGTCGCGGGTCGCTGGTCGCTAGTCGCTGGTCGCTGGTCGCGGGTATGGTCATGGGTCGTGGTGGTGGTCGTGGGTCGTCGGTCGTCGGTCCCGGGGGCCGCTTAGCATCCCCCACGACCCACGACCCACGACCAACGACCGCGTCTATACTCCAACGACTGCTTCGCGCCCGAGCGCTGACTGGAGGCTGCCATGATGAAGTTCGGCCCGGGTGCGATGGCTCTTCTTCTCGCGTGCTGCGCGACTGCCACAAGCCCACCTGTCCACCAACACGCCGGCCACTCCCTCGGCAAGGTCGACTTTCCGGTCAGTTGCTCGCAGGCGGCGCAGGTGGAATTCAATCGAGCGGTGGCTCTCCTGCATCACATGACGTATCCACAGGCGCGGAAGGCATTCCAGGATGTCGCCGTGACGGATCCGCGCTGCGCCATGGCGCATTGGGGTGTGGCCATGACGCTCTTTCAGCCTCTCTGGCCGACGCGGCCGCGACGCGATGAGCTCGAGCGCGGATGGGACGAGGTGCAGAAGGCAAAAGGCCTCGAGCCGCCGACGGAGCGGGAACGTCTCTTCGTTGCAGCGACGGAGGCGTTCTTCCTCGATCCCTCATCGCCCGATTACTGGCTGCGCATCCGCCGGTGGGAGCAGGCCATGGAGAAGGTCTACAACTCTTTCCCGGACGACCCCGAGGCGGAGGTTTTCTACGCCCTGGCACATCTGGCGACCGCTCCTTCCAACGTCATCTCCCGCGCGCATTCCGACCGCGCCGCCGCGATTCTTCTCCGCGTGTACGCGGAGAATCCCGATCATCCCGGCGCCATGCACTACCTCGTGCACGCGAACGACGTTCCGGGACGCGAGCACGAGTCGCTGGAGATCATTCGCAAATATGAAGCGATCGCGCCGCGGAATCCACACGCGCTGCACATGCCCACGCACATTTACACCCGCCTCGGAGCGTGGGATGAATCGATCGAGGGCAACCTGCGCGCGGCGGATGCCGCGCTGGAGTATCCGGCCGGAGACCATGGAGAATTCGTCTGGGACGAGTTCCCGCATGCCATCGAGTATCTCGTCTACGCCTATCTGCAGAAAGGCGCCGACGACCGTGCCGGCGCCGAGATCAAGCGCCTGCGCTCGACCGCTTCATTGCAGCCGTCGTTCAAGACCGCGTTTCATCTGGCCTCGACCGAAAGCCGCTACGCGCTGGAGCGCCGTGACTGGAAGGAAGCGGCTGCTCTCGTTCCACGAGAACCCGCGATACTGAACTGGGATCACTTCGCATGGCCGGAAGCCATCGTCCAGTTCGCACGAGGCCTCGGCGCGGCGCACACCGGCAACGCCGCCGAGGCCGGAGCGGCCGCTGCGCGTATCGAGGAGCTGGAAGCGGCGACGAGCAAGGCGGGAGAGGATCTGTTTGCCCGGAACATCCGTATGCTGCGTCTCGAGCTGAATGCCTGGCGCGCTCACGCCGGCGGAGAGGAGGACTCCAGCGTTGCCCTGATGCGCGAGGCTGCGGATCTGGAGGCTTCGACACCGAAACACGCCGTGACTCCTGGTCCAACCCTCCCAGCCAGCGAACTTCTGGGCGATCTGCTGATGGAACAGAAGCAGCCGGCGGAAGCGCTCGTGGCGTACAAGCGCTCACTGCAGCTCTACCCGCGGCGCTTCAACAGCGTGCTCGGTGCCGCTCGCGCCGCTCGATCGGCCGGGGACGACTCCGGGGCGCGCGCGTTCTATCAGCAACTGCTCGAGGTCGCGGAGGGCGGGACTACGAGGCCGGCCTTCGCAGAGGCGAAGGACTTTGTGGCGCGCGCGCGATGACGGCGCTCAGGGCTGTCTGCGCTTCCAGAAGACGACCGATCCCTCGCTGAAGTCAGGCTCGAAATGCGTCTGTACGTACTGCCACACCAGCGGTGCGCGCGCTTCACTTCCCGCACCGTCGAACCGCGCGCCGGTCATGCCCGCGGGAACGAGCGCGGCCGTCACATGCGGGTTGCGCTCGATCGTGGCGATCACCTGGCGCTGCAGCTCTTCGGTCTCGTAAAACGGCACGACGAGCTGGCGGATCGGGCAATCCCGTCGGAGCAGAAAATAGAGGATGGGCCGGTCGGTGAAATCGAAGAATGTGTCGTAGGCGGAGAGCCGCTCGCTGACGTAACGTTGGGCGCTCCGTACAACGACGGCGTCGTCATTTGAGAAAAGCGCCCCGCCAGCCCGCGGAATCTCGCGAATCTCCGTCAGGCCCGGGTCCATCGGTCCGCGCGCGCGCCGGAGCCCGCTCACGATGGCGAGGTGGATCGTCGGCTGCGCCATCATCAACAGGATGATGACGGCGGCCGGCGTCATCGCGGGCCATCGGCGGATGGCGAGCCAGGCCAGGCCGATGAGGAACGGCGCGATCGCGAATGCGAAGAAGACGTGGTGGCGCATGGCGTAAGACAACGCCGCCACGACCACCCAGACCGCGGTGAGGAACAGCGGCTCGACGCGCCGCGACGCGGGCCGCGTCAGCAGGGCGCCCGCGACGATCGCCGCCAAAACCCACACCACGAACAGGTACGACGGCTTCAGGAAGATCGAGGCCAGCAGCTCGGGTACCTGCCCGAACGTCCGGAACCCCTCCGGCGGCGTGAAGAGATTCAGCGTGCCTGTGGTCGTGCCCGTGGGCAGCTCGCGGAGCGTGACGCGGAAGAAGTCGCCGAGGATTCCGTCAAGGGTCAGAGCGAGAGCGAAGGGAACGCCGGGGATCAACGCGCCGATCACCGCGTTGCGCAACGCCTTGGCGCGCTGCGGCCGGAAGCGCAGGATGGCCGCGCCGGTGGTCAACAGCGTGAAGCCGCCGAAATCGAGGCTGGTCATGAGCGCGAGGATCGTTCCTGCTCCGGCCACGACAAAGGCCCGTGCGTTGCGACGCCGTGCCGACCAGGCCAGCACGGCGAGCGTGGCCAGTGCCGGCACGGCGCGAACCGTCGGTGTGATCGCCCCGAGCATCGTGGCGAGGAAAAACGCCAGCACTCCCGCTTCGGCCGAGCCGGTCACGGCCGCGGCGAGCGCGTAAACCCCGATCGAGGTCAGCGCGCCGAACGCCACACGAGCACGCAGTGCTGCCCCCGCCGTCGTCCCGCGCAAACGAAGCGCCGTCCAGGTCAGGCCGGCATCCTCGATGAACCCATGCGTGGGCACGATGTCCCGGTACAGCTTCTCTCCTCGCAGGATCTCGGATGCCGGGACGAGATGGTGCCCGTCTTCGAAGAAGTCGACGCGGGGCTTTCCCTCGGCCGTGGTGATGCTGATGGCATTGAGGTAGGCGTAGCAGCCGATGGGATAGATGACCAGCGCAAGAGCGACCATCGCCCGGCGTTCCTTGCGCAGGAATGCGCGCCCGAGAAACGGCGAGAGCAGCGTGAGCGCCAGCACGTGCCAGCCGAAATAGCGTTGGTCGCGCGCGAAGATGCCGGTCTGCAACACGAACGCGAGCGGAGCGAGCAAGAACGCGCATGCCGGAGCGAGCGTCGACGGAATGAACGTGATGGCGATCCTCACGCCGGCCACGAGGATCATCGCCAGCACCATCGCTTTCTCCAGCGGAAGACTGCCGATGGCGTCGATGAGTCCCAGGAACGTGGCCAGTGCAGCCGGGAGCAGGATCACGTCGCCGCGTGTAAACGTGGCTTTGTGTTTTCTGAGGGAAAGGCAGGCCATCAGGACCACTCCGGTTGAACCGGCGACCCATGCCAGGTCCTGATCGATCACGGCGAGCCAGAGCGCCGTCACGCTCGACCAGCCCGCCGCGTTGACGATCCAACGTTCCGTGTCCG
This sequence comes from Thermoanaerobaculia bacterium, assembly GCA_038244815.1. GTDB lineage: Bacteria > Acidobacteriota > Thermoanaerobaculia > Gp7-AA8 > Gp7-AA8 > DASVHS01. The sequence continues at coordinate 5,130 of JBBRTB010000029.1, forward strand.
GGGCGGCCAGACGCCGAACCAGCGGTCTCAGTGCGAACGGGAGCAGGAGCGGGAGGATGATCAGTCCGAGGACGAACCGGAGAGGCGCGTGGGAATCGAGATTGATGACGGTGGCGTAGGAGGGGAGCTGGCCGGGGAGGGCCGGCCGCTGCCAGATGCTGATCAGCGCGATCGCGATCGCGAAGCCCCAAAGCGCCATCGCCGCGGACAGTGCGATCTCCCGCGCGGTGCCTCCGGACCTGCCCTCAGACGTCTTCACCTCTCTGGAATGCTAGCCGCTCGGGCCCTCCAGTTACTACTGGACCACGCCGGAGTGATAAAAGATCGTCGCAGGAAGAAAGACGGAGGAAACAAGATGCGGAAAATCGCATGGACAGTGGTCACGATGCTCGTCGCGCTGGGTGCGTACGCGCAGATGCAGTCGCAAACGCCGCAGGTGAAGTACCCGCGGCCCAGTCAGAAGTCGAGCCTCATGCAGACGATCGGCACGACCGACATGACCATCACCTACAGCCGTCCGGGCGTGAAGGGACGCGTGATCTGGGGCGGCCTCGTGCCGTACGACAAGGTGTGGCGCACCGGCGCGAACGAAGCGACCACGATCTCGTTCAGTGACGACGTGACCGTCAACGGCCAGCCGCTGCCGAAGGGAACATACAGCCTGCACACGATTCCCGGACACGACTCCTGGACGCTGGCCTTCAACAAGGTCGCCGATCAGTGGGGCAGCTTCAGCTACGACCAGACCAAGGACCAGGTCCGCGTGCAGGCCACGCCGGAGAAGGCGCCGTTCACCGAGTGGATGATGTTCGAAGTGCCGCAGCTTTCCGTGGACAAGGCCACCGTCGTGCTGCGCTGGGAGAACCTCGCGGTGCCGTTCACCGTCGAGACCGGGACGACGAAGAAGGTCGCTGCCGCTGCTCGTGCCGCCGCGGCCGCGGCCGCGGCCGACGACTGGCGCACGCCGCTTCGCGCCGCCAACTACGCGTTCGACAACGGCATGATGAGCGACGCGCAGGCCTGGAGCGACCAGGCTGTCAAAGCGGAAGCGAACATCAGCACGCTCTGGCTAAAGGCGCGCATCCTCCAGAAGCAGGGACAGCTCGCCGACGCCGTGCGCACCGGCGAGATGGCCATCGCCAAGGCCGGTCCGAAGGATGCGGAGCTGGCCGGCGAGATCCGCACGGAGCTCGGTCACTGGAAGATGTAATGCCACGAGTCATTCCGAGCCTTTGTCGCGGCTCGGAATGACGAGGGCGGCTATTTCGCGGACACGAGGTTAACGAACAGCCGGTACGCGCCCGGCACGCCCGCGGGCAACTGCCGGAACCACGCGTAGCCGGTGTAGATGAACACGCCCTTGCCGAGACGCGTGTACAACTCCCCGCCCGGGTGATCGGCTTCGCCGGGATCGTGAGACTCCAGCGGAGTCTGGTAGCGCGGATCCCAGTCGGTCGTGAAGTAGACGCCCCGCTCCTGCACCCAGTCGCTGAAGTCGGCCTGCGTAATCGTGTTCGGCGTCGTGAAGATCGGATTCGACGGATCGACAATCCTGACCGGTGCCTCTTCCACCGTCACGCGTTCGTTCGTGACCTTGAACGGGTAGGGCCCGGGTGGATCGACGAGCAGTCCCGGCAGCGAGGGTCGGTTGTACTGGACGACGTACGTTCCGCCGTTCTCCACCCAGGCCATCAGCTTCGGATGCGCGGCGCGCATGACTTTGCGCACGTTGTACGCGCGCACGCCGGTCACGATGGCGTCGAATCGGGAGAAGTCGCCGGCGGTCAGATCATCGTCGGTCAGCAGCGTAACGTCGTAACCGGCCTGGCGCAGCGACTCCGCCACTTCGTCGCCGGAGCCCATGATGTATCCGACGTGCTGATTGCGCCGTGCCAGATTGAGCCTCACCACTTTCGACTGCGCATCGCCGAACACCCTCTGCGCCTCGATGTGCGGATAATCGATGTTGGTCACCTCCGACGAAAACGTGCGTCCTCCCGATTCGACGCGGGCCTGGAGAGCGGCGACCATTTCGCCGGCGGCCGGCGTGACGGCGAACGTCGCTTCCTTCTCTTCTCCCTTGTTCCTGAACGACAGCGGAATGCTGTCCGGTGACACCTTCCAGCCGGCCGGCGCGGTGAGCGACACACGGCCGTCGAGCGCGCCGGCGAAGTCGCGCACGTTCACCGAAACGCTCTTCGGCCTGGAGTCGGGAAAGAGATAGACGTTCTCGTCGAGGTTGGCCGTGAGGGCCGGCACGACGTCGACGTTGCGCACCTGCTCGCCCGCGACCGGGTCGATCCAGCGATAGACGGCGGAAACGGTGTAGATCAGCGACTGCATCGGCAGTGGACCGGTTGTGAAGGCCACGGTGATCGGAAGGGCCGGCGGATTCTCCGCGCGTCCGATCATGGTCTGATCGTCCACGCTGAACATCCCCTTCGATGACGGCTTGCGCAGCCAGTACGGCTGCGAATAAGGCTGGTCATCCGGCACTTTGAGGACGATGTCGGTCTTGACCGGGTCGTTGTCCGCGAGCCTGGCGTTCGGTGCTTTGCCCGGGCTGGCGTAAGGCGAGGCCACGGTCGACAGCACCAGCGGGAAGTTCGAGCGATTCACGACGGTCACGCTCACCGGGATCTCGCCGCCGGGCGTGACGGCGGAATCGGCGGCGCTGACATCGATCGACAGTCCCGCGCACTCCCGGATGACCTCGAGCAGCTCGCGGCGCTTGACATCGATCCAGGGGTGAACCGTCGCCGACCATGCCGGCGTCGCGCCGAGGTGGTCGAGCTCCTGCATGGCCAGCAGGAGTGTGGGGATCGACCTCGAAGGATCTTTTTCGTCGAACGTGTCGTAGGCCTTCTGCAGCAGCGTGCCCACGTGCTCGCCGCCCGGATAGCGCGACCAGGTGAGGTTCACGCCTTCGAACGGATCGTTATGCGCGGGATCGCCGCCGGTCTGTTTCAGGTAGTTCACCTGGGTTCCGCGGCGCTCGGCGGCGCCGAAACCCTGGCTCTTGTGCTGGCTGCGGCTCTCGCCGGCGATCTCGGTGTAGGAGCGTCCGAGCAGAGCGTTGTAGCCGCCCAGGTCGACGCGGAGATCGTTGGCGAGCGCGGGATCGTTCGGATCCTGAGGGCGGAACGAGAAACGGTTCCAGAAGATCCGCTTCGGCTGCCACACCGTCACGTACTTCAGTTGCTCGGGGAACCGCGACGGATCGCCGGCCGCGCGGAACGCCTCTTCCGCGAGGATCGCCGAGGCGGTGTGCTGGCCATGGCCGCCCTCGCCGGTCGTCGGGAAGCGCGTGATGATCACGTCGGGCTGAAACTTGCGGATGACCCAGACGACGTCGGAGAGGATCTTGTCGCGATCCCAGATCGACAGCGTCTCCTGCGGTGACTTCGTGTAGCCGAAGTCGATGGCGCGCGAGAAGAACTGTTCCGCGCCGTCGATGCGTCGCGCGGCCAGGAGCTCCTGCGTGCGGATGACGCCGAGGAGCTCGCCTTTCTCGTCGCCGATGAGGTTCTGGCCGCCGTCACCGCGCGTGAGTGAGAGATAACCGGTGCGCACGAGGCGGCCGTTGCTGAGCCACGCCAGCATGGCCGTGTTTTCGTCGTCAGGATGCGCCGCGACATACAGCGCGCTGCCGACGACGGTCAGTTTCTCGAGCGCGAGCTCGGTCTCCGCGGCCGTCTTCGCGAGCGCCCCGAGCGGGATCAGCAGCAGGATGAGCACAAGAATCGCTTTTCGCATCCCCCCGATCTTAGAACGGGGTCAGGTCTGTAGTTGGCAGTTTTTTCTACCAATTGGAGACAGTTCTCGGGAGAACGCCGCCGACGCCGACCTTCCTCCTGCCCGTTCCGCCGAAGGGGACAGAGTATGGCTCGACCGTTTTTCCTCCACTGGGTAGAAAAAACTGCCAAGTACAGACCTGACCCCCGATATCATGGCGGAATGACGACTGTACCGACGGGTGCCCCCCAGAAAGACTGGCTCACCACGCTTCTGCTCTGCATCTTCCTCGGCGGCTTCGGAGCGCATCGCTTCTACACCGGCCACACCGGGACGGCGGTTATCCAGTTGTTCACGGTCGGCGGCTGCGTGGTGTGGGCGATCATCGATCTGATCGCGATCATCACCGGCACATTTATGGATGCCAACGGACAGCCTCTCCTCAAGAAGGTTTGATCCTTCGGTCGCGCTGAGGGTCGCTGCGCTGGCGGCCCTTCCCGTTATCATCGGATTGATTCCGATGTCGCTCTTCGAGAGGATGCCGAAGGTTTGCCTGCTCCGCCGCCTCGGAATCCCGTGCTGGGGATGCGGCATGACGCGCGCCGTGGCCGCGGCGTCGCGCGCGGACTTCCGCGCGGCGTGGCGCCACAACCGCCTCAGCGCGATCGTCGTCCCCATGCTCGCGTTTCTCTGGGCGCGGCGGATCGCGCGTGAAATCGACAAGTGATTTCGACGTGGCCGTTGTCGGTGCCGGCGCGGCCGGACTGACCGCGGCCATCTTCGCGGCGGAGCGCGGCGCCCGCGTGATCGCTGTGGACGGCGCGAAAAAGCTCGGCGCGAAGATCCTCATCTCCGGCGGCGGCCGCTGCAACGCGACGCATGACGTCGTCCATGCCGGGGACTTCAACGGCAGCCGGAACGCCATCGCCAAAGTGCTGCGCTCGTTTCCCGTCGAGGCCACCGTCGAATGGTTCGCGTCGATGGGCGTCGAGCTCAAGCGGGAGGAGACCGGAAAGCTCTTCCCGTCGACCGACCGCGCCCGAACGGTGCTCGATGCGCTGCTCAGCGAGGCGCGACGCCTGGGCGTTGAGATCCGCACCGACTCTCGCGTGGAAACCGTCAGCGAGGATCTCGTGATCAACGGCTCGCTCCGCGCGAAGCGCGTTATCCTCGCCACCGGCGGCCGCAGCGTGCCGAAGACCGGCAGCGACGGGCACGGTTTCGCGATGGCCCGGTCCCTCGGTCACACGGTCACGGAGACATTCCCGGCGCTCGTGCCGCTCGTCATCGCCGAGGCCCACTGGGTGCGCGAGCTCAGCGGGACGAGCGCGGAGGTCGAGTTGTCGGTGCAGGTCGCTGGTGGCCGGATTCTGCACCGCCAGCGCGGATCGATGCTCATGACACACTTCGGCGTCAGCGGTCCGGTCGTGCTCGACATCAGCCGCCACTGGATCGCGGCCCGGCGCCACCACGACGTGGCACTCGTCGTGAACCTGCTGCCCGGCGAAACGTTCGAGTCCGTCGATCGTCTCCTCGTCGAGGCCGCGCGCAGGAACCCGCGTGCGACGGCCATGAGCGTGTTGCGTGGATCGATGCCCGAACGCATCCTTGAACGAGTCCTGGGGCCGCGTGCCTCGAGCCTCGGAAAATTGTCCCGCGAAGAACGCCGCGGCATGGCCCGCGAGCTCACCTCGTTCGTGCTGCCGGTCCGGCACGACCGCGGCTTCGACTATGCCGAGGTGACCGCGGGCGGCGTACCGCTGTCGGAGATCGAGTTGACCTCGATGGAGAGCCGCCTCCGTCCCGGGCTTCATTTGTGCGGCGAGATCCTCGACGTCGATGGCAGAATCGGCGGCTACAACTTCCAGTGGGCATGGGCGAGCGGACGGCTGGCCGGTCTGGCAGCGGGAACGAAGTGAGCGAGCACGAGAGAGAGCAGTTGCCACGCGCGCCGGTGCCGCCGGCGCCCTGGACGGTTCTGGTCGTGTTCGCCGTGATCACCGCGGTGGCGACGAAATACGTCTGGAACAGCTCACGCCTGTCCGATCAGTCGCGATTCACCGCAGCGGTGCGTACGACCAGCGACGCCGTCCGCTTTCGTATCGAGACCTACGTGAACGTTCTGCGCGCGACCACCGGACTGTTTGCCGCGAATCGTGCCGCCACCCGCGACGAGTTCCGAAACTACGTGCAGCATCTCAGGGTGCCGGAACGCTATCCCGGGATTCAGGGTGTAGGCCTTTCGCTTCGCGTGGCCGCTGCCGATGTCGATGCCGTGGTTGCGGACATGCGCGCGAACGATCTGGCGTCCTTTCACGTCTGGCCGGAGTCGCCCCCGCGCTCCGTGTACGACACCATCGTCTCCATTGAGCCGCTGAACGCGCGCAATCGAGTGGCCATCGGTTACGACATGTACACGAGTCCTCCCCGGCGCGAGGCCATGGATCGCGCCCGCGATACAGGCGAAGCGGCGGCCACGGGCAGAGTCACGCTCATCCAGGAAACGGCGGCTCAGAAACAGGCTGGATTTCTGATCTACGTGCCGGTATACACGCAGCCGACGACCACGACGTCCGTGGAGTCACGACGCGCGCAGCTCTACGGATTCGTTTACGCCCCGTTCCGTTCGGGCGATCTCTTCCGCGCCACCGTTTCGACGAATGCCCGGCCCGAGGTTCGTTACGTAGTCTTCGACGGTCCCGATCTTCTCTATGACAGCGATCCCGGGCGCGCTGGTGTGCCGCGTTTCACGTCCGCGATCACCATGCAGGTGGGCGGACGTCCATGGACGATTCGCTTCTCGTCGGAGCGCAGCGGTGTGGGCGCGCCGTTCTTCGTCACGATGGCCACGCTGCTCGTAGGGCTGACGATCTCGTTTCTGCTGTTCGCGGTCCTGCGGCTGCAGTCGTTGGCGAGGGTGCACGCGGAGCAGACGGCGGAGCGGTTGCGACGCTCCGAGGGTGCGCTGCAGCAGGCCAACAGAGCCAAGGACGAGTTCCTGGCCACGCTCTCTCATGAGCTTCGCACGCCCATGACGGCGATCCTGGGCTGGTCGAAACTGCTTGCCGATCCGCTCGACGAGGAAATCCACGCCGCGGCCGTCGACGCCATCCAGAAGAGCAGCCGCGCCCAGGCCCAGCTCATCGACGACCTTCTCGACGTATCGCGCATCACCGCCGGCAAGATGCGCATCGAGCCGCATCCTCTCGATCTCGGCCCCATCGTCGGCACGGCCACCGACGCGATCATGCCAGCGGCAGAGGCCAAAGGTGTCAGCATCCGCAAGCGGACTCCGGACACGACCCTGAAGGTGAACGGCGACGCCAATCGCCTGCAGCAGGTCGTCTGGAATCTGCTGACCAACGCCGTGAAGTTCACGCCCGAGGGTGGTTCGGTGGAAGTCGAGTTGAAGGAAGAAATCGGGGAGGCGGTGCTGACGGTGGCGGACTCGGGGCAGGGGATCGCTCCGGAGTTTCTGCCGCACGTGTTCGAGCGATTCCGCCAGGCCGACAGTTCCACCACGCGCTCGTACACGGGCCTCGGGCTGGGGCTGGCCATCGTCCGTCATCTGGTTGAGTTGCACGGCGGCTCGGTGAAGGCGGAGAGCGAAGGCGAAGGGAAGGGAGCGCGCTTCCTCGTCACGATTCCCCTGCTGGCCGGCTCTGACGAGAATTCATCGCCAGAGGTGGATCGGCCTGTGGCTGCGGAAACGCTGGCCGGCGTGCGCATCCTGCTCGTCGACGATGAGGAAACCGTGCGCAGTTATGCCGCGACCGTGTTTCAGATGAGCGGCGCGGACGTGCAGATCGCCTCGTCGGCGCGGGAGGCGCTGGACCGCTTCTCCAGGAGCGAAGTCGACGTGATCGTCACCGACATCGGCATGCCGGAGATGGATGGCTACGAGCTCCTGCGCGCGCTGCGGGCCGCCGGCAGCCACGCCCCGGTGATCGCGCTCACTGCCTACGCACGTCCGGAGGACCGGGAGTTGATCGAGCAGTCGGGTTTCGACGGACTGGTGACCAAACCGGTGGAACCGGAGACGTTATGCGCGGCGGTGAGCGAAGTGTTGGCGCGGGCATCGAGCGGGCTGTGACGTCCCGGTGACAATGGTTGACTAGTCAACTATTCGCACGTAACGTCCCGCCGTGGTCAGCCGCATCCAGCAGGAGATCAAACAGACACGCCCCTTCCGCAGCAAAGCGCAGGAGGCGGCCATCGGTCTGCTGCGCACCGCGGACCTGGTCCGCCGTGCGGTCGGGACAATCGTCGAGCCTTACGGCATCACCCCCCAGCAGTACAACGTCCTGCGCATCCTGCGCGGCGCTGGCGCGGACGGCCTGCCCACTCTCGACATCGCCGACCGGATGATCGAGGAGACCCCCGGCATCACTCGCCTGATCGACCGCCTGGAGTCGAAGCATCTCGTCTCCCGCGAGCGCTGCAAAGAGGACCGGCGCCGCGTCTGGTGCCGCATCACCAGGGAAGGACGGGCGCTGCTACGGAAACTCGACGCGCCCATCCGCGATGCCGATCGGTGGGCGCTTGCTTCACTCAACTCACGCCAGCTCACACAACTCATCGCGCTGCTCGACCGGGCGCGCATTGGTTTTTCGCAGCAGAGCACATGATGACTTTTTGGAGGATTTCGATGAAGCAGTTCCGCAGCGTTCTGGTGTCCGTCGTATTTTTAGCCGCCCTGCCGCTCTTCGCAGCGGAGACGTTCGTGGTCGACAAGACGCATTCCGCGACCGAATTCAAGATCCGCCACATGATGACCTACGTCGGCGGCAAGTTCACTGAGTTCGCCGGCACCATCAATGTCGATCGCGCCAATCCCACCAACTCTTCGGTGGAGTTCACGATCCAGCCCGCCAGCGTCGATACCGCCACGCCGGACCGCGACCAGCAGCTTCGCGGCCCCGATTTCTTCGATGTCGAGAAGTATCCGACCATCTCGTTCAAGAGCACGAAGATCGTCCCGACGAATACGAAAGACACCTACGCCGTCACCGGCGACTTCACCATGCACGGCGTCACCAAGCGCATCACCATGCCCGTGGCGTTCCTCGGTTTCGGCAAGGATCCCTGGGGGAATGAGCGCGCCGGCTTCGAGCTCGAGACCACGCTCAACCGAAAGGACTACGGCATCAACTGGAACAAGGCCCTCGACCAGGGCGGCTTCCTGTTGCAGGACGACGTAAAGATCTCGATCAACCTGGAAACAGTGAAGAAGAAGTGATTCGTCGCTGGGACGCTGGGACGCTGGGTTGAGCGGGGTTGCCAGGTTGCCGGGTATTCCGTGTGGAGGGTTTCTGGTAACGCGGTAACCCAGCGACCCAGCGACCCAGCGACCCGGCAACCCGAATACCCGGCAACCCAGCGACCCAGCTACCCGAGTTACCGCAACGCCTTCGCGGTCGCATCGAGCAACGCCTCGGTGCCCACGGGCGCGCCGGTGGCGTGGATCATCCAGAGATCGGGTGTCACGCTGCCGAACTTCGCCATCCGCTCGAACTCCGGCCCGATCGGGCCCGACTTGTCGATCTGCGCCTCGATCTGGTGCGCGATGAGATGTCCGATCGGATAGTCGGGCAGGTACATGAAATTGTTGACCATGTGCGCGTAGACAGCGAGGAGCGTGACGTCGCGCATTCCGAACACCGGCGCGTAGTAGCGGTTCCACGTGTCCTTGGCGATCTGCACGACGGCGTCGCGGAGCTGCACGGGCGTCGCTTCCGGATGGTCGTACATCCAGTGCCACATGGCCATATCGACGAGCGCGGCGCCGGTGATCTCGTACGTTCCCCAGAAGTCGTCGAGCGTCTCCAGGGCCTGGCTCTCGGCCGTGGGGTGGGCCAGGCCGAGCAGCTCCAGGTCCTTGTGCTGAAAGACGAACGCCAGCGCCTCCGTGAAGGCCGTGTTGGGGACGCCGGCCAGCGAGTAATCGTCGATGTTCTTGAGCGAGAACACCTGCTCGACGTTGTGGCCCATCTCGTGGACGGCGATGTTGAATCCCTTGTAGTCCATGCCGTTCGGACCGACGCGCGTGCGCAGGCGCGGATTGTCCCCGCGCCGCGATGCCGCCAGCGCATGACCCGATCCGCGCGCGGGATCGACTTCGATGTTGCTGGCGAGGTAATTCGCGCGTTCTTCGGAGAATCCGAGGCCGCGCAGAAGGTTCGGGATGTCGCGCTTGTAGGCTTCGGCGGTCGGATAGCGCTTGCGCACGATGGCGTCGAGCTGTTCCTCCGAGTACGTCCCGCGCGGGCGGAAGCCGTTGTACCAGAGGTCGAACGGCTCGAGCGGACGTCCCAGCCGTTTCCGGATGAGCGCGGCCACTCGCGGCACCAGCGGCGAGGCCACCACCTGTTCGAGCATGGCCCGAACGCGTGCCTCGGGGATCTGCCGGTCTTCGTCGAAGCGGCGGTCGATGTGCCGCGGCGCCGTGGGTGAATGCGGATCGAGCTTCTGCTCGGCGTGAAACGTCGACAGGATGACGGCATAGCGGGACAGGGGGCCTCGGGCCTCGGGCCTCGGGCCTCGGTTTTCAGAATCCATCGCTGTCGTCGGGGTGACCTCGTTGGTGACCGGATTCCAGTCGAGCGTGGGGTTGTCGACGACCGGCGGCGGGATGGTCTGGTCGACGATGCGCTCCATCACGCGCTGGATCATCCGCTGCTTCGGCAGCGCCTCATCCGGCGGCAGGCTGTATTCGGCTTTGATCTCGTCGCGCAGATTCCAGTGTTCCAGGAGACGCATCTTCGGGGGAAAGAGACGCCGGCCGTTGGCATCCACGAGGTGATGCATCCATATGTTGTACGTGGCCACATACTGCGAGGCGTCGGCGCTCGCTTTGGAGGTGGCCAGGCTGACACCGGCCGGGACGCGTTTCGCAAAGCGCAGGGCCAGCTTCGCTTCCGCCCACTCCCGGCGCGACCAGTGGGCGCCGTTGGTCAGCCGCTCCTGCAGCGTAGTCAGTGGGAAGTTTAGTAATAGTACAAACGTGAGTTTGTTCTGGTACAAATCATCGGTGACGTGGGCCGAAGGATCGTAGGCGGCCATGATCTCGTCGAACGGCAGGATGGGCCCGAGATCGAGGTCGGAGTGCCACTTCCAGTGGCGCGAGATTTCGGCGAGGTGCCCGTCGAGCGACTCGAACCCGAACTGCATGCGGTCGAACAAGGCGTCGCGCGCTGCCTGGTCGCCGGCGAAATTCGTGAGCGCGAACGACTGGAACGCCCCGTCGTCGCCATCTTCGGCGCGCCAGAACTGCGCGACCTGCGCGAGTCCGCGATGGATCTGCGGCCGCTGGGCATGGCCGTACTTCTCGACGAGTCTCGCTTCGGTGTTCTGCAGGAGCGTGGTGGAGAGGATGATGGCTGCGAACATCGGGAGATTGTGGGTCGTGGTTGCGCGTCGTGGGTCGTGGATCGCGGTCGTGGGTCGTCGGTCGTGGGTCACGGGGGCCGCAAAGCAGCCCCCACGACCAACGACCCACGACCTACGACCGCCGTCGCTTGGCCCGATGCGTCGGCACGGCCGTCCACGGATCCTCGGGCCAGGGGTGTTTCGGGTATCGGGCGCGCAGTTCCTTGCGCACCTGCTGGTAGGTGCCGTTCCAGAAACTGCGGAGGTCTTTCGTTACCTGCACGGGACGTCCGTTCGGCGCGAGCAGCTCGAACGTCACCGGGGTCTGGTCGGGTCCCACGCGTGGGGTCTCGGCGAGGCCGAAGAGCTCCTGCAGCTTGACCGAGGCGACGATCGAGCCGTCGTCGCGGACGTCGAGGGCGACGCTGCGTCCGCTCGGGAGCTTCAGGCGCGGCCGCTCGGTCTCCACCCGTTTCTTCGGCAGCGCGCGGCTTGCGATCTGCTGCTCGTGAAGGACGATGCTCAGATAGTACCGGCGCTCGATGACGCGCACGGAGTTGTGGCCGTTCTGTTCGACGCGCTCGGATCGTGTGTGCGTGAGCCATTCGCGCTCGATGGGCACGACGCGATGGACGATGTCGCCGCGCACGTCCATGGCCACGAAGAACTCGCCGGGTGTGTGCTCGATCTCCCGCGCCAGCAGCGCACCCGTGCCCGTGGCCAGCAGCAACTCGGGCGACTTCGCGCTGCGCCGCATGGCCACGCGGTCCGGGTAACCCGCCAGCACGGCGCGGCGGAGAGACTCGTCGTCGATCGTGCGCGAGTAGTCGGGCAGGACGCGTCTGGCCATGTCCGCGATCTCGCGGCGCTCGGCCGGTTCCGCGGCGAGGGCAACGGCGTCATCGGCTCCCTTCGCGGCGATGACCACTCGGGCCAGACGTGGATGCAGCGGAAAGGCGCGAATGTGCTCGCCGATCGTGGTGAGCCGGCGGCCGTCGATGGCGCCGATCATCCCGAGCAGCGCCATGGCGCTGTCGATGCGCTCCTGCTGCGGCCGCTCGAACCAGGCGAAGGTCCGCGGATCGCCGCCCCACGAGAGGATGTCGAGCGCGGGACCGGCCAGATCGACGCGGCGGATCTCCGGCTGGCGATGCTCGCGCAGCAGCGAGCGGCTGTCCCACAGCCGCGTGACCCGTCCCGGCCCGGTGCGACCGGAACGTCCGGCGCGCTGCTCGGCGGAGTCGGCCGTGATCTGCTCGGTGACGAGGTGATCGACGGCGGTCTCGGCGTCGTAGCGCAGGATCTTCTGCAGTCCCGAGTCGATGACATCGCTGACGCCGTCGACGGTGAGCGACGTCTCGGCCACGTTCGTCGCGACGATCACCTTCTTCTCCGCCGATGGCGCGAGCGCGGCTTCCTGCGCGTCGACGTCGAGCGAGCCGTGCAGCGGCAGCACGCGCGCATCGACGTCGCGCAGTCCGGCGATCGTGTTCTCGATCTCGCGCCGCCCCGGAAGAAAGCACAGGATGTGTCCGCGCGCCGATGGAAGTGCCTCGCGCACCGCCCGCGCCACCGAAACGTCCGGCGCGTAGCGCACATCGATCGGATACTGCCGCGCCGCGATCGTGATCACGTTGGCGCCGAGGAACTCCTCCAGCGGCTTCGTATCGAGCGTCGCCGACATCACCACGAGTGCGAGGTCGTGGCGCGACGCCACGGCCTGCTTCGCCAGCGCCAGGGCCAGATCGGCGTGGATGCTGCGCTCGTGAAACTCGTCGAGCACGATGACGTCGAAGTCGGAGAGGAGCGGATCGGATTGCAGCCGCGCGGTGAGGATGCCTTCGGTGGCCACGAGCAGATTGGTGCGGCGGGAGAAGCGCCGCTCGAAGCGGATGTGCCACCCAACCTCGCCGGTCATTCCGGTCGCTGCGGAGCGCGAGGATGTTTCACCGTCCGGCTTGCCTACGATGGCCGCGAGTGGCCACCGCTGCTCCGCGGCGATGCGCCGGGCGATGGCGCGCGCGGCCACGCGTCTTGGCTGCAGGAGAATGGTGCGGCCGAGGCGCACCAGGGCCGGCGGAATCCGCGTGGTCTTGCCTGAACCGGGCGGGGCGACGATGATGGCCCGGCGCTCCGCCCGAACGAGCGCCACGATCTCCTCGATATGCTCATCAACCGGCAATGAATCCAACGAAACGGCTCCTTCTCGCGCTCATTGTCCTCGCTGGCTGCGCGCGGCGCGAATCGACCGCTCCCGCCGCGGCTTCAGCGCACGCGCCGGTCATCCTCATCTCCATCGACACGCTGCGCGCCGATCACCTGCCGGCGTACGGGTACAGGAATGTCGATACGCCGGCCATCGACGCGCTCCGCAAGGACGGCATCCTCTACGAGAACGCCTACGCGCACGTGCCGCTCACGCTGCCTTCGCACGTCTCGATCCTCACGGGCCAGCTTCCGCCCGACAACGGCGTGCGCAACAACATCGGGTTTCCATTCGATGCGTCGAAGCATCCGACGATCCCGTCGCTGCTCGCGCAGAACGGTTACACCACCGGCGCGGCGGTGTCTGCGTACGTCCTGCGCGGCAACACCGGTCTGGCCAAGGCATTCGACTTTTACGACGACAACATCGACGTCCGTCAGGGCGAAGCGATCGGCCGCCTGCAGCGGCCCGGCGCGGAGACCGAAGCCATCGCCGAAACGTGGATCGAGAAGCAGTTATCCGGCGACCCGGCGGCCCAGCGACCGCGTGACCTCTTCTTTTTCCTCCATCTCTTCGAGCCCCACACGCCGTACGATCCGCCGGAGCCGTTCCGCTCGCGCTACGCGAGTGCCTACGACGGGGAGATCGCCGCGGCCGACGCCATCGTCGCCAGGTTCGTGGCATTCCTCAGGGAGAAGGGGATTTACGATCGCGCGCTCGTCATCCTGCTGTCGGACCATGGGGAAGGCCTGGGCGAGCACGGCGAGGACGAGCATGGAGTCTTTCTCTATCGCGAGGACATCCACGTCCCGCTGATCGTGAAGCTGCCGCGCTCGCAGCGCGCCAACACCAGCGTTGCCGCGCCGGTCGAGCTCATCGACGTCCTGCCGACCGTCATGGACGTGACCGGGATCAAGACGAACACGCCGGGCCGGTCGCTGCTGGCCAGCGGTCCGGTCCGCCGCATCTACAGCGAGTCGCTCTATCCCCGCATCCACCTCGGCTGGAGCGATCTGCGCTCGCTCATCGACGACCGCTTCCACTTCATCGATGCCCCGCGGCCGGAGCTGTACGCGATTCCCGATACGGCCGAGCGCCACAACATCGTCGACGACAACCGCCGCGTCGTCGCGGACATGCGCGAGGCGCTGCAGCCGTTCAGCCGGGAGATGCCGGCCGTGGCGAACATCGACCCCGAGGAGGCGAAGAAGATGGCGGCGCTCGGCTACCTCGGATCTGCCAGCGTGCAGACGTCGGGTGCGCTGCCCGATCCGAAGGATCACATCGACGAGCTGGCCGCGCTCAAGGAAGCGGCGATGCTGGAGACGCGCGGCGACATCGCCGGCGCCGTCGCAAAGTACCGGCAGCTCATCGCGAAGAATCTGCGGCTTTCCGATGCCTGGTCGCAGCTCGCGCGGCTGCTGCAGGGTGAGGGGCGGATCGGCGAGGCCATCGCCCTGTACAAGAGCGCCATTCACCTTTCTCCGTCGCTGGCCGGCGCGTTCTCGCTGGCGCTCGGCGATCTCTATCTGGCGAACGATCAACCGGACGAGGCGGCCGCGCACGCGCAGCTCGGCATGTCCACCAATCCCGGGAGCGCTCACATCATCCTCGGCCGCGCGGCGCTGGCGAAGGGTGACCTCGACGCCGCGACGCGCCAGGCGCAGGCGGCGATGAGCGTGCACTCCTACCGCGTGCCGGCGGAAGTGCTGTCGGCGCAGGTGCTGGTCAGGCAGAAGCGGCTCGACGATGCGCTGCATCTCATCGAGCAGGCGGCGCAGGAAGTGCGCGACGCGAAAGAGGGTCCGCCGCCGCTCCTCAACTTCGTGCGCGGCGACATTCTGGCGCGCCGCAATCAGTTCGACGACGCCATCGCGGCGTTCGATGAAGAGATCCGGCGGTATCCGCAGGACCGCGAGGCCTACGCCAGCCTGGCCGTCGTCTATCTCGTCAGCGGGCGGCGCGGCCTGGCCAACGAGACGATGGAGCGGCTGGTGCACGCCAATCCCACGGCCACCAGCTACGAGCTCGCGGCGCGCACGTTCGAGCAGATGCACGACGCGGAGGATGCCGCGGCCTGGCGAAGGCGTGGGCACGGATCACGCTAGCCCGAAGGCATGGCTGATCAGAAGAAAGACAAAGACGGTATCGACTACACGCCTGAAGGCAGCACGCCGCCGCACGAGAAGCATGAGCCGACGGACGCAGGCTACGACCAGGCCGCGCACAGCGGTCCCAGCCGCTTCGGCGTTCTCGAGGGTGAGGGTGGCGTGTTCGGCACGACCGGCGGCGGAACGTACAACGCCGGCTTGCACATCGAGAAGAAGAGTGAGGAATAGCTCAGAACCAGGGCTCGTCGGCGGTCGGACCGTAGATCGAAGGCAATTTGCCGTCCGCCATGCGCAGGTACACGGAGAACTGCCCGCGGTGGTGAATCTCGTCGTGGAGAAGGAACCAGGCCCAGTCCAGGCGTGAGATCTCGCCCATCGTTTTCGGCCCGGTGAAGAAGTGCACCTTCTCGAACAACTGCTCTTCGGGAGTGCCGTCGATCAGAGCGCGCCATTCGCCGCTGGCTTTCTCGAACGTGGCGACGATTTCGTCCAGGCTCTGCGGCGGAGACGGCGGCGCTCCGCCGGACGGCGCTTTCTTCGCGAACTCGTCGTGCCAGACTTTTGTTCCGAGACCGCGCTCGAGGACGAAGGTCCAGGCCAACTCGCGGGCCGTCTTCATCTTCGGATGCGGGCGCACATCGAGTTTGTCTTTCGGATAGGCGCGCAGCACGCGCAGGGTTGTGGCGTGCTCGTTGTCATAGACCGCGAGGAATCGCTGTTTCGTGGATAAGGCCATGAGGACACCTCCGATCAAGCAAACCTATCACGCCCCCGGACGGGGTAATGTAACGGTGATGCGGATCTCGATCTTCGCCGGCGACCTCGGCCGCGCGCGTGCCGATGCCTTGTGCACGTCCACGAATCCGCGGCTTTCACTGGTGATGGGAACCGGTGCCTCACTCCGCGACCGCGCCGGATACGCGGTTCTGCGGGAATGTGAGGCCATCGTCGAAGCGGAGAAGCTTCGGACGGGGCGCGAGCTACAGCCCGGCTCGGTGCACGTCACGAGCGCCGGATCCCTCCCGTCGAAAGTGGCCATCCACTGCGTGGCCAGCGACGAGTCGCACCGGTCGTCTGCCGACATCATCCGTGACTGCGCGACGAATGCGCTTCGTGCCGCGGAGTCCAGCGGATGCCGCAGCATCGCCATGCCCGTATTCGGCTCAGGCCACGCGAGCTTTGATTTCGAGAAGGCGCTGGCGATCATCGTGGAAGCACTTGGCGAGGCGCCGGCAGCACTCGCTGAAGCCGTGATCGTCGTGCCGGACCTCGAACGCGCGGAGATGGCGCGAAGAATCATTGCCTCAGCCATGCCGGGCGCGGATCCCTCGATCGAGCTCGCGCCATCAGAAGAAGATCAGCCGAGCAGCATGTGGAGTGACGAATGATGAACTCGGATGAACACAACATGAGCATGACCCCGGTCGGATTCGTCCGCAGCGGATACACCGACACCTCGCAGGTTCCGAGGGGGATGGGTGCGAAGCATGCGGCGGAAGGAGTGCTCGAGATCGAACCGCGGTTCGAAGAAGGGCTCAAGGACATCGAAGGGTTCTCGCACCTTTACGTGATGTGGGTCTTCGACCGCTCGACCGGTTACGAGCTCGTCGGGGTGCCTCCGACGGACACCACGCCTCACGGCGTCTTCGCGACGCGTTCGCCGTACCGGCCCAATCCGATCGGGCTGACCGTCGTCGAGCTGCTGCGGCGTGACGGCAACCGCCTGCACGTGCGAGGCGTCGACATGCTCGACGGCACGCCCATCCTCGACATCAAGCCGTATCTCTCGAGCATCCCTCCGGAGAAGCTGCGGCGCGGATGGCTGGCCGAGGCCGAGGCCGCCGCCCGGATTCCTCGCGCCCTTGGGAGCTCGGAATGACGTGGTGCCATGCCCGCTCGCGGGACCGAAGCCGTCATTCCGAGCCGCGAAGACGGCGAGGAATCTGGGTGGTGGAGCTCCTGGGCGAGGACGCGAAGAAGACAGAGCCGTTGCGATAAGCTGACCGCATGCGTCATCCGATTCGTCTTGTCGCGGTCCTGTTGCTGCTGGCCGCACCGGTCAGCGCGCAGACCGCCGATCCGTTGTGGCAGTCGCTCATGGACGGCAACCGAGCGTACGTCGCGGGAACGCTGACGTTCGAACACCTGGCTGAACTGCGGAAGGAATCGGCGGCACACCAGAACCCGCCGGTCACGGTGCTCTCCTGCTCCGACAGCCGCGTGCCGCCGGAACTGCTGTTCGACCGATCCATCGATCAACTCTTCGTCATCCGCGTCGCCGGAAACGTGGCCTCGGCGTTCGAGATCGCCAGCATCGAGTACGCGGTTGCCAACGGCTACACGAAACTGATCGTCGTCCTCGGTCACGAAGAGTGCGGAGCGGTGCGCGCGGCCTTGTCGACGACCGATCCCGACACGCCCAGCCTGACCGCGCTCGTGCAGAGGATCCGCGAGTCGTTCGGCGGCATCGGGCACTGGGACCTCGAGCGAGCGACCGTGCGCCGCGCCGTCGAAGCGACCGCGCGCGGCTCCGCCGCTTATCTCCTGGCCCACAGCAAAGTGATTCGCGAGGCCGTGCAGAGCGGCAGAGTGGGACTGGTCACCGCGTACTACAACCTGACCAGCGGTGTGGTCGAGCGCATTCAGTGAGGACTGCCGTCATCGGTCTTGCGCGTCGCGACAAGCAGGTCATTCCGAGCCGCGAAGACGGCGAGGAATCCGGGCGGGGGGCGACCGCGGCAGGTTGTCCTCGTCGAGAAGGCCCCGAAGCGGAAAGTCGAGCGCTATTGTGGTGTGACCAGTGTGATCTGCTGGGAATCGTTGTTGGTGATGCTCACATAGGCCCAGAACGCAACGCCCGGGCTGACCGGGTCGATTTCGATTCGCATTCGGGTTGCCTGCATCCCGTTCTCAAGATTGTTGATCTCCACGAAGGCCGGCGTGAATCCTCCAGGCTCCGCGCCCCCGGTGCTCGTCGTGACGTGTTGCTCGGCCAGCAGTGCGTCGGTGCTTTGGTCGAAGACGCGGACCGTGAAGTCTGCCTGCGCGAGATTCATCTCAAACATGCGCAGCGAAACGCGGAAGCGCGTATCCGCGGGGATGTTCAGCAGATGAATCGCTGTCGTGCGGAATTGGCTTTCCCGGACCACCGGGATTTCGGTACCCGCGGCCGTGGCACCGCGGCTCAGGTCGGTAACGCGCAGGTCGAATCTGACCGCATCCGCCGGGTCCGTTTGGACGCCCTCGGGCAGAAACCAGAGCGTTGCGCCGGCAACCGGGTTCGCTGGCAGCGGATGCCGTGCCGGCAAACCGATCTGCGTCTCACCGGGCAAGAGTTCCTCGTCCTCAGTAAGGTCGATCGGGCATCCCTCGTTTGGCGCGCAGGTCTCGACACCGTATGACAACGTGGCGGATGCGTTATGCATCACAAGTTCTGACTGCCACAGGGAACCGTACGCCCCGGCCACCGGCTGCGCGATATACAGCGGCAGGAGCACCCGCACGTATCCAGCCTGCGCGCCGTGAACGACAAACAGCAGTGACAGAGCAATCAGGATGTTTCGCATCGAACACTCCGCGAGATACTTAATATTAAAATGGGCAGTTCTAAGGTGCGTCCGGTTCTAATGAGTGCCGTAGTTGATGCCGGTACCCATATCGCGCTGAATCTGGTTCAAGTTCGAGTATTTGAATGTTCCGGCCGCAGTTTTGTAAAACACTATGCCGGAGAACGCAACGTTGCCGGATCCGAGCACTTGAAATGCGGGTGCGCACCGTCGACCCGATCTCGATCGTCATCAGGTCCTCGCCGGCGCGCAGCGGTCCGTCATAGGTCTTCCGCGTCGCTGCAAGCAGTTGTGCAATCGCGGCCGGCGAGTCGTCTCCCAGGATGACGATGTGCGAGTAGACGGCGAGCTTCGGCCGTACCCGATCGAAGATCGAGCCGGCTTCCTCCGGGCGGGTGTGGTGAGCGATGATGCGCCGCGCCGATTCCGACTCGCTCAATGCCGCCGCGCCGGCGAGTGCCACTTCGTGAATCAGCACATCGGTTCCTTTCGAGAAGCGGATGAGGTTCTCCGTTGGACGCGTGTCGCCCGAGATCACCACGGAATGGCCGTGGTAATCGATCCGGTAACCGAGGGCAGGCTTCAGCACATCGCCGTGGTCGACCTCGAATGCGGCGACCTTCACGCCGTTCTTCTCGTACACCACGCCTTCGCCGATATCCACGGCCGTGACCGCGATCCCTTGGCGAGGCAGCTTCTCGTCCGCGATCCGGGCCTGGATGTCCCACGCATACGCTCGCTCCAGATTCGTCATCAGATCCCTTGTTCCAGCCGGTCCCCAGATAAGGAACGGCGCTGTTCGTCCGCCGAATCGCGGCGGCAGCCACCCCGTCAACCAGAGGTCAGGAATGCCGACCGTGTGATCCGAGTGCAGATGAGTGAGAAAGACGGCCGTAACCGCGGACAGGTTGATGTGGAGCTGCCACAGGCGCTGCGTCGCGCCGCGGCCGCAGTCGATCAGGATCTTCTCTCCACCGGCTTCGACGAGAGTGGCGGGGCCGAAGCGCGAGAGTTTTGGCGCCGGCCCGCCGGTGCCGAGCAACGTCACCTTGATGTCGGGCGTTGCGGCGCCGGCAACGCCGGCAATGCACACGGACAGTGCCATTGAGCACAGCAGCCTGGCTCGGACCATTTCGGTTCTCCTCCGTCAGCCGCGAACGATGAATTCGTCGTGGACGATCTGGGACCACGTCTCCATGCGTTCGCGCAGTGCCGCGAGCTTTTCGCGTGCGACCCACGAGCCGGTCATCTTGTCGGTTTCGCGAATCGTCACATCGGGCTCCGCTGCATCGAGCACGTACACGGCGCCGAGGTGAACGCGGCCGACATCGGTAGTGTCGTCGTTGAGAATGCCCACGAAGCTGACGTCGTAGTCGCCCTCGACGCCGACTTCCTCCTCGAGCTCCTTCTGCAAGCCGCCGAGGACGGTGGGCTCGTCGGGATTGACGTGGCCGCCGATGCCGAGGGAGAGCTTGTGGTGAAGGCGCGACTCGGTCTGCTTCGACGTGCGTTCCAGCAGGAAGTACGACTGGCCGTGGCGGATGACCACGTAGGGAATGATCTGCTTGTACTGCGGCGACTGCTCGGCCGTCGGACGATCGATGAAGAAGTGCTTTTCGGAGATGATGTCGAGGATGTCATCGAGGTCGTCGCGGAGGAGCGAATACGACCGCGCATCGATGTAACGCGCGATCTCGGCGCGCTCGACCACCATCACCTGTTCGTTCAACGGGCAGGGAGGTTAGCATGTGCGCCGCGGATGCTCGTATTTCTGTTGGCGGTGTTGCTGATGAGTGGGCCGGCTGAAGCCGGCCTCTACACCGGCTCGAGCCGGCCACCGCTCCGATGGGGCGGCGATGCGGAAGGAGGAGCGCCGTTCGTCGAGGCGGATCCGAACGATCCTTCGAAGCTGCGCGGGTTCGATGTCGAGGTGGCCGGTGAGATCGCCCGCGCTCTGGGCCGCAAGCCGGAGTTCGTGCAGGTGGCGTTCACATCGATCGACCAGTCGGTGGCTCGCGGCGACTTCGACATCGGCATGAGCGGGGTCGAGGACACACCCGCCCGCCGCGCCGCGATGGCCGTGACGATTCCGTACTACGAGTTTCGCGAAGTGATCACCGTGCGCGAGGCCGACCGCGACCGCCTGCGCACGCTGGCGGACTTTCGCGGCCGTCGCATCGGCACGCTCGGAGGCACGATCGCGTACGACATCCTGCTCGCCAACGCCAGGCGGGACGGGTTCGAGCCGATCTCCTACGACGACGACGTTCATCCGTACGAGGACCTGCGCAACGGCCGCCTCGACGGCGTGCTGCTCGACAACATCATCGCCGCGCGATCGATGCGGCACGTGAGCGGGCTCTCGACGCATGCCGAAGGCGTTGCCATCGGGCACTACATCGGCGTGCTGGCGAAGAGCAACATCGCGCTCCGCGACCAGATCAACGGGATCCTTCGCGCGCGCATGCGCGACGGAACGCTCGAAAGGATCTATCGCAAGTGGAACATCTGGGATGAAGGGGAGAAGGCGTTCTTGGCCTCGGTTGTGGCGCAGCCCGGCGGTGTGCCGGCTGAAGCCGGCACCTACACTGGCAGCTACACGGTGTTGCGGGCGTATGTCCCGGCGCTGCTTCGAGCAACGCTCATCACGATCGTGCTGTCGTGCCTGTCGATGGCCCTGGCGGTGCTCGTCGGTGTCATCACGGCGACGGGCCGCGTGTACGGCGGCCCGGTTCTGCGCGCGATCTTCACCGTGTACGTCGAAGTCGTGCGCGGCACGCCTGTGCTGCTCCAGCTCTTCGTCATCTACTACGGGCTCTCCTCCGTCATCCGCCTTCCGGCATTCATGGCCGCGCTCCTCGGCCTCGGCCTCAACTACGCCGCCTACGAGAGCGAGATCTATCGCGGGGCCATGGAGGCGGTGGCGCGCGGGCAGCTCGAGGCGGCGCGGACGCTCGGGCTGTCGGAAGTGCAGGTGTTCCGGTTCGTGCGGGGGCCGCAGGCGTTCCGGCTGGCGCTGGCGCCGATGACGAACGACTTCGTGGCGCTGCTCAAAGACTCCTCGCTGGTCTCGGTGATCACGGTCGTCGAGCTGACCAAGCAGACCTCGATCTTCGCGGCGAACATCGGCAGTTGGGTGATTCCCGGCGCCATCTGCGCGGCGCTCTACCTGGCCTTGTCGATTCCGCTCTCGCGCGTGGCGCGTTCGCTCGAGCTCCGCTGGAGGATGCCGTCGGCATGAGCGTCCTGCGCATCGACGACCTGCGGCTCTGGCGTGGAACGCGTGAAGTGCTGCGGGGTGTGAGTCTGACCGCCGAGCGCGGGGAGCTCGTGGCGCTCATGGGACTCTCCGGCGGCGGCAAGACCACGGTGTTGCGCAGCATCGCCGCGCTCGAGCCGTTCGACAGCGGCACGATCGACGTCGACGGCGTCACGCTGCGAGCGGGTCCGCTGCCGTCGCGGCGGACGCTCGCGGAATTGCGGCGCCGCGTGGGTATGGTCTTCCAGCTTCACTATCTGTTCGAGCACCTGACGGCGCTCGACAACGTGACGCTGGCGCCGGTTCACGTCTCGCACAAGAGCCGGGCGCAGGCGCAGGAGCGGGCCGCGGAACTGCTGGAGTCGCTGGGCGTCGCCCATCGCCGGAACGCCTATCCGCGCGAGTTGTCGGGCGGCGAGGCCCAGCGTGTGGCCATCGCCCGGGCCATGGCCATGGAACCCCCTCTTCTATTGATGGACGAGCCCACCGCTTCGCTCGATCCGGCCCGGCGCTTCGACCTCGGCGAAACGCTGGCCGGTCTGGCAGGGGGCGGGCGGACGCTCGTGATCACCACGCATGACGACGACTTCGCGCGCGATTTCGCCGGCCGCGTCATCATCCTGGCCGAAGGCGAGGTGGTGGAGCAGGGAAGGGCGCGCGAGGTGCTGACCAATCCCCGGCATCCGGCCACGCGGATGCTCCTGGAAGGAAAAAAATGAAACGACTCTTCATTATTTCACTGCTGTTCGTCAGCACGGTCTCTGCCGCTCCGCTGACGATCGAGGACTACATCAGCATGCCGGCGTTGAGCTCCGTCCATTTTTCTCCCGACGGCTCGCGCATCGCCTACGTCGTGACCCGGCCGGATCTCACGCGTGCTACGTACGACGGAGAGATTCACGTCATCGATGCCGACGGCACGAACGACATCACGCTCACGCACAGCGAGGGCACCGACTATCACCCGCGCTGGTCGCCGGACGGAAAGAGCATCGCCTTTCTCTCCGATCGCGGCGGCAAGGTGGCCATCTACACGATTCCGGTCGATGGCGGCGAGTCGTCGGCGCTCACGAGCGAGCCGGTGGCGATTCGTCATTTCGAATGGGCGCCCGACGGCCGCGCCATCGTCTTCATGCGAGCCGATGACCGGACCGAAGAGGAGAAGCGACGTTCGAAGGAGAAAGACGACGCGCATGTCGTCGGTGAGAATCCGCACTACACGCGGCTCTACGCCATCGCCGTGGCATCACGGGAGGTTCGCTGTCTGACCACCGGGAGCTATTCCGTGTGGTCGTTCTCGATTTCGCCGGACGGCGGCACGATCGCGTTCGACCGTTCCACCGGCGAAGGCCTCGATGACCAGTACCGCACCGACATCTACCTCATGCCGATGAGCGGCGGCGAGCCGCGGCCGCTCGTCACGCGCCCTGGTCTCGACCGCGATCCGCTGTTCTCACCGGACGGGAAGTGGATCGCCTTTACGAGTGCGGGCGGCGCCACCGACTGGGTGCACCAGGACCAGTTGTGGGTAATCGCCGCGGATGCCGGGCCGGCCGGGAATCAGCCCCGGCTCGTCAGCGGCGCGTACGATCGAACTCCCTGGGACTTTTACTGGACGAGCGATTCACGGTCTCTGATCTTCGACGGCGCGTGGAACACGACCGGCGAGATCTATCGCGTGAACGCGGATGGCAGCGACTTCACGGATGTCTCGAGAGTCGACGGGGTGATCTCCGACACCGATCTCGACGCCGCTCACGGCCAGGTGGCGTTCGTCTATCAGACCGTGACCGAGCCTCCGGAGTTGTACGTGTCGAGCCTCGCGCATTTCGCTCCTCGAAGACTGACGAATATCAACGCCGCGTACCGCGGCCGAACCATCGGTGAGACGCGCCTCATCCACTGGAAGAATCCGAAGGATGGCCTCCGGATCGAAGGGCTGCTCACGCTGCCGGTCGGATACACGGCGGGGAAGAAGGTGCCGTTGCTGACGTTCGTCCACGGCGGTCCGGCTTCGCACTTCGATCAGTCGTTCCTCGGCTATCTCTCGTACATCTATCCGGTTCAGGTGTTCGCTGCGAAGGGCTACGCGGTGCTACGGCCGAATCCGCGCGGCACCGGGAGCTATGGAGAGAAATTCGCGGCCCTCAATCGCAACGACTGGGGCGGTCAGGACTGGACCGACATCAACGCCGGCATCGACAAGGTGATCGCCGACGGCATCGCCGATCCCGCCGCGCTCGGGCTCATGGGCTGGAGCTACGGCGGGTTCATGACCGCGTGGGCAGCGGGGCACAGCGACCGGTTCAAGGCCATCAGCATCGGAGCGCCGGTGGTCGATCTGCTGAGCTTCCATGGGACGACCGACATCCGCGACTTCATTCCAAGCTACTTCCCGGGAACACCGCTCGACCTGCTGCGCGAGCGCAGTCCGCTCTGGCATCTGCGTCCGACGAAGACGCCCATCCTCATCCAGCAGGGTGAAGCGGACGAGCGCGTTCCTCTGTCGCAGGGCACGATGCTGTACCGCATGCTCGACGAGCTCGGCGCGAACGTCACCATGGTCACGTATCCACGCTCGCATCACACGCCGCGCGAGCCGAAGTTGCGGATGGACGTGGCCCGGCGCAACGTCGAGTTCATGGAGAAGTGGGTGAAATAGCGGGCGTCATTCCGAGCCGCGAAGACGGCGAGGAATCTGGGCGGGGGGCGCACCACCACCCAGATTCCTCGCGCTCTGCGGCGCTCGGAATGACCCGCCGCTGTCAGCGTTTCAGGAACAACGCCACCGTCATCACCAGGCCGATGGTCACGACGAAACCGCGAACGAACTTCCGCCCCAGCCTGTGCGCGACGCGCGCGCCCGCGTAGCCGCCGAAGATGCTGGCCACGGCCATCACGATTCCATCGTGCCAGTTCACCGCGCCGGAGATGCCGAAATACACTGCGGCCACGCCGTTGATGCAGATGGCCAGCAGGTTCTTGAGGCCGTTCATCTGATGGACGTCGGTGAGGCCGATGAAGCCGAGTGCCGCCAGCATCAGGATGCCCATGCCGGCGCCGAAGTAGCCGCCATACACCGCCACCACGAACTGAAAGAGGAACACGAAGGTGATCCATCCGGCGGTGGGATGCTCGTGCGCGTGAGCCACGACCTTCAGCCTGCGCGAGATGAGCTCCTGCCCGGCCAGAAGCATCGTGGCCACCAGAATCAGCAGCGGGACGATGTGCTGGAACGTCTTCGAAGGTGTGCGCAACAACATCCAGGCGCCGAGGGTGGCACCGGCGATGGACGGAATGGTGAGCAGGAGCAGCCATCGTGGAACCTTGGCCAGGTCGCGGCGGAAGCCGATCATGCCCGCGGCCGATGCCGGCCACAGCGCCACGCAGTTCGTGGCGTTGGCGACGATGGCATCGCGTCCGACCCACATCAGCGTCGGAAAGGAGATGAGCGTTCCGCCGCCGGCGATCGAGTTGATCGCGCCGGCGACGATGGCCGCCACCACGATGGCTACAGTCTCTATCGCAACCCCTCGGCCACGTAGAGATCGCTGGTCGTACGCAGGGCGTTATACGCATACGCGGAACCGTCGCGCGTCATCATGATCGGTGCGATCTTGTAGACGCCCGCGGGATCGGCGAGTGCGAACTCTTTCCAGAGCTCGCGCGCACCGGTGGTGATGTTCACCTTGAACACGCGCGATGGAAGGGCGTTCGGCTTGTAAACGTACAGAGCGGTGCCGTCCGACGTCCATTCGATCGGCACTTCGCCTCGCTCCACGCCGGGCACCGCTTTCGCGCCGCTGCCGTCGGTCGAATAGAGAGCGATGGTCTCGTCCGCCGTCATCCCGGCAACGTAACGGGCGTCGTTCGAAATGGCCAGGGCGCGGATGCCCGTGTTTCCCCACACGTTTTCCGGTGAGAGCGGCAGCACCGATTCGTCGAGCGTGTCGATGAGCAGGATTCGATAACCGGCCTTGGGCAGCGCGCCCCCGATGATGACGTGCCGCGAGTCGGGCAGCCACTCGGCGCCGCCGAGATCGAAGTTGCCGACGACCTTGATCTCGTGCGCCTCGCCGGGGCCGGCCGGCAGCAGCATCAATTTCGGACCGTTGTGCGCGAGGATCCACTTGCCGTCCGGCGACAGGGCGTCACCGTAGCCGTCGCCGATGTGCACGGGCGCCGGCGAGTCGACGCGGCGCAGGTAGATGGCGCTGCCGCGTCCGCCGCCCTCACGCGTCTCGTTGAACAGAATGGTCCGTCCGTCCTGCGACAGGTCGGCCAGGATCGACCAGTCCAGCCACGACATGTCGCGCTCGTTCGTGTCGGATGCTCCCTTGTACAGCAGGCCGGCTCGCCACATGCCGTTGGCGAGCAGCACGCGGCCCGCGGAGGAGATGTCGAACAACCTCATCGAGCCGGTCAGGCGGCTGACCAGCCGCGTCTCGCCTTCCAGCGGCACGGCGTACAGCGACGGCGGCGATCCGGTGTCCGTTCCGGTGATCCAGATCTCTTTCCCGTTCGGCGACCAGGCCAGTCCGGTCGCGCCGTGCGACCAGCCCCGCGCGATCGTCTCCGGCGAGGTGCCGGTCACGACCACGAGGTCCATGGCTCCGCCGTGGGGCTCGAGAAAGGCCACGCGCGTTCCGTCGGGCGACACGCGCAAATCGCGGATGTCGCGCGGCGTCTCATACTTCACCGTTCCGATCGGATACTCGAGGCGGAACTGGTTCTTCGCGAACCGGATGATCGCCAGTTGCGAGCCGTCCGGTGACCAGTCAGCCTGAAGCACCTCGTTCGCGATCTCGCGGGGCATGCCGCCGGCGAGCGGTACGCGCGCCAGTGTGCCGCGATTGGTGAGCCGGTCGCGCCGCAGCAGGATGGCCAGCTCGGTCGACTTCGAGATCGACAGGATATCGGCATCGTTGATCCCGAGCGGGCGCGCCTCGGGGCTCTGCCGGCTGGCCACGTAGATCTCGTTCGGCTGACCTTCCCACGCCCCGCTATAGACGATCGTGTCTCCATCCGGGGAGAAACGCGCGCTCCGCACGTCGCCGCGGCGAAACGTCAAGCGGTGGAAGACGACCTCCTGTGTCGTCGCGCTCAGTCGGTGCGCGAGGTACCAGCCGCCGAATGCCGCGCCGGCGACGGAGACCACGAAGAGCACGGCCAGGAGCGGGGCCGAGACCCGCTGCCTTGGTTCCTGGATAGGGGCGGGGCTCGGTGCTCGATGCTCGGTCGACGTCTTTGCGCGTTCCGCGGGCCGAGGCCGGAGGCTTGAGGTCTGCGTGACGCGCGGAACGCCGCCCATCGTCTTCACCGGCGTGCGCACGGTGGGCGCGTGGGTGGCGATGGGGATCTGCGCCGCGGAGGGCACCGGCGGCACCGGCTGCGCGTTCAGGCCGGAAAGCGTGCCGTGCGACGAGAAGTTCGTCATGGTCTCGAGATTGAAGGCGAGATCGCGCGCCGACTGGAAGCGCTGGTCGCGATTCTTCTCCAGGCAGCGCTGGACGAGCCGGTCGAGCGCGCTCGGAACGCCCGGAGCAACCTGGGCGAGCTCGGGCGGCTCTTCCTTCAGGATCGCGCTGAGCGTCTCGATGGACGAGCCGCGCTTGAATGCCCGCTGGCCGCACAGCATCTCGTAGAGGATCGTGCCGAGGGCGAAGATGTCGGTGCGGGGATCGACGTTCTCGCCGCGCACCTGCTCCGGAGACATGTAACCGACAGTGCCGAGGACCATGCCCGGTTCGGTGGCCGCGGGCTTGAACGCCGGGCCGTCGCCTCCGCCGATCGCGCTCAGTTTGGCGATGCCGAAGTCGAGAATCTTCACGCGCCCTTCGCGCGTGAGAAAGATGTTCTCCGGCTTCAGATCGCGGTGGACGATGCCTTTCTCGTGCGCCGCTCCGAGTCCGTTGGCGACGGCGAGGGCGATCTCGACGGTCTTGCGCGGCGGAATCGCGCCCTTGTTCAGCCGGTCGCGCAGCGTCTCGCCCTGCAGCAGTTCGGAGACGAGGTACGGAGTGCCCTGGGAGTTGCCGACGTCGTAGATCGTCAGCAGGTTGGGATGATTGAGCATCCCCGTGGCGCGCGCTTCCTGCTCGAAGCGAACGAGCCGCTCGCGATCGCTGAGCGTGACGTTCGTCAGAACCTTGATCGCGACATGCCGCCCGAGCCGCGTGTCTTCAGCGCGATAAACGGCGCCCATCCCGCCCTCGCCGATCATCCCGGCGATGCGATAGGGCCCCAGCATCGTGTTCTCGGGAACCGCGGGCATGGCCAAGTGTAGCAAGTCCGGTGCTCGGTGCTGGGTACTCGGTGCTGGGTGCCGCTATCATCGGCAAGCTTGCTGAAGACCTGGACCGCAATCTCCGCCATTGCCATCGGCCTCCTCCTCGGCGCGGTGCCGCTGCTCGATCCCGACGAGGGACGCAACGCGGAGGTGGGCCGCGAGATGGCGGTGACGAACGACTACGTCGTTCCGCATCTCGACGGATTGCCGTATCTCGACAAGCCGATCGTCTACTTCGCGGCCGAGGCGGCGGCGATGGAAGTGCTCGGACCGACCGAGCTGGCGGCACGGCTGCCGGCCTATCTGTTCACGCTGGCCACGGCGGCGATGGTGTTCTGGTTCGCGCGGAAGTTGTGGGGAGTGGACGAGGCGTGCGTCGCCGCGATCGCCTACCTGTCGATGCCGCTCACGATCGCGTTCGCCAGGACGGTGATCTTCGACAGCGCGCTGTCGTTCTTCATCGTCGCCGCCATCATCGCGTTCTATTTCGCGGTGGAGACCGATGGCCGCCGCTGGGCGATCCTGGCGTGGCTCTCGATCGGCCTGGGCGTGCTCACGAAGGGGCCGGTGGCGATCGCGCTGCCGTTGATCGTGGCCATTCCATACGCGATCTGGCGCAAGCGGGGGCGGCGCCTCTGGTCGATCGCCGGTCTCGTTCTGTTCGCCGTGGTCGTCACACCGTGGGTCATAGCCGTGGAGCGCGCCATTCCCGATTTTCTGCACTACGTTCTGGTGACGGAGACGGCGCAGCGGCTGACCACCGGGGCGCTGAAACGCACGGGACCGCCCTGGTACTTCGTTCCCTATCTCCTCGGAGGGGCGCTGCCGTGGTCGATCGTGGCCATCGCGAACTGGCGGCGAACGCGCGATCGCGAGACCGTGTTCCTCCTGCTGTGGATCCTGATTCCGTTCGTGTTCTTCTCTCTGTCGCAGTCGAAGCGGCCTCAGTACATCGTGCCGCTGATGCCCGGGATCGCCCTGCTCGTGGCGCGCGATCTGCGTCTGCGTGCTGCCGCGATCGTGCTGGCGGTGTTCGGCGCGATCGTGCTTGCAGCGCCACTCGTGCCGGAGTTCAGCAGGAAGATGGATCCGGCGATTCTCGGCGCGGCGAAGGAAACGGCACTCGTTCTCGGCGCGTTGCTCCTCACCGGCGGAGTGGTGGCGGCGGTGGTCAGGCGCCGGGACATGGCCGTGGTGGCTTTGTCGCTGCCGCTCCTGGCGATTCCGCTGGCCACAACGCCGCTGATGCGATCGATCTCCGAACGGCGGTCCGCGAAGTCGTTCGTCGCGCAACTCGCGCCGTACGTCAGGCCGCCCGTCCGGGTCGCCGGCATCGAGGCCTTCACCGGCTCGATGGCTTTCTATCTCCGTCAGCCGGTGCTCGTGGCCAGCGATAACGGCGAGGAGTTCACCAGCAACTACATCATCCGCCACTACCCGCAACTGAGCGGCGCGCCGGCCTCGCCGCTCAAGCCGGTCCAGGCCGTGGAGCGAACCATCGGTACGTGCTGCTTCGTCTACGTGGTCAGGGAGAAAGATTTTCGGGTCCGCTCGATGTTAGAAGGGCGCGGTCTGCGGAAAATCGCCTCGGGCGCACGCTTCGTCGCCTACGAATAGAATCCTCCAATGTGCGGCATCTACGGCATGGTCTCCGACTCGGGAGCGGCGCTGCGGTTCCCCGCGGTGCTCGACTTCATGGGCGAAGCCCTGCGCCACCGCGGGCCTGACGGGCGGGCAGTCATGCGCGACGAGTGCGCGGCCATCGGCACCGAACGGCTGCGCATCATCGACCTGCACGAGCGCGCCGATCAGCCGTTCTCGGATCCGCAGGAACAGGTCTGGCTGGAGTGCAACGGCGAGATCTACAACGCGCCGGAGATCCGGGCTCGCTATCGCGACTATCCGTACCGGTCGCACTCCGATGTCGAAACGATCATCCCGCTGTATCTCGATCGGGGCACCGACGCCATCGCCATGCTCGATGGGATGTTCGGGCTGGCCATTCGCGACCAGCGCACCGGCACATTGATCCTGGCCCGCGATCGGGCCGGTGAGAAGCCGCTGTTCTACGCCCGCGTGGGATCGGAGATCGTCTTCGCCTCCGAGCTGCAGAGCATTCTCGAGCACCCGGCCGTCTCGCGCGACCTCGACTCCATCGCCATCGCCGAATATCTGCGCCTCGGCTACGTGCCCGAGCCGCGGACGATGTTCGCGGGCGTGCGCCGCGTTCCTGCCGGCTCGTTCATCCGCTTCAACGGAAGCGAGGAAGTGGTCCGCTACTGGAGGCCGGAGACGTTCGAGACGGTGACGCGGACGACGGACGAAGCCGTCGCCGAGTTGCAGCAACTGATCGAGACGGCCGTGGCCAAGCAGGTGATGTCGGACGTTCCGGTCGGCGTGTTCGTCTCGGGCGGCCTGGACTCGTCGATCCTGGCGGCGCTGGCCTCGAAGACCATCGGCGTCGACAAGGTGCACACGTTCTCCGCAAAGTTCGCGGAGCAGTCGTACGACGAGAGCGGTGACGCCGCGCGGGTGGCCGTACGCATGCGCACGCGCTACGTCCCCGTTCCCACGAACGAGCAGACCTTGTTGGAGGCGCTCCAGCGCGTGACCGGCACGATCGCGGAGCCCATCGCCGATCCGGCCATTCTACCGACGTTTCTCCTGGCGCGCACCGCGCGGGAGTATGTGAAGGTCATCCTCAGCGGCGAGGGTGCGGACGAGCTGTTCGGCGGATATCCGACGTACATCGGCCACAAGCTCGCGCCGATGTACGAGGCGCTGCCGTCGCCGTTGCGTCGGGCCATCCGCGGAATCGTGCACCGGCTGCCGGCGTCGGGAAAGAAAGTCACGCTCGAGTTTCTCCTCAAGCGGTTCGTCGACGACGCGGAGCGGCCATGGATCGAACGGCATCTCTCCTGGTTCGGCACGGGGCTGGGCAGCGAAGTGAACGCGCATCCGCCCGGCGCTCTGCCGGATATGCCGCAGCCGCCGGACGGCCGCGACGCGCTCACCGGAGCGATGCTCGTCGACTACCGCAGCTATTTGCGCGACAACCTGCTGGTCAAGGTCGATCGCGCCACGATGTTGTCGTCGGTCGAAGCGCGCGCTCCGTTTCTCGACCGCGACGTCACGAAGTTCGCCATGTCGCTCCCGGCGGACATGCGCGTGCGGCGGCTGGAAACGAAGTGGCTGCTCAAGAAGGCCGCGGAGAAGTGGCTGCCGCGCGACGTCATCTACCGCCGCAAGCGCGGGCTCAGCGTGCCGGTGGCGTCCTGGATCAACCGCGGGCTGCGGGGCGAGGTCGACCGGCTGCTGGAGCCGGCCCGGTTGCGCGCGCAGGACATCCTCGATCAGACGTACGTGTCGTCGCTGCTGGCCGAGCATCGCAGCGGGCGGGCCAACCACGCGCGGCCGCTGTGGGCGCTGATCATGCTCGAGTATTGGATGGAGCGATGGACGAAGTGAATCGGGGACTCATCCTCCCTCGATCCTCTTTGTGAGCGCCGGCTTCACGCCGATCAGGCGCGCGTAGAGCGCGAGCTGGCCGCGGTGGTACATCTCCTGGGCGATTCCGTGATGGAACCATTCCAGGCGCGTGCCCTTGTTGCCGTCGAAGCGCGTGATCTCCTGCAGCATGTGGATCTCGCCGGCGCGCTGAAACTCTTTGACGCCGTCGCGCAGCGTGGAGCGCAGCGCGGCCAGCAGCGCGCGCTTGCCGCTGACGTTCTCGATCGGCTTCGAGTAGTGCGCGATCAGCTTCGGCCATGGGAAGCGGCGCAGGTTCGTGTCCTGGCGCGGGAGCTCTCCGGCCATCATCAGGGAGACTTCCATGATGTGGATGACGAGCTCGGTCACGCTGCGCACGTCGGGCGTGGGGCGGAAGTCGAACTTGCCGGCGGGGAGATTCTCGACTTCCTCGATCACCCCCTGGCGGGCGTCCTTCCAGGCTTCGATGGCTTCTTCGAGCAGAGTTCTCATCGACCTGATAGCTTATGACGAAATGCGCCTTCTGCAGGTCCTGTCAAGAGACGATGAGTTCTTGCCCATCCTGGCCTTCATCGGATTCGGGCTCTTCGCCACCCTGATCCTGCTGCTAATCAGCCGCCGCGGGACCGCCGTTCGCGATCTTCTCCGCGAAATGGCCACCTCTGCCGGCTGGACCGGTCTCCGGAATCTCGTTCTGGTCTCGTCGGGCGTGAAGGGAATGTGGCGGCAGTTTCCGGTCGAGCTCGGATACCGGCCGAGGCAGAAGGGCGTGCCTTCGCGGCTGACGCTGAAGGTGCGTGCGCGCGCGGACGCACGGCTGAACATCAAGCGCCGCTTTGAGGGATTTCTCTCCAACCGGCCCATGACGTGGTTCGGTCCGCCGATCGTCGAGCTGCATCAGCCGGCAGCGTCGATGATGTGGGTGCGCGGCGATGGGGCGCTCGCCGAGCGCGTCTTCGCCGATGCCGGACTGGCGTCGCTCTTGAGCGCGAATCTCGTGGGTCGCTTCGACGAAGTGAACGTGGATGGCAAGGGATTGCGGATCGTCCGCGCGCTCGACGAGAAACCAGTCCGCCAGAAATACGGGATGCCGGCCTTTTCGATGAGCTTCGACGCGAGGCAATACGCGCCCATCGCGCGCGAGGAGATCGCCCTGGCCGAAGCGATGGTGCAGAAGCTGTCGATGATGACCTCCTAGCCACTAGTCGGCGAGGCGGTCCTCGATCCGGATCTCGTTCATGAGCGTCTTCCGTACGGGGCACCGGTTCGCGGCGTCGAGCAGCTTCGCGCGTTGTTCCTCCGTCAGCGTTCCTCGCAGGCGGATCTGGACATCGAAGCGATGGATGTAGCCTTCCTTGCTCGTGCAGTCGGCGCAATCCTTCGCATACATCCGGTCGTTCGTGACCGAGACCTCCACTCCTTCCAGCGGAATCGAATGCCGTTTCGCGACGATCTGCATCGTCATCGATGTGCATCCTGCCAGCGCCGCCGACAGGTAGTCGTACGGCGTCGGTCCGGAATCGGAGCCGCCCGCCGAGACCGGCTCGTCGGCGATGAATTTGTGCTGACCCGCTTCGAGGTCGACGCGGAGGGAGTCAGCTAAGCGTGCGATGACCGGGCCCATCTCTTCACCTCTTTCGTTCACAGGTAACGGGTAACGGGTAACAGGGCCTCGGGCCTCGGGATTACGTTTACCGGCGACCCGGCTTCTCAGCTTCTCAGTAATCCGAGCTGCATGCTCGACTTCGACTCGAAGAAATCGCGGATGTCGCTGGCCGGCTTCTTCGAGATCAGTTCGCGCGGCGACTGGTCGTACCAGTCGGTCGGGAAGTAGCGCGTGTACATCTCCTGCGTGAAGCGGCGGCAGAAGAGAGCGATCACGCCGACATCGGTCTCGCTGCGGATGACGCGGCCCGCCGACTGCACCACTCGGGTCATGCCCGGAATCAGATACGCGAACTCGAATCCCGCGCCGTACTGATCGTCGTAGTACTGCTTGAGCAGCTCCTGCTCGAAGCTGACCGACGGCAGTGCCGGCCCGACCACCATCACCCCCGACAGCATATCGCCGCGATAATCGATCCCTTCGGCGTACATCCCGCCGGAGACGCCCAGGATCAGGTTGCCGCGGCGCGGCTTGTCGCGAAGGACGGAGAGGATGGCGTTGCGCTCGTAGTCGGTCATGTCCGAGCGCTGCACCATCACGTTCTTGCGCGTCGCGGGCATTCGGTCGCCGACCTCGCGCAGAAACGCGTAGCTCGGAAACAACGCCAGGTAGTTGCCCTCGGTGGCGTCGGCGATCTCGGCGACCATCGTGGCGATCCGGTCGTAATGATTGGCGCGCTGTTTCCACGTCGTATCGACTTCCGGCACGATCACGATCTTGCGGTTGTCCCGCGGGAACGGCGAGGGCAGCGAGATCTCGGTGGTCCGGTCCGGCGGAAATCCGAGGGTCTTGCGGTAGAAGTCGAACGGCTCGAGCGTGGCGGACAGCGCCACCGTCGCGTGCGCCGACTCGAAGATGCGTCCGAGGAATCGCGAGGGATCCTTGCAGAAGATCTTGAGGCGGAGGCCCTCGGGCGTGCGCTCGATGAGATGCGCGAACTCGTCACCTTCCTCCGCCAGCAGATTCGTGAACTTGACGAGCTTGAAGTAGAAGTCGATGAGCGGATCGTTGGCCTCGGCGATGCGGTTCTCGATCTTCCAGCCGATGTAGTCGAGGACCAGACGCTCCCATTCCACGCGCTGGTCGAGAAAGAGCTGGCGATTCGGCTCGCACAACTGAGGCCTCGGGCCTCGGGCCTCGGGCCTCGGATCTTCGCCCTCATCCTCGTCGCTTTGTGCCAGCTCGTGGAAGTGCGCGCGCAACTGTTCGATCAACTCCTCCCAGCCGTCGAGCCAGCAGTTGCGGGTGGAGAGATGCTGGCGGATGGCGTCGAAGCTCTTTTCGTGCAGCTCGGGCGAAAAATAGCCGCGGCCGCGGTCGACCAGGTTGTGGGCCTCGTCGACGATGAGGACGCAGTCGCCGTAGTCGTTGTCCTGCTGGTAAGCCTTGAGGCCGACGTAGGGATCGAAGATGTAGTTGTAGTCGCAGACGACGACGTCGGCCTGCTCGATCAGTTCCAGCGATACCTCGAACGGACAGACCTCGGTCGATTTCGACAGCTCGAACGTGATGTCGGGATCGAAGTAGCTCATCTCCGTGGTGATGCGGGAGATCAGCCCGCTCTTCCGCATCTTCTCGGAGTAGCGCGCCGCGTACGGGCAGAAGTCTTCGTGGCAGATGATCTCGGTGTGCGCGCACATCTTCGCTTTCGCGCGCACGCGTAGCACGCGGAAGGAGCCGTCGTTGAGCATCTTCAGCGCCTCGACGGCGGCGTCCTGCTGCAGCGTCTTGGACGTCAGATAGAAGAGCTTCTTGCCGGAGCGCAGCGATTCGCGGACGGCGGGGTAGAGCGCGGCGATGGTCTTGCCGATGCCCGTCGGTGCGGAGACCAGCAGCGCCTCACGCTCGCGGACGGCGTGCGCGACGGCCTCGACCATCTCCTTCTGAAACGGGCGCATGGCGTCGTAGGGGAACGGGAGCGTCTCGGCGAAGGCACGTTTGGCGAGGCGCAGCGCCTGCGCGCTCTCCAGTTCGTCGATGAGCGATTCGAGGGAGCTGGCCAGCGTGTCAGCCACGCTCGGGCGGTCGAACTCGGCGTCGATCGTCCTGGTCTCGCCGGTGACGAGATCGATGAGCACGAGCTGCGGATGAAACTCGAATTCGCGGTAGTCCTCCTGGCTGGAAAGGAACAACGCGTAGAGCAGCAGTTGATACAGATGGCGCTGCAATTTCTCCGACCTGTAGAGTGCCTCGAGCTCCAGATCGAAGTGCAGGGACTTCACTTCCTCGACCGTGATGAGCCCGGCATCGGGGTTTACGGACAGTCCGTCGATCCGGCCGGTGACGACGATGTTCCAGTCGCGCACGCAAGTTCGATACGAGACGTGGACTTCCGGGCGATAGTACGGATCCTCTCCGGCACGCTCCTCGGCGCGCCGGGTGTGGATGTCCTGGCCGATCCACATGCGCCTGAATCCGTCTCCGCGCTCCACGCCGATGCGGCGGTACGTCGACTCATAAACGAGATCGCCGACCGACAGGTTCAGTTCGCGGGAGTCGAAGTCGACACGCACGGATCCATGGTACGGGATGTGTCGGACAGCAGCACCCTGCTGCTACAGCTTCTCGATCACTTCGCCGATGAGATAGGCGTCGTACTCGCGGCTCTGGCGGAATTCGGCGAGGTGAAACGCGGTGGCGAGGTTGTCGGGTGCCAGGCGGTCGTAGAGATCGCGCACCGTGGAGCGATCGAGAGAGAGGAGACTGTTGGGAAATTCGCCGGCCACGGCGAAGAGGCGCTGAAAGTCGCCGCGCGGAAGGCGCAGGGGCCGGTAGACGTCGTCGGACCGCGGATCCCATTCGCCGATCACGATGTCGTCTCCGTTCGTTTCCTCCGATCGCACGCAGATCACCAGCTCGCTGGCGATCATCCGCTCGGTGGTGGTGTCGGCGCGCTGGCTCTCATCGAAGGCCCCGAATGGCGCCATGGGTTGCCGCTGCCGGTGAAACTCCTGACGCAGGAGCGTGTGGAGCGGTTCCTGCCACTCCAGGGCAGTGGCCTCCACCTCGCCTTCCGCAAACGGGACGATCTCGCCGACCTCGATGTTGTCGAGACCCTTGAGCTGCACCATGCCCAGGATGCGGATGCCGATGAATTCGAGACCGGGAATGGCGGGCGCGAATCCGATGTAGCCGCCCCAGGCCGTCTTCAGGCGGTGCAGCTGCTGCCCCTCGGCGTGCAGCTCGTTGGATAGCTCGAGCAGGAACGGTTGCGAGGCCACGATCCCCTCATTGACGAGATGACCGTTGGCGTTGACGTAGGCGTAGTACTCGCGCGCGTGCTGGGTGTGATCGATGACGTCGACTCCCTGCGCGAGCGGGGCGAAGAACTGCTGCACCTTTCCGGCGTCGTATCCGTAGGCGATGAGAAATGCGGCGATCTCGTCGATTTCCTTGTTGGCTTTGCCGGTGGTCAGCCGCGACAGCTCGACGATGCCGTGGCCGTAAAACTCGGTGATTCGCTCGTTGGTCTCGGCGTTCGTCTTCAACGGCAACAGACGGTAGTAGCCGTAGTTCATGGCGATACGCAGGCCCTTGTTGAAGGAGAAGCCCTTGCGCTTCATCTCGGCGTAGAAGCTCTGGATCTCGACGGCCCCGCGAATCAGGCGCAGGGCATGGCGGGTGGTGTAGAACGCGCCGTCCCCGAGGAACTTCTCGAACTGGAGATGGTGCCGTTCGGCCACCGTCTCCAGCTTGCGCTGGAAGAGCAGCATCTGCCGGTACGACTTGACCTCTTCCTTTCCGCCGCCCCGGCGCACATTGCCGAGGGTCTCGGAGAACTTGGAGATGTCATAGATGAGGCCGAAGCGGTGGATGACCGGATCGACCACGCCGGGACGGCTGAAGTCGAGAGGACGCGTGGACTTCCCGAACACGACGCCGTTGCGGCGGTCGGCGGAAGCGACGTCGCCTTCCGGTGTGGTGATGGTCCAGACGATGGCCCGGCGGAGCTGGTTGAGCACCGCGAACTCGCGGATACGCCGCCCGATGACCTGCAGTTGCTCGCGGTCCTCGCGGGTGAAGAGGTTCTGGATCGACGGATGCTCGAACAGGAAATCCTGGAAGCGGCCGTCGAGGAGAAGGGCCACGGTGATGCCCTGATCGACCGAGCTGCCGAACAGGGGCAGCGCCGACTGCACCACGCGGTCGCGCTGCAGGACTTCCAGGGCGTTGGTGCGCAGGCGCTCGAACGAATCGCGGAAGGCCTGGAAGTCGCGGCGCAGGTACCCGGTCACGAACGAGCGCAGCTCCCGCAGGTCCGGTCCGACGAACTCTTCGGTCAGGATCAGGACGTCGTCCTGGAGCAGCCGGAAGAACTGCGTGGCCCGCTGTTCGTCGCCGTCGAGAATCGATGCGGCCTTGGCGGCGATTTGCGTGAGCTGTTCGCGCGTGTCGCTGACCCACCTCGAGAAGATCCGGTACTTGATGGCGTCGCCCTGGGTGCGGCCGGCCTGCGCGTCGATGGCGCTCACGCGCCGTGGAATGGCCGCGAAGTGTCTGGCCAGGTCGACGGAGTGGGCCAGCCAGAACACCGCGTGATAGTCGTTGAGCAGATTCGACATCATGGCGTTCTCGGCCGCCCTCATCAGATGGGAGAGGTAGGCGTTGAGCGCCAGTTGCGCTTTTTCCTTCGCCGCCGCCGTGCGGGAGATCTGCGAGGGTACTTCCTCGCTCAGCCACCGGTCGAGCTTCGCGTCCAGCTCCTTGAGGACCGACGACTCCGCCACCGGAAATCCGAGAAGCGGCGGGAGCGTCTCATCCGCTGGATAGATCCTGTACGGCTGCGGCAGGAGCGAGTCGGGGCGGGGAAACAGCTCCTCGAGCGTCCTGCCGAGATCGGCGGGCAGCAGAAAAGCATCGCTCCTCTGCGCCAGGTAAGTGACCAGATCCTTGGGCATCTCGTGAGGGCGCGATTATAGCGAATGACGCAGGGCGAATCGCTCGGGGCGCGATAGAAAAAGGATATAGAGGGGGAGGTGGGTGTTGAATCGTGAATGTTGAATGGTCAATGGTGAATACATTCTGCATTTTGCATTTTGCATTTTGCATTTTGCATTTTGCATTTTGCATTTTGCATTCTGCATTTTGCATTTGCCTTCCCCATTCTGCCTTGAGCCGTCGGCCCGGTGCTAAACTCGCCAGCGATGCTCACCACCGCCACTGAGCCGCAGACCTGCCCCCGCTGCAACGGCTCCGGCTGGGTGCCCATGCCCGGTGACTCGCTGCGCGTCGAAGCGTGCGGCTGCTCGGGCGACATGCGGCGGCGGCTCAGGATGTCCGCCGCGAACATCCCGCGGCGGTACGCACACTGCTCGCTGGCGTCATACAAGGACGACAAGTCGACCGCGCTCAGAAATGCGAAAGCGCGCGTGCAGGAGTTCATCGATCTCTGGCCGTCGACCGATCAGGGGCGCGGCCTGCTGCTGATGGGGGCATGCGGCGTCGGGAAGACGCACCTGGCCGTGGCGGTGCTCGTCGAGGTCATGAACAGCGGAAAGCCTGGCCGCATCCTGTTCAGCAACTTTCAGGATCTCATCCAGGAGATCCAGGCATCGTTTGACAACGATCAGGTGCCGAGCAAGTCGGAGCTGTTGAGACCGCTGCTGGAGGCGGACCTTCTGGTGCTGGACGAGCTGGGCTCGCAGAAGCCGACCACGTTCGTGCAGGACATCCTCTACTACGTGATCAACACGCGCTACAACGAAGAGCGGACCACGGTGTTCACGACGAACTACTTCGACACCGCGGAGGTCAGGGAAGAGTCGCTGGGACAGCGCATCGGCACGAGGCTGCGCAGCCGTCTCTACGAGATGGCCAACCTCGTCAAGTTCGACGGCGCCACCGACTACCGCCGGAACGTCATTTGAAGCTCAGCATCACCGAGATTCTGCGCCGCGGGTTCGAGAGCATGCTGGCCAACTGGCCGCTTCTCGTCATCCGGGTCGTCGAGGGCGTGGTGATGATCGTGATGATGATCCTGGCGGTGGTGGCGGTGATCGTTCCGATCGCGGTGTCGTTCGGCGCGGGCAACGCCTTTCCTGCCGCCGATCCCAGCGACATACCCGCGCTGATTCTCTCGACCGTGGCCGCTCACGCCGCGATGATCCTCTACCTCCTCGGCCTCATCACGGTCGTGCTGACCGTCTGGATCGTCGTGCACTCGTTCGTCGTGGCCGGATCGGCGCGCGTCTACGTCGACTCGATGCAACGGACCGCGGCTTCCCCCGCTCCCACGCGCGCCGAGTTGGCCGCGTTCACCGGCGATCGGTGGTTTCAGGGCGGCAGGGCGGGCTGGTGGCCGGTGTTCTGGATCTTCAACATCGCCTGGACCATCGCCTTCGCGATCATCCTCATTCCGTTCGTCGTCTTCGCCGGAGTGCTGGTGATGCTGCGCCAGAACGGGCCGATGGCCATGGCAGCCGGCTGCCTCGGTTTCGTCCTGCTCGTTCTCTTCGTTCTGCCGGTGGCAGTGATCACGGGGATCTGTACGCAGAAGGCGATCGTCGACTCCCTGGCACGCGGGACGGGAGCGATGGAGTCGCTGCGCGCGGCGTGGCGGGAATTCCGTTCCGACCTCGGCCGTCACGTCGCGGTGGCCGCCGTGATGATCGTGGTGTCGTTCGCCGCGGCGATCCTGTCGAGCTCGATGTCGATGTTCACCTCGTTCGGCCATCACGCTCCGGGGCTGATGATGATCCCGATGCAGTTCTCGTCCTCGATCCTCAACAGCGTCTTCGGCGCCGCGGTGGGAGCGTGGTTCCTGGCCTGTTTTGCGGCGCTGGCGGTGGATCGAAGGTGAACTTCCAGCGGTTCCTTTCTGCCGACGCCGCGAATTTCCGGCCGTCGGCGATCCGGGCCTTCGCGAAGCTGATCAACGATCCCGGTATCATCTCCTTCGCTGGCGGCGTACCGAATCCGGAGACGTTTCCCGCCGAGCACATCGGCGCGATCGCGGAACAGGTCGTGCGCGAGCGACGGGCCATCGCCCTGCAGTACGGCCCTACGCGCGGACTGCCGCGGCTCTGCCAGTCGATCGCCGCGATCTGCCGGGGGCGCGGCGCTGCCGCCGAGGGGGGCGACATTCTCGTGACCACGGGCTCGCAGCAGGCGCTCGATCTCATCGCCCATACCTTCCTCGATCCCGGCGACGTGGTGTTGGTCGAGCTGCCGACCTACATCGGCGGCTCGTCGTCGTTCTACGGCCGAAGCGCCACGCTGGCAGGGGTGGCTCAGGACGACGACGGCATCGTTCCGGAATCGCTCGATGAGATCGCGGCGCGGACGAAGCCGAAGCTGCTCTACGTCATCCCGAATTTTCAGAATCCGTCGGGACGGCTGATGACGCAGGCGCGCCGCGACGCCGTGCTCCAGCTCGCGGACAAGCACGACTTCCTGGTGATCGAAGACGATCCCTACGGTGAGCTGGTCTACGTCGACGGCGCCGACACCACTCCGATCCGGGCCCGCGACAATTCGGGGCGCGTCATCTATCTGGGGTCGTTCTCCAAAGTGCTCGCACCCGGGCTGCGCTGCGGCTGGATCCTGGCGGAGGCGCAGATCTCGGAGAAGCTGGAGGTCGCCAAGCAGGCTGCCGATCTCTGCTCGGGCATGCTCGACCAGTCGATCGTCGACGAGTTCTGCGCGGCCGGAGAACTGCCGGCGCAGATCCAGAAAGTCCGCGCGTTCTATCGCGGTAAGCGCGGCACCATGCTCGCTGCGCTCGAAAAACATTTCTCAGGCCGTGCTGCCTGGACATCCGCCGCCGGGGGCCTCTTCACGTTCGTGACGCTCGATGAGGACATCGACACCGCCGCGCGCGTAGCCGATGCCGTTACCCGAGGCGTCGCCTACATTCCCGGCGGACCGTTCTTCGTCGATGGCACCGGCCGCAACACCATGCGGCTCACATTCGCCAAGGAGAGCGACGAGAGGATCGTCGAGGGGATGGCCAGACTGGCCGGAGTGTTCAGTGGAGTGTAACGGCACTAAAACGCCTGGCCGCTCGAGAACGAAATCAGAAACCCCTTCTTTCCGCGTGCGTCCCGATTGAACGCGTACGCCAGATCGAGACGAAGCAGATTCCTGGGCGTGCGGGGCAGGCCGATGCGGATCCCGACGCCGGCATCGGCCTTGAGCCGCATCAGGCGTGACCATCCGCCGCTCGTGGCGTTGCCGGCGTCGATGAAGGCGACCACGCCCGGCGAGTAGAGCTGCAGCAGCTCGCGTCCCAGGTAGAAGCGCTGCTCGGCGTTGAGGATGAGGGAGCGCGAACCGGCGAACGAATGCGCGCGATAGCCGCGCAGGCCGGTCAGGCCGTCGGCGAAAAACTGACCTTCGCGATCGTGCCGCCAGGCGTTGCTGAAGACGATCCGTCCCACGAGCGTCGATGGATGCTCGTCGCCCATTCGCTTCACGGCGTACAGCGTGCCGCCGGCGACCGCGTTCCGGACGCCGCCGTCGAAGCGGCTTTCGGCCGACGCGCTTTGCAGGAGGAACGAGCGCTCCGATCCGATCCCGTCCGCAAACGTGACGCAGCCGTACGCGCTGTTGACCGGAGCGCCGGCGAAGCGCGGCGACACCGCCCCCTCCACCGAGACCTGACGGCCGAGGTTGAAGTCTTCGAAGCGGATGTCCTTGTTGACGAAGTTCGCTTTCACGAAGTCGTTTTGGGCGTGCTCGAAACGCACGAAGAGATACCGGTAGTCGCGGTCGGACGGCGGTGCGAAAGCATCGATCTGCCTGAAGCGATCGCGGGCGACGCGGAGTCCGCCGGTGATGCGATTCGCCGTCGTGTCGGATGGATCGAGAGCCCATCCCCAGCTGGCGACGGCGCGCCGCATCTGATGCGAGAACCGCGCGGTGGTGATGCCCTGGGAGTAGAGCTTGTCGTCGCGCTGAAAGGCGATGAGACTGAACTCGGTCGACCACGGCGTCGAGAACGAGAAAAACGGACGCTTCAGTACCAGGCGCTGGTCGCTCCCGTCGGAGGTTCGGCCGTAGGCGGCCAGCCCGTTCCAGTAGCCGTTGAACACCATCGGGTCGTGGTACTGCACGCCGACGCGCGTCCGGTCGAGGTCCTTCTTCCAGCTCACCTCGGCTTCTTTGCCGAGGCCGAAGAGGTTGTTCTCGCTGATGCTGGCGCCGTAGTTACCGGCGCCGCCCTTGTTTCCAGCTTGCGTCTCCGGCGCGATCGACCATGCGTCCTGCGTCGTCACGATCACGTCGACCACTCCGTCGTGCGGCGGCAGCGCGATGACCGTCGCCGCCTTGAGGTACTGCTGGGCGCGAAGATTCCTCTCCGTCTCCTTCAGGCGCTCCGGCCGGTACACATCACCCTCGGAGAACAGGAGGAACCTGCGCACGACCGAGGCGTGCGTCTCGACGTGCAGACGGTCGGCGGTGCGATAGAAGAACCCGCGCCGCGCCTCCTGCTGCGAGTAGACGTCGACCGCGTCGATCGTGATTTTTCCGATATGGAGTGGGGGGCCTTCCTGCGCGCCGGCGGCGGCTGCGATGATCAGCAGAAGAAGGCGGCCGAGGATTTTCACGAAGTGAGATCAGAGTAGCAAATTTCTTTGTTATTCTTCGGGAAAGCCACAGGAGGTCCTTCGTGGACGGTCATCGCGGCGGTTGGATTGAAATCATCGCCGGAGGCATGTTCTCCGGAAAATCGGAAGAGTTGATCCGGCGCCTGCGCCGGGCGGTGATCGCGCGCCAGCGCGTGCAGGTGTTCAAGCCGGTCATCGACGACCGCTTCGCCACCGACGAGGTGGTCTCGCGTGACGACCGCCGGCTGAAAGCGGTCGCGGTCGTCACGAGCGCCGAACTGCTCGCGCGCGTGGAGATCGGCGTGCAGGTGGTCGGTATCGACGAGGTGCAGTTCTTCGATCCTGGAATCGTCGACGTCTGCATGCAGCTCGCGGACGCGGGCATCCGCGTGATCGCCGCGGGCCTCGATCAGGACTTCCAGCGCAGGCCGTTCGGGCCCATGCCAGGGCTCCTGGCCGTGGCCGAGGAAGTGTCGAAGATGCATGCCGTGTGCGTGCGCTGCCGGAGCGCGGCGCATTACTCGCAGCGCGTGTCAGGCGGCGACGCTCAGGTGGAGGTCGGCGACTCGTCGTACGAAGCGCGTTGCCGCGCCTGCTTCGAGGAGTACAAGGCCGAGGCGCAGGAGCCGGCGGCGGTACAGCTGACGATCTCGTAGGTCGTAGGTCGTAGGTCGTGGGTCGTGGGTCGTGGGGGCGGCGAGGCAGCCCGTCATTCCGAGCGGTGTAACGCGCAAGCGCGTTGTCGAGGGGATGAACGGATATCCTGCGGAGCGCGGTTCCGCAGACGAGGCCGTTGACGCAATGGTGCGCAGTACTGAGCCCGATTCCGAGCGTGGTCCCGGAAGA
>JBBRTB010000030.1:0-47824 GCA_038244815.1 Thermoanaerobaculia bacterium
GCTCGATTTTTTCAGTTTGATGCTCGGCTTCGCGGAGTGCTGCGATCGGCGGATGGTCACGCTTGTATGCCGCCCTGCATGGCAGAAAGCACCTGAGTAGCGCCGTTTTTGAAAAGCGTTCTGCCGCGCAGACTCCTAGTGGAGTCTCACCTCGAATACTCGTCGATGATGCGTTCGATGGCACGCCTGCAGACGCGGCAGAATCCCACCTCGTCGCGCGTGAACATGATGCAGTCCGCCTGCGGGCGGTACATGCCCTTCGCTTCGTAGCCCGCGCCTTCGAACGCTCCCACCTTGCCGGCGTACTTCTCGCTGCCGAGCTTCCGGGTCTCCCACGCCTGCTCCTGCCGGAAGAGCTCGTCCATCTTCGACTCAGGCACGTTCGCTTCGCGCAGCTTCCTTCGCTCGGCCTGGTATTCGCGCTGGTGAGCCTCGAACTCCGTCTTGTTCCACGGAGTCGGCAGCGGCGTGTCCTTGTCCACCATCGATTCCCACTTCGGATGCTCGCCGTTGGCGGTGAGGTTCGGCTCCCAGGGCTCGGGATGATGCTCGCCGCCGGTGGCGTAGGCCACATCGGATGTGTAGTACTCGTCGCCCAGGCCGGCGAAGTGATGACCGAACTCGTGCACGAACACGTATTCGGAGAACGCGCTGTCGACCGAGGCCGTGGCCTGATCCATGAAGATCCCGCCGCCGCCGTATTG
This sequence comes from Thermoanaerobaculia bacterium, assembly GCA_038244815.1. Taxonomy (GTDB): domain Bacteria; phylum Acidobacteriota; class Thermoanaerobaculia; order Gp7-AA8; family Gp7-AA8; genus DASVHS01. Next base: position 705 of record JBBRTB010000030.1, read on the forward strand.
CTTTTCGTTGACGAGAATCTCCAGGAAATCGTAGGGCAGCGAGGAGGCGATGTCGCGCAGAGCGCGGTTGTCGCGCGTGAGCACGTAACGCTCGGAATCGAAGATGTTGTACTGGACGCTGGTGGGGCTGCGGCGAAAATCGCCGGTGCGGGGGCGATTGACGCCGCTCTGCCAGGCCGGGAACATGAGCGCGCGCACGTTGAAGTCGCGCTTGCGGCTCTTGAACGGCTCGGTGTCGAACAGCTTGCCGATCAGGCGGTTGACGTCGGCCTGGAACTTCGTCAGGTCGACGTCGGTATAGCCCTCACCGATCACCAGCAGATCCACCTTTTCCGCCGCCACACCGTTCTCGAACACGGTGAACGTGCGCACGCCCAGAGGTCGGAAATCGGCGGCGTTGACGAAACGCGAATTCGGATCGACACGCGTGGACCACACCGGTTGAAAGGCGTTGTCCTTGTCGCGCTTCTTCAGCACGATCTGCACGGCTTTCTTCGGCCACGGAAAGCGCAACGACTCGTGAAACGTCTGCGGGACCGTCTTGGCCTCATCGGTCGTTTCCCATTCGCTGTAGATCGACGCGAAGCCGCGCGAGTAGATGACCGTCTTGCCGGCCTCGTCGATCACCTCGAACAGATACTTGCCGAGGTTCGTCCGGTCGAGGAGGCGGAAGTGGCTGCCCGGCCAGGGGCCGTCGGCGACGACGCGGTCGAGGGCGAAGATCTCCTCTCCCTTGTTTCCGGTATGGAAGTAGTCGACGCGCATGGTCCTGGTCGTGAAGTAGTCGTCGAAATTCAGAGCCATCGCCGGTGCGGCGGCCAGCAGCACGACGGCGAGCAAGCGGAAGCGCATGTCACAGTTCCTTTCGACCGGTGATTCTATTGCAGCGGTATTCTTTCCAGGCATGCGCCGCTACCTCGTGTTGCTGCTCGCGCTGTCGATGCCCGCCGCCGCGCAGGTGCAGGAGCAGATCACCGTCGAGCGCATCCTCGTCGACGCCCGCGTCACCAACTACGAAGGCGACCCGATCCTCGGACTCACCCCCGCAGACTTCACGGTGAAGGTCGACGGCAAGGCCGCGACGGTGGAGTCGGTCGACTGGATTCCGGAGACGGCCGCGCAGCGCATCATTGCCGGCATCGATAACGAAGCGCCGCCCGGCCCGGCCGTTCCCGAGGCTCAGCCCATGCCGAAGGGACGACTGTTCCTCTATTTCGTGCAGACCGACTTCGCGCGCAACACCTCACGGCTCAGCGGCCAGTTGAGCTTCCAATCGTATGCGGAGCAGATGATCGACGATCTCGAGGAAGGCGATCGGGTGGCTGTCTTCTCGTTCGACTCACACCTGAAATTCCGCGCCGATTTCACCGACGACAAGCGCGTCCTCAAAGATGCCATGCGTGACGCCGTCCTCACCGACGAGCCCCCTCCGCCGCAGATCGTGCCGAACCCCTCGCTGGCCCGTCATCTCGACCGCGATCAGATGAAGAAGTGCATCTCCTCCGACGAGGCCTTCATCCTCATCGCCAACGCCGTGCGCCACATCCCCGGACCGAAGTCGATGATCCTCTTCGGATGGGGCCTCGGACATCGCAGCGGAGGCGCCGTGGTCATGGACCGCAAGTACCCGATCGCGCGCTACGCGTTGGAGACCTCGCGCGTCACGGTCTTCGCCATCGATACGACCGAAGCGGACTACCACGATCTGGAGATGGGATTGAAGCAGGCCGCCGCCGATACCGGCGGACTCTACGCGCGTGCTTATCACTTCCCGCAGCTCGCCGTAAACCGCGTGCAGAAAGCGCTGGTCGGGCATTACGAGCTGGAAGTGCGCAAGCCCGATCTCAAAACCCGCGGCGGGCACACCATTGAGGTCAGCGTGAACCGCCGCAATGTCTATGTGCTGGCCCGCTCGAGCTACGCCGACAAGGACTAGCTCCAAGACCTCACGTTACGACTCGTAGCTGCGGAGGCACTCCACCGCCCGGGCATGTTCGGCTTCCAGTCTCGACGCCGCGGCCGGGGCGCCGTCGATCGAGCCGCTCAGCCCGATCTGTTCGATTGTCTCGGCGATGGCGCGGACTTCCATCGCGCCGATGTTGCCGGCGCTGCTCATGAGGGCGTGGGCAGCCGAGGTGAGCTCGGTGGGGTCGCCCGATTCGATGGCGGCGCGGATCGCCGACAGGCGCAGCGCCGCATCGTCGATATAGAGCACGATGAGATCGTGAAGAAAATTCTCGTCCGCGCCGCCGAGCTGGCGCAGGTAAGCGATCGTCTTTGCCTCGACCGGCTCGACGCGGCCCTTCGGCTCTGCCGTTGGCAGCCACCGTTCCAGCGCGCTGGCCAGATCGATCTCCGAGACCGGTTTGGCCAGGTAGTCGTCCATGCCGGCATCGAGACAGCGGTCGCGGTCTCCCTGCAGCGCGTTGGCGGTCAGCGCCACGATCGGCGTATGTTTCACGTGTCCTTCCCGCAAGCGGATCTGTCGTGTGGCCTCGAAACCGTCCATGCGCGGCATCTGGCAATCCATCAGCACGAGATCGTACGGCGTGCGGCTCAGGGCCTCGAGCGCTTCGAGGCCGTTGACGACCGCATCCGCCTCGATGCCCAGCCGTTTCAACTGCCGCACGGCCAGCTTCTGATTCACGGGGTTGTCTTCGGCCACGAGCACGCGGAGGTCGCCGCGCGCGGCAGCCGGCGCACTCGGCCGCGGTTGGCGGGAGCGTTTGACCTGCTGGCGGCCGGCCACGACGGTGACGATGGCGTCGAACAGAGCGGACTGCTTGACCGGTTTGGTGAGTGACGCTTCGAAGCCACCGTCACGCACGAGCTCCGGATCGAGGCGATCGGCCATCGACGTCACCATGATGAGACGCGTGTTTGCAATCGAAGGATCGCCCTTGATCGCACGTGAGAGGGCCAGACCGTCCATCTCCGGCATGAGCATGTCGACGATGGCGACGCGGTACGGCTCTCCCACGCCCGCGGCCTCACGGAGCAGGGCCAGCGCCTGCACGCCACTTCCGACTTCCTCGCTCTCCATCTTCCAGGCTTCGAGACTGTGGCGCAGCAGCCGGCGATGCGTGTTGTTGTCGCCGACCACGAGCACGTGCAGCCCGCGCAGGTCGAACCGATCCTCTGCCTCCCGCGCGGCGGTTTTCAGAATGGGAATGGTGAACGAGAACGTCGATCCCTTTTCCGGCGCGGAGTCGACGTCGATCGTCCCATCCATCAGTTCCACGAGCTGCTTCGAGATAGCCAGCCCAAGCCCGGTGCCGCCGTACTCGCGCGTGGTAGAGGCGTCGGCCTGCGAGAACGGTTGGAACAGAAGGCTGACCACGTCCGCGGACATGCCGATTCCGGTATCGGTCACGGAGAATCGGACCTGCAGCGACCTCTCCTCCGTCCGGATGAGATTCGTATTCACGATGACTTCGCCGGCGTTTGTGAACTTGACGGCGTTGCCGACGAGGTTCGTCAGAACCTGGCGGATGCGGCCGGCGTCGCCGCGCACGATCGTGGGGATGTCGTGATCGAGAAGGACGCCGATCTCAAGGTTCTTTTTCGCCGAGACTTCACTGAACAGATCGATCACCGACTCGATGGTCGGTCCGACCTCGAAGTCGACCTCTTCGATGAGCAGCTTGCCGGCCTCGATCTTCGAGAAATCGAGGATGTCGTTGATGATGGTCAGGAGCGCATCGGCGGCGGTGCGTACCGTGTTGGCCAGATCGCGCTGGTCGTCGTCCAGCTCCGTGGTCACGAGCAGGCTGCTCATTCCAATGATGGCGTTGAGCGGCGTACGAATCTCATGGCTCATGTTCGCCAGGAACTGCGAGCGCACCTCGGCTGCCCGCAGCGCGGAGTCACGAGCCACGGCCAGGGCGCGGTTGAGCTCCGCGCGACGCTCGAAATCGCGGATGACCAGGATGACGATGGCGCCCATGAGCAGCAGATCGATGGCCGTGCCCGTCCACAACACGAGCATCGTCCGCTGCGCGCGAGCCTGAGAGATCTCGTTACGCTCGGTGAGCAGTCTCCTCTCCGCGCGCAGCATGGCGTCGATCTGGGCCGCGACCGCCGCCATCGCGCTTCGCCCTCCGCCGCCGAGACTGACCTGCCGGGCGCCGTCGAATCCGTCGCGCCGGCGCAGAGCCACCATCCGATCGATGTAATCGAGCTTTCGGTCGATCCGCCGGGAGAGCTCCTCGAACCGCTGCTGCTGGACCGGATCGTCCTGCACGAGATCCCGGAGCTCATTCAGGTCACGCCGGATCATCCGTCGAATCGACGACACCGATTCCGCGTAGACCTCCTGGCCGGTGATCACGAAGCCGCGTTGCGCCGCCTCGGCCGCTTCGACGTGCCCGAGGGTCTGATCGAGAGTCGACACAACCTGGTGCGTGTGCGCGACCCAGCGGCCGGCGTCGAGCAATCGCTCGGTGTTGAACAGCGACACCGTCACGATGGCCACGACGATGAAGAACGCCAGCGCCACGCTGAGCGTCAATCGGTGTCGCAGCAGGAATCTCTTCATCTCGAGACCATTCGAACGGCGGACTCCGCTAAGCTCTTCCCATGCGAATCGGTGTCGCGCTCCTGGCGGTCTTTCTGATTGTCCTGGCCTGGTCGGCCATCCGTCCGCACGACTACTTCACCTGGCTGCTGGAGGTCTTTCCGGCCCTCATCGGCGTCGTCATCGTGCTGGCCACGGCGAAGCGGTTCCCGCTGACGCCGCTGCTGCTCACGCTTCTGGTGATCCATGCCGCGATTCTCATGGCCGGCGGTCACTACACATACGCCGAGGTTCCCCTCGGATTCTGGATGCAGCGCGTGTTCGGGCTGGCTCGCAACGACTATGACCGCATCGGCCACTTCGCACAAGGTTTCGTTCCCGCCATCGCCGCGCGCGAGGTGCTCATCCGGCGCGACGTCGTGCGCCGGCGCGGGTGGCTCTTCTTCATCGTCGTGTCGATCTGCCTGGCCATCAGCGCGGCGTACGAGTTGCTGGAATGGCGCGTGGCCGTCGCTTCCGGCTCGAAGAGCGACGCCTTCCTCGGCACTCAGGGCGATGTGTGGGACACGCAGGAAGACATGGCCACCGCTCTGGTCGGCGCGATCGTCGCGCAACTGACGCTCAATCGCTGGCACGATCGTCAGATCGCGGCACTGGCCTCCCCTCGCCAAAGCCCATGATCCAGAAGCGGGGATTGCCAAGAATCGTGCGAAACAATCTCGTGACGCGCACTGCGTTCCTCCTCGTCGTTCGACTTGTCTTGAATCAACAAGCCGAATCGCAAAGGATCACGCAATGCGCTTCTTCTTTAGATGCAAACCTTTCGCTCCCTGCTTCACCGTCCTGCACGTTACCGTCACCACTCCCGCCGCTTCCCGAGGTGCCTTCCGTCTATGCTCACGGTTACACACCCGTCAGGAGAACCGCAAAAGTCCCCGTGGCGATCGCGCGGTCACCTTTCACGCTGAGGTCGCCATGGGGCAACTCGACCACCATTGCAATGTTTCGTCAGCAGCTAGAAACACCGGGCCTCTGTTACTTCGCTGCAACCCGTTAATAGTGGCAAAGTCCGTCGCAACCATAAAACCATAGGAATCCACAATCCTGTACCTCAACGCAGCCGCCTTCACGGCATGAGCTGGGGTCCGTGGGTGCCCCTCCACAAGTCGTGAATACGTAGCAAGTCGTGCAACAGTTGCAGTTGATGCGGTTTGTCGTCGTATGGAGCGTGCCCAACGTCGACGGTACCAAGTAGGACGGCAGCCGGGGGGGGGCCCAAAGCGGGGGCGGGCGACGGACCGAGGTTGAAAAAGGCGTCGCGAGCGAGCTCGGGTGGAAAGGTCGCGCTCGCGTGTTGTTCGATCAGCTTTACTGGTCGCACCCCGAGAACGTCGCGATCTGGGCTGTCGGCGGGCAAAGACATGGCGCCGGTTGAGAGCCATCCGAGCGCTTCAAAAATGACCGAGCGTTGTGCATCCGACAGGTCTGGATGTGTGACCAGAAAACGTTGGAGATGAAGGGTCCAGATCCCTGTTTTGGACTCGGGGTGCTCCCGGAACACGAGGCGCCGTTGCTCCATGTCAAGCGGCGCTAGTGTCCTGAGTCAGAGATTCGCGAACAAAATCGGCCGAGCGATTCGAGGATTTCGTCGGCAGTTTTGTGCCAGATGTCTCTCAGCCTGTCCGGGCCCGGATCATTCTGAGATAGTCCGTCGAGTCGCCGCGACACAAATCGGCGCCGCCACTTCCCAACCGTCTGGGGTTTCTAGGAAACCGACGAGCGCAACGCCTCGCAGGAACCGCGGTCGGCCGTGCTCTCTTCGAAACGCATCGGGTGGTAGCGATGCTGGAACAACCGGCCGGCCGACCCCGACTTTTTTTGATGAAACGACGTCAACCCCCTGCCGAGCGGTCACGCCCGATGCCTCGTCCGTGGCAAGATGAGGCCGAAGTCCGTCAATCATGAGACGCCCCTCGACTGCGCTAAGCAGCATCGCCATTGCGGTGGCGGCCGCGTTGTTCGTCGGCTTTGCCGTCGCTCACCGCCATCGCGGCGTCGAAAACCGCGGAACTGTTTCTGTCTCGCGACGAGACATTCGGACTGTTCTTCGTCTGGCCGGTCGAATCGCCCCGCGAAAGCTCACCGAGGTCAAGTCGCTGGTGTCGGGACAGCTCGTCGCGTATTCCGTTGATGAGGGAGCACACGTGGAAGCCGGCGCAAGCATCGCCACGGTACGCCCTGATCAAACCCAGGAACTCTTGTTTTTCCAGGCTCTCGCAGACGAGCGGGTCAAACGTGTCAACAGCATTCAGGCCGAGAAGGATCTCGAGCGCGTGCGAGCCCTTTTCGCGACGGGGATCGTTCCCAAAGCATCGTTTGAGGCCGCTCTCGCCACACGCGATGCAGCCGTGGCGACGCACGAAGTTGCATTGCAGCAAGTGCACGTTCTTCAGGGCCGTTCATCGGGCGGCCGACGGGGCGCGACGCGAGTCGTTGACGTGAGGGCGCCCGTTGCCGGCACCGTGCTCGCGCCGCTCATTCGGCCCGGAGAAGCGGTCATCGGAGCAACGAACGGTCTCTCCTCAACGGGAGGCAGTCCTCTTCTCAGGATTGCCGACACGTCATCGTTTCTGGTCAAGGTGAATGTGAACGAAGTTGACATTGACAAACTGAGCATCGGGATGCCGGCGTTCGTTCACCCGGCCTCCGCGTTGCCCGAGCAACGTGCACACATCTCGCGGATCGGCGCGGAAGGAACGACGAATCAAAATGTGACGACGTTCGAGGTCGAGGTCCAAATTGATGAGACGTCGTCCTTTCGACCGGGCATGAGCGCGGATGTCGATGTCATTCTCGCGGAACGTCGTGAGGTTCTGTCGCTGCCCGCGAGTGCAATCGACCGCAAAGGAGCCGTCGCGTTTGTCGTTCTGGCGAACGGCGCAAGGCGTCAGGTAACGGTTGGGATCGACGACGGGGACTACGTCGAGATTGCAAGTGGCCTTCATGGCGGCGAGTCGGTTCGCGTTGATGGGGCTTCCTCCGCGGGAGGACCGGGTGATTCGTAGCTCGTGGTTCGTTGCTTTCGAGGAGCTGCGACGACATCCGCTGCGAACAGGCCTGACCGTAGCGGGCGTGACGATCGCCGTGGCAACCGTGGTCGGCGTGGGGGCGCTCCTGGGCGCTGCCCGCCGGTTGATCGGCGTCGCACTCGCTGACGCGGGTGGCGTACGGAGAGTGGCCGTGTACTATCACGACCCGGCGGAGGCGGCGAACGACGGCAATGCGCGTGTCAACCCGTTGACAACAGATGATTCTCGGGCGGTGCGGCGGCTCGTAAGCGGTGTCGACTTGGCTGCACTGCGTACGACCGCAGCAGTGACAATCAGTTCCCCTGCCGCTACCTACAGCGTCCGCACTCAGGCCGTCGAAAGCGTCTACCTCAGTCTCGTCGGCCGACCTATCGCCCGCGGCCGAGATCTGGCAGAAGAGGATGTTCGCGCCGCGGCACCGGTGATCGTGTTGAGCAATTACGCTGCACGGACGTTTTTCCCGGCAGGCAATCCCGTGGGGCGGGACGTTCGTATCGGCGGAACCCGTTTCCGCGTCGTGGGCATTACTGAGGACGGCATTTTCGCCGGCGCGCGCGACATCGAGGGTTTTGTGCCGATTACGACGGCAAGATTTCGGATTCCCAGCGGTGAGACGCAGTCGACCATGCTGTCGATCCGATTACGGGCAGACGTCGACCCACGCGCGTCCAAGAGAGCGGTGAGCGAGTTGCTTCAGCGCCGCCATCGAGACTATGACTCGAACAGCTTTGACGTATTCACGGCCGACGAGGCGAGGGCCAGGGCTCAGGACGTAATGCTCCTGGTGGGATCGCTGTTCGGACTGGTCTCGCTTCTGTGCCTCATCACGGGTGGCGTGGGCATCATGAATATTCTTCTCAGTTCTGTCGCGGAACGGAGTCGGGAGATCGGGATGAGACGCGCAGTCGGTGCGACGGCACGTGATGTCTTCGTGCAGTTCCTGATCGAGAGCTTGTCATTCACCACGCTAAGCGCCGTTCTCGGTCTCGCCCTGGGTTACGGCGTGGGCGCGCTGCTCTGCCTTGTTGCAAATACCCTGCTTCACAGCCGAGGAGCGGTGGCGTACGACATCAAACCGTCGCTGAGCCCGATCCTATTGACTCTCGCAATCTGTACGAGCACGGCGGTCGGCGTGTTCTTCGGTGTGTATCCAGCACGGAAGGCAAGCAAGATCAATCCGGTCGACGCGCTCCGGATAGAATAGAGGTGGTCGAGGAGCCAGCGAAGAAACAGAGCCGGCGCGGTGGCTATTCTTCATGGTCGTGTCGATCTGCCTGGCCATCTGGCCACCGCTCTGGTCGGCGCGATCGTCGCGCAACTGACGCTCAATCGCTGGCACGATCGTCAGATCGCGGCACTGGCCTCCCCTCGCCAAAGCCCATGATCCAGAAGCGGGGGTTGCCGTGCGCGGCGATGGCGCGGCGCAGGTCGGCCACCGGCTCGTTCGATCCGTCGTCGCCGAGGTTGAACGTGCCGTAGTGCATGGCCACGCTGGTCGAGGCGCCGAGGACTTTGTGCGCTGCGACCGCCTCGGCCGGATCGATGTGCACCGGCTTCATGAACCAGCGCGGCAGATACGCGCCGATCGGAAGGCAGGCCAGCCGGATCGACGGGAAGCGTCTGGCGATGGCGGCAAAATGGTCGCCCCATCCGGTGTCGCCGGCGAAGTAGACGTTGCCGGCGCGGCCGCTGATCACGAAACCGCCCCAGAGCGTGGCATCGCGATCGGAGAGGGCCCGCGCGCAGAAATGCTGCGCGGGCACGAGCGTGATCTTCATCGACGGCGTGATGTCGACGTCGTCCCACCAGTCGAGATCCGTCGCCCCGGCGATGCCCTGCCGCGACATCAGCGCGCCGTTGCCGAGGGGCGTGAGGATGCGCGGGTGGAAGCGGGCCTGCAGCGCGCGGAGCGTCGGGAGGTCGAGGTGATCGTAGTGATTGTGGGTGACCAGGACGAGGTCGATCTTCGGCAGATCGTCGAAGCGGATGCCGGGCGCACGGTGCCGCTTCGGTCCGGCGAACGAGACGGGCGAGCAGCGGTCGGACCAGATCGGATCGGTGAGGATGTTGATGCCGTCCATCTGGATGAGCAGCGTGGAGTGATTGACGAACGTGACGCGCAGGTCGTCGACGCGCGCAGGCGGCCGCGGGCCGGCCGGGTCGTTGATCCACAAGGGCCAGTAACCGTTCTCGCGGTTCAACTGCCACTTGAGGAACGAGCCTTCGCCGTGCTCCGCGAGAGGCACGTTGTGAAACCGGCTGCCGTCGAAGTGATCGCTGCGCGGTCCGTGGTAGTGGGGTGAGGCGACAACGGTGCGTTCGACGAGGACGGCGGTGCCGGCGAGCGCCGCCGCCGCGGTGGTCAGGATCACGGCGCGTTTCATCCGGAGAATTGGAGCACAGTTGACTGGGCGGAATGGCCCGGAATAGGATGCCGGTGCGGTCCGTTGACGGAATTTCCGCAGGCGCTTAGCTCAGTTGGTAGAGCATCACCTTCACACGGTGGGGGTCAACGGTTCGAGTCCGTTAGCGCCTACCACTTCCTTTTTTGAGACGTCGCAGCTTCTTTCGGAGCGGATGCTCACGAAAGAACGCCCACATCTGACCCGTGGCGTCGATGCTGCGGCTGGTCGTTCCGACGAACCACACCGGCAGTGGCTGGCCGCCGGGCCAGGAATGGCCGCCGCCGCGAATGGTGTAGAGCACGACGGTCGCGTCGTCCGCGCAACGGACGTATTCGCGGCGGGTGACATCGCACGCCACGGCTGAGTCGATCGGCATCGCGAGTCGCCGCGGCACCGCTGGCGCTCGCGTGGAAAGGCGTCGCCGACGGTGGCACCTTCACACGGTGGGGGGTCGCCGGTTCGAGTCCGGCAGCGCCTACCATCCCTGCCGTCCCTCACGCCACCCCGGTCAGCCGGAACGGCGGTTTCGGTTTCTGATGGCGCTCGACCTGCCGCCACAGCTCGAAGACGCTGCTCGAGGGCATCCATCTCGACAACGATGTCGACATCGGTCTCTTTGGCGCAGGGGTTGCGATAGAAGCAGGTAGCCCACCCCAAGACCATCCAAGTAATCGCGCATTTTCAACGACTTACGTCGTTCGGTCTCCCCTCGCGCTCGCTGCGCAATTGTCGCTCGTTACAGAAACACGCAGCCTGCAGAGGACAGAGATTGAGCGTCTCGCAGGCGCACGGAACCCTGGGACGGGCTAGTGAAGGAAATATTTTCGATATGAAAGTCCACAACGTTCTCGTCGTCGATGACGACGATTCTACTCGCGGCATGCTCTTGGTTGTGCTGCGCATGGCAGGCTTCGCGACGCATGCAGCGGCAAGTGGAGAGGAGGCGATCTCGCGTCTCACCGCGACCCATTACAGCGCTGTCGTCCTCGATGTCATGTTGCCCGGCATTGGCGGGATTGAAGTCATTCGCCACATGGAATCGATGGGTCGTCATCACAAATGCGTAGTACTAATATCGGCTGGGACGGAGTCGTTGTTACGCGAAGTTCCTGATGCTCTGGTCTACGCGAAGCTTCGCAAACCCTTCGAGATCCAAGATGTCATCGAGGCTGTGCGCGCATGTGTTGAGAGCCTCGGCACCGAGGAGGTGCCTTTCGACAACGACCCGGACAAAGGGCGCAGAGAATAAATCGCCGATCTCCCGCCGGTGTCCTTGGGTCATCCCAGGCTTGCGTTATAGGTTGCCCCCGACGGTGGTCTCACCTTCACACGGTGGGGGTCATCGGTTCGAGTCCGATAGCGCCTACCAACCCCACACGACATCACGCCGCTCTGGTTAGACGAAACGGAGCGGCGTTTCTATTTGAGGATAGGCTGGTGAGTGTTCACTGGGGGAGGAACTTTCGCGGGCGTCGGACGTAAAACCACGATGGTGATACTGGCCGCAGTTCTTCTTGCAAGCGTGATCGATCTGTCGACCGAATTGCGCGCACACGCGCAGGCATCGCACGTCCCCGCGATGCAAGCGACCGTCGTCGACAGCAGCGGCATCATCGCTCACGGAGCTGCCGGCGTGGCGGTGCTGGGTCGTCCTGGCGCAGTCAATGTGCGCGACGCGTTTCACATCGGCTCGTGTGCAAAGCCGTTTACCGCCACCGTGATGGCGACACTTGTTGAAGAGAAAACACTCGCCTGGGATACGCCGATTCTTGGCGTCTTTCCTGAGTGGAGAGGGCATATCCGGCCGGAGTACACGCTCGTAACCGTGGCCGACTTGCTCAGCCACGAAGCCGGCCTTTCGCCATTTGAGGACGAGGCGGAGTTTGCGCACGTCCCAAAAGTCCAGGGCACGGTCGTTGAGCGGCGGCGCGCGTTTGCGGAATACGCGCTCGAACAAGCGCCGGTGGTATCGCCGCGCACCGCATATCACTATTCAAATGCCGGCTTCGTCGTAGCGGCAGCGATGGCGGAGCGTGTTGCCGGTACTTCATGGGAGTCACTCATCGACCAGCGCGTCTTTCGGCCATTGCACATGCGCTCCGCGGGCATTGGTTGGCCGTCGCGGGTCTGGGGTCATCAGTTCGAGAAGGGCAAGCTCATCCCGGTCGATCCGCACGGCGTGTATCAGTTGCCGGATTACTTCGCACCCGCTGGCGACCTGCACATGTCGACCGATGACCTGGCGACTTTTCTACGTGCACACCTGCGGGCAATGCGCGGCCAGACAACGATCATCAGCCCGGCCACCGCGGCAGTCATGCACACGAAGCGGCTCCGCGGTGGCCTTGGCTTCGGGGTCACCACCTTCGCCGGTTTCGAAAATGTCGCAGCCTACAGCGGGAGCGCCGACACGTTCTTCACGGTAATCGCCGTCGCCGCGAACGAGAACGTCGCGGTCGCCGTCTCAACAAACGCGGCTGGGGAAGACGCGCAAAAAGCTGTCGGTTCGATGCTCAAAACCCTCCTCAGCCGATACGCGAAGCGTTGAGCAACGCCAATGTTCGCACCGTTTCCTCGTGAGCGGACCGCCGCCCGGATTCCTCGCCGTTTGGGCTCAACGACCGCGCGTCATTCCGAGTGCCGAAGAGCGCGAGGAATCTGGGTGGGGGGGCGTTTCCGCCGCCCGGATTCCTCGCCGTTTTCGCGGCTCGGAATGACGCGACAATCGCGCGGCGTCACATCGTGATGACGAGTTTCGCGCGCGCATGTCCCTCACTGGCATACTGCATGGCCTGGGCGATGTCGCTCAACGGGTAACATCGATCGATCACCGGCATGACTTTGCCCGCTGCCATGAGCTCCGCCAACACGGCCAGGTCGTCTCTGCGAAGTCTGGCCATGAACATTTTGAATCGCCTGCTCACCCGCGACAGCAGAAACGCCTTCAACGCCCGTGTACCGGTGCTCCATCCACTCTTGGGCGCACCGATCATGATGAAACTGCCGGTGGCGTTGAGCAGACGCCCGCAGGCAAGCAGCGGCCGATTCCCGGCCACATCGAAGAAGACGTCGTACCGTTGCGTCTCTCTGGTGAAGTCCTCTTTTTTGTAATCGATGACGCGGTCCGCGCCGATGGATCTCACCATCTCCACGTTTCGAGTGCTGCACACCGCGGTCGTTTCGGCGCCCAGCGCCTTTGCGATCTGCACGGCGAACGTGCCGACCGCTCCCGATGCGCCGTTGATCAGCACTCTCTGTCCGGAACGGAGGTTTCCCTTGTCGCGGAGGCCCTGCAACGCCGTGAGCCCCGAGGCGGCCACACAAGCGGCTTGCTCAAAACTGACGTTTTCCGGCTTCGGCAGCAGCCACGATTCGGCGGCGCACGCGAACTCCGCAAAAGATCCGCGCGCCCAGCCGAACACCGCGTCGCCCGGCTTGAACTGCGCAACGCCGCGGCCGACGGCTGCGACGACGCCGGCCACATCGCTCCCCGGCCGGCGAACCCTTGCCTTGTTCATCGCAAACATGAGACGACGCACCCAGGGGCTCACGGACATCAAACGCCAGTCCGGCGCATTGATGGATGCCGCGCGGACCTGGATCAGGACTTCGTCATCGCGCGGGATCGGACATTCCACCTCGCCGACGTGGACACCGCCCTCATAAACGGCAGCACGCATCGTCCGCACAAGGATACGCTTCGGTCGACGAGCGCGGTCACGTCATTCCGAGCCGCGGAGACGGCGAGGAATCTGGGCGGTGGAAACGCGCCCCACACCCGGATTCCTCGCGCTCTTCGGCGCTCGGAATGACGTAGCCGCTCGGCCTGGCGATCAGGAGGGAGGTCCCAGCAGGTCCCAGCGATTGTCTTCCACGACTTCGAAATCGAGGATGTCGACGAAGAACCGGATCGCGGCGTCGTAATCACGAACCACGATCGTTACAAGGTCGAGAAACATCGTCTGTCCTTATGGGTGAACAGCCCAATCGTAGTCTTCGCTTGCTTCGGCAAGCCGGCGTGTCGGAGGCCGCCTCCCGGACGCCTCAACGATGATGACGTGCGGGAGTTCCGGAGCATCCAACGATCGCTCGTGGCGTTCGAGGTTCCTCAATTCGTCATGCGTACTCTCGCCGTAGCCGCAGATGCGAACGTCCCCAAAGCCGACGTCCTTCAATGCCGAGGTCAGAGTCTCGACGTTGTACAGGAATTGGTGGCCCCATCCACGAAAAGACTTGTTGATCGCAAAGCAATCACTGACCGGATCTGCGGACGGCCGGTGATACTGCGTGCTCCAGACCCAATCGAGGTTAGGAGTCGACAGCCGAAGCGCACCTGATTCGTTGAGCGCGGCGCGGCACTCCGCGAGGAAACGAAGTCCCTCGTCGTGCGTCAGATGCTCGATAAAGTGTTCGGCGAAGATGTACTCAGCGTTTTCAAACGGTAGACCGTCTCGAACATCAAGGACGTGCTGCACACCGTCGTGATCCTCGAGATCGACGTTTGTCCAGCCCGGAAGCACCACCGGACCGGAACCGATGTGAAGCTTTCGAACCGAGAAACGCCGAATCGGCCGACGAGCGCGCTGGCGGAACCTGCGGCGCGCTGAGCGCCACGTCCGGATCAGTCTGGCGCGAATGCCGAAGCCAAGTCCCACGCGGAGAATTCTGAACGAAGAGTGCGAAATGACGAAGCGTGTCATTCCGAGCGCCGAAGAGCGCGAGGAATCTGGGTGGGGGCGCGTTTCCGCCGCCCAGATTCCTCGCCGTCTCCGCGGCTCGGAATGACGTGGGGGGTCGGCTCCGCGTCATTCCGAGCGCCGAAGAGCGCCAGGAATCTGGGCGGGGGCGCGTCTCCGTCGGCTAGACTCGGGCCATGACCGCCACGGCGAGCACAGTCGCCGTCTTTCGCGCCCGCGCCATCACGAAGATCTACCACATGGGCGAGGTGGACGTGACCGCGCTGCAGTCGGTCGATCTCGATCTCTTCGAGGGCGAGCTGGCCGTCCTCCTCGGTCCCTCCGGCAGCGGCAAATCGACGCTCCTCAACATCCTCGGCGGTCTCGATGTGCCGACCTCGGGCGACGTCTTCTACCTCGATCACGACCTCTCCACCGACGACGACCGCGCTCTGACCCGCTACCGCCGCGAGCACGTCGGCTTCGTCTTCCAGTTCTACAACCTCATCCCCAGCCTGACCGCGCTCGAGAACGTCGCGCTGGTCACCGACATCGCCACCGATCCGATGGATCCCCGCGAGGCCCTCGCGCTCGTCGGACTCGAGGAGCGCGTCAACCATTTCCCGGCCCAGCTCTCCGGCGGCGAGCAGCAGCGCGTGGCCATCGCCCGCGCCGTGGCCAAGCGGCCGGAGGTGCTCCTCTGCGACGAGCCCACCGGCGCGCTCGATTACGCCACCGGCAAAGTCGTGCTCGAAGTCATCGCCGGCATCAACGAGCACCTCGGCACGACCACCGCCGTCATCACGCACAACGCCGCCATCGCGCGTATGGCCGATCGCATCATCCGCATGCGCTCGGGACGCATCACCGACGTCGAGGTCAATCCGCACAAGGTCACGCCCGGCGAGCTGGAGTGGTGATGCGGGCGCTCGAACGCAAACTGCTGCGCGACGTCATCCACCTGCGCGGACAGCTCATCGCCGTGGCGCTCGTCGTGATGTGCGGCATCGCCATGTGGGTGACGATGCGCGGCGCCTATCGCTCGCTCCTCCTGTCGCAGCACCTCTACTACGTCGAGGACCGCTTCGCCGATGTCTTCGCGCATCTCGTCCGCGCACCGCTCGCGGTTGCGTCCGACGTCGAGAGCATTCCCGGGGTGACCGCGGTGCAGCCGCGCATCGTGTTCGATGTGACGCTCGACGTGCCCGGACTCTCCGAGCCGGCCACGGGCCGCCTCGTCTCCATCCCCGAGGACGCGCATCCGCGCCTCAACGACGTGCATCTGCGTCAAGGGCGGTGGATCGAGAGCAGCAATCCCGGCGAGGTGATCGTCAGCGAGGCCTTCGCGACAGCGAATCATCTGCAACCGGGCGGCTCGGTCTCCGCGGTCATGAACGGCCGGTGGCGGCAGTTGCTCATCGTCGGCATCGGGCTGTCGCCGGAATACGTCTATGAGATTCGCGAAGGCGATGTGTTTCCGGACAACCGGCGGTTCGGCGTGTTGTGGATCGGCCGCAAGGCCATCCAGAACGCCTTCTCGATGGAAGGGGCGTTCAACGATATCGGGGTGGCTGTGGCGCCGGGCACGTCGACCGCCGGCGTGATCGCGCGCATCGACAACCTGCTCGCGCAGTACGGAGGCACGGGCGCCTACGATCGCGAGCAGCAGATCTCCAACCGTTTTCTCTCCGACGAGATCCGCGGCGACCGCGTCGGCGGCCTGATCGTTCCGGCGATTTTCCTGGGCGTCGCGGCCTTCCTCATCCACCTTGTGCTGACGCGTCTGGTGCAGACGCAACGCGATCAGATCGCGGTGCTGAAAGCGTTCGGCTACTCCAACATCGACGTCGCGCTCCATTACCTCGGCATGGCGCTCGTGGCCGTGACCATCGGATCGGTCCTCGGCATCATCGTGGGCATCCGCCTGGCCATCGCCCTGGCCACCCTGTACAAGGGTTTCTTCCACTTTCCCGTCTTCGCGCTCGACCTCCCTGCGTCACTGCTGGCCGGCGGCGTGATCATCAGCGCGGTGGCCGCGGCGATCGGCGCCATCGTCTCGGTGCGTTCCGCGGTTCGACTCCCTCCGGCCGAGGCCATGCGGCCCGAGCCCCCGCCGCGGTTTCACGCTGGAATCATCGAGCGCAGCCGTGCCTTCCGCGCGGCATCGCCGGCCACGCGCATCGTGCTGCGAAATCTGCTGCGCCGGAAATTCAAGTCGGGGCTGTCGGTCCTCGGCGTGGCGCTGGCCGTGGCCATCCTGGTCGTCGCGCATTTCATGTTCGACTCGGTCGACGCCCTCATGTCGTTGCAGTTCGGACGCGCCGAGCGAGAGGACGTCAGCGTGCCGTTTCACCTGCCGCGCTCCGGTTCGGTCGTCGACGACCTCCGGCGGATGAACGGCGTGCTGGCCGTCGAGCCGTATCGCATGGTGCCGGTGAAGATCTCCCGCGAACATCGGGAGCGCCGCACCGGTCTGATCGGACTCACCACCGATGCCTCGCTGCGCCGCCTCGTCGACGCGAAGGGCGAGGTCGTGGCCGTCCCACCGGAAGGGATCGTGCTCAACCGCAAGCTCTCGGAGATCCTCCACGTACGCGAGGGCGAGGTCGTCAACGTGCAGGTGCTCGAGGGCATCCGCCCCGCCGCCGATCTCCGCGTCACCCGCGTGATCGACGATCTCCTCGGCCTCGCCGCGTACGCGAACATCGATGTCGTCCACCGCCTCATGCAGGAGAGCGACGTCGTCTCCGGCGGTTATCTCAGCGTCGATCCGCTGGCGCGCGACACGCTCTATGCCGAGCTCAAAAGAGCGCCGGCCGTCGCCGGAGTGACCATTCGCGAGGCCATGATCCAGAGCTTCAAGGACACGATCGCCCAGAGTCTGTCGATCATGAATACGGCCGGCATCGTCTTCGCCTGCATCATTGCGGCGGGGGTGATCTACAACGGCGCGCGCATCGCGTTGTCGGAGCGCGGTCGCGAGCTGGCCAGCCTGCGCGTCCTCGGATTCACGCGTGCCGAGGTGGGATGGATGCTCATCACCGAACAGGCCATCCTCACCGCGGCGGCCATTCCGTTCGGCTTCCTGCTGGGATATGTCCTTTCCGGATTGCTCGTGCGCGCATACGATTCCGAGGTGTATCGCCTGCCGCTGGTGATTTCGCGCGGGACGTGGGCGTTCGCGTTCGTCGTCGTAGCGGTCGCGGCGATTCTCTCGAGTGCTCTCGTGCTGAGACGCGTGAAGCATCTCGACCTCATCGAAGTGCTGAAGACGCGAGAATAAGAGGATGGTGCGCATCAACAGACGAATGGCCATCTGGGGCGGCGTGGCACTCGCCCTGGTCGTGCTTCTCTTCATCGCCTTCCGGCCGCAGCCGGTCACGGTCGAGACCGCGGCGGTGACGCACGGTCCGATGACGGCGACTGTGCAGGACCGCGGGCAGACGCGCGTGCTCGATCGATTCGTGATCTCCGCGCCGGTGGCCGGCAATCTCGAACGGATTCCGTTCCAGGCCGGAGACTCGGTGAAGGCGGGACAGGTCGTCGCGCGGATCGCGCCTTCGAGCCTCTCCGCCGTCGGCGCGACGCAGGCACGGGCCGCGGTGGCGCAGGCCGAAGCGGCCGTGCGCGAGGCCACGGCGAACATCGGCGCGGCGGAAGCGCGCGCGAACGTCGCCGCCAAGGAGTCGCGCCGCATCGCCGCGCTGCGCGCCAGCGGCATCGCCTCGCAGCAGGCGCTCGACAGCGCGCGAGCCAACGAACAGACCGCGGCTGGCGACGTGCAGGCGGCGCGCGCCGCGCTCGGCCAGGCCAACGCCAACCTCACCTCCACCCGCGCCGCGCTGCTCGGACAGCATCCGGCGCAAGGCGGCCTCGTCGAACTGCACGCGCCCGTCGACGCGCGGGTCTTTTCGCTGCCCGAGCGCAGCGGCCGCACCGTCCTTCCGGGCGACACGATCATGACGCTCGGCAATCCGCACGAGATCGAAGCGGTCATCGATCTTCTGTCCGAGGATGCGGTGAAGACCGCGGCGGGCGATCGCGCCTTTCTCATCGACTGGGGAAGCGATCATCCGCTCCCGGGTGCGGTGAAGCACGTGGAGGCTTCCGCGTTCACGAAGATCTCGGCGCTCGGCATCGAAGAGCAGCGCGTGCACGTCATCGTGTCGATCCCCGACCCTCCACCCACCCTCGGCGACGGCTATCGCGTGCAGGGACGCATCGTGGTCTGGTCGTCAGCCGATGCGGTGCAGATTCCGATCGGCGCGCTGACGCGCTTCGGCACGAGCTGGGGAGCGTTCGTCGCTGACGGAGGCCGCGCCCACAAACGGGAGTTGCAGATCGGCCACCGCAACGACCTCTTCGCCGAGGTGCTCTCAGGCGTCCGCCCGGGCGAGCGCGTGATCGTGCATCCCAGTGATGCCGTGAGTGATGGAACGCGCGTCGCGGAATAGGTCGAGACCGGGAACAGGATCACGCGGTGTTGTGTTAAGTTCTGCCCGAAGGTTACCCACCTTGCAGGCCCTTAGCTCAGCTGGTTAGAGCGCTACCTTGACACGGTAGAGGTCAGCGGTTCGAGTCCGCTAGGGCCTACCATCCCTCGAGCGAGCCTCACTCGCCGATCAGTTCAGCGATCTTCGCGGCCAGGGCCTGTTCATCAGCGGGCTTTCCCATGTAAGCGTCCGCGCCGGCGGCGAGCGCCTTCGGCTCGTTCGTGGCGCGATCGAGTCCCGAAACAACGATGACCGGAATCCCCGACAGCGCCGGCATTGACTTGAGCCGCTGCAGCACGACAAACCCTCCACCGGCGGGAAGTCCGAGATCGAGGATGACCAGGTCGGGTTCATGTTTGCGCGCTTCGGTGAACGCGGCCATGGCGTCGCCGGACATCAGCACCTGATACCTGGCCCGGAGTTGTGCGTTCAGGATCTGCCGGGCTACGGGATCATCGTCGACGATCAGAATCTTCTTCACGTGTATATCCTATCCAACCGGGCGCCGAGTCTATACTCGGCACCGGTCCAACCCAATGACTCTTCGCATCGGTGCCCTGGCACTGCTGATCGCGGCGTCGCTGCCGGCAAGCGACGACGTCCGCTGCCGCACGCGAGTCGTCTTTCCGCAGACGCAGCTTTCGGTCACGATCCCTTTCGAGAAAACGCACAACGGGATTTTCGTGCGGGGGCACGTCAACGCCCATCCGGAACCGCTCTGGTTCGTGCTGGACAGCGGTTCCCCGCGTACCCTCATCAACGCGCCGCTGCTGAGACACCTCGGGCCCGCTGACGCGGCAAAGTCTGCCAGGAACGACGGCTCGCTCGAGCTGGGCGGCGTGACCATCGATCGCATCGACCTGCGCGCCGCAAATCTCGCACCGCTGGCGAAAGAGTGGGGCCACCAGATCGACGGCGTCATTGGATACGACCTCTTCTGCCGCTCCACCGTCGACGTCGACTACGAAAAGTCGGCCCTCACGCTGACCCAGCCGGCCGTGTTTCAGGACGAAGGGAAGGGCGATGCCCTCAAGCTCTACATCCGCAACGGCCTGAGCTTCGTGGAAGGCGTCATCAAAGTCACCGGGCTCCCGGCGGTGATCGACGTCTTTGAGGTCGACTCGGGATCGCAGGACGCCGTGAACCACCCCATCATCCGCGACTCCAAAGCTCCCCTGCGCAAGGTCGGCGGCGGCTTACTCGGCGCCAACGAATGGTTCCAGCTCGGCAAGTACACGATCGGCAGCACGAACTCGCTCTTTGTGGCCGGATCGGAAGAGAACAGCAGAAAGATCGGCGCCGAGGTGTTGTCGCGATTCCACGTCACGTTCGATTATCCGCACCGGCGCCTGATCGTCGAGCGCGACACCCGCTGAACCGACCGACATTCCACGCGCCGCCGAAGCCGGGAAGCGCGCGGTCGACCCTGGTTCAGGATTCGGGGACACGCGGCGATGGTGACGACGCCTGGCCGGGTTCGATCGCACTGGAAATGAACTGCTCCGTCTGATCGGCCGGCACCGCGGCGCTGAACAGAAATCCCTGAAACTCGTCGCACATCTGCGAGCGCAGGAAATCCGCCGCCTCCTGTGTCTCCACGCCTTCCCCCATGATCTTGAGGCGCAACGCCCGAGCCAGACCGAGGGCGGCGGTGGCCAGCGAGCGGTTGTCGAGGCCGTTGGCGGCGAGGAACGAGCGATCCAGCTTCAGGCCATCGATGGGCAGCCGGCGCAGATCGCGCAGCGACGAGTAGCCGGCGCCGAAATTCGCGATGACCACGCCGGCACCGGTGGCCTTGAGATCGCGCAGGACGCGCATGGCCACGTCGATGTTGCCCATCACGCAGCTCTCCTCGACCTCGAGCTCCAGGAACTTCGGATCGAGATCGGCGTTGCGCAGCGCCTCGCGCACCATCGTCGGCAGATCAGGCCGGTGGAACTGGCGCGCCGACAGATTGACCGAGACCACCAGATGGCGGCCGCCCTCGTCGTGCCACTTCCGGGCCTGCTTGCAGGCCGTGCGCAGCACCCAGTGGCCGATGGGCACGATGAGCCCCGACACCTCGGCGGTGTGGATGAACTGTCCGGGACCGACCAGTCCGCGCTCGGGATCGTTCCAGCGCAGCAGGGCCTCGAACGCCACGACGCGGCCGGCGATCGTGTCGAAACGCGGCTGGTAATAGAGGACGAATTCCTGCAGGGCCATGGCTACGCGCAGCCGCGACTCCAGCCGCAGCTCGTCGGCGGCGTGCGTGTTGAGCGCCGAGGTGTACATCTGGAAGTTGTCGCCTCCGCTCTCCTTGGCCCGATACATGGCTGCATCGGCGTTCCGCAGAAGCTCTTCGGCATCGCTGCCGTCGTGGGGGTAGATGCTGACCCCGAAGCTGGCGCTGATGACGATCTCGCGGCTGCCGATGCGCAGCGGGCGGTGGAATGAGTCGAGCAGCTTCGAGGCCACCTTGATCACGTCGTCGTTGTTCTTGAGTCCCGGCATCACCAGCGTGAACTCGTCCCCGCCCATCCGCGCCACCGTGTCCTCTTCGCGCAGGCAGTCGCGCAGGCGGGCGGAAACCGCGCGCAGCACCTCGTCACCGATGTGGTGCCCGTAGGAGTCATTGACGAACTTGAACCGGTCGATGTCCAGAAAGGCGATGGCCACGTTCGTCCCGGCACGACGGGCGTGCGCGAAGGCGACGGCGGCGCGGTCCATGAACAGCAGGCGGTTGGGAAGTTCGGTCAGAGCATCGTGAAACGCCAGGCGATTGATCTCGACGGTCGAGGCGATGTAGCGCTTCCGCTCCCGCAGCACCATCCAGGCGAAGAAAATCGCCACGACGAAGCCCGACGCCGTCACTGCGACGTTCCACGTCTGGCAATCGGCCATGGCTCTCCCGAAGTGCGTCAGTGCGATCTTGCGAACCGCAGGACGTCTTTCTGATTCATGAAACGGTCGAAATTCGCCGGCGGCATGGGCCGGCTGAAGAGGTATCCCTGAAGACGATCGCAGGCGTGCTCCTTGAGGAACGCCAGCTGGCTGATCGTCTCCACACCTTCGGCAATGACTTTCAGTTTCAGGCTATGTGCAAGAGCGATGACACCCAGCGCGATCTGCGCATCCTCCGGCGCCGCCAGGTCGCGAACGAACGAGCCGTCGAGCTTGAGCGTGTCGATCGGAAACTGCTTCAGATAACTGAGACACGAGTATCCCGTCCCGAAGTCGTCGATGGCGATGCGCACACCCAGAGTCTTGAGCTGGCGCAGCGTCTGGATGGCCTTCTGAACGTCCTGCATGGCGTAGCCCTCGGTGATCTCCAGCTCCAGATACTCCGGTTTCAGATCGGCCGCCTCCAATGCTTCTCTGACGTAATGCAATAGATCCGCGTCACCGAACTGGCGCCCCGAGAGATTCACCGCCATCACCACCTTGTGTCCGCGCTTGTGCCACTCGCTGGCCTGGAGACAGGCCTCCCGGAGCACCCAGCGGCCGATAGCGATGATCAGCCCCGACTGCTCGGCGGCAGGGATGAAACGATCGGGGCGCAGCAGGCCCAGCTCCGGATGTTGCCATCGAATGAGAGCCTCGAGTCCAAAGACTGTTGCCGTGGAAACGTCGACGAGGGGCTGATAGTACAGAACAAACTCGTTGTTCGCCAGCGCCCGGCGCAGACCGTTTTCCACCTCCAGCGCCTCCAGCGCCTTGTGGTTCATCGTGGCGGCGTAGAACTGATAGGAATTGCGCCCGAGATCCTTGGCTCGGTACATGGCCGTGTCGGCGTTGCGGATGAGCGTCTCGCCGTCCACGCCGTCGAGGGGATAGACGGAGATGCCGATGCTGCTCGTGACCACGAAGTCGCGCTCGTCGATGGTGATGGGCGTCTTCAGGGCGTCGAGAATCTTCTGGCCGATCTTTCCGGCGTCCTCGATCTTCCCGATGATGTGGATGAGCACGGTGAACTCGTCGCCGCCGAATCGTGCCACCGTGTCTTCTTCGCGGATGGCGTTGCGGATGCGCGTGGAGACGATCTTCAGCAGGCGATCGCCCACGGTGTGGCCGAGGGAGTCGTTGATCTGCTTGAAGCGATCGATGTCGAGGAAGAGGATGGCCAGCTTGTACCGATGACGGTTGGCGTGCGTCAGCGCCACGGCCAGGCGGTCGTTGAAGAGCGAGCGGTTCGGAAGTCCGGTCAGCGTGTCGTAATAGGCGAGCTGTTCGACCTGCGACGACGCGAACGCAGACACCTCGCGCTGATCCTCGAGCACCACCAGCACGGCTCCGAGCGCGATGACCGCGCTTCCGGCAAGCTCCACGGCTCCCCCGGACATCCCGGAAATCGCGGCGCTGCGCGCGAGCAGGCTGCGCATGACCTCGATGAACACGTCGAGCTGGATCAGCCCGTAGACTCCGAACGCAATCGCAGGAATGGTGAAGCCGGCGCCGCGAAAGCGGCGGATGGCGATCGCGGCCACGATGAACGTCAGCGACGCGCCCAGCGCGTGGAGGCCGAAGTAGAAGAAACGATGGATGGCCGGGTCTCCGCCGGCGAGAAACGGGATCGCTCCCGACAACACGCCCACGCCCGCTAGAAGAAGCAGGACCCACTGCGGCCGGGCCACTTTGATCTCCTTCCGCTTCGCGATCTCCGCCGTACCCCAGGCCAGCCAGCCGAGTTGCAGACAGGCGGCCGCACCGCCGATGACCGAACCGAAGATGAGCACGACCGGCTCGGCCACACCGTCGCGAAACTGCAGCGACGCCGCCGCGGCGTGGAAGACGGCCAGCGCGGCGAAGCTCAACGCCCAGCGCAGCACGTATCGCGTGCGGAAGCTCCGGTGGATCTGAAAGAGAAGAAGAGAGACCGAGACAGGTCCAAGAAGTTGGAAGCCGGTTGCCTCGAGAAGCGTGCTCTGCGCCGGCATCACAAGGGACTCGGCACCTCAAACGGCCGATCTGCTCTCATTCCAACCTCTCACCCACGCCTGGAGCTCCCGGAGCCGCCGCCTATGGAAAGCAATGGCTATCGCCTGCGACGGCGCAGCCGTAGTTTCGGGCAATTCACTGCCGAAGGCAAGATTTTAATGAATGATTTCCGCTACGTTTTCTTGTGGATGTAACCATCGATTGAAATGCTGTGATTGTTCCGGCGCTGGTTTCTCCAGCGCACGGAGCTTCCAGGTGTTCTCCGGCTCCGTGCCAAAGCGCACGGGAATCGCGCGCAGCCGCCCGCGGCGAGCCACAAGCAGGACCGCGCCGTTTCCTGCTTTGTATTGTTCCAGCCGTGTGTCCAGTCCGTCCGGCGGAATGCGATACTCGTCGAGCGCCACGATCTCGTCGTCGACGTTTACTCCGGCATCGAATGCCGGCGTGCCGCGCTTCACCTGCATCACCACCAGCCGTCCGTTCTGGTTCCGGGTCGTCAGTCCGAGGTAGGCCTTGCCCGGTTTGTCCTTGTCGTTGGCGGCCGGTTTGTCTTTGAGGAACTCCAATCCGAACCACGACAAGGCATCGGCGTAATCGAGCTCCTCGGTCGTGGAGACGGCGCGCTCCAGCCAGCTCGCCACCGCGGCGTTGCTGACGTCGCGAACTACGCCTAGAAACTGCTCGGTAGTAAAACCGCGAGGGCCGGCGTAGCGCTGATAGGCGGTGCGCATCACGTCGTCGAGCGTCCGCGCGCCGGCGGTGGCGGCTCGCACTCTCGCGTCCAGGATCCAGGCCACGAGCTCCCCCTTGGTGTAGTAGTCGGTGGCCGTGTTGACCGAGTTCTCGTCGGGGCGGTAGTACTTGATCCAGGCGTCGTACGACGCCATGGCCACCGGCTGCGTCAGCCTGCCCGGCGTGGTCTGCAGCTTCTGGATCGTGTCCGACAGGCGCTTCAGATACTCGTCCGCCGTCATCAACCCCGCCCTCTCGACGTCCAGCGTCCCGTAGTAGTCGGTGAAGCCCTCGGAGATCCAGAGACTGGTTGTGTAGTTCTCGTGCTCGTAGTCGAACGGGCCGAGTGCGACGGGACGCAGCCGCTTCACGTTCCAGGCGTGGAACTGCTCGTGACTGACGAGGTCGAGCCAGTCGAGGTATCCCTTGCGCGTGCGCATCTGAAAGCGCCGCGTCATCAGCACGGTGGAGCTCTTGTGCTCGAGTCCACCGCCGGCGTCGACGATGAGATTGAAAAAGTAATAGCGCTCGTATGGCAGAAAACCCCACGTGCGGCGATGCTGTTCGACGATCCTGGCGACGTCGCTCGTGGCCCGGTCCGCATCCCAGAACTCCTCGCCTCCTACGTTCACGAGGTAATGCGGCTTGCCGTCGACCGTGAACTCGTGCACGCCGGGATTGCCGGCCACGATCGGCGAGTCGGCCAGCTCGTCATAGTCGGCGGCGCGGTAGTGATCCGGCTCGACGGAGGTGAGGCTGCTCAGGCTGCGCGTCCACTGTTTCGGCAGTTGCAACTGCACTTCGAACGGTCCGCGCAGCCGGTCGACCGGCGCGATGAAGGTGGCGGGCCCCTGGAGCAGTGCGAAGTCGGAGTCGATGAAGTTCGTGCGCACCGACATCTCCCGCCCGTAGACGCGGTAGCGCAGCGTCATCGACGCACTTCCCCGAGTCGGAAAGCGCCAGCGGTTCTTGAGCGTCTTCTCGACCGGCACGCGCTCACCGCGGTCGGTCCATGCGGTGACCTCTTCGACGTTGCGCGAGTATTCGCGCACGAGATACGACCCGGGCGTCCAGACCGGCATCATCACTTCGATCTGCTTCGCTCCGGCGGCCGGGTAGACGGCCTCGACTTCGACGTAATGACTCTGGGCGGCTGGGAAGCGGAGCGTGTAGCGGACGGGTTGCGCCCAGGCCGCGGCAGGCAGGAGCAACGCGCTAAGGAAGAGTATGGCTCGTCTCATGCTGGGCACGATATCGAAATGACCGCACAGGACGAAGAGCATCAGGAAGAGCGGGATGCCGTCGAAGTCGAGGAGCGGAGCTCGCCGAAGGGCTCGATCATCTATCAGGCCATCTCCAGGGAGGGCCAGAACGAGCTGGAGCGGCCGACGACGGCGCTGGCCTGGTCGGGGCTGGCCGCGGGACTGTCGATGGGGTTCTCGTTTCTGGTCCCAGCCATCCTCCAGTCCATGCTCCCGGACGAGAAGTGGCGGCCGCTCATCACCACGTTCGGCTACGCCGTCGGATTCCTGATCGTCGTGCTGGCGCGCCAGCAGTTGTTCACCGAGAACACCTTGACGGTGATGCTGCCGCTGCTGCAGAGAAAAGACCGGGACACATTCCTGAACGTGACGCGGCTCTGGACAACCGTGTTCGTGACGAACCTCGGCGGCGCCATCCTCTTCGCCATCGTCCTCGGCAAGACGGAGCTGGTGGGCATGGACGTGCACCGCGCCCTCCGCGACATCGCCACGACATCCATGAACGGCTCTTTCGCGGTGCTGATCCTGCGCGGTGTCTTTGCGGGATGGCTCATCGCCATGATGGTGTGGCTGATGCCGTTCGCGGAGACGGCGCGCGTGTGGGTGATCGTCATCATCACGTACGTCGTCGGCATCGCCGGCCTGAGCCACGTGATCGCCGGCAGCGTCGACGCCGCGTACCTCGCCGTCATCCACCAGCGCACGTGGGCGGAGGTTCTGCTCGGCTTCACGCTCCCGGCGCTCATCGGCAACATCCTCGGCGGCGTGTCACTGGTGGCCGCGCTCGGTCACGCCCAGGTGGTGAGCAGGGATTGAGGTTCGGGTTGCTGGGTTGCTGAATCATGATCGCCGGTAGATCGCAATTCCCAAATCTGCTTCCGTCCATGGATAGCGCGTCAGATCTACTGGGCAGATCGAAACCTCGCGGAGTCATACAGAGTCGGGCAGACGCAAAGTCATCGAGGTACGATCGAATCGTGAAGCTGAAGATCGTGCTCGAGCCGAGCGACGAAGGTGGATTCACCGTCTTCGTACCGTCGTTGCCAGGCTGTGTTAGCGAGGGCGAGACTCGGGAAGAGGCGCTCGCGAACATTCGCGAAGCGCTCGAACTCCACCTCGAACCGACCGAGGGAGAACTGTCCTCGGTAGCGGGGTCAAAGGTCGAGGAACTCGTTGTCTGACGAAGGTCCCGTCCCTCAATCACACACAAGTCGTAGCCGCATTCGAACGCGCCGGTTGGCGTGTGGTCCGTCAGAAGGGCAGCCATATTCGGGTGGAGCGCGTTGCGGAACCGGGACGCTCAAGGTGACGATTCCGGCACACAAGCCGATCAAGCGTTCCACGCTAGCGACGTTGCTCAAAGACGCTGAGTTGAGCGTCGAGGAATTCATCGCCCTGGTGCGATAAGCCCTGCCCGCAAATGCGCAAACGCCTTCTGTCTCTGATGCTGATGTTCGCGTTTTGCCACCAATCAAAAGACCGGATCTCGCTACCGAACAAACCTCCCGCGACCAAATTCGGGAACATGCCGATCATAGATCTCGGATCACCCATCCCAGGGCCTACGCCAAACCAATGTACTGAGAGAGTGCTGGGCCATTTCGAGGCCTCGTTCGACGGTAAACTTCTCGGGTCCTCGCCTCGGCAGGTGGAGGCGCCGCGCCGCTGAAACGAAGATGCGTTGGGCAGACGGGAATGCGAAAAGCTCGACTAACAGGCGTAGTCTTCCTCACATTGTTGGGTGCGGTCGCCGTCATAGCCGCGTCGCTGATCGGCGTTAACGGCTGGGCCGACACGCGCGACCAACTCAACCGTTCGGCTGCTCAAACTGAAGCCGTTACGGTATTACGAGTACCGTGGCTGCTCCGACTGTTCGCTCCCAGCAGCACGCCGTCCGAACGCGCGGTCTGGCGATTCTTCCTGGAGGAATTCAGTCGCGGTCCGAAAGGGAAATCGTTTGTGATTGGGGTCGACTCTGTAACGCGGTGGCCCGAGATTCCGCGTCGCGAGGCACAACATCTTTACGACCGGATCACCCACGGTTCGCCGAACGACCCCGGTGACCCCAGCTTCGCCTCCGCGGTTCACGACTTCATCCTCAAGAATAGCCGGCCAGCCGCACTGCTCGCTGAGGCGGTTCCCTCGAACGTCCGAATCATCCCGCTGCGCACCTTCAGCGTGGACACGGAAGGACGCGACGGCTGGCAGCGCTTCGTAACACGAAACCGGGTCGTGGCATACGTATCGTTTTCACGCGTCGGCTTCACTCCACGTGGGGACAGGGCTGTAATTTATCTCCAATTGGACTGCGGCCCGTTATGCGGGCACGGTGCGTATTACGTTCTGAAGCGGACAGCGAAGTCGTGGCAGGTCGTGGGCGAACACGTTGACTGGGTGTCGTGAGCGGCGGCGCCCAACTCCGCGCGGCAGCTGTCGCGGCCCGGCCAAACGGGAGACGCTAGACCCGTTGGACGGGCACTATTTTCGTTTTCCAGCAACGGCCTTTGCCAGATCGCTCGCACTGGCGCCAGCGGCGATCACCGAGCGAACGAGTAGGTCCACGCTAACGCTGGAATCACCTGCTTCCAGTTTAGCCACCCGGGATTGGCTCGATCCGATCTTTTCAGCAAGCTCGAACTGAGTTAGCCGTCGCCGGGAGCGCGTAGCGCGCAGCAGCCTGGCGAGAGAGATTCTGATATCGAGAAGTTTCGACTCCACTTCGTCGAGACCCAGGAACTCCGCAGTATCGCCGACGCTCCAGCCCAGCTTCTCCAGTCGTTTCCGTTTTCCCGGCCGCATCACGTCTCCTCAGCGTCCTGCAGATATCGTTTCCATCTCTGGTTCGCGACATCCAGGATCTGTTTTGGCGTCGCTCGGCTTTTCTTTTGGAAGACCTCGAGGATCACTGCATCACTTCGTCAGCCCCGTACAAAAAACAACATCTGTCAGAACTGACATATTCGCAAGTGCAGTGGCTGTCTGCGATCCCACAAGACCGTCCAGTTTCCGCCGGCGGCAGCGCCGTTCCCTCTACAGGCTGGGAGAGTTGAACGTGTCGCAGTCCGAGATGTGGCCGCCGTTGAAGCCCTGCTTGAACCAGCGTACGCGCTGCGCGCTCGAGCCGTGCGTGAACGAGTCGGGCGTGACATAGCCGCGCGTCTGGCGCTGCAGGCGGTCGTCGCCGATGGCGCTGGCGGCGTTGAGGCCCGACTCGATGTCGCCGGGATCGAGGATGTGCCGCATCTTGTCGGCGTGATTGGCCCAGACGCCGGCGAAGCAGTCGGCCTGCAGCTCCGTGCGCACCGACAGGCTGCTCGCTCCGCGCCGGCCCTGTCCGCGTGCGTTCTGCACCTGATCGGTGATGCCGAGCAGCGTCTGCACGTGATGGCCGACTTCATGGGCGACGACGTAGGCGCGCGCGAAATCGCCGGGCGCCTGAAAGCGATCCTGGAGCTCGCGGAAGAATCCGAGGTCGAGATAGACCTTCTGGTCCTCCGGACAATAGAACGGGCCGGTCGCCGACTGGGCGATCCCGCACGCCGACTGCACGGCGTCGGTGAACAGCACGAGCTTCGGCTCGTTGTAGTCGCGGCCCACTTCCGTCCGGAAGATGTCGTGCCACGTCGTCTCCGTGGAGGCGAGAACGGCCGAGACGAAGTCGGCCTGCGGGTCCGCTCCCGCCGCGGGAGCGCCCGCTGAAGGCTGGTTCTGCTGCGGGACGTCGATCTGGCCCGGCGTGCCACGGAACAACAGGAACAGGATGGCGATCACAACCGCCCCGATTCCTCCACCCACGACAGGCACTCCGAATCCGCGGCGGTCTTCGACATTCGAGCTACGGTCACGTCCTAGACGCATGCGGCGTTCCTTTGCAGCAGCAGGGCCAACTGCCTGGGCTGCCTCCATCCAACCCTCTGGTCATCCATTTGCACAGGGCGAAGATCCACGGAGGTTTTTCTATGGCTTCAAAACGTAAGCGTGCCGGCGCGGAAACGGCAGCCGGTCTCTCCACCGCGGCGATCCTCGACATCGTGGAGCGGCTCGGACTCGTCGATCTGATCGTCGACCGGCTCAAGGCGCGGCTGGAAGACGTCGACACCGACGACCTCCTCGACGAGATCGGCGACTACCTCAAGAAGAATCCCGAGGTTCTGGTCGTGGCGCTCGGCGCGGTCACGATCGCGGCGGGAGCGCTCGTCTATCTGAACCGGCGGAAGTGACGACCTCCTGACCCCTCACCGCCGATAACCGGCACCATCATCGGGACTTCGGCGGCGCCCGCGGGAGGACGAAAGTCTTCCCTCACCGGAATGCGCGGTCCGCGGAAGGTGACGCCGGTCGTGACCGTGATGCCGGCGGTCTCCCAGGCAGCGGAGACGGCCTGCTGCGGAGTGCTTCCCGCTCCGAACAACTGTCCGGCCACTCTCCACGTAGCGTCGGCGCACCGCTGGAAGTCGTCGCGCGCGCCGAGCTCGCCGGTCAGCGTCTGATACCAGATCCTCCCCGCCACTTCCCACGCCTTGCCGCCGAGGAGGGAGGCCAGCTCGTAGAAGGCGCGGTTGGGAATGCCGGAGTTGACATGCACTCCGCCGTTGTCGTCCTCGGTCTTTACGTAGTGCTTCATGTGCGCGGGCTGCGGATCCTTTCCGATCACCGGATCGTCGTACGCGGTTCCCGGCGCCTTCAGAGAGCGAATGGCCACGCCCTGCACGTTCTTCGTGAACAGGCCCGCGCCGACGAGCCAGTCGGCCTTCACGGCGGTCTGCCTGAGCGCGAACTGCTTCGTCAGCACGCCGAAGACGTCGGAGAAACTCTCATTGAGCGCTCCCGGTTGGCCGTCGTATTCGAGCGCGGCCGTGCATTGGGTGAGGCCATGCGTGAGCTCGTGGGCGATGACGTCGACAGCGAGCGTGAACCGGTTGAAATAGCGGCCGTCGCCATCGCCGTAGATCATCTGCCGGCCGTTCCAGAGCGCGTTCGGATAGCGGAGGCCGTAGTGGACGCTGCCTTCGAGGCGAAGACCTCGATCGTCGATGGAGTTGCGGCCGTAAGCCTTCCTGTAGAAGTCGTACGTGCGTCCTGCTCCGTCGAAGGCCTCGTTGACGGCGACGTCGCGGACGGCGGGCTCGTCTTCGCCACGCGCGCGTTTCCCCGGGCGGGCGAGCCTGTTCTGCGCGTCGTAGATCGTGCGCCGCTTCTCTCCGGCGGGAATGCCGGTGCTGAGCGCGAGCTCCGACATGAGGGAGCGCATCCCCCGCGTCTGCTCGGTCATCTCGATGGCACGCCGCGCGTCGAGGCGCGCTGCCGCGTCGCCATGTTCGGCGATGCTCCTCAGGATGTGGGGCGGAATGATGCTGCACAGCGCGTGGCGGCGCATGGCAAACTCCTCGCTTCCGTGGGAAGCGGGCATCCTACCGCGTGCCGCCCAGCCGGCGCTACTGCTCGAAGATGTCTACCGACTGCCCGATCTCCAGCGTTCCGCCGCTCTCCACCGAACAGTTGAGCGCGATCGTTCCGTCGAACTGGCTGACGATCCTGCGCAGCACCTCGATGTCCTGCTCGAGCGTGTCGGGATCGTACGTGGTCATCACGCAGCGCCGGCGCAGATCCTCCATGAAGATGACCACGTCGCCGGCGCGCAGACGCTTCCCTTCCCACGTCCGTTCGGCCAGACCGTCGACGCCGCCGACGATCACGTTGGGCCGCAACCGGCGCGAATCCACTCCGAGCGCGGCGATGGCGCCGTCGGTCGCCACGAGCAGCGGCAGCACGTCGAACCGCTTCGGCCCGCCGTAGCGGACGATCTCCGCGCCGTCGCCGGCGGCCTCACGCACCCACTGCGCGACGACCGGCGAATCCCACGGCTCGCCGTCGACCAGCAGCGCGCCGCTGTCGATCGTGGCGCGGTGGCCGAGGAGCCGGGGATGCGTGCGCGCGGTGATGATGTGGCGGTCGCGGACGACGATCGCGCCGCGATCGCCTTCGATTCCGTCCGCAGTGACCATGGCCCGCGTCAGGCGCTGGCCCGCCATCGACTTGACCGGATACCGCCACAGCTCCGCGATCTGCACCCGCACGGTTCGATGCCGGCCGCGCCGCGCGGTTTCACTTCCTGAGAATGTCCTCGAGCGCAGCGAGCGCGCGTGGGTCGTTTTTCTGTCCGAGCCAGAAGGCCGCCTTCTTCCGCACCGCGGCGCTGCGATTCGTCCTGATCAACTCGACGAGCAGTGGAATGGACTGATCGTCGGGAAGCTGCGAGATCCCGAACACCGCCTTCGTCTTCACGTCGTCTTCCGGATCGTTCTCCACCGCGTCCCGGAGGACGGAGGCCGCGCGCGCCCCCGCGGCCTGCGAGATCCAGAACAACGCCTGGCCGCGGATCTTCGACGAGGCGTTGTGCTTCGCGACGTCGATGAGATCGTCGACCGTGCCGGCCTGCAGCGCCAGCGCGGTCACCGCCTTCTTGGCCAGGGAGCGATCCTCTCCCTCGATCAGCGTGCGCAGGAGCCGAACGTTCTCGGCCGGAACGACGCCGTCGAGCCACTGCACCGAGCGGTCGAGCGCTCCGCACTCGGGCGATGAGAGCCGCAGGGCGTTGATCCGTCCCCCTTCGACCCTGTAGAGCACGTACAGCGCGCTCGATGGCTGCATGTACGGGCCGTCGCTGATGCGCTCCCCGTCGTCCCAGGAGCAGACGGTGTGACGGCCACCGATCGGAACGGAGTACCCGGTCCATCCCGCTTTCGACTCGATCTGCTGGCGAAGATCGGCCTGGAGCGGCATCGCCAGAACGAGCGCGGCGAGGAGCGTCATCTTCTTCATGGGCGGTTAGACTTGGCGGGACAAGGGGCGGTTAGCTATACTCCGCCCGTCACCATGTGCCGGACGACCACGACCACGCGGACGCGAACGACGAGCTCCGGCTCGCCCTGTCGTTGATCGTTTCTCCATCAAACGCAATCACTCGACAGGGCCGATGACCTCGGCCCTGTTTCATTTTTGAGGCAATCATGCACGTACAGCTCCCAGACGGATCGCAAAAGGAAGTCCCCAGCGGCGCCACCGTGGCCGACGTCGCTGCCGCGATCGGCAAAGGTCTCGCCAAAGCCGCCATCGCCGGCAAGGTCAATGGCAAGGTGGTCGATGTCTCTACCCAGGTGCCGGAAGGGGCGAGCGTAGAGATCGTCACTCCGAAGAGCGAGGCCGGCATCGACACCATCCGTCATTCCACCGCCCATCTCATGGCCATGGCCGTGCAGGAGTTGTTTCCGGGCACCCAGGTCACCATCGGTCCGGTCATCGAGAACGGCTTCTTTTACGACTTCGCCACCGACCGGCCGTTCAGCGACGAGGACCTCCGCCGCATCGAGGAGAAGATGGGCGAGATCGTCAAACGCGATCTACCGATCCAACGGGAGGAGTGGAGCCGCGACGAGGCGATCCGCACGTTTGAAGGGCTCGGCGAGAAGTTCAAGGTCGAGATCATCAAGGCCATCCCCGGCCACGAGACGCTGTCGGTCTACCGGCAGGGCCCGTGGTTCGACCTCTGCCGCGGTCCGCACGTTCCCTCCACCGGCCGCCTCGGCGCGTTCAAGCTGCTGTCGGTGGCCGGCGCGTACTGGCGCGGCGACTCGAAGAACCAGATGCTCCAGCGGATCTACGGCACCGCCTGGCCGGAGCAGAAGCAGCTCGACGACTACCTGAAACAGATGGAGGAGGCCCGGGCCCGCGATCACCGCAAGCTCGGCAAGGAGCTCGACCTCTTTCAGTTCCATCCCTTCGCGCCGGGCGCCGCGTTCTGGACCCCGAAGGGAACCACGCTCTACAACACCCTGGCCCAGAACATGCGCGATCTCACCAGCGCGAACGGCTATCTCGAGGTGAAGACGCCGCTGATGTACAACAAGGGTCTGTGGGAGATCAGCGGCCACTGGGGCAAGTACAAAGAGAACATGTTTCTCATTCTCGACAAAGAGACCGGCGAGCACGATTCCTCGCTCAAGCCGATGAACTGCCCCTCGCACTATCTGCTCTACAACATGAAGCGGCACAGCTATCGCGAGCTGCCGGTGCGCTTCAGCACGCACGATCCGCTGCATCGCAACGAAGCGTCGGGCGTGCTCAGCGGACTGACTCGGGTCCGGCAGTTCGCGCAGGACGACGGGCACATCATCTGTACGGAAGAGCAGATCACCGACGAGGTGCGCCGATTCGCCGCGCTGCTCGACGAGGTCTACGCCTCGGTCGGCCTCGACTACGTGGCCAGGTTCTCCACCCGTCCCGAGCAGCGCATCGGCGACGACGCGCTCTGGGACCGCGCCGAGGCCTCGCTCAAGAAGGCCCTCGACTCGCTCGACCGTCCGTACGAGCTCAAGCCCGGCGACGGCGCGTTCTACGGTCCGAAGATCGACTTCGAGGTCTCCGACAGCATCGGCCGCAAGTGGCAGCTCGGAACGATGCAGCTCGACTACAACGCGCCGGAGCGCTTCGACCTCGTCTACATCGGCGAAGACAACAGCGAGCACCGTGCCGTCGTGCTGCATCGCGCCATCTACGGATCGTTCGAGCGCTTCATCGCCATCCTCATCGAGCACTTCGCCGGGGCCTTCCCGTTCTGGCTCGCTCCGGTGCAGGCGGTGGTGCTGCCGCTCTCCGAGAAGTTCGTCGACTACGCGAACGACACCGCGGCCCGGCTGGGCGAGGCCGGCCTGCGCATCGAGGTGGACGCTTCCAACGAGAAGCTGGGCGCCAAGATCCGCGACGCCCAGTTGCAGAAGGTCCCGTTCATGCTCGTCGTCGGCGAGAAAGAGGCGGCGGCGGGAACCGTGAACGTCCGCAAGCGGAGCGGTGGCGAGCAGGTCAGTTCGACGATCGAGGAATTCCTTGCACAGGCTCGTCAGTTGTCAAAATCCCGCGCCTTGACTTTATGAACTGTTTATTCGTAGATTCGCGCGATTCCGCAGTGACTTAAGGAGGACGACGAGTATTTACCCCCCGCGACGAGGCTCACGATTCGACCGTAGACCGGCTGAACCAGAATCAAGAATCAACGACATGATCCGTGGTGTCTCCGAGGTTCGCCTCATCGGAGCCGATGGATCGCAAGTAGGAATCGTCCCTCTCCAGCAGGCGCAGGACATGGCCCGGGAGAAGGACCTCGACCTCGTCGAGATCTCGCCGACCGCGAACCCGCCGGTCTGCAAGGTCATGGATTACGGCAAGTACGTCTTCCAGCTCAAAAAGAAATCGGGAGAAGCGAAGAAGAAACAGAAAGTGATCGTCGTCAAAGAGGTGCAGTTCCGGCCCCGCATCGACGAGCACGATTTCGACTTCAAGAAGAACAACATCGTCCGTTTTCTGCAGCACGGCGACAAGGTGAAGGCCACGGTGCGCTTCCGCGGACGCGAGATGACGCACATGGAGTTAGGCCGGGCCGTGCTCGACCGGCTCCTGGCCGAGATCAAGGAAGTGGGCGCACCGGAAAACGCGCATCCGGACGTGCAGGGCAACCGGATGACCATGGTGATCGCTCCCGTGAAGGGTTAGGAAGCGGACAGCCCCACGTTGGGAATGCCACGTAACCTCAGCAGGTTCAAGGACAAGCTATGCCGAAGATGAAGACGCACCGCGGTGCCGCCAAACGGTTCAAGAAGACCGGCAGCGGCAAGCTTCAGCGGAATCACGCGTTCCACTCGCACATCCTGACCAAGAAGTCGGCCGGACGTAAGGCGGCCCTGGGCATGGAAACGGAAGTCTCGCCTGCGAACGCGAAGACCGTGAAGCGCATGATCCCTTACAAATAGGGGATCCAACGGAGCGCGCCCGGGCAATCACACTCCTGGCCCGGCCGCTCGAAACCGAAAGGAAACGAGGAGATCATGCCGAGAGTCAAAAGAGGTCCGAAGAGAAAGAACCGCCGCGCCAAGATCCTCAAGGCCGCCAAGGGCTACTGGGGGATGAAGTCGCGCGGTCACCGCATCGCGAAACAGCAGGTCGAGAAGGGCCTGGTTTCCGCGTTCGCCGGCCGCAAGGATCGCAAGGGTGACTTCCGCAGGCTGTGGATCGCCCGCATCAACGCCGCCGCCCGCCAGAACGGGATCTCGTACTCGCAGTTGATGGCGGGACTGAAGGCCGCCGGCAGCACCGTCGATCGCAAAGTGCTCGCGGACATCGCCGTGCGTGATGCCGCCGCATTCACCGTTATCGTCGAGAGCGCCCGTACCGGCCTCGCCAAAACGAAAACGGCGTAAGAACCGGGCCTCGGGCCTCGGAACTCGGGTTGCAGACTGTGAGCGCAATCGACGATCTCAAATCGCGGTTTGCCGCTGAACTCGCGGCAGCCGATACCTCCGCCGCTCTTCTCGAGCTGCATTCGCGGTTCTTCGGCCCGAAGGGCGCCGTCAAAGATCTGTTCCGCCAGCTCAAAGGGCTCTCTCCAGAGGAGAAGAAGCGACTCGGAGCGGAGATCAATCCGTTCAACGAATCAGCTCAGGTCTCTCTCAAGGAAAAACTCGAGCGCGTTTCACTCGATGAAGAGCACCGCAAGGAGTCCGCCGGCATCATCGACGTCACCCTCCCCCCGCGCATGCCCAACCTCGGGCACCTGCACCCGATCACGCTCGTGCGCCAGGAGATGGAAGAGATCTTCCGCGAGATGGGCTACTCCGTCGATCCCGGTCCGGAGATCGAGACCGACTGGTACAACTTCGAGGCCCTGAACTTCACCCCCGACCATCCCGCGCGCGACACCCAGGACACGTTCTTCCTCGATCTCGACAGGCTGCTGCTGCGCACGCACACCTCGAACGTGCAGATCCGCACGATGGAAGCGCACAAGCCGCCCGTGAAGGTCATCTCCTGCGGCCGGGTCTATCGCCGCGACGAGATCACCATGCGCCGCTCGCCGATGTTCCACCAGGCCGAGGCACTGCTCGTTGACAGGGGCATCCACATCGGACACCTGCGCGCCACCATCGAGCACTTCATCCGGCGCATCTTCGGCAACGACGCGAAGATCCGCATGCGCCCGAGTTTTTTCCCATTCACCGAGCCGTCGGCCGAGGTGGACATGTCGTGCATCTTCTGCAAGGGCGCCGGCTGCGGCACCTGTTCGCAGACCGGCTGGATGGAGATCCTCGGATGCGGCATGGTTCACCCGCAGGTGCTGCGCAACGTGGGCATCGATCCCGAGGAGTGGAGCGGATTCGCGTTCGGGCTGGGCATCGATCGTGTGGCCATGCTCAAGTACGACATCCCGAACATCCGTACACTGTTCGAGAACGACCTGCGCGTGCTCGGGCAGTTCTGACTCGGGTGCTGGGTGCTCGGTGCTGGGTGCCTGGTGCTCGGATGAGTAGCACCTGGAAAACCGAGCACCCAGCACCGAGCACCCAGCACCCGATTCTCCCCATATTGCCATCCTGAACCGGCCGCGGTACCCTCGGCGGGTCCGATTTCCAGGAGAGATGGCCATGGTGAAGATGTGGCGGACGTGTATCACCCTCGTCATCGTTTCGATGGCGGCGCTGCCTCTTCCCGCAAGCGAGGTGCGTGCGATCTCCGACGCCGAACGCGCCGCCGTCGACCACGCCGCCGCGTATCTCAGCGCCGGGCCTGAAGCGCTCGTGGCGAGACTCTCGTCCTCCTCCCCGCTCAGGAACCTGCCCGCCGCGGAAGCGGCGAAAGAAATCGAAGTGCGGCTGGGACCGCCGTCGGGCGCGACCTGGGAGCTGCAGACCGTCGTCCCGGCATTGCGCGACAAAGTCGCCGTCTTCGACATCGCCTATCCCTCGGGAGTCGACGAGACCGCGGTCTTCGAACTGTCGAAGTCGGAGGACACGTACAAGATCGACAACCTGCGCATCCTCGCTGAGGAATCGCCGCAGAAGGCGATCTTCCCGGCGCCGCCCAGGAGCGCGCCCCAACCTGTCGAGACTGCGAAGTTTCCAGTGGACAAGCTCGCTTTCGGACTCTGTCTCGTGGCTTGCACGCTCGCGACCGCGGCCGCCCTGCTGCGCCGCGGCCACAAGGGTTTCGTGATGGCGGCGATCCCGAGCGCGGCCGTTCTCGTTCTCAGCGCCTTGTCGCTGGCGGTCCTCGCCGGCGAGCACACGCGCGTCGAGACGACAGCGGCACACGACGCGGCGAAGGCCAAGATGGACGACTCCTATCCGCGCCTGGCTTCACTGCTCGATCTCCGCCGCGCGCTGGCCAGCGGGAGCGATACGAAGGACATGTCGACGGTGGCCGCGCGCACCGGCGTGGCGCGCGACGTCGCCAAGCTGTGGAAGGCGCAGATGGATCTGCAGCAGGTGCGCATCGATGCCGCGAAACGGACGCTGGCCAGCTTCCCGACGCCGTCGTCGATTCCGCTCGTGGAGATTCTGCGCGGCCGGCTCGGTCTCATGGAGCAGGACGAGAGCGCATCGGCCGTCGCGTTCGAGCACGCCGTCAGTCTCGGGCCAGGGCGCGACGGACTCTGGTCCGAGACCGCGCATGCGCTGCTGGCCCTCGGATACGAGGACCGTTGCGTGAAGTATCTCGATCGTCTCGAGCGGATCGGATCGCGCGACGCCGACGTCTACTACGTCCTGTCGATGTTCCGAGCCTTCAAAGACAAAGAGGAAGAGTCCGAGCGGCTCCTCAACACGGCCTGGGCGCTGCATCCGGCACAGCGATCGCGGGTGATCGGAGTACCGATTCTCTGGTCGGTCATTCGCAAGCCGGCTACATCCAACTTCATCAACCTGAGCGCACCCGAAGAGGCTCCTGTGACCTCGCCGGCAGCGTCGACGCGGGCGATCGCCCTTCCCGCCGATGCCGTGGCCCGGGTCTCCGGCGACTACCTCGACGTGCAGATCGGCGATCAGGAGCTGAGCGTGCCGGGCGGCGCCTGTCTGGCACCCGCGGGCACCCGTCCGATGGACGCCGAGTCGTGGTCGCGCCTGGAAGAAGAAAAGTACGTCGGCGACTATGCCCGTCTCGTGAGTGTGGCCGGGACTGCCGGCGCTTACGCGCAGCCCGCTCTGCGGCGCCGCATCACCGATTCCGCGCTGGCGCTCGCGGAGCGCAATCGCTGGAACGACATCGTTCAGCTCACCGACGCGCTCAGCCCGAAGTCCGAGTACATCCCGCCGATGCTGTTCTTCCTGCGGGCCACGGCGCTGGAAAGGATGCAGCGGGCGCCGGAAGCAAAAGCGCTGCTCATCTCGCTGGCGGCCGGTCACGTGCTGCAGCGCCGGCGCGATGCCCGATCGCTCGAGCAGCTCGGCGAGATGCTGGCGTCCTACGACCTCTTCGATGCGGCCGTGAAGATGCTCGATCGCGCCGAAGCCATCCGTCAGAACGATCGCATCGAGCGCACGGTCGCACAGATCAACATGAACAAGCGCCTGGCCACAAAGTACACGACCATGGAGTCGGAGCACTTCCAGGTCCACTATCCGGAGGACGTGAACCTCGGATCGGCGAAGCTGATCGACCAGATTCTCGAGGACGAGCTCAAGCGGATGCAGGCGTGGATCCCCACGCCACAGTTCAAACCGGTGGTGGTGAACGTGGTGTGGTGGCAGGACTTTCGTTCCACGATCACGGGCAACGATTTCATCATCGGCCTGTACCAGGGAAAGATCACGGTGCCGCTGGCGGGCATGCCGTATTACCCGCCGGAGATCGTAGGCATCCTCACGCACGAGCTCTGTCACGCCATGCTGGCGCAGGCCACGAACGATCA
This sequence comes from Thermoanaerobaculia bacterium, assembly GCA_038244815.1. Lineage (GTDB taxonomy): Bacteria > Acidobacteriota > Thermoanaerobaculia > Gp7-AA8 > Gp7-AA8 > DASVHS01. Next base: position 40,527 of record JBBRTB010000030.1, read on the forward strand.
GGCGCCGCACTGGTTCCAGGAAGGAATGGCCAAGCGGATGGAGATGGTCGGCATGACGCGCAACGCGTTCAACATGTACGACGATTCGAAGCTGCTGGCCTTCTCGCTTCTCGACAGCGTCCTGCGCGACTCGCCCGATCCCGACATGATCGGCGAGGGCTACCTCGAATCCGAGGCGGTGGTCCGCTACATCGAGGCGAAGTACGGCAAGGGCGGGATCACCACGATGATCGAACAGTTCCGCAACGGCGCCACCACCGAAGAGGCCATCCAGAAAGTGTCCGGCCTGCCGGTGGCGGAGTTCGACCGCCAGTTCCGGCTCTGGGGACGCGCCGAGCGCCGATTCTTCGAGACGCCGATCGTGGTGCGCTACGACCTCGAGGACGAGGGCGAGATCCGCATCAACAACACGGCTGGGAAGGCCGGCACGGGATCCGGCGATTTGTCCGGGCAGCCCCAGCGAAAGAGACTCACCGGCGGTACGTTCTATCCGATGAAAAAGCCATGACCACAACCATCACCGTCTTCGGACTCACGCTGTCAGTCGCCACGATCGTTCTGGCCATCGCCGCCGCACAGTTCGTCGTGCTGGCACTGACGACGTTGCTGTCGAAGGAAAAGCTGCCGAAGAAAGGCATCCGCTCCGCCGACCGGCGTCTGGCCGTCAGTGCAGGGTTGCTCGCGTTCGCCTGGACCGCGGTCTTCGCGGCTGGCAGCGGCAAGGCTGCCACCACGGCGCACGCGGAGGCGTCGATGGCCGGGAGCAGGGTTCACGCGTCGTGCTCGTCGATCGAGGAAGGGATGTCGGACGACATCCTGTCGGCGAAGCTCGGAAAGCCCGACGAGATCCGCTCCGATGAGGAAACACGCGGACCGGGTGCGAAGATCTGGATCTATCGCCACTCGCGATGCGCGGTGCACATGCTCGACGATCGCGTCGAATTCATCGATTGAAATGAGGAGTTCCCATGGTTACGACCGAAGTCACATCCACATCCTGGTTGGGCCGGATCCGCGAGTCCATCAAGAGCTTTTTAGTGGGCATCGCCTTCTTCATCGGCTCGTTTCCGCTGCTGTTCTGGAACGAAGGCCGTGCCGTGCGCACCGAAAAGAGCCTTCATGAGGGTGCGGGAGCGGTCATCTCCATCCCCGCCGACCACGTCGATCCCGCCAACAATCAGAAGCTCGTGCATCTGACGGGCAGGGCCACGACCTCCGAGATGCTCACCGATCCTGACTTCCTCGTCGCGGCGAACGCCATCAAGCTGCGCCGCAGGGTGGAGATGTATCAGTGGCAGGAGAAGAAGGAAGAGAAGACGCGAAAGAAGGTGGGCGGCGGCAGCGAGGCCACCACCACCTACTCCTATGAGAAGAGGTGGTCGGATCGTCCCATCGACTCGTCGGGCTTCAAGGAGGCCGACGAGCACCGCAACCCTTCGGCCATGCCGTTCGAAAGCCGGGAAGCGCAGGCCGAGCATGTCACGCTGGGCGCGTTCACACTGACCCATTCGCTGCTCGACCAGATGAACGACTACGATCCTCTGCCCATGAGCGACCAGCAACTGGCCGCGCTTCCGCCGCAGGTGAAGTCGAAGCTGAAACTGCACAGCAATGCGTTCTATGTGGGCGCCGATCCGCAGAACCCCCAGATCGGCGACACGCGGGTGACGTTCAGCGCGGTGCTGCCGGCAGTGGTCAGCGTCGTGTCGAAACAGACCGGAACGTCCTTCGAGCCGTATCGCGCCAGCGCGGGTATGGACATCGAGATGCTCAAGCGCGGCGCCTTCACGGCCCAGGCCATGTTCGAGGGCGCCCTGCGTCAGAACACCGTCATGACCTGGATCCTCCGCGGCGTCGGCTTCTTCCTCATGTTCCTCGGTCTGGCGCTCTTCTTTCGCCCGATCTCCGTTCTCGGCGATGTGTTGCCGTTCTTCGGGAGCATGCTGGCGTTTGGAACGGGGCTGGCCGCGTTCGTCGTCGCCGCCGTCCTTTCGGTCGCTACGATCGGCGTGGCCTGGGTCGTCTACCGGCCGGCTCTGGGCATCTCCCTGCTGACCGCGGCGATCGCCGTGCTGGTGTGGTTCGCCTTGCAGGGAAGAAAGAAAGCGGCCACAACGGCGATGGCGAGCGCCGCCAGTACTACGTAGTCGGTCGCGAGAACCACTGCCAAGCAGACTAGAACACCCTGGTTCTGGCGCCGGTGAGTGCGTTCCATCGCCACAGCGCGTCGTCCGCGCCGGTGATGGCGTACTCGCCGCTGCGGTTCGCCGCCGGCGTTCGTGGGTCGCTTCCGCGGAGCTCTGGTCGCAGCGTCGCTCCTTCGACGCGCCGGACCACGCCGCGCTCCGCATCGACGACGAGCAGGGTCGACCCTTGGTCCCTGTTTCTGACCTTCACCACGTAGGTCTTTCCAGGAACGACTTCGCTGACGCTGCCGAAGCCGGCAAGACCGAGCGGAATGTCGTGAACGAGAGTGCCGTGCGCGTCCACGATGCGCATTGACGACGCCGGATGCCTGGAGACGTACGCCGCGCCGCCGTTCGCGAGCGGCGTGATCCAGGGCGAAACATCGCTCTCGATGACGCCTCGCTCCGCGCCCGTACGGGAATCGAGAATGTGCACGCTCGCACCTTTCGGACCTCCGTATTCGCTGACGAACATCGTCGTGCCGTCGGCGCTGACGCGGAAGAAGACCATCCTCGCGTCGGCGGCGACCGAGCCGGTCTGCACGAGCCGCCGATGCCTGACGTCGAACTCGTAAATGCGGATCTCGTGGGGAACCGGCCGCGTGTTTGAGTCTTCTGAGTCACGCACGTAGAGGCGCACAGTATCGTCGTCGACGAAAAAGAGGCTCGTGCCCGTTGCATAGCCGAATGGAATCCGCACGGAGGCCATCATCGTCTTTGATGGCAGATCCTGCACCGACAGATTTCCGCTCTCGTAGACCGCCAGGCGGCGCAGATCGTCGGATGCGACGACCTGCGACCACATCCCCGCGCTCACTCCTGTTTCGATTTGCCTGTAGACGGGATCGAGCCGGTAAACGCGGACATCCGAGCGGCCCGAAATCCGGTCGGGGCTCGTGGCCATGACGACCGCGTCGCCGCCGTGCGTGAACGCGACGGGGGAGATCAACCGTCCGCCCGGAAGTCGGATCGACCGGCCCGTCTTCAGGTCGACGAGAAAAGTCGGTTCATAATCGCCGCGATACGGGGCCTGGCCGCTGATGGCAAACCAGTCACCGCGCCTGTTTCCGGCCATCGCGGAGATCTTCAGGTCGCTTGGGGCCGCCGTGAACACCCAGGCGACATAGGCACCGGTCACGGCAATGACGATCCCCCAGGCCACCCAGAAGAAGCGCGAGAACTGACGATGACTGCTTCGAATCTCCGTACGGCCGCGGGAGAGCTGCCACCAACCGGCACCGAGGATGGACAGCGGTAGCGTTAGCAGAATCACTCCGGCTACGAATCCCGTCAGGCCAAACGCTCCGCTGAGCATCAGGGGGCGGACGATCACCCACGCCAGTGCCACGTATGCAGCAAACAGCGCCAGATCGAGCGCGGCGAGCGGCGAGCGCGAGCGCACGATCGTCGCCAACGCGTGCGACGTCAGCAGCAGAGAGGCGGCGCACCCCAGCACGACCGCGCTCCAGAAAGGAATCGAGAAGCCCCAGGTGGTCCGCCATTCGCCGTGAGCCACGAGTAACGACGGCAACAAGGTCACGGCGAAGCACAGCACGATGATGACGAAGGCACCGGTCAGCTTGCCGAACCAGATTGCGGATGCCGACACCGGCTTCGAGAAGTAGAACGACAGACGGTGTTCGGTCAGCTCGCGCCCGATGATGGAGCTGCCGAGCATGATGGCCACTGCGATGGTCAGCCCGGCCGCGGCGAAGGCACCGGTGATGATGATGATCGAAGCCGGAGGCGTGCCTCCACCGTGCGGCATGAGCAGTGCGACGATGAACGGCATGAGCGAGATCATCGCCGCCGTGACGAAGACAAACGTCCGTTCGCGGATTTCCCGCGCCGCGATCGCGAGCGTGCCGGTCATGACTGGTCCTCCCCGCCCGCCACGGCGATGAAAATCTCCTCGAGCGACATCGAGGATAACTCCGCGACGTTGGCCACGCCGCGAAAACGCTCGAACGCCACGTCGTCGAAATTCGACACGACCGCCTCGGTTCCGTTTCCCCATTTTGTGACCGTCGCTGCCAGCAGATTGCCCGCGGACAATGCCACCGGCGCGCTGGCGAAGCGGATCCGCCGGAAGCGCGACTTCAGCGTCTCCATCTCCTCGTCCAGGACCAGCCGCCCGTCGCGCAGAATACCCACGCGATCGGCCAGCGACTCCACGCCGGCCAGATCGTGCGTGGTGATGAGAATCGTCGTGCCGCGGTCGGCGAGATCGCCGATGACCTCATCGAACAGCGACTTGCGCGCCACGACGTCGAGACCGAGCGTGGGGTCGTCGAGTACGAGCAGCTCCGGCGCGCTCGCCAGCGTGATGGCCAGCACGACCTGTTTCTTCTGCCCTTTCGACAGCGTGCCGAAGCGCTGATCGAGCGTGAGTCCGAAGCGGGCCAGACGATCGCCAAAGGCACCGTCGTTCCATCGCCCGTACAACCGCCCGCAGAACGCGGCGATGCGGCCGATGGTCATCTCCGGCGGTGCATCGGCCTCCTCCGGCACGATACCCGTGCGCTGCATCAGTTGCGCGCGGCGCGTCCAGACGTCTTCGCCGAACAGCGCCACCCGTCCGTGCTGCGGCCGCTGCTGCCCGACCAGGCAGCGCACGAGAGACGACTTCCCCGCTCCGTTCCGTCCCAGAAGTGCGTAGACGGAGCCGGACGGCACATCGAGACTGACCGCGTCCACGGCGGGCGTGCGCCCGTACGACACCGACAGAGACTCGACGTGAACGACGTTCGCATCGGTCATGACTTCCTCCTGTACTCCCTGACCATGCGATCGAAGCTTTGACGGAGTCCGTCGACCGCCTCCTCCGCCGAAGCGCCGAGGCCGATGGCCACGCCGGCGTAGCGGCCGGCCGCGTCACGGAGCTTCTCGTTCCGTTCCGACTTCTTCGGCACGGCCGGATCGTCGGCGACATACGTCCCGTCGCCGCGACGCACGGAAAACACGCCGCGCTCGGTGAGCCGCTGGTAGGCGCGGGCCACGGTGTTCGGGTTCACCCGCAGCGTCCGGGCCAGATCGCGGACCGAGGGGACGGCGTGGCCGGGCTCGAGGGCGCCCAGGGCGATCAGGCGGCGCATGCCGTCCTCGATCTGCTGCCAGATGGGGGCGGCGTCGGCTGGATTGATAGCGAACATGAGTACTGTACCGTTGAATTAGTACAGTAGGTCTGTACGCCCCGTTTGTCAAGGGCGGGCGAAATGACGATCGAGGAACACCAGCAGTTTCCCGGCACGCTTCTTCGCGGAGGCCGGCTCCGAGTGCAGCGCGCCCGCGCTCACGTCGATGTGGTGGAGAAGAAGAGGGACCTCGCTGCCTTCGACGGCCTGGAGGCTAGCCTTCGCGGAGGCCGCGGCGATCGTGTACCCGTGACTGGCGAGAAACTCGGCCACCGGCGCGTAGTCGGCGGAGGCCTCACCGTCGTTCATGACGATCACGGCCACCGGAGACTTCTTCGCCAGCGGCGGCGCATCACGCCGCGCCATCATCTGCCGGTCGGGCAGGCCGGCGCTCGCCGCCGAGCCGGCGTAGTCGCGAAATCGCATGGCCACTCCCCCGCCGGCGGCCGGATACCAGACGCCGCCGTCTACCGACTGGCGATATCCAACGCCGTAGCTTCCCGCTTCGAGATCCGCACCAGAACGGTCCCGCTGATGGCGCGCCGGCATCGTCGTACAGGCTGCCGCGAGGAGCAGCGCTGCGGCGGCGAGCCGGCGCGTCGGGCTCACGACTTCTTCCGGTGAGCCACCCACTTGGCGATGTAGGCGAGCGTCTGCTTCGCCACAGACTGCACTTCATGCTTGAGATCGGGACCGGCCTTGGTGGCCACGGCCATCTCCGGAAGCATCACCGAAGCGAATCCGTCGCCGGAGAAGTGGACGTGATGCATCGAGTTCATGCGCACGAGCTGCAGGTCCGGAGTCTTGAGCGACTTGAGCAGGCGAAAATCGGGAACGCCGGAGTCGTCGTTCAGTTCGTAGAAGTGCAGGACCGGCGGCATCGCCGCGGTGAGGTCGAGCGATTTCGAGTCGACCATCAGCTTCTGTCCTACCGACATGCCGATCCCGCCTTCGAGGCTGACGATGGCGTTGACCGGCGGGTGGTGCATGGCGTAGAGGAGCGCGCCGCGCGCGCCGAAGCTGTGCGCGATGAGCGTCACGGGAATCTTCTCGTCGACGTCCGCCCACTGCGCCAGCGACTTGATGGCGCGGTCGATGTCATCCATCTCCGCCACGGCCTTGGGCATGATGTCGGCTTCCGTCTTCATGGCGCCGGTCATTCGCGTGATCGAAGGAATGGTGGCCACGACGTATCCGTGACTGGCCAGAAACTCCGACAGCACCGCCTGACCCGATGCCGATTGCGCGTTGCCCTGCACGACGAACACGAGCGGAAACTTTCCCGCCGCGACGTGCGCGCCGGCGTGCGCATACATCGGCGCGTTGAACAGCGCTTCGGCGGAGGACGCACTGATGCCGTTCTTCGTCAGAAACGCCTCCGCGTCGTCGAGCGACTTGTCGGCGTCTTCCTTCGTCGGGTGCTCGCCGTTTTCGGTCAGGTTGAGCAGGAGGTAATCGCGATTGCGCAGCGGCGAGCCGTCCGTGCCGGACGGATACCAGACGCTGACCTGCAGCGGATGCGGCGCCGATGGCAGCGTGCTGGAGATGAAGCCGACTGGATACTGCCCGGGCGCGAGTCCGGCCCAGAGCGGAAGCGCGGGGCCGGCGGGCGCCGGCGGCGCGGATGCGCAACCTGCCAGCGCCAGAACGAGAAGCGAGGAAAGCAGTACACGTGTCATGAGCGCGGAGGATATCGCATGTGATTTCGATGTCATTCCGAGCCGCGAAGACGGCGGCCCACCTCCCAGATTCCTCGCGCTCTTCGGCGCTTCTAATGAACCTCCTGTGCCGGAGTGAGATGAAAGCCGAGAGTGGCGGCCTTTTTTTTCAGTGAGTCGAGGAGACGTTCGCGGTAGCGTTGCTCGTAGTAGTTGGCGCCGAGGTCTCGATACTCGGTTTTGTTTTTGAGGATGGCGTAGAAGATCAGGGCGAGCTTGTGAGCGGTGGCTTTGATCGCTCCGCCGCGACCGATGCGGGA
>JBBRTB010000031.1:0-47638 GCA_038244815.1 Thermoanaerobaculia bacterium
AACAAAACCGAGTATCGAGACCTCGGCGCCAACTACTACGAGCAACGCTACCGCGAACGTCTCCTCAACTCACTGAAAAAAAAGGCCGCCACTCTCGGCTTTCATCTCACTCCGGCACAGGAGGTTCATTAGAAGCGCCGCGGTGCGCGAGGAATCTGGGCGGGAGGAGTCCACCACCCGGATTCCTCGCCGTCTTCGCGGCTCGGAATGACGGGTGGTTGACCACGTGTTCCACCGTTGCTCATGAGTGAAGTCCTCCGCGATAAGCCTGTCCGCCGTGTCGGCATGATCTCTTTGGGATGCCCGAAGAATCTCGTCGACGCCGAGATCATGCTGGGGCAGTTGCGGGCTGAGTCCGATGTCGTGATCACGAACGACATGGACGAGGCCGACGTGGTCATCGTCAACACGTGCGGCTTCATCGACGCGGCCAAACAGGAGTCGATCGATACGATCCTCGAAGTGGCCGAGCGCAAGGGCCGCGGCCTGCAGCGCCTGATCGTCAGCGGCTGCATGGTGCAGAAGTACCGGAGCGATCTCCAGGACTCGATTCCGGAGATCGATGCTTTCGTCGGGCTCGATCACCTCGAGGCCATCACCACCGCGGTCAGCGGCGACGTGGACGCGGCGCCGGTCAGGCGCAAGATGTCGGTCCGGCTGTACGAGGACCTGCCGCGCGTGCTCACGCAGGGGACCGCGCACGCCTATCTGAAAGTGTCCGAGGGCTGCTCGAATCCGTGCACGTTCTGCGCGATCCCACAGATGCGCGGCAAGTTCCGCAGCCGCACCATCGATTCTCTGGTGCGCGAAGCGCAGCAGTTGCAGCAGCAGGGCGTCAGAGAGCTCTGCCTCGTCGCCCAGGACACCACCCGCTATGGCCAGGACCTCGGCATCGAGCACGGCCTGACCGAGCTCGTGAAATCGCTGCTGAGCGACACGGACTTCGCATGGATCCGCTTCCTCTACGCGTATCCGGGAAGCCTGGACTGGTCGCTCTTCGAGTTGATGGGCCGCGAGAAACGGTTCGTATCGTACTGCGACATCCCGTTGCAGCACGTCTCGGCGAATGTGCTGCAGACCATGCGCCGCCCTGGCTCACCGGGGGAGTACCGCGAGATGGTGACGCGGATGCGCGAGCTCGTGCCCGACCTGTCGCTGCGCACGACGTTCATCACCGGACATCCCGGCGAGGGCCCGAAGGACTTCGGCGAGCTGTACGACTTCGTGGAATGGGCTCAGTTCGATCAGATGGGTGCCTTCGTCTATTCGGCCGAGGAGTTCACGCCGGCGTCGAAGATGGCGGATCTGCCGACGCGGAAAACGGCCGAACGGCGCCGCGCCAAGCTGATGAAGCTTCAGCAGAACGTGTCGCTGGCGCGCAACGAAGCGCGTGTGGGACTGACGTTCGACGCCATCATTACCGGCGTTTGCGACGAGACCGAGCATCTGCTGGAAGGGCGGCTCGTCAGCCAGGCCCCGGAGATCGACGGGCGGCTGCTGATCAACGACGGCATCGACCGTCTGCCGGCGGATCTTCCCGCGTTCGCGCGCGTCGAGATCAGCGACGCCCATCCGTACGATCTGGTCGGGGCGGTGGTGGGCGGGTAGGGCGGGTGTTGTGCCGGCTGAAGCCGGCACCTACACAAACATCACCTACACGACATCAGCACTGCATCACACCGCGGACGACGATCTCCCACTTCCCGTTGCGACGCTCCAGCCGGTAGGTGTGTCCCACGCCGCAGTCCAACGACAGCTCTCCGGGCCGCGGTGCCGGCGGGGCGCCGCCGCCCATCCAGAGCGTGACCGTTGCGGAATCGCCGTTGACTTCGAGCTTGTCGATGCGGACATCCTCGACCCGCGCGCCGAGGTCATGGAGCGCGACGTCGAGGACATCGGCGTTCAGCACGGGCAGGATGCGCGCATCGACCCCGCCGGCGTTCACACCGAGCGACGCACCGATGGTCCGGGCCAGGTCTTCCGGCGATGAGGCCATCCGGTAGCTGCCGGCGCGGATGCCGTCGCCCCAGAACAGCAGCGGGACGTGCATGTCGTTGTCCACCGGCTGGCCGTGCGTGGTGCTGTTGCTGCCCCAGGTCCAGATCCAGTTCGGTTTGAGGGCGATGAGCACGTCGCCGGACCGCCCTGACATCGTCGAACGAATCATGCGCCGTTCCAGCTCCGACGGCTTTCTGGCGTTGCGCAACTCGGTGTCGGTCCATGCTTCGCTGACGCCGGGGATGTTGAGGATGATGTTGCGGAGTGCGAGCTTGACCCGTTCGCGGTCGAGCTTCAGCTCGCGCAGGCGCACGTCGTTGAGGTAAAGCGAAGGCTCCTCGAAAAAGAAGACTAGTGCCTTCGCATACGGCGCATTGGCGTCGAAGGGCACGTGCAGGCGGATGGCCAGTTGCCTCTCGATGTCGATACGCAGCGGCGGGAGGTCGGAGATGCGCTGCCCCTGTTTGTACGGATTGCGCAATTCCAGGCGCCCGGTATCGGCACCGGGATCGCGAAGCTTGAGGATCTCGGGGTTGGGCTGCACGCCGTGGTCCGCGGTCAGGGCAACGAGGAGACGATCGCCGAACCGGCGCTCCAGCGCGTCGAGGAATCGCTCCAGCGAGCGGTCGAGACGGACCATGCCGTCCGCGACTTCCATCGAGTCGGGTCCGTAGTAGTGACCGTAGTAGTCCGTCGACGAGACGCTGACGAACAACACGTCGGGCGTGCCCGCATGTGTCCCCAGCCCTTCGGTGGCCACGATGGAAAGCGCGAAGTCGAGCAGGATGTCGTTGCCGAACGGCGAATGGACGAGCGCGCGTATGTTCGAAAGCGGATGCGGGAACGTCCCGCCGTACCGGTTGTTCTTGAGCGGCCACGCTTCCGGCGGATCGAACGTGACGCGCTTGAGATCGTCGGCTGGGATGAAACCCGACGGCGTCCACTGACGCGTGCCCGGGAAATAGCCGGGAACGCTGGCGTTGAACGAGAACACCTTCGGGTCATCGTGATAGTAGGTCGAGGAGATGAAGCCGGGCAGGGACTGATCGAACCAGTACGCGGCGTCGGCGTTGCGGCCGGCCATGAGAATCGAGGCACGGTCCTTGAGTGAGACGCCGATCACGCGCGCGCCTGGATAATCAGCCTTGACGAGATCGCCCAAACCCGCACCGATGAGCGACCCCGGCGACATGCCGGTGGTCTGCCCGCCGGTGACCGTGACGCTGTCGTCATAGACGCAATAGCGGGGCGAACCGCGATCGACCTGATACCAGAACGGCAGCTTCGGATCGGGCGTGTTTTTCACGGGCGGCGCGTAGCCGCCCATGTCCTTGAAGTACCAGTCCCACTGCGCCGTGTTGACCGCGCTGTCGCGCTCGTACCAGGCGTTGCCGACGATGCCGTGCTCTGACGGATTCTTTCCGCTGCCGATCGTGGCGTGGCCCGGGCCGGTGAACGTGACGGCGTGCAGAAAGCGCGCGTTCGTGAACGTCGCTCCCGACTGCAGGAACCTGTTGAATCCTCCGCGCGAGAACCACGGCTGGAATCGCTCCAGGTAGTCGTATCGCATCTGATCGACGCTCATGACGACGATCAGGGATGGGGGCTGGGTCACCGCGGAAATCCCCGGCGCCTGACTCAGCAGCAGCAGGATGGCGGCGAACGTGATCTTTTTCACGGGTTCAAGGCCTCGATCTTTCTTTGCAACTGCTGGCATGGGGATCCGCGGCCGGCGGTTGTCGCTTCCCACGACCCGTATGCCGGGTTGGGGAGGACGAACCACGACTTGCCCCACTTGCCGGCGTTCGCGTGCATGAGATCCATTCGCTCCGTGGCCGATTTGCCTGCTGCATCGACGAAGTCGTTGAGATCGTCGCCGAGGAGAAGGATCACACGATAGTGCACGGCCACAAAGTCGCGCCGCGGCGTCTTGTCGCCTGAGCTCCACTCCGGCCGCTCGCCTTTGGTGAGGATGACGTCCTCGCTGCCGGCGAGCGGATAGCCGAGCTTCTCCAGGTTGCGGCGCGTGGCCGCCTCTTCATCCGCCTTGCGGTTGGTAATGTAGAACGGCGTCACGCCGCGCGAGCGCGCGTAGGTGAGGAACCCGGCCGCTCCCGGCACGGCGGTCGATGCCGACTCCGACACCCATGCACGCCATTCCGCCGGGTCGTACGTTTTCCCCTCATGCACCATCCGCGCTTCGAACGGCATGTTCAGAATCGCGGTCTCATCGAGATCGAGGATGATCGCCGGAGGTTTGTCACTCGTTGCGGTCAGTGCCGCGTCGAGAGCGTCGCGGGCCACGGCGTAGGTCTGCATGGCCGACGCGCGATACTCCGCCGCGGTGTCCATCCAGGCCGTGGCATTGACGAGGGCCAGGCCGGGATTGCATTGCGGCGCGGGCGGTGCGGGCTTCGTGGCACACGCGGTCAGGAGAAAAATGAGAGCGGCGGTCTTTCTCATACATAAAAAGGGCCACCGTCTCCGGTGGCCCTTTTCTGAAGATGCGGTTAAAGGTCAGAAATTGACGCGGAGACCGAGACGCGCCTGCCAGCGCGAAGCGATGTTCGCGGTCGAGAACTGCCGGCCCGGCGTGAGTGCGCCGTTGAAGTTCTCGCGGTAGATGGGCTTGCCGGTGGCGGAGTCCTGTCCCTGGTAAACGACCGGCATGTACGTGCCGAAGCTCACGAACTGCGCGACGCCGTTGTTCTTGTCGAACAGGTTGAGCAGATTCATCACGTCCGCGGTGATGAGAACCCGCGCCGTGTGGTACTGAGGCAGACCGAGCTCGTAATGGAAGTCGAGCTTGCGCGTCCACGGCGCATCCAGGTTGTTGCGCGGCAGGATCTCAGCCTTGCTGGGATCGATCCCCACCGAGCTCAGGAAGCTCGAGAACTTGCTGGAGTCGAGCGCGGTGATCCCAGCGCCGCATGGTGCGGTCGCTGTTGGGGTCTTAGCCGTGTTCGGGCAGAGGATCAGGCCCGACGCGCCGCCGGACGGCACCGACAGGAGATCGTTGTTCGAGGTGAGATCCTTGTTCGGGTCGCCGCCCATGAGCAGCGAGTACGGCAGGCCGGACTGGGCGTTGTAATAGAGGCCGACGGAGTGACTGAACGGTCCGGTCGAGACGTCATACGAGGCGGCGATGGTGAAACGGTTCTTGATCTGGAACGACGAAGTACCGAGCTCGGGGTGGAAGATGTCGCCGCGCGACAACTGGTTGAACTGCCATCCCGAGTAGGCGACGCTCGACTGTCCTTCCGCCGCACCCTTGGCGTTCTGGTGGGCATACGAAGCAGCCAGGGTCAGATTGCGGAAGTTCCTGTTGAGCTGGAGCGTCTCGACCATTTCGTGACCGAGCGAGGAGTTCGACAAAAGGATCGTATCCCCGACCGCGCTACTCACCCTCTTGTAGGTGGGCCGGCCATCGAGGGCGCTCGTGCCGTTCTGCACCAGGTTGACGTTGTAGTAGAAAACGTCCTCCTGCGTCTTCGTATAGAGGACTTCCGCGGTTCCCCGAAAGCCCCAGAACAGCTCGCGGTCGTAACCGAGCGTGCTGCGCAGGATCCGCGGGAATCGGAAGTTGGAATCGGTCACGGAAATCGATGGCACCGCACCGGAACCGAGGTTGCGCGGCTGCGCGCTCGGGTCGGGATTGAACTGCGGCACCGAGCACGACGGTGCCAGGCAGCTCAGCGACGACGTCTCGATACCCGTACCGCCGTAAGCGTTGGAGATCCACACGAACGGCGTGCGGCCCTGGAAGACGCCGATGCCGCCACGGAGCTGCTGCCTGCCGTCGGCGTTCGGGTCCCAATTGAAGCCGAAGCGCGGCTCCCAGGTGACCGAGGTGCTCGGTTTGGCCGACGTTGAGTAGCCGAGAGCAGACATGACGCTGGCGTTGAAGGACGGCGTGGTGTTGAACTGCGGCTTGTCGCCACGCAGTCCGTACATGAGCGTGAAGCTGGGGCTGACCGTCCAGCGGTCGTTCACGTAAAAGCTGTACTGACCGGCCTTGAAGGCGGTGGGACGGCGAGGATCCGACCCATTTGCGAATCCGATCTTGTATCGGGTGGGCTGGTTGGCCTCGAACGCGTCGAGAGTGGGGAAGTAGTAGTAGCCGTAGAAGTCGGGGATGAACAGGTTCTTGAAATCGAAGAACTGATCGCTTGTCCCGAAGATGAGCGTGTGTCCGCCGCGGATCCAGGTCAGATCGTCGGTGATCTCGGTGACCTTCTGATCGAGCGAATTGGCGCCGGAAAAGCGCTCCGTGCCGATCTGGATGGCGCCGCTGCGCTCACCCGATCCGCCGATCTCGACCGTGGGGAACGTGGCCTTGGTGGCGCGGACGTCGGCGATCTTCTGGTAGCCGATGCGACCCTCGTTGAACAGGTTCTGGGTGAAGACGCTGTTGAGCTGGGCAACCGTCGAATTGGTCTTGTCGGCGATGGCGTAGTTCGAGGTGGGGAAGAAGAACTTCGAGGTCGACCGCGTGTAGCTCGACGGGTTGACGTCGGAACTGCCGGATACGTAGTTATGACGAAGGGTGAGGTTGTTGCCGGTGCCGATGTTGAAGTCGAGGCGGCCGAACAACAGATTGTTCGGCGACTTGTAGGTGAGATCGCCCAGCGAACCGGGATCGAAGTTGTATTTGCTGATCAGGAAATCGCGAAGCAGGGAAGCAGAAGGCGTTTTGTCCGTTCCCGTCCCGCCGTAAACGATGCCGGTGGAGCCGTCGGCGGAAGAGCCGAGGGGCTCGCTGCGGCGATTCTGTTCACCGCTCACGAAGAAGAACAGCTTGTCCTTCATGATCGGGCCGCCGAATCGGCCGCCCCACTGGGTCTGGTTGAAATCGGAAACGGGGTTGTTGAAGGGACCCTTGCCGATGAAGGACTTGTTGCGCTTGGCACCGAAAACCGAACCCGAGAACGCGTTCGTTCCGGAGCGTGTCACGGCGTTGATTCCGCCGCCCGTGAACCCGCTCTGGCGGACGTCGTAGGGCGAGACCACGAGCTGCAACTGCTGGATGGCGTCGAGTGCGATCGGCTGCGCTCCGGTCTGTCCGCCGGGCGTCCCGGTTCCGGCCAGACCGAACAGGTCGTTGTTCACGGCACCGTCGATCTGGATGTTGTTGTAGCGGTTGTTCCGGCCCGCCACGTTGAGCGAAGTCGGCGACGCCTCGGTCGGGTCGGTGACGAAGTACGGGTTCGTCCGCGCGAAATCCTGCAGCGTCCGGTTGACGGTCGGCAGCGACTCGATCTGGCGCGTCGTGACCGATGAGGTCGATCCGGTGTGATCGGGATTGATGATCGGGTCCGTCGTCGCGGTGACCGTGATGGTCTCGGCGACGTTGGCCATGTCCATCGGGATCTTGAGGTCGGTCGACTCTCCCAGCCGAACCTGCACGCCGCGGGAGACGCCGGCCTTGAATCCCTCGAGATTCGCTGTGACGGTGTACGGTCCGCCCACCCGAACGTTGGGGATGGTGAACCGGCCGTTGTTCTCGGTCACGCTGCTGTAGCGTGTGCCGGTCGGTGTGTGAACCGCTTCGATGGTCACACCCGGCAGGGCCGAGCTGTCGCTTCTCGACATCACGACGCCGGTGAGATTGCCTGTCGTGAGCTGGGCGTGTGCGTACGGCGCGAACATCGTCGCGCAAAAGATAAGAATGGTTAGCCATGTATTGCGGCGAGCGGACATCCAGTTCCTCCTCGAGTTTCCGATTTCGGGGAGCATAATGCGCTCAAAGGAAAAAGGCCACCCTTGCGATGGCCTTTTTTTGAAATCGGCAGAAGTGACGAACGGAATCTTCTTGTTGAAGACGGTGAACCGCGTCCCCGAGCACTTCCACCCGCGTGATGTCCGGGTACTAAAAGCTTTTCAAAAACGCGTCGTTCGATGGGAACTTCTGCAACCGTTCCAGCAGCATCTTCATGGCCGTCAGCGGATCGGTGCCGGCCAGGGCCCGGCGCAGCGTGTGGATCTTGGGCAGGACCGTCGGGGGCAGGAGCTTTTCCTCCTTGCGCGTTCCGGTCTGGGCGATATTGATGGCCGGGAAGATCCGCCGCTCGAAGAGCCCGCGGTCGAGCACGATCTCCGTGTTTCCCGTACCCTTGAATTCCTGGAAGATCACCTCGTCCATGCGCGATCCCGTATCGACCAGCGCCGTGGCCACGATCGTCAGCGATCCCCACTCCTCGGCGTTGCGCGCGGCGCCGAAGAAGCGCCGCGGCTTCTCCATGGTCCGGGCGTCGATGCCGCCGGAGAGAATCTTGCCCGATCCTCGCTGTTCGTTGTTGTACGCGCGTGACATGCGCGTGATGGAGTCGCAGAGAATGACCACGTCTTTCTTGATCTCGACGAGACGCCGCGCGCGTTCGACCACCGTTTCGGCGATGAGGATGTGATTCTCGGCATTCTCGTCGGAGCTCGACGCGATGACATCACCCCGCTCGATCGAGCGCCGGAAGTCGGTGACTTCCTCCGGCCGTTCGTCGACGAGCAGAACCATGACCGTGACGTCGGGATGATTGGTATTGATGCCGTGGGCGATGTCTTTCAGCAGCGTGGTCTTGCCGGCTTTCGGCGGAGCGACGATGAGACAGCGCTGGCCCTTGCCGAGCGGCGAGAGCAGATCGAGCACGCGCGTGGTGAGCCGGTCGGGATCGGTCTCCAGCTTGAACACTTCGTTCGGATCGATCGAGATCAGCTCGGAGAACGGCCGGCGCGACTCGCGGTACTCCTCGAGGGCCATGCCCTCGACCTGCTCGAGGCCGACCATCTCCAGATTGTTCCCGGCGCGGCGGGCCTGCCCGGCCAGCAGCAGCCCGGCCTGCAGGTGCAGCTTCTCGATCGTCGAGCGAGGCACGATGGCGTCACCCGGTTGCGGAACGAAGTTGCTCTCGACCTGGACGAGCAGACCGGAGCCGTTCGGCTTGATGTAGAGGACGCCAGAGACGGCGGTCATCTCACCGGGGGCAATGTCGATCGAAGGCGGCAACGACGTCGCGCTGGTGTCCGGGTAAATCTCACCGCCGCGATTGCGCCCGCGACGCCGTGATCGACGGCGCCGGCGGCCGAACTGCTCCCCCCGATCGCCGGACGGCGATGGGCGAATGGCTTCGTTGCCGGGCTCCGGACCCGGGCCGTTGCCGGCCGGCGTCTGCTGTGGCGTCGTGCCACCCTCGCCGGGTGTGCGACGTCTCCGCCGGCGCCGCTTACGCGGCGTGCGATTTTCTGGCGTCATGCAAGGTCAAACCGTATGCGCTTTCACCTGTGTTGATTCCCAGGAGCCGACGATCGTTCAGGCGGAGAGTCACTCTCAAAACGCCCGGCGTGAAGCCTCTCGTTTAAGATCGTCGCACGAGGTGCGCGGGTAGTATCGCGAGGTCGGTTTGAAAAAGCAAGTCAAAAGGGCGCGTTGACAAGTCTGCGGCCGGAAGTGCCTTCTATCCGTTACAATTTGCCCAAGTCCGACCTTCCATGTCTGAAAACATTCTCGTGGTGGAGTACGAGCCCCGTTATGCCGACCGGGTGCGCCAGGCTCTGACCGACCAGCCCTTCCACGCCGAGTACGCCCGGGATGGGGAAGAAGCGATCCGCGCCCTCGATGGCGCCGATCCCAAGCTCATCGTTCTCTCCTCGGTCATTCCAAAAGTGAGCGCACCCGACCTCATCCGCCTCATCCGCGGCCGGGCCCCATTGATGAAGACGCCCATTCTTCTGACGGTCTCCGGATATACGGGCACTTCGCCGAAGGCGGACGCCGCGCGCATGGGAGCCTCCGACATCCTGGCCAAGCCCTACACCGAGTCCGAGTTTCTCGGAAAGGTGCAGCAACTGCTCGGGGTCGGCCAGATGACCTCCAGCGAGATCTTTGGCGACGTGCTGAACGACAGCGCCATTGCCCACCCCGGGGTGAAGAAGCCGATGAAACCGACCGACGACGTGGACAAGATGCTCGAGCAGACCCTGGCCGGCGTCCTGTCGAAAAAGCGCGACGCCAAGCCGAGAACCGCGCCCGGAACCTCCGACCTCGACAAGCGGTTACAGGACACCCTTTCCGGTATCGAGAAGGATGCGCGCCGCCTCTCGTCGCCGGGTCACACTCCCGTGCCGCGGCCATCGACGCCCGCCCCGGCTGCGCCGCCGGTGAAACAGGCTTCCGTTCCTCCACCGGCGGCTGCGCCGGCACCGGCAGCGAGGGAAGAAGAAGATCCGGCGGATGGCACACGCTTCGGCCAGTACGTTCTGCTCGAGAAGATCGCCACCGGCGGGATGGCCGAAGTGTGGAAGGCGCGGATGAGCGGCGTGGAGGGATTTCAGAAGATCGTCGCCATCAAGAAGATCCTTCCCCATCTCTCCGATAATCAGGAATTCATCGAGATGTTCGTCGATGAAGCGAAGCTGGCCGCCCAGCTCAACCACAGCAACATCATCCATATCTATGACCTCGGCAAGATCGGCAGCTCGTACTACATCGCCATGGAGTACGTGGACGGACACGATCTCAAGAGCATCCTCAGGCGCGCCGAAGAGCGCTCGCAGCCGATGGCGGTGGAAGTGGCGCTGTTCGTGGCCTCGAAGATTGCGGCCGCCCTCGATTACGCACATCGCAAGCGCGACTTCGACGAGCACGATCTCAGTCTCGTCCATCGCGACGTGTCGCCGCAGAACGTGCTGATCTCCCAGGAAGGTGACATCAAGCTGTGCGACTTCGGCATCGCCAAGGCCGCGACCAAGGCCTCGCATACCCAGGTCGGCGCGCTCAAGGGAAAGCTGCAGTACATGTCGCCGGAACAGGCCTCGGGCAAGCAGATCGACCGGCGCTCGGACATCTTTGCCCTGGGCACGGTGCTCTTCGAGATGCTCACGGGGCGCAAGCTCTTTACCGGCGACAACGAGATCTCCATTCTGGAGCAGGTGCGCGAGGCGCGCGTGGTCCCGCCCTCGCAGTTCAATGAGGAAGTCAGCTCCTCCGTCGACCGGGTGGTGTTCAAAGCGCTCCAGAAGGATCCGAATGAGCGGTATCAGACCGCCGGGGAGATGGCGCGCGACATCGACTCGATCCTGTACGACCTGAAACCGACGCCGACAAGCGCCGACCTTGCGATCTACATGCATCGCATCTGGAGCGAAGAGGCGGTCGCTCCGCCGCGCGTGATCGAGGAGCCGGTGGTGGAGCGGCGGGTGGATCCGACCGACCTCGCCTCCGTGGCGACTCCGGCGAAAGCGACCGCGCAATCTCGCGTGGCCTCAACGCCCCCTTCCGCAGCGACGCCGGCGGCGGCCGCGATGCCATCGTGGGATGCGCGGCCCGTGGCGAAGAAACGCTCTCCGGTCATGCCCATCGCGATCGTGGCGGTCGTCCTGGCCGCGATTGCCGGCGCATTCTTCTACGTACGCTCCACCTCCCCGGCAAAGCCAGTCCCTCCGGCGATGGCCAGCGCTCCACAACCGGCGCGGTCGCTGCAGCCCGCGCCGCAGACCACCATGCAGGCCTCGACGCTCACCTCGAGCGCCGCTCCCGCTGCCGCGACGACGACCGTCGCCACGACCGGCACACAACCGCCCGCTCTCGATCCCAACCTCGTCGATCAGGAAGTGCAGAAGCGCCTGGCCGCGGAGCGCGCGCGTCTCGAACAGCAGGCTCGGGCGGCGCAGAGCGCCCCGCCGCCGGCGGCGAGCGCGGCCACGCCTCCTCTGGGGCGGCGAACGACACCCGTGCAGCAACAGCCGGTGAGACAGGAGATCCCTCCGCCCTCCCAGCAGACCACGCAGACGACCGCGACCGTTCAGCAGCCGCCCCCGCCGCCGCCCCAGGCGACAGCGACCGAGCCCGCGGCAGTGACGACGCAGGCGCCGGCTCCGGTGAACGAAGCGCCCCCACGTCCGGTGATTCGAGCGGGTGATCTCGCCGCGCCGGGCACCGAGGGACTGATCGCGGCGAAGGTTCTACGGCGGGGGACGGTACCCTATCCGCCGCTTGCGCGTGCCGAGCACGTGCAGGGGACGGTGATCTGCAGCGTCCTCATCTCCGAGACGGGACAGGTCCTGCAGGTGCGAATCCTGCGAGGTATCGCGCGCGGCGGTCTCAACGAGGCGGCCGAGCAGATCATGCGCCGCTCCACGTTCTCGGTCCCCATCGTCGGCGGCGTGCCGGTGAAGGCCTGGACGACGGTGCCGGTGGAGTTCAAGCTATAATCGCCCGCCGCTCGAGTCGAATCGATTTGGAGGGTGTGAATGCCGGTGTTGACTGATCAGCAGCGTAAGTTTTACGAGACAACGCTGGAGGTCACCAGGCAGGAGATCAGCGATCTCAAGGACGGCATCGAGGAGGAGCTCTCCAAGGTGAAGGACAAGATCGCGGAGCTGCAGACGGCCATCAACGCCTCCAAGCAGATGTACGCGGCAGCCTGCTCCCGACTGGGCATCCCGAACGATCTCGAGGATGAAGAGGGCTCGGACGCGTAGCGCGTCAATCCTTCTTCTCTGCGCGCTCAGTTGCGGTCGCGCACCGGTCGAGCGCCACACCCGTCAGGAGACAACCCGCGACGACCTCGGCCGCACCGTCGTCTTACCCGCGCACCTCGATCGCATCGTCACGCTGGCTCCGAACCTCACCGAGATCGTCTACGCCATCGGTGCGGGGAACCGGCTGGTGGCCACCGATGATTTCTCCGACGAGCCGGCGGTCGCGAAATTGCTGCCGAAAGTCGGCGGCATGCAGCCGAACGTCGAGCGCATCGTCACCCTCGAGCCCGATCTCGTGCTGGCCACGACCAACGGCAATCATCCCAACCTTGCGCCGGCGTTGGCGGCGGTGCACATCCCGCTCTACGTCGTGCGCACCGACCGCCTGGACGAGATTCCCCGCGCCATGGAGCGGCTGGCAGCGCTGCTGGGCGTGTCATCCGCGGCCGCGCCGGAATTGCGCGCTGCCATCGCGCGGCAGCATCGCTCGCGCGCGCGATCGCCGCGCGTGCTGTTCGTCGTGTGGGCCGACCCGCTGTACGTGGCGGGACGGAAGACCTTCAGCGACGATCTCATCTCGCTGACCGGCGGAACGAACGCCGTCACCGTGGACGGCTGGCCGCAGTACTCGCTCGAGTCGCTCGTAGCGGAGCCTCCCGATCTCATTCTCTATCCATCGAAGCCGGTATCGCGCGCGCAGATCGACAAGCTGATCGAGCTCTCGCCCGGTCTCGCTCGCGCCAAGGTCGTCGCGGTCGACGAGAACCTCTTCACCCGCCCCGGCCCGCGCGTCGCCCGCGCCGCCGAGGAGTTGAATCGGATTCTGGACGGGCTGGGTGGCAGGGTCGCTGGGTGGCAGGGTCGCTGGGTCGCTGGGTCGCAAGGTCGCAGGGTCGTGGGTCGCCGGGCGAAGCTCAACGTCCCAGCGTCCCATTCTGCCGGCGTCAAGTCTCCCAGTCTCCCAGCGACCCAGTCTCCCAGCGACCCAGTCTCCCAGCGACCCAGCGACCCGCGACCCAGCGACCCGCGACGGCAACCCGAGAAAGGCGGACGCGATGACGCGTGAAGCGGCCGGTTTCGGGGCCTCTCTCGTTCTCGTTCTTCTGCTGGTGATCTCGTTCCTCATCGCCATCTCTTATGGCGCGACTTCGGTCTCACTGCGCGCGGCGATCGGCGGTGACGTCACCGCGCGCGCGATCCTGTTCGGTATCCGCATCCCGCGTGTGGCCACCGCGGCGCTGGTCGGCGCCATCCTGGCGGTGGCGGGACTGACGTTTCAGACTCTGCTGCGGAATCCGCTGGCCGATCCGTTCATCCTCGGCGTCTCGGGAGGTGCGGCGGCGGGAGCGGCGGTAGCCACCGCGCTGGGCTGGGCGAGGATCACGGGTGTGGTGCCGGTGGTGGCCTTCGCCGGTGCTCTCATCGCCACCGCGGCGGTGTTTCTTCTGGCGCGCCGGGGCAGTCACACCGATCCGACGCGCCTGCTGCTGTCCGGCCTGGTGCTCAACGCCTTCTTCTCCGCCGTCATCCTGATGGCGTTCGCGTTGTCGCGGCAGAGCGATCTCACCGCGGCGCTGCGCTGGATGATGGGCACGCTGTTCGGCGTGTCGTGGTTCGACGTCACGCTCCTGGCCGTGCTGCTGCTGGCGAGCATGATCGCGCTGGCAACGATGGCGAACGATCTGCGCCTGCTCGTTTTCGGCGAAGAGGACGCGCGCTCCCGCGGCGTGGAAGTGGAGCGCATCAAGCTGGCCGGATTCGTGATCGCGTCGGTCGTCACCGGCGCGGCCGTGGCCGTCAGCGGCATCATCGGCTTCGTCGGGCTTCTGGTGCCTCATCTCATCCGGCTGATCTGGCGCCGCGATTTCCGATTTCTTCTTCCTCTCTGCGCGCTCGGCGGCGCGATCCTGCTGGTGTTGTCCGACACGCTGTCGCGCGTGATCGTGACGTCCGCGGAGCTGCCCATCGGCGCCTTCACGGCACTGCTGGGCGTCCCGTTCTTTCTGTCGCTGCTGCGGAGGAACAGCTGATGCTGACGGTGTCGCGGGCGCGATTCGCGTACGGCCAGCGCGTTGCCGTGCGCGACGTGTCGATCGAGATCGGCGAGACCGCCCTGATCGCGCTGGCGGGGGCGAATGGATCCGGCAAATCGACGCTGCTCAAACTGATGGCACGCGTGGTGACACCGCAGAGCGGCAGCCTCAGTTTCCTGGGCAGGCCGCTGCGCGACTGGAACGCCAAGGGCTACGCGCAACAGACGGGCTACCTGCCACAGGAGCCGGAGTCCTCGTTCCCGATGACGGCCATCGACGTCGTGGTCACGGGACGCGCTCCGTTCCTGACGCGGTTCGGATTCGAGACCGAGGATGACTATCGGGAAGCGGCGGCCGCGCTGGCGCTGTGCGACGGTTCCCATCTGGCCGGACGTTATCTCGACGAGATGAGCGGAGGGGAGCGCAAACGCGTGTTCCTGGCACGGGTGCTGGCAGGACATCCAAAGCTGATTCTGCTCGACGAGCCCCTTGCCGCGCTCGACATCGCGCACACACAGCAGTTCTCGAAGCTCCTTCGCGAGATCGTCGACCGGACGCGTGCGACCGTCGTCTTCGCCTCGCACGATCTGAACTGGGCCGCCGCCTACAGCGACCGCATCATCGTCATGGACGACGGAGCGATCGCCGCCGATCTCCAGCCCTCGCAACTCATGAATCCCGAGATCGTGCGCCGTCACTTCGGCTTCGAGGCTGGCGCCGTAGAAGTCAACGGCCGCCCCTGGCTCATTCCGAAGACGTAAGGGTGCTCGGTGCTGGGTGCTCGGTCGCTGGGTCCTCGGGTCCTCGGTTTACGGCGAGTCCCAGCACCCAGCACCCAGCACCGAGGCCCGAGGCACCCCTTCAACAGTAAACACCCCCGCTCGTACTTCGTCCAAGAATCATGAAGCGATTGCTGATCGTCGCCGTCTCGATGCTGCTGCTGTCGGGGTCCTCGTCGGACACCGGGATGACCGGCCGGCAGCGTGCTCTCCACGCTCTCAACCGTCTGGCGTTCGGCGCCCGGCCGGGAGACGTCGACCGGGTGATGAAGACGGGAGTCGACGCCTGGATCGATCAGCAGCTCCATCCCGAAGCCATCGCGGATCGTGAGGTGGAGGCCAGGCTTCAGCAGTATGGAACGCTGAAGCTCTCCGACGCCGACATGATGCAGAAGTACTACCGGCCCATCGTCGAGGCGCGGCGCGAGCGCAAGCAGGCGCAGAACGACGATGAGATGGATCCGCAGCAGCGGCAGCAGATGCAGATGCTGCGCAGGAACGCCCAGCAGGTGGTGGGCGATCTCATCTCGCAGCGAGTGATCCGCGCTGCCGATTCCGACCGCCAGCTCAACGAAGTCATGGTCGACTTCTGGATGAATCACTTCAACGTATTCGCGGGCAAAGGCGTCGATCGCTTCATGCTCACGAGCTACGAGCGCGATGTCATCCGCCCCCACATCTGGGGACGCTTCGAAGACCTGCTGATGGCGACGGCGAAGGCGCCGGCGATGCTCTTCTATCTCGACAACGCCCGCTCCGTTGCCGATCCAGCGAGCCGGTCGCCGAGGGCGCAGCGGATGATGATGGAGCGCGCCCCGGACAAGGCCATGAAGGGCGGTCTCAACGAGAACTACGCCCGCGAGATCATGGAGCTGCACACCCTCGGCGTCGATGGTGGGTACACGCAGAAAGATGTCACGGAGCTGGCGCGCGTCCTGACTGGATGGTCGATCGCTCGTCCGCAGGAGGGCGGCGGATTCGTCTTCCGCCGCGCTCTCCATGACGTCGGCCCGAAGACCGTCCTCGGTGTGCAATTCCCGGCGGGTGGCGGCATCGAGGAAGGCGAGACGATGATCCGCGTCCTCGCCCACGCGCCGGCCACCGCGCATCACATCGCCTACGAGCTGGCGCTGCGGCTGGTCGCGGATCAGCCGCCGCCCGCGCTGGTCGACCGCGTTGCCAAACGGTTTCTCGAGACCGGCGGAGATCTGCGGCAGACCGTGAAAGCCGTCATCGACAGTCCCGAGTTCTGGGACCGGCAAGAGTACCGGTCCAAGGTCAAGTCACCGTTCGAGTACGCGATCTCCGCGGTCCGTGCGGTGGATGGACAGATCGTGGACGCCCGTCCGATCGCCAGGGAGTTGCAGAAAATCGGCGAGCCGCTCTACGGAGCGCAGCCGCCCACCGGTTACTCGGACAAGGCCGAGGCGTGGATGAATACGGGCGCGCTGTTGAACCGGCTCAACTTCGCGCTGGCACTGGCGGCAAACAAGATGCCGGGCGTGCGCAGTGATGTCGCGGCGCTGATCCCCCCGGAGGCCGCCCAGGATCCTCAGAAGTCGGTGGACGCGCTGGCGCAGGCGCTCACCGGCGGCGATCTCTCCGACGCCACGCGGGCCACCATCCGTGCGCGTCTCGTGGAACGAAAGGCGCCGGACATGGATCCGGGGGACAACACCCAGATCCCGATGATCGCGGGACTGATCCTGGGAAGTCCGGAATTTCAGAAACAGTGAGCGACGGCGTCCGTCGCGCGGGAACCATCACATGATGAATCGCAGAATCTTCCTGAAATCCAGTGGCCTCGCGCTCGTCGCTGGCGGCCTTCTTCCGAACGTCTTCGTGCGCATGGCGGAGGCCGGGACGACGAAGGGGAAGAAGGTGCTCGTGGCCGTGTTTCAGCGCGGCGCGGTCGACGGTCTCAACGTCGTCGTGCCGTACGCGGAAAGCGAGTACTACGCGGCGCGGCCGACCATCGCGGTGCCGCGTCCCGGCAGCGGCGACCAGGCCGCGCTCGATCTCGACGGCTTCTTCGGATTGCATCCGGCCATGGCGCCGCTGCTCCCGTACTTCATGGATCACAGCGCGGCCTTCGTGCACGCGGCCGGCAGTCCGGACACGACGCGCTCGCACTTCGATGCCCAGGACTTCATGGAGTCGGGCACGCCCGGCGTGAAGTCGACCGAGGATGGTTTTCTGGCGCGCGCGGTGGAGGCGAAGAAGGAAGCGAACGCTTCGCCGTTGCGCGCGGTGGCGCTCTCGCCGGCGTTGCCGCGCATCCTCTCCGGCAGGGCCGGTGCGGTGGCCATGACCAACGTCGGCGATTTTGGTATTCATGCCGGTGCGGCCAGCGGCCAGGTGCAGTCGTCGTTCGAGTCGATGTATGCCGAGGCGGTGTCCGGCGCGCTCGCAGGAACGGCGAAGGAGTCGTTTGAGGCGTCGAAGATACTGAAGAGCGCCGATCCGACGAAGCTGCAGCCGGAGAACGGCGCGGTCTATCCCAACGGTCCGCTGGCAAACTCCCTTCGGCAGATCGCCCAGCTCATCCGGTCCGACGTCGGTCTGGAAGTTGCGTTCGCCGACGTCGGCGGGTGGGACACGCACGCCGGCGAAGGAGGAGCACAGGGACAACTGGCGAACAACCTCCGCAATTTTGCCGCTGCCATCGCCGCCTTCGCCCGCGACCTCGGCTCGCGGATGGGCGACGTCGTGCTCGTCACCATGTCGGAGTTCGGCCGCACCGTTCGAGAGAACGGCAACCGCGGCACCGATCACGGTCACGCCAACTTCATGACCGTCATCGGCGGCGGGGTGAAAGGCGGGAAGGTTCACGGCAAGTGGCCGGGCCTGGGGGCGCAACAGCTCTACGAGAATCGCGACCTGGCCATCACCACCGACTTCCGCGACGTCTTCGGCGAGTTGGTGACCAGGCAGCTCGGCGTGGCATCGCTCAAGCAGGTTTTCCCCGGCTACGACGCCGGTCCGTCGAAGTGGCGGAACGTGATGGCGTAATTCGGTGCTCGGTGCTCGGTGCTCGGTGCTCGGTGCTCGGCTTACTGGTGCTTCTCCGCGGCGGCGGTCGCCTCGTCGAGGGCGTTGTCGATGCGTTCCTGGCGCTGAACGATATCGAGCGGCGGCGCGGCGTTGCCGCGGATCGCTGAATCCATTTCGTTCACGACACTGCGGAGATCGTCCATGGCCTGCCGGCCCGGCTTGCATGCGTCGTCGTCGCACGAGCACTTCTGTTCCGCGCGGCCGATGCGTCCTTGCACCTGGGACATGAGGTTGTTCCATGCCTGCATGTCGTAGGGGGGATTGGTGAAGCGGCCGATGCTGCCGCTCCACAAGTCGCTGGCGGCGCGCGCTTCGAACACGCAGTTCGTGGCGGAGGATGTCCCTGACGGCCTGGCGGCCTCCGGGTTCGACTGAGCCTGATGTCTTGCCAGCCAGGGCAGACCTTGTTTCCAGAGAAAAAGAATGACTACCGCGGCGATGACGAGCTTGACGAGCGTGTTGGTTTGCATGGACTAGCCTTCCTGCGGTCTCCGCGGCGTGACGAGCGACAGGCCTGCTCCGGCCAGGCCGACGACCGCGCACGTTCCCCAGAGCAGTGCCGCATTTCGTTGAAAGATCAGCGTCCCGATATACGGTCCGAGAAGCATACCGAGAGACCACATCAGCATCCACATCCCACTGTAACGCCCGCGATAGCGCTCCGGCGCCAGGCTGGTCACGTACGCGCCGGTCACGGGCGCGTACACCATTTCGCCGAGCGTCCAGACGATCACCGTGCCGCCCAGTTGCACGAGGGAGTGCGCCAGTCCCGTCATGGCGATGCCGATCGCCGCCAGCGCATAGCCGAGCGCGATGATTCTCTGCGGTTTGAATCGCTGCGTCCACGTCGTCAGGCCGAGCTCGAAGAGCACGATCATCACGCCGTTCATCGACAGGAGCAGCCCGTACGTGCTCGTGGAGAACCCGAGCTGCTGGATGTAGAGCGGGAACGTCGAGTGAAGCTGGAACTCGATCCAGGTCACGCACAGTGTGGCCAGAAGGAACAGCACGAAACGGTGGTTGCGCAGGGCATGACGCAACGCTTCGCCCGACCGCTCTTCCTTCATCGACACGCGCACCCCGTGTGGCAGCAGGAAGAAGGCGATGATGCCGAACAGCAGCGACGTCCCGGCGTCCCCGATGAAGATGAGCAGGAATGAGCGGTTGGCCAGGAAGCCCGCCGTGGCCGGCCCGGCCGCGAATCCGAGGTTGATGCACCACCGGTACATGCCGAACGCGGCGATGCGCTGCTCCGGTTTGACGAGATCGCCGATGAGTGCCGTCGCCGCCGGCCGGTACAACTCCGCGGATGCGCCGGCCAGGAACGTCAGCAGAAGAATCACCGGATAGGCCCGTGCCTGTGACAGCGACACCATGGCGATCGAGGACGAAAACATCGACATGACGATGGTGTGCCGGCGCCCGATGCGATCGGCCAGATGACCTCCAAGCGTCGAAGCCACCACATGTCCACCGCCATACGCGCTGACGGCCGCTCCCGCCTCGGCCATCCCGAATCCGCGTCGCGTCAGATAGATCGCCAGAAACGGCATGACGAACGTGCCGAACCGGTTGATGAACGTCCCCAGAAAAAGGATCCAGGCCGCACGCGGAAGCATGCGCAGGTTCTCCCTGAGCGTTGGCCGCGCCTGGGGGACGGATTCCACGGAGGGAACGGTAGCAGGTAGGGCGTGGGTGTGGGTTGTGGATCGCCGGTCGCGGGTCGCGGGTCATGGGGGGGAACCGACCGATCGTCCGCCGCCTCTTATCGAGAAGCCGCGAACTCGTGTCGAGTCAGAGTGCTACGATTCCCCAAGACCTCGATGCCATTCGGCTTTTCTCCGTCACGTTGGGCGTGGCCGAGGCGGGTGGTGAGGCTCAATAGTTGGGACAAGTTGGGACAACGGAAATGCCAGCACAGATCGACGCAACACTCGACGACCTGCGACTCGCTTGGCAAAGATACAAGCGTGATCTCCGGGACCGCTGTTTCGTTGATCATCCATTCCTCGAACAATGGATCGAGTCAGATCTTGACGCTTGGCTGTCAAAGATTGCGACGGAATTGAAGCAGGGTTACTGTCCTCGCTCGTCTAAGCACTGTGCCGTCCCGAAACCGGGTTTCATGATTCGTCCGGGTACTGTGCTTGAGCCTGAAGACGCCGTGGTGTACACCCACTTAGTCGCAACGTTCTTCAAGCAACTTCAGAAAGAAGTCAAAGGAATCGACGTTCACGTCGACATTGCCTATCAACTCGCCTCGAGCGCTTCGAGCGTGGATTGGACAAAACGCAGCTTCATGATTTGGCGTCAGTGGCGCGAAAAGTCGCTCGCCGCGTTGAAGAAGGGCGCGCGGTTTGTGGTCTTCACCGATATCACTGGTTTCTACGACAACATCAGCATTCAAAAGCTTATATCTGAGGTCCGACGGATCGGAGCTGCCGCAGACATCGCGGATCTACTCCAGGAATGTCTCAGAAAATGGTCACACCCACGAGATGAAGGAATTCCGCAGGGATACTCGGCCAGTGACCTGCTCGCAAAGTTGTTCATGACACCTGCTGATCGGCGACTTCGTCAGGACGGTTACATCCACCTGCGCTACGTGGACGATATGCGAGTGTTCTGCGGATCAAAGTTGCAAGCAAGAAACGCGATAAAGCACCTTAGCGCGCTGATGTACGCGCGTGGGCTGACGCTGCAAAGTGGCAAGACCGAGATTCTCAACATTTCGAGAGCCAGGACCGCTATCGATGGGGTCACCGAGACAATTGAGGAACTGAACACAAAGCTCGCGAAGGAGATTCAGACTGAACTGGAAAGCTCTGGCTACGTAAGTCCCGGCGAACTTCTAAACATCCTTGCTGCTCGCGAAGGCCCGCCTCCGGAGGTACTCGAAATGGCGTTCACTGAGCATTTTGGAGTCGGCTCGGGCGAGAGATTCGACACCAGTCTTTTTCACTACCTTCTGGTTCGCCTCGGGAAGGCGCAGTCGCTGGTAGCGCTCGCGTACTGTCTACAATCACTGTCCGCGCGGCCGTCAGAAACCGCCTATATCCTAAGCGACTTCAGCGAGGTTGAACTCGAAAACGACGAGTTGGAGGAACTAATCACGTATATGAAAAGCAGCGAGGCGATCTATGACTTTCAGTTGTTCGAAATTCTGCGGTGGTTCTATCAAGAGGAAGAAGAAGACGAGGACGTCATCCAGCTCGCTCGTATGTGGTCAAGAGATCAGAATCGCGATCCGTGGCTTCGAAGTTACGCAATTGCGTACCTTGGCAAATTCGGCGACGAAACGGACCTGGAGGAATTAGAGCACGGCTACGAGGCAGCGACGACGGACGTGGAGCGCGCGGATCGAGTAGCTGCGCTGCGACGCGTCGAGAAGGGCCGCCGTAACGCGTTCTTCGCTCGGGTGAGCAAGGACGGGTTACTCGTTGAGCGTTCGGTAAGGACTACTAAGAAATCCTGACGCACGCCGGGCGCCGCGGCCCAACTTGGTGCTGCATCGGACGCGAACCCGCGACTCGCCGTGTCGCTAGAGCTATACTTTCGTCGCGTGCGGGTCCGCGCCGGTGAGTTTGGATTCGTTGGGCTGTCCTGCCGCGCGATAGGGGATACAGGCAGGAATGCAACGGTATGGAAGTTCCGGCTAATGCCAACAGGCGAAGCTTCATGAGCATCGAAAGAGATCGGCTCCTCTCCCTTGTCGAGTTCGCTCAGCAATCGGCTCGGCTGCTGAGCAAGTCAGCAGCCACTGTCGCCCAGCATGGGCTCTTCTCTCTTTACGAGCACCAGATGCACGGATTGCCCGGTATTCGTGTGAACGTCAATGTCGCGGAGAGTCAGGACGAGATCTGGCTTGCCGTTGAGCGGCTGCACGAGATGAAGCCGCCGGAAATCATCAGCACCGTGCTCCGGCCGTGGGTGCACATGACACAAAGCCCGACCGAGGAGCCTCGGCTTCGGGAATCAACCGACGGGGCAAGCCTGATTGCAACGGGCACTCATTGTTCATCGGCAACTGCAGCCGAGCAAGGCAATCCAAGGATTGACCCGGAAGCCACCGTCATCCTGTCCGACTACGATGGGGCTGCGCAGATCCGGGCTGAGTTTGTCACCTACCTAGATACGAAGTGGCGCCCTTGGGAGAGCGAAGAGACGCTTCGCCGTGAGACGATCCGCCTTTACTTGAAGCTCTTTACGCTGAAGCAGCAGCTCGAGGGCGGTATTGTCGAAACGCAAATCGAACTTGTCTGGGGCGTAGGCCTAGGCATCTGGAACTGCGATGGCACAACGGTGAGCTATCCGCTTGTCGGGCGCCTCGTGGAGCTCTTGCTTAACCCCGATTCAGCCGAAGTGGAAATTCGGCCGCGCGACGCTGATGCCCGACTGGAGATTGACTGGTATGCCTCCGTAGATAATCGCGGGGTTGCCGACTTGGAGAAAGCGTCGAAAGAGTTTTTCGGGAAGGCCACGACAACCTTTTCGCCATTCGACCGCGGCACGTTCGAACCTTTGCTTCGGACAGCGGCCACGAACCTCGATGCGAACGGCATCTACTGGCCCAACGAAGCGTCGCCAGAGGACCGCACACTGCCAAAGTCCGACAACAAGCTCAAAGTCACCGACACGTGGGTGCTCTTCGCACGGCCGCGCACCAAAAACCTATTTGTTGAGGACTTGGAGAAGCTGAAGAAGCAAGCCGAAGAAACGGAGACCTACCCACCCGCGGTAGCGGCCGTCGTGACCGACCCTGACACGACAAACGCTGTTGTCGAGTTGCCGTTCTTCCGTGGCGTGTCCGCCTCGTATCAAGCCGAGGGCAGCAACAGTAGTAAGAAGCCACGCGACCTCTACTTCCCGAAGCCCTTCAACGACGAGCAGGTCCGCATCATCCAGCTGTTGGATATTTCCGACGGAGTCGTCGTTCAGGGTCCGCCCGGCACCGGGAAGACGCACACCATCGCTAACGTCATCTGCCACTATCTCGCCGAGGGCAAGCGCGTACTCGTCACCTCGATGAAGGATCCAGCGCTGGCCGTGCTGCAGGAGCAGCTGCCGGCTGAAATTCGCCCTCTCGCCATTTCGCTGCTCACCAGCGAGCAGCAGGGTATGAAGCAGTTCGAGCACGCCATCAACAAGATTGCCTCCGAGGTGCAAGCTCTAGACCGCAACAGCACGGCGCGAGCCATCAACCACCTGGAAGAGTCCATCGAGACCCTCCATGGCAAGCTTGCGGGGATCGACCGCAAGATTGGGGAATGGGCGAAGAGCAACCTTGCGAAAGTCGCGCTGGAGACTGAGGAGATCGAGCCACAAGATGCGGCTCGTGAGTTGGTCGCAAACGCTGGTCAGTTCGAGTGGATTCCTGATGCGCTTGGCGTCGAGCCTGAATTCGCGCCGCAGTTCTCGGATGGGGACATTGTCCGGCTGAGGGAAGCGCGCCGGACCCTGGTTCGAGACATTGATTACCTCGACGCATCCCTGCCTCAGCTCGTCGAATTTCCTGACTCCAAGAAGCTTCTTGAAGTCCATCAGGACCTGTCCCATTTTGAAAAACTGAAAGAGAGTGTAGAGAGCGGTGAGGTTCCGCCGCTTGCGGACTCGAGCCAGGAAACCCACGCCCTCGCGGAGCAGATCCTCATCCAGATTGAGAACCTGCGTCGTCTGCGTGACGAGGTTGCGCAGGCATCTCGGCCGTGGACGGCCGCTATGCGGCAACGGCTGCGCCGCGCTGGCAACGACGATCTTCTGCCGATGCTGGAAGACCTAGGCGCTGAGCTAAAGCAGGCTGTCGAGCGGCGCAAGAGGTTTGTTCAGAAGCCAGTTGCTACACCGACAGGCATCGAGCTTGATACCGAACTGGTAGAGGCCGTCGGCAATCTCAAAGAGGGCAAGGGGCCCTTTGGGCTTAAAGGCCTGTTTCGCAGGACCGAGAAGAAGAAGCTCCTTGCTAGCATCCGCGTTCTCGGCAAGCCACCCGGCGACGCTGGGAGCTGGAAGCATGTCGCCGAGTATCTGGAGCTGCTGAAACGCCTACGCGAACTGGCGTTGCGCTGGAATTCACTTGCCAACGAGCTTCCTCTCGAGGCCGTGCAGGACGACAAGCCCGAGGGAGGTCTGGTCGCGGCGCAGAGCTACGCCCTCTACCGCAAAGTGAAAGAAGTTGCCGTCGCGGAGAGCGCACTATGCTGGGCCGCGTCACGTGTTTTTCACACGTGGCCTCACGCCGTCGAAGTAGCGGATGATCCACTCCGCCTGAATGAGTTGGAGAAGGCCCTTCGGCACCACCTTACGAAGAACCGCCTGGCCAATGTCTGGACCAACAAGGAACGAATCCAGAGGGTACTTCAAGGGCGCACCGGTCGAGCCATCGCCGATATTCGCCGCTTCCTCGCTGCCACGCTAGGCAACCCGTCGGTTACGGACCGCGCAATGCAGGCCGAATGGTCAGCGCTCACCGCGGAACTGTCGCGAGTGTTGGGCCTGGGCATACCTCTCGCCGCCGTGCGCGAGGTCTGCGACAAAATTGAGGCCTCAGGGGCGCCAAGATACGCCGCGCTGCTCAAGGAACCGGTTATCGGTACGACCGATAGCCTCCTTCCGGACAACTGGCGCAAAGCTTGGCGCCAGAGGCGTCTCGCCACTTACCTAGAGTCGATCGATGCGCAGCAAGAGCTGAAACAGTTGGCGAGAGACCACGACGATATCTCAAGCGATTTGTCCCGTGCTTACCGCGACGTGGTGGTGAAACGAACGTGGCTGAAGCTTGCAGAGAACGCCTCTCCGAGCATACGGGCGGCCTTGCAGGCATACCTCAACGCCATTCAGAAGATCGGCAAAGGTACAGGCAAGCGCGCGGTACGCTATCGACAGGACGCACGGATGGCAGCCTCCCTTGCGAACCCAGCAGTGCCATGCTGGATAATGGCCCACTACCGGGTTTCGGAATCACTCCCCGCTGAGCTAGGCTGCTTTGACCTTGTCATAATCGACGAAGCATCCCAGTCCGATCTGACTGCTCTGCCTTCTTTGTTACGGGCCAAGAAAGTGCTGATCGTCGGCGACGACAAGCAGGTCTCGCCGGAGGGCGTTGGTCTCGAGGAGGAGAAGGTTCGCAGCCTCATGAACCGCTTCCTCGGCAGCCAGGTTGAGACCTACCGGCCGCAGATGGCGCCGACGAGTTCCATCTACGACCTCTTCAAAGTGGTGTTCGCCAAGAGCGCGGTGATGCTGAAAGAACACTTCCGCTCTGTGGCCCCCATTATCGAGTACTCGAAGCGCGAGTTCTACAGTCACGAGCTGCGCCCACTGCGCGTGCCGAAAGCCTCCGAGCGTCTCGACCCGCCCCTCATCGACGTGCTGGTGGAAGACGGGTACCGTAAGGGCGACGTCAACCTCCCTGAGGCGCGCTTCATCGTTGATGAAATCAAGGCGATTGTGGCAGACCCGAACATGGGCGGCCGATCCATCGGGGTCGTCTCGCTGCTAGCCGACAAGCAGGCTCTGATGATATGGGAGCGGCTGACCGACGAGCTCGGGCCCGAAATCATGCAGCGACATCGCATCACTTGTGGCGATGCCCGCACGTTTCAGGGCAAAGAGCGTGACATCATGTTTCTCTCGATGGTGTCGGCACCCAACGAGGTTGGCGCCCCGCTCTCTCGCGACACTTTCGCCCAGCGTTTCAACGTCGCGGCTTCGCGTGCGAGGGACCGGATGTACTTGGTGCGTTCGGTGGAACCGGACGATCTGAGCAATGCTGACAAGTATCGTCGAAGTCTTATCACACACTTTGCTGCACCCTTCGCGCAGGATGAGATGCGCGCGGAGGACCTGCGAACACTTTGTGAATCGCCTTTCGAGCGCGACATGTACGACGAACTCACTCAGCGTGGCTACTGGGTGACGCCACAGGTGAGGGTCAGCCAGTACCGCATCGACATGGTTGTGGAGGGACACAACGACGCTCGGCTCGCGGTCGAATGCGATGGCGACAAGTACCACGGTGCGGAGAAGTGGACCGATGACATGCAGCGTCAGCGCGTCCTAGAGCGCGCCGGCTGGGTGTTCTGGCGCTGTTTCGCCTCAGCGTTCATCCGCCGGAGGAAGGAAGTGCTGGACGACCTCTTGAAGACGTTGGCTGAGCGTGGCATCGAAGCGATCGGGGCCGAAGGGGCGCCGAGAAGCGTGCATACCGAGCACCGTGTCGCACTGTCTCCCACCGAGTCGACAGTCAAGCATGGAAGCTCCGTGCCTGTTGAAATTCTGGAGAGCGCCCACGCGGCGAATCCAGCTTCGCCACCGGCAGGAGACAGTTCCGCGAGGGGCGACGCGCCTCGAGTGGAACGTCAGTCGCATCTTTCGACTGGCAAAGATCTGATTGACCGAGGGCGATCGCTTGTTTCTCTGTTCAGGTTGCAAGACTTGAACCTGACATTCGGCGATTATGTCGAGTACGCTGGTTCTTCTGGTGATGATCCTCGCAGAGTTAACGTGGATTTGGTCTCAGAGGGCATTGTCCGCATCATTGATGTCGAAGGACCAGCGGTTGCGAAGCGGGTCTACGACATTTACCTTCGGAGCTGCGGCATTAGGCGGATGCGCCCTGAGGTCAAGAGCACGATGAACAAGGCGCTTTCGCATGCCATTCGCCAGGAACGTGTTGTGTATGAAGATGAGACAGGCAAGGGGGGACTACTGTTCTCCGTGGTTAGAGTTAAGGGGACCCCAGCGGTAAGATTGCGACGCAGAGGGCCGCGATCATTCGAGCAGATTCCACCGAGCGAATTGCAACTTGTTGCAAGGTACTTGTTGGAACGGCCCGGTTTCGCTCCTGGTAGTGATGAACATTTGCGTGCGGTCTTGGAGTGCTTTGATCTCAAACGGCTGACCACTCAGGTCAACACCAGGTTGCTGGAGATTCTCAAGAGGGGTTTCCCGTACGTGGACGAGTTGTTGAGTGGCATGCAGAAATAGCGTGTCGCGTGACTCCGCATGTTCCTAAAGTAGGCCGGAGGTGCTGCCGATGGCAGTGAACGGTCGGGCACATAGTTGACAAAGTGGGCCGGGAAAGGTGACAGCGGCGACGCGGATCACGCACACCGACCCGAGAGCCGAACACGGGGCTTTGACGGTGGCACACGCCGCGGAGCGAAACGAACCTCACGTGTCGACGGACGGCAATTCTTGTCGCAGCTGCGGTCCCTCCTGCCCAAGGCCGCCGCAGGGGAATTGCTGACTGCGCTCGAAGGAGCAGTGTTGAGCGCCGAACGTCGTGAAGCGACGCAGGCCTTCGCCGCCTCGCTTCATCTGGAGACCGGCGTGACCGGATACGTGAATCACACGGTCCCGGTCGCGATCCATGCGTGGTTACGGAATCAAGACGATATCCGCCGGGGCATCGTCGATGTCATCCGGTGTGGTGGCGACACGGATACGACAGCCGCCATCGTCGGGGGGATTATCGGCAGTTCGGTCGGCAAGGCCGGAATACCCGTCGACTGGCTCGACGGACTGGCGGATTGGCCGGGAACTGTTCGCTGGATGGAGGAACTGGGAAATCAGGTTGCCAGGGTTATGTCCACAGGGCGCTCTGACCGCCCTCCACGTCTGCCGGTGCTGAGTTTGCTGGCTCGCAATGCTTTCTTTCTCGCCGTCGTCCTGCTGCACGGGTTTCGAAGAGGGTTGCCACCGTACTGAAAGCAGCCGGGAACGGAAATATCGATAACGCAGGGCCTAACAAAGCGGCTGCAGCGGGCTGCCGGCCGGCGCCTGCTACACTGATTTCACGCTCTGCGCGTGGCCCGCAGCCGCTGAACCGCAAGACGTTAGCCAGCCGAAGGACGCGTGTGCTACGGTCGCGAACCGTGGAATTCGAGATCATCTCGGAGATCGTCGGCGTCGAGAGCACTGCGGTGGGACGGTCTATCCAGGATCTCCAGCGTCTGATCAAAATGCACGGAAAGGGTCGATGGCGTAAGCTGAAGGGGCGAGCCTCCGTCAGGTTGCCGAGTGGGCGCGTCCGGCTCGCGGAGTTGCATTGGTACGAGGCACACGGAATCGGGAAGAGAGACTTCAAGGTCAAGCGTTACCTGGACTAGCCATGCCTGAACCTATTCATTTCGCGGTTTGCGTGAGGAACGCCGGGAACGAAGCGTCCCTCGAGCTTCGAAAGCTGTACGAACTGGTATCCGATCCCGACGCCGAGAAAGACGGCATGCTGCGGGTCATTGATGAATCGGGCGAAGACTATCTCTTCCCGGCGAGTAACTTCGTTCTAGCCCCACTGCCGGCCGCGGTCGAGGAGGCAGTTCAGCATGCGATCAGCGCGGCTGGCTAACTGTTGGCTAACTGAGCGGTTGCAGCAAACTGCGGGCCGGTCCTCGTGAAATCGTAAGCGGCGAGCCCGTCTTCGTGGGCACGCGTGTGCCGGCGCGCAATCTGCTCGAGTACCTTGAAGGCGGCGATTCGCTCGAGGAGTTCCTCGATAACTTTCCGTCCGTCAGTCGCGATCAGGCTGTGGCCTTCCTCGAAGAAGCGGGGCGCGCTCTTCTCGCTCGAGTGTCGTGAGGCGCGTTCTCTTCGACGAGAACATGCCCGTGAACTTCGGCACGACCTGCCAGATTTCGAAATTCGAACCGCGCAAGAGCAAGGCTGGTCGGGTTTGAAGAACGGTGAATTGCTCCGTGTCGCCCAAGAAGGAGTTTGCGGTATTCGTCACAGGCGACGAGCGTTTGCAGCATCAACAGAACATTGCTTCCTTCCGCATCGCCGTCGTCGTGGTCTCTGTCCAAAGCGCTCAGCTTGTCCACCTGCGCGCGCTTCGCGATCGGATTGCCTCATCTATCCGCCAAGCGCAGGCCGGGCACAGTGTCGGTTGTGGCCGCGGCCTAACTCTGCAGACCCATTCGAGCGTGGCGAGCTCGACCGCCTCGAGGCCGCGCCACGGTCCATGAGCGAGCCGTGGATGACATGCATCACGAGACCCGCGGTCCGATTGCGGCGAGAGCGATCATCACCGGGCGTTCTTTCGGGTGTATTTCGGTCTCAGGCCAGGCCCCGGCACGCGACCGCTTTGAAGAACGTGTAACAAAACACCCCGTTCGCCCGTGCCGTCGCGTAGAGATCTCGGATGCCCCTGTCGAACACGTCGGGATCCACGATTCCTGCCCTGAGGGCGGACTCGCGGATACCCTCGATCATCGCGGTGAACGTCTTTTTCGTGAAACCGTCGACGAGTTCGGGCCGGCTCGAATCCACGTACACAGTTCGGGGGGACACGCGCACATCGCTGAACCTCGCCGTTGTCAGAAGAGGATAGAGCTGCCGACCAATCAGTGCATTGCCTCCGGCTGACCGCTGCAACTCAACCAGGCATCGGATCGCTTCCTGCGCTGGTCCGCTGTCGGGATGAAAGAACGCTGACCCATGGTCACCTTCGACCACAGTGATCGTGCCGCCAGGCCTCAGGAGGTTTCTCAACGCGCCGAGCGCTTCAACCGAACGGACGAGATGCTCCAGGACGAAACAGACGAACACGTGATCGAAAGAGAATGGCCTGTGGGGCAAGGCAAAAATGTCCGCCTGTTCGAACTGCACATTCGTCAGACCGGCCGCGTCTGCGTCTCTCTTCGCTTGGGCCAAAGACGCTTCCGACAGGTCGACGCACGTGATTCGAGCGCCCGGGCTGTTCCGGGCCAAGGTGAGCGTTTGGGCGCCCACGCCACACCCGGCCTCGAGCACGCGGCATCCGGCAGGATACGACGTGTCCCAATGAAGCAGTTCGACCAGGGTGCCGGCCTGATTCTGCAACCGCTCGTTCTCCCGCGGATCATAGCCATGCACGTACGCACGACTCATAACGCCTCCTGCCACCGCCCGCGGCTCGGCCGCGGCCGCCTACGTCACGCGGACGGTCTGGCCCGAAACGCGATCCAGGCGACAGCCGTGCTTGTGACGAATCCCGCGGGTACCCACGTCTTGCAACCCAGCCCGAAAAGCAGGCTCACCGATACGCCGACAGCCAGGCACACGGCGAGCACACCCAATGCCGCGAGAGCCGTTGCGAGCGGCGCCTCGTGTCTCGTCGTCTTCACGGCATCCTCCAAGAATTCACCCAAGGCATGACGCTCAAGCCGCCGATTGCAGCGACGGACCAAGCGGTACCACTGCCGGTGACCGCTCCATGGAACCGTTTGATCGAGAGTAATATACATTGGCGGCGGTCCCGAGCGAGCGCCACGCCTGCAGGGCGACGTACTCATCAAAGCGTAAAATAGAGCGTGATGGAAACACCGAAGCAGCAAGTCCAGGAGATTTTGGAGAAGTTACCCGAAGACGCTTCGCTCGAAGACATCCAGTACCACATCTACGTTCGTCAGAAGATCGAGCAAGGCCTCGAAGACGTCAGCGCTGGTCGAGTCGTCAGCCACGAGGAAGTGCAGCGCCGGTTGGCTAAGTGGCTCTCAAAATAAAGTGGTCTGAATCGGCGCTCGCCTCGCTTTCCGAAGCAATCGAATACATCGCGAAAGATTCACCGAGTTGCAGCTGCTCTGGCGGTCCAAGCAGATCGCGCCGCGACTTCTCTTCGCCAACTTCCCCAGCGCGGGCGAGTCGTCCCCGAGTACGCTGATTTTTCAGTTCGCGAGATTCCGGCGGGGAAGAGCTATCGCCTGATCTACAAAACTGAAGGTGAACACATCAGCGTCATCGCGTTCGTCCACATCGCACGTGATCTCGCATCGTTCATCGAGGAGACTTCCTGGTGATTCACGCAGCCCAACTCCACGCAGCAGCTGACGCGACCCGTGTTCGGCCCGGCGCATCCGCGCCTCGCGCTTCGGACCGGCCGCGCAGCTGAGCGTGAGGTACGTTGGACGCCTGACATAGGTGGTCTTCAATTACTTCCAAGGGCCTCAGGATGACATGGCCCACCTCGCCGGCATTGGGTCATGCTCGCTCTGCGGCACTATGACCTCGTGCTTTTCGTTGGGATACGCTTCGTGTCAGGAGCTGGTAGGGAATGGGGCGCCGATCGTCGGTCATAGGAGCATCAGAGCTTTAAGGCCCACACGACCCACGACCTAAGAAGCTCGTCTACTCGAACTGGAATCTCACCCGCAACCTCAAATGTCCGAGGATCGCGCCGAGGATCGTGCCGAGCGTGTTCCAGATGACGTCGTTGATGTCCGCCACACGCGAGGGCAGAAAGTACTGCCACCCTTCGATGAAGATCGTGAACGTGAGTCCGAGGAGGATGGTCAGGACGTAGGTCTGGACGGTGGGCCGCTCGACGCTGTAGAGCGAGATGAAGGTCAGGAATCCCCACGGCACGAACAGCAGGATGTTGCCGATGATGGGGACGACGATCACCGCGAGGATCTGCGTCGACACCGGACGATGTTCGACGCGATGCAGGAGATGCCGCAGATCGTCGAACGGAAGGGGATCGACTTTCGTGTAGCTTCGCCCCGAGCTCCAGATCGTCACCGACACGATGCCCGCGGTCACGAGAACCAGCAGCAGGACGGTGATGGCTCGCGGTATGTTGATCGATCTGGAAACCGAGGACCGAGGACCAGGGACCGAGGACGCCGCCTCGGGCTTCATCTCGAGGGCGGCTCCGAGTTGTAGAAGAACATGCACGTCACGCGTTCGCTTTGCTTGGGGAAGTCTGCCGGCAGAGGATTGAGTTTCGACGACAACTCGATGGCCTTCTTGGCGGCGAAGTCGTAAGGCGGCACCGTGGAGCTGTCAAGCATCTCGATGTCGGTGATGCTTCCGTTCCGCTGGATGGTGAAGCGGATGGTGACCACGCCTTTCATCCCCGTGCGGATCAGCGGCGGCATGTTCTCCATCCAGTGCACGCGGATCTTGCCGACCATCGACTGGGCGTATGCGCCCCAGTCGTACCACTGCGTCTCGAACGAGAGCGGGCCCTGCTCGGCGAATCCCTTCTCGCCGCCTTCACCGCCGAGCCTGCCGATGTCGAGGCCCTGATCGTTGAGGGTGGCCACCTTGCCGACTTCCTTGATGACCGAGTGCCAGTTGACCTGGCCGCCCGTCGCCGCGGCCGCCTGCGTCGTGCGCAGCGCGGGCATGCGCGACGAAGCGTTGGTGATGTCGGGCGGCAGTTGCGTTGCGTCCTCGTTCCTCCGTTCTCGGGTCTCGGTCGGAGGCGCGGGAACCGCGGCCTGAGGACCGAGGGCCGAGGTCTGCTGTTGCGGTTGGCGCATCGGCGGGGTGTAGAGCGAGTGACCGTCGCCAGGGCGGGTCGTCGGCCTCTCTCCGGTCGGATGCGGCGTCGAGGCCTTGCGGTTCGCGTCCGAGAACGGCGCGTTGAGCGGAGCTTTGTCGATCTGCGCGCCCGGAGCCTCGGTGAAGTCGCGTTGCGGGTTCTGTCTGATGAGCTCGATATAGTGGGCGATCGGTGCGGCCTTATCGTCAGAACGGACCGGGTGATACGCCTGGATCACGAACAGGATCAGGAAGATGTGGACGACGATCGAGACCAGGACCGGTCCCGGGACGCGCACGCCGGGCGTATCCTGACTCGCCTCCTCAACCAGCAGATCGATCTCTTCGTGCACGGGTGCCGTTACTAAGGTTAGACGCGGAGGTTTTCTTCCACGTTTCGAGTGGTTAGACTGCCATCACGATGACGGACGTTTACACCCCGCCGCCCCCGCCGCCGCCACCTTCTCCATCGAAGCCAGAATACGACTTTCTGCGGCCGTTCGTGTTCCTGTTCGACGATCCGCGATGGCTGCCGAAGGTGATGATCGGCGGGGCTTTCGTACTGTTTTCCGTGATGCTGGTGGGGATCCCGTTTCTTCTCGGTTACCTCGCGAAAATGGTGCGCAACATCGTGGCCGGCGATCCAACGCCGCTGCCCGAGTGGACGGACTTCGGCGAGCTCTTCGGAGAAGGCCTGATGCTTCTGCTGGTCGGGCTCATCTACACGCTGCCCGTTGCGGTTCTGTCAATTCTGATCGCCATTCCGGCCGCCATCACCGGCGGATCGGAGCAGGAGGCGGTTCGGGACATCGGCGGCGGCATTTTTGGCTGCGCCTCGTGCATCGTGTCGTTCGTCGGTCTGGGGATCAACCTGCTGTTGCCGGCGGCGATGCTGATGGCGGTCATGTCGCGCCGGTTCGGGGCGGCATTCGAGTTCGGCCGGATCTGGTCGTTCATCCGTGCGAACGTCGGCAATTACATCCTGGCGATCATTGTCGAGATCGTGGCATCGATGCTCAGCATGGCCGGGCTGATGCTGTTGTGCGTGGGCATCATCTTCACGCATTTCTGGGCCGCGACCGTGGCCGGATTTGCGTTCGCACAGGTGTACCGGACCTCGGCGGTGAAATGAAACGTGACACCGGGATCTTTGCCGCGTTCCTGGCCTCGGTCTCTCTGGCCATCCTCGGCGCCAGCACCTTGTGCGCATGGGCCGTGGCGCACGGCGCCTCCCCGCGGTGGCGTCTGTGGTTCCGGGTGATGTGCCACGGCATCGAGTCGCGCTGTCTGACGATCTTCGGCGTGCCGATGCCCATCTGCGCGCGTTGCGCGGCCATCTACGTCGGCCTTCTGGCCGGGATCGCCGGCTTCCTGATCCTGCCCATGCTCGAAGAGCGGATGATGCGGATGATGGTGCTGCTGTCGGCGTTGCCGATGGCCTTCGACGGAATCACCCAGGCGGTGCGCCTGCGCGAGAGCACGAACGACCTGCGGCTGATCACCGGCTTCATCGCCGCGTTCGCCTTTTCGTTGTGGGCGATGACGGCGGTCGAGGAAGGGGGAAGAGTGAGGGCCGGAGAAAGAAGCACGTTGAATTCTTGACGCATCCAGAACGCTGGTTTACCCTTCAAACGCGGAGGTCCGGACGAATCGCTAAGTTCTTAGACTGCGGGCGATTGCGCGACTCCCCATCGGAAGAAAATGGCGTTCCAGGGTTCGCTGAAAGAGTTGCCTCTGCCCGACATCATCCAACTGGTGAGCGTGTCGGGGAAGACTGGCAAATTCACGCTCACGCGTGACGCTGACCGCGGATTCATTTTCCTCAAGAACGGACAGATGGTCGATGCCTCGGTCGGCGAGCTCGTGGGCGAAGAAGCGATCTACTCGCTGGCCATCTGGAACTCCGGCGACTTTCAGTTCAGCCCGGGCGATGAGCCGGAGCGCCAGACCATCTCGAAGTCGAATACGAACCTGCTGATGGAAGCGGCGCGCCGTCTCGACGAATGGCGCGTGCTTTCGAAGAAGATCCCCTCGGTCGAGCATGTTCCGGAGCTCATGGCCCGCGACAACCGTCACGAGCAGGTCACGTTGAATCCTCACGAGTGGCTGCTGATCACGAAGATCGACGGGCAGCGCTCCATCAGCGAGATCGGCCAGACGCTGAACATGTCCTCGTTCGAAGTGGCGAAGATCCTCTACGGCATGGTCACCGGCGAGATCGTCGTTCTAAAAAAAAAACCTGAGCGCCCCTCCGACGAAGAAAACGGCGAGCTCATCGATCTGGCCGCTCGCATCCGCAACATCGCCGAGCAATTCATCGGAGAGCCGGGTCACAAAACCATCGAGAAGCACTTCCTCCGCGCCCTCGACCGCATCATGAGCGGCGACGGACACCGGGCCGTCGACACGATGATCCAGGAGTTCGAGAAGACCGCATCGCTGATGCGCGGAACCAGTGTCACCCAGCAGTTGCGCTCCCGCATCAGTGAGCTTCGCGAGCTCGCCTCGTAGTGCCGGCCGGCGTCCTCATCGAAGACTCCCCATTCGGACGTATCGTCGTTCCGGCCTCGCTTCCGCAAGCCAGGGCCGTGTTCTACACAACCGCCGACTTCGACGGGAGGCTGAACGCGGCGGTGGCCCGGGAGATCGCCGGTTTCATCAGCGGGCGTTTCGGAATCGAGGCGTCGCTCAACACCTGCACGCAGGTTCACGGCGCCACGGTAGTGCCGGTGCGGCCCGAGAAGGAATGGCGCGAATGCGATTCCTGTGACGCGCTGTGGACGGCGGAAGCGCATGTGGCCATCGGCATCAAGGTCGCGGACTGCCTTCCGGTGACGCTCGTCGATCCGGGCCATGGAGTGCTGGCCAACATCCACTCGGGATGGCGTGGCGCGGTGCAGAGGATCACCGACGTGACGCTCGACTCGATCGAGCGGGAGACGGCGTTCGAGGCCGCGCCGGCGCTCGCCTATCTGGGCCCTTCGATCCGACTCTGCTGCTTCGAGGTGGGCGAGGAGGTGGCCGCCCAATTCGACGAGCGCTTCGTCGATCGGAGCCGGGCCCGGCCGCACGTCGATCTCGTCGCGTTGACGGCCGCGCGGCTGCTGGCGCGAGGCTTCCATCCCTCCCGGATCATCGACTGCGGGCTCTGTACGCGCTGTGAAGGCTCGATGTTCCATTCGTTTCGCAGGGAGGGGAAGGGAGGCGGCAGGAATCTGGCAATCGCGGCGCAGTAGATGGCGAACTTCACTCCCCGACTGCCGCGGCGGCGTACGGTGTTTCGTGCCCTGTCCATCGCCTTCACGGTCGCTGTCGTCCTGTTCGTGCTCCTCTTTGCCTGGGTTTACAAGCAGTCGGTCGGGAAGTTTCAGTTGCGAAAGCTGTCGCTGCCAACCCGGATCTTCGCCGACTACACGCCGATCCGCCCCGGCGCTCCGCTGACGAGCGACGATCTGCTCGAGAAGCTCGACCGGCTCGGCTACCGCCAGACGAACGCGGCCAGACAGCCCGGCCAGTACGTCGCCCGCAAGCAGGGGATCGACATCTACACGCGAGAGTTCCATCACCCCAGCGGTGCCTATCCCGCCGAAGCGATCCACGTCGAATTCGGCCGCAACGGGATCGAGACCGTGACGTCGCTGCGGGAGGCCCGGAACGTGGAGACCGCGGCGCTCGAGCCGGAGCTCCTGACGTCCATTCTCAGCGACCAGCTCGAGAACCGGCGGCCGGTCGCGCTCGACCAGGTTCCGCAGAGTCTGCAGGACGCCGTGGTGGTGACCGAGGACGTGCGCTTCTGGCATCACCCCGGGATCGATCCGCTGGGCATGATGCGCGCGGTGTTCCGAAACATCCGTGCGGGCGAGGTGGCCGAGGGTGGGTCGACGCTGACGCAGCAACTGGTGAAGAACTACTACCTGACCAGCGAACGCACCTTCAAACGCAAGCTGGTCGAAGCGTTCATGGCGGTGATCCTCGACGCGAAATACTCCAAGAAGGAGATCCTCGAGGCCTACCTCAACGACATTTACCTGGGCCGCAATCGATCGATCTCGATCCTCGGCGTCGGCGAAGCGGCCTACTTCTATTTCGGCAAGCCGGTTTCGGAAATCTCCGTGGCACAGGCGGCCACCCTGGCGGGTATGATCCGCAGCCCCAACAACTATTCGCCGTTCAGCGATTCTCAGAAATCGCTGGAGCGCCGCAATACCGTTCTCGTTCTGATGCTCAGGAACAGGAAGATCGACCAGGCCACGTACGACAAGGCCAGGGCGGAACCGTTGCCGCGGAAGCCGTTCCGCGAGAAGAGCGGGCTGGGATCGATCCCGTACTACGTCGACCGCGTGCTGCAGGAGATGGATCGCGACTACGGGGTCAAGGATGTGAAGGGACGCGGTCTGGCCATCTACACGGCCATCGATCTCAACGCCCAGAGCACGGCCACCGAGACGCTCGACTCCAGCCTGCACGCTCTCGAGAAGAGCCATCCCAATCTGCGGCGCAACGACACGCCGCTGCAGGGAGTGATCATTCACGTCGAC
Organism: Thermoanaerobaculia bacterium; assembly: GCA_038244815.1. GTDB lineage: Bacteria > Acidobacteriota > Thermoanaerobaculia > Gp7-AA8 > Gp7-AA8 > DASVHS01. Next base: position 37,120 of record JBBRTB010000031.1, read on the forward strand.
GTGCCCAGCGGCGAGATCCGCGCGCTCGTCGGCGGCCGCAACTACGACCAGAGCCAGTTCAACCGCGCTCTCTCTTCCAGGCGCCAGGTTGGATCGCTCTTCAAGCCGTTCGTGTATCTTACCGCGTTCGAGCCCAGTCTTTCCAATCAGAACATCACTCCGGCCACGCTGGTCAGCGATACGCGGCTGCCGCCCATGAAGCGGTACAAGAACTGGTCGCCGCGCAACTACGAGGACTCGTATCACGGGACGGTGACCGTGCGGGAGGCGCTGGAGCAGTCGATGAATTCCGCGTCGGTGCGCATCGGCCTGGCCTGCGGCATCGAACCGATCGTGAAGACGGCAAGGACTCTGGGCATCCAGACCGATCTCGACGCAGGCAATCCGTCCATTCTCCTCGGCGCCGCCGACATTCCGCCGATCGAGATGGCCGATGCCTATTCGACGATCGCCCGCGAGGGTTCGCGCATGCCGCTGCACACGATCCGCTTCGTGACGAACGACAGCGGGAAGCTGCTCTCCACCGGTGACGACATCAAGGCCGTGCAGGTGTTCCCGGCCCGTGACACCTATATCCTCATCAACATCATGAAAGGCGTGCTCGACCGCGGCACCGCCTCTGCCGCGAGAAGGATGGGATTCAAACATCCGGCCGCCGGGAAAACCGGCACGACGAACGACAAACGCGACGCCTGGTTCATCGGCTTCACTCCACAGACGCTGGCCGTGACCTGGGTCGGTTTCGACGATAACGATCCCACCGGTTTGTCGGGAGGAGGCGCGGCCGTTCCGATGTGGACGCGTTACATGATGGCGGTCACGGATACGCAGGCGGACATCGACTTCAGCATTCCCGGCGGGATCTCATTCGCGCATGTGGACGAGACCAGCGGCGGCCTGTTCACGCCGATGTGCCCGCGCAGCACGGAGGTCAACGAGGCGTTCAAGAGCGGCACGGAGCCGTACATGCCTTGTCCGCTGCACACCCCGCAGCCGCCGCCGATGTTGGGCTTCGATCAGTTCGGCAATCCCATCGCCATCGACACCACCAACATCATTTCGCCGGAAGGGATGACCACGACGGACTTCATGCCTCCGCCTCCCCCTCCGTTGCCTCCACTGGGTGGCGGCGTCTTCCGCACCGACACCGCGACGACGCGAACCGACACCGCCCCTCCTCCGCCCACGGAAACCACACCCCCTCCGCGAACGGAGACCGCGCCGCCGCCGCGAACCGAGACGGCGCCCGCGCCGCCGCCTTCCGTTCCGCCGACGGACACGTCCTCGCAGCCGCCGCCGACGGATACAACCGGGACGACGAGTACCTGAAAGGTCGTGGGTCGTGGGGAATCGGAGTCGGTCGCGCGGCCCCCACGACCCACGACCCACGACCTACGACCAACGACCCAAGCGGCCCCGCGACCTGCGACCCGCGACCCGCGACCCACGCCCCCTAATGTCTGACTGCCCGGCGCCGGCTGCCGAGCGGCGCGTACTGGAAGGAGAATCCCTCTTTGAGCGTGCCGGTGGTGCCGTCCGGATTCGTCACCACGACGTTGGCATTGCCGGTGAGGCCCGAGCCGGCCGTCGCCGTGATGGAGTTCGCCGAGATCACCTGAACGTTTTTCGCCGGCACGTCGCCGATGAAGACGGTTGCTCCACTCCGGAAGCCGATGCCATTGATCACCACCGCTGTGCCGGCGGTTCCCATGGCCGGCGCGACGCTGGCCACGATCGGCGACAGCGCCGAGTTCTGCGTGACGGTGACGGTGATGTTCCCGAAGTCGTCGGAGAAGTAGTTGGTCACGAACATGCGCAGCGTCTGTCCGGCCTGAAGGGACACGGTCTCGACGGAGCTGCTGTCGCAGTCTGAGCTCACCGATGGCCGGGTCATGCACAGCGTGCTCGTCGTGAACGAGCCGCACGCCTCGCCGGTGTATCCGATCAGGACGGCGGAGACTTCCGAGCCGCACAGCGAGAACTGATAGTCGCCGCTCGTCACCGGTGTGAAGGTGAACCACGTCGACGTCTGCGCGGTGAACGGATAGCACGATGTCTGCGTGCGCGGGTCGGCCCCTTCCTTCGTGGCCAGGTCGGTCGTCACGGTGATGCTGTAGGGGAACGGGCCGCCGCCCGGGATCTGATTCGGTGTTGCACATGAGTCGGCGGGGTCGACGACATCGACCTCCACTGTCTGCGCTCCCACACCGCCGCGTGAATCGATGGCCGAGAGACCGACCGGGAATCTGCCGGTGCGATCGAAGCGATGCTTCACGGTCTCGCTGGTCTGGGCGGGAACGGAAGTCCAGGAGTCGGGGAAGTTCCACGAGGCCGAGACGACGACGTCGTCCTTGTCGTTGAAGAATCCGCTGAAAGAGACCGTGCTCCCTTTCGGAACAGAGATCGTCCGTATCACGGGGAGGGCCAGCACGACGCCGGGCGGTTGATTCGTCTGGTCGGTGATCGTCAGCTCCCACACGCCCCGCCCATGTGTCGCGGCGCGAAGGATCGATCCGTCCGGCGTCGGATCGACGTCGTAGACCGACACCGCGGGCATGCCGCTGCCGAACCGCGTCCAGCTCTGGCCGCCGTCGGTCGTTCGATACACGCCGACGTCGGTGCCGGCGTACAGCGTGTTCACATCTGTCGGATCGAAGCGGACCGTCTGCGTCGAAAACGGAGGCAGCCCGTTCGAGCGCGACTGCCAGCTCACCCCGCCGTTGTTCGTGACCCAGACCGAGTCGCCGCCTGTCCCGGCCAGTGCGGCCACGGCGTGCCTGACATCGACAGGATCGATGTCGATGTGAAGGATGGTGCGTCCGATCGGCAGGCTGCCGGTGACATCGGTCCAGACAGCGCCGCCGTTGGTCGTGCGAAACACCCGGCGCCTTGGCGAGCCGGTGGCGACCATCATCACGCCCGGATCCTGCGGCGATATGGCCAGTGTGCGGATAGCCGCTTCCTGCGGCCAGGCCGTTCCGTCGTCGATCTTCGTCGGCAGCGGCGACCATCCGTCGCCCGCGCTCGTCGATTTCCAGACGCGATACGACGCCGTATAGACGGTAGCCGGCGTGCGCGGGTCGGTCTGCACGATGGAGTGGAACGGCTTGACCTCCTGCTGGTCGTACATCGGTGTACGCGCCCGCACGCGATAGAGCGATCCGGCGGTCAGCGTCCGCAGGATCACTCCGTTCTGCACGGTGGCGTAGGCCACGGCCGGTGTCGTCGGCATCACAGCGCAGTCGAATCCATCGCCGCCGGAGAAGGAGGTCCATGATGCGCCGCCGCTGTCCGGACGGTAGACCGTTCCGTTGTCCTGCTGGCCCCCGAAGACGCGGTTTCGATTCACGGGATCGTTGGCGATGGCGTAGAACTGCCGCGTGACCAGGCCGCGATTGTGCTCGACCGCCTGCGAGGCGTTGTCCGGGGAGGTCCAGATGCCGCCGTCGTTCGCGATCCATAGCGTGTTGGCGGAGTCGTAGCGGAGATCGTGACCATCGACGTGCACGGAGTTCAGCACGCGCGACCAGGTGGCGCCGCCGTCCGTCGAGCGCACGTAGATCACGCCGCCGGCGATGACCGTGTTCGGATCCGAAGGCGTCACCACGATGGTGTTTCCGTACCAGGCCTGCGTGCCGAGGTACGTGCTCACGGAGTTTTGTCCGGGGCTGGACACGCCGGTCTCGGTCCATGTGGACGCACCGTCGGTGCTCCTGTAGATGTGCGAGATCTCTTTGCCGGTATCGTTGTCGAGGATCGAGGTGGCCACATACAGTGTTTGCGGGCTGGACGGCGCGATGGCGATGGCCATCCGATTGACGCGTTGCGCGCTCGAGGACACGGGCAATCCCGACATCGACGGCTTCCAGGTGAGACCGCCATCGACGGACTTCATCACGGTCGGCGTTGCGAACTTCAGGTCGGCCGGGCAGGCGTTGGCCGACTTCGCGCACCAGAACTGACGGTCCCACGTGGTGGCGTAGAGGTTTCGATCGTCTGAAGGATCCCGCACGAGATCGGTCACGTCGCCGTAGCCGGGTGTGCCAGGGGCCGGAATCGAGTTGATCACTTGCGACCACGGTCCGTTCTGCCCGTTGACCGATCGCAGCAGGCCCTGATTGGTCGCTGCCAGGACTTCGTTCGGATCCGTGGTACTGACGAGCAGCCGGTAGAACTGCGTCGCCGCAACCGATGGCGGCAGCATCCAGCTCTGGCCGCCGTCGAAGGACGTCAGCAGTCCGATTCCGGGGATGAAGTCTCCCGCGTATCCCCCTTCGCCCGTGCCCAGGTAGACGATGGACGGGTCTGATGGAGCGAAGGCGATTGCGCCGATAGAGAGATTGGGGATGTCGTCGGTCAGCACGCGCCAGTTGGCGCCGCCGTCCGAGGTCATCCATGCTCCACCGCCCGCTGCACCGATGATGGCGGTGCCGGTGATGGACGGGTGCAGGGCGATGGCCGTGGCACGTCCGGCGCCGTTGGACGGGCCGATCGACCTCCACTCCGAGCCGCCGATGGCGCTCGGTGCGAACCGCCGGCTGTCCATCTCCCGCTTGACCTGGCGTGTCAGATCGAGCATCAGGGACGGATCGATTCGCCCGAAGTCCCCGTGACGCTCGATGTATTCGTGGATCCGCTGCTCCGGGCAGCCCTCGTCGGAGTCCTCGGCCGCCGGCGGCGTTTGCGCCCGGGCGGGAAGCGAAGACAGCATGAGCAGGACAAGCGCTGCTAGGGTGCGAATCGACATGGCTAACCGGCTGGCCGTGGGATGGTTATTTTAACGGATTCGGCCGCGGATCAGCGAATCGAAGATCGGTGACGAAACTCACATCGGTGAGCGCCCGAAGGAACGCAACGAGATCACTCTTGTCCGTCTCGGTCAGCGCGAGTTTTCGCGCATCCGAATACCTGTCAATCACTTCCGCGAGGGTGGCTATGCTGCCGTCGTGCATGTAGGGGGCGGTCAACTCGACATTGCGCAGCGTCGGCACCCGAAATCGCCCACCGGTTACCCCGTTGCTGACCAGGCCGAGCCGCTCGTCCCTCGATCCAACGTAGCGGACCGGTCCGGAGAAATTGAATCCCCGATGGCAATCCGAGCATCCGCTGCGGCTCGAGAAAAAAAGCTGCATGCCGCGCCAGGCCTGCGGCGTCATGGTCTGTTGGTCATCGCTGTAAACGAGACGGTCGTAGGGAGAACGGCCGGAGATGAGCTCGCGCTCGAACGCCGCCAGCGCCCGGGCCACGTTGGCGAGACGGACGGGACGGCGTTCTCCGCGAAAGGCGGCCCGGAACATGACCGCGTAGCCGCCGTCCGATCGCAGGCGCGCCATGATCTCGCGCTCGTGATGTTTTGCTCCGAGCTCGATGGGATGCTCGTTGAGCATCGGCACGAGAGCCTGTTGTTCGAGGGTGTGCACGCGCGTGTCGGTCCAGGTGTAGGTGGCGTTGTACGCTGCGTTCGTCAGCGTCATGGTGTTGCGGGGATGTTGCCCGCCGGTCGATCCGATCGCGTGCGTGCGCCCGTCGGAAAACGCGAAGCGCTGCTGGTGACAGCTCGCGCACGACTGTGTTCCGTTGTACGACAGGCGGGTGTCGTAGAAGAGAAGCCGCCCCAGGACGAACTTTGCGTCCGACTGGATGTTCGGCCCGGCCAGAGGCAGCGGAAATCCGGGCGGCAGGTTCCATACGCTCTGTGTGGCGGCGGGCCGCGGCCCTCCGCTGGCGCACTGCAGCGCGCTGCCACACAGAAACGCCAGGAGCAGGAACCGTTTCACCACGAACGAAACGTCGAGCCGGTCTCGATGGACGACGTCTGTCCGCCGATGGTCTCGCGCTGCTGCACCCACTTCGCGAAATCGTCGAGCTGCCGCGCGTCGACCCCGGCCGGATTGCTGCGCCGCTCCGCGACCCAGCTCTTCATCGAGACCATGAGGGCGTCGGCCTTGGGGCGGTCGCCGCCGAACAGCGTCACGTACGCCTTCTTCACCTCGTCGAGCTGATTGAGACCGAGCATCGCTTCGGCGCGGTATTCGATGGCTGGTGAGAACCCGGGCTGGAGATCGAGGGCCTTGTCGTACGCGGCGAGCGACTCCGGATACCTGCCGAGCTTGCGCAGCGTGAACCCGAGCTCGCTGAAGGCCTGGACGAGGTTCGGGTCATTCTTCGTGGCCCGCTCGAAATCGGCCGCGGCGTTCTCCAGACCCCTGGCGATCTTCTCTTTCATGCGCGCGGCCTTCTCCGGATCCGCTTCGGCTTTCATCTCCTCATGCAGCTTGGTCAGCTTCTCCAGGCGGTGTTCAGCACTGTTGTAGTACTCGACAGCCTCGTCGTGAGGACTGCGCGTTCCCATGCTGCCGGCGCGGGAGGCGAACAGCGCGGGAGCGGCCAGCACGGCCATCAACATGATCAGGACTCGTTTCATGAACCCTCCTTTGATTCCGGGTCACATTGACTCCGGAAGGGGAACCGGGGGTGGACGTTCGTCCAGCAATGTGCAAGCGAACTGTCAGGAACGCAATCGGGAACTTGTGCCACCTGCCGTTTTGGGCGATGGTGCCGGATCATGGCGGCACGATCCTCCGACGAGCGGCGCATCGCCGCGATCGTCATCCTCCTGGGCGCGGCGCTGCTGCTGACGGCGGCGATCACGTGGCAGGCCGTCGCGGCCGGCCGCGAGCATCATGCCGCCGCCCAGCGCGCCGTCCGCGATTTCGCGGCCATCGCCAGCGACGAGTTGATCCGCCGCGCCGCGGCTGATGTCGAGGGCTACGGATTCGCGCCGATGCGTCAGGCCATTGCCGCACCGCTCAGCAGGGGAGAGCCGATGCCGTCGCTGGAGCGTTTACGATCGGCCGGTGAAGGACGTCTCGACTATTCGCTGCCACTGGTCCGCCAGTTGTTTCTGTTCGATGCGAACACCGGTACGGTCACACCGCCGGTGCCGGCGTCGCTGCAGCAATGGATGCAGAGGCGGCTCATCGCCGTGGGGCGGGGGCGCCGCAGCGCCGGCGATCCGCAGGCCGTCCGCGTCAGCACCGGCGGAAGCGATGAACTGATCGCGTACGGCGTGCTGCAGATCGAAGCCGGCCGCATCTTCGGATTTCTCATCGACGATCGCGCCCTGGGTCCCTTTCTGGCCCGGACCTTCTCGCGGCACTCGATTTTTCCGCCGTCGGCCGGAGGCGGAAAGATGACGAACCGCGACATCTACGTGTCGGTCGAAAAGAACGGAACGACGCTGTTTCAATCGCCGGGCACGTTCGACCCGGAGTTCGGTCTGACCCGAACGCTCGGCGGCGACGACGGCGAGGTCTTTCGCGGTGTGACGGTACGCAGCTCGATCGTGCCCGGGGCGGCGCCGGCACTCGTCGTCGGCGGCGTTCCCTCCTCGGGCATGGCCGGGTATCTGGCTGTCCTCTTTACCACGGCCGGTCTGGTCGTCGCGGCCGCCTACCTGCTGCGCCGCGAGCGCCAGCTCGTGCGCCTGCGCGGTGACTTCATCTCCGGCGTGTCGCACGAGCTGCGCACGCCGCTCACGCAGATCCGCATGTTCGCCGAGACCCTGCTGCTGGACCGCGTGCGCACGGACGAAGAGGCGCGACGCTCGCTCGAGATCATCGACCAGGAAGCCCGGCGGCTCTCCCACCTCGTCGACAACGTTCTGTTGTTCTCGCGCGGAGAGCGCGGCGCGCTGGAGCTGTTCGTCGCCGAGCAGGACGCGGCCAGCGTCGTCCATCAGACCATCGAGCGGTTCGCCCCCACGGCATCGTCGCGTCACGCGCAGATCGTCGCCGCCGTACCCGATGGCCTGCGCGTACGCGTCGACGCCGACGCCTGGAAGCAGGTGCTGCTCAACCTTCTCGAGAATGCGGTGAAGTACGGGCCGGCCGGTCAGACCATCCGCGTCGGCGCCTGCGCCCGCGACGGCATGGTGCGCATGGAAGTGGATGACCAGGGACCGGGAGTCCCGCCGGAAGAGCGAGAGGCCATCTGGGAGAAGTTCGTGCGCCTGGAGCGCGATCGCGGCACGCACAACGCCGGAACGGGGATCGGACTGGCGGTCGTGCGCGAGATCGTCTCTTTGCACGGCGGCCGCTGCTGGGTCGAGGACGCGCCCGGCCGGGGATCGCGCTTCGTCGTGGAGGTGCCGCGATGAGCCGCGTGCTCGTGGTCGAGGACAACGCCGAGCTGGCCTTCGGCCTGCGCAACAACCTCGAGATCGAGGGCTACCAGGTCGATGTCGCTGGCGACGGCTCGATCGGTCTGGCCTCCGCCCGCCGCGACACTCCCGATCTGGTCATCCTCGATCTCATGCTTCCGGAGCTGGATGGATTTCGCGTTCTCCGCGGCATCCGCGAGTCGGGACTGACCATGCCCGTGCTCATCCTGACCGCCAAGGGGGAAGAGAGCGACAAGGTGCGCGGCCTGAAGATGGGCGCCGACGACTACGTCACCAAGCCGTTTGGCCTGCTCGAACTGCTGGCGCGGGTGGAAGCGCTGCTGCGGCGCGGATCGAGCGCGGGAGCGCTGAGCGCGGACGGCTTCGGCGAGGTCGTCGTCGACCGCTCCAGCCGCACCGTGCTGCGCCGCGGCGAGCCGGTCGAGCTCGCGCCGAAAGAGTTCGATCTTCTGCTGGCACTTCTGGCGCGACGCAACGCCGTGGTTTCGCGCCTCGACCTGATGAAGAACGTCTGGGGCTACGCCGACTCGGTGGTCACGCGTACGATCGACACCCACATCGCCGAGCTGCGCAGGAAACTGGAAGAGGATCCCGGAGCCCCGCGCCACATCCTGACCGTCCGGAAGTTCGGCTACCGGCTGAAGGCGTAAACGGGCTTAACGGTTGGAATTTTCCCCTCCCCAACGCGGCCTCATCCATGGCTTAAAACCTGCATTTCGACCACGCCAGAAGACTGTGTAAGTCATTGCTCCTGCAATGGCTCGTCCAGCCTTAAGCATCTCGAAAATCACTGGTAGGGAGCGCGCGATGACCACAATCGGCATCGACAAAGCGACTGAGATCACGCCGCGGGATTTCGACAAACTCCTGCTGCGCACACTCTCGGCGATGAAGAAGGGCGATTTCCAGGTCCGCATGCCGGTGGAATTCACCGGCAGCCAGGGCAAGATCGCCGACACGTTGAACGACATCCTCGAACAGAACGAGAGGATGGCCACTGAGATCGAGCGCATCTCCAGTGTGGTCGGTAAAGAGGGGAAGCTGAACTCCAGGATGACCAGCCCCGGGTCGAACGGATCGTGGAACGTCATGACCGAGTCGGTGAACTCGCTCATCAGCGATCTCGTGCAGCCCACCAACGAGATCGCGCGGGTCATCGGTGCCGTGGCCAAGGGCGACCTCACCCGCACCATGGCCATCGAGTTCGACGGCCGCCCGCTGAAGGGCGAGTTCCTGCGCACCGCCAAGACCGTGAATACGATGGTCGACCAGCTTGGGTCCTTCGCATCGGAAGTCACGCGCGTGGCGCGCGAAGTGGGCACGGAGGGAAAACTCGGCGGGCAGGCCGATGTCAAAGGCGTCTCCGGCACGTGGAAGGACCTCACCGACTCGGTCAACTACATGGCCGCGAACCTCACCTCGCAGGTGCGCAACATCGCCGACGTCACCACCGCGGTGGCCAAGGGCGATCTGTCGAAGAAGATCAGCGTCGAAGTGCGCGGCGAGATCCTCGAGCTCAAGAACACGATCAACACCATGGTCGACCAGCTCCGCTCGTTCGCATCGGAAGTCACGCGCGTGGCCCGCGAAGTCGGCAGTGAAGGCAAGCTTGGTGGCCAGGCGGAGGTGCAGGGCGTCAGCGGCACGTGGCGCGATCTCACCGAGTCAGTGAACATGATGGCTACGAACCTGACCAATCAGGTTCGCAACATCGCCCAGGTCACCACCGCCGTCGCCAACGGCGACCTCTCCAAGCAGATCACTGTCCAGGCACGCGGCGAGATCCTCGAGCTCAAGGACACGATCAACACGATGGTCGACCAGCTGCGGTCGTTCGCATCGGAAGTGACGCGCGTGGCGCGCGAAGTCGGTACGGAAGGAAAACTCGGCGGTCAGGCCGACGTCAAAGGCGTCTCCGGCACGTGGAAAGACCTCACCGACTCGGTCAACTACATGGCCGCGAACCTCACCTCGCAGGTGCGCAACATCGCCGAGGTCACGACCGCGGTCGCACTTGGTGATCTGTCGAAGAAGATCACGGCGGAAGCGCGCGGCGAAATCCTCGAGCTGAAGAACACGATCAACACGATGGTCGATCAGCTTTCGGCGTTCGCATCCGAAGTCACCCGCGTCGCCCGCGAAGTCGGCACCGAAGGCCGCCTCGGCGGTCAGGCCGAAGTGAAGGGCGTGGCCGGCACGTGGCGCGACCTCACGGCGTCAGTCAACTCGATGGCGTCGAACCTCACGGGACAGGTCCGCAACATCGCCGAAGTCACGACAGCGGTAGCCCTCGGCGACCTGTCGAAGAAGATCACGGCGGAAGCGCGCGGCGAAATC
>JBBRTB010000032.1:0-43009 GCA_038244815.1 Thermoanaerobaculia bacterium
AGATTCCGGTCGACTCGAAGAGCGCCGATCTCATCACGTCGAATTGCGTGATCAATCTTTCACCCGACAAGCCGCGCGTCTTCGGGGAAATGTGGCGCGTGCTGAAGGATCACGGCCGCATCCTGGTCTCCGACATCGTCAGCGAGCGGGAAGTGCCGCCCCATCTGAAAGTGAATCCGCGGTTGTGGGGCGAGTGCCTGTCCGGCGCGCTCACGCAGGACCAGTTCATTTCCGCACTCGAACGCGCCGGTTTCTACGGCATCGAGATCCTGAAGAAGACCTACTGGAAAGACGTCGACGGGTATCCCTTCTTCTCCGTCACGGTGCGCGGCTTCAAGTTCGAAAAGACTTCCGGCTGCGTTTTCAAAGGGCACCGCGCCGTCTATCTCGGACCGGCCAAGGCATTCATCGATGAGGAGGGACACCAGTTCCCGCGAAACGAGCCGTATGAGATCTGCACCGACACCGCTGCGAAACTCTCCAATCCACCTTACAAGGGGATGTTCGCGATTCTCGAGCCCGGCCAGGAGCGCGCCGGCTATGCGTGCTGCGGACCCGACGGGTGCTGCTGATGCTCGCGTTCACGCTGCTCGCACTCACTCTCGTCCTGGCGTTCGCGAACGGTTCGAACGATGTCTCGAAGGGCATCGCCACGCTCGTCGGCTCGGGTGTGTCGAACTACCGCCGCGCCGTCCTCTGGGGATCGCTCTGGACGACGGCCGGTGCCGCCGCCGCGGCATTCGCGTCGCAGGCGCTCGTTGCGACTTTCAGCGGCAAAGGCATTCTGAGGCAGCCGACGACTTCGCCTTCGTTTCTGCTCGCGGTCGGCGCTGGCGCGATCGGATGGTTGCTCATCGCAACCCGCACCGGCCTTCCCGTGTCGACGACGCATTCGCTTGCGGGCGCGCTCATCGGCGCCACGGTCGTGCACGGCACGCACGGGGTGATCTGGACCGCACTTGCCGGCAAGATTGCGCTGCCGCTGTTTGCATCACCCATCATGGCGCTGCTGCTTCTGTTGATCGTCCTTCCCCTCCTTCGGCCCCTCCTGAACCGGCTCGATCATTACTGCGTCTGCGTCGAGCAGGCCTCCACCCTGGCGGTCACCCCGGAGGGGCTTGTGCTCCGCGGACAAATGCCGGTAGTGGTGGCCGGCTCGTCGGAATCGTGCGGCCCGGCGTCATGCAGCACAGCGGTCGTGCGCGTCACCGCGATCGATTCGCTGCACTGGCTCTCTTCCGGAGCAACGAGCTTCTTTCGCGGATTGAACGACGCCCCGAAGATTCTCGCGCTCGGTGTGGCTGCCGCACTGGCGATCGGAATCGGACACCAGCCGATGTACCTCCTCGTGGCACTGGCGATGGGGGCGGGCAGCGCCATCGGCGGGCTCCGCGTGACGCGGACACTCGCGGAGAGGGTCACCCCGATCAGCCCGGCGAACGGGCTGGCCGCCAATGTCGTCACCTCGGTGCTCGTCGGGCTTGCGTCGCGCTTCGCTCTCCCTGTTTCGACCACGCACGTCGCCTCGGGCGCGATCACAGGCATCGGCATCTCTCGCGGTGGCAGGGAACTGCGATGGAAGACCGTCGGCGAGATGCTTCTGGCGTGGGTGGTCACCCTTCCCGTGTCGGCGCTTTTCGCGGCAGCAGCGGTCTGGCTGCTGCAGACGTTCGCGTAGGAAACGATCCGCGACCGAAGCACGACTCTTGCGCGCAACCAGCGCTGCAGGCCCTCAGCGTCTCCACGCGAAGTAACGTCCGAGCAGCTTTCGCCGGCCGGGCGTCAGCCGGGTGCGATTGAAGGCATCTCCCGCCTTCCGGATCGCGTCCGCCTGCGTCGGGTACGGATGGATGACGGAAGCCATCTTTCCCAGTCCGATCCCGTTCACGATCGCTGTGGTGAGCTCGCTGATCATCTCTCCGGCATGCCGGGCCACGATCGTTCCGCCGAGGATCTCGTCGGTTCCCTTTCGAACGTGAATCTTGACGAAGCCATCCTCTTCGCCTTCGGTGACGGCCCGATCGACGTCGTCCATCGGAACCTTGAACGTCTGCACCTCGATCCCCTTGGCCCGCGCATCATGCTCGTACATCCCGACGTGTGCGATCTCCGGGTCGGTGTAGGTGCACCACGGGATCGTCAGAGCGGAGACGCGCTTCCTGCCGGCGAAGCCGAAGAATGCGTTCTGAATGACGATCCGGGCCGCGGAGTCCGCCGTATGCGTGAATTTGTACGCCGAGCAGATGTCGCCGGCCGCGAAGATCCGCGAATTCGAAGTCTGCAGATGGTCGTCGACTTCGACACCCTGCAAGCCATAGCGCACGCCGGCGGCCTCCAGGTTCAGACCCTCCACGTTAGGCGCACGGCCGATGCCGACGAGAATGGCTTCGGCCTCGAGCCTCGAGGGCTTTCCGTCGGTACTGAGATGAAGGATCTTGACGCCGCCTCTGACCTCGACGCGCTCGAGCGCGGTGTTCAGCCGGATGTCGACGCCGTCGGACTTCATCGCCTCGAAGAGAATCGAAACGGCATCGGAGTCCTCCCGCGGGAGGAACTGCTTGCCCCTCTGAATAACGGTCACCTCGGTGCCGAGTCGCGCGAACGTCTGTGAGAGCTCAGAGCCGATCGGGCCACCACCGAGCACGGCCAGGCGGCGAGGCTGTTCGGTGAGATTGAAGACCGTCTCGTTGGTGAGGAACCCGGCCTCGGCCAGACCGGGGATCGGCGGAACGACGGCTCGTGCTCCGGTCGCGATGACCGCACGTTCGAAGCGCAGAGTCTGCCCCGCCACCTCGACCGTGTCGCGGCTGGTGAAGCGGCCATGGCCCAGGAAAATGTCGATGCCGTAGTCGTCCCTGAAGCGGCGGGCTGAATCGTGCGGGCTGATCTTGGCGCGGATGGCGCGGACCCGCTCCATCACCGCGCCGAAGTCGACGCTCACCCCCTCGGGAACTCTGACCCCGAAACGCTGCGCGTCCCTGACGTCAGCGGCGGCCCGAGCCGCGCGAATGATGGTCTTCGATGGAACGCAGCCGACGTTCAGACAGTCGCCGCCCATCAGATGGCGCTCGATGAGCGCCACCTTCGCCCCCAGCCCGGCCGCGCCGGCCGCGCTCACGAGACCCGCTGTTCCCGCACCGACGACGACGAGGTTGTATCGCGGCGCGGCTGTCGGGTTCACCCATTGGGGAGGGTGCACATTCTCGAGCAGCTTGCGGTTGTGCGCGTCGAGCGGCGAAACCTCGGGAAGTTCGGTCAACGTACGACTCCTTTCGACAACCAGCTCTCCCTCAGTATCGACAACGGTTGGTCACGGACACGGCCACCGCGATCATTTCGCGTTCCGAACGAGTCAGCTCGGAGCGGCCGAAGATGAGCTCCGTGTACAGGTCGAGGTGCACGAGCATCGTCCGCGACTGACGCCGTGGATTCGTGCCGGCTGAAGCCGGCACCTACAATCTTCAGAGTGTTCGCCACATCACCACGGGCACCGGCAACCTTCTCGCAGGCCGCTGCAGTCGAGAGCGTCTGGCTGCCGTAGTACGCGCGAATCCGCTCCTCGATGTCGATCCTCTGCATTTGACACCCCGGTCCTGACTGGTAGACGAATCACGTCACCATTCGATTGCAGGACGCCGGAGAACCAGGCGAACCCGGCGAGGTTCACCTGTCGTGCAACGCTTCGTCAGGAGCAGTCGGCATACGCGCTTGTACTAGAATCGCTCCTTCACCAGCAAAGGAAAACGGCATGATCGGTCGGACGATGTCTCACTACCGGGTGACCTCCAAGCTCGGTAGCGGCGGGATGGGTGTGGTCTACGAAGCGGAGGACACCACCCTCGGACGCCGTGTGGCCCTGAAGTTCCTTCCCGCTGAATTCGCGCAGGACGGCGCCATGCTCGAACGTTTTCAGCGCGAGGCCCGGGCAGCATCCGCGCTCAACCATCCCGGCATCTGTACGGTGTACGCGATCGACCAGCATGAGGGGCAGCATTTCATCGCCATGGAACTGCTGGAGGGCGAGACACTCGGCGAACGCATCCGCCGCCAGCGGCTGGATCTCCCCCAGATGCTCGATATCGCCATCCAGATCGCGGACGCGCTCGAGTCGGCGCACGCGAAAGGCATCGTGCACCGCGACATCAAGCCGGCGAACATCTTCATCAACTCCCGCGGCCAGGCGAAGATCCTCGACTTCGGCCTGGCGAAGATCCAGCTCCGGCAAACGGGAAGCGCTGCCACTGAAGAGCTGACCGCCGCGCGTGTTAACGAGCTGACCTCAGCGGGTACCTCAATCGGCACCGTGTCGTACATGTCGCCAGAGCAGGCGCGGGCGCAACTGACCGATGCGCGTACCGATATCTTTTCGTTTGGCACAGTCCTGTATCAGATGGCGGCGGGCGCGGTGCCGTTCCCGGGGGAAACGTCGGCCATCGTCTTCGACGCGATTCTCAATCGGGACCCCGTGCCAGTGGAGAAGCTCAATCCTGCTCTGCCGGCGCAGCTCGGCCGGATCCTCGATAAGGCTCTGGAGAAAGACCGCAACCTTCGATACCAGAGCGCCACCGACATCAAGACCGATCTGATGCGCCTCAAGCGCGACGTCGATTCCGGTGGCAGATTCGCGGTCGACAGCGGCTCCCGGCGTGCTTCCGCGGTGGCGGCGGAGAAATCAATCGCCGTTCTCTACTTCGAGAATCTCAGCGGAATCAAGGAAGATGAGTACCTCCGCGACGGCGTCACCGAGGACATCATCACCGAGCTTTCGAAGATCAAAGGACTGCAGATCTTCTCGCGGGCCACAGTGCTCGCGTACCGCGACAAGACCGTGACTCCTGCCGCCATCGGCCAGCAGCTCAGCGCGGGCTACGTTCTGACCGGCAGCTTGCGGCGCGCAGGCGTACGACTGCGCATCAATGCGCAACTGGTCGATACCCACACCGATTTTCCGCTGTGGTCCGAACGGTACGACCGCGAGATGAAGGACGTCTTTGAAGTGCAGGATGAGATCGCAAGAAAGATCGCCGAAGCGCTGCGCATCACTCTTTCACCGCAGGAAGAAAAAGCGCTCGCCGCCCGACCGACCGAAGATCTGCAGGCCTACGACCTCTACCTGCGTGGAAAGAGCTACGCGCGGCGGCTGACGCGGCAGGACATGGAGTTCGCGCTGCAGATGTTCGAGAACGCGGCGTCGATCGACCCCGAGTTCGCGCTTTCCTACGCGGCGATCGCCAATGTCTGTGCGCAATACCACTATCACTATGACCGCGCTTCTCACTGGCTCGAGCGCGCCTACGAAGCCGCGAACCGCGCCGCCCGCATGGGGCCTGACCTGGCCGAAGTGCAAGTGGCCGAGGGATGGATTCTGTACGCCGACGCGAATTTCGACGCCGCCAATCTGCGCGCCAGAGCGGCCATCGACCGCAAGCCCGACTGCGAAGGCGCCTATTACCTTCTTGGCCGCATTCTCTTTGCGGCCGGGCGCTATGTGGATCTCGTGGAGATCATGGACGACGCGTTGAAAATGGCGGGCGACGATTACAACGTCTACGTTCCCATTCTCAACGCCCTCGGTGCCCTCGGAAAACCGGAAGCCCTTCGCAACGTGACGCAGCAACAGGCGGAGGTGATCGAGCGCCACCTCCGCAACGTTCCGGAGGATGCGCGAGCGCGAACCCTCCTCGCAGGCGCCTACGCAAAGCTCGGCCGCCTGGAAGAGGCGAACCGCGAGGCGAACCTCGCGGCGGCGCTGCGGCCGAACGAGGCAACGGTGCTCTATAACCTCGCCTGTGTCTATTGCCAGCTCGATCGAAAGGAAGAGGCGCTGGGAGCCTTGCGAAAAGCGTGGGACGGCGGGTTCACCGATCCCGCGTGGGCCCGGCGTGATCCTGACCTCACGCTGCTTCACGGAGATCCGCAGTTCGAAAGCCTCTATCCCCCTCCGGCAGCAGAGAAAAAATCGTAACCGGTCCGCGCCGCTCAGCGCTCCCTCAAACCATCAGAGTCAGGCGGCGGCACGTGCCCGACGCGCTCTGGCTGGGGCGATCCACCCTCACATCGAGAGCATCGCGCAGCTTGCGCTTCGCCCTGAAGATCATGCTCAGCACAGTTCCCCGAGGGCGCTGGGTGAACGTCCCGATTTCCTCTGCCGTGTAACCTTCCACGACGGCAAGGAAGAGAGCCTCCCGTTCATCGTCCCGCAACGCGCCCAGGGCCTCGTGGAGATGAGCGGCCTCGAAGGAGTCCCGCGGTTCGAAGTCCCGGTGTGGCGCGCCGGACCGCTCGGAAATACCGGCATTGGTCTCCGTTTCGAGGGAGACGAATGTGACGCGCTGGTCCCGGCGGTACCTGTCGATGAAGCGGTTGCGAATGGTCGCGAAAAAGTAGGGCTGTTCCCATTCGGCATCCCTGCCCAGCATTGCCATCGCCGCATCCTGCACGAGGTCCTCGGCTCCGCTCCGATCGTGCGTCAGCGATAGAGCGTAGCGGAAGCCCCGATCAAGCAACTCATTCAGGCCATCAGGGCTGGGGACACTCTTCCAATCGCCGCTGTGCATGCTGCCTTCCTCTCCTGTCCGAGACTTCGGCCACTGTTTCCGGTCGCCGGCCGAGCGACGACCACAACCGCCGACACCGAGTGAGTGTCTCGGGAACACGGTTTCTTACAGGTGCGGCTGGGATGAATTGGAGGAAAGGGTGGAGGGCACCGTCAAAGCGGGATCGCGGGCGACGGCCGCAAGCGGATCAGAGCATCGGACGCGGCGAAACTCGTAGAGAAAGTTGACACCTCCCGGCCCGGGCAGTATGTAGGCCCCCAGTCATGAGTACAGACGTTCTGAGCGGCGAGTCGCTTGTTGCGCGACTCCGCTCGCGCGACGAGGTGACGATCGAAGCAGTCGTCCGGGAGTACCTCCCTCACATCGTTCGTGCCGCGCGGGCGTCCGGTCTCGAGCCGCACGAGGCGGACGATGTTGCGCAATCGACGTTCATCACGTTCCTCGAGAAGGTCCACACTTTCGAAGGGCGGTCACACATCCGCACATGGCTCTTCGGCATTTTCTTCCACAAACTCAAAGAGGCGCGCCGCGCCCGCGAGCGGAATCAGCACGACGACGTCGACGACGACATCGACCGCATCATGGAGAGCCGGTTCAACCCGGACGGCTCGTGGCTCCGGCCACCACGCCCCGCTGACGCCGAGTTCGAGGGACGGGAGCTCCGCGAGAGTATCGGGGACTGCCTGGATGGTGTTCCCACCAGGCAGCGTCTGGTCTTCGTACTCCGGGAGGTCGAGGGGCTTGCCACGGATGAGATCTGTAAGATTATGGAGGTCAGCGGCACTAACCTTGGTGTGATGCTCTACAGGGTTCGAAATCGCATGCGGGAGTGCCTTGAAGCGAAAGGCGTGAGAGGCTGAGATGCTGAACTGCAAAGAAGTCTCGACAGCCATCGCCAGCGAAACCTTTTCAGCCCTGGCCTGGCATCAGAGGTTCGGCGTTCGAATGCACCTGGTCATGTGCCGGCACTGCCGCCGTTACGCAGCCCAACTCCGCTCGATCGCGGAAGGCGCTCGCCAGTTGTTTGAGGCTGAGCGCCAGTCCACCGACGCGCTCCAGGAATCGATCCTGGACTCGCTCAGGAATCGGTGACCTCGACCATCTCCGACCGCAGCGGAATGACGCCGCGATCCGAGAAAGGCGATTCGACCCTCAGGCCCGCGCGGCGGAACGTTTCCGCCGGGATGCCGAGGTCCGCGAGAAACAATTGCCCGCTTCGCTCGGGCAGGAGCCCCGTCTTCGGAAGTGCGAGAGTCATCGTCCACTCGGGCCGGATCGCCTCGCCGGGCGTGTCGCCGGTTGTGGCGTCGACACCCGACGGGACATCGAGCGCCAGAACGCGCGCATCTGAGGAATTCGCCCATCGGATCAGCTCGAGCACGGTGCCCGTGGCCGCGGAGCGCAGACCGTAACCCACGAGCGCATCAATGATGATGCGGGGATTGCTCCGTTCGAGACCGTCAAGCGCGATCTCTCTGCCGCCGGTATGCCGGTAGATCGCGTATTGCGCGCTCGGCACACCTTTGAGCGAGCCGGCATCGGTCACGAGCAGACGAACCCGGGCCTGGCGATTTGCCAGATGCCTCGCGGCGCAGATTCCTCCGCCGCCGTTCCCGCCCGTCCCGGCCAGAATCAAGATCTCCGCCTCCTGCCAACCTCTACCAAGAAGTTGCAAAGTCAGTTCGGCGAGGCTGCGGCCCGCGTTTTCCATCATCTGGAAAAGATTCGGGCCCGTCTCGTCGACGGCGATGCGATCGACCTCGCGCATCTGCCCGGCCGTTACAGCCGGGACAAGGCGGCCATTGGGACCGAGAAACCTGCAGCTCATTTTCCGCTCGCTTCCGGCGGAACTCTCCTGATCATCCGCAGGATCGTATCGACCTCGCGTTCAATCAGGCAAGCACGATGAGTCCGCCGCGCCTTCGACGCGGACCGAAGCAGTCGCTTCAAGGATTCATTGGACGTCAACGGCTATCGGCCAGCTCGTCGGCACCGTTGCTGCGCTTCAGCAAGCGCCCTGAATTGGTGGAGCTGAACGGGATCGAACTGACGACTCAGCGTTGACGACGGCCACGCCCGCAAGCAACACCGTCACTCCATCGCGATGATCGCGGCTCGTATCTGAGCGATATGCAGAACTTTGATCACCGTGCCGGGGGTCAGTGGCGAATCCGTGTAACTCGGGGGAGTCGACCCTGCAGCGGTATACGCTTGCGCCAACGCCTGCCGCAAATCGTTGATGTGCTGACTGGCGATAACTGTAACCCCGATCGTGATCGTGCTGCCATACGAATACGGAGGAAGGCCGTGCGCGGAGCGAATGGCATCGATGCGGGTGCGCAACTCGGTGACGTGCACTGCACGAACGATCGTCACGCCGGCAATCAGTGGGTCGTCCGTAAACGGCTGATAGCCGACGTTGATCGCGGCTGAGACCGTTTGAGCATCAACGGTTGTGCTGAGGTTGACCCCTTTCGCTTTCGGCCCGGTTGCCGTATACACGTCGATCGCTTTTCCGTTGCTCGTCGGCGACGTCGGCGAGGCGTAACTGCCATTCGTTCCCGAGAACGCCGCTACGATGCCGTTCGGGACGGTCCCTCCAGCCGTCGTGTTCTCCCCCAGGGAGTTGATCGTGAGGTTCGCGGTCACCGTCGACGTCGCGTTCAGCGGGATTGTCGGTGGGACTGCGCTCATCGTAAGCACGAGGTAGCGGGTCATCGTAAATGGCCCGGAAACGCCGTTCGGCGCGGCAGAACAACCTGCGCCCGCCAGGCCCGGTCCATCGTTGCATCCCCACCAGTTGTTGTCGCCGTTGATCGTGCCGGCCTGGTTGAAAATCGCGCCGCCCTGTACCGCCGTGTTGTTCGCGATCCGGTTGAGAGTCAGCAACGAAATGCCGGTCCCAAACGGCACCGCCAATCCGCCTCCCCGACCGGCCGGCGCGCTGTTGCTCGCCAGCGTGCTGTTGGTCATGGAGAGCGTGGAGGCGTTGCCGAGCAGATCGATGCCGCCACCATCGCCGCCCTCAGCGACGTTCGCTGTAATGTCGGAGTTCGCAATCGTGAGAGCACATAGTGCGCAGACAATACCGCCGCCATTGTGCCCCGTGTTCGCCGACACGCTGCTGCCGGCGAGAGTGAGATGAGCGAGGGTCGCCGTCGCGGAGGCCGCGTCGTAGGATCCGAACACGGCGATGCCGCCTCCGTCGTCACGAGTGCCCGAGTCGAGTGCAGTGCTGTTGCCCTTGACGGCACATCCGTTCAAAACCACGCTGGCACCACGAATATTGAGTCCCCCACCGGTGGAGAGGAAGCCGGACGACAGACCATTCTTGATCGTCAGGTTGTTGATGGTGACCGTGAAGTTCCCCGCTATATCGAAAACGCGATCGATGCCTGCCGCATCGACTGTCGAGCCATTGCCTTCGATCGTGAGCGCGTCTGTAACGTCGAGATCGCCGCTGCCGCCCACGAGGGCGCCCGCTGCGTCCGGCGGAGCGATCGTCAGCGTGTAGATCAATCCGCTGCCGAGAATGACCCTGTCGGCGCCGGCCGATGCGTTTGCGGCGATGATGGCCTCGCGAAGGGAACAGTCGGAGTTGCATGCGCCGTCGTTGGTGTCCGCGGTTTTTGTGACGACGAAGTCCGCACCCAGAGCCGAAGAGAAGCCACCGGCCGACGCAACGAGGAACGCGGTCAGTGCCCACGCCAGTGGGGCGACCATCGAACCGCGACTCCTGTTCCTCATGAATCTCACCAGGTTCAGTTGCGGCTCGGAAAAATCCCCGCGAGCGCGATGCAGAAGTTCAGAGTCAGATAAGGTTGAATGATGCCGAACGGCTGGCTTGCGCCAGCGGGGCTCGCGACCGGGGTTCCTGTAAGTGTCACTGCGCCCGCCCTCATCACAGCATCGGCTGCGAGGTTGCTGTATGTTGCTGTGACACCGGCCGCTTCAACCGCCGGCACGTTGCCGACCGGCGTCTGCGAATTACCCGTCCCGTTTTTCACATTGGCCGTCGCGGCCAGGGACCCAAGCGTGATCGCGTGTGTGTGAGCTGGCATCTGGTTGACGGTCAGCGAAACGTTCTCGGCACCGCCCTCCTGACCGAGAAAGTAGGCTGATAATCCCGGCCCTTGACCCGAATGGATCGCAACGCGGCTTCGAAGGTCGGGCAGTGCGAATGTGCTCACACCGTCGCCCCCGTACGTTGTCCCGAGCAGGGAAAAAAGGGCGGTGTTTTGTGAGATCGGCAGGATCTGACCGTTACAGAAAGCCCATCCACGCGGCGCGAAGTTGTAGGGAACGATGATGATCATTCCTAGAAATGGCGTTGACATGCGGTTGTTCTCCTACCCTGATTCAGCCCGCCGCGGGGTTCTGTTTGTCTCGTCGATTCGTATGGCGGCTGAAACACGCCTCATAGACCGAGCGTCTATCACTTGGAATCCCGATCTTCACGATGAAGAGATGGAAGCTGCCGAGGGAGCGATGGGTGAATTCATACGTTCCATCCGAAAGCAGGTCCTGCGGCCTTGCGTGAAAGGTCAGAGAGAATTGCGCGACGTTCTTCGTGTTCGAGCGTTCGTCGACCTCGGCAAGCACCAGCTTCGTCGACCGCAGAGCACCCACGCGTACCGTGAAGGAATCCTTCAGGTAAGGAAGAAACTGCGAAGCGCTGGCGTCGGACAAATGCAGCGCATCCGATCGAAAAAGGTCGAGGGGGCTCCATCGCAGCATTTCAGCACCGGCGCCACAAGCGCCGATCAATGCGACCGAGCAGGACTTCAGGAACGCTGCGCGAGAAATCTTCAATCGATTTGATCAGTCCGACTTATGAGTGAGCGGAAAGGATACCGCATTTCGGTTCCGAATTGACTCGAGATCTCGATAGAAAGGCCCGATATGGCGATCGGCCGCGGCGAAGGTTTCACGACTCGGCGCCGGCCGCGTTTTCACGTCCGTGGGGTCGTAAGGCAGCGACGGCGTTTTGGCATCGAACTCCGTTACGCGGCGCAGACGCTCGCGGATCTCCTCGGTCGCGCTCAGGCCGCACCATTCCAGCAATCTGCGTTCTGCGGCCGCGGGGAGATCCGAGTAATTGAGGAGCGACAGCTCCCCGCGTCTCGCGTGCGCGACCGCCGCCTCATAAACGAGTCGCAACACGCGCGCGCAGTACTCCTCGCGGCTCAGCTGCAGCGCAGCGGGCAGGTCGAGTCCCATCAAAGCCGGATCGACCTGGCCAGGAATCATGTGGACTCCCGGCATCCGCATCTGTGACGCGATCACCTCGGCCGGCTCGCGATAGAGAAAGACGAGCGGAACATCCGGAAACGCTCGCCGGATGAGCGGCAGGGCGATCACGTGCCACGCATCGAATTTCACGAACAAGTGGCGTTCGTCTCCGCGCCGCGGCTGTCCGAGAACGGAGAGAACCACGCGCAGCCACTCGACGCGTTCCGATTCCGGCGCCGTCGCCCGAAGAACCTCATCGATCGGCGGAGCCTCCGAGACGACGACGGTTCGGGGCAGCGCCGCGGCCAGTTGCGAAAACAGCGTCGAACCGCAACGAGACGTGTGAAAGATGAATGCCGTTGGAGCGAGGCCGGGTGCCGCGGCGCTCCATGCCCTCATCGCCTCAATCGTCGTCTCCCGGGCGAACAGTTGATTGAACGGCTTCGCCAGACACTGACGCACCGTATCTTCGAAAAATGGTTCGGCGAACGTCCTCTCGCCGAGGTAACACCATTGGACGGAGGGCGGCAGTTGGTTCAACCGGACCCGGAATGGGATCCACCCGGCGAGACTGGCCTCCGCGGCGATCATGCCGAAGTCTCCCACCAGTGCCGCTGCGTCTCCCTCATCGCCAGCTCGATCTCGTCCCGCGTCGTGCGGCAGCCCGCCTGCACTGCGAGTTGAAACGCCAGCGAAATGAATGCAGCGTAATCTTCGATCTCAAGCAAGCGCTTCTGCATCGCTTCGTCGCGAAGAACGAGCGCGCGGAAGCGGTCGAGCTCGGACAACGAGGCGCGGGCCTTCGCGCTCCTCGGTGTCGCCGCTGGAGTCCGGTCCGCTGCGAGAAGGAGCTCCTCGAGCCAGGGATTGATGATCGCATCGATGACGAGATGGACCCGATCCGTATTTCCACGGTTGGCGACGGAATGCGTGTCGCTGAGACGCAGGTACCAGCATTCTCCTTCGGCCATCACGACCGGTTCCCCGTTGAGGCGGAAGTCGACATCCGGATTCGTCCGGATCGGAATGTGGATCCGTACCGTCCCGTAGCGCGGTTCCAGATCGTGGTCGGAGTGCGGCCTGATGAATGATCCGGGCGTCAACTTCAGAAGCCTGACCGCCTGCAGCGGGCACCGAAATTCGTCAAGGACCCTCTGAAAGTACGGGCATGGCGAGAGCAAGGGCGTGTTGGTGAAGACATCGCAGGAGGGGTCTGAGTAAATCGTCTGGACCGGGTGCTGAGCGTCAGCGGGTGCGCGCAGCGGAAGGACGCTCCAGACGCCCTCGTAGTTTTCTTTGACGAAGTGCGCGATCCAGGCATCGTCGGCGAGATTGCGGAGGTCACGGCGCATCGCTTCGGCGTCGAATCGAAGGGAGAGCCTCAAACGGTCGTTCATTGGGCGCGCGACGGCACGAACCGGCTGAACGATGCCTGATAGACCAGTCGCTCGGAAGTCGACTCGATGATGGGAACGATGAACATCGCCATTGTTCCGAGAGAGTCGTGATCAAACGTGTAGGTTCCCTGCGGCAACGGGAGATCGACAGGTCCGTGAAAAAAAAGGGAGAACTGCTCGAGGTTTCCGCGAGCAGGACCGTCGACGACTTCGGCGAGTCGCAGAGAAATCGGAGGGCCGTCGTGAGCGAGTCGAAAGCTCGTGTCGAGTTGGGCGCGGAATGTCGCGGCGTCGACGTGAGCGGCGCCAAACGACTGGCCGGTCCCCGCCTCTCGTTCACTCATTGCCGTTGTACCGCCATTCCATCAGTGTGTGGACGTCGTCCTCGCTCATCACCCGGAACCCCAGACGGATATATAGAGCAGCCGCTCGGACGTTCGCGCGCTGGACGCTGATGACGAATGGCCTGCCGCCGGCGGCGGCTTCATCCTTCAGCGTCTGAATCACGATCCTGCCAATGCCCTGACTTCTCTCCTCGTTGACGATGGCGATATCGACACCGTGCAGTGCGTCACCGCTTCTGTCCACGACGACCCATCCGACACTCTTGCCGTTGCGAACGATGAGCCGCCACTCCGCAGCTGGAAATTGCTCGCAATATCCACGTCGCCGCGCCTCAAACTGAATTCTGAGAATCGATTCGCGAAGCTGACGATCCCATCCCTGCATTCCGAGCTCGTCCGACCGAACGCTCGAGAAGAGGGCAAAGAGGGTCGGGTTGGAGCGGGCATCAATATTCTCGTACGTCACTGTGTCCATCGGTTCTCGCGGGAAACCGCGATTGTATCGCGCCGGGTTCGCAGGGAAAGGGATCGACATCCCGCGGGGCGCGAAGGTGATCCCGCAATGAAGGTTTTCCTGCTCTCTGTATTCTCCGCAGTGACTCGTGGCTTATCACCTCGTCGCAGTGCGGAGCCACTCGTGGGGCATCGATCGCAAATCGATCACGGTGCATGACCTTCCGCCGGTCGCGATCGTCGACAAGCTGGCTCGCGACCACCACGAACTCACCAGGCGTGACCATCGATCCGTCGCCCGCAGCGGAGCGCGCGAAGGTCGCGTCGCGCACGCGGAAGCGTGTATTGATCGTCGCCGAATCCGCGTTGAAGAATGCTGAGTCGCCCTGAGCATCGGAGCGATAACTCATCGGATAGAGGCGGTGTCTCGCCGGCGACTGCTCAGCCTTTTGGAAGGTGACAAACTCCGCGGATCGTGCGAATCGGAGCCGCAATACTGATCGCGCTCGCCATCGCGATGGCTGCGCTCGCAGCGCCGACGAACCTCGTTCAGAACGGCAGCTTCGAGACGAACGGCGGACCCAACTCGAACCTTCCGCATGGTTGGACGATTGTCGATGAACAGAGCGGAAGCGGGACGTGGCTGGCCCAGTCCGGAAAGACCGGTCCGGTGACACCCGACCTGAACTGCGGCACGGCGGACGTCGAGCCACCACTCGACGGCGCATTCGCCGCGATGTCGACGCAATCATCGCAGGGCTCACATGTGCTGTATCAGGACGTCGCGATTCCCAGATCGAGCGGCGCCGCGCGATCGACATCGGCGGCGCCCGTCTTTACTTCTATGCACCGGAGGATCTCATCGTTCGAAAAAGTTGATGTGGTTCCGGCCCGGCGCAGAATCTTCCGAGCGTCAATGCCGCAATGTTCTCGGGATTCTCAAGTCGGACCGGAACCTCGACCTGGATCTGCTGCGCGACGCGGCGCGTGATGGCGGAGTGCGTGATCTGCTCGACCGAGCGTTAGAAGCGGCGCGGTAGAGCATCTGCCGATGACACGAAACGGCACCTCGAGACTCACGTTCCGCGCGGAGGCCGTCGAGCAAATAAACAAAGGCAGAAAAGCATTTCTGCCTTTCTGCCTTCTGATTTCTGCCTTGATTGGTGGAGCTGAACGGGATCGAACCGATGACCTCCTGAGTGCGATTCAGGCGCTCTCCCAACTGAGCTACAGCCCCACAAAGTCCTTGGGAAGGTAGTGCCGCTAACGGCACACCCGGGATGAAGATTCCCCCGCCGGCGGCGCGGATTATAGCAGCGCGGTCAGTACTCCGCTCCACCCGTGTGCGCCCGGGCCCGGTCGAAGTTCGCCTCGGTCATCAGGCGGATGAAGTTGTCCACCAGGCCGGGATCGAAATTCGTTCGCGCCCGCAGCTTCAGCACCTCGAACGCCGCGGCCTGGCCGAGAGCCTTCTGGTGCGGCCGGGTCGTGGACATGGCGTCGTACGTGTCGGCGATGGCGGTCATGCGGCTGGCCAGGTTGATCACCCGCGCCGAGCGCGGCAGCGGATAGCTCGGCTGCCCGTCGAAACGAAGGTGATGCTCGTAGGCGACGATGGCCGCCAGCGGCGGCGCCGCGTCCATCTCCGCGAGGTACCACGCTCCCTCCCGCGCGTGCCCCTTCATCACTTCCCATTCCGCGGCGTCGAGCCGGTTGGGTTTGTGCAGGATCTCCACGGGCACCGTCAGCTTGCCGATGTCGTGAAGGAGCGCGGCCATGCCGAAGTCGTGCAGCATGGGCCCGTAGATCCCGAACGACCGCGCCTGCAGCAGGACCAGCAGCGAGACGTTGATCGAATGGACGAAGGTGTATTCGTCGTGCGCGCGCAACGGCGCCAGCGGCAGCATGCTGCGCGTGCTCCCGGCCACGGAGTCGATGAGGCTCCACACCAGCGCCTCCAGCTGCTCGACGGGAAGGCTGCGCTGGACCCGAAAGCGCGCCCAGGCGTCGCGCATCACCTCCAGCTGCTGCATCGACAGCTGTTTCCGCTCGCTCTTCTTGGTCTCGTCTTCCAGCGCCACGTGCGCGCGGCCGAGAATGATGTGCGGCGACGACGCCATGGACTCGCCGCCGGTCAGCGCTTCGATGAAACGGTTGGCCTCGTCCAGCGGGAGGCCCGCGGAAAGCGTCATCCGCTCGATTCCGCGATGATGGAGGATGTCCATGAAGTGCCGGAGCGACAGCGTGTTCTTCCGGATGACCTGTTCGCCGGCGAGCAGATCGTCGCCGATGAGCACGTAGGTAATCGAATCGTCGCCCGCCTCGGCCACGACCTCCCCCAGCGCGGCCAGCACTCTCTCCACACTCTCCACGACGCGCGGGTGGTTCGGCGGATAGAGTCCGCGCATGTTCACGGCCGCGGCGATCTGCGTGGGAAGACGTTCCATGGTCAGCTCCTCTTGAGCCTCGAGCAGATGGCCTTGACCCGCGGATCGCGCGAGCGCAGTCCCCGTTCCACCAGCTCCTGGCGGGCGTCGCGCGGGTAACCCTGCAGCGACTCCCACGCCGCCAGCCGCTGCTCCTTCGGCGGCCACGGAAGAAACGACCGGCTGAAGAACGGCCGGAGGCGGTCGAGCGCGGCGGGATCCCCGAGCTCGCCGAGCGACCGCAGCGCCTTGACCCGCCTCAGATGCTTCGCGCCGAGCAGGTCCTTCCCGTCGAGCACGTGCAGAAGCGGGCCGACGGCCTGCCGGATGCCATAGCTGCCCACCAGCGTGATGGCCGTGTCCGCCGCCTTGGGATCGGGATCGTTGATGAGATCGTCGAGCAGCGTGTCCTGCACCTCCGCGCCGAGCACGAAGAGGCTCTTGATGGCCTCGAGCTTCACGCGCAGATCGGGATGGCGCGCCAGTTTGCGCACCATCGGCAACGAGGTCCGGTCCTCCAGATTGCGCAGAAGGATGAGCATGTTCCTGACCACGTACCAGCGGTTGTCGCCGAGAAACTCGACGACATCGGGGACGATGTTCTTTCCGATCGAGTTGACGAAGTCGAACAGCCGGCGGCGGCGCGAGCGGTTGCTCTCCTCGGCCAGGGCGATGAGGAGATTGCGCCGCATGTTCGCGCCCAGGGCCTCGGTCAGCCGCTTGACCGCGGAGGCCCGGGCCGACGACGAGCTCTGCATCGTCTCCAGAAGACCGTGAATGGTCTCGGTGGTGACGAAGTTCCCCAGCGTCTCGGCGATGTCCGCACGCAGCGGCTCGCTGGGAGTCGTGCCGGCGATCTCCTGCAACTGCTCGGTCAGTTCGCGGGCGTCGTCGAAATCGCCCGCGCTGACGAAGGCGTGGAAGATCGACTCGATTCGCCCGAGCACCGGCCGCGGCGACCGCCCCGGCAGCGGACCGCTGAGGAGGTCGAGCAGCGTGGCCGAGAACTGCCGGACGATGGTCGGATGATCCATGGTCTCGGCGCGATTGCCGAGCGGTTCGATGGCCGTGAGCGCCTCCGGAGGCACGTGAGGAATGCGCACGGCCACCGAAGAGAGCAGCGCGGAGTGATCGTCGGGGTTGAAGCGGCCGATGTCCTCGTCGCCGAAGACGCGTACCAGATCGGCGATCACGGACAGCGCCGGCGCCACCACGGTTCGCTTCGACTCCTCCACTCGCGTCAGCGATTCCAGCAGCGACATCGAGTGTGAGGAGAGTTTCTCCACTGACGAGAGGTAGCGCAGCGCGTCGAGCACCTGATCCGCCGGCAGCTCGGTGGCCAGCTCGCGCATCAACGCTCCGGCCTGTTCATCGCACCCCAGCGCCGCCACCACCGCCCGCAGGATGATGCCCTGCAACGGAGGCGCGAGCGACTGAATGAGCTGGATGGCCTGCTGGAGCGAGTTCTGCTTCTTCATCCCCCAGGCATTGGCGATGTAGTGCCCGACGGTCTCGGCGATCAGATCGTGCGAATCGTTCTGCTGGGAATCGGCCAGACGGATGCCGAATGTGGCGTCGGGATCGAACTCCGGCTTCGGACCGGCGATGGATTCGTTGATGAGCCGCGTCAGCTCGTCGGCCGAATGAACGCTTTTCGGGACGTCCGCCTGATCGGAAAACTGGCGCCCCTCGATGAGGGCCCGAAGAATCTCGTCCCACAGAGAGCGCTCCTTCTCATCGGGGCGCTTCTCTTCGAGCGAGTCGGTGAGACGAACCGCGCTGTAGCTCACCGGCTGCAGGTTGATGTTGATGACGCCGGCCGCGGTCAGATCGTCCCACATCGGGTTCTGGCGATTGAGCGGCGTCCCGGCGGCGAGCAGCCGCAGAAATGCCTCCAGGTCGCGCGGCTCGGTCTCATTCGACAGGCGCACCAGCGCCACCCCGCGCGCGAACAAGGCCTGACCGAGCTTGCGCGCAGCCGGCGATCCGATCTTGAGATCGCCGTAGACGAGCCCGTCGTTGCTGATCCCGAGCGTGACATCGCCGGCCGGCCCGCGAAGCTCGGCAAGGCGGCGATTGACGGCCTCGATCGATCGCACCAGCGCCGGATGTCCCGGCGGATAGGCAGCAAGCGTCTTCCAGCACAAGGCCAGAGCCTGAACGAACTCGCTGACCTGAATGGCGGCAGTGTTGGACGACACGGTCGTGATTCTAGTGCCGGTAAAGGGTTTTCGGGGACCTCGGGCTCGGGGTCCTCGGTCCTCGGTCCTCGGTCCTCGGTTTTCCGTTTTTCAGGTTCTAAACCCAGCACCGAGCACCCAGCACCCCCACCCCCTCGTCACCCGCCCAGGTGCGCGCGATCACCGGGACGGCTGGCGATACACTCGTATCAACTCTCTGCCCGCTATGCTGGGCTCGCGATGCTCATGCCGGAAGACGACTCACTCGCGCCACCGCGGTCTCTATCGAAGGAAACGTGGATCGCGTTCGCGTCGCTCGCAGGGATCGCGGCGTATCTCGTGGCGCGATTCGCGTTCCACGCGCCGGAACACCGCAGCGAATGGGCGCTCATGGCTGTGTTCCTCATGGGCCTTCCTCTGCTGTGGGACCTGGTGAAGAAACTCGCGGCACGGGAAGTGGGCTCGGACGCGCTGGCCGGCATCTCCATCGTCACGTCGGCGATTCTCGGCGAATATCTGGCCGGAGCGATCGTCGTGCTCATGCTCGCCGGCGGCACGGCGCTGGAGCTGCACGCGACGCGACGAGCCTCCGCGGTCCTGGCGGCGCTGGCGAAGCGGCTGCCGAGCAGCGCCCACCGGTTGACCGACGCAGGCATCGTCGAGGTCCGCACCGAGGACGTGCAGATCGGCGATCGTCTGGTGGTGTTGCCGCACGAGATTTGTCCCGCCGACGGCGCGGTCGTCGAGGGTCACGGCGCGATGGACGAGTCGTACCTGACCGGTGAGCCGTTTCAGATCGCCAAAGCGCCCGGCTCGGAGGTGTTGTCGGGGGCGATCAACGGGCCGGACGGGATGACCATCGTCGTGACGAAGCTGCCGGTCGACTCGCGCTACGCGAAGATCGTCCAGGTCATGGAGCAGGCCGAGGCGCAGCGGCCGCACATCCGAAGGATCGCCGACCGTCTGGGAGGCTGGTACACACTCCTGGCCCTCGGCGTGGCCGGAGCGGGATGGATCATCGGCAACGATCCACGCCGCTTCCTGGCCGTGCTGGTCATCGCCACACCCTGCCCGTTGCTGCTGGCCATCCCCGTGGCCATCATCGGGGCGATCTCGCTCGCGGCCACACGCGGCATCATCATCAAGAATCCGGCCATGCTCGAGCGCATCGACCGCTGCCGGACGATCATCTTCGACAAGACCGGCACGCTGACGTACGGCAAGCCCTCGCTGACGGAGATCCTGTTTGCGCCGGGCCTGACGCGGGAGCTGGTCCTGCGCATCGGAGCAAGCCTCGAACAGTATTCGAGACATCCGCTGGCCACCAGCATTCTCGACGCGGCACGCGCGGAGCACATCGCACCGGCCCAGGTCGCGGAGATCAGCGAGCGGCCCGGCGAAGGGTTGCGCGGCAGGATCGGCGAAGACGACGTGGAGATCACCGGCCGCAGGAAAATCACGTCCGCCAGCATCCTGGCGCAATTGCCGCCGGTCGCTCCGGGGATGGAATGCATCGTCCTGCGAAACGGCGAGTACGCGGCCACGATGCGATTCCAGGACGTGCCACGCGAGGAGAGCCGCTCGTTCGTGAGTCACCTCATGCCGCGCCATCAGGTCACCCGGGTGATGCTGGTCTCCGGAGACCGCGACGCCGAAGTACAGCATCTGGCGAAAATCGTGGGCATCGAGGACGTGCGCTCGGGCATGAGTCCGGAACAGAAACTGGCCATCGTCCGCGAGGAGACCGCGAAAGGGTCGACCCTTTTCCTCGGCGACGGGATCAACGACGCGCCGGCCATGGAGGCGGCCACGGTCAGCGTGGCGTTCGGTCACAACAGCGACATCACGGCGGAAGCGGCCGATGCGGTCGTGCTGGAACCGTCGCTGGCCGAGGTCGACGAGTTGATGCACATCGGAAGACGGATGAGGCAGATCGCGCTGCAGAGCGCGGTGGGCGGCATGTCGCTCTCCATGATCGGCATGATCGCCGCGGCGGCGGGCTTTCTCGCGCCGGTGCCGGGCGCCATCGCCCAGGAAGTGATCGATGTACTGGCGGTGCTCAACGCGTTGCGCGTGGCGGTGCCGGGCACGGACCTCAGGGATCTGCACGAGAGGGATTAGAATTAGAGAGACCTCGGACGGGGATCCTCTCTTTAGGTGTTCTTTACGCTCGGACGGTGATTGTGTGTTTTAGTTGAAGCACGTTGGCCGTCGTGAAGTGGAGCCTGACGATCCTCTCCATCGCCGCGGTGACGGCGATCGGAAGAGTTCTCCGGCTCAACCCCAGCACCGTCGGATTTCTCTATCTCATCGTCGTCCTGCTCATCTCGGTGCGGGGCGGTCTGCTCGTCGGCACGGTGGCTTCGTTCATCGCCACGCTCTCGTTCAACTATTTCTTCTTCGCTCCCTTGTACACACTGACGATCGCCGAGCCAGCCAACTGGTTTGCGCTGGCGGCGTTCCTCATCGCATCCGTTACGGTCAACCGCCTCGTCGTTGCGGCGCGTGTGCAGGCGGACAAGGCGGAGCAGCGCCGGATGGAGCTGGAGACGCTGTATGGGTTGAGCATCGATCTGTTCACGGCCACGAATCGTGTCGGCGCGCTCGGTGAAGCGGCCGGCCGCGCCCTGCAACTCCTCGGCGCGCGCGCCGGCGGTCTCGTGCTGTACGACGGCAGCAGTTACCGCCAACACGTGATCTCGTGGAGCGGCGACCGATCGGGCGAAGTCGAGGATCTCATCGCCGGCGTGGGGCGTCACAAGGAAGCGCTGGAGCTTCCGTCGCCGTTTGGACGGGACGTCTATCTGCCGCTCATCGTCGACGGAAAGACAACCGGCGCACTCGTGGCGTGGGGGACGGAAGCGTCGAAGGAGGCTCTCCAGTCGGCGGCCCGGCTCGTCGCGCTCGCGGTCGAGCGCGAGCGCTTCATCGAAGAGAACGCGCACGTTCAGGCGCTGCGCGAAAGCGAGAGCCTGAAGACGTCACTGCTTCGCGCCATCTCACACGATCTCACTACGCCGCTCACGGCGATCTCGATCCGGACGGAATCGCTGCACCGCCGGCCGGCGGCCGACGCGGAGATGATCGACGACGTTCGTGCCATCGAGGAAGAGACGTCGCGGCTGCGCCGGCGCATCGACAACCTCCTGTCGATGGCCCGGCTGGAGGCAGGGAAAGCGAAGCCGCGGCGCGAGCCCACCCCGCCCGCCGACCTGTTTCGTGCCGCGCGCGAGAACCTTCGCGTCCTCTTCGCGGCACGGCAGATCGATGCGCATGTCGACGACGACTGTCCGGACGCGAACGTCGATCCGGCCCTGACCCTGGAGATCCTGGTCAACCTCATCGAGAATGCGCACCGGGCCTCGCCGGCCGCCAGCACCGTCGAGCTGCGCGCGCGCCGCCATCCCATCGACGCCGGAAAAGTCCGCATCGAGGTTCTGGACCGCGGTCCCGGAATCCCCGCCGCCGTGGCCGACTCGGACGGCAACGTCGCGGCCGAGACGAGTGACGTGGCCCAGCGCGGTCTCGGGCTGGAGATCGCGCGCGGTCTGGCGGCGGTCAACGGCGGGAGCATCGGTCTGGCGCCGCGGCCCGGCGGTGGAACGGTGGCCAGGATCGACCTTCCGGCGGCGCTGCTTCCCGTGCAGGAGCCGGCGTGACGATTCCGAACGTGATCCTGGTGGTCGACGACGATCCGGCCATCCGCGATTCGCTGGCCAAGGAGCTGCGCGCGGCCGGCTATTCGACGCTGACGGCCAGCGACGGTGTCGAGGGTCTGCAGGCGTTTCAGACGCGGGCGCCGGACCTCGTGCTGGCCGACCTGGCCATGCCCCGCTCGGACGGGTTCGAGATGATCTCGGCCATCCGCGCGTCATCGCACGTTCCCATCATCGTGCTCTCGGTCCGTGGTATCGACGCCGACAAAGTACGCGCCCTCGACCTCGGGGCGGACGATTTCGTGACCAAGCCGTTCTCGCTCAGCGAGCTCCTCGCGCGCGTGCGCGCGCAACTGCGACGCGTGAGCGCGACGTCGGCGACGACGCTTCAGTTCCAGGACCTCTCCCTCGACCTGGAGCGCCGGCACGTGGTGCAGGGCGACCGGGAACTGCACCTCACGCCGACGGAATTCTCGCTGCTCGAGCTGCTGGCCACGAACTCCGGGAAGCCGATGTTCATCGAGCAGATCATCGCGCGGGTCTGGCGCTCGGCGCCGGGCACGACGCCGGACACCGTCCGCGTCCACATGAGCTCACTGCGCAAGAAGATCGAGCCCGACCCGTCGAATCCGCGTTACATCGTCACGGAGCCGTGGGTCGGATACCGGTTCATCGCCGAGCCGCTGTGACCACAGCCTTTCGAGACTCTTAAGACACTCTTAAGAGCATCTCCCGACATCCGTACGATGTTCTTTGAGACGCTGTCTCCCTGGGTTTGTTTGAGTCTCATGGAGGGCGAGATGAACACGATCACCCTGCAGCGTCGTACGACCGCAACGATGGCCAGGACGCTGTTCTTCTGGGTCGCGGCGGCGGTCCTGGTCCTCTTCGTTCACGACATGCTCGAGACTGTTTCTCCCGCCGGCTGCGCCATCCTGAAGATGCTGGCGATCCTCGGCGTGGCGTTCGCGTATATGCGGATGTCGGGCCAGGCGCTGACCGTTGACGCCGCCCTTCTGGCCGGCTTGATCTGGGCGGCACTGGCGATGGCCGCCGAGGTCGTGGCCAGCGCGCACGGCGGACGGGGATGGTTCGTTCTTCTCGGCTCGCCGGCGCACAAGCTCGTCCGGGACGCGCTGCTGGTCGCATGGATCGCCGGCCCGGCTCTCTTCGCCAGAAGCACATGAGCGAAGCGAAGGAAATCAAAACTCGATCTGCGCGCCGAGCTCGACCACCCGGTTCGGCGGCAGGTGGAAAAACCGCGCCGCCCCTTCCGCGTTGCGCATCATCGACGCGAAGATCATCTCGCGCCACCTGGCCATTCCGCTCCGCCGTCCGGTCACGATCAACGTCTCGCGGCCGAGGAAGTACGTGGTATCCATCGGTTCGATTCTCAGGCGCCGCTGCTTCGCGATGCTCTCGAGTAACGCCGGGACATCCGACTCCTCCATATATCCGTAGCGCGCCGTCACGCAGTAGATCCCCTCACCGAGGTTGTCGATCTTCATGCGCTCGGCACCGTTGAGATGCGCGACTTCTTCCACGACGATCGTCAGGAGGATGACCTGCCGGTGCAGCGCCTTATAGTGCTTCAGGCTGTGCAGCAGCGCCGGCGGGATGACTTCGCTGGTCCGATGCATGAAGACCGCGGTGCCCGGCACACGGACGGGGATGCGGGTGCGCAGCGACGTGACGAACATCGCCGGCGATAACGCTCCCTCCAGCAGCCGCGAGTTCAGAATGTGACGGCCGCGCCGCCACGTGGTCATGAGCGTGAATACCATCGCGCCGATGAGCAGAGGGAACCAGCCGCCGTCCGCGATCTTGAAGAGGTTCGCGCCGAGGAACGCCAGATCGGGAATGAGGAATGCGGCGGTCACTGCGACCGAAAGAGCGGCGCTCCAGCGAAGGAGGTCGCGCGCCACCACGCCCGCGAGAATCGTGGTGATGATCATCGTCGTGGCCACGGCCACGCCATACGCTCCGGCCAGGTTGCTCGAGCTCCGGAAACCGAGGACCAGAGCGATCGTGGCGAACATGACCGTCCAGTTCACCGCCGGCATGTACACCTGGCCGATCTCCGCGCTCGAGGTGTGGATGATCTGCATGCGCGGCAGGTAGCCCAGCTGGATGGCCTGTCGCGTCAGCGAGAACACTCCGGAGATGATCGCCTGCGAGGCGATGATCGTGGCCACCGTTGCCAGAGCCACGAGCGGATACAGCGACCACTTCGGAGCGAGCAGATAGAAGGGGTTGTGCGCGGCGCCTGGATTGCGAATCAGAAGCGCGCCCTGCCCCATGTACTGGAGGATCAACGACGCTCCGACGATGCTGAACCAGTCGATCTGAATGGCCCGTTCCCCGAAATGACCGAGATCCGCATACAGCGCTTCGCCTCCCGTGGCGACGAGAAACACGGCACCGAGCACCAGAAAGCCGTGTCCTCCGTTCCGCGCGAAGAAGCGGATGGCATGCAGCGGATTGATGGCCAGGAGCACCGATGGTTCGAGCAGGATCCCGCGAATCCCCATCACAGCGAGCGTGACGAACCAGATCACCATGATCGGGCCGAAGACGGCGCCGACGCCGGCCGTGCCTCGGCGCTGAAAAAAGAAGAGGGCGATGAGGATCACGATGGTGATAGGAATGACGTACGGCTTGAAGAACGGCGTGGCGATCTCCAGTCCCTCGACCGCGCTGAGCACCGAGATCGCCGGCGTGATCATTCCGTCGCCGTAGAGAAGCGACGCGCCGAACACGCCGATCACGAGCAGCGCGCCGCGAACGGCCGGGCCGCGCGACCGGTCCAGTCCGATCAATCCCATGAGCGCCAGGATTCCGCCTTCGCCCCGGTTGTCGAACCGCAGGACGTAGACGTGGTACTTCACGGTCACGACGATGACGAGCGACCAGAAAATCAGCGAAAGCACGCCCAGGACGTTCGCGTGCGACACGGGAACGGGATGCGATCCGTAGAAACACTCGCGCAGCGCGTACAGCGGGCTCGTTCCGATGTCGCCGTAGACGATCCCGAGAGCGAGCAGAGAGAGAGAGAAGAGGCGTTTGCCCGTGGGCTCGCTGCGATGATGATCCCCTGCCGACAGATCCGCGCTCAACCCTCGGGCAGTGTATGGGGAGGCCATCCGCGGCCCGCCTTAAGAGTGTCTAAAGAGGTGGGACGCTCCGCTGAAAAGCGAGAGCCCCGGGATCCCTTGTACCCCGGGGCCTTTCTCGACGCGTTGACATCCACAAGGGGGCATCCGCGTCAAAGTTTGCCTCAGCGACTCATCGCGTCACTGCGACCGATTCCTGCACGTTGACATCTGCGATAGCGCATCCGTGCCGGTGCGGAAGCCACCGGCAGGTCCGATATGCTCGCGGCATGAGCGCAACCACGGACCGCTTCCGCCGCCTTCATGAGTCAGGTTGTTTCGTCATTCCGAACCCGTGGGATATCGGAAGCGCGCGCTTCCTCGCGCAGCTCGGATTTCCCGCGCTGGCCACGACCAGCGCCGGATTCGCCTGGTCGCTCGGCCGCCGCGACAATGGCGTGTCGCTCGACGAGGCCCTCGCACACTTCCGAGCGATCAGCGCCGCGGTGGATGTTCCGGTCAATGCCGATTTCGAAGGAGGCTTCGCCGTCGAGCCGGAACGTGTGGCCGCGAACGTGATGGCCGCGACGGCGACGGGAATCGCTGGACTCTCGATCGAAGACTCGACGGGCCACCCCGCGAATCCTCTGCTCGACTTCGATCTCGCCGTGAAGCGCATCGAGTCGGCGCGCGCGGCCATCGACAGGAGCGGCACGGGAGTCCTTCTCGTCGGCCGGTCGGAAGGATTCATCACCGGCCGTCCCGACCTCACCGAAACGATCAAGCGCCTCAGCGCCTACGCTGCGGCCGGCGCGGACTGCCTGTACGCACCGGGATTACGGACCATCGCCGACATCAAGGCCGTCGTCGGCGCCGTGGCCCCGAAGCCGGTGAACGTGGGAGTCGGCAGCGGCTTCACCACGCTGGCCGAGCTCACCGCGGCCGGCGTGCGCAGGATCAGCGTCGGCGGCGCACTCGCGCGAGCGGCCTGGACCGGATTCGTCGCCGCGGCCAAAGAGATTGCGGAGCAAGGGACGTTCTCGGCCCTGGGCCAGGCCATTCCCGGCGCGGAGGTGAACGGCTTTTTCGGATAACATCCCGCTCCGGTCACCTCAGAACGAATTCTTGCGGAGCAGACAATGAACTTGATGAATCGGACGGCCGCGGCCGTCATCGGCGCTGTGGCCATCCTCACCGCTTCCCATTCGTACGCCTCGGCCAAAGACTTCGCCGATATCAAGGCGGAGATCGCCAAACGGCATGACGAAGCGGTGAAGCGGCTGCAGGACTGGATCGCCCTTCCGTCCATCGCCGCGGAGAACCGCAACTATCCGGCCGGCGCCGAGTACTTCGCGAACCTGGTGCGCGATGCGGGATTCCAGAACGTCACGATCCTCAATACCGACGGCAAGCCGGGCGTCTTCGCCACCCTCGACGCCGGCGCGACGAAGACGGTCGGCCTTTACTTCATGTACGACGTCAAACAATTCGATCCCGCCGAGTGGTCGTCGCCGCCGCTCGAGGCACGTCTGGTCGACAAGCCCGGCCTCGGCAAAGTGATCGTCGGCCGCGGCGCCGTGAATCAGAAGGGACCGGAGTCGGCATTTCTAGCGGCGCTGCACGCCATTCGCGGCGCGGGCAAGAAGATGCCGGTGAACCTCGTGCTGGTGGCCGAAGGAGAAGAAGAGATCGGATCGCCGCACATCGCCCAACTGGTGTTCCGGCCGGAAGTCGAAGCGGCGCTCCGCAAGTCCATCGGTGTGTTCATGCCCGCGGCATCGCAGGACCTCGACGGAGTGGTCGCGGTCAGTCTCGGCGCAAAAGGCGTGGTCGAGCTCGAGCTGGTCTCGACCGGCGAGAAATGGGGCCGCGGCCCGGCTAAAGACATCCATTCATCGCTCAAGGCCATGGTGGACAGTCCGGTGTGGCATCTCGTGAAGGCGCTGGACACGCTCGTGTCGGCCGACGGCAACACCGTCACCATCGACAATTACCCAACGCCCCGTCCGATGACGGCGGAAGAGAAAGCGATGATCGACGCCGCGGCGAAGCGGCGCAGCGAAGCGCAGTCGATGAAGCAGCTCGGCGTGCAGCACTGGATCGACGACCTGCCGTGGGAACAAGCTAATGAACGGCTGGAGTCGCAGCCCACCGTGAACATCGAGGGACTGGTCGGCGGTTACACCGGACCGGGCGGCAAGACGGTGCTGCCGCATCGCGCCGTGGCCAAGATCGACATGCGGCTCGTTCCGGACATGAAGCTGACCGAGGCGGTGGCGGCTCTCAAAGCGCATCTGGCCAAGCGCGGTTTCGGCGACATCGAGGTCAACGTCAGCGGCGGCTACGACCCCACCAGCACCGCCGCCAGCGCGCCGCTGATCCAATCGCAGATGGCGGTGCTCCGGCGCGCCGGCATCGATCCGGTGCTCTGGCCGCGCAACGCCGGCTCGTATCCCGGCTACGTCTTCACCGACGAACCACTCAAGCTCGCCTCCGGCCACTTCGGTCTCGGCCACGGCAGCGGAGCGCATGCGCCCGACGAGTACTACATCATCGACTCATCGAACCCGAACGTGCAGGGCTACGACGGAGCGGTGATGTCGTTCGTCGAGTATCTGTACGAGCTGGCCAGACCGGCGGCGCGGTAGGCCGTCCCTTCAGCGATTCAGTCTGCGCCAGGCGTGGATGGCCACCGCGAACAGCAGCGGCGAGGTGAGGGCCAGCACCGCCATCACCACGATCTCGCCGCGGTCGAATGGAATGTCAGCGAGCTCGTACGCGAGGAGTGCGGTGATGCCGGCGCTGGCGAAGAGGCCGCCGAACGTCGTGCAGCACCAGTAGAGCAGCACGTCGATCAGCGGCCGGACCGGAATGGAGTCGTTCGCCCTGCGCGGCCGGAAGCGGCGTTCGAATCGCGGAGTGTGAATGAGGCAGATCACGTCAGCCGCGCCGCAGGACCACGATGGTCTTGTCGTCCGAAGCGTGCGCTCCGTGCTCGAAAGCCGCGACGGCCTGCAGGACCACGTCGGGCATCCGCTCGAAGTACTCGCGCGATGCCGAGGTCACGAGCTCCTCCAGACGATCCATCCCGAATTCGTCCTCGTTCGGATTGTTCGCCTCGTTGAGGCCGTCGGTGTAAAGGAACAGCGTCGCGCCGGGAGGCAACGTGGCCACCGTCTCCTCGTACTTCGCCTCCGGAAGGATCCCGATCGGCCGTCCCGTCGAGCCGAGCTTCTCCACGGAATCGCCGTCGATGAGAAACGGCGGGTTGTGGCCGGCGTTGACGTAGCGCAGCTGGCCGGTCGACGGCGTGTACCGTCCGAAGAAAAACGTCGCGTATTTCCGGCCGCCGCACATGCGATAGAGCAGCGCGTTGAGCCGCGTCATCAGCGCGGAGAGACTGGACTCGACCGGAGCGGCCATGCGCAGCGCCGACTGCACGCTGGACATGATCATCGCCGCCGACACCCCCTTGCCCGAGACGTCCGCGATCACCACTCCGAGGTCGCCGTCGGCGAACTCGATGAAATCGAAGTAGTCGCCGCCGACCTCGTAGCAGGGAACGCTGCGGGCAATGAGCTGGGTGCCGGCGACGTCGGAGGGAGGTGGAGGAAGCAGGCGGCTCTGGATTTCGCGCCCCAGAGCCAGCTCCTGATCCATCCGGTTCTTCTCGAGCAGGGAGACGTGCAGCGTGGCGTTCTCCATGGCGATGGCCATGTTCTCGGAGATGGCGTCGAGGAACGAGAGATCGCGCTCGCCGAAGGATCCCAGCCGCTTGTTCAGCAGTTGCAGAACGCCCACGATGCGCTGCCCGCGATTGCGGATGGGCACGCACAACATCGACCGGGTGCGGAATCCCGAGCGTTTGTCCTGCGACTGATCGAAACGCGGATCGGCATAGGCATCGTGCAGGATGACCGGCTCGCCGGTGGCAGCCACGGTTCCGGCCAGGCCCTTGCCGATCGGCAGGCGGATCTCGCGGACGGCCAGACCGTCGGCGACCTTCGACCAGATCTCCTGACGCTGCTCGTCGACGAAGTACAACGTGCCCCGCTCGACATCGAGCTCCTCGGTGGCCACGGCCAGAATGGACGTGAACAACGTCTCCGGCTCGATCGAGGAATTGATCAGCTTCGACGCCTCCACGACGGTCTTGAGCCGATCGACCTCCTCGCGCGTGGCGATCGACTCGATGACCTGCTGCAACTTTCCGGAGCTCTCGCCGAACTGGAAGCTGAGACCGGTGACGAAGCGCTGCTGGCCTCCGGCGACGGTCAGCCGCTCGGAGTGCGCCACCGTGCAGTCGACATCGATCTCCTGCCCCTGCCACAGCAGCGTGAGACGCTCCGACGATCCGCCGACCAGTGAGGACTCGTGCTCGACGCGCGATCCCAACAGCCCGATCTCGTGGATGGCCACGTCGCGTCCCTTGATGCGTCCGCTGAGTGGAGGAGTGAGGAGAAGGCGCTCCGCGCGCCTGCGGTCATCGGAGATCTGCATGGGCCCGCTCGATTATACGGTTTCGGGTTGGCGGGTTGACGGGTCGCCGGGTCGCTGGGTTGCCGGGTCGCTGGGTTACCGGGGACGCGTTCTCGTCATTCCGAGCCGCGAAGACGGCGAGGAATCTGGGCGGGACTGGGTCGCTGGGTTGCGCAGCTTCCGGTTACCGGTTACCGGTTCACCGTTTCACCCGAGCACCCAGCACCCAGCACCCAGCACCGAGCACCGAGCACCGAGAGCATCCAGCACCCAACCCCGAGCACCCAGCACCGAACTCACGTGGCCTGGGCGACGACGCCATAGGCGCTCATCGACTTCGCCACCTCGGCGT
This sequence comes from Thermoanaerobaculia bacterium, assembly GCA_038244815.1. Lineage (GTDB taxonomy): Bacteria > Acidobacteriota > Thermoanaerobaculia > Gp7-AA8 > Gp7-AA8 > DASVHS01. Next base: position 30,169 of record JBBRTB010000032.1, read on the forward strand.
CGCCCTCGCTCAGTTTCTCGTGCGGATGGGCGACGTAGTAGCCCTGAATCAGATCGATGCCGAGGTCGCGGCAGGTTTCGAATTCCTCGACGGTCTCGATGCCCTCGGCGATCGTCTTCGCGTTGATCTTGCCCGCCAGGTCGACGAGCATGCGCACCAGATCCTGCTTGATCGGCTCGACGGCGAGCGTGGAGATGATGGCCTTGGTCACTTTCAGATAGTCGGGCGACAGGGAGGCGATCGCTTCGAGCGAGGCGTAGCCGGAGCCGGCATCGTCGATGGCCACCTCGATGCCCTTGTCGCGGAACTCGTCGAGCAGGCCGCGGAACACGTTGTAGTCCTCGATGGCCGCACGCTCGGTCAGCTCGAACACGAAGTGTCCCCGGTGCTCGGAGAAGAAACGCACCATCTCGTGGATGCGGAACTCCGACTCGCTGAACATTTCCGCTTCGAGGTTGAGCAGGAACTTGCGGTCGCCCAGGTCCATGTCGCGAAGCCGTTTCAAGGCCCCTTCCAGGGAGATGGCCTCGAGCGCCCATGCCAGATTGGCGTCGCGCGCGAACTGGAAGAGCATGTCCGAGTTGCGGAACGAGGAATTGGCCGGACCGCGCGTCAGCACCTCGTAGCCGAAGATCGTCTGTTCGCGCGCCCGGATGATCGGCTGGAACAGCGTGGTCACGCGCTTGCGCCGGATGATGTCGCGCATCTCCCGGGCCAGTTGCTTCTTGCGCTGCTGCTCGGCGTCGCGGACCGCGTCCGCGGCGATCTGCATGCCCTGATAGATCTGGCGCTCCAGGCGGATCTGCGGGCGGTAGTCGAGACGATTAGTGCCGACGAAGAAGCCGACCTGCTCACGCTGCATCTGCGGGAAACGCACGCGCAGCGCCTGAATCAGGCGTTCGCGCAACTCATTCGCCATCGCCTCGGCGGCGTTTTCGGCGGAGAGATCCTGCCCGTGCGTCTCATGAAACACGTAGAAGCTCGAGCCGCCGACGCGATTGGAGCAGATGATGGGGTTGCGAAACCGCTGGCGCACTTCCGCGGACAGCACCTCGCCGACGCGGCGCAGGAACTCGTCGAAAAACGCCCATCCGAATTCGGCCTCGATCGATTCAAACTGCTCGATGTCCACGAAGACGATGCCGCACTCGCTCTGCTCGATGATCAGCTCTTTCACTTTGTCGAGCACCATCGGTACGGTGGGGAGCCCGGTGGCGCGGTCGAGCAGGATGCTCTCGACTACCGAGCGGCTGACCTGCTCCGGCGCCGTGGCACGCTCGCGCTTGCGGTTGAGCAGCGCCTGGATGCGCTTGACCACCTCGTTGCGGTCGAACGGCTTGACCAGGTAGTCGTCCGCGCCGACCTGCAGTCCGGTCAGACGATCCTTCACGTCGCCGCGGCCCGTCACCAGAACGACGGGGATGTGCGAAGTGCGCTGCACGCCCTTGAGCGCCTGGCATACTTCCCAGCCGCTGCGCTTCGGCATCATCACGTCGAGCAGCACCAGATCCGGCAGCCGGGCCTGGGCCACGGCCAGCGCCTCCTCGCCATCCTCAGCGATCAGAATCTCGCAGTCGAGCGGACGAAGATAGGTCCTCAGCAGCAGGACGACGTCATCGTTGTCGTCGGCGATCAGTACCACTGGCCGTTCGGACATAAATCTTGCTGGCCCCTTCCTTGCGGGAAACAGGCCATGGCGGTTGCATAGCCTATGTTATGGTTCGCAACCCGCGGGAGATGGGGATGATCAAGTTCGGTACGTCGGGCTGGCGGGGCATCATCGGAGAGGACTTCACCTTCGAGAATGTCCGCATCGCTAGTCAGGGAGTCGCTCACTATCTCAGGAAAAGCGGCCACAAGGGCAGCGGCGTCGTGGTCGCGTACGACACGCGCTTTCTGTCCGAGAAGTTCGCGCTGGAGGCAGCGAAGATCCTGGCATTCAACGGGATCCAGGCGTTTCTGTGCACGCGGGACGTCCCCACGCCTTGCGCCTCGTTCGAGACCATCCGCCGCAAGGCCATGGGGGCGATCAATTTCACAGCTTCGCATAACCCTCCCGAATACAACGGGCTGAAATTTTCGACGTCGAACGGCGCCCCGGCGCTGCCCGAGGTCACGAAGGCCATCGAGGCGGAGATCCACGCGGTCCAGGAGAAGAACGACCGCATGGACGTCTACGAGAAAAGCGAGCTGATCGAGGAGATCGATCCGAAGGATCGCTACCTCAAAGACCTGCGGGACAAAGTGGACGTGGAGGCGATCGGAAAAAGCGGGCTGCGCATCGCCATCGATTCGCTGTACGGCACCTCGCGCGACTACCTCGACTACTTCCTGCTCGAAGCGGGAGTGGAAGTCAAGATCATCCACAACTATCGTGATCCCTATTTCGGTGGATACTCGCCGGAATGCAGCGAGAAGAACCTCGGCGAGCTGCGCAAGATCGTCGACAACGAGAAATACGACCTCGGCCTGGCCACTGATGGCGACGCCGACCGCTTCGGCATCATCGATGACCGGAACCGGTTCGTGTCGCCGAATCTGATCCTGGCCCTGGTGGCTCTCTATCTGAAGCGCTACCGCAACATTCCGGGAGGATTGGCGCGTTCGGTGGCCACGACGCATCTCATCGACGCCATCGCGAAGAAGCTGGACATCCCGTTCTACGAGACGCCGGTGGGGTTCAAGTACATCGGCGAGCTCATCATCGCCGGCAAGATCGCCATGGGCGGCGAAGAGAGCGCCGGGATGTCCATGTACAAGCATCTGCCGGAGAAGGACGGAATCCTGGCCTGTCTGCTCGTCGCGGAGATGGTGGCGCGCACGGGCAAGAAGATCAACCAGCTCATCGACGAGATGTACGAGGAGTTCGGCTACTACTACAGCAAGCGCTCGGACATGAAGCTGACGCCGGCGCTCAATGACTCGCTGGCGTCGAAACTCGCCAACCCGCCGAAGGAGCTGGGCGGGCTGGAGGTGAAGAGCGTGAACACGACCGACGGCGTCAAACTGATCTTCAACGATCAGACCTGGCTGCTGTTCCGGCTGTCCGGCACCGAGCCGGTCGCGCGCATCTACGCCGAAGCCTGCTCGCCGAAGGACCTGAAGAACCTGCTGGACGCCGGCAAAAAGTTCGTCGCGTAGATGGGGTCAGAGCTTCGCTTCGTCACTTTTCTAACGCCTGTAGCGAAAAATCTACCCCTTGTGCAAAAGTGACGAAACGAAGCTCTGACCCCCAATGAAATATCCGCTGAAACATGTGCTCGTGTGCAACGGGGAGCGTTGCAACAATCCGGATCGCGGGGACGAGCGGGGCGAGTTCATCCAGGCTGACCTCAAGGATCTCAACAAGAAGCTCGGCCGCAAGCCCACGGTCCGCGTCTGCAAGGTATCCTGTCTCGATCTCTGTGACTATGGCCCGAACATGATCATCGAGGGAACGGTGTACTCGCACCTCACGCGCGAAAAAGCGAAAGCCGCCTATGCGGGCGAGATGGGCGACGGCCCCAAACGGCCGGACCTGGAGCTCAAAGAGGAAGAGCTCGAGCGTTAGCCATGGCCCCTCCGTTTCACGAATGGGACACGGCCGTTTACATCTCGCAGCGGCGGAACAACGAAGAATCGCTACGCGACGATGGCCGGCTGGTGCTCGTTCGACTCAGCGTGCTGCCCCGCCACCGGCAGCGTGACCGTGAACGTCGCTCCCTGACCCGGTCCGTCGCTGTCCACGGTGATGTCGCCGTGATGCAGCTCGACGATGTGCCGGGCAATGGCCAGTCCCAGACCGAGTCCGGCCCTCTTGCTCGACGTCTCGGCCTGGCGCAGGCGCTCGAAGACGTGGGGCAGAAAGGCGCGATCGATGCCCTCCCCCTGATCGTGGACGCTGATCCTGAGGTTGTGGTCGACGCGCTGCAGATGCAGATCCACGTTCTTTCCCGCCGGCGTGAACTTGATGGCGTTCGACAGGATGTTTCCGATCACCTGCTGCATACGGCTCATGTCGGCGTCGACGATGGCGTCACGGTCGTCGATGGCCGAGACGAGCTTGACTTCGCGCTGTTGCGCGGCCGGACGGGCGGTGGTCAACGCGGCTTCGATGATGTCGGCGATCCGCGTCGGCTTGAGGTCCACCTGGAACTTGCCGAGGACGATGCGGGAGACGTCGAGCATGTCATCGATGAGGCGTGCCTGCAGCCGGCCGCTGGCCTCGATGGTCTGCAATGCCTCGTCGAGCTCTTCCTGCGAGTAGCTGCCGCCGCGCAGGAACTGCACCCAGCCGAGGATCGACGTCATCGGCGTGCGCAGCTCGTGTGAGAGCGTGGCCAGGAAATTGTCCTTGGCGCGGTTCTGGGCCTCGGCTTCGCGATAGCGCCGTTCCGAGTCGGCGGCCAGGGCCGCGGCGCGCTTCTCGGTGATGTCGCGAAACGTGATGACCGATCCCCGCGCCGTGCCGTCCTCGTCGACGATCCTGGCGATGGAGAACTCCACCGGAGAACTCCGGCCGTCCGCCCGGAAGAACGTATCCTCGACGTTCTGGTGCGGCTCGCGGTCGCGCATGGCCGCGTATGTCTCGCAGTCGGTCACGTTGCAGGTGATCACGCCCGGAAAAATCGGGTGGACCAGCGAGTGGATCTCCTGACCGGTGATGTCTTCCACGCGCCGTCCCAGCATGCGCGCGGCCGCCGGATTGACGAATGTGGTCGTCCCGTCGAGATCGATCCCCACCAGACCGTCGAGTGCGGTATCCAGAATCAACTGGCTCTGCCGGCTCAGCCGCGCCAGTTGCTGGGCCTGCCGCTTCACGGCCTCTCGGCGGCGGAACAGTTCGACGAACACGTTGACCTTCGATCGGAGGATCTCGGCGTGGAACGGTTTGAAGATGTAGTCGACGGCTCCGAGCTCGTAGCCGCGGAACACATGCGTATCGCTGCGCGACAGCGCCGTCAGAAAGATGATGGGCGTATCGCGCGATTTCTCGCGCTCCCGGATCAGCGTGGCCGTCTCGAACCCGTCCATTTCCGGCATCTGCACGTCGAGCAGAATGACCGCGAAATCGAGCTCCAGCAGATGGCGCAGGGCGGCCCGGCCCGAATGAGCCTTGACGAGATTCTGGCCGCTCTGTTCGAGAATCGACTCCAGCGCCAGAAGGTTACTGGGCTGATCGTCAACCATGAGGATGTTGACTGACTCGTCGTTCGGATTCATCTGCGGTCTGACCTGACGACGGCGGAAGTGCGGCAGAGCTCCGTCAGAAACGGCCCGATCCTTTCCAGAGGCAAGATTCGATCCACTCGAACGGCATCGATGGTGGCCTGGGGCATGGCCGGCGCCTCCGCCGTTTTCGGATCCTGGGCGATCACGAATCCTCCCCGCAGTTTGATGTGCTTCGCGCCGCGCGAGCCGTCTCCGTTCGCGCCGGTCAGGACCACGCCGACGAGCTGATCACGGTACGCATCGGCCGCCGACTCGAACAGCACGTCGATTGACGGGCGCGAGAACCCGACCGTATCGTCCACCGACAGATCGAACGACCCCTTCTCGACGAGCAGGTGATAGTCCGCCGGCGCCAGGTAGATCGTTCCCGGCTTGATCCACTGCTTGTCCTCGACGTCGACCACTCGCAGCTTCGACGACTTCCTGAAGTACGCCGGCAATCCTTCGTTCGACCGTTTGTGACGGTGCTGGACCACGGCGATGGGAACGCAGAAGTCGTCCGCCAGCGTGGAGAAGATGGTCTCCAGCGCGTGCATGCCGCCGAGCGAGCAACCGATCACAACCAGCTCCAAGGGCTTCATGAAGCGGTCCTCGGTGCCGGGACGCCTCTCATCGGATCCTCCGATACAACTTCTCTTCGGCATCGATCTCTTCGTAGTTGTCGGCCACGGCGGTGAAGCGCAGCGACTCCTTCTTTCCCAGACCGAGGATGCCGAACATCTCCATCGAGTCGATGAAGAGCTGCTGCACGCGGTCCTGCAGGACGTTGTTGAAGTAGATCAGCACGTTCCTGCAGAAGATGACGTTGAAGTGATTGAACGATGCGTCGGTGACCAGATTGTGCTGCGCGAAGACCACGTTCTCGCGCAGCAACGGCCGGAAGATGCAGTGATCGTAGCGGGCCGTGTAGTACTCGGAGAACGTTCCTTTGCCGCCGGCGGCGATGTAGTTGGCGGTGTTCTCCTGCATGGTGGCGATGGGAAAGATCCCGGCTTTTGCTTTTTGCAGCACCGCCTCGTTGATGTCGGTGGCGTAAATGCGGCAGCGGTCCAGCAGCCCCTCCTCCTGAAGGAGGATGGCCATGGAGTAGACCTCTTCCCCGGTGGAACAGCCGGCGTGCCAGATGCGCACGTACGGATACGTGCGCAACACCGGCACGACCTTCTGGCGAAAGGCCAGATAGAACATAGGGTCGCGAAACATGGCCGTGGTGTTGATGGACAGATCGAGGAGCAGCCGCTCCATGCACGAGGAGTCGTGCAGGACTTTCTCGATCAGCCCGGACACGGTGCTGAGACCCTCGGCGTAGATGCGTTTCCAGATGCGGCGGCGCATCGACGGAAGCGAGTAGTCGCGGAAGTCGAAGCCGTAATGTCGGAAAATGCCCTCGGTGAGCAACTGGATCTCGATCATCTCGAGATCCAGTTTCTCCTCGCCTTCCACCGCTGGGATCAGTTCGGTCATTCCCTGGTCCATCTCGCTTCCGACCTATCGATAGAGCCACACCCGCAGGAGCGAAACCAGCTGCTGCGCGTCGATGGGCTTGGTGATGTAGTCCGAGGCACCGGCCTCCATGCACTTCTGGCGATCGCCCTTCATGGCTTTCGCGGTCAGGGCGATGATGGGCAGGTTCCTGAACTCCTCGATCTCACGGATGCGGCGTGTGGCTTCGAACCCGTCCATCTCCGGCATCATGATGTCCATCAGCACGACGTCGACTTCGCCATGCTGCTTGCGGAGCATTTCGATACCTTCGCTTCCGCTCTCCGAGTACATCACCTTCATCTTGTGACGTTCCAGGAGGCTTGTGAGCGCGTAGATGTTGCGCATGTCGTCGTCGATGATGAGCGCGGTCTTGCCGGCCAGCACCGGATCGGATTCGTGCAGCTGCTCGAGCATCTGCCGCTTGTGCTCCGGCAGATTGGCCTCCACGCGGTGCAGGAAGAGAGCGGTCTCGTCGAGCAGGCGGTCGGGTGAGCTGACGTCCTTCACGATGATGGCCTCGGCGATGCGCTTGAGCTCCAGCTCTTCTTTCCGCGACAGCTCCCGTCCCGTATAGACCACGATGGGGATGTCGTCGATCTGCAACTCGCTCTTCATCCGGTTGATGAAGTCGAAGCCGTTCATGTCGGGAAGACCGAGGTCGAGGACCATGCAGTCGAAGTGGTTGGCGCGGAGGGTTTGCAGCGCCTGCTCGCCCGTGGCCGCGGTGGTGATCTGCACGTCACCCTCGCCGCCGATCAGCTCGGCGATGGCGTTGCGCTGATTCTCGTCGTCTTCGACGATCAGCAGGGTCTTGTTTTGACGGTCCACGAAGCCCTGAATCTTCGCGAACGCCTCGTCGATGCCTTCCTTCGTTACCGGCTTCTGCACGGTGGCGAAAGCGCCCAGGCGCAGCCCGCGCGCGCTTTCGTCGCCGCCTGAGATGATGTGCACGGGGATATGGCGCGTGGCCCGCTCGTGTTTGAGGCGGTCCAGCACGGTCCACCCTTCCATGTCGGGCAGGGCGATATCGAGCGTAATGGCGTCGGGGCGAAAGCGCTTGGCGAGATAGATGGCGGTCTCACCGCGCGTGGCCACGATGACTTTGAATCCTTTGCCGCGGGCCATGTCCAGCAGGATGCCGGCAAAGTTCACATCATCCTCGACGATCATCAGCGTGCGATCGCCCGGCTCGATGGAGTCGCGGTCGTCGGGGATCTGCTCCTCGATGACCAGCAACGGCTCAGCTTCCGGCTCAGCCTCGAAGCCCGCGCCGGAGGCGAAGGCCTCACTTAAAGCGGGGCCGGCGAACGACACCGGCTCCGTGCTCCGCGGGACTTCATCGCGATCGAGTCTGCGCACCGCCGCGATGTAGGTCTGGGGCAGATAAAGCGTGAACGACGAGCCGGTACCCATCGAGCTGGAGACGCGGATCTCGCCGCCCAGCAGCCGGGCGATCTCGCGGCTGATGGAGAGGCCCAGTCCGGTGCCGCCGTATTTGCGCGTGGTGGAGGCGTCGGCCTGCTGGAAGGCCTCGAAGATGATCCTCTGCTTTTCGTCGGGAATGCCGATCCCGGTGTCCTGCACCGAGAAGGCGATGACCTTGCCGGCGTGATCGAGAACGTCATGGCCCGGCGTCCAGCCGCCGCTGGCCTGCTCGACGCGCAAAGTGACACCTCCTTTGCTGGTGAACTTGAAGGCGTTGCCGAGCAGGTTCTTGAGGACCTGCTGCAGGCGCGTGGGGTCGGTGTGGATGGACGGCGGGAGGCCGCCGTCGAGTTGCACGTCGAACGAAAGGGCCTTGTCTTCGGCCACCTGGCGGAACGTGCGCTCCATCAAATCGTTCAGTTCCTTGAAGCTGAAGTCGGACAGCGACACCGTCATCATTCCCGACTCGATCTTGGACAGATCGAGAATGTCGTTGATGAGCGTGAGCAGGTCGACGCCGGAGGAGTGAATGGTCTTCGCGAACTCCACCTGCTTTTCGGTGAGGTTCGTGTCGGGGTTGTCGGCCAGGAGCTTGGCCAGAATGAGCAGCGAGTTGAGCGGCGTGCGCAATTCGTGCGACATGTTCGCCAGGAACTCGCTCTTGTACTTCGACGTCAGCGCGAGCTGGCGGGCCTTCTCCTCGAGCTGGCGTTTGGCCATCTCCACCTCGCGGTTCTTGCGCTCCACCTCCTCGTTCTGCGCCTGCAGCAGCCGCGCTTTCTCTTCCAGCTCCTCGTTGGTCTGCTGCAGTTCCTCCTGCTGCGTCTTGAGCAATTCCTCGGAAGCCTGCAGCGACCTGGCCTGCTGTTCGAGGCGCTTGTTCGTCTCGGTGAGCTCTTCCTGCTGCGCCTGCAGCTCCTCGGCCAGCGACTGCGACTGCGACAGCAGCTCCTCGGTGCGCATGTTGGCCTGGATGGTGTTGAGCACCACACCGATCGACTCGGTGATCTGATCCATCAGCGAGAGGTACGTCTCGCTGAACCGGTTGAAGGAGGCCAGCTCCATCACCGCCAGCACCTGCCCCTCGAAGACGATCGGCAGGACCACGATGTTCAGCGGTCTCGCTTCGCCCAGTCCGGAGCTGATCTGGACGTAGTCGACCGGCGCGTCGGTGATGAGGATGCGCTGCTTCTCGAACGCGGCCTGGCCCACGAGACCCTCGCCGATCCGGAACTCCTTGTTGACATGCTTGCGCTCCTTGTAGGCATACGTGGCCACGAGCCGCAGCCTCGACTCCGCCCCTTCCTTCGGCGTGTCCATGATGTAGAACACACCGTGGGCGGCGTTTACCACCGGCGCGAGCTCGGAGAGAATCATCTGCGACACGGAGTGCAGGTTCTTCTGTCCCTGCATCAGCCGGGTGAACTTGGCCAGGTTGGTCTTCAGCCAGTCCTGTTCGGAGTTGCGCGAAGTGGTCTCGCGCAGATTGCGGATCATGTCATTGAGGTTGTCTTTGAGTGAGGCCAGCTCCCCTTCCGCCTGCACGGTGATGTTGCGGGTGAGGTCGCCCTTCGTCACGGCGGTGGCCACATCGGCGATGGCGCGCACCTGCGTGGTGAGATTGGCGGCGAGCTGGTTGACGTTGTCGGTGAGGTCGCGCCATGTTCCCGACGCGCCGGGCACATTGGCCTGGCCACCCAGCTTTCCTTCCACGCCCACTTCGCGCGCCACCGTGGTGACCTGGTCGGCGAACGTGGCCAGCGTGTCGATCATGTCGTTGATCGTGTCACCCAGCTCGGCGATCTCGCCGCGCGCCTCGAGCGTCAGCTTCTGTTTCAGCACGCCCCTGGCTACCGAGGTCACCACCTTGGCGATTCCGCGAACCTGGTTCGTGAGGTTCGAGGCCATCATGTTGACGTTGTCGGTGAGGTCCTTCCACGTCCCGGCCACGCCCTTGACCTGGGCCTGACCGCCCAGCTTTCCTTCCGTTCCGACCTCGCGCGCCACGCGCGTGACCTCGGCCGCGAAGGAGTTGAGCTGATCGACCATCGTGTTGATGGTGTCCTTGAGCTCGAGGATCTCCCCCTTCACGTCGACGGTGATCTTCTTCGACAGGTCGCCGTTGGCGACCGCGGTCGTGACCTGAGCGATGTTGCGCACCTGACTGGTCAGGTTCGCCGCCATGAAGTTGACCGAGTCGGTCAGGTCCTTCCACGTCCCGGAGACACCCTTGACCTGGGCCTGGCCGCCCAGCCGCCCTTCCGTTCCCACTTCACGGGCCATGCGGGTCACTTCGCCGGCGAACGTGTTGAGCTGATCGACCATGGTGTTGATCGTGTTTTTCAGCTCCAGGATCTCCCCGCGCACTTCCACGGTGATCTTCCGCGACAGATCGCCGAGCGCGACCGCGGTGGTCACCTCGGCGATGTTGCGCACCTGCGAAGTGAGATTCGCGGCCATCGAGTTGACCGAATCGGTCAGGTCCTTCCAGGTACCGGAGACGCCCTTGACCTCGGCCTGCCCTCCCAGTTGCCCTTCCGTGCCGACCTCGCGCGCCACGCGGGTGACCTCGCCGGCGAACGTGTTGAGCTGATCGACCATCGTGTTGATCGTGTTCTTCAGCTCCAGGATCTCGCCCGACGCTTCGGCGGTGATCTTCTTCGACAGATCACCGTTCGCCACCGCCGTGGTGACCTGAGCGATGTTGCGGACCTGGCCGGTGAGGTTCGAGGCCATCATATTGACGTTGTCGGTGAGGTCCTTCCAGGTGCCGGCCACGCCCTTCACTTCCGCCTGGCCGCCGAGCTTCCCTTCCACGCCGACTTCGCGGGCCACGCGCGTCACTTCGGAGGCGAAGGAGTTGAGCTGGTCGACCATCGAGTTGATCGTGTTCTTGAGATCGAGGATCTCGCCGGAGGCCTGAGCGGTGATCTTCTTGGACAGGTCGCCGTTGGCCACAGCCGTGGTCACATCCGCGATATTGCGCACCTGCGCGGTCAGGTTTGCGGCCATGTAGTTGACCGAATCGGTCAGATCCTTCCACGTGCCGGACACGCCCTGCACGTCCGCCTGGCCGCCCAGTTTCCCGTCCGTGCCGACCTCGCGGGCCACGCGCGTGACCTCGGCCGCGAACGACCGGAGCTGATCGACCATCGTGTTGATCGTGTTCTTGAGATCGAGGATCTCGCCGGAGGCCTGAGCGGTGATCTTCTTCGAAAGGTCGCCGTTGGCCACGGCCGTGGTCACCTCGGCGATGTTGCGCACCTGCCCGGTGAGGTTCGAGGCCATGGAGTTGACCGAGTCCGTGAGGTCCTTCCACGTGCCGGCTACGCCCTTCACTTCCGCCTGGCCGCCGAGCTGACCTTCCGTACCGACCTCACGGGCCACGCGCGTGACTTCCGACGCGAACGCCGAAAGCTGATCGACCATCGTGTTGATAGTGTTCTTCAGCTCCTGGATCTCGCCACGCGCCTCGGCAGTGATCTTCTTCGACAGATCGCCGAGCGCCACGGCCGTGGTCACCTCGGCGATGTTGCGCACCTGGCCGGTGAGGTTCGAGGCCATGGAGTTCACCGACTCGGTGAGATCGCGCCACGTACCGGCCACTCCCTGGACATCGGCCTGACCGCCCAGCATGCCCTCGGTGCCGACTTCGCGCGCCACGCGCGTGACTTCGGAGGCGAACGCACTGAGCTGATCGACCATCGTGTTGATGGTGTTCTTCAGCTCCAGGATCTCGCCGCGCGCTTCTGCCGTGATCTTCTTCGACAGATCGCCGAGGGCCACGGCCGTGGTCACCTCGGCGATGTTGCGCACCTGCCCGGTGAGGTTCGAGGCCATGGAGTTCACCGACTCGGTGAGGTCGCGCCACGTGCCGCTCACTCCCTGGACGTCGGCCTGACCGCCCAGCATGCCCTCGGTGCCGACTTCGCGTGCCACGCGCGTGACCTCGCCCGCGAACGTGTTGAGCTGATCGACCATCATGTTGACGGTGTTCTTCAGCTCCATGATCTCGCCGCGTACATCGACGGTGACCTTGCGCGACAGGTCGCCGAGTGCGACCGCGGTGGTCACCTCGGCGATGTTGCGCACCTGATCGGTCAGGTTCGAGGCCATCGAGTTGACCGAGTCGGTGAGGTCCTTCCACGTGCCGGCCACGCCCGGCACCTCGGCCTGGCCTCCCAGCATGCCTTCGGTTCCCACCTCACGCGCCACGCGCGTGACTTCCGCCGCGAACGAGTTGAGCTGATCGACCATCGTGTTGATGGTGTTCTTCAGCTCCAGGATCTCGCCCGACGCTTCCGCGGTGATCTTTTTCGACAGGTCGCCCATGGCCACGGCGGTGGTGACCTCGGCGATGTTGCGCACCTGGCCGGTCAGGTTCGAGGCCATGGCGTTGACCGAGTCGGTGAGGTCCTTCCACGTGCCGGCCACGCCCGGGACCTCGGCCTGGCCGCCGAGCTGCCCTTCCGTTCCCACCTCGCGCGCCACGCGCGTCACTTCCGATGCGAACGCCCGCAGCTGGTCGACCATGGTGTTGATCGTGTTCTTGAGCTCGAGGATCTCGCCGAGGGCCTCGGCGGTGATCTTCTTCGAGAGATCGCCGTTGGCGACGGCGGTGGTGACGTCCTCGATGTTCCGCACCTGCGAGGTGAGGTTCTCGGCCATGTAGTTGACCGTGTCGGTGAGGTCTTTCCACGTGCCGGAGACGACTTTGACG
>JBBRTB010000033.1:0-37938 GCA_038244815.1 Thermoanaerobaculia bacterium
GCGATGACAGCACGGTCGAGCGCGTCGGCATTGACGAGACCTCCAGCCGCCGGGGGCACAATTACATCAGCATTTTTGTCGACCTGGACGTACCGCGTGTGCTGTTCGCAACGGAAGGAAAGGATCGAGCAACCGTGGCCCTGTTCAGCGACAATTAGACCTGCACGCCCCGCAGTTCTAGTTGACGCCAGACACTCGCCATCGGCGAGTAAGCCATGATCGAGATAGCGACGCCCATCATCGATGTACTCGATCTTGTGTGTCACCCACGGTCGCCGCATTCGCGCGACGGGATACAGGATACCGAGCTTCTCGAACCGTTCCAGCTGGTCCTCGCTCGTGGTGATACCCCGTTCTTTGCAGAAGGAGATGAAGTCCCCAACGGCGAGCATCGGACAGATCGCGAAACAATCATGTTTTACGAGGTACCGCAGACGATTCTCAGGCTCAATCACGCGTTCCCGATTGTCGCACCGTCTGCATTCAGTGTCGCGCTCGGCAGTATTTCAGTCGCATCGCCGTTCGCATCGAGAAAGACTCGATGGGCACAGCGGGTGAAGTCCGCGAGGTTCGTGGCCGACGCCATGAGGAGGGGATTACTTTGCGAAGAGATCGTCCAGAGTCTTGGCTTTCAATAGCGTCTCAAGCTGGGTGTATTTCGGCCCCTGCGGCTTCAGGTGACTGTTCTTCCCGATTTTCACGGGTGTGGCGAGCGCGATCGGGTCACCCCTCAAGATGAGTTTGTACTTCCCCTCGCCGACATCTGTGCCGACGTAGGGCTCGATGCGATCGACTTCCCCGTAGTGGGTGATCGCCGAGATCGGCGCGACACGGTACATCGCGATGTAGCGGATCTTCGGGATGTTGGCCGTCGCGATGCGGATGGCCCACCAGGCGCGCTGACCGAGAAATGCCGAATCGAATCCATCATCTCGTGCCGGGCAGACAACGGTGTCGAAAAGTTGGCCGGGAGCCACGGGTGCGTCGGGGGCGAGATCCGGTCCGGACTCGCTCGCAGGCGCCTCCGCGAAGACGTTGTACCCGAGGACGGGCATGAGAATCGTGACTTGCTTCAGGAAGTACTCCAGGCCGCCGATATCCTCATCAGGAACGGTCGGCAGACCCGGCGCGTTGCCGTTCTCCAAGGCGCACCATCCGGCGTGTTTGAGCATGGCCGCGCAGCGACTTTCGAGGTATTGGATCCCAGACTTCGTCAGCGACCCATCGCCGCTGTAGAAGACGACGAGCGAGCTCCACCAGTCCTTCGTCGTCACATGGGTTTTGATCCGGTTACGGAAGCCGTCCGCCTCTCCGACGTAGACGCGGGGCGCGCTACCGGCACCCGTCTGGGCAACGAGGAAGTAGAGGCATGGGCCATCCAGCTCCTTGCGGCTCTGCACTTCGGCAAGCGCACTCCTGGGCACGCAGAGCGCCCGCCCACTCCACTGATCGATTTTGGCGATGCGGGGGCCCGTGGGCTGGTCGTCATGCAGAAGGTGGACGATGAGTTTCACGATTCAAGTATGAGCCGTTGAGCGCTGCCGTTCCAGTGAGCCAGTCACTCCGGCTGGACGCCGATCTTCGCTCTCATCATCAGACAGCTCCTCGCGGTTGGCATGCTGGTCGCCGCAGCGTCCGTTCTCGCAGCACCGCGCTGATCGTCAGCGCGTAACCCTTTCGCGGGTGGACTTGGTCAGCTCATCCCGTCCTGAGAGAAGGAGGAGTAGTTCGCTACCTCTCCTTCCTCTTGAGCAAGCTCAGAAGAACTTGAGCGATTATGGTTCTCGAAACTTTGGCCGCATGGTGCCCTCGCGTTTGCCTAAGGTATGACTTCCGCTGAGGCGGTGTGACGAGATGAGTGCTTGAATATCGGTGCAGCGCGATTCTCGTCCCGCGCTCGGAATAATCCGTAAGGCACCGCTCCAACAGATTCACGCTTCGCGCGTGAATCTTCAATTGCGAAGAGCAACTTGGCTACACACCGTTCCGAAGGCCCACCCTCTTCTTCCGGTTCTGGTGGCGTGCCGCGCCTCCTCGTATTGTTTCGCTGTCGGTTGCATCGATTCCGTAGAGACGCAGGACCTCAACGTCGAGCTCTTGCAATAGTGAACTTAGTGAGTCCTCTTCGGCCGGCGATAGATCGGCGCCACTTTTGGACCGAATCGAGTCAATACTTTTGACGATACTCAGCAACTCGCTCGACACGAACGACCGGGGAATCGGGATCTCACCTACGTTGGTCGGTGAAAAATTAATCCCGCCGTCCATTGCCAGGGCGCTGTAGCACTCTTTCAGGAAAAAGCGCGTTACTTGCGAATTAAGAATTCCCAACAAACACCACCACTCTTCTGCCGCAGTGATTCCACGCAGCACGACGGTCGATTTACCAGCGACAATGTCCCCTGAGAGATCAAGGATCGCTTCAAAATGCCGCATGCCAGATATCACAATCTTTGGCGCTGTCATTTGAATGTAACGGCGCGGAAAAAGTGCCCTGAACGTCGTTTTGTCTATAACTGGAAACAAATATTTTGTCTTGAGATATGTTGTGTAAGAACGCCCCCACAATGAATAAAACGGCTCTATCGTGCCAGTATTCACAAAGCGGAACGCGTCATCGGTTAACGCGGCATCCCTCAGAATATCAACCAGCTTGTAGGCTTCACCAACTGTGAACGCTTCTTCCAAGGAGCAGCGACTGCGAAGTGCTGGGTGTTTCGCGATAAGCGTCGACACCAGTGGCAGGTGCTCACTGAGAGCCGCACCCCATGAAGACATGGCTGCGAACGTTGCCCGGGGCAGTGATGCAAGCACCAGCCGCTCGTGGCCTTCTGAGGCACGCGCGATCTGAACAGTTGGCATGCTCTTTTTCGAAGCGAACTGCACGACTGGGAAAACACCGACGTTATCAAACGCGCGAAAGCGGGAGTAGTCCGTAATGGCGTAGATCTTGTCCTTCGCGAGGGCCCGGTAGGCTTGCCCGTAGCTGATCGCTAACCACTTGTTGGGCGTAATCAAGCAGCTAGTGCCGCGCGGCGACAGCTTCATTAGAGAGAGTTCCAGGAACGGAATATAAAGATCCCAGTTCCCCTTTGTCGTTTGGAACCGCGCACCAATGGCCGTCCGCAAATCAGGCTGATCGCGCACCATTACCTCAGAATCAACGTAGGGCGGATTGGCGATCACCACATCAAATCCTTGATTGATCCTAAAGACCTCTGAGAAATAGGTCTCAAAGTCGAACGCCACCTCATAGCCGAGAGTGCGTTTGGAATTGGCGAACGCCTGCGAAAGCTCGGAGTCGATTTCTCTCTTTAGTTGTATCTTGGCCGAATGGTCGGTCTCGTCGAAAAATGTCGCCTTCAATTCCTCGATTCGTTGGACGCGAGCGGACTTGAAAGGAAAACCCAGCAAGGAATTGCCTGCTACGACCTTATAGTCGAGGTTCGGCAGCGGCTTGATGTGCTGCACATCCTCCTCGTCGACGACGAGTGAAAGCCACAAGCGGAGCTTTGCAATCTCGATGGCTCCAGGGTCGATATCGACCCCGTACAGAGATGCTTGGATCGCGTGACGCTTGAAGTAGTACGGTGTCCGTTCAGTCGCGTCATTGAAGTATGGTGTCAGTGTTGTTCGCGCGCGCACGATTTCGGTCATCATTCCGACGGGGAAAGCTCCAGAGCCGACAGCCGGGTCGCACACGGTAATCGCACTAAGCGCTTTGTCGATTGCGCGGGCCTGCTTCTCGACTGAGGCAGGCAGCCGCCGGGAGTAGCTCACAGTTCCGTCTTTGCGAGCCGCTTCGTAATGCGCGGCTTGCTCTCCGGCTCGTATGAGCGCCTCGATATCCGCCCGATCGACAATGGGCCAATCCTGATTCAAGTGCGCATCTAGATAGTTGATGAGGCTTTCTTCGCACATGTAATGAACGATCTCGCGAGGCGTGTAGAAGGATCCCTTTGATTTACGCTCGCGCACTTCAAGCAGGTTCTCGAAGACCTTTCCCAGCATTTCTGGGTCAATTGCAACTTCAATTTCTAGCGGCTCCGCTTCGTTGACCGTGAAGTTGTATCGATCAAAGACATCGAGAATGCCGGTTCCACGATCCCCGGTCGAAGTCGTCTCCTGGTTCGTGAAGAACGAGTCAGGGATCACGATGTCAGTGGCCAACCAGTCGTATCCGCCGATCGGCTCAAACAGGCCGCCGTTCAGAAAGGGGATGCGGCATTTGAAGCGCGAACACCACGCCTCTTGCCCGCGATCGAAGGCGAGAGTGTCGTAGAACAGGGGTTCCAGGATGTCGTTGAAGATATTGCCGCGTACCCCGAAGTCGCCGCGAGCGAGCCGCCGAATGAAGTCGTGCGGCCCAGCGCCCCACGGCTCTCCCTTGGCGACGCCCAGCCAGCCTTTCTACTGAAGGAAGTAGAGGAAAACGATCTGCCCCATCAGCTTTTTCGCAAAGTCGACGGTGTCGATCTTGCGAGTGGCAAATTCGCGCCCGACGGTCGTATCGCGCGCCGCAATCGCATCGAGCTGCTCTTTGAGTGTCAGGAAGAGAGCCTTGTATTGCTCGAAGAATTCCTTGGTGACTGCTTCAACGCTAAATGCGCCTTCCAGTTCTTCAATCGTGGGATCGTGAGTGGTTTGCTGAAGAATGTCGAGGAAGCGGCTTTGCGCAGTGTGGCTACTTTCGCCCTCCCCCACGAGGTAGGACATGCGGCGCGCTGGCGTGAGTTCGGTCTTCGTACCGACCCGTCCGCGCGCATCTGTCACCGTCGCGTATTCCATTCGGACGTACGAGAAGCGCCAGGTCTCTTCCGTAGGGGACACGAATGCCACCAGAGCCGCGTCTTTCGCGTCGCGCGTTTTCAGGTGGTGGGCGACGTAGTTGCGAAGTGCCGTCCGAGCGCGGGCGAGTGTCGACTTCCTGGTCAGCTGGACAATGAGGAGATCGACCCGCTCGCCGCCGGGAGCTTGGTAGGTCCCGATCCGCTCCAGCGAAGACACGTGGTCTTTGAAGGCGTCGGGGATGTATGCGCCGACGTAGCGGAGGGGCTTCGGCTCGAATCGGTTGAGGAGTTCCGTGAGGAAGATCTGGAATCTTTCGTGCTGAAAACCATGCTGGAAGGTGTCCCGGACGAGCTTGCGTGCACGATCCTTATCCATGCTCTGTCACCAGGGAGGAGAGGATCACTTCGCGCTTCGCATGCTGGGGATGGGCGGAATCGCGAGTGGGCGACGCGAGGTATTCGCATGGGATGTGACGCCGGAGCGCGTGCAGAACGCGAAGGGGCTCCGACTCTGATTCGATCGCGCCTTTCAGCGTTTTTGCTGTCGCCTTTGGCAGCGTGCCTTCTTCAAGCAACGTAATCACCGTCGCGATGTACTCTTCATCGTCGTCCGTGAATCCTTGGAAGCGCTTGATCTCCTTGGCCCGGAGACGGCGGAGCACATAGTTTTCGTTACTGCGGGTCGAGCCTTTCGGACCCGAACGGAGTTCGTCGTCCGTGCTGGTGGAAGTGGCGAATGCTTCCCGGTTTGTGGTGAGGAGTTGGTAGAAGTCCGCGGTCACGTTTGAGCGTTTCTCGGCGGGGTCGCGCGGCCGCACGACCTTCACGGCGGAGAGGAAATCGACTTCCCGCGCGGTCTTGTCCTGGGCGAGGAAAAACTTATCCAGCTTTCCTTTGCGGAAGTAGGTGAGCAGCGCCGGGAGTCCTCCGGCGAGCTTCGGGTCAAGCTGGCCGGCGTGGCGCGTGGACCTCGCTTTTTTCGGAAGGCGCTTGATGCGCTCGAAGTCCTGCGGGTGTTCATCCCGCAGCGTCCGAATCTCCGCGAGGTACTCGAGTTCGCTCTCTTCGTCCTGGTCTTCGCCGGTGATGGTGCGGCGCGAATTTGCTCGCGAGAAGAGATCGTGACTCTTGACCTCTTCCCCCTCGGTGAGAAGCCGGGCATCTGCGCCGAGCATTTCGATAAAGGCCTGAATCTTGGCCTCCGCAGATTCTCGTAACTTGATGATGTCGTTGCCCGCCGATGATGGGAAAAAGTTGTAGGTGAAGATCTCTTCGAATGTCGTGTCGACGCGGTTGATGCGCCCCACGCGCTGCATGAGCCGCGTCGGATTCCACGGGAGGTCGTAGTTCATAACCACGCTCGCACGGTGCAGGCTCACGCCTTCCGCGAGTACATCCGTCGCGACAAGAATCCGGAAGTCATCCCGCGGTTTGGCCGCACGCGCATCGAAGTTGGAAATCACCTGGCGCTTCTCTTCCTCCGACGCGCCGCCCGTGAACACGCAGACGCGCTCATGCAGGTCACGCTTCAGGCGATCGCCGAGGTACGCGGCTGTTTCTTGCGACTCCGTGAACATCAGGATTTTCGCGTCCTTGAGGGTCGGGTCCGACCGGAGCTGCTTTTTGAAGGCGTCCCATTTCGGATCGGACTTGATCGTGGCCCACGCTTCGTCAAGCTCCCGAAGCGTGGCGTAGTCCGATCGGAGGTCCGTGAGAAATGCCTCGCTGAAGTCGGTGATGGGAAGGCGCTCAGCTTTGCCGTCTTCCAGCAGCGATTCGACCGCCTCATCATCGCCTTCTTCGAGGTAGTCGAAGATCTTGTGAATGTGCTTTTTGCTGATGAAGACGTGCCCCTTCTCAGCCTGTTCGATGAAGTTCCGGTGCGAGCGGATGAAACGAGTGAGCGTCAGCCGGAACGCGTGGAAGCTGCTCTCCAAGCGCTTGATGAGCAGGATCTT
This sequence comes from Thermoanaerobaculia bacterium, assembly GCA_038244815.1. Lineage (GTDB taxonomy): Bacteria > Acidobacteriota > Thermoanaerobaculia > Gp7-AA8 > Gp7-AA8 > DASVHS01. The sequence goes on from JBBRTB010000033.1 coordinate 6,749, forward strand.
CATGAAGCGCGCAAGGTTCACTCCGCCCTGTCGTTCCTGCTCGCGAATTTCGCCGCGGTAGTACTGCGGGCCGAGCGGGCTGTAGCGCGCGTACGAAAACCCGCGCGTGAGCTGTTCGACGGTTCGAATGAACAGCTTTTCCAAATCAGGATCGAGCTGGTAGAAAAGCGGCGTCGGGTCCGCCACGTCGGGGAACCGCAGTCCTTGGGTTGCGAGGTCCTCCCCGTAGTAGCGCGTAATTTCCGTCCGCGTCCGGCGCACCATGAGGTACTTGAGTACTTGCTCGCGGACGATCGCTGCATTCTCCCGGACGATCGCAAAGTACTGATCCCGATCGCGCTGCCGATCGAGGCCATTCAGCTTCTTTTGGAGGTTTCCGAAAAAGGTTTCCAGATTGCGCACGTTGGGGATTTCGCTTGCGCGCGGCTTCTGGAAGAGCTTGATCTGGCTGAGGACATCCGCCGGCGTGTTGTTGAGCGGCGTTGCACTCACGAGGATCACGCCCTTCCCCTGACAAATCTGCGCGAGCTTTTCGTAGGTCGGATTTGAATCCGTCCTGAAGCGGTGCGATTCGTCGATGAAGACATACTTGTACTTCGCGGTGTCGCTGTCGGCGAGCGCGTCGAGCTTTCCGATGGATTCGAACTTCGGTCCGCGCACGCCGAACTCCGCGAACACGTTGGGCCAGGACCCCGGATTGTTCTCGTCGAGGAGATGCGGAGGTGCGATGACGAGCACGCGATCGACAAGCTCCCGCGCGAGCATCGCCGACATGTAGGTTTTGCCAAGGCCGACCACGTCAGCGAGGAACACGCCGCCGTACTCTTCGAGGATGCGCTTTGCGTTGAGGACTGCCTCCTCCTGGTAGCGCAGCTTCTTGAAGGCGCCGGGGAGAAAGTCATCTTCCAAGGTATCCGGGCGATTCAGCTCCTCACGGAAGTACTCGTACAAGAACTTGAGGTACAGCTCGTAGGGGGTGAATTCGGCGTACTGCGATTTGCTCTGAATCGTCTCGACGTAGCTATCTTTCACCTCGACGGCGTCCTGCCAGAGTTCTTCAAATTTGCTGATCGCGAAGTCGTAGTCGGACCGACTCTTCAGCTCGACATTGAACTCCAGTTGATCGACGAGTCCGGACTGGGAGAGGTTGCTCGAACCCGTGATGACGCGGCCCTTGTCGATGTGTTTCTCCTCGAAGGAGAAGATGTAGACTTTCGCGTGGAGGTTTTCCTCGCGGTACGCGCGCACTTCCAGTTTTCCGCTGAGAATCCAGGCAACGAAAGTGCGGATGCCGTCCTCGATCTCCGGCGTGTCCTCGGCCTGTTCCAGCTCGCTGAGGATGATGTCCGGGACGGCTTCCTTCGTCTCCGCGTGCGACATCAGCGCGAGTTCGCGCTGTTTTGCATCCTGCAACGCCTTGAACGTCGTCCGATCTGTTTTCAGGCCGACGAGGATGCGCACCTTCTCGGCCGGGATCAGATCCTTGTAGATTCGATGGAATCCGCTGATGAAGAAGTACCCGACCAGCACGTCAAACTGATGCGTGTGGGCGAGGAGCGCTGCCAGCCGCTCTCGGACGGTGTTTCCGGGTTGGTTCGTGAGGAACGTCTGGTCCGAGGACACTTTGGCTGGATGTTCAGTTATTTCAGGCACTGAACAAAGCCTAGCATCCCGATCCCACATGAGCCAGAGAACCGTGCGGGGTCAGACTGATTCGGACCAAATGAGCGACCTTTCGTGCTGAAGGCGGCCGACGACGATGCCTGGGCATCTTTTGCTGCGCGGACTAACAGCTAGGCCACTGCTAGACCAGTGGATCGCGGTCGATATTCTTCGCCCAGAAGGTCTGAAGTTTTTCCCGCTGTTCATCGAGCGATCCGCTGACGCTCCAGAAGTGCGTCGGGATGGCCTGTTCGTCAAACGGAAGTACGGTTCCATCTTGCGCCGAAACGATCGTGCGATGTTCACGGCCCAGCGCGTATCCAAGCTCGATGAAACAGTTTGCCCGAAGTCCGGTCACGTCCACGACGACCGCAGCGGCGTAGTGCAGCGACTCGAAAATCTCGACGTTCATGAAGCCACGTCTGCTCGCGTTGGTGCCCATCTCGATCCGCTCATAGCCTAGATCGGCAACCACGGGATCGACCACCTCTCGGAAGAACGTCTCGACGTTCGCAAAATCAGCGCGTGCAGGGTTGAGCAGCCGGACATAGAAGACGTTGGGACGCTCAACGGCAGCAAGCATCGTGAGGACGTTCGCGGCGATCTCGTCCGCGGGCGCACTTCCGCCGTTCGTCCCGAGGCGCGCCAGAAGCGTCCCGGCTTGCGCGCGGAATTCAGGTCGAAACTGGATGAAGCGTTCGGGTTCAGCACGGGCAAGTTGAGCGATTCGGCTCGCGCCGCCGAGACCATCGCTGCGACTTGCGCCAAGCGGCAGATCGAGAGGGATGACCGATCGCCGGGCATTTCCGTAGAGGTCAGCGAGGTGCTCGACGCCGGCACCCCCACCGAGGATCAGGAGCACATCACCGAGGCGCGCCTGTCGCTCGCGAATGAGCGCGGCTGCGCGAGAACCTGCTTGAATGTAGTGCACCCCCATCGCACCCGAGCGCAGGAGGTCTTGCCAAAGGGGTTTTCGCGAAACCGGAATTTCGGTCTCCGCCTTTTCGGAGGTAACGATGAGGATCGGAGGCTGATCGACCGCCTTCGACGTCGCGCGGCCACTTTGGATGAAGGCGTGGGCAGCTTCGAGGGCGGTCCAATCGAACACCAAGGCTTCTCGCCCGTCCGTCGCACCGTCGCGTCGAGGTTCTTTTCCCGCTGCGAGTACCAACCCATCGCCGCGCTCCAAAACGCCGCGCACAACCTCCGTCACGACATCGTGGGCCGTGCCGAGAAGGTCGAGCGTCGTCTCCGCGCCCGCGCTTCCGGCGATCTGCACTCGCCGATGGAGCGGATTTTTCGCCGATCGCTTCATGCGGCCTGGACAATCACCGGTGACGGCTGCACGGTCTTCGCCGCGTCCAGAATGTCATCGACGGTCAATGGGCGATCCGGGAAGGCCACCCCTACCGCTGCCGGGGCGAGCCTCGTTCGAAGATCGGAGAATGTAAAACCGGGCTTGCCGTCGAGCGGCCCCGTGAGCCGAACGAGTTCGTGGAGTTGCCGCGTGGTCATCTCGACACCGGCGAAATCGAGCTTCAATAGTTCCTCCCGCTCGGCATCGTCCGGCCGATCGAAGCGCTCGGTCCGGGCTGCTCGCCGGACGATCGCAGGGTCGAGGGCGTGCAGGCGGTTCGTGCAGAGGATGACGACGACGCGGCCGCCCAGCTTCCGTACATCGTCGATCTTCTGAATGATTGTGTTGACGGCCACCTTGTCCTCGTGGTGGCTCTGGCCGTTGTCGCGCGCGCCTCCGAGCGAATCTCCTTCATCAATGAGCAGGTACGCCAGCCGCTTCTTCCCTGCCTCGGCGATGACGGTCGCGAAGGCGTCGTTGATGAGGGTGCTCATCTGGCCGACCGTTCCCGAGCCGCGAACGCGTGTGCTGAGCTTGAAGAGGATTGCCTGCTGCTTCAGAGTGCGGGTGAGGCGATCGCAAGCTGCCTCGGCGACGACGGTCTTCCCGGTACCGACGTCGCCTGCGAAAATGAGCAGCGGATATCGATCCGCCAAAACCTCGCAAACCGGAAGCACCGCGCCGTGATGTTTCTTGCTCCAAGCCGCGATCGCAGCGGGATCGCTCAGGAGCCGAAGATCCTGCTGGATGCGCTCATAGCGAACGTCGAAGCCGACGAGCCGGTTCGCGACCGCCTGGACAGCCGACGAGGGCAGCTCAAGTTCGAGTTCGAATAGCTCCGTTCGTGGCATGTCGCTCATAGGAGAACTAGTTGAAGGTGTACTTCTGAATCCCGTAGCCATTGCTGACGTAGTTCCGATCCAGCGCGCGTGTAAGGTTCGGAAAGGAGAGATCGACGCTGGAGGTTCCCCATGGCTGTTGCAGGTTCGCTTTGAAGGATGCGCGCTGACTCTCCGTGAGGGCCCACCAACGCTGCGAGTAGACAACGGTGACGTAGAAGGTTCCTCCCGGCGTGTATGGCCAGAGGCTATTTCCCGGCGTCGCGCCGCCGCTCAGCGATCCGTCCGGTTTCACCTCGTACTTCGTGGCGCGAACGGCCGCGCCACCGCTTGCCGGCACGAGAGAGAGGTTGACCTCGGCGAGGTACCCCTCTTTCGCCATCGCCATGACATCCGCAGTGACCGCCTTCACGTTCTCCCGCGTGCGGCAGCCGGTGGACTGCGCGAACATGTCGAAGTCGGCGGCGAAGCAGTTCATCACGCGAGCCACATCGCTCACGGTGTAGGTGGTCGTTTGCGTATACGACGTGCTCATGGTTAGTCCTCGGAAATGGTGAAGGAGCGGCCGAAAACTGCCTTCCAGCACTCAAGCGTTTCACCCAGGTACTCATTCCAGCGCGCGGCGCTCAAGGTCTCCCACGCCGTCCGCGCCTCGTTCACGATTTCGGCAGCTTCGCTGTCGGTGAGGCGCTTCGTCACGTTGTTGTCCTTGTTGACCGGGTCAAGGATGACCACTCGATCGGTGGGGAGCACATCGGCCTTGCCGTGTTCCTTGAACGTGATCGCCGTACGCAGCTCGGTCTGCGCAATGTAGAGGAAGAATCGGACAAGGCCGGCTTCAAGCGAGGCAGCCGGGCCGTGGACATCCTGCAGGTGGGCAAGAATCAACTCGATCGCAAACGAACTCAGTTGGTCTAGCTCTCGGTAGTTCCGCCATTTTTTGGCGAGCCGAACGAGCGACCGGAAGCGAGCGTCGGCGTCCTTCCTCGCTTTGATGAACGCCAGCTGTCGGGTGACGCTCGTCTTTACAGGCGGCTCGCCCTCCGACGACGGCTGCCATCCGTAGTCGAGGTTGTCGTCAGCCGGCAGAAGCGGGACGAGATCGACAGCGAGGCCGGAGACCGTGTACTCGATGCCCAGCGTTCGCGGCTGCACGACGAAGTCTTCAGGAGCCTTGGTCGGGTAGATCTTCATCAGGAGCGTTCGGAGTCTCGTGTGTAGTTCGGCGAGATCGTACTTGGAGGCATCGCTTGCATCCAGGAACACCGCGATGTCGGCGTCAACGCCACACCCATCAGCGGGGCGCAGGACTGTGCCCTTCTTCAGCGAGCCCGTCTTCAGAAACTTCTTGACGCCCCATACAGGGTCCTCGGCGAGCTTCGCCTCGAAGGACTCGATCAAGCGATCCACCTGGTCGAGGTAGTCCTTGCGCTTTCCTTGCGGCAGGCGCAGGCGGTTTTTTACGAAGTATTCGATCTGGCTGTCGGTCAGTTCCATGTACTTCCTCGAGGTTTGGTGCTTAGCTGCTACCGATCGGATCTTGAAACAAGTTCTCGATCCTGAGACAATGGTAATAACCAGTGTCTCTCCTGTCAAACACTTTCTCATCAACTAAACGGAGGCTCCTATGACCTTGCTCAGCCTGGGGAAGCAACTCTCCGATCGGCGTGGTGGTCGCGGCATCCGTGAGTTCGCCCGCGAACTCGGTGTCAGCCCTGCCACCCTGTCTCGTATCGAGAACGGGAAGCTGCCCGATCTCGATACGTTCTCGAAGATCTGTTCGTACTTGGAGCTCGATCCTGCCGAGATCTTGCAGGTCGATGTTGCGGCGAAGCGCGCCGCCGAAGCATCGGCACCACCCATCGCATCCGTCCATTTCAAAGCTGACCAAGTGCTTGATCCGGGGGCGGCGGCCGATCTCGGCGCGTTGATCTTCGCCGCCGACCAAGAGCTTCGGCGCGTCAAGGCGTAAAGAAGACATGTTCCGGCGCGGCTTCAAGGCGTGGTGCGAACAGATCGCGACGACGTTGCGCCGAGACAACGATCTCGCGCCAACTGACCCGTTGCTTCCGGCTGTCGTGGCGGAGGGATTGGATGTGCGCCTCATTCCCGCCGAACAACTGAGCGGTGTGCCATCAGGGGTTCTCGACCGCTTGCTTGGTCAGCACCGTGCCGTCTGGTCGGCGGTGACGATCTCTGCCGGCGATCGTCATCTCGTCGTCTACAACTCGGCGCACTCCAAAGCGCGACAGTCGAACGATCTGATGCACGAACTCTCTCATCTGATCTTGAAACACACGCCGAACATGAGCTTCATGGACCCGACCAAGGGGCTGCTCATCCGCAGCTACGACAAGAACCAGGAAGACGAGGCCAACTGGCTCAGCGCATCACTCCTCTTGCCGCGGCAGGCACTCGTACTCCACCGCTCACGGCGCACCCCGGCTGAAGATCTGTGCGAACTCTTTGGCGTGAGTCGCGATCTCCTTACCTTCCGCCTGAACACGACTGGCGTCGAACGGCAACTCGCACGCCGCACCGCGTTGCGAAGTCCCGGACGCTCGACGCGCTAGCTGTGACAATACACGTCCCAGCCCCGAGTCCACGTCAGCTCACGATCGTTGTCATTCGTGGTCGGCGCTACTTTCGCGATCTTCGGCTGCGAGAGTTCAGAGCCGTTGAGAATCCGCACGATCGGATTCCGATGGACGATGACGGCCAGCCGCATGTGGCATCAACGAAACGCTCAGCCGAGCACTGACGGACTCTGCTGCCCGACGGTGAGTAATCTCGACCGCGTACGATATTCCACAGCCAACCTTGGACCTTGATTCGCTCGGGCGAAGCGAGTATTCCGAGGAGCGTTCCTTGTCGCGTCGGTCGTCGGGCTGTCGTCGCCACAGCACCAGCCGGCGTACCGATGTTCTCGCCTGCCGTCCTGGGGATGTTCTGAGGAGCGTGTGCCTGGCGACAGCTCAACGGTACACACGAATGACCAAAGGTCACCATACAATCGAGACAACCATGAAGAGCGCGCTCGCGGTCTGGTTGTGCACGCTGTTCGCTGTCTCAGCAGTCGCGCAGGTGTCGGACTTTGAACGCGTTCTGGTTCCGGTCACGATCACCGGCGAAGTCCCCGGAGCGTTCGGTTCTCGCTGGGTGACGCGTCTCGCGATGACCAACACGGCGGATCAGAGAGTGCAGATCTTTGGGTATGACCCGTACCCGGGAGGCTGTCTGATCGCTGTCTGTCCGCCCGTACCGCCGACACCTGCGAACGAAACGTTTTTCCCCGCCGTTCCGCCCGGAACGATCTCGCAGGGAGCGATCATCGAGGTGGACCGACAATACGCCGGCAAGGTGCGGTTTCAGTTGCGCGTGCAGGACGTGTCCCGTGACACCACGACGTGGGGTACGGAGATCCCCGTGGTTCGCGAGGGCGAGCTGTTCACCGGCACGTTCCAACTGCTCGATGTGCCGACCATGACAGGTTTTCGCGCAACGCTTCGCCTCTACGACCTCGGTGCGCTCGACAACGCGCAGGTCGTCGTTCGATTCTTCAGGACGAATCCGTCCCTGCAATCACCTGTCGCTATTGTCATTGACCCGAATGGAAGTCTTCCGGAGCCGGACACACTCCTTGCGGAGAGGATCGTCACGCTCGCGGTCGAGCGGCGAGGAGCCGGCTCGGCGTTCGACTTTGGCTACGCGGAGTTATCGGATTTCCTTCTCATCCCTCAGTTACAAGACGTCAATCGCGTACGGCTCGAGGTGCGGCCAGCCACCGCGGGCCTCCGCCTGTGGGGCTTCGTCAGCGTTACGAACAACGAGACGCAGCACGTGACAGTCGTGACTCCGCAGTAGGCGTTGGCGAAGAGCGGTTTGGCAGCCGTGCGTTTGGCCCGGCAGCGATATGTACGGCAAGATGGCCACCGACAGGCGTCTCCAGTCGGTGCTGCTCGTCGCGCTCGAACAGCGCTGACGCTATCATCGAGCAGGATGCAGAAGCCCACCATCTCGCTGGTGATCCCGATGTTCAACGAGGAAGCGAACATCGATCACGCCGTCGAGTACGCCGTGCAGGCGCTCGACGAGCACGCCGCCGAATACGAGATCATCATCGTCGACGACGCCTCCACCGACCAGTCGCCGGAGATCGTCCGCCGCGCCATCGCCGGCAATGAGCGCATCCGCCTCATCCGCCACGATTTCAACCAGAAGCTGGGCGCGTCGCTGCGCACCGGTTTCGCCGTGGCGCAGTACGAGCTCATCCTCTATATGGATGCCGACCTCCCGTTCGACCCCGACGTCCTCGGGCGCGCCATCCGGGCCATGAACGTGACGCGCGCCGACGTCATCTCCGGCTACCGCTTCGACCGCACCACCGAGGGACCGAAGCGCACGCTCTACACGATCCTCTACAACCTCATGATCCGGGTGCTGTTCAACATCCATATCCGCGACGTCAACTTCTCGTTCAAGCTGATGCGCCGCGAAGTGCTGCGCAGCATCGACTTGCGATCGGAGGGCTCGCTCATCGACGCGGAGATGGTCGTCAAGGCGCGCAACCACGGCTTCTTCATCCAGCAGATCGGCCTCGACTACTTCCCGCGCGTCCTCGGAACCTCTCATCTGTCTTCGCCCGCCGTGATCGTGAAGATCTTCCGCGAGCTGGTGACGCTGTTCGGCGACATGCGGAAGCGCGTCCCGCGCGCGGATCAGCCGGCATCGGCCGAGCACTCCACGCAGGCCGGCGGCGCCACACGGTGAAGCGGCTGATCGTCACCGCGGACGATGTCGGACTGCGCCGCGGGATGACCGAAGGAGCGATCCGCGCGCATCGCGGAGGGATCGTCACCGCCTGCAGCATCGTCGCCAATGGCCGCGACTTCGATGACGCCGTGGCCCGGCTGCGCGACGTCCCTTCGCTCGAGGTGGGCGTGCATCTGACGCTGGTGGAGGAGATCGGGCTCACCACGGGCCAGGCCATGCCTGCGAACTGGATGCGGTTCGTGTTCGCGAAGCACGACTACGTCGACACGGAGCTGCGCGCGCAGATTGAGAAAGTGCTCGACAGCGGCCTGGCCGTCACGCATCTCAACGGCCACCAGCACCTGCATTTGTTTCCGCGCGTCTTCCAGCTCGTGCTGCACCTCGCGCATCAATACCGGATCAAGTATCTGCGCCGGGTCATCGATCACGGCGGCCGGGGAGGAGTATCCCGCCGCGCGTCGATCGCCGCGCTCAACTTCTTCGGGCGCCGCGTGAACGGGTCGAACGACCGCACCATCGGCGTGCTCGGCGCCGGTCATCTCACCAGCATCGAGCCGCTGCTCGATCACGTCGACGGCGTGACCGAGCTCGTCACCCATCCAGGCGTCGATGTCGACGGCTATGGGCACTGGCACTACGACTGGGACGCGGAGACGCGCGCGCTCTGCGACCCGTCATTGCGCGATGCGCTGGCTAGAAGGAACATCGCACTGATGCGCCCGTCGCAGCTGTCTTGAAACAGGCCTCGGGCCTCGGGCCTCGGACTCGAGGTGGAACGGCGACCCAGCGACCCAGCAACCCGGCAACCCAGATGAGTCCCGAGGCCTGCTTCGTTGCTACAATCCGCGCCGCTTTGACTATGACGAAGAAAATCGCAGTTGTGCCGGGTGATGGAATCGGACCCGAGGTGATCGCGGCGGGGATGGGCATCCTCGAGCGGATGAACGAGACGCGAAAGCTCGGGCTGGAGTTCGTGCATTTCGGCTGGAACGCCGACGAGTACCTGCGCACCGGCGTCTCCATGCCGCCCGGCGCGATGGACGACATCCGCAACCACTACGCCGCCGTCTACCTCGGCGCGTTCGGCGATCCGCGCGTCCCCGATATGAAGCACGCCGCCGACATCCTCCTGGGAATGCGCTTCCAGCTTGACCTGTACGTGAACTACCGGCCGGTCAAGCTGCTCAGTGAGAAGTTGTCACCGCTCAAACAGAAGGGGATGAAGGACGTCGACATGGTGATCTTCCGCGAGAACACGGAAGGCGCGTACGTCGGCATCGGCGGCAACTTCAAGAAGGGGACCAGCGACGAGATCGCCGTGCAGGAAGACATCTCGACGCGCAAAGGCGTCGAGCGGATCATCCGCTACGCCTTCGAGTTCGCGCAGCGCACCGGACGGAAGTCGGTGTGTATGGCCGACAAGAACAACGTCATGCGCTTCGGCGGCGATCTCTGGGTTCGCACGTTCGAGGACGTGGCCAGGGAGTACCCGAAGATCGAGCACTTCCACATGTTCGTCGACGCCCTGACCATGCAGATGGTGCGCGCGCCGGAGATGTTCAGCGTCATCGTCACCAACAACATGTTCGGCGACATCGTCACCGACCTCGGTGCCGCGCTGCAGGGAGGGCTGGGGATGGCGGCGTCGGGCAACATCCATCCCGGACGCGTGTCGCTCTTCGAGCCCATTCACGGCAGCGCACCGAAGTACGCGGGGAAGGACGTCTCGAACCCGATCGGCGCGATCCTGACGGCCGCCATGATGCTCGAGTACCTCGGCTTCGCGGCCGAGAGCAAGGCGATCGAGGACGCGGTGATCGAAGCGATCGACGCCGGCGAGACCACGAAGGACATCGGCGGGAACCTCGGGACGAAGGCCGCGGGCGAAGCGATCCTCAAGCGCATCGCGACGTAGGGCGGACTCATCGTGGGCCGGGCCGGCTGAAGCCGGCCACCACACCAGCCGGCCCCACACCAGCCGGCCACCACATCAGCCGCGCCTACGTTTTCGGCGTGGGGGGCGGCGGCGGGGGCGGCGGCATCGTGCTGAGCCCCAACTCCGTGTACGTCGTCAGCGGTGCCCAGCCGGCCGCACCCGGGCGCCAGGCATTGGCGTCCGGCGCGATCTGCCCCGACTGCACCATCGCGCGCAGCGCATCATCGGTATACGGCCCCGACGTCTTACCGTCGATGGCGATCGACCAGCGCGCCGCGGAGGGCGGGGGAGGCGGAGGGGGACCAGCCGCAGGTGCGTTGAAGGCCTGACCCATGGCGCCGCCGATCGCGAATCCGGCGCCGAGTCCGGCGCCCGCGCCGGCCAGACCGCCGGGATTTCCGGCCGCGACCTTGATCGCGTCCGCGGTCTGCAACTGCGTGTACTGCTGCATCCGGTCGCCGAGGACGCCGAGCTTGGTGCGCTGGTCGATGGCGGCCTCGACTTCTTCCGGCAGCGAAATGTTCTCGACGAAGAATCGCGCCAGCTCCAGTCCGTAACCGGCGAACTCCGGCTGCAGGACGCCAGTCGCGACCGCGGAGAGCTCGTTGTACTGCGACGCCAGATCGAGCGCGGCGATGTGCGCTTCGGCGATGGCGTCCGACAGCTTCGACAGGATCGTCGAGCGCAGCTGCCCCAGGATGTCGTCGGTGGTGGTCAGCCCCTGCGTCCCGACGATGGCTTTGAAGAAGGCGGTGGCATCGGCGATGCGCATCGCATACGTGCCGAACGCGCGCAGGCGGATCATTCCGAAATCGGCGTCGCGCATCATCACCGGATTCGAGGTGCCCCATTTCAAGTCCGTGAACATCCGCGTGTTGAAGAAGTAGACCTCGGCCTTGAACGGCGACTCGAAGCCGTACTTCCAGCTCAGCAGCTTGGTGAGGACGGGCAGGTTCTCCGTGGTGAGCTTGTAGCGGCCGGGCGTGAAAACGTCCGCCGCTTTTCCTTCGTTGATGAACAGCGCCACCTGGTTCTCGCGAACCGTGAGCTGCGCGCCCATCTTGATTTCCTGTCCGTGGACGGGGAAACGGTAGACCAGCGTGTCCGCCGATTCGTCGAGCCACTGGATGACTTCGATGAATTGTGTGCGAATGGCGTCGAACAAACCCATGGAACCTCCGTGCCCTGCGAGTGTACTGTAACCAGGCTTCGGGCCTGGGCCCCGGGCCTCGGGCCTCGGAAGGAGAAACATTGAAAAGAGCGCTTTTGATTCTTCTCGCCCTGACCGCGGTCACTGCCACCGCGGACGAGGGAATGTGGATGCCGCAGCAGGTGCCGCAGATCGCGGCGCGGCTCGAGCAGATGGGACTGAAGATCGATCCCAGCCGGCTGTCGGATCTCACCGGCGACCCGCTCGGCGCGGTGATCTCGCTCGGCGGATGCACGGCGTCGTTCCTCTCTTCGGACGGCCTCATCGTCACGAATCACCACTGCGCGTTCGGATCGCTGCAGGCGAACAGCACGCCGCAGCGCGACCTGATCACGAACGGATTCCTCGCGCACACGCGGGACGAGGAGCTGCCCGCCGCGCCGGGGACGAAAGTCTGGGTGACGACGAACATCGAGGACGTTACCGCACGCGTCACGGGCAACCTCAGCCCGAAGTTGAGCGACGCGGACAGGGAGAGGACGATCGAGCGTCGCGAGAAAGAGCTCGTCACTGAGTGCGAGAAGCCGGGCGGTCTGCGCTGCCGGGTGTCGTCGTTCTTCGAGGGCTCGCAGTTCCTCCGCACGACGCAGCTCGAACTGTCCGAGGTGAAGCTCGTCTACGCGCCGGCGCGAGCGATCGGTGAGTTCGGCGGCGAAGTCGACAACTTCGAATGGCCGCGTCATACCGGCGACTGGTCGTTCCTGCGCGCGTATCAGAACGGGCAGCCTTACCATCCTCGACACTGGCTGAAGCTCTCGACCGACGGCGTGAACGTGGGCGACCTGGTCATCGTGGCCGGCTATCCGGGGCGCACGTTCCGCTACAAGACCGCCGACGAGGTGCGCAACTACCAGGAGTTCGTCTATCCCTCGTCGATCCGCTACTTCACCGACGCCATGAACCTCCTGGAGGACCGCGGGAAGGCCGGCAAGGAAGTGGCCATCCGCAACTCGTCGCGCATCAAGAGCTTCGCCAACTCGCTCAAGAACTACACGAGCGTGAACGAGGGATTCACGAAAGACCACATCCTCGATTCACGGGTGTCGCGCGAGGCCGCCATGCGCAAGATCGATCCCACGATCCTCGATGAAATCGCACGGATCAATACCCAGCATTTCCAGACCCGCGAGCGCGATGCCGTCCTGACCTGGCTACTCGGCTCCTCGACCGCGGGGCAATTTCGCGATCGCGGTTCGATCCTCCTGGCGCAGGCGGGGCAGATCCTGCGCGTCGCGGCCGAGCGTCCCAAGAAGGATGCCGACCGCGCCGCCGGATATCAGCAGCGCGACCTCGACCGCATCCGCCAGGCTTCCGACCGCGCGCAGCGCATGTTCGACCCGGGCACCGACCGTGCGGTCGTCCGCTACTTCTTGAGCGAGGCGGAGAAGCTGCCCGGGACGGAGCGCATCGAGGCGATCGACCGCGCCGTGACCGCCGCGGGGGGAGTGGACAAGCTCGTCGATCAGCTCTATTCGAATACGAAGGCCGGCGACGCGACCGAGCGCGCAAAGATGCTCGCCGAATCGACGAAGCAGCTCCAGGCGCGCAACGACGCCATGCTGGAGTTCGTCGGTTCGCTCATGCCGCTCGTCGAGGCGAACGAGCAGCGCGATCTCGCCTACGACGGAGCGATGTCGCGTCTGCGCCCTCGCTACTTCGAGGTGCTGCGCCAGGTGAGCGGCGGCGACCTGTATCCCGATGCGAACGGTACCTTGCGCCTGACGTTCGGCAAGGTCGAAGGCTATACGCCGAAGGACGCCACGTTCTATACGCCGCAGACGACGCTCTCCGGCGTGCTGCAGAAAGAGACCGGCGCAGAGCCGTTCGCCAGTCCGAAGGCGCTGCTCACCGCGGCGCGCGATCGCGCCAGGACCACGCCGTGGTTCGATCCGCAACTGCACGACGTGCCCGTGAACTTTCTCTCCACCTGCGACACCACCGGCGGCAACTCCGGCTCGCCCACGCTCAACGCGAAAGGGGAGCTGGTGGGGCTGCTCTTCGACGGCAACTACGAGTCGATCGACGCCGACTTCCTGTTCACGCAGGCCATCACGCGCTCCATCCACGTCGACACCAACTACATGCTGTGGGTGATGGACGCGGTCGACGGCGCGCACAACCTCATGCAGGAGCTGGGAGTGGCCTCGCGCCTGAACCACTGAGTCATTCCGAGCCGCGGAGACGGCGAGGAATCCGGGTGGCGGGCGCGATACCTCCGCCCAGATTCCTCGCGCTCTGCGGCGCTCGGAATGACGGGGGGTCCCGGGTGGCGGGGTCTTCGCGGCCCGGAAGGTGCTTTTGGGTGAGCGAAAGTGGTGCAAACCCCTGATAGACTCCGCCGCGATCAGGACAATCGAAAGGATTCCGCATGCGCAAGCTCTCTCTGGCCGTCCTCGCTTTGCTGTGTGTTACGTCCGCCTTCGCCCAGAACAACACCAAGGATCCCACCTGGTGGGACAAGTACCAGTACATCCTCAACAACGGGTCTGCCGCGGCTGCCGGAACTCCCGCGTCGGTGTCGGTGGGAACCAACGTCGACGTATCCAACGAGTGCGGCCCGCAGAGCGAGACCTACATCGCCGTCTCGCCGAACGGAAAGGCGCTGGCGGGCGGCTCCAATGAGATCTTTCGTCTGCCGATGCGCGGCTACTCTTCCGCCGACGGCGGAAAAACGTGGAGCGGCGTCGATCTGCCGCTGCCTGCGCCGAAGGGCAACGGCATCGACTTCGGATCCGATCCGACGCTGGCCTTCGACTCGCGGGGCAATCTCTTTTACGGATACATCGTGGTGTACTTCGGTAACGGCAACGGTGTGAATGCCACGGCCATGGGAGTGGCGAAGTCAGCCGACGGAGGAAAGACGTATCCGACTGTGACGTTCTTCGGTGAAGAAGGCGGCGCGAATCATTTCAACGACAAGCCGATGATCACCGCCGACGTCAATCCGGGGAGCCCGTTCCGCGACAACGTCTATCTGGCCTGGGACGCGGCCAGCGGCGGCTCGACCGGCGGCGGCATCCGTGTGGCCACCTCCACTGACGGCGGCGCGACGTTCACCACCACGCGGGCGGACGATCCCAAGGGACCTGGTCGCTCGATCGGCGCGGTTCCGTTCGTCGGGACCGGCGGCGAGCTATACGTGGCCTGGAACGACTACGCGCAGAACACGATCGAGTTCAATCGCTCCTTCGACGGCGGCCGGACCTGGGGCGCGCAGAGCACGCTCTCGACCAAGGTCATTCCGTTCGACGCCGCCATCCCTGCCGAGTTCAACCGCCGGGCCCTGATCTATCCCGCCTGCGACGTCGATCGCAGCAAGGGAGCGCATCGGGGACGGCTGGTCTGCTCGTGGACCGACACGCTGGATGGCGCCACGACCGACATCGTCACGTCGTATTCGGACGACCGCGGTACGACGTGGTCGCGTCCGGCGCCGGCCACGGACCGCCTCTCCTATCCTGTCGATCGATTCAATCAGTGGCTGTCGATCGACCCGGTGAACGGCGTCGTGAATGTCGCCTTTTACGACACCCGCAACGACACCACCGGCGCCCGCTACGAGACCGACTTCTACGTCTCGCGCTCGTCCGACGGAGGGGCGACGTACGGACCGAACATCCGTGCCACCTCCGCACTCTCGAACGAGCACGACTGCGACGGCCTGTTCCCCTGCCGCAACATCAACTACGGGAATCAGCAGGGTGACTACGCCGGCGTCGCCGCCTACGGCGGCATCGCCCATCCGTTCTGGGTGGACAGCCGGTTCAATACCCAGACCTCCTCGAGCTGCGCACGGGGATTGATGGAAGAAGTCTTCACCGCAAACGTGAAATGAAGATCCGGGTTGCCGGCAACCCGGCAACCCGGCAACCTTGTTATACTCCCGCCCCTCAAATCGAGACGCGTGGCGTCAGCCCGTCTCAGCAAGGCCCAATCGCAAGAGGAGTATCCGGCATGTCAGGCCACAGCAAATGGAGCACCATCAAGCACAAGAAGGGTGCCGCCGACGCCAAGCGCGGCAAGGTCTTCACCCGCATCATCAAAGAGATGACCGTGGCCGCGCGGATGGGCGGCGGTGATCCGGCTGCCAACCCGCGCCTGCGAGCGGCCGTGGCCGAAGCGAAGGCCAACAACATGCCGAAGGACAACGTCGAGCGCGCCATCAAGCGCGGCACCGGCGAGCTCGAGGGCTTGACGTACGAAGAGATCACGTACGAGGGTTACGGGCCGGGCGGGGTGGCGCTGCTGGTCGAGACGATGACCGACAACAGCAACCGCACCACTCCGGAGGTCCGCCATATCTTCGAGAAGAACGGCGGAAACATGGGCACGCCCGGGTCTGTGCGTTTCCAGTTCGAGCGCAAGGGCTACTTCTCGATCGATCGCAAAGCGGTCGAAGAGGACAAGCTGATGGAGATCGCGATCGAGGCCGGCGCCGATGACCTGCGCACCGAGGATCCGGAGACGTTCGAGATCGTTACCTCGCCCGAGGCGTTCGAAGCGGTGCGGCAGGCGCTGGAGAAGAACAATATCGAGACGATCGAAGCCAAGCTGGGACAGGTTCCCAACCTGTCCGTGAAGCTCGACGAGACCAAGGCCAAACAGATGCTCCGGCTTCTGGAATCGCTCGACGACCACGACGACGTGCAGAACGTCTGGTCGAACTTCGACATCCCGGAAGACCTGATGGAGACAGAATGATGCGACCGAGCGTCCTCGCTCTTGCATTTCTCGCCGCGTCTGCAACGTTCGCCGCGGTGCCTTCGAATCTGGTCGTGGAGAACGTCCCCGATTTTCCGCCGCAACTGGTGGAGAAGATCCGACCCTATCTCGACTACCGAACCGCCAATCTCGATTCCTGGAATCCCGATCGGGTGGAGGCGCTGATCTCGACGCGATTCGGAGAGGCCACGCAGCTGCACGTGGTGAAGATGCCCGGCGGCGAGCGCAAACAGATCACGTTCTTCCCCGATCGCGTCAGCTTCGGTTCCTACCGTCCGCACGACGGAAACACCATCGTCATCCAGAAGGACACCGGCGGTAACGAGTTCTTCCAGCTCTATCGTCTGGATGTCCCCACCGGTGACATCACCCTCCTCACCGACGGCCAGTCGCGCAACCTCGGCGATACCTGGTCTCGCGACGGCAAGTGGCTGGCCTACTCGTCGACGAAGCGCAACGGCAACGACAACGACATCTGGATCCTCGACCCCTCCAATCCGAAGGGCGCGCGCATGGTGCTGGAGGTGGCGGGCGGCGGCTGGGGTGCCAGCGACTTCTCGCGCGACAACGCGAAGGTGCTCGTCACCCAGGGCATCTCCGCGAACGAGTCGTACCTCTGGCTCGTCGACGTCGCTACCGGCACGAAAAAGCTGCTGACGCCGAAGGGCAGCACTCCTGTTTCCTATTCGGATGCGAAGTTCTCGGCGGACGACAACGACATCTACTTCACCTCCGACGAAGGTTCGGAGTTCCAGCAGCTCGTGCGCATGCATCTCGCGGACGGGTCGAAGCAGACCATCACGCGCAGCTCATGGGACGTCGACAGTTTTGCTCTGGACGACGCCCGCACCCGCGTCGCGTACGTCACGAACGAGAACGGAGCGAGCATCCTGCACGTCACCGACCTGACCGGCAAGCCGGTGGTCCGTCCGGTGTTGCCGTACTCCGTCATCGGCAACCTTCGCTGGCATCCCAACGGCCATCTGCTCGGATTCAGCATGAACTCGGCAAAGTCGCCCACCGACGTCTTCGCACTCGACGTCGACAGCGGCAAAGTGGAGCGCTGGACCGACAGCGAGACCGGCGGCCTCAACCCCGAGCACAACGCCGAACCGCAGCTCGTCACGATGAAGAGCTTCGACGGAATGCAGATCTCCGCGTTCGTCTACCGCCCCGATGCCGCGAAGTTTCCGGGGAAGCGGCCGGTCATCGTTACGATCCATGGCGGCCCGGAAGGACAGAGCCAGCCGAATTTCCTGGGACGGCTGAACTACTGGATCAATGAGATGGGCATCGCCATCGTGTTCCCGAATGTCCGAGGATCATCCGGGTATGGGAAGACGTATCTGGCCAGCGACAACGGGTTCAATCGCGAGAACACCGTCAAGGACATCGGCACGGTTCTCGACTGGATCGGAAGCGACGCCGCACTCGATGCCGGCCGCATCGGCATCTACGGCGGCAGCTACGGCGGCTACATGACCCTGGCCACCGCCACGCACTACAACGACCGCATCCGCGCGGCCATCGACGTGGTCGGCATCTCGAACTTTGTCACCTTCCTCCAGAACACTTCCGGCTACCGCCGCGATCTGCGGCGCGTCGAATACGGTGACGAGCGCGATCCGAAGATGCACGCCTTCCTCGAGCGAGCCTCGCCGATGACCAGTGCCGGCAACATCAAGAAGCCGCTCTTCGTCATCGCCGGCTTCAACGATCCCCGCGTTCCATGGACCGAAGGCCAGCAGATGGTGAAGACGGTGCGCGGAAACGGCGCGCCGGTCTGGTGGCTGATGGCGAAGGACGAGGGGCACGGCTTCGCCAAGCGCAGCAACCAGGACTTCCAGTTCGTGGCCATGACGATGTTCTGGCAGGAATTCATGTTGCATTGATGTGCGTGCCGGGCCGGGAGGGTGCCGGCTAAAGCCGGCACCTACAGCGTCTCGGCGACCGCTGCGACCAGGTCAGGAAGGGCGACATGCCGCTCAAGACCTATCTGCCGATGCATACCGCTCTCTGCACGTGGGCATCCGGCGCGCAAAAATCGCCTGGCGGCCGCGGCTGTTCCACGGCGGCTACGGCACGAGGCGTTCGAGAAGTACGCCGCGGTCATGCGGCGAAGATGCTGCGTGCGCGCGGCCATACCTTCCTCAACATCTGCCACCGGCGATGCACTGCTTGATTCTCGAGGCGCGCGAGGCGGCAGGGCGATGACGATCGCCGCCAAAAGCGCCAGGACCGCGCCGGCCGAGAACGCCGACTGAATGGACACGCGCTGGTAGAGCTCGCCGAAGATCAGCGATCCCACGAGCACGCCGAATCCGCTGACGAGGTAGTAGATCCCGAAGCTTTTGCCGCGCGCCGCGGCCGGAACGAAGTCGCTGATGAGCGCCCGCTCGGCCCCTTCGCTGAAGACGAAGGGCAGCGCGTAGAAGACGAACAGCGCGAAGAACGCCGGTACGCTCCGCGCCGCGGGAAAGAAGAAATAGGTCACGGCGTAGAGCAGCCAGCCGAAGGCGACGACGTAGCGGCGCGGCACGCGGTCCGACAGCGCGCCGGCGTGCGTCGACAGCAGCGACTTCACGAGGTGGTGTGCCGCCCAGAGCAGCGGCAGCATCGCGGTCGAGACGCCCGAGGCATGGGCCTGCAGCAGCAGAAACGCGTCGCTGGAATTGGCGAGGGAAAACAGGGCGATGGCGGCGATGAGGCGATAGAAACCGGGCGACAAAGGCCCGACTCTCCCGTCGGACCTGGCCGCCGGAGAGTCGGCCCTCTGCTCGCGCGACGGCTCCTTGAGCAACGCCAGCAGCAGGAACACCGCGATCAGGCCCGGGATCACGGCGATGAAAAACATATGACGCAGCGGCACGTGCAGGCCGGAGAGGAGGAGCGTGGCCACCAGGGGACCGATGACCGCTCCGAGATGATCCATGGCGCGATGAAAGCCGTACGCGCGCCCGCGCTGGCCGGCCGCGGTGACGTCGGAGATCATGGCGTCCCGCGGCGCCGAACGGATGCCCTTGCCCGTGCGGTCGATGAGCCGCGCGCTCAGCACCGCCGTCCACGATGAGGCCGCGCCGATCAGAGCCCGCGAGCCGGCCGCCAGCAGGTAGCCCGTGGCGATCATCGGCTTGCGATGGCGCACCCGGTCCGACCACGCGCCGGCGATGAACTTGAGAATCGAAGCCAGGGCGTCCGCGGCACCTTCGATCAATCCGACGATCACCGGCGAAGCGCCGAGAGTCGTGGTAATGAAGATCGGCAGCAGCGGATAGATCATCTCGCTGGCCGAGTCGTTGAGTAGGGAGACGAATCCGAGAACGATGACCTGAGGGCTGAGCCTGCGTGTGTCCCGTGGCACGCGCGGAGAATAAGGCTTTCTGTTTTAATGACGCGCGTTTTTCGGGGAGGAACATGACAAGCATCAGGAAAGTTGGCGTTTTGGGTTGCGGTCTGATGGGCTCGGGCATCGCCCAGGTAGCCGCGCAGGCCGGCTACGACACGGTCGTGGTGGAGGTGGAGCAGAAGTTTCTCGATCGCGGTCTGTCCGGTATCGACAAGAGTCTCGGCAAGTTCGTGGAGAAGGGGAAGATGTCGACGTCCGACAGGGACTCCTGCCTGGCGCGCCTGAAGGGCTCGACCTCGTTGGGCGACCTGGCGCAGTGCGACATCGTGGTCGAGGCCATCACCGAGAACCCGCAGGTCAAGAAGGAGACGTACACGGCCATCGACTCGATCGTGAAGAAGGACGCCATCTTCGCCTCGAACACCTCGTCGCTCACCATCACCGAGCTGTCCATGGCCACGGCCCGTCCGAAGCAGTTCGTGGGCCTGCACTTCTTCAATCCGGTGCCGCTCATGAAGCTGGTCGAGGTCGTGCGCACGATCCTGACCACCGACGAGGCGTTCAGGACCGCGTTCGATTTCGCGAAGTCTCTCGGCAAGGAACCGGTGGCCTGCCGCGACAACTCAGGCTTCATCGTCAACCGGCTGCTGGTCCCCTACATCCTCGACGCCATCCGCGCCTACGAGGAGGGTGTCGGCTCCATCGAAGACATCGACAAGGCCATGCAGCTCGGCTGCGGCTATCCCATGGGACCGTTCACGCTGCTCGACTTCGTGGGGCTGGACACGACGTATTTCATCAGCCAGGTGATGTTCGAGGAGTATCGTGAGAAGCGATTCGCGTCGCCGCCGCTGCTCCGCAAGATGGTTCTGGCCGGCCGCTTCGGCCGGAAGAGCGGCGCCGGCTTCTACGACTACTCCGGCCAGAAGCCGCTGGCCATGGACAGGAAGAGCTGATGTACGACAACGTCACGACCGAGCGCAGAGACAACATCCTCGTCATCACCGTCGACCGCCCCAAGGTCCTCAACGCCCTGAACGCGAAAACGGTGGAGGAGATCGGGCAGGCCTTCGCCGCGGCGCGGGACGACGACGCCGTGCGCTGCGTGATCGTCACCGGCGGCGGGGAGAAGGCCTTCGTGGCCGGCGCCGACATCAACGAGCTCTCGAAAATGACGCCGATCGTCGGCAAGTTCACCTCCGAACAGGGACAGAACGTTTTTCTACAGATCGAGCGCTACCCCAAGCCGGTCATCGCCGCCATCAACGGCTTCGCCCTCGGGGGCGGCTGCGAGCTCGCGCTGGCCTGTCACATCCGCATCGCCTCCGACAAAGCGCAGCTCGGACTCCCCGAAGTCTCGCTCGGCATCATCCCCGGATACGGCGGCACCCAGCGCATGGTCCGTCTCCTCGGCAAGGGAAAAGCGTTCGAACTGATCTGCTCGGGCGAGCGGGTCAGCGCCGCCGAGGCCGAGCGCATCGGACTGGTCAACCGCGTCGTTCCCGCCGATCAGTTGATGGGCGCGGTCGAGGATCTGGCGAAGAAGATCGCGGCAAAGTCGCCGATGGCGGTGCGTGCCGCGATCGAGGCCATCAACATCGGCAGCGACATGCCGCTCGAAGAAGGGCAGGTGCTCGAAGCAACGCTCTTCGGTCTTCTCTGCGCGAGCGAGGACATGAAGGAAGGGATGGCCGCATTCCTGGAGAAGCGTCAGGCAAACTTCCCGGGACGATGAGGTGCCGGGGGCCGGCTCTACGCCGGACCTGAGAGCCCTGCCGCGCGTCGTCGCGCATAATGTGGTCATGCGAAGGGTCTTCCTCACCTTGCTCGCGATTCTCGTCTGCGTGTCCGCGCAGGCGTCCTTTGTCTTTTCCGACATTCCCTGGAACACGCAGGCGCAGTCGGTGATGAAGAAACTGAAGGACGCGGGGTTCAAGCAGATCCGCAAGGACAAACAGGGCGACATCACGTTTCGGGGCACGCTCCTCGGCCACGATGCCGCGGGGATGGCCATGTTTGCAGAGGGCAGGCTGGCCAAGGTGCTGGTCATGCTCTCCACTCCCGACGAGATGGCGCGCGAGGGCTACACCCAGGTCCGCGATGTGCTGATCACGAAGTACGGGCAGCCCGCGCACACGACGGTTACGTTCCTGGAGCCGTTTCATCAGGGTGACGGCTACGAGGCCGAGGCCATCCGGTCGGGGAAGGGAATCTTCGTGACGCAGTGGAACGAGGACGGCGAGCAGCTGATCCTCAACATCACATCGAGTCTGGCGGTGGCGGTCACGTACGAATCGCCGGACTGGGCGGCGGAGCTGGAACGGCGGAAGAGCAAGGGCGCCGCTGCGTTTTAGTTAGACTGAGTACTGCCATGGACGATCTCATCTACGACTGGAACCTGACCGGCGAGCAGCCGGTCCGCCCGTCGCGCCGCGTCGAGTTCGACGACGAGACGCTGCGCGACGGACTGCAGTCGCCCTCGGTGACCGACCCGTCGCTCGACGAGAAGATCCGCATCCTCCATTTCATGAACGACATCGGCATCGACAACGCCGATATCGGCCTGCCCGGCGCCGGTGCGCACGTGCAGAAGACCGTGGAGGCACTGGCGCGCGAGATCGTCACGAACAAGCTGTCGGTCTATCCGAGCGCGGCCGGCCGCACGCACGAGAACGACGTCCGCCCGATCATCGACATCTCCCAGCGCGTCGGCATCGCCATCGAGGCCGACCTCTTCATCGGCTCGTCGCCCATCCGCCAGTTCACCGAGGAGTGGGACATCGACTGGATCATCGAGCAGTCGGCCAAAGCGGTCCGCTTCGCAACGGAGAACGGGATTCCGGTCATGTACGTGACCGAGGATACGACGCGAGCGAAACCGGAGGATGTGGAGAAGCTCTATACCGCGGCCATCGACGCCGGCGCGAAGCGGGTGTGCATCGCCGACACCGTCGGCCACGCCACGCCGTGGGGTACACGCAACCTCGTCCGCTTCGTCCGATCCCTGGTGGACCGGCTCAATCCCGCGGTGAAGGTGGACTGGCACGGCCATCAGGATCGCGCCCTCGGGGTGATCAACTGCATCGCCGCGCTGGAAGCAGGCGCGGACCGCGTGCATGGATCCGCCGCCGGCATCGGCGAGCGCGTCGGCAACACGCCCATGGATCTGCTGATGGTGAACCTCAAGCTGATGGGGTGGATCGACAACGATCTGACCAAACTGCCCGATTACGTCTATTTCGTGACGAAGGCGACACATGTCCCTTTGCCGGACAACTATCCTGTATTCGGACGCGATGCCTTCCGCACTGGGACCGGCGTGCACGCCGCTGCGATCATCAAGGCCCGGAAAAAGGGAAGCGAATGGCTCGCCGACCGCGTTTACTCGGGCGTTCCGGCTGGCATGTTCGGCCTGCAGCAGATCATCGAAGTGGGTCCGATGTCCGGCCTGTCGAACGTCATCTACTGGCTGGCCGCTCACGGTTACCCGCAGGAAGAAACGCTGGCAAAAGAGATCTTTCAACTCGCGAAGTCGACCAGGAAGGTATTGAGTGACGACGAACTTCATGCGGCCGCGAAGCGCTGGCAGGATGAACAGTCGGCGGCGCTCACAGCTCAAGCCTCAAATGCCCGAGTGGTGGAACGGTAGACACGAAGGTCTCAAAAACCTTTGGCTGCAAGGCCGTGCCGGTTCGAGTCCGGCCTCGGGCACCACGACCATCAGACCGACCAGACCAACTATGCGACCAACCGTCAGCGTCATCCTCGCGCTCTTATTCGCCAGCACGCTGTCTGCGGCCGCTCCGCGGCACTTCATTCTCTCGCCCAGCCGCGCATTGACCGGGCAGGAGCAGAGCGATCTGGCCTCGCGCGGACTGCTCATCGAAAGGCCGCTGACTCACGGCCGCTATCTCGTGCGCATGACCGGCGGCGCTACCGTGGCGGCGAACGATCCGCGCATCGCCTCGCTGGTGCCGCTCGCCGCCGCGGCCAAGCTGCATCGCAGCGCTCTTCGCGAAGTGGCCCGCGCGCGGCCATACGCCAGACTGAATGTTCTATTTCACGACGACGTCTCGTTCGAGAGTGCGAAGACCGCGATCCAGGCGGCAGGCGGCACGCTGGCCGAGCCGCTGCAGGCCGATTTCCATGTCCCGCGCCGGATCTCGGTGCTGATCGCAACGGCGGACGTGGCCACGCTCGCTTCTGACGATGATGTCCTCCTCGTCTACGGTCCGAGGAATCTGCGCATCGCGCCCGAGAACACCGAGGCCGCCGCGGTCAACGACGTCACCCCGCTTCTGACGGGGCCCTACAACCTGAGCGGTCAGGGCGTGGCGCTGTCGTACTTCGAGCTGGCCCAGGCCGACACGACGCATCCTGAGTTTCAGGGGCGGCTGACCGCACACGGCCCGTTCGCCGGAAGTGCGAACAACGACATGCAGCATGCCACGCACACCGGCGGCACGATGATCGCGGCCGGCATCGACCCATCGGCGAAGGGGATGGCTCCGTCGGCGACGCTCGACGAATACGACGCCAACAGCGACAACTTGCTCGACTTCAAGAGCTCGCTCGGCTCGCGTGCCGACAACAACTCATGGGGCTACATCCTGGGCTGGTGCAACACCGGAGACTGCGCCAGCAAAGGATGGGTCTGGACCGACACCGATCTGTACTACGGCGGATACGACGCCTTCATCACCGCGCCGCTCGACAAGATCATACGAGCGACCGGCGTCCTGATGGTGCATTCGGCTGGCAATGACGCGGACAAGGTCGGACCGCTGGCCGCGCCGTTCCTGCACGGCCACTACGACAACAATGGCAATATCGTCACCGGTTACTGTTACTCCGCCGACGGCAGCGGTACGGACTGTCCGGTGCCGACATGCAAGGCGGGAGCGGCGTTCTGCGAGGTCACACGCCATGCGCAGATCTCGAGCCTTCTTCCCGCGCCGTGGGTGTCGATCGGGTTGACGGCGTCGGCGAAGAATGTGATTGCCGTCGGCGCCGTGAACACGAGCAAGCAGATCGCCTCGTTCAGCTCCCGCGGGCCGGCGCGCGACGGCCGCGTGAAACCCGATCTCGTCGCCGTGGGCGTCGGCGTGTACTCGACGATTCCAAACAACGGCTATTCGTCGCTCAGCGGCACATCCATGGCGGCGCCGGTCGTCACCGGCGCTTCCGCCCTGCTCGTGGAGCAGTGGCGGCGTTCGTTCGGGGGCGCCAATCCGTCCGCGGCCGCGCTCAAGACGCTCATGCTGGCCACCGCGCAGGACCGGGGTAATCCCGGTCCCGACTTCACGTACGGGTTCGGACTGCTCGACGCCAAGGCGGCAGCCGACACGATCATCGCCGACGCGGGACAGGCTCGCCGCATCAAGATCAGCGAGCTCGCCACCGGCGGCAAGCTCGAGCTTCCTGTGACCCTCAACACGACGCAGACTCTACGCGTGGTCCTCGGATGGAGTGACCCGGAGGTGCTCGTTTTTCCCGTCGACTCCGGCGACCCGACCGATCCGCTGGCAGCGAGCACGCTCGTCAACGATCTCGATCTGAAAGTGGTCGATGCCGGTGGCAACGATGTGCTGCCGTACGTTCTCGACGCCACCCATCCCGATCAGGCCGCGACGCGCGGTGTCAATCACATCGACAACACCGAAGAAGTGGAGATCCCGAATGCGGTGCCGGGCATCTATAAGGTAGTGGTCACGGGAACGAACGTCGCCGCGAGCTCGCCGCAGACGTTCGTCGTGGTCTCGAGCGCCGAGCTGGGGCCGGCGATCGTGCCTTGTACGAATCCGTTCGCGCTCAACAACACTCCCGACTCCGCCTACGGCAACATCGTGGCGGCGCAGTCGCTCACGGGCCGCATATGCGACTCGACCTCCGCGTCGTACTTCAAGTTCGCCGCCGACCTGGCCGGGACCGTAGGCGTCACCGTGACCGCGACGGACACGCCGGTGCGCGTGACGCTGTCGAGCAACGCCACGCCGACTGTGGGCGCCGACGTTCTCGCCGGGCAGACCAGGACGGCCAGCGCGACGTTCAGCGGCAGCAACTCGCCGACGCAGTTCCTCGTCAAGGTCGAGCCCACCGGCACGATCGGCAGCTCCGCGCGATTCACGCTCACGGCGGGGTTCCCGTCGGAGACCGGACGGCGGCGCTCCGTGCGGCGATCGCACTGAGGGGCAACGCAGGGACTTTGACGTTATCCTTCGCTGGCGATGGTCAAGACTCTTCTCATCGAGGAATCCGGCGGGGTTGTCACCGTCACACTGAATCGTCCCGAGGTTCACAACGCCTTCAATGACGAACTGATCGCGGAGGCGATCGACTTCTTCTCCGGCGTTTCGAAGGATGCGCGCGTCATCGTGCTGCGTGGTGCCGGCCAGACGTTCTGCGCCGGCGCCGATCTCAACTGGATGTCGCGCATGGTCTCGTACACGCGCGAGCAGAACATGCGCGACTCGGCGCAACTGGCGATGATGTACGCGGTCATCGATGAGTGTCCGTTGCCGGTGGTCGGTCGTATCACCGGTGCCGCCATCGGAGGAGGGGTGGGGCTCGTTGCCGTGTGCGACATCGCCATCGCCTCGCCGCAGACGAAGTTCGGTCTGTCCGAGGTGAAGCTGGGGATCGTACCGGCGGTGATTTCACCGTATGTCATCGCCAAAATCGGCCCGTCGCACGCGCGCGCCCTATTCCTGACCGGGGAGCGGTTCGACAGCGCCCGGGCCCTGCACATCGGCCTGGTCCATCGGGTCACCGACGATGTCGATGCCGCGATCGCGGAGACGGTGGCGCAGCTCCTGACCTCCGGACCGGAAGCGGTGCGCGAGTGCAAGAAGCTGATCGCGCACGTGGCCTCTCACGATCTGGCCGACTCCATTCCCTACACGATCGAGGCCATCGCCGCACGGCGCGTGTCCGATGAGGGGCAGCAGGGGATGAAGGCGTTTCTGGAGAAGAAGAAGGCGCCGTGGGCGCAATAACGAGAGTGCTCGTCGCCAATCGCGGCGAGATCGCCGTGCGCATCGCGCGCGCCTGCCGGGAAGCGGGCATCGCCTCCGCGCTGGCGTATGCGGAGGCGGACGACACCCGATACGTGCGCCGCTTCTTCGATGACGCCGTTCCGATCGCCTCGTATCTCGACGTCAGCGCGGTCATCGATGCGGCGTGTCGCGCCGGCGCGGACGCGATTCATCCCGGCTACGGGTTTCTCTCCGAACGCGCCGAACTGGCCGCCGCGTGCGCGGATGCGAAGATCGTGTTCATCGGCCCGAAGGCCGATTCGATCGCGGCGATGGGATCGAAAGCGCAGTCGCGTCATCTGATGGAGCGTCTGGGCGTTCCGGTCGTGCCGGGTTACGACGGCGAGGATCAGAACGATCCGACGTTCGCCCGCGAAGCGAAGCGCATCGGATTTCCGGTGCTGGTCAAGGCCTCGGCGGGCGGCGGCGGCAAGGGCATGAAGATCGTGCGCGAGGCCGGCGAGTTGCAGGCGCAGCTCGAGTCGGCGCGCCGCGAGGCGAAAAAAGCATTCGGCGACGGCCGCCTGCTGCTCGAGCGATACATCGAGGAGCCGCGTCACGTCGAAGTGCAGGTCTTCGGCGACTCCCGCGGAGAGATCGTGCATCTCTTCGAGCGCGACTGTTCCATCCAGCGGCGGCATCAGAAGGTGGTCGAAGAGTCGCCGGCGCCGCGTTACACGGACGAGCTGCGAAAGAAGATGACGTCAGCCGCGATCGCAGCGGCGCGCGGCGTGAACTACGAGAACGCCGGCACGGTCGAGTTCATCGTCACTCCAAAAAACGAGTTCTACTTCCTGGAAATGAACACGCGGCTGCAGGTCGAGCATCCGGTGACCGAGCTCGTGACCGGCGTCGACCTGCTGCGCGCGCAGCTCGCCGTCGCCGCCGGTGCTGCGCTTCCGTGGAAGCAATCCGATCTCGCGCAGCGCGGCCACGCCATCGAAGTGCGCATCTATGCCGAAGACGCCGACGACCGCTTCCTCCCGCAGAGCGGCACGATCGACTATCTCGCCGAGCCGTCCGGCCCGGGTGTGCGTCTCGACTCCGGCGTCATGCAGGGCACGAAGATCGGCGTGAGCTTCGATCCCATGCTGGCCAAGCTGATCTGTCATGCCGAGACGAGAGAGGCGGCCATCGATCGCCTCGATCAAGCCCTCCGCGACACCATCATCCTCGGCCTGACAACGAACATCTCGTGGCTGCGGCGCGTGGTCACGCATCCGGCGTTTCGCGACGGAAGAGTGACCACGCGATTCCTCGCCGATCACGAGACCGATCTCGAGAAGAAGACGCCGGCCATCGTCCCGCAGATCGCCGCGGCTCTCGCCGAAACCGCGTCTCGGCAACCCGGCGACCCGGAGACGCGCCAACGGAGCGTCTGGGACCAACTCGGTTCGTGGAACCGCTGATGGCGGCGGCGGCCCGACGGCTGCCCGCGAGAATCCCACGCCCCTCAGGAAGCCGATTCGACCTGCGAGGGCCGCCAGTCTGGAGTAGTACGCGTCCTTGAGGTCGATACGAAGGATGACCGGGAGTAATTCGGGACGTGGTGGAAGAGGCGTATCGTCGTCGCCCGTCACGAAAAATCGCATCCGTCCAACGTTTTGCCGCTCAGCCGCGGCAACCGCACTCGAGAGAGTAACGCACTCGGAGCACCGACGGAGCGGTTGCCGTCGGCTGCAGCGGTCGAGTTGGACGGCGAACTGCTCTGTGAGCTGGTTCACTTGGCAGAGACAAAATCGCGAATATCTTCTTCGAGGGCGAGCAACGCATGCGCTTTTCGCAAGCCGACACCCCAGCGGGTCTCGCCCGTCTCGAGTTGGATATACGGCTCATCAACGAAGCGACCGTACGCCGTGAACGACGCAAACGTTGTGCACGTGACGATGCAGCCGAGGCCAGCCCGAGCCATGATGATTGGCGAGTTGTGCCTTGGGCGTTGCCCATGCGTAATCGCGAACAACTCGACGAGATCGAAGATCGTAAGAAGCATGCGAGCTTTCGTAAGCCCGAACCGAAAGTGGGCATCCCAAGCCGAGCTCCATGGTTGGCCGTTGAGCAGCACTTCGAAGATTGCGTGATCATGAAAGTCGTCGATCTCGCATGAGTATCGCCAACCTGCAGCTGGCGGCGCCTGCAGGAAATGCGCAGAGACATCCTCGACGTCATCATGTGCTTGCTCCGCTTCTAGCCTCCACGCCCTGAATCTCTCGAAGTATGGCGTGAGGCGATGTTGGAGTTGCTCAGGTGTCTCATCCCCTGGCCGATATGAGACGAAGTGCTCACGAGCGATCTCAAGATCGAAGCGATTAGGCGCATCGTCGCGGACCATCCAGAGGAAGACGTACTCGTCGTCCAGATACCGCGTGTCGAATATCGCGACACCTTGCCCCGGGCTGTAGCCGATCCAGAACTCTCCGATGTCCATCTGACTGGCCTTCGCAGGCCAACGGATCTTTCGCTCAGCCGCGAGCGGCCTTCACGCGGCTGCGGCAGTGACACATGCTAACGCAAAGCGAGGCGCGGAGGCGCCGGGCCAGCGAACGGCCGCTCGTCGGCTGCTGCGAAGAGTTGGCCGGCGGCCCGGCCCGCGAAATCCGCTTGCGACCGGGGGCCTCTCGACGAGCGTGAGATTTGCCGATAAGGTGGAGCGATGGCGCTCTCTGCCGACGACATTCGAAAAGCGTTCGTCGCTCTCGATGACGAACTGCGACGGCGCGGTGAGCGCGCCGAAATCGTGGTTGCCGGAGGCGCTGTGCTCGTGCTGCTATTCAACGCACGCAAGACGACAAAGGACGTTGATGCCTACATCGTTCGGCCAGAAGCCTCACGCGTTCGCGACGCCGTTCGACACGTAGCCCACGACTTAGGGCTGCCGGATGACTGGCTGAACGATGGCGCCAAGGGTTACTTTGTTGGCATTTCGGACGGTGATGCGCTCCACGAATCGCCAGCGCTGGTTGTGCGTGCCGCTTCGACGACGCAGTTATTGGCCATGAAACTCGCAGCTTGGCGTGATGCGATCGACCGGGCCGATGCAAAGTTGCTGCTAGAACCCATGAAGGGATCACGCGAGGAGATCTGGGCGATCGTCGAGCCGTTCGTGCCTCGTCATGAGATTGACAAAGCTTCCTACGCATTCGATGATCTCTGGGATTCAATTCATGGACCTTCGTGATCTCGTTGAGGCGGTACTTGGCGGTGACTTGCTCAGAGCAAGGCAGTGGGTGACCGACGCCCGCCGGGAGGGCTTGGATTTCGAGCGCCTGCAGTGCCCACGCGAGATCGAGGGGCGCGGGTTGATTGTGGCAGCGGCGCTTGTGGAACTGCTAGCAGACCGCGCAGGCGGAAAACCGCCGCCATGGACGCATTCCGTGGGAGCGGAGCGAGAATCGCTGGTGCTCGACCCGGGGCTGGAAGAAATGCCTCGTTCATTTGCACGAGCGAAAGTCTACGGCCCTGAGGCGTTTCGGAAGCGCAACCTTCTGGCGCTTCCCGATTTTCTCGACGTGGTATAGGCTACCGCCGACTGTCGCTCGTCTGACGTGAATTTCCCGTCCGTCCAATGGACCACGCGTTCAGCCGCGGCGGCCGGATCACTTCTTCGACGATCATCGGGCCGCCGTCGGCTGCAAACGCTTGTTGGGCAGCCCATCGCGAGCCCTCAATCCTGAGGCCGCGGCGACTCAGTCGCGCTCTGCCAAAACCAGGGCATACCCATTGGGGTCCCTGATCACGAACTCGGTTTGTCCGTACTCTTGATGGCAAAGCGGTTCGAGCACCGCGACATCATGGAGTTGTGAAAGCGTCTGATAGAGTTCACGGACGCCCCTCACCTGAAGGTAAGGCATCGCGTCAGAATACGTTGACTACTTTCTCTTGCGGGTGGGAAGGATTGTGTAGTTCCACTCGCCGTGGAAGTCGGCGCGTTTGAGATTGACGGCGGCGAGTTGTGCTTCGGCGATCGCGACGCCGGTCGGATAAGAACCTCGATCCATTGCTGCCCGGATCTTCAAACCGGTCTTGGTCGCGGTGCTGGCGATCAGGTTGATGATGACCTCGTGACTGACCAGTGGCCGGCCGCGCCAGTTCTGGGTGATGTGAGAAAACATGCGATGCTCGATCTTGTGTTCAGCGACCATTAGATCTGTTTGCCAACGACAACTAAATCTGTGGGGTGAGGTCTCCCCGAATAACCAGTGACAGAGAGCCGAGCACGGCTAGAGTGCGCCCTTCCGAGTGGGAGGGTGCTGTTGGTCGATGCGAAGCAAGTGGGGAGACTGATGAAAGAGTTGGCAGAAGGCGAGACGC
>JBBRTB010000034.1:0-36838 GCA_038244815.1 Thermoanaerobaculia bacterium
GAACAGCAGCGCGGTCACACCGATGGCGAACGATCCGAACAGAAACCAGTGGACGTTCGTCAGGCCGTTCATCAGAAACACGATGCCGAACCAACCCGCCGTTCGCCACGATGGTCGGTCGACGTAGGCGAGCAGCGCCACGACCAGCAGCGGAAGCCAACCCGCAAACACGTGCTGGACGTGCGACAGATGCGTGAAGCGGAACGGGACGAACGCGTGGAACACACCGGCCGTGATTCCGGCGATGAACGAGCCCGTCAGACGCACGCCCAGGAGGTAGGCGGCGAAGCCGGAGAAGGCGAATCCGCCCAGCATGGCCAGGTTGTACGCGGTGACCGGACCGGCGCCGGCCAGGCGGAACGGCATCAACAGCAAGGCGATGCCGTACATGTTCTCGGAGAGCGCCAGCGTGTCGTGCGCGGGATAGAAGATGTTCGCGTCGAACAGCGTCAGCGGCCGGTGAAACGTCGCGTAGTGATCCCAGTCGAGGATCCAGATGTTGATGAACGGGTCGTTCGGATCGGCCACCGCGTGCGTGATCCGCGGCGCCAGCGGCCACGTCATCACGATCGCCAACGTGACGAAGATCGCAGACGCGGCGAGGTGCTTCTGCATAATACGCAGCGAACCTTACCGCATGCGTCCACCACTCCTCGTCCTGGCGCTTCTTCTCACCGTCGCCGTTTCAGCCACCGCCGCGCCGAGACGGCGTGCCGTTTCGCCCGATCGATGCTCGACGACGGTGGGGCCCGCGTCGCTGTCATTCCCGGCGGCCGGCGGTCAGGCCAACGTCAACGTGACGGTCACGGGCGGATGCTCGTGGTCGCCTGTCGCCGGCGACTCGTGGATCACGGCTTCTCCATCCGGCAATCAGGTCTCGATCGGCGTCGCCGCAAATCCGGCAGCGGCGCGCAGCGGACTCGTTCACGTGCGCGGTGCGGTCGTCGTCGTCAGCCAGGCCACTGTTCCGAATCTTCTGCAGAACCCGGGATTCGACAGTGGACTGGCGTTCTGGAGCGAAGCGTTCTCCCATGAGGGCTCGGCAACGGTCTCGCAGTCGTCACCGGTCGCCTCTCCCGGTCCCTCGCCCAGCGCGGCGTTGATCATCTCGAGCGCAGGTCCGGTCTATGGTCACCAGCTCAGCCAGTGCGTGAACGTCACCGGCGGCAAAACGTACGAATCGGGGACGCGCGTCCTCATCCCGTCGGGCCAGTCCGCCGGCAACATCAACTTCGCTGTCTACGACTACTGGGTCCCCGACTGCACCGCCAGCGTCGGGTATCAGAACAGGCACATCCTCTCCGCGTATCAACCCACCGGCTCCTGGTTCGACGAAAGCGTCACCTGGACCCCGTCCTACGACGCAAAGAGCGTCCTCGTAGTCATCGGCGCGGGCGCGTCGACCGACCCTTCGTTTTCGGCATGGTTCGACGATCTGTACCTGCGGGAAAAGCCTTAGGGAGAAACCTCCAGGCAGAAACCTTGGGCAGAAACCTTGGGTTGCTAGGTCGCTGGGTCGCTGGGTTGCGCAGCTTCCGGTTACGGTTACCGGTTACCGTCAAACCCCGAGCACCGAGCACCCAGCACCGAGCACCCAGCCTCGGGCCCACCCACCCGCGACCTCCGTCGAGTCGGTCCTGCGTTTGCACTGCCAGCGCTCGATGAGCGTCATCGTCCTTTTCGGCGGGTCCAGCGACGAGCGCCACGTCTCAGTGGCGACGGCGCAGAATGTCGCGCGCACGCTCGGCAATCCTCTCTGCTGGTTCCAGGCGTGGTATGGGGCGATCCACGATGTTGCCGTCGAGCAACTCCTCGCTCATGAGCGCCCGTTCGAAATCGACTTCGATCCGCGGCGGCCCGCGCTCTGGCCCGATCTCGAGCAGGCCCTCGACACGTTGCCGGTCGAGGATCCGGCGTTCGTTCTGGCGCTGCACGGCGGCGCGGGTGAGGACGGAACCGTACAGAAACTGATGGAGAGGCGCGGTATCCCGTTCACCGGCTCCAGTTCCCGCGCCAGCGCGAACGCATTCGACAAGGGACGGGCCAAGGAGCTGGTAAAGGATCGCGTGCGCGTCGCCGAGTCGCGCATCGTCGGCGTATCGGACGTGGAGGCGATTCGAACGGCCGTCGAGTCCATGCTCGATCATCACACGCGCATCGTGCTCAAGCCGCTCGCGGCAGGCTCGAGCCGCGGACTCTTCTTCCTCGATCGCGGCGGCGACATCGACGATGTCGTGCGCAAAGTCGAGAAACTGAGGCTCCCCTACATCATCGAACAGTTCATCAAGGGACGTGAGCTCACCGTCGGCGTCATCGATCAAGGCGACGGGCCGGTGCCGCTGCCGCCGATCGAGATCGAGATCGATCCCGGCCGTGAATTCGACTACCAGGGCAAGTACCTCGGAAAAGGCACGCGGGAGATCTGTCCGGCGAAGATCCCGGACGAGATGTGGCGCGCCGCGCAGGAGACCGCCGTGGCTGCGCACACCGCTCTGGGCTGCGAGGGCTATTCGCGGACCGACATCATGGCCGGGAGCGACGGCTTGTACTTCATCGAGTTGAACGCCCTGCCGGGACTGACCACAAGCTCGCTCGTCCCCCAGGAGCTGCGCGCGGCCGGGCTCGACTTCCGCGAGTTTCTGGAGACCCAGGTCGAGCTCGCGCGCAAACGCGTCCGCGTCACGGCGGCGTCTGGTGCGGCGGCGCGTTGAGCACGGTGATCCGGCCGTCGAGGGCCGGCGTGAGCGGCTGCGGAAACGACTTCAACTCGGCGGCGAAGAGATCGTGCAGCGTCCGTTCCTGCAGAACACTGACGCGCCCGGCGGGAATCGTGCTCGTCACCGGCAGGAAACCGTCGCCGCCGGCGGCAAGAAAATCGGGCATGGCCACGCGGTACAGCTTCTCCGGATCGAGCGGTGAGCCATCGGCCAGCGTCACACTCAGCATGCGGTCGCGTTCCCCGGCCGGCTTGTCCTTGCCGGCCGCGGCGTCAAACGTGTAGCGCAGGCCGCTGACCTGCATGATTCCGCGATCGGCGCCCGTCGTCAGACGCAGCACTTCCCGGATCTGGGCGCCCGTCATCATCACGATCGTCGGATAGTTGTCGAAGGGATTCACTTCGTAGATATCGCCGTAGGTGAGCGCCCCGGCGCGAAGATTCGTGCGGATGCCGCCGGAGTTGATGAAAGCGATGTCGGCACCCGTGGCGCGTCGCAGCGCGTCGGCGAGCAGATCGCCGACCGTCGACTCCGAGCCAAAATTGCGCGTGAAGACACCCGCTGTAAGCACGCCGGCATCCTCGGATCGTTTCGCGTTCACGCGCTCGAGGTACGGCGCCACCACTGCCGCGATGGCCGGATCCGGCTCGATCGTGCGGCCGAGGAAGACGCGCGGAACGAGAGTGGAACCGGAAGCGGGGCCTGAGGCATCGCATCGTTCCGAGCCGCTCCACACCTTCGCGCAGATCATCGTCAGCGGACGAATGTTCGTTCTCGACGACTCCACGCGGTGGTGATCGTGGTCGATCCAGAGATCGACGGTCGAGAACTCCGCGCTGTAGGGCGCGGCCTGCGTGGCCGGCACGCCGCTCACGATCTCCCGCATGCGGCGGTGCGTGTGGCCGGCGAAATACGCGTCGATCGTTCCCGGCGGCAGGCCTTCCAGGAACTTCATGGCTTCTTCATCCGGGTTGCAACTGGCCAGGTCGTGAACGTCGTTCACGTCCCTGCAGTTGCCGCCCATGTGCGCGATGACGATCACCGCGTCTGCTCCCCGCGCGCGCAACTGGCGCGCCGCCGCAATCGTGGCCGGGACGGGATCGCCGAAATTCAGCGCCGCCACATTCACGGCGATCGTGACATTGGGAGTGTCGGGAGTGGAGAGTCCGATGATGCCGATGCGTGCACCGCCGGCATCGACGATCGTGGATGGCTTCGCCCAGGGCGGTGTCTTTCCGGTCGCCTTTTCTGTCAGATTCGCGGAAAGGAATGGGAACTTCGCCAGCGCCGCGTTCTTCTCGAGAGCGCCGAGCGGATCGTCGCCGGGACCGGCGATGGTCACCGGCCCGGCCGGACCGTAGTCGAATTCGTGATTGCCGACGGCCGCCGCGCTGTATCCCATGGCGTTGTAAGCGCGCACGACCGGCTCGCCCTCGAAGAGGTTCGACTCCATGGTCCCCTGAAACAAGTCCCCCGAGTCGACCAGCACGACGTGGTTCTGATCCTCCGCCCGGAGGGCCTTCACGTAGCTGGAGAGCAGTGCCACCCCGCCGTATCGTCCGGCAGTGGACTCATGCCCGTCGAACCAGCCGTGAACATCCGTCGTTCCGACGATGACCACGTGAACGGGCGGGTGGCTGGCGGGGGCGGTGGCGCAGGAGGAGGCGAGGAAGATCGCGATGAGGGCGAGGGCTCTTTTCATGGACGGCGCATTATAGGGTCGTGGGTCGTGGGTCGTGGGTCGTGGGGGCCTCGAAGCTCGTCCGGCAGTGCAACGAGGCCCCACGACCTGCGACCGACGACCGACGACCCACGACCCACGATGCTCTACCACGCCGCCGCAACGACTCTGGCCATCCTCCACGCCGCGTTCATCGTTTTCGTCGCGGCCGGGGCGTTGCTCGTTCTTCGCTGGCGATGGGTGGCGGCGCTGCAATTGCCGGCGGCGATCTGGGGAGCGGCCATCGAGATCATGCGCTGGGACTGCCCGCTGACGCGCTGGGAGAATCTCATGCTTGCGAAGGCCGGCGAATCGGGATTCAGCGAGGGATTCGTCGCCCATCACCTCTTCGGAATCATCTATCCGAACGGGCTGACACGCGGGGTCGAGATCGCGCTGGCGCTGTTCGTGGTCATCGTCAACTCCGCGGTCTATTGTTTCCTGTTCGTACAACGCGGACGCCCGGCCCGCCCCGACTTCTCCCCCGCCTGGTACGCGCGCGGGCCGCATGTCCAGACCATCTGGGGGCGGCTCGTCCGGTCGCGACGCATGGTCAAGGTCAACCGTGAGGAGATCGAGACGCCGGACGGCGACATCCTGGTGCTCGATCACCTGCAAGGCACGCGCGCTCGATTCCTGCTCATGCACGGGCTTGAAGGCAGCTCCAACTCGGTCTACATCCAGGGATTGTTGTCACTCATCGCGCGGCGAGGATATGCGGCGACGGCGATCAACTTCCGTTCGTGCGCGCGCGATCCGGGCAACCTCGCCCGGATGCTTCCCAACCGAACGGCGCGCTTCTATCACTCGGGCGAAACGAGCGACTTCGACTTCGTCGTGCGCACGATACACGCGCGCGAACCCGGCCTCACTCTCGTCGCCTGCGGTGCTTCGCTCGGCGGAAACGCGCTGCTCAAGTGGCTCGGCGAGCATCCGGGGCAGGACCTCATCCGCGCCGCCGCCACGCTTTCCGTCCCCTACGACCTCGGGGCCGGTGCGAAGCATCTCGAGCGCGGCATGGGCCGCGTATACGTCGGCGGATTTCTGCGTACTCTGAAAGCGAAAGTGAAGAATGTGACGGTGCGATTCTCGAACAGCGGCGTCGACGCCGAGCGCGCCGCAAGGGCCAGGACGTTCCGAGAGTTCGACGACGTGGCCACCGCGCCGCTGCACGGCTTCGCCGATGCGGACGACTACTACGCGCGGGCCAGCTCGATCCATTTTCTCTCCCGCATCACCACACCGACGCTCTGCATCAGCTCCGACGACGATCCTTTCCTTCCGCGCGCGGTGCTCGATCGGGTGCGCGCCACCGCCTCGCCGCCGGTCGAGCTGGTGATCACCCGCGGCGGCGGTCACGTCGGCTTCGTGGGCGGCTTGCTCCCCTGGAAATCCGTCTACTGGGCCGAAGAGTTGGTTGTGGCGTGGCTGACGGCTAAGATCGAAGGGTGACCGCCACGGAAACCCCGGCCCGATCGCGCGGCGCGCTGCTCGGGCGCTTCGCCGCATTCGTCGCGGAGCGCCATCCATTCGCGCTGAAGCCGGCGCTGACCGCACTGGAACGAGTGGCCGGCACGTCCGATGACATCGACGCGATGCGCGAGCCGTTGCGACGCGCGCTCGAGACGGCGCTCAGCGATGCGCTCGCACCCGACACCGCCGTGACGAATGTCCCCGAGGCCACGCCGGACGTCAGCGTCAACGAGCGACTCAACGAAGCCGTCGCCGAGGTCATCGAGGCCTGCGACGGATTTCTGTGCCGGGAAGCCATCGCCGCGTCGATCACCGATGACGAGAAGCGCGCCATGTTGCGCGGCATGATCCTCACGCGCGCCATCGACAACCGCCTCAAGCAGTTCTTCACCAGCGGCGAAGTGCGCTGGGGCAACACTACTTTCCAGGGCAAAGGCTTCCGTTCCCTCGGACAGGAAGCGATCTTCGCCGCGCCGCTGCGCCTCCGCGACACGGATGTCATCTCCCCGATGATCCGCGACCTCGGCGCCGTGCTCGCGAAGCACAACTCGCCCGACACCGTGCGCATGGTCCTCAGCGCCCAGATGGCGAAAGCGGGACCGCCGATGAACGGCCGTGATCTGCACGTCGGCGACTGGGCTCATGGAATCCTCCCGGCGATGGCGCCGCTCGGATCACCCGCGCTCACGATCGCCGGCATCGCCATGGCCTTTCAGATGCAGGCCTCGGGCCTCGGGCCTCAGGCCTCGGATCCCCCGCCCGCTTCAACGTCTTCCGAGGCCCGAGGCCCGAGGCCCGAGGCCTGTAATGTCGCGGTCTCGTTCGCCGGCGAGGGGACCACATCGCTTGGAGAGTGGCACGAGGCCATCAACGCCTGCGCCGCGCGGAAGCTGCCGGCGATCTTCTGCGTAGAGAACAACCAGACCGCGTTGTCGACGCCGGTCAGCGAGCAGTCGGCCGTGCGCGTCTTCGCCGACAAGGCCATCGGCTACGGCATTCCTGCGATCACGATCGACGGGACCGATCCCGAGGCCATTGCCGCGGCATTCGCGTGGGCGGCGGAGCGCGCGCGGGCCGGTCACGGTCCGGCGCTCATCGAGCTCGTGGCCATGCGCATGTGCGGTCACGCCCATCACGACGACATGCTGTACCTCGGTAAGGAGCCGCCGGCGGGGTGGTCGTATGCGCCGCTGCAGGAGACGGGATACGCGAATCGCGAGTTGTACGACTTCTGGTGCTCGCGCGATCCGATCGAGTCGTATGCGGCGAAGCTCTCCGTTTCCGGCGACGAGCTGGATGCGATGAAGCGCGAGGCCGAGCAGATCGTCGAGGCCGAGGCACGCAAGGTCGTCGACGCGCCGTGGCCGGAGCGCGAGCTTGCCGGACGTGATGTCGTCGCGGGTGACGAACGGCGCGCGCACGTGGAAGTGCTCGAGGAGTCGTGGAGACGAGGACAGAGCGGGTTGCCTGTCCCGGAGATCGAAGAATCGCCGGCGTTCGATCCGAAGGGAAGGACGTTTCTCGAGGCGGTGATGCTCGGGGTCGGCGACGCGTTGCGCAACGATCCACGAGCGTTCGTGTACGGCGAAGACGTCGGCGGCAAGTACGGCAACGCCTTCCTGCTGCTCAAGCCGCTCCTGCCGGAGTTCGGCGGCCGCATCATCAACTCCGTGTTGGCCGAGGGCTCGACGATTGGCGTCTGCGTCGGCGCCGCGCTGGCGGGAATGCGGCCCATCGGCGAGATTCAGTTCAACGATTTCGTGGCCACCGGCTTCAACCAGCTCGTCAACAACGCGGCGAAGATCCGCTATCGATGGGGCGGCGAAGTACCGATGGTGCTGCGCATGCCCTGGGGCGGGCTGCGCCACGCCGGTCCGTATCACTCGCAGAACACCGAGGCGTGGTTCTATCGCGTGCCCGGACTGAAGATCGTGGCGCCATCGACACCGCTTGACGCCCGCGCGCTGATGGCCACGGCAGTGGCCGATCCCGATCCCGTCCTCTACTACGAGCACATCGCGCTCTATCGCGATCCGCGCATCCGGCAATTGCTCGGCGACGAAGCACCGCGCGCCATTCCGCTCGGGAAGTCCGCGCTGCGCCGTGGCGGAGACGACCTGGCGATCCTCTCGTACGGCGCATACGTGCACACCGCCATGCGCGTCGCAGAAAGGCTGTCGAAGGACTCGATCGAGGCCAGCGTGCTCGATCTGCGATCGCTCGCTCCGCTCGACCGCGACGCCATCCTGGCGCTGGCGCGCCGCTGCAGCCGCGTGCTGATCATCGAAGAAGACACGCGGACAGGATCGATCGGCGAGTCAATCGCGGCGATCATCCAGGAAGAAGCGTTCGAGTTTCTCGACGCGCCGGTGCGCATCATCGGCTCGCTCGATGCGCCCGTCCCGTACTCGCCGTCGCTGGAAGAAGAGTTCCTGGCCAGCGAAGAGCAGATCGAGCGGGCGGCGCGGCTGCTCGTCGCCTACTGAAGGGTCCTCGGTGCTGGGTGCTCGGTGCTCGGTGCTCGGTGCTGGGTCCTCGGTACTCGGTTTGGTTTCCGGTTACCGGTTACCGGTCCTCAAGTTCAGCGTTCCCCGCTTGCAAAACCCAGCACCCAGCACCCAGCACCGTCACAGGTCGTCCAGGCCCAACTCCCCACCCTTCCACGCTTTCTTGAACGCTGCCTCGATCTTCGCGGAAGGTTTCTTCTGGGCCTGCAGCGCTTTGGAGAGACCGAAGAGCGAGCGCGGATTGTTCGGATTGCGGCGGAGGTCGTCGCGAAACACTTTCTCCGCGGCGGCATACTCGCGATTGCGCAGCAGCGCTGCACCGAGTGTCTCGCGCGTCGGGTAGAACCAGTCCGCCGGCTCGTCGTAGTTGAGATCGTCCTCGGCGATGACCGCGCGGCGGTACGCGGCGATCGCGGCATCACGGTCGCCGGAGGCCTCCGCGATCCGTCCTTCCAGCACCTTCGACGCCAGTGACGCCAGCGACCTGGGCGAATTCTGAAGGAACCCCGGGTCCTCCGGCAGCGCCGGCAGGGCCTCGTCAATCTGCTCTTTTTCTGCCTGGGCTTCCGCCACCTTCCCCATCCGCGCCAGTGCCACGCCGCGAGCGAAATGCCGGAACGCCACCGAATACGGCCCGATGGTCGTGTCGGGCGCGCTCACGATGTCGTTCCACTTTCCGAACCGCAGGAGCACTTTCGTCCCGTCCGTCGTGAACGGATCGATCGGCGGCATGTCTTTGGCGAACGTCGCGGCGTTCGACGAGACTTCGTCGGCGAATGCTTTGGCCTTGTCGAACTCGCCGGTCATCGAATACGAGGCCGCACCGAAGTCGAGATTGTGGTTGTAATACATCGTCGCGTACATGCTGTCGGAGCCGTGCTCCTTCATGAATTCGCGATCCGCGAGCGCGCCAGCGACGTTCGCCTCCGCCGCACCACTGTAGTCTCCGGTTCGCTCGTAGATGTGCGCGGGCATGTGTACGAGATGTCCCGCCGCCGGCGCCGCCGTGATCAGGCGCTTCGCCGATGCCAGCGCCCGTTCGGGATGCGCAGACGCTTCGACCGCATGGATGTAGTAGTGATTCGCTCCCATGTGATCCGGATGCGCCTTCAGCACGGACTCCAGCACGCTGACGATCTCTTCGGTTCCCTCCAGCGGCTTTCCATCGTGCGACCAGAAATGCCAGGGATGAAGATCCATGAGACTCTCCGCGAAGAGCACGGCGATGTCGGGATCATCGGGGTACTTCGCGTGCAGCTCGCGCATGCCGCTGCTGTAGCCGGCGGCGAGCTTTTTCAGGTCAGCGCCCGGATCATTGGAGTATCGCCGCTGGAGGACCTTGATCATGTCCTGCTCTTTGGCCGACGCGGTCGCCAGGTGGGCGAGGGCGGTCTTCTCGATGTCGTACGCCTGGGCCTCGCGCTGCGGGTCCACATCCATATTGATGTTCGGTCCGAGGGCCAGGGCCTGGCCCCAGTACGCGAGGGCGAGGTCGGGATCGAGCTCAGCCGCGCGATGGAACGACGCCACGGCCGCTTCGTGATTGAATCCGTACAGGTAACGCATTCCCTGGTCGAAATAGCGCTGCGCTTCGGCGTTCTTCGTCGTGACTGCGACATGCAGGTCGCCGAGGCCGCTCTCGAGCGGCACGGGCGCAGGCTGCGCCGGCATCTCGTGTTGCTGTTGTGCGAAAAGCAGCGAGCAAAGCGCGACCATCGCCAGGGAAACGATCGAGGTACGCATGAGCAACTCCTGTCCGTTATGTGGGCCGGATCTTAGCGCAACTGGTGAATTGATTTTCGATTTCGGCGACTGGAAGCTGCTGCTCCATCCCGACGCGGCGGTGCGCGGCCATGCCATGCTCGTACTCTCGCGGCACGTCGAGAACTTCGCCGATCTGAACGACGCCGAGGCGCAGCAGTTCGCTCGAGTACAGCGGGTGGCGGAGCGGGCCTTGCTCGATGCCACCGGTTCCGATCGCGCCGTCCTCCTCAAGCTGGGTGTGCAGACGGCGCACTTCCATCTCCATCTCTATCCGGTGAAGCGGGAGATGAGCCGCTCAGCGATCCTGCGCGCGATCAACGCAAAGGTCACCGAAGAGCGGGAGCCGGACTTCGTGAAGAAAGTCCGCGGGCTGATCCTGCACTTGACATAGGCCGCTGAATGAGCGTTCATTCACTTTGCGATGCCCCGTCAGCAGCCTCCCGCCGCCACCACCGAGACCGCGTTCCGCGGTACGACCAAGCGCGAGCGCATCCTGCGCGCCGCGGTCGACGTCTTCGCGCAAAACGGCTACTTCAACGCCAAAGTGGCGGAGATCGCGAAGTCCGCCGGCGTTGCCGACGGCACGATCTACCTCTACTTCGACGGCAAGGAAGACCTGCTCATCACCATCTTCCGGGAGCACACGCGCAGCTATCTGCAGTCGCTGGAGCGTGATCTGTCGACGATCTCCCGCCCCGAGGACCGCATGCGTGTGGCCATTCGCCACCACCTCGAGACACTCGGGCGCGACCGGGCGCTGGCCATCGTCTCCCAGGTCGAGTTGCGGCACAGCCTCAAGTTCATGAGTCTCCTTTCGCAGCAGGAGGTCGCCGACTATCTCAACATCCTGCGCAAGATCGTGGAGCATGGGCAGAGCGACGGGGTATTCCGCCGCACGCTCCACCCCGGACTGGTGGCCAAGGCGGTGTTCGGGGTGCTCGATGAGATGGTGACGTCCTGGATCCTCTCCGACAAGGAGTACGCGCTCGCGGATCAGTCGGAGCAGGTTGCGGATTTGATTCTGACCGGACTGCTGTAGTCTCTCCTCAATGGAAGCCGCACCGCGCGTGCCTCTCACGCGCCGCGACTGGGTGTTCATCGCCGTCTGCGTGGTCGTGATCGCGGTTTCCGCGGCCGTCATTACGAACTGGTTTTCGTCGGCGTTCCCGGAAGCGTCGATCGACTTCCGGTACGACGGCTCGTCGTCGAGAGCGATCGCCGACCGTCTGCTCGCGGCGCAGCACTTCGACAGGCGCGGGATGAAGCACACCGCCGTCTTCGACTCCGACGACTCCGCGCGCATCTTTCTGGAGCGATCGCTCGGCCTGAGAAGCGCGAACGAGGTGATCCGTCGCCAGGTCCGCCTCTGGTACTGGCATCACCGCTGGTTCCGCCCACTGCAGGAAGAGGAGTTCTCGGTCGACATCGCCCCGACCGGCGAGCTCGTGTCGATGACGCGCACGATTCCGGAGTCGCGCCGGATCCCTTCGGTCGACGCCGCGGCCGCGCGGCGCATCGCCGAGGAGTTTCTGGCGAGGACGGGAGCGAGCAACCTCGAGCTGCTCTCGCAGAGCGAACGGCAGCTCCCGGCGCGCGTCCAGCGCATCTACACGTGGCGGTCGCGGTCGGTGCACCCCGCCGGCGCCGAGTACCGGCACACGATCACGGTCGACGGCGACGCGGTCTCCAGTTACTCGCAGGCGCTCAAGGTTCCCGAGGAGTGGCTCCGCAACTATCACGAGCTGCGCTCGAAGAACAACGCCGCCGGGAACGTCGATCTGATTTTTCTGATCGCCACGACGGTCGCGGCGCTCGTGGTATTCGTGGTCCGCCTTCGCCGCGGCGATCTCTCCGTCCGGTTTCTTCTGGGCGTGGGAGCGGTGACGTTCATCCTGTCCGCCGGGGCCAGTCTGAATTCGTATCAGTCGACGCTCGCCTATTACGACACCACCACTTCGTACGCGGCTCACATCGCCCGCTTCGCGTTTCTCGGTGTGCTCATCCCGAGCATCGGGTCGGCGATGCTGCTCATCGTCATCACCGGAGCCGGGGAAGTGCTGTTCCGCGAGCGACTGCCGCGGCAGCTGGCGCTGCCGAGCGTCTGGACGATGCGCTCCCTCACCTCCAAACGCGTCTTCCGCGCCATCATCCTCGGATACACGCTGGTGGCGTTCTTCATCGGCTATCAGACGATCTTCTACGTCATCGCCGAGAAGTTCGGGGCGTGGGCGCCGGCGGAGATTCCGTACGACAACACGCTCCTGAATTCGCCCCTGCCCTGGCTGGCCGTTCTCTTCGCCGGGTTCTTTCCGGCGATGTCGGAAGAGTTCATGTCGCGGGCTTTCTCGATCCCGCTGTTCGAGCGTTTGTTCCGCTCGCGCATCTTCGCCATCGTCCTGGCCGCCTACATCTGGGGATTCGGCCACT
Source organism: Thermoanaerobaculia bacterium (assembly GCA_038244815.1). GTDB lineage: Bacteria > Acidobacteriota > Thermoanaerobaculia > Gp7-AA8 > Gp7-AA8 > DASVHS01. Next base: position 12,609 of record JBBRTB010000034.1, read on the forward strand.
CCACCTATCCGAATCAGCCGTTCTACATCCGCGGGCTCGAGGTCGGCTCGGCCGGCGTGATCCTCGGATTTCTCCTGCAGAGCTTCGGACTGCTTCCCCTGCTGATCTGGCACTTCACCGTGGACGCGGTTTACACGTCCCTCATGCTGTTGCGGTCGGGCAACATCTATTACGTCGTCTCGACGGGCCTGGCCAGCATGATCTTCGTGATTCCGCTCATGGCCTCGATCGTCCTGTATGTGCGCAACGGCGGCTTCCTCCCCGACGATGAGCTGAGCAATGCGGCGCTGCCGGTCCCCGAACCGGAGCCGGTCGTGGAGCGCGTCGAGCCGCCGCTGCCGGAGCCGATCCGTCCACAGCGGCCCCTGGTGATCGCGTGTCTGATCGTGGTGGCGCTGGCCATTCTCCTCAGCATCATCCGGCCGGCCACACCCGGCGCCGTCGTCGACTATCGCATCACGGACGGGCAGGCCAGGGAGATCGCGGCGGCACATCTGCGGACGTTGCACGAGACTCTGCCCGCCAGGATCGCGGCGGCACCGGTGAGCGGGTTCCGCTCGTGGGACGCGGAATCGGGACGCGAAGAAGGCGGATCGCCGGGCGGTTTCAACGAGGTGGCCGCGACGTACATGATCCGGCACGGCATGCCGGCCCGAAAACTCGTGGACCTCATGCGCACGAAGATTCCGACGGCAACATGGACCGTCCGTCTCTTCACGCCGATGGTCAAGACCGAGTACTTCGTCGAGATCGATCCGCGCACATCACGGGTGGTGGGGTATCACAAGTACGCCGACGAACAAGCCACGGGAGCGCACCTCGATCGCAGCGCCGCGCTGGCGATCGCCGAGGGGGCATTCGCGACGTACGGCGCCGCCGCCGGCGATTTCCATCTCAAGGATGCCCTGACGTTCGAGCAACCGCATCGCCGTGACTGGCTGTTCCACTTCGAGGCCGCGCAGCCGCTCATCGGCGAGGCGGCACGGCGCGTCTCCATCCGCGTCATGGGCTCGGCGGTCACTCAGTACGCGACGACCGTGAAGGTGCCGGATGCGGTGGTCCGCGACGCCCATCAGCAGACGTTCCTGAACATCATCCTGCTCATCATCCGCATTCTCGGAGTGGTGAGCGCGCTGGCGCTCGTCATCAGCGGATTCATCATGGCCACCCGTCACGGCGTGCCGCTGTGGCGGCGGGCCGCGCGCGTGGCGGCGGTGCTGTCGGTCGTGCCGGTGGTGCGCGCGTTCATGACCGGGGAATTGCGCCTCTTCACCTACAGCACGTCGACGTCTTGGGACACGTTCCTCGTCAACGCCACCACCAATGCGGTACGCGCGGCGGGCCTGCAGATCCTGATGATCGTGGCCTCGGTTGCAGCGATCTTCGCGGTTGCCCCGTACGCGCGGGCCGTGCTGTCGCGCCAGGGACGGACGCGCTTCGGGCGGCACGCCGCCCTGGCCGTGCTGACCGCGGCCGGCCTGCTTGTCTCGGGCCGGGAGATCGTGCGCATCGCCGCGCATCAGTTCCCGTCGATCGCGAACCTCAGCGAGGTCAGCGTTCCGGACGAGGCCGTGCTGCCGCTTCCGCTGCTTCTCGACCTCGGCAGCTCCATCGTCGGCGCCGTGGTGTTCGCGGGCGCCGCCGCGGCGTATTCGGCGGCCGCGCGCAACTGGAAAAACCCACGCACCGCACCCGTTCTCACCATGGCCACGGTCTTCTGTGTGACGATCGACTCGACCGCGAAACCGGGCGAGCTGCCGCTGATGCTGGCTACGAGTGCCGCCCTGGCCGTGCTGGTCTGGGTGATCGGCCGGCACGTTCTGGACGGGAACCCGCTGGCGTGGCCGCTGGCGGCATTCACCACCTCGCTCATCGAAAGCGGCGTGAGCATGATCGTCAACCATCGCCTGGACCTGCAGGTGCAGGGCTCGCTGGCGCTGGTCATTGCCATCGTGACTTTGATCTGGGTGGCCTGGGAGTACCGCGGGCCCGGGGAGGCGTTCATCAGTGCGCATGCGGCTGGGGATTGAAGGTTTCAACTGGTCCGATCTCACGGACCTGAAGCGTCTCGGAGATCTCGCTGTCGTCTTTGACGGGTTCGTGGAAGGGGCCGACGCGCCGCTGTTCGCGCGCTTTCGCTCCTATCGCGAGAGCGGCGGGCTGACGCCGCCGGAAGAGTCCGCGCTGCTCATCGACGTGAGCAAGCACCTCGGCGCTTTCCTGGCGCAGATGTTCGACGTCGCCCCTGCGGCCGAAGCACTGCGACAACGTGCCGAGCGCGATACCGCGATCGCGCGGTTCAAGAAAGACTTCGTAACCCGCCGCGTGGCCAAGGTGAAGGATGTCGCCGCAGAATCTCGCCTTCCCGATCGCCTGCAGCCGGCGGCGATACCGACGGACGATCCCGAGCTCGCCCTGGCTCTTCACGTCAACACGCTCCTCGACGCGGACGCGAAAGAAGATCTCGACACGCTCACGCAATGGGCCGCGGCGCAATGGAAGGCCGGCCGGTTCGACGGGTGGATCTCGTTCCGGCTGCCTAAGCCCATGGTCTACGACAAGCTCGTTCCGAACGAGCCGATCGACGAGATCCGGTTCGGCGGCCTTCCCGAGCACTTTCGCCGCCGCGACGGTTTCAAGCTCACCGACAACCGCGCCACACCGCGCACGATCACCGATCAGTCGCATTACTGCATCTGGTGCCACGAGCGGCAGAAGGATTCCTGCGCGCACGGCTTTCTCGAAAAGAACGGCACGTACCGTCCCAACCCTCTGGGCATGGCGCTCGAGGGTTGTCCGCTCGACGAGAAGATCGGCGAGATGAACTACCTGCGCGCGCACGGCCAGTCCATCGCCGCGCTGGCCATGGTCATGATCGACAACCCCATGTGTCCGGGCACCGGCCACCGCATCTGCAACGACTGCATGCGCGCCTGCATTTTCCAGAAGCAGGATCCCGTGGACATCCCGCAGATCGAGACGGGCATGCTCACCGACGTCCTCTTTCTGCCATACGGCTTCGAGATCTTCTCCCTGCTCACGCTCTGGAATCCGCTGAATGTGAAGCGCCCCGTGGCGCTGCCGTACAACGGGAAGAACGTGCTCGTGGTCGGTCTCGGTCCGGCCGGATACACGCTCGCGCACTTCCTGGCCAACGAGGGCTTCGGCGTCGTGGCCATCGACGGACTGAAGATCGAACCGCTGGACGAGAAGTACCTGCGCGAGCCGATCCGCGACGCCCGCACCGCGCTCTGGGACGAGCTCGACGATCGCGTGCTGGCCGGCTTCGGCGGGGTCTCGGAGTACGGCATCACCGTACGCTGGGACAAGAACTTCCTGAAAGTCATCCGCATCGCCCTGGAGCGAAAGAAGAACCTGCGCATGTACGGCGGTGTGCGCTTCGGCGGCACGCTCACCATCGAGGACGCGTTCGATCGGCTCGGTTTCGATCACATCGCCATCGCCGCCGGCGCGGGCACGCCGACGATCGTGCGCATGAAGAACAACCTCATCCGCGGCATCCGCAAAGCCTCGGATTTCCTGATGGCGCTGCAGCTCACCGGCGCGTTCAAGAAGAACTCGCTGGCCAACCTGCAGGTGCGCCTGCCGGCCGTGGTCATCGGCGGCGGGCTGACCGCGATCGACACGGCCACGGAGCTGCTCGCGTATTACCCGGTCCAGGTCGAGCGCATTCTCGACCGCTACGAAGCGATGTCCGCCGAGTTCGGTGAGGGCGCGCTTCGCTCCGCCTACGACGCCGAGGAGCAGAAGATTCTCGACGAGTTTCTAGGGCACGGTCGGGCAGTGCGCGCGGAGCGGCGGCGCGCCTCCGCCGCGGGCGAGAAGCCCGAGTTCATTCCGCTCGTCCGGTCGTGGGGCGGCGTCACCATCGCCTACCGCAAGTCGATGAACGACTCACCCGCCTATCGCCTGAACTACGAGGAGATCGCCAAGTCATTCGAAGAGGGCATCGCCTACGCGGAGAATCTGTCGCCCGTGGAAGCGGTGGCCGACGAGTACGGACACGTGAAGTCGATCCTCTTCGAGAAGCAGAGAGTCGAGGACGGCCGCTGGAAGGACTCCGGCGACATCGTGGACATGCCGGCCCGGTCAGTCATGGTCGCCGCCGGAACGAGCCCGAACATCATCTACGAGAAAGAGCACCCCGGCACGTTCAAGCTCGACCAGTGGAAGCAGTTCTTCCAGTCGTACGCGGTCAGCGGTGAAACACCGGAGCTCGTCGAAGTGGATCCGAACGCCGGCACGGGCTTCTTCACGTCGTATCAACATCCGGGCAGCCGCGAGAAACTGATCTCGTTCTACGGCGACAACCATCCGCGATACGCGGGCAACGTCGTCAAAGCCATGGCTTCGGCAAAGGACGGTTACCCGCACATCGCCCACCTGTTTCCGCGAACGCAAGGCGATCCGGCGAAGTGGTGGTCGCTCGTCGAGACGCTCGACGACGGTCTCATCGCCCGCGTGCACGAGGTCAACCGCCTGACTCCGACGATCGTCGAGGTCGTCGTCCGCGCTCCGTTCGCGGCGCGGAAATTCCAGCCGGGCCAGTTCTTCCGCCTGCAGAACTTCGAGGCCAACGCGCCGGAGATCGACGGAACGAAGCTGGCCATGGAGGGCATCGCGCTCACCGGCGCGTGGACGAAACCGGACCAGGGGCTGCTGTCGCTGATCATCCTGGAGATGGGAGGCTCGTCGCGGCTGTGCGCGATGTTGAAGCCGGGTGAGCCGGTCGTGGTCATGGGACCGACGGGCGCTCCCACCGAGATCCCACACAACGAGACGGTTCTCCTCGCCGGCGGCGGACTCGGCAACGCCGTCTTGTTCTCGATCGCGAAAGCGTTCAAGGACAACGGATGCAACGTCATCTACTTCGCCGGCTACAAGAAGGCCGCCGACGTGTTCAAACGCGACGAGATCGAGGCCGGCACCGATCAGGTCATCTGGTCCGTCGATGCCGGCGAGCCCATCATGCCGCGGCGCCAGGGCGACCTCGGCTTCGTCGGGAACATCGTCCAGGCCATCGCCTGGTACGCCTCGGAGGCGCGCCGGTTCGACCTCAGGAATGCCTCACGCATCATCGCCATCGGCTCGGACGGCATGATGCGCGCGATGAAGGACGCACGTCATGGCGTGCTCGCTCCATTTCTCAATCCCGATCACACAGGCATCGCCTCGATCAATTCGCCGATGCAATGCATGATGAAACAGGTGTGCGCGCAGTGCCTGCAGCGTCACGTCGATCCGAAAAGCGGCAAGGAGTCCTTCGTCTTCTCCTGTTTCAATCAGGATCAGCCGATGGACGAGGTCGACTTCGTGAATTTGCGCGGCCGCCTGCGCCAGAACACCGTACTGGAAAAGCTCACCAACCTGTGGCTCACCAGGTGCCTCACCGACGTGGCGCCTGCTCTCAGTCAGCCCGGGCTGGCGGGTGAGCCTCACGTGCCAGCGTAATCGCCTCGGCCACCTCGGCCGGATCCGAAAAGAGACAGGCGTGCGCGCCGGGTACGTTCACGATCCCAGGAACGGTGGCGCGATCGGGAATGGGGTCGCGATCGCCCGCAATCATGAGACCCGCGGGCGGATTCGTGCGGATGTCGCGCACCGACTTCCAGAACGTCATCCACCACCGGCCCAACCCCGCGCGCCAGTAGGCCGGTATCACCTGGCGATACAGCGCCAGCGGCTCCCGGATTGCGTCGAGCGGAAGACACGCCAGGAGCCGCATCACGGGATGCTTCGAACGCGTCCAGAGCGGCCCGATGTACACAGCTTCGCGCACGAGGCGGGGCTGCAGCCGCGCGACATGAGCGACGACATTGCATCCCAGCGAGTGCCCGACCCACACGGCATTGCGGATGTCGAGCGCGGCCGCCCACCCCGACAGGCGCGCGCCGTGATCGGCCGGACTCATCGACTTCGCGTCGCCACTCTTGCCGAACCCGGGCAGATCGGGCGCAATGGCGTGCAGCCCGCGGTCGAACAACGCGCGGGCCAGATGCTCGAGATAGCCGCTGGACATCCCCAGGCCGTGGACGAGAACCACGTCGCGGCGCGCACCGGACTGGCGATACACGATGCTGTTCTCGATTCCGGCGATGGGCCAATGGAACTCGCTGGCAGGCGGATCGTAGGCTGCCACTACCTGCTCCGCCTCCCGCAGGAACTCGAGCAGCGTTCGATTGAAGAACTCCGCGTTCTCCCAGAACGGAATATGACCGGCATCGGGCACGGTCACAAGACGCGCGGCGGGGAGCATCTCGAGCATCTGCTTCGCGTACGTCAGAGGGACCAGGGGATCGTGTTCGCCCCACAGCAGCAACGTGGGAACGCCAATCGCCTTCAGCAACGGCCGCGCGTCATCGCGAAGGAGACGCGCGAACGCCAGCGCGATCGACGTGGGCCCGCTGCGGAACGCGTCACGCGCCAGGATCGTCGTGAACGACAACGCGCCCCGCGGGACGATCAGGTTTTCGATGTGCGGTCCGGCCGCCAGCTCGAACGGAATGCCGGTGGAGTTGACCAGCGTCAGCGAACGGACCAGGTCCGGCCGCGTCGCCGCCAGATGAATGGCCGTCTGCCCGCCCATGGAGTTGCCGACGACGTGAACCGGACCGTCGAACGCCGACTCGATCCAGCGCGCGAGGAGCGCCGCGGTGTCGGAGAAGCGCAGCGGCAGCGACGAGCGCCGCACGAAAAAACGATTGCGCCCGAACCCGACGAGATCGACCGCGACCACCGTGTGCTCGGCAGCCAGCGCGTCGATGTTGCGGCTCCACCAGTCCGAAGAACCGCCCAGTCCGTGAATGAGCACCACGGGCGAGCCGCTGCCCGCGCGCGTCTCCCAGAAGCGATACGGCGGAAGATCGACTTCGCGGGAAACCGTGCCTCGGGCCTCCGGCCTCGGGCCCCGGTCATCACGATCCGAGGACCGAGGACCGAGGACCGAGGACCGGGTCAGTGGAGCCGTCCCTCTTCCACCATCAGACAACGGTCCTGCACGACCTTGATGCCTGCCTCGGCGAGCTTTTGCGCCGCCTCATCGTTACGGATGCCGAGTTGAAACCAGACGCTCCTGGGCTTCGCCGCGATGATCTCGTCGACGTGCTGGGGAATGTCGCCGGGGCGGCGGAACACGTTGACCATGTCGACCGGCCGGCCGATGTCGGTCAGTTTGCGAAAGACTTTCCGGCCGAGGATCTCGGTGACCTCGGGGTAGTAGACGGGGACCGGCACGACTTCGTAACCGGCCGCGGCCATGTGCGCGGGTACATAGTGCGCGGCCTGATCGGCGTGCGATTCCGGCTTGATGCCGAGGACCGCGATCGTTTTCGTGTCGCGGATCACATCGAGAATCGCCTGTGAGTCTGTAATCAGATTGGCCTGCCAGTCAGTCATACGGAGAGGAATATCACAGGCCTTACCAACCTTACGAGCCGCATACAAAATAACTAGCGAACAGACCCCTGCTAGCGAACGGACCCTTGCTAACGATGAAAAAGATCGCTGCACTCATCCTTTCCGTTGTGTTCGCTTCGAGCGCGTTCGGTGCATCGGCACCGACCCAGCGCTACCTGGTGGCCACGCGCGCAGCGCTGGCGGCCGACCGGATCGGAACGTTGATCCGCGACATCGAGCCAACCCCGCAGCCGCAGAACCGGAACGTCGTCACGTTTCAGAGTGTCAACGGCTTCGCCGCCGATCTCACCGCCGGCGAAGCGGCAGCGCTGGCGCAATCGGCCGGCGTTCGCTACGTCGAGCCGGTCGTCGAGCGTCACGCCTTCGATCTCGTTGCTCCGAAGACGGGCAACAGCGATGCAATCAACCCGTTCGCGCAGACGGTGCCGTTCGGAATCGATCTCGTGCATGCGCGCGACGTATGGCCGGTGACGCGCGGGCAGGGCATCAACGTGGTCGTGGCGGACACGGGAGTCGACTACACACATCCCGATCTCGTCGCGGTCTATGCCGGCGGATACAACACGTTCAACACCGCCATTCCACCGATGGACGACAACGATCACGGCACGCACGTGTCCGGGACGATCGCAGCGCAGGACAACAACTTCGGCGTCGTCGGCGTGGCGCCGGGAGTGAAGCTGTGGGCGGTGAAGGTTCTCGACTCGACCGGCAGCGGCTCCAGCGCCCGGATGATCACGGCCATCGACTGGACCATCAATCAAAAGAACGCCCTGGGCGGGAACTGGGTGATGAACTTCTCGCTCGGGTCGACGATGCCGAGCAGCCTCGAGCAAGAAGCGTTCGCACGGGCCATCAGCGCGGGCATCCTGATCTGCGCGGCTTCCGGTAATGAATCGACGGCCACGGTCCCTGCGCCTCTCGACTATCCGGCCGCCTATCCCGATGTGATGGCCATTGGCGCCGTCGATTCGACGCGCGCCATCGCCTCGTTCTCGAACGAGGGCTCCGGGCTCGCCGTCGTCGCCCCCGGCGTGAGCGTGCTCTCGACCGTTCCGGTCGGCAAGGGAACGGCCGCGGGCGTGAGCAGCAGCGCCGGATCGTTCGTCGCCAATGAGATCGAGCTGTCGAAGCGAGGCACCGTCACCGCGGGGTTCGTCGACTGCAGCCTGGGCAATCCAGGTGACTTCCCGGCAGGCGTCGCCGGCAGGATCGCTGTCATCAAGCGCGGATCGATCTCGTTCAACGCCAAAGCGCACAACGCCGTCAGCGCCGGTGCGATGGCCATCATCATCTACAACAACGACGGGAGCTCTCTGAACTTCACGCTGAAGAACGACGCCGATCCCGGTGCCTCCACGTTCAACTGGCCCGTGACGGTGGCGCTCTCGCTCGTCGATGGCCAGAAGCTGCTGGCAAACGGCAGCGGCCAGATCACCGTGACGGACCAGGCCGATGACTACGATGTCTTCAGCGGCACGTCGATGGCGACGCCGCACGCGGTCGGTGTGGCTGCGCTGGTCTGGTCAGCCGCACCGGGCGACAGTGCGGCCCAGATCCGTCAGGCCATGACCTCGACCGCGGACGATCTCGGCGCCACCGGCTTCGACATGGTCTTCGGCAACGGCCTTCTCGATGCCCTGGGCGCCGCCAAGGCTGTGGCCCCGTCGAAGTTCGGTAACAGCGGGACACCGGCGCCGGCCGCTGGCAAGAGCCGCGCGGTGCGCCACCACTAAACGCGGTAAAATAACCTCCTCCAAAATCGCTTAGGCGCCCGGGGACTACCCGGGCGCTTCGTTATCTCCGAGGAGGTCAGACGTGTTCGTCGCAGCACTCACTTTCGCTCTGCACGCACTGCAGGTGTCGGCCGCCAGCCGGCCGGCCGCCGCCGCAATCGCGTACACCAACCTGTTCGACACATCATCAGAAGTGACCGTCCTGCCGGGGGGCATGATGGTCACGTCGCCGGGCGTGCGCATGGTCATGCTCATGAAACGCGCCGAGGACGGCACGCTGGTCATGCAGTGCGTGACGTCGGCGGACGCGGCCGACGCGTTTCTTCATCCTGATACGCGCGCCGGCGCGCAGAAGCCGCAGGATCGATCGCGATGAAACGCACCGCCATTCTTTTCCTCGCACTTCTCGTGGCCTCGAGCGCATTGGCCAGCGCCAGGATCACCATCACCAACGCCGATGCCGCCGGCACTGGTTTCAACGATCCGACGCCCGCCGCGCCGGTGGGTGGTAACCCCGGAACGACGCTCGGACAGCAGCGCCTCAACGCCTTTCAGTTTGCGGCTGACACGTGGGGAAAGCTCATCAACAGCAACGTCGAGATCGTGGTCTCGGCGACGTTCGCGCCGATCAATCGCGGCACCGACTCCTGCAGCATCCTCGGCCAGGCCGGACCGGAGGATTTTCTGCTGAACTTCGACAACGCGCCGAAGCAGAACGTCTGGTACCCGGTGGCGCTCGCCAATGCTCTGGCCGGGCGCGATCTCCGCCCCGGCAGTCCTGACATCACCGCGCAGTTCAACTCCCTCATCGACACCACCCAGTGCACGGGCGGCAAGTGGTACTACGGTCTGGACAACGACCATGGCACCGGCGTCGATCTGGTCGTGGTTCTGCTGCACGAGCTCGCGCACGGGCTGGGCATCACCGGCACGACGAATCTGAGCACGGGCACCGACCCGCAGGGCTTCCCAAGTATTCACGAGCTGCATACATTCGACGCCGCATCCGGTCTGCGCTGGGACCAGATGACGAACAGCCAGCGGCGCGCGTCGTCGCTCAACACCAGCCGTCTGTTGTGGGACGGGCTGTCGACCCGGCTTCAGGCCAACGAGACCCTGGGCAGCGTGACCACGCTCACGGTGACCGCCCCATCGAACCTGGCACGAAACTACGACATCGGCACGGCTTCGTTCGGCGCACCGGCCGATCGTACGGCGCTGACGGGAACGATCGTCGCCGCGACGGACGCGGCGGATGCGGCCGGACCGACGACGACTGACGGTTGCTCTCCGTATACCAATGCAAGTGCAATCGCCGGCAACATCGCCCTGGTGGACCGAGGTACGTGCACGTTCGTGTCGAAGGCACTCAACGCGCAGGCGGCAGGCGCGCACGGCCTGGTCATCGCCGACAACCGTCGCGACACCTGCCTGGCGCCTGGAATGTCCGGCGACGACAGCACCATCACGATCCCGGTCATCAGCATCACGCAGGACGACGGCAACGCCATCCGGCAGGCCGGAGGGGCCACGGCCATGTTGAGAGTCGATCCATCGACGCTGGCCGGAGCGAGCGACACCGGTCTGATCCGACTCTATGCGCCGTGCACGCTGTCGAGCGGCTCGTCGGTGTTTCACTGGGACATCACGGCGTTCCCCAACCTGCTCATGGAGCCAAACATCAATAACGACCTCGGTCACGGGGTCGATGTCACTCTCAATCAGCTCATCGACCTGGGATGGTCGCGCGCCGCGGGCAGCGGTCCGCCATCCGGACGCAGAACACTGAAACGCCATTAGAAGGACCAGGGAGACCGTGGCCATGAAGAGACTTCTCGCCGTTCTGATTTCGCTCTGTGCCGTTACGCCGATCTTCGCGCAGTCGAAGACGAGATATCTGATCTCGACGCGAAAGCCCGCGACACTCTTCGGTCTCGGGTTCGTGCGCGACGTGGCGTCGGCATCCGAACACAACGTGCGCAGGTTCCGGACCATCGACATGGTCGCCGCCGACCTCACCGACGCCGAGGCGGCCGCGCTGAGGAAGTCGGGTGACGTGAAGATTCTCTCTCCCGTGGTCCCTCGCTCGCTGAGCGCCAGTGACGTTCCCATCCCCTCTCATCTCCATTCGCCGGTGGGCAACGGCCGTTACTCGAATTCGCAGACCGTGGCCTACGGCATCGACCTCGTGCACGCGCGCGACGTATGGCCCTTCACACGCGGGAACAACACCGTGAACGTGGCCGTGGTCGACACCGGAATCGACTACACGCATCCCGACCTCAAGGATCGCTATCAGGGCGGATACAACGCCTTCACGAAAACGAATGATCCCAAGGACGATCACGGTCACGGCACGCACGTGGCCGGGATCATCGCCGCGACCGACAACAGCTTCGGCGTCGTGGGCGTGGCACCTGACGTTCATCTCTGGTCGGCGAAAGTCCTGCAGGCCAACGGCACCGGCACCGACGAGACCGTCATCGCCGGCATGGACTGGGTGGTCCAGAAGAAGGACGAGATCGGTGGCAACTGGATCGTGAACCTCTCCCTCGGGGCGACGGGTTCGTCCGACGGGGAGCGGGCCATGTTCCAGCGGGCCATCGACGACAACATCCTCATCGTGGCGGCGGCGGGCAATCAAGGCGCACGCGGGATCGACTACCCCGGTGCGTACGATCAGGTCCTGGCCATTTCGGCAATCGACTCGGAGAACAAGTTCGCCGGTTTCTCCAGTTACGGACCAGGCGTCGCGTTTGCCGCACCGGGAGTGGACGTCCTGTCGACCTACATCGTCGGCCTCGTCCACGTCGCTTCCATCGAACAGAACTCGAAGCTCCTCGCCTCCGCGCTGCCGCTCAACGGCTCGTCATTCGGCGAAGTCACCGCCGACACCGCTTACTGCGGCTACGGCAAACCGGAAGAGATTCCGTCGTCCGTCAAAGGAAAGATCGCCCTGATCACACGTGGAGAGAACGTCTACTTCCGCGACAAGGTCAGGAACGCGCTCATTGCAGGCGCGTTGGCGGTGGTGATCATTCCCCCGCTCAATAACGATGTGTCGGCCCGGTCGGGTTGGACCCTGTTCGTCGATCAGAATGATGTCAGTTTCACCTGGCCGGTCGTGGTCAGCTCGTCGATCGAAGACGGCCAGACTCTGGTCGACAACGCCGGCAACGGACCGATCACGGTGAGCTACGTCGCCGACGACTACGGGTTCCTGAGTGGCACGTCGATGGCCACGCCGCACGTCGCCGGAACCGCGGCGCTGGTCTGGTCGCTGGCTCCCGACGCCAGCGCCGCACAGATCCGGCTGGCCATGAAACTGTCCGCGGACGACCTGGGCGCGAAGGCTTATGACGAGTTGTTCGGATACGGACGGATCGACGCGCTCTCCGCGGCGAAGTACGTCGCGCCCGGCCTGTTCGGTCTTCCCCCCACGCCGGATCCGGTCCCAACGCGACGAAGGCCGTCCAGCCCGATCGTGCACGACTGATCCCGCGCACCAACCCGATTGCGCCGAGGCTCCCGCAATGGAGCCTCGGCCGCCGCGACAGGTGCCCTCCTTGCAATACAATGCGCGCCACTCTTTTGGGGAGACAGCGCATGCGGATCGGTGTACCGGCTGAGATCAAAGACAACGAGTTTCGAGTGGGAATGACGCCATCCGGCGTCGCCGATCTCACTTCCGACGGGCACACCGTCCACATCCAGAAAGGTGCCGGACAGGGCAGCGGCTTCCCCGATGAAGAATACAAATCGGCCGGCGCCAGGATCCTCGCCGACGCGGACTCGGTCTACAGCGAATCCGACATGATCGTGAAGGTCAAGGAACCGATCGACGCCGACCTCAAGCGGATGAAGGACGGCCAACTGCTCTTCACCTACCTGCATCTCGCTCCCGTTCCCGACCTCACCGCCACCCTGCTCAGGAAGAAGATCAAAGGCATCGCCTACGAGACCATCACCGGACGCGGCGGCTCGCTGCCGCTGCTGACACCGATGTCGGAAGTGGCCGGCCGCATGTCGGTGCACATCGGCGCCTATTACCTGCAGAAGCCGAACGGCGGACGGGGGATTCTCCTCGGCGGCGTGCCCGGCGTGCTGCCGGGCGACGTCGTCATCGTGGGCGGCGGAGTCGTCGGCATCAACGCCGCCAAGATGGCCCTCGGCCTCGGCGCGCGCGTCACCATTCTCGACAACAATCTGGACCGCCTGCGCTACCTCGACGATGTCTTCGGCGGCACGCTGCAGACACTGGCGTCGAACAAGGCTCACATCGCCGAAGCCGTGCGGCACGCCGACCTCCTCATCGGCGGCGTCCTCATCCCCGGCGCGGCCGCTCCGAAGCTCGTCACCCGCGAGATGGTTCGGGAGATGAAGAACGGATCGGTCATCGTCGACGTGGCCATCGACCAGGGCGGATGCGTGGAGGGCGTCCATCCCACGACGCACTCGAATCCGACGTTCGAAGTCGACGGCGTGATCCACTACTGCGTCGCCAACATGCCCGGCGCCGTACCCCGCACGTCGACCATAGCGCTCACCAACGCCACCCTCCCGTTCACCCGCATCCTCGCCAACCTCGGCTTCGACCGTGCCGTGCGCGAGAATGGTGGTCTGGCCGAGGGCGTGAACGTCCTCGACGGCCATATCACCTACCGCGCCGTCGCCGACTCCCAGGGTCGCGACTACACCGATCTGGCCACGCTGATGAAACGCGAAGATGCTCCGGAACCGTTGAGCAGACGGACGAGCTAGGATCGGTGCTGGGTGCTGGGTGCTCGGTCCTCGGTTGAAGAATCGCGAAACTGAGCGCCGAACACCAAGCACCTAGCACCTAGCACCCATGATCGAGCGTGTGACTCTACTCAGTGGCGACGACTTCCGGCAGGGCGGCCGGGAGCTCATCGATCAGTGGAAAGCCGGGAGCGGCACGAAGATGTGGGTGGACATCGAGTGCCCCTCGAAGGACGAGCTCGAGCCGCTGCTCGAAACGAGGTTCGGGTTTCACGAGCTGGCCGCCGAAGATGCTCTGTCGGTGAACACCCTTCCGAAATACGACCGGTTCCGGAGCTATGACTTTTTCATCTTCCGCGCCGTCGACATGAATCTCGGTGCTCACGGCTCGCAGACATTCAAACTGGCCGCGTTTCTGAACAGCGAGTTTCTATTCACGGTTCATCGCGAGGAGATGAGCGCGGCCAATCACGTCTACGGGCGCCTGCCGGCCGACAAGCGCATTCTCGCCAACGGAACCGACTTCCTGCTCTACAGCATCGTCGACCACATGGTGGACGGACACTTTCCGCTGCTCGACAGCATCGAGGAACGCGTCGACAACCTCCAGGACGAGATCTTCAAGAACGCCCAGCCCGCGCACCTCGACGAGCTCCTGCACCTCAAGCGGGACGTGAATGTCCTTCGCCGCATCTCCCTGCCGCAGCGGGAGCTGCTCAATCAGATCTCACGCGGCGACGCCCAGTTCGTGCAGCAACAACACCTCATTTACTTTCGCGATGTCTACGACCACATGTTCCGCATCAGCGAGACGATCGACGTGGAGCGCGATCTCATGGCCGGAACGATGGACGCCTATCTGTCCGTCGTGGCCAACCGCACCAACGACATCATGAAGGTCCTGACCATCCTCTCGGTGGTCATGCTGCCCATCACCGCGATCGCCGGGATCTACGGGATGAACTTCGTCCACATGCCGGAGCTGCAGTGGCTGCATGGGTACGCCTTCGCCATCGGCCTGATGGCCTTGACCGCCGCAACGCTGCTGACCTGGTTCTACCGGAAGGGGTGGCTGCGGACGACGAAGACCAGCCGCCCGAGGACTGGCATCAATTTGTAACCTTGCCGGGATTGACCGTGCAGTATAAAAAGTTGACCGTACAGTCATGGCCGCGCGCAAGGCAACACAAACGGATCCGCTCTGGCAGTCATTCAAGCGCCAGAGCATCCAGCAGGCCGTCATCCAGCTGATGTGCCGCGAAGGATTGCCGAGCGTGACCATGGACCGCGTAGCCGGCGAAGCGGGCATCGCCAAGGGCACGATCTACCTTCACTATCGCGACAAACAGGAGCTGCTCGACGACGTCAAGAACTCCTCGCTCGATCCGATGATCGCGCGCATGGATGATGTGTTCGCCGCCACCACCACTCCCGACCGCAAGCTCCAGACCTACTCCCTGCGCTACCTCCAGTATTTCGACGAGCGCCGCGACCTCTTCCGCATCCTTCTCTACGAGCGCGAGGTCACGCGGGTACAGAGCAGCCGCTACCAGGGCGACCGCTATCGCCATCTCGTCGACAAGAACGCCAGCAACATTCGCGAGGGCATGCGCAAGCGCATCTTCCGCACCGTCGATGCCCGCGGAGTGGCGGCGATGTTCGTCGACTCCAATCTCGCCATCATGAATCAGCGGCTGCTCACCGAGAATCCTCCGCCCGTGGAAGATGACGCCCGGCTCATCGCCGATCTGTTTCTACGCGGCTTGAAACGGGGTGGGCGTTGATCGGGCGGGCCTCGGGCCTCGGGCCTCGGGCCTCGGATCCGCCCGCCCGCGTCTCGGGCACCGGGCACCGAGCACCGAGCACCGTCGTCATTCTCGTCCTCGTGGTGGCGCTCAGCGCGTGCACGTCGCTGCACACGGACATCGGCACCGCGCCTTCGCCAAAGCAGATCTGGACGCCGCCCGCCGGCGTGGCGCTGCCCGCTACGACCGAATCGCCTCGGGAACTCACCCTTCCGCCGGACTTCAAGCCGGGGATGCCGATCACGCTCGCTCAGGTCGTCGATCTGGCGCTGGCCAACAATCCGGCCACGCGTCTGGCGTGGCTGAACGCGCGAGCGGCGGAAGCCCAGCTCGGAAGCGCCGAGGCGGCCTGGCTGCCGGAGCTCGACATCGATGCCTTCATCGGGCGCAGCCGGACGTCCCGGAGCAACGCGGCGCAAACATCGTTCGCACCTTCACTCGTTCTCAACTATCTGTTGTTCGATTTCGGTGGGCGTCAGGCAGGGGTGGAGGGAGCGCGTCAGGCGCTCATCACCTCGAACCTGCTCCACAACCAGACCGTTCAGGACGTCATCCTGCGCACGGAGCAGGCGTACTACAGCTACCTCGATGCGCGGGCGCTTCTCGCCGCCGAAGACGCCACGATCAAGGAACGCGAGAAGTCGCTCGACTCGGCGGATGCGCGCCACAACTCAGGTGTGGCCACGATTGCGGACGTGCTGCAGGCCCGAACCGCGTTGTCGCAGGCCCGGCTCAACCGCGAATCGATCCAGGGCAACCTCCACACGATCGAAGGTGCGCTGGCGACGACCATGGGGCTGCCGGCGACGACGCGCTTCGACTTCGGCGAGCTGCCGCTCGACGTCCCTTCCGGTCGCGTCACGGAGGCCGTCGACGCACTGATCCAACGCGCCGCGGCGCAACGTCCCGACCTGGCCGCGGCAAGGGCCTCGGCCGTGCGCGCGGACGTTCGCATCCGCGAAATACGATCGCAGTTCCTCCCCTCTTTCGGCCTTTCCAGCAGCCTCGGTCACACGAGCTTCAGCAGCGGCGGATCGCTCAATCCTTACTCGATTGGTGTGGCCATGCGCTGGCCGGTGTTCACCGGATTCCGCAATGTCTTCGACGTGCGTCAGGCCCAGATCGAAGCGGAGGCCGCGCGCGAGGACATTCGCTCGCTCGAGCAGCAGGTGAACCTGCAGGTCTGGACGAGCTACTATTCGCTGCAGACGGCCACCGAGCGCCTGACCACCGCACGCGATCTGCTGGCCAGTGCCCAGCAGTCCGTCGACGTGGCCTCCAGCCGCTACCGCGCCGGAGTCGGCGGGATCCTCGATCTCCTCACGGCCGAATCCGCGCTGGAGAGCGCCAGGGCCCAGGAAGTTCAGGCCCGTGCCGACTGGTTTCTCTCCGTTGCCCAACTCGCCCACGACACCGGGTCTCTCGAGCCATTGAAATGAAGAAACGACTTCTGATCATCCCATTTGTACTTCTTGCGGCGTGTCGCGCCGAGAAACCGAAGGCATCCGACGACCGTGTGCCGGTGACGGTCGCGACCGTGGAGCAGAAAAACATGCCCGTGGAGATCCACGCCATCGGAACGGTGCAGCCGCTGCAGACGGTGGCCATCCGTGCACTCGTCGGCGGTGAGCTCACTCGGGTCTGGTTCCGCGAAGGCGACGAAGTGCGACGCGGCCAGACGCTGATCACGATCGATCCGCGGCCGTTCCAGGCCGCGCTCGCGCAGGCGCAGGCCAATCTGGCGCGCGATCAGGCCCAGTTGCGCAACGCCGAGGCCGAGCGCACGCGGTACGCCGATCTCGTGAAGAAGGATTACGTCACGGCCGAGGACTTCGACAGGATCAACGCGGCAGCCGACGCCGCCCGTGCGGTCGTCGCCGCGGACCATGCCGCGATCGAAACCACTCAGCTCCAACTCTCCTACTCCGACATCCGCGCGCCGCTCGATGGCAAAACCGGCTCTCTGCAGGTGCACGCCGGCAACATCGTCCGCGCGAACGATACGACGCCGCTCGTCGTGATCAACCAGGTTCACCCGATCAACGTCCAGTTCGCCGTCCCGGAAGGCGACCTGGGGCTCCTGCGCGTCACGGGAAAACCGGTCGAAGCCACGCCCCAGGGAAGTGCCAAGGCCGAGACCGGGCGCCTGTCGTTCATCGACAACGCCGTCGATCCAACCACCGGGACGATCACGCTCAAGGCCTTGTTTCCGAATGACGACCGCGCGCTCTGGCCGGGCCAGTACGTCAACGTGCAGGTCACTCTTTCCGATCGTCCCATGGCTCTGGTCGTCCCGGCGCAGGCACTGCAGACGAGCCAGAACGGCCAGTATGTTTACGTCGTCAGGAGCGACAATGGTGTGGAGATGCGACCGGTGGCGGTGACCCAGCAGATCGGCCAGGAGGCCATCATCGCAAAGGGCGTTGCGGCGGGCGAAACCGTCGTCACCGATGGACAATTGAAGCTGACACCGAAGAGCAAGGTGCAGATCAAACAAACGCTATAAGAACCGGCAACCCGAACCCGGCAACCCGGCAACCCGAATCTATGAACATCGCCGCGATCTTCATCAAACGCCCCGTCATGACCACGCTGGTCATGGTCGGCATTCTCCTCTTCGGTGCGATGGCTTACCGGCTGCTGCCGGTGAGCGACCTGCCGAACGTCGATTTCCCGACCATCAACGTGAATGCGTCGCTGCCCGGCGCGAACGCCGAGACGATGGCGGCGGCCGTGGCCACACCACTGGAGCGGAAATTCTCCACCATCGCCGGCCTCGATTCGATGACCTCGGCCTCCAGTCTCGGATCGACGTCGATCACGCTGCAGTTCGCGTTGTCGCGCGACCTCGACGCCGCCGCACAGGACGTCCAGTCGGCCATCGCCGCGGCGGCTCGTCAGCTGCCGCCGAACATGCCGGCGCCGCCGTCGTACAGCAAGGTCAATCCGGCGGACTCGCCCATTCTCTATCTCGCACTCGTCTCCGAGACGATGCCCATGAATCAGCTCGACGAATACGCGGAGACGCTGATGGCGCAGCGCATCTCGACGGTCGAGGGCGTGGCGCAGGTGTCCGTGTACGGCGCGCAGAAATACGCCGTGCGCATCCAGCTCGATCCGCGCGAGATCGCCGCGCGCGGCATCGGCATCGATGAAGTGGTCAACGCGGTGCGCAGCAGCAACGTGAACCTTCCCACCGGCGTTCTCAACGGTCCCTACACGTCGTACACGATTCAGGCGAACGGGCAGCTCTACAAGGCCGACGACTACAAACACATCACCGTGGCCTGGCGAAACGGCAACCCCGTGCACCTCGGCGAGCTGGGCACCGTTCTCGACGACGTCGAAAACAACCAGACCGCGGCGTGGTTCCGCGGTAAGCCGGCCTTCGTGCTGGCGGTGCAGAAGCAGCCGGGGACGAACGCCGTGCAAGTGTCCGACCGCGTGCGATCGCTTCTGCCGGCATTCCGCAAGGAGTTGCCCGCCGGCGTGGAGCTGCAGATTCATCGCGACCGCGCCGACTCGATCCGGGCCTCGGTCAACGATGTGAAGTTCACGCTGCTGCTCACGCTCTTCCTCGTGGTCATGGTGATCTTCCTCTTCCTGAGGAACATCTCCGCGACGATCATCCCCTCGCTGGCGCTGCCGCTGTCGATCGTCGGTACGTTCGCGGTGATGTATCTGTTCGGGTACTCGCTCGACAACCTCTCGCTGATGGCATTGACGTTGTCGGTCGGATTCGTCGTCGACGACGCCATCGTCATGCTGGAGAACATCGTCCGTCACATGGAGTTGGGAGAGAAACCGTTCCAGGCCGCCATGAACGGCTCGAAAGAGATCAGCTTCACCATCGTGTCGATGACGATCTCGCTTGCCGCGGTCTTCATTCCCATCCTCTTCATGGGCGGGATCCTGGGCCGTCTGTTCCACGAGTTCGCCGTGACGATCGGCGCGGCCATCCTGGTCTCGGGCTTCGTGTCGCTGACGCTCACACCGCTGCTGTCGGCCCGGTTCCTCCGTCCGCACGGACAGGAGCAGCACGGCCGGATGTACAAGTCCATCGAACGGTTCTTCGACCGGATGCTGGGCGCGTATGAGCACGGACTGCGGGCCGCGCTGCGCCATCGTGCTGCCACAATGCTGGTCTCGCTGGCCGTGCTCGGAGCGACGGTGTGGCTGTTCATCGCCGTGCCCAAGGGATTCATCCCCGCCGAAGATCAGAACGAAGTGCGCATCAGCCTCGAAGCGCAGCAGGGCATCTCGTTCGCCGACCTGGCCCGCCACCAGATCGTGGCCATGCACATCGTCGAGCAGGACCCGAACGTGGCCACGTTCTTCTCGTTCGCGGGCCGTGGCGGCGCGGCCAATACAGGAATCATCTCGCTGCGGCTCGTGCCGAAGTCGGAGCGCAAGGCCACGATCGATGAGGTCATGGCCGAGCTGCGGCCGAAGCTGAACGCCATTCCGGGGCTGCGCGTCTCGCTTCAGAACCCTCCTCCCATCCGCCTGGGCGGACGGACCGCGAACTCGAATTACCAGTACACACTCCAGTCCACGGACACGAAGATGCTCTACACCGCCTCGGAGGCTTTGCTCGCGAAGCTGCGCAAGCTCCCTGGCCTCATCGACGTCAACACCGACCTGCTCATGAAGAACCCCACGCTCACGGTCGACGTCGATCGCGATCGTGCCGCGGCACTCGGCCTGACCGCCCAGCAGGTCGAAGACGCGTTGTTCTCCGCGTACGCCACGCGGCAGGTGTCGACGATCTACGCGCCGAACAACGCCTATCAGGTCATCATGGAGCTCCTGCCGCAGTACGAGGCCAACCCCGAGGCGCTGTCGATGCTCTACGTGCGCGCCTCGTCCGGGCAGCTCGTTCCGCTCAGCACACTGGCGCGATTCACGAAGACCTTCGGGCCGATGGCCGTGAATCACTCCGGGCAGCTGCCGTCGGTGACGATCTCGTTCAACTTGATCCCGGACTATTCCCTCGGCGACGCGGTCAACGACATCAACACGGTGGCCAGGCAGACGCTCCCCTCCGGCGTGACCACGTCCTTCCAGGGAACCGCGCAGGCGTTCCAGGCATCGATGAAGGGACTGGGACTGCTGCTGATCATCGCCATCGCCGTCATCTACATGGTCCTGGGCATTCTCTACGAGAGCTTCATCCATCCGCTGACGATTCTCTCGGCACTGCCGTTCGCGGGATTCGGTGCGCTGCTGACGCTGCTCATCTTCCGCGTCGACCTGTCCATCTACGCGTTCGTCGGGATCATCATGCTGGTCGGCCTCGTCAAGAAGAACGGCATCATGATGGTCGACTTCGCCATCGAGGCCCAGAAGGCCGGAATCAGCGCCGAACAGGCCATCTATGACGCCTGCATCGTCCGCTTCCGGCCCATCATGATGACGACGATGGCCGCGCTCATGGGGACACTTCCGATCGCGCTCGGATTCGGCGCGGGCGCGGAGTCACGGCGGCCGCTCGGCCTCGCCGTCGTCGGCGGATTGATCTTTTCCCAGACGCTGACGCTGTTCGTGACTCCGGTCTTCTATCTCTATATGGAGAAACTGCGGCGCCAGCCCAACAAGGGCGGAGACACGCCCACCGGCGACTTCGTCGATGAGCTGGCGCGGGTCGAGCGCGAGCATCCCGCGCCGGCAGGGGCGATGATGTCGCGGCCGGCCACAGCGGATTGACAGGCCTCGCCGTTCTGGCTCCGCCCGACTTTCCCGCGCTGGACCTGCTGCGCCAGTCCGGTGTCTCCTTCTCGTTCGACGACGTCAATGACGCCGCGGCCATTCTGGTCGCGCCTCGGTCCGCATCGCAGCTCCGCGACGTGCTCCCTCAGGCCAGGAACCTTCGCTGGGTCCATACGCTCGCAGCGGGAGTGGAGTCGCTGCCCTTCGATGCTCTTCGCGAGCGCAGCATCGTCGTGACGAACTCGCGCGGTTTGTACGGCGAGGCGTTGGGCGAGTTCGTCATCGGGGCGATGCTCTGGTTCGCGAAGGGCTTTCGTCGCCTCGTCGACAATCAGTCCCGGCGGCGATGGGAACCGTTCGACGTCGAGTGGCTGCAGGGGAAAACCGCGGCGGTGATCGGCTACGGTGGAATCGGCAGCGCCATCGGGCGCCGCGCCGAGGTGATGGGGATGCGCGTGGTCCCGGTGCGGCGGCGCGAGGGAGACCTCGACGAAGCGATCCGCGCGGCCGACTACATCGTGTTGTCCGCGCCGCTCACTGCCATGACGCGCAACCTCATGAATGCCGATCGCATCGCCCGGATGAGCGCGGACGCCGTTCTCATCAACATCAGCCGCGGCGCGCTCGTCGACGAGGCGGCGATGATCGAGGCGCTGCGGGCACGCCGCATCCGTGGCGCCGCCCTCGACGTGTTCGCGACCGAACCGCTGCCGCCGCACAACCCGCTCTGGGCGCTCGACAACGTCCTGCTCTCACCCCATTCGGCCGACCACACCTCCGATGCCCACGAGCGCGCCATGCGCTTCTTTCTGGAGAATCTCGGAAGGTTCGATCGGGGCGAGAGTCTCCGCAACGTGGTCGACCTTCAGTTCCAGTACTAGCTCATTCCGCGGGGCGATGACGGAAAACCCGCGCCTAACGTCGCGCTTGACAGAATATCCTGCCGGCCATATTGTTAGCACTCATGACGGCTGAGTGCTAAACACTCAACCACTCGTAAGCTCAACAATTACAAGCAACTGGAGGGAGTCTAGAATGGCAACAGCAGTAGCGACCCAGCTCAAACTCCGTCCTCTTTACGACCGCATTGTCGTGCGGCGCAAGGAGGCGAAGGAGACCCTGCGCGGAGGGATCATCATCCCTGACACCGCCAAGGAAAAGCCCCAGGAAGCGGAAGTCATCGCCGTCGGCGAAGGCAAGTTCAACGAAGAAGGCAAGCGGATGAAGCTCGACGTCAAGAAGGGCGACACCGTGCTCATCGGCAAGTACTCGGGAACCGAGATCAAGATCGAAGACGTCGAGTACACGATCCTGCGTGAGGACGAAGTCCTCGCCATCGTGGAAGGCTGACGCGAAGCGTCATCCTGAGCCGCGAAGAAGACGGCGAAGGATCCGGGCGGCGGCACTCTCTACCCCCGGATTTCTCGCGCTCCGCGGCGCTTCTAATGACATGCACCTCGACCAAACAGAAGGAGAACATCATGGCAAAAAGAGTGACATACGGAGAAGAGGCTCGCCAGGCCATTCTCAAAGGCGTCAACAAACTCGCTGACGCAGTCAAGGTGACGCTCGGTCCGAAAGGCCGTAACGTCGTCATCGAAAAGAAATTCGGTTCGCCGACCATCACCAAGGACGGCGTCACCGTTGCGAAAGAAATCGAGCTCAAGGACGAGCTCGAGAACGCCGGCGCGCAGATGGTCCGCGAAGTCGCCTCAAAGACTTCCGACACCGCGGGCGACGGCACCACCACCGCCACCGTTCTGGCCCAGGCGATCTATCGCGAGGGCATCAAGAACGTGACCGCCGGCGCCAACCCGATGGAGCTCAAGAAGGGCATCGAGCTGGCCGTCAAGGCCGCCGTCGAAGCGATCGACAAGCTCGCCAAACCGGTCGAGGGGAAGGACATCGCCCACATCGGAACGATCTCCGCGAACAGCGACGAAGAGATCGGCACCATCATCGCGGAAGCGATGGACAAAGTCGGCAAAGACGGCGTCATCACGGTTGAAGAGGCGCGCGGCCTCGACACGGTCCTCGAAGTCGTCGAGGGCATGCAGTTCGATCGCGGCTACCTCTCTCCGTACTTCGTCACCGATCCGGAGCGCATGGAAGCGGTCCTCGAGAACGTCAAGATCCTGATCTATGAGAAGAAGATCTCTTCGATGAAGGACCTCCTGCCGATCCTCGAGCAGGTGGCCCGTCAGGGCAAGCCGCTCCTCATCATCGCCGAAGACGTCGAGGGTGAGGCACTGGCTACGCTCGTCGTGAACAAGCTCCGCGGCACGCTCAACGTCGCGGCAGTCAAAGCGCCCGGCTTCGGCGATCGCCGCAAAGCCATGCTCGAAGACATCGCCATCCTCACCGGTGGCAAGCTCATCTCCGAGGACCTCGGCATCAAGCTCGAGAACGTGAAGTGGGAAGACCTCGGCGACTCCAAGCGCGTGGCCATCGACAAGGACAACACCACCCTCGTCACTGACACCGACGACAAGGCCAAGAAGGAGTCGATCGCCGGACGCGTCAAGCAGATCCGCACGCAGATCGACGACACCACCTCCGACTACGATCGCGAGAAGCTCCAGGAGCGTCTGGCCAAGCTCGTCGGCGGCGTGGCCGTAATCAAGGTAGGCGCTGCGACCGAAACCGAAATGAAAGAAAAGAAGGCTCGTGTCGAGGACGCGATGCACGCGACCAAAGCAGCGGTCGAGGAAGGCATCGTGCCGGGCGGCGGCGTCGCTCTCCTTCGCGCCATGGATGCAGTCGACAAGGTCAAGGCCGAGGGTGATGTGCGCACGGGCGTGAA
>JBBRTB010000035.1:0-36318 GCA_038244815.1 Thermoanaerobaculia bacterium
AACAAAACCGAGTATCGAGACCTCGGCGCCAACTACTACGAGCAACGCTACCGCGAACGTCTCCTCAACTCACTGAAAAAAAAGGCCGCCACTCTCGGCTTTCATCTCACTCCGGCACAGGAGGTTCATTAGAAGCGCCGAAGAGCGCGAGGAATCCGGGTGGGGGGGAGCGTTTTCCCCGCCCAGATTCCTCGCCGTCTTCGCGGCTCGGAATGACGTGTAGACGATCAACGAGCGACCGGCGATCCACGCGCGGTAGAAGAATTTGCCTGTGCGCGAAATCCGAGGGACCCTCGGTGATCAGGAGGTTTCGGTCATGAAGTATTGGGTCAATGTCGTTTCACGGACTCACGTCCGGAATGGCGTCGCGGGCGAATTCATGCAGGCGGATCACGGAAAAGACACGCGTCTCAAGCGGATCGCGAAGCCCGTGCAGTCGTTCACAGCGATTGGCGATGTGACTGACGACGCACCGCATCTGGCGGGCGCCAATCCCGAGACTCCGGCGTGGCGCAGGCGCGTCCGGTTCCGCCCCTGCGCGGAAACGCCGGTGCGCCCGCTGATCGAGGGACTGGAGTTCATCCGGAACAAGAAGAGCTGGGGAGTCGTGTTCCGCCGCGGGTTCTTCGAGATCGGGGAGCGGGACTTCGAGGCGATCGCCCGGGCCATGGGCTGTGAAGAGGCAGGGTGCGAAAAATGAAAAAAGGACAGCCTTTCGGCTGTCCTTCGTTTTCGGCTCCAGCGGGCTGGAGTCTCAGGAAGCTGCGCTGACGTTCGTGGCCTGCAGGCCCTTCGGTCCATTGGTGACTTCGAACTCTACGGCCGCGCCCTCCGCCAAAGTGCGGAAGCCGTTGCCCTGAATCGCGGAAAAGTGCACGAATACATCTTCTCCGCCATCCGTCGTGATAAAACCGAAGCCTTTTGCTTCATTGAACCACTTCACGGTACCAGTCGTTTTCACGAGATCTCCTTTCTGCTGCTGCCAGATGCGGGGATCCGGAACGGCCGATTCCACGGTTCTGCAGACAAACAAATGTGTTGCGGAGAGAAACCGGGCCGGTCAGCGGGGCATTCCGCTGCGGTCCGGCCGCTGGTACGGCATAATCTACGAGTCCGGCGCGGCCCTTGCGAGCGTATCGGGCAGCCTGCGCATGCAAGGCAGAAAGTGATGGAGTGATGTCTGCGAAAGTTTTTGTAGGTAACCTGGATTTCAACACGACGAAGGATGAGGTCCAATCTCTCTTCTCGCAGATCGGAGAGATCAGGGACGTGTTCCTGCCGATGGACCGCGAGAGCGGACGGCCAAGAGGATTCGCCTTCGTCGAGTTCGCATCGGACGAGGATGCGGCGAAAGCGATCGAACGGTTCAACGGCTATGAATTGGGTGGCCGTGCCCTTCGTGTAAACGCAGCCGAGGATCGGCCGAAGGGCGGAGCGGGCGGCGGCGGTGGACGCGGGCGCTCGTTTGGCGGTGGCGGTGGCGGCTACACCGGAGGCGGTGGCGGCGGCGGTGGCTACGGCGGTGGCGGTGGCGGCGGCTACGGCGGCGGCGGTGGTGGCGGCAGCTATGGTGGTGGCGGTGGCGCCGGCGGCTTCGGCGGCGGCAAGACCAAGGGAAGCCGGCGCAACATTCGCGGCAAGAAACGCAGCCTTTAATCACGGTGACCTGAGACGTGCACCATCGATCGAACGGCATCGATGGTGCACGATCGCGTTTGCATGACTGCTCAAACGATTTCCGCGTCACGCAGCGGCTCCTTTTCCCTCGGCGGCGATCTCCCCGTGCATCGCCTCGGCTTCGGCGCGATGCGCCTCACCGGCGACGGGATCTGGGGCCCACCCAGGGACCATGACGAATGCCTGGCCGTGCTGCGCCGCGCCGTAGCGCTCGGCGTCAACTTCATCGACACGGCCGAGTCGTACGGTCCGCACGTCAGCGAGGATCTGATCGCCGAAGCGCTCCACCCGTATCCGAAGGGCCTGGTGATCGCCACGAAGGGCGGTCTCGACCGCACCGGGCCGAACAAGTGGCCGGCGAACGGAAAACCGGAGCGCCTGCGCGAGGAGCTCGAGGGAAGTCTTCGCCGCCTGCGGCTCGAACGCATCGATCTCTGGCAACTCCACCGCATCGATCCGGCCGTACCGGAGGAGAAGCAGTTCGAGACGATCCAGCAGTTCACCCGCGAAGGAAAGGTGCGTCACGTCGGCCTGTCGGAAGTGAAAACCGACCAGATCGAGCGCGCGCGTACTTTCTTTCCGGTGGTCTCGGTGCAGAACCGGTACAACCTCGCCGACCGCGAGTGGGAAAGCGTCCTCGATTACTGCGAGCGCGAGAACATCGGCTTCATCCCCTGGTTCCCGCTGCAGACCGGCAAGCTGGCCGGCAAGGGAGGAGCGCTGGCCGATGTCGCCAGCCGACACAACGCCACGCCCGCACAGGTGGCATTGGCCTGGCTGCTGAAGCGGTCACCGGTCATGTTGCCGATCCCCGGCACGTCGAAGGTCAGCCACCTCGAGGAGAACATGGCCGCGGTGACGATCGAGCTGAGCGACGAAGAGTTCCGGGCCATCACATCCTGAGCGCCCGCTCGGAATGACGGCGCCGATGACCGATTTCGTTCTCGAGATCGCGTACGAGTCCGACCCGGAGACTGATGAAGACGTCCAGGCGCGGCTCTATCTCACCCCTTCGACCGGAAACGTTTCCTCCGAAGCCGGCGGCCGGACGACCGTCACCGCGTTTTTCGATTCCGCCGCGGCGCGCTCCGCGGCGATGGCCCTGTTCGCGGGGATGGACGTTCGCCCGGACGATCGCGAGCGCGTCGACTGGCTTGACCGTTACGATCAGTCGCTGAAAGCGCTCTCGATCGGAAGATCGTTCGTCGTCGCGCCCGACCCCCGTCTGATCGCCACCGGCGACCGCCGCCATCGCATCATCGTGCCGCAAGAGCAGGCGTTCGGTACCGGCTCGCACGAGACCACGGCGCTCTGCATCGAGATGCTCGAGTGGATCGACGTGCGCGGCCGCCGCGGCCTGGACATCGGATCAGGCAGCGGCATCCTGGCCATCGCCATGCTGCGGCTGGGCGCTTCGAAGGTGATCGCATTCGACAACGATCCCGACGCCTTCGGACCAATGCGCGACAACGCCATGCGCAATCACGTCGACATGCCGCTCTTCATCGGCAGCCTCGACGCACTGCGCGGCGGCAGGTTCGGCATCATCACCATGAACATCCTGCCGGAGGTGATCATCCCGCTGCTGCCGGTGGTCATGGGCCACGCCAGCGGGGACCTCGTTTTGAGCGGGATTCTGACGACGCGGCGCGACGACGTCATTCGCGCCGCCGTCCACGCCACACTGAAGGACGAAGCGACCAGGGGGGAGTGGTGGTGCGGCCGCTTTCAGGTGTAGGCGGGCGGGCCGGAGATCATCGCTTCGCGATCGCCACGTAGTCGCGGCGCTGCGAGCCGATGTAGATCTGCCGGGGGCGGGCGATCTTCTGATCGGGATCCGCGAGCATCTCCTGCCACTGCGCCAGCCATCCCGAAACGCGGGGGATGGCGAAGAGCACCGTGAACATCTCCATGGGAATCTTCATGGCCTGATAGATCAGACCGGAATAGAAGTCGACGTTCGGATAGAGCTTGCGCGTGTGGAAGTACTCGTCCTCGAGGGCGATGCGCTCCAGCTCCAGGGCGATGTCCAGCAGCGGATTTCGCCCGGTGACCTCGAACACTTCGTCGGCGACCTTCTTGATGATCTTGGCGCGCGGATCGTAGTTCTTGTAGACGCGGTGGCCGAAGCCCATCAGCTTCACGCCTTCGCCGGCCTTCACCTTCTTGATGAACTCGGGGATGTGGCTGACCGAGCCGATCTCGGTGAGCATGTGGATGACCGCCTCGTTGGCGCCGCCGTGCAGCGGGCCGTAGAGCGCCGCCGCGGCCGCGGCCACGGCCGAATACGGATCGACGTGCGAGCTGCCTACCGAACGCATCACGGCCGTGGAGCAGTTCTGCTCGTGATCGGCGTGCAGGATGAACAGCACGTCCAGGGCGCGCTCCAGCGCCGGAGTGGGCTTGTACTTGTACTCGGTCATCCGGAACATCATGTTCAGGAAGTTGCCGGCGTAGGAGAGGTCGTTGTCGGGATACGCGTACGGCATGCCGATGCGATGGCGGTAGTTGAACGCGGCAATGGTGATGACTTTAGCGACCAGCCGCACGATCTGCTTCTGCCGGCACTCGTTATCGAAGATGTTCTTGGCCTCGGGGTAGAACGTGCCCAGGGCGGCCACGGTGGACATGAAGCGGCCCATGGGATGGGCGTCGAAGCGGAAGGCGTCCAGCAGCGATTTCAGCCGCTCGTTGAGGATGGTGTGGTGGACCACGTCGAACCGCCAGCCATCGAGCTGTTCCTTCGTCGGCAACTCGCCGTTCAGCAGCAGGTAGGCCACCTCGAGATACGTGCTCTTCTCCGCGAGCTGTTCGATCGGGTAGCCGCGATATTCGAGGATGCCTTTGTCGCCGTCGATGAAGGTGATGGCGCTGCGGCACGACGCCGTGTTCATGAAGGCCGGGTCGTAGGTCATGAGACCGAAGTCGTCCGCGCCGGTTTTGATCTTGCGCAGCTCGGTCGCCTTGATCGTCCCTTCCGTGACCGGCAGGTCGTAGGCCGAGCCGGTCCGATTGTCTGTGATCTTGAGCGTGTCGCTGGGCAACGAACCTACCTCCGATATCGCGGGCAACATATCAGATATCTCCATAGCGCGAGGCCACGATCGATAGCGATGCGATGGCCGCCGTTTCGGCTCGCAGCCGCCGCGGTCCGAGTCGCTGGAAGATGCAGCCGCACTGGCGTGCCACGGCGATCTCCCGCTCGCTCCATCCCCCTTCCGGGCCGACCAGAACGGTCACTTCCTCGAGGCGTCCCGGAGCTGCGCCCGGCTCCTCGTCAGCATCGAAAACAAACCGCACGCCGCTTTCTTTCGCCGCATCGTCGAAGGGTGTGGGATCGTTCACTCGTGGAACGAGAGCACGACCGCTCTGCTTGACCGCTTCGAAGACGATCTTCTCCCACCGCTCCCGTTTTCCGCGATAACGTTCCGCACGCACCTCGATGCGATCGGTGATGAGAGGTATGACGGATGCGGCGCCGAGCTCGATGGCCTTCTGCAGCACGAGCTCGAACTTGTCGAGCTGGATGATGGCCGCGGCGAGATGAACACGCACAGGCGACTCCCGCGATGCGATCTCCGCTTCGACATCGACGCGCAGCGAGTCGCGTCCGATCCCTCCCACCCGACCGCGCGCGGCGTGACCGCGGCCGTCGAAGATCTCGATCTCCTCTCCCTCGCGCACACGGACGACGCGCACGGCGTGGTGGAACTCGTCGCCGCTGATCTCGACCGATGGCCCGGCGATCTCGCTCGTGAAAATGCGGTGCTTCATGCTTCACTCTCCCGCCCCACGATCTGGTTGCGCACCATCGGGATCAGCATCAGCGCGGGGATGCCCAGGACGACGGTGAGCGAGAAGTAGCTGGCGTATCCGAAACGCTGCGCCAGCCATCCGCTGGCGCTGGTCATGATCGTGCCGGTCAAACCGTACGCGGCGGAGAGCAGCGCGAACTCGGTCCCGGCCCGCTCGCGGTCGCAGAGCGACATGAGGAACGCCAGAAACGCCGCCGTGCCCAGGCCGTAGCCGATGTTCTCGACGATCGCCGCCGCGTAGATGGCCCAACGGCCCGCGCTCGTCGCGGCCACGGCGGCGTAGCCGATGTTCGACAGCGATTGCATGGCCCCGAACCACAGCAAGCCGCGGAAGAGACCGATGCGCGGGAGGATCGTGCCGCCGAGAACCGTGGCCGCGATGCTGACCACGACGCCGACGACGCTGGTGATCGTCCCGATCTCGCCCGGCTGATACCCGCGGTCCACCCAGAACGGTTTGATCATCGAGACGATGGCGAACTCGCCGAGCCGGTACGTGAATGCGATGGCCAGAAGGAGTCCGGCCTTGTCGCGGGTCAGCCACAGTTTCAGCGACGTCTTCAGGCCTCGGGCCTCGGGCCACGGGACTCGATTGAGATCGGGAGCTTCACCGGGCAAGCCCAGCGACACGGCGAAAATGATCGCCGCCAGGATCGCGGCGGTGGCGAAAGCGTGCGGCCATCCCGCCCACTGCGCGATCCACGCGAACAACCCCGAGGCGGTCAGCGCGATGCGGTACGCGGTCACGCGTACGGAGTTGACCGGTCCGAGCAGTCGCGGCGGCGTGATGCGGATGGTGAACGCGTCGACAGCGATGTCCTGCGTGGCCGAGGCCAGGGCCAGCACGGCCAGGAGAACGTAGAACGCCGCGCCGGGCGAACCGGCCATGGCCATCCCCGCGAGCGCGATGGTGATGCCGAGGATCGCGCCGGAGATCCATCGCTTGTACGTCCCCATCGAGTCGACGAGCGGCGACCAGAGAAACTTCAGCGTCCAGGCGAACCCGACAGCGCTGATCAGGCCGATGCTGGTGAGATCGACGTGATGGAAGCGCAGGTACATCGGCGCGAACTGCGTCACCACGCCGTACGGAAGTCCCTCGGAGAAATAGAGGATGGCGGCGAGGCCGCCAAGGACGAGTGTGCTTCGTCTGCGCTCGTTCAAACGGCTTGATCCTTGCTCAACCATTGTGCTTCAGGAGGACTTTGATGCGAAGAGCAACTCTGTTTCTGGCGGTCGTGCTGCTGGCCACCGCCTGCGGTTCATCGACCCTCGGCGACCTGGGATCGATTTTCGGGAGCCAGTCGCCTTCCAATCCGTCGAGCGTCAACGGGACGGTCACCGGCATCGATACGAGTGCCCAACGCGTCGATCTCAGCGTGACGTATGTGAATCAACTGCGTCCCAGCTCATCGCAGTCGACCGGATCGATCTACTACGACTCGAATACGAAGGTCGTGTATCAGGGCAACAACTACAACGTGACCGATCTCGAGCGCGGCGACGAGGTCTCCGTGACCGGCGTCAACAACAACGGCCGCTACATCGCGCAGACCATCACCGTGACCAAGAACGTGCGGGGGTGAGGCGAGCTGCGCTGGTCGTGGGTCGTGGGTCGTCGGTCACGTGGGCCGTATCGCAAGTGGCACGCCGTCCCGCGACCCGCGACCAGCGACCATCTCAAGGTTGTATCGCATGTGCCACGCCGCCCCCGTGACCCACGACCTACGACCCACGACCCGTGACCCACGACCCACGACCGCCTTACCTCGTGGCTGTGACGCTGACCGGAAATCTCATCTGTCCCAGTGGCGTGTCGAAGTAGGCGTTCCCTTCCACCTGATAGTTCGCGCGTTGTCCCTGAACGACGTTCACGATCTGCTGCCAGAGGTTGGGGATCTGCTGATAGCCGACGCGCGCGCGCAGGTGAACGTCGTTGTAGCCGCGGGCGGGGATGTTGATCCGATCGTTGCTCACGCTGTCGATCAGCCGGTTGCCGTTGACGAGCACGCCGAAGTCGAGGCGGGCCAGGTCGAGTCCGACGCTGTTCGGGTTGTCGACGCCGACGGTGAAATCGAAGTCGATGGACGAGGCCTGGAGCGGCAGCGCCAGCGAGACATGCGGCTGCACGCTGCGGATCGTGTAGGAGGGGTTGACGATGTTGAGGGTCCGGCCGAGCGAACTGCAACCGGAAAGTGACAACGTGACCACTGCAAGGGCCAGACAGAGGCCCGCCAGAATGGCGCCGAATGAGAGAGTGCGTTTCATGCCTCCGGAGTGTTCTGCAAAGCAGAGGCCGGAACGGGGCAGTGTGTTATGGTCTGGCCGTTGCAACGCCTGACGACGACATCGCACCGAGGAGAATTGAGTGGGGATTACCGCAATCGTCGCAGCCTATAACGAAGAAAACACGATCGCAGATGTGCTCCGGGCGTTGACGGCCAGCCCTCTCATCGACGAGATCATCGTCGTCAGCGACGGGTCCACCGACGATACCGTCCGCATCTCCCGGAGCTTCGACGTCAAGACGATCGCCCTGCGCGAGAACCGGGGTAAGGGTTACGCCATGCGCGTCGGCGTCGATTACGCGTCGTACGACACCATGTTCTTCGTCGACGGCGACATGTGCAACGTCACCGAGCGCACCATCGAATCGCTCGTGCTTCCGGTCCTGCGCGACGAGTGCGACATGAACATCGGCGTGCGCCATCGCGGACCGGTGCTCGACTTTCTCCATCTGAAGATGCAGTGCGGCCCGGTGCTCTCCGGCATCCGGGTCATGAAGCGCGAAGTATTCGAGAAGGTCCCTTCGAAGTATCAGGAACGCTTCAAGATCGAGGCGGCCCTGAACTGCTTCTGCTCGCGCTCCGGCTACCGCCAGGGGCACACGATCATCTACGAGCTGCGCCACGTCATCAAAGAGTCGAAACGCGGACTGGCCGACGGCCTGCGCGAGCGCTGGGAGATGTCGAGCGAAGTCTTTCTCCTGCTGTTCGACCTCTACGTCTTCGAAACATGGAGATGGACGCCGAGCGAGGAGATGGATGTGGCTGAGCTGGACCTGTACGAATAGGCGCCAGGCGCCCAGGTCCTGCTCACTGTCCCGGAAACTGCCCGATCATTTTCTGCACGATCCGGTTGAACTTTCCCTTTGGTGAGTCGAAGTTCAGCGTGGCGCGCAGAGTCAGTGGCTCGCGGGTCGGGGAGCCGCTGATGTCGCTCGTGAAATAGACGAGCGCGTTCACCACGGCCTGGCCCGTCTGACCCGGCGGGATCTCGTTGTTGAAGGCGCGGTCCTCGCGGCGCATGGCGATCGTGCCGCCGCCCACCGACTGCAGCGTGACATGCTTGAGCGTGATCGGCTCGCCGGCGCGGTTGGTGATCTGCAGACCGTACTGCGCGTTGACGGAGCTGGTGCCCCGCGAGTAGTTCACATCCGAAGGACCGTAGATCTGCACGATCTCGACGTCCGGCGGTGCGATGGGAGCGGTCCCTGACGAGCCGCAGGCGGCAAGCGCGAGCAACAGGATGGAGCATCCGATGCGCTTCATGAGCGGATTCTATCCTTACGCGGCCGGCAAGCGCGACCGGGCCCTTCCTTTGCTTCCACCGCGCTCGTGAACCTGATGCACCAGGACTGGCATCACCTGCTGTTTCTGCACTGGGAGGTTCCGCCCGGCGAGCTGCAGGCGCTCGTTCCCGGAGGGCTCACCATCGATACGTTCGAGGGGAAGGCCTACATCGGGCTCATCCCGTTCACGATGACGGGCGTGCGTGCGGTGCTGGCGCCGGCGTTGCCGGGCCTGTCGAGCTTTCACGAGGTGAACCTGCGCACGTACGTCCGCCGCAACGGCGGCGACCCCGGCGTCTGGTTCTTCAGCCTCGACGCGTCGAGCGCGTTCGCGGTCGCCGCCGCGCGCGCCGCGTACCACCTGCCGTACTTTCACGCGCGGATCGAGCTCGAAGCGTCGAAAGGACCGCTGCCGGAGGTTGCGTTCCGCTCGCATCGGCACGATCCTCGCGGCAACGCGCCGGCGCACCTGCACGTCCGCTACCGGCCATCGGACGGCGTGGTCAGGGCTGCGGCGTCCGGCACGCTCGATCACTTCCTCATCGAGCGCTATCTACTCTACGCGCAGGATGAGAAACACGATCTCCATCGCGCCCGCGTGTCTCACCAGCCGTACTCCGTGCAGCGTGCCGAGGTGATGGAGCTCGACGAGACGCTGGTGTGGGCGGCGGGAGTGCGCCGGCCCGACTCCGCACCAATCCGCCACTACGTGCGTGAAGTGAGCGTGAAGGTGACTCCACCCGAGCGCGTGCCGTAATCGGGCCACAATCTTTCCTCAGGGTTGCCAAGAGCCGAACTTACACTGCATACGTTATGAAGCGTGCAGGCTGGGTTGCTCTTCTCTTTGCCGCTTGTTTCGCCGCCGGGGCCGCCGCGTCACCGTCGCTCAAGGTGATCAGCGCAGGCCCCGTCGGTGAGGTGGCCACTCTCGCTGAAGCGAACGAAGTACGCGTCGTCTTCTCCGAGCCCATGGTCGTCCTCGGCCGCATTCCGGCCGTGGTCTCCGTGCCGTGGTTTCACATTTCGCCGCAGGTCAAAGGTGTGTTCCGCTGGTCGGGAACCACCACGCTCATCTTCACGCCGCAGCCGCGGCTGCCGTTTGCGACGACGTACGACGTGATGATCGGAGGGGAGGCGGCGTCGGTGGCCGGCAACACGCTCGACCACGCCTACCAGTTCTCGTTCACCACGCCAACGGCGCGGCTGACAAACACGAACTGGTACCGCAAGCCGGATCACGCCGTAGTGATCGCGCTGCGATTCAATCAGCCCGTCACCCCCGCGGCCGTGCTGCCGCATGTGCAACTCCGGACGCTGAGCCGGACGTTCAAGGCGCCGGTGATTCCGCCCGAGGGGATCGAGCGGCTGAAGAAATCCGATCCGCAGTCGCTCGCCGCGTTCGAGGCCAGGAAAGAGCAGGCCCGCGCGGCGTCCGAGCAATCGGGAGCGTTCGTCTTCTTCTCCCAGGCCACGGAGTGGGACCAGAAGAAGCTCGGTGCGCCGGCGAGAGATCTCGTGGTCATCGAGACCAGGCCGGACATTCCGCCGGACATCCACATGCGCCTGCTGGTCACCACTTCCAACGAGCAGGAGTACGCGATCGACCTCGAGCCGACGCTCTTCGTCGACGGGTTCTCCTGCTCGAAGGATTGCGATCCCGACAGCTACAACGCCATCGTCTTCCGCGCCCAGGACTCGCTGTCGGTCGACGCCGTGCGCAAGGCGGTAACCGTCACCGACATCACCGATCCCGCGCACGAAGCGACGCTGCAGCCCCACAACGCAGATCGCACGTTCGATTATCCGCAGCGCCAGTTCTCGTTCGACGACCTCGGATACAGCCTGCTGCCGGCGCACGACTACCTCGTTCGCGTCGATCCGAGGCTGGCCGGGAGCGACGGCCAGACGCTCGGTTACGCCTGGATGGGCGTGCTCACGCTCTCGCACCGCAGCGCGTTTGTCAGCTTCGGCGACGGCCAGGGGGTCTGGGAATCGAACGGCGGCACGGTGCTGCCGTTCTCGTCGCGCAACTTCCGCAGCGTGCAGCAGTGGCTGGCTCCGCTGACGATCGACGAGACCATGCCGGCGCTGCAGTTGCTTTCGAAGAACTCGTTTCGCATCCCGCCGGCGAAGATCGACGCCACGATGAGGAAGCTCACCCCGGCCGTCGACAAGATCCAGTCGTTCGGTCTCAACATCGGCAAGGTGATCGGGCCCGGCAACCACGGATTGCTCTGGGCCGCGGTGAACCCGGGTCAGCCCATCCCCGGCGCCAAGGTGTACGACGACGACACCCGTGCCACGCTCGTGCAGGTCACGAACCTGGGCATCACCGTCAAGGACAGCCCGCAGAACGTGCTTGTGCTCGTGACCGCGCTCGACACCGCGAGGCCGGTCTCGGGCGCGAACGTCTCCATCCGCGACACGGACAACAAGGTCGTGTGGAGCGGTGTGACCGACGAGAACGGTCTCGTGATCGCCGATGCCAGGAACCTGCGCGTCGATCCTGCCAGGGCCGCGTCGAAGCCGGAAGACGAGTGGGAAAGCTCCTACAACGCGCTCACGCAACTGCATTTCATCGTCGTGGCGGAGAAGGACGGCGATGTCGCCTACACCGGCAGTGACTGGAACGAAGGCATCCAGCCGTGGGAGTTCGGCGTCAATTTCGATCTCAACGAGGCCCGCCCGCTGCTGCGCGGCACGATCTTCAGCGACCGCGGCGTCTACAAGCTCGGAGAAGAGATTCATTTCAAGACCATCGTGCGCAGCGACACGCCGTCGGGCATGCAGCTCCTGCCCGCCGGCACCAAGCTCGACATCGAGTTGCGCGACTCGCACGACAAAGTCATCGACAAGCGGACCGTGGCGCTGAACGAATGGAGCAGCACGGAATGGACGTTCACCCTGCCCGCCGGCGCGCCGCTGGGCGATTACAGTGCGGTCGCGAAGTCGGAGGGACAGCGGCTCGCGATCTCCGGTCAGTTCCTGGTCGCGGCTTACCGGCGTCCGGATTTCCGGGTCGATGCCAGTCTGGAGGCGGCCGGCGGTCCGGCGCAACGGATTGCGGGGACGAAGCTGAACGGGAAAATCGCCGCGCGGTACCTGCACGGCGGGGCGATGGCGGGCCGCGACGTGAAGTGGACCTACTCGAAGATCGAACGGCTCGACGTGCCGGGAACGATCCGCGATCGTTTCGCGGAGGGGCAGTGGTCGTTCCTCGGCTGGGACTGGGAGAACGGACAACCGTCGCGCGCCACGATCACCACGAACGAAGCGAAGCTCAATGACGAGGGCGACCTCGCGCTGACGCTCCAGACCGACGTCAAGGCCGGCGCGCCGTTCGACTACGAGCTCGAAGGAGACGTCACCGACGTCACACGCCAGCACATCGCCGGACGGGCGTCGGTTCGCGTCGATCCCGCACCCTGGTACATCGGCCTGAAGTCGCCGTCGTACTTCGCCGATTCCAGCAAGGGTCTCGACACCACGGTCATCGCGGTGTCGCTGGCCGGCACGCTCACGCCCGATG
This sequence comes from Thermoanaerobaculia bacterium, assembly GCA_038244815.1. Classification (GTDB taxonomy): domain Bacteria; phylum Acidobacteriota; class Thermoanaerobaculia; order Gp7-AA8; family Gp7-AA8; genus DASVHS01. Next base: position 12,593 of record JBBRTB010000035.1, read on the forward strand.
TGCCGGTGCACGTCGAGCTGACGCGCATCCAGTGGAACAGCGTGCGCCGCGCCGTCGGCAACGGCTTCTACGACTGGGACACGGAGCGAAAAGAGATCCCGGCCGGCAAGTGGGACGTGAAGACGGCGGGGGAGCCGGTGCCGTTGCACCTCGACCTCGAGGCCGGCGGCGAATACCGCCTCGTAGCCACGGCCTCGGACAGCGACGGCCGCAGCACCACCACCTCTGTCTGGTTCTACGCCGTCGGCGGCGGATACACGGCATGGGAGCGCTACGACCACAACCGCATCGACCTCGTCCCGGAGAAGAAGACGTACAAGCCCGGCGACACCGCGCGCATCATGATCAAGTCGCCCTGGGAGAGCGCCACGGCGCTCCTCACCACCGAGCGCGAAGGGGTGCGCACGTCCCGGCCGTTCACGCTGACCTCGACGCAGCAGACGGTTACCGTTCCCATCACGGAAGACGACATCCCGAATCTCTTCGTCTCCGTCCTGCTCATCAAGGGACGGACGAAGACAGGCTTCGAAGAGAGCGCCGATCCCGGCAAGCCTGCGTTCCGACTCGGCGTCGTCGAGCTCACTGTGCAGGACGACAGCAAGCGCCTGGACGTCCGCGTCAAAGCCAACCGCGACGAGTACCGGCCGGCCTCGAAGGCCAACATCGACGTGAGCGTGCAGGACCGCAGCGGCAAGCCCGCGCAGTCCGAAGTGACACTCTGGGCGGTCGACTACGGAGTGCTGTCGCTGACCGCGTACCAGACTCCAGACGTGCTCGAGTCCATCTACCTGCGCAAGGCGCTGCAGGTGGCGACCGAAGACTCGCGGCAACGCATCGTCAGCCGCCGCGTGATCACGCCCAAGGGCGCGGGCGAGGGCGGCGGGGGCGGGCGGGAGACGGGGGCGGGAACGATGCGCAAGGATTTCCGCGTCCTGGCGTTCTGGGTCGGCTCGGTGGTCACCGATGCGGCCGGTCACGCCACGACCTCGGTCACGCTGCCCGAATCGCTGACGACGTACCGCATCATGGCCGTGGCCGGCGACCGCGCCTCTCGCTTCGGCTGGGCGCAGGATGAGATCAAGGTCAACAAGCCGCTGATGCTCACGCCGGCCTTCCCGCGGTTCATGGCCGTAGGCGACAAGGCGTTCTTCGGCGGAGTGGTCAACAGCCAGAAGATCTCCGGCAAGGCTTCCGTGACGATCCGCAGCCTCGACCCGTCGGTGCTCGATTTCATCGGCACGAAGAGCGCGCCGCTCAACGTCAAGCCCAACTCGGCGGCCGAAGTCCGTTTCGACGCCGTGGCGAAATCGATCGGCACCGCGCGGGTGCAGATGCGCGTGAAGCTCGGCAAGGAGAACGACGCGTTCGAAGAGGTGATCCCGGTGCGCGTGCTCGTCTCGCCGGAGACAGTGGCCGCGTACGGCCAGGCCAAACCCGAGGCGCGCGAGACCATCGAGATTCCGTCCGGCGTCGTGCCGGGATTCGGCGGACTGCACGTCGAGCTCTCTTCGACGATGCTCGTGGGCCTCGCCGAAGGGGCCGAGTATCTCGTCACCTATCCTTACGGCTGCGCGGAGCAGCGCGCGTCGGGTGCGCTCGCACTCGTGCTGACCTCTGATCTCGGCGAGGCCTTCCATCTGCCGGGCGTCGATCCGGTGAAAGCGAAACCTCTCGCGCAATCGACGCTCCGTGAGCTCGAGAACTACCAGTGCGGCGACGGCGGATTCGCCTACTGGCCGGGCCAGTGCTTCACCGAGTCGCCGTATCTGACGAGCTACGTGCTCCACGTTTACCAGCGGGCCCGGAAACTCGGATACGAGACCGACAGCGCCGTTCTCAGCCGCGCCTACGACTACCTCGATCGCAGTCTCGGCCAGCCGCCGCCCGTGAACGAAGGGTGGTGGCCCGCCTACACGGCCTGGCAGGCATTCGCGGTCAGGACGCTCGCCGAAGGGGGGCGCAACGTCGACAGCCACTTCAATCGCGTGTACGGGTACATCGATCGCATGCCCGTCTTCGGCCTCTCCGATCTGGCCGGCGCCATGATCGCGAAGGGGGAGAGAGGGGCTCGTTTCGACGAGCTGCATCGCCGCATCACGAACGCGATCCTTCCGGAAGGCGGACAGGCCCACGTCGGTGAGCTCAGCGATCCGTATCTGCTGTGGTTCTGGAACTCGAACGTCCGGTCCACCGCGATCGTGCTCGGCACACTCGTCCGCGCCGGCGGCGACGAAGAGCTCGTCACGCGCATGGTGCGCTGGCTGATGACGGCGCGGAAGAAGGGACGGTGGGGAAACACCCAGGAGAACGCCTGGGCCATGGAATCGCTCATCGACTACTACAGGAAGTACGAAGCGGATGTGCCCGATTTCACCGGAACCGTGACGCTCGGCGCGCAGCCGCTGATGCGCGAGGAGTTCCACGGAAGAACGACCGAAGCGAAGTCCAAAGAGGTGACGATGCCGCAGGTCCTGGCCACCGCGACGCCGGGCACGCAGCTCCCCATCGTCTTCGAACGTCAGGGCACCGGCACGCTCTTCTATCTCATGCGGCTGCGCTACGCGTCGACGGAGATGAAGCTGCAGCCGCTCGATGCGGGCTTCTCGATCGAGCGTACCTATCGCCTGCACGGGTCGGCCACGCCGGTGACCTCGTTCCACGCCGGCGATCTCCTCGAGGTCACGCTGCACATCCGCAACACCAAGGAGCGGAGATACGTCGCTGTGACCGATCCGATTCCGGCGGGCACTGAACCGGTGGAGACGGCCTTCGCCACGACCGCGCAAGGGGAGAGCGCTGAGCAACAGAGCAACGACACGACCTCCGGATGGACGTGGTGGGAGCGCGGCGGGTTCGATCACGTCGAGCGTCACGACGATCGCGTGGACGTGTTCGCCACGCGCCTCGGCGAAGGCGACCACGACTACCGCTATCTGCTGCGGGCCACGACCGCCGGGACCTTCATCGCCGCGCCTTCGCATGCCGAGGAAATGTATGAACCGGAGGTGTTCGGGCGGACGGCCACGAGTGTGATCGAGGTGGAAAAGTGAAACGGGTCGCTGGGTCGCTGGGTCGCGGGGTCGCTGGCGTTCTGGTCGTTTGCGCGGGCGTTGCTTTGTGGGTTCGGTTGGGGCCGATCCCGGCCGAGGTCGTCGACCAGTCTCGGTTCATCTCCACGACGATCGTCGACCGCCACGGCGTCGTTCTCTACGAGCCGCTGGCCAGGAACGGCACGCGGGGCGAGCATCTCTCGCCGGGCCATCTGCCGGACCACGTCGTCGTGGCCACGATCGCGGCCGAGGATCGGCGGTTCTACTCGCATCCGGGAGTGGATCCGCTGGCGATCGTCCGCGCGGCGATTCAGAACGCGAGGCATCACGCCGTCGTCGAAGGCGGCTCGACGATCACGCAGCAGGTCGCAAAGCTGCTGCTGCAGCCCACCGGCCGCTCGCTGGCGCAGAAACTCCGCGAGACCGTTCTGGCCCTCCGGCTGGAGCATCGCTACTCGAAGGCGGACATCCTGGCGATGTACCTGACGCTCGCGCCTTACGGCAACCGCATCACCGGCATCACGCGCGCCAGCCGCATGTACTTCGGATGCGAGCCGCGGCAGCTCACGATGGCGCAGGCGGCCTATCTGGCGGGGCTGCCGCGCAGGCCGAACAGCGCCGGAGCCGGCTATGCGACGTCGCGCCAGCGCTACGTACTCACCGCCATGCACGCTCCCCAGTCCGCGTTCGCCGAGCGCCTGCAGTTCGCTCTGCGCCAGAAGAGAACGCTCGCCCAGCACTGGGTCGAGCACGTTCTCGGCAACTCGACGTCCTCTCCTTCGCGGGTGATCAGAACGTCGCTCGACGCGCCGCTGCAGCAGGATGTGCTGGACATCATCTCCGCCCATCGCGAGCGGCTGCTCAGGCATGGCGCGCACAGCGTAGCCGTGGCGGTGCTCGACAACCACTCCGGCCAGTGGCTGGCCTGGGAAGGCTCGGGCGACTACTTCGGCAGTACGTTCGGCGGTGCCGTCGACGGTGTGGTCACTCCGCGGCAGCCCGGATCGGCGCTCAAGCCGTTCACGTACGCGCTGGCTTTCGAGGAAGGAGCGACGCCGGCCACGGTACTCCCCGACGTTCCCTCGACCTTTGCCACCGCGCAGAGCGGAATCGTGTATGAGCCGCGCAACTATGATGGCCGTTATCGCGGTCCGTTGCGCGTCCGCGCCGCGCTGGCCGGCTCGGAGAACGTGCCGGCGGTGGCGATGCTCGCGCGTACCGGCGCGCCGGCGCTGCTGCGCGTGCTGCGCGGTGCCGGCTTCACAAGCCTGGCGAAGAACGCTGATTACTACGGACTGGGACTGACCCTCGGCGACGCCGAGGTGCGGCTCGATCAGATGGTGAGAGCGTACGCGACGTTCGCGCGCGGCGGAGTGACCACGGCGAACCGCCGGCTCTTCTCGCAGCGGACGGCGTTCTGGATCAGCGACATCCTCTCCGATCCCGATGCGCGCGAGTTCGTCTTCGGCAGCGGAGGCAGCCTCGACTTCCCGTTTCGCGTGGCCGTGAAGACCGGAACGTCGCAGGCTTACCGCGACAACTGGACCGTCGGATACACGCGCGATGTCACCGTCGGGGTCTGGGTCGGCAACTTCGACCGGCGCGAGCTGCGGGATTCGAGCGGCATCACCGGCGCGGCGCCCATCTTTCACGCGGTGATGCTCTCAGCGGTGAAACGCGTGCGTGGCACGATTCCCGTCGGCGACGACGGTCCGATCGTGGCTCCGCCCGCCGGCGTCGAGTGGCTTCCCATCTGCGGAGTCTCCGGACTCCGTCCATCGACGCACTGCCCGCTCACGCAGAACGAGTGGCTTCCCAGGGATGCACCGGTGCGGTTCTGTTCGTGGCACCACGACGGGTACGTCGACTGGCCACCGGAATACAGGCAGTGGGTGAAGGCGGAGCTGGACGTCCGGCCCGCTCCGGACCGGCCGCGAAACAGCCATCCGACGCCGCTTCGCGTCACCAATCCGCCGGACGGGGCGACCTATCTCATCGACCCGACGCTGCGCAGCGAGTTCCAGACGCTCCACCTTCGCGCCACGGCAGATGTTTCCTGGCGTGTCGACGGCAAGCGCGTGGCCGGCCGCTGGCCGCTCCACCCCGGCCAGCATGTCGTCGAAGCGGTCGATCGCGACGGCCGCCGCGACGAAGTCAGGTTCCGGGTCAAGTGAAAATTTGCTTGAGTGCGTGGCAGAAACGCTGCAATGTATCCGGTCATGAAGCCCCTGATCGGCATCGGTTCCGACGTACTGGTTACGCCTGGCGAGCGGGACCGTGCCTTTGTGTACACGACCTACATCGATGCGCTGCGCAAAGCCGGCGCGATACCCGTGGTGATCCCGCCCCAGCCGGAAAACACGGCGGAGATCATCGAAGAGCTCGACGGATTGCTGCTCGCCGGTGGTGAGGACTGCGATCCCGCGGTCTATGGCGAGGAGCGGCATCCGAAGACCGAGACGATGGATCCCCGCCGGCAGAGCAACGACCTCGGTCTGGCCCGCGCCGCCCGCGAACGCGGCATCCCCACCCTCGGCATCTGCCTGGGCTTGCAGGTGATGAATGTCGCCAGCGGCGGCACGCTCATCCAGGATCTTCACTCCGGTGGCCCGAACGGTGTCGAGCACGTGAGCGAACCGGAGGACCGTGCCCGTCACGACGTGCGGATCGAGCCGGGGACGCGCACCGCGGCGATTCTCGGCGGTCCGCGCCAGATGAACGTGAACTCCTCGCACCATCAGGCCATCAAGGAAGTCGGCCGCGGTCTCCGAGTCACGGCAAAAGCGCCCGACGGAATTGTCGAAGGCCTCGAGGATGCCGGGCTTCCTTTCTATGTCGGCGTCCAGTGGCATCCCGAGGACATGACGGGAGAGAAATCGGCGTCGCTGATCTTCGAGGCGTTCGTCGAGGCCGCGCAGAAGTATGCGCAGGAGAAGGATCAGGCGGCCGGGGAACTGTCACCGGCCGGTGTCAGCGGGTCGGAATAGCTGCTGAAGTGTCAGTCGTTTGTGAGCGCAACGGAGGTCTTTTTGCGACGAACTTTCTTGCTGGCGACGCTGATCACGCTGGCCACGGTCCCGCAGTCCTATGCAGCTCCCACGTGGCTGAAAACCGCCGCCTCCGCGCAGAAGGCGGCCAAAGACAACAAGCAGATGATCTTCGTCGACCTATTCGCGCAATGGTGCGGGTGGTGCCACAAGTTCGAAGCCGACGTCATCCCCACGGACGTGTTTCAGAAGGCCACGTCGAAGATGGTGCTGCTCCGCCTCGACACGGAGGACGGCGCTGACGGCACGGCCTTCGCGCAAAGGTACTCGATCACGTCGCTGCCGACGTTCGTGGTCCTCAACCACGACATGACCGTGGTCGGTCTGATCCGCGGTTACGCGCCGGCCCCCGAATTCGTGAAGATGCTCGACGGCACGATCGACAAGTACAGGCAGTTCCAGTCGCTCGTGGCCAGCGAGGGCTCGTTCACGAAGGACTACGAGAAGCGGCTCAAGCTGGCCAAGGAGTTCATGGTCCGGCAGAACTTCGTCCAGAGCGGGCCGCGGCTCGAGAAGCTGACCCTGGAGAAAGGCGTGCCCACCGACATCCGCGACGATGCTTTCTACGAGCTCGGCGCCAGCTACCTGATGCAGGGCAAATACGCCGACGTGACGAAGACCGTGAACCGCTTCAGCAGGGTGCAGAACGAAGGCGAGGCCTATGAGCGCGCGCGCCTGCTCAGCAGCGATGTGTGTCTGGCCCAGGGCAATCTGCGCTGCGCGGCCAACGAGCTCCGGACCTTCAAGGAAGAGTTCCCGCACTCTGCGTTCATCGCGAACATCGACATGATGTTGCCGAGCATCGAGCGCCAGCTCAGCTCGATGAAACAGCAGTGATGCGCCGCCTTCTCGCACTGCTCCTGTTCGTTCCGTCGATCGCGGCTGCCCAGTTCGATCGGTTGCCGAAGGTGACCATCGACGGCTCGATCCAGAAGCAGAGTGGCGATCTCGTCGAAGCTGTGATCAACGGCCGGGTCGCGGACGGCTGGCACATCAACTCCCATACGCCGACGGAATCGTTCGCCATCCCCACCGAGCTGACCATCGAAGGTGCCGAGTTGCAGAGCGTCACCTATCCGAAGCACGAGATGCGCGCCTTCCAGTTCACGGAAGGAAAACAGATCGCCGTCTACACGGGCGCGTTTTCGATTCCGTTCACCGCGAAGGTGAAGAGCGGCACGGCCTCGATTCACGCCACCGTTCGCTATCAGGCCTGCAGCGACCGGATCTGTCTGCCGCCGAATACGGCGGTGACGGACCTGGTCCTCGGTCCCCGGGCCTCGGTCCTCGGTTCGGGGGCCGCGGCCGCAACCACAACCGCCGCGACGACTCAACCGAGCCCCGAGCCCCGAGCACCGAGCACCCAACCGAGGACCGAGGACCGAGGACCGAGGACGGTTTCTCAGGATCGTCTGGCCACGACCTTCGCCACGAGCGGCCTTCCGCTGACCCTGCTCATCCTCTTCGTCGGCGGACTGGCCTTGAATCTGACCCCGTGCGTCTTTCCGTTGATTCCGATTACGCTGGGGTTCTTCGCCATGCAGAGCGACGGCCGGCGCGGACATCGTTTTGCGCTGTCCAGCATGTACGTTCTGGGCATCGTCATCACCTATTCGCTGCTCGGCAGCGTAGCCGCGTTCGGCGGGAAGATGTTTGGCGCCTGGCTGCAACTGCCGGCGGTGCTCGTCGCATTCGCGTTGATGATGCTCGTGCTGGCGGCGTCGATGTTCGGCGCGTACGAGATCCAGCCGCCGCGCTGGATCGCCAACCGTTCCGGCGGCCGTGCCGGGATGGCCGGCGCGCTGACGATGGGTCTGGCCATCGGCATCGTGGCCGCGCCGTGCGTCGGGCCTGTGGTGATCTCGCTGCTCGGCCTGGTCGCGCAGATCGGCAAGCCGGCCATCGGCGCACTGATGTTCGCCACGCTCGCACTCGGACTCGGATTTCCGTATCTGATCGCGCTCAATGCCCTTCCACGCCCCGGCGAATGGATGGTGCAGGTCAAAAAGGCCATGGGCTTCGTGCTCGTGGCCATGGCGTTCTACTTCCTGCGCCCCCTCACTGGCGACGTGATCTTCAAATGGGGCGTGGTGATCTCGCTGCTCATCGGTGCGGGATTCCTCTTCCTCTCGCGCGGAACGGCGGGGCGGGCCATGCGGCTCTCGCTGGCGTCGCTGCTTCTGGTGGCCGGGGTGGCCTTTGCGATCCCGACGCACGGAACACACGTGGAGTGGACGCGCTACGACGCCAGCGCGCTCGCGGCGGCGCGGGCCTCGGGAAAACCGGCGGTCATCGACTTCACCGCTGACTGGTGCATCCCCTGTAAGGAGCTCGACTCGCGCACGTTCAGCGATCGCGACGTGGCCGCGGAGCTCTCGCGTTTCGCGCGCATCAAGGCCGACGTAACGACAAACGACGCCGCCAATCAGGCCCTGCTCTCGCAATACGGCGTGGTCGGTCCCCCCACCGTCATCTTCCTCGACGCCGCTGGCAATGAGCTGCGCGACCTGCGCCTCGTCGGCTACGAGCCGCCGCAGCAATTCCTGAAGCGTCTGCAGAAGATCCACTGATTCGACGCTGCATGGACCTGACAGCAAAGCAGCGGCAGTTCCTCAAAGGACTCGCTCATCCGCGCTCACCGGTGGTGCGGATCGGCAAGGGCGGCGTCAGCGACTCGGTGGTCGGCGAGACCAGGAAGTCGCTCCAGGCCCACGAGCTGATCAAAGTGCGGATCGAGTCGGACGACTCCGGCGCACGTCACGAGCTCGCGGAAAAGCTCGCCGCGGCGACGGACGCGCAACTGGCGGCCACGATCGGCAAGACGGCGATTCTCTATCGTCCGCGCGAGGAAAAGCCGAAGATCAAATTGCCCTGATGGCCTCGGGCCTCGGTCGTGGGTCGTCGGTCGTCGGTCGTGGGGCATTCAGGCGATGAGGCCCACGTGACCCACGACCCACGACCCACGAGCATTCAGCCACGACAGAAGAGGAACGAGCACCGAGGACCCAGCACCGACCACCCAGCACCGACCTCTCAGCGCGGCGTATGGGCGACGATGGCCGCGCCGCTCGTGAGCGGCACGACAGAGACGCGGGAGGTCGCCGGTTGCGAGGCGGGTTGCGCCGCCGGAGCGATCTCTCCGGGTGGGACTGCCGGGACGGCCGCGGGCATGGCGTCCTCGGGCAACCGGAACGTCCAGGAGGCCTCGATGCGTTTGCCTGTCTTGCTGTCGGTCGCCCATACCACAGCGCGGTGGTCATTGCCTTTCAGCGCCGTGATGGCATCGTTGAGCATCAGCGTGATCGAGCCGGTGTTGGCGTCGTACGCGTAGGGCAGGAGCGAGCTTCCGCCGAGGAGGGCCATGCCCACCGAGCGCGGATCGACGGATTTGAAGTTCGGGATGCGCGCCGAGATCACGGCCGCGTCGGGCTCGACGACGTCGCCGGGCTTGGGCGTCATCTCCGCGAGCTGCATCGGCGTCGCCCCCATGTAGTGACGGAAGACGGCGAAGTCCATGCGTTTGTCGATGACGAAGCGCTTCATCCGCAGCGGATCGCTCCCGCGGACGACCTTGCCGAAGTCACACGTCAGGGCCGCTGCGTAGCCGGCTTTGCCGACCGCGTGCGCGAGGAAATGGTCGTAGTCGCCGTACGGATAGGCGAGGAACTCGACGGGCTTTCCGGTGTGCTTCTCCAGAATGCTCTTGCTGTCCGCGAGCTCGCGCTCCAGCCATTTCGCGTAAGCGGAGTCATCGAGATTCTCGTTGCGGCGGCGCGTGAGGAACGGATGCGTGTACGAGTGGCTTTCGATGTCGGCGCCGTTGTCCGACATCTCCCGGATCATGTTCCAGGTCAGCGCCGTGGCCGTCTTGCCGATGATCTCCGGATAGACGAACACGGTAAACGGGAACCGCCGCTTCTCCAGCTCCGGATAAGCCTCGGTGTAGGTGCTGCGCCATCCGTCATCGATGGTGATGACGACCGCGTTCGGCGGCAGCGATGTGCGCTCGCCGGTCACGTACTCGTAGAGATGGCGCAGGGGGATGACGTTGTAGCCGGTCATCTCGATGTACTGCAGTTGCTGCCGGAAGGTGTCGCGGCTGATCTCCATGCGCGCGTCGAGCGGAGACTCGACGATGTGGTAGCAGAGCACGATTGCGCCGGGGCCCGTCGGATCGACGTGCTTCCGGTGTGGCGCGGCGAACAGAGGAACGCTGAATAGGAAGCCGATTGTCGTTGCCAGAATCGCCCGCGCGGTCATGTGTCTCCCCAACAAACCCACGATCTTTACTAACGCGCCCTGCAAACTGGATGCTAGATGCGTATTGTATGCGCTCCCGCCGCCGCTCAGCCAGGAATCAGGCGCGCTCGTTGACGGTTCAGGGCGGCTGAAGTAGAGTCACGCACTTTCACTCCCTCAGGCAGGTCCCTAAGCTATGGATCGTCAACATCGTAGAGAGCTCAAACACGACAAGTTCGTCGACGAAATCGGCATGCTTTCGACGCGGGCCAAAGAGAATCAGCGGCTCCTGTACGGCCTCGCCGCCGCCGCCCTGGCCATCGCCGTCATCGCGTATGGGGTCTATTTTTACCGAAGCAACCGCGAGCATAAGGCGCAGGACCTGCTCGGTGGGGCCATCGGCACCATCGATTCGCCGATCGTCAACCCCTCGCAGCCGAACCCGAGCGCCAGGTTCAAGACCGACGATGAGCGGAACAAGGCCGCCGAGACCCAGTTCAGGGACGTGGAGGCGAAGTACCCGAGCACCGACGCCGCCGACGTGGCCGGGCTCTACCTGGCACGCATCGACGCGGCGCGCGGCGACGTGGCAGGGGCGCGCAAGCTGCTCCAGAACTTCGTCCACGATCATCCGAAGAACGTCCTCGTCGGCTCGGCGCGTTACAGCCTCTACCAGATCCGCATCGAAGGCGGCGAGGCGGCGCAGGTCACGAGCGAGCTGACGGCCGAACTGGCCAAGCCCGATCCCGCCCTTCCTGCCGACTCCATGCTCGTGCTCCTGGCGCACTCCTACGAGGTGCAGGGTAACGATCAGAAGTCGCGCGACACGTATAAGCGCATCGTGACGGAGTTCCCCGACTCACCGTTCGCACTCGAAGCGCAGCGGAGAGTCGGGCCGGCGTAATCGGAGTGTCGAGGTCGAGCCGCGACCTGAGATGCTCACTCTCTCCTACATCGCCCTCGCCGTCTGGGCCTTCGCACTCGCCAACATCATCATCAACCTGCTCGTTCTGGGGCGCCTGCGCGGCGCCGGGCCCGAGCGCTGTCCGCTCGTGTCGATCATCGTTCCGGCGCGCAACGAGGAGCGGGCCATCGAGCGGACCGTTCTGGCGTTCCTGGCGCAGGATTACTCCGACTTCGAAGTCATCGTCGTCGACGATCGCTCGAGCGACGCTACCGGTGCGATTCTCGATCGCATCGCGCCATCGGATCCGCGGCTGATCGTGGTTCACGGTGATGAGCCGCCGGATGGGTGGCTCGGGAAACCGTGGGCGATGCACGAGGGGAGTCAACGCGCGCGTGGCGAGCTGCTGCTCTTCGTCGATGCCGATGTCGACTACGCGCCGGGAGCGCTGGCCGCCGCGGTCGGGCACATGCAGGCCAGTGGGGATGACATGACGTTTCTCTTCCCGCATTTCGAGATGCGCGGGTTCTGGGAGAACGCCGTCATGCCTATCCTGCCGATGTCGCCGTTCTCGTTTCCCCTGTGGCTCGGAGAGCGGTTTCCAATGACCTGGCTCGGCGTCGGCGGCGGTACGGGGAATCTGATCCGCCGCACCGCCTACGACGCGGTGGACGGATTCGCGGCGCTGCGCGATGCCGTGATCGACGACGTCGGCCTGGCCCACCACGTCCGGCGAAGCGGCTTCCGGACCGGATTGGCCCGCACCGACCGCTTCATCTCCGTGCGCATGTACCACGGCCTCGGCGAGATCGTACGCGGCTTCACGAAGAACCTCTTCACCGCGCTGGGTCGCAGCTATGCCGCCGTGGCCATCGTGCTGGTGTTCTTCGCCGTCCTCCATCTCCTGCCGTATCCGTTCGCGCTGATGGGCATCCGGCCGGCCATGGCCACTCTCGGTCTGATCGTGCTCAGTCGCGTGGTCTTTTTCACGGCGCTGCGCTATCCGCTCTGGAGCGCGATCCTCCTGCATCCGTTCGCCACGCTGGCCTGGCTCTGGATCACGCTGCGCTCCACCTGGCTCACCGGCATTCGCGGAAAACTGGCCTGGCGCGGAAGGACGTACGATACGTCCCGCACGCGATTCGGCGCAAAGCGGTGAATTTCTTGCACGTCGAACGGTGAGAAGGAGGCGTCGATGACCGAGAAGCCGTTCATGACCGATGTCAAGGAGCTGCGCCGCCGCGCGCGGCAGCACATGCAGGAGGGCGCCGTCACCGATGGTTACCGCGCCAATCGCGAAACGGTGATCAGGATTCTCAATGAGGCTCTGGCTACAGAGCTCGTCTGCGTCCTACGTTACAAGCGTCACTACTTCATGGCCCAGGGCATCCAGTCCGATCCCATCGTCGCGGAGTTTCTCCAGCACGCCAACGAGGAGCAGGGCCATGCCGACCAGATCGCCGGCCGGATCGTGCAGCTTGGCGGGGAACCAAACTTCAGCCCGGAAGGGATGCAGTCGCGCGCGCACTCCGAGTACGTCGAGGGCCAGAACCTCGTCGACATGATCCACGAGGACCTCATCGCCGAGCGCATCGCCATCGACTCCTACACCGAGATCATCCGCTACATCGGCGACGACGACATCACCACCCGCCGTGTTCTGGAAGGCATCCTGGCCGTCGAAGAAGAGCACGCCGACGACCTCTCCAAATTCCTGGCCGACCTGGATAAGGACTGGAAAACGAGAGAGCGGAAGAAGGGGGCGTGATTCGCGGGTCGCTGGGTCGCTGGGTCGCTAGGTCGCTACCCGGCAACCCGGAGACCCGGCCACCCAGCGACCCGGCCACCCAGCGACCCGGCCACCCAGCGTCCCAGCCACCCAGCGACCCGGCCCCCCACCCCCCTCCCCATCCGATCAGTTCCCGCGGAATACAAGCGTGTTCTCATCATTGGATGAGATACGACTTCGAAGCGAGCGATCCAGAGAATCTGTCGCAGCCTCTGCACGATGACGAACTGCTCGACGCGTATTCGAGCGCGGTGACGTCGGCGGCGGCGCGCATCACGCCGTCGGTCGTCAACATCGAGGTGCGGCAGAACGGGCGTGGCGGCCAGCAGCGCGGCGGCGGATCGGGGTTCCTGTTCACGCCCGACGGATTCATTCTGACGAACAGTCACGTCGTCACCGGGAGCTCGGCCATCGAGGTGACGCTCGCCGACGGCACGCGCGGTCCGGCCAGCGTCGTCGGCAACGATCCTCACACCGATCTCGCCGTCGTCCGTGTCTCGGCACCGAATCAGGTTCCGGCCCGGCTCGGAAATTCCGACGCCATCCGTCCGGGGCAGCTCGTGGTGGCCGTGGGCAATCCGCTCGGATTTCAGTGCACGGTCACGGCGGGCGTGGTCAGCGCTCTCGGCCGGACCATGCGCGCGCAGAGCGGAAGACTGATCGACAGCGTGATCCAGACCGACGCGGCGCTGAATCCCGGCAACTCCGGCGGCCCGCTCGTCAACTCCATCGGTGAAGTGATCGGGGTCAACACCGCCGTGATCCTTCCGGCGCAGGGCATCTGCTTTGCCATCGGCATCAACACCGCGAAATTCGTGGCCTCGCGTCTCATCCGCGACGGACACATCACGCGCAGCTACATCGGCGTCGGCGGCCAGTCCGTGCCCATGCACCGGCGCGTGGTCCGCTTCTACAACCTGCCGGTGGAGAGCGGCGTGCTCGTGGCCGGTGTGGAGAAGGGCAGCCCCGCGGAGAGCGCCGGTCTCCAGGACGGAGATGTGATCGTCGCCTACGGCGACCAGCCCATCGCCAGCGTCGACGATCTGCACCGCATTCTCACGGAAGAGCACGTTGGGAAGCGATCGGAGGTGACGATCATCCGATCGACGGAAAGGCTTGTGAAGACGATCGTTCCGGTCAGCGCCAGCGCGCAGTGACGCTTCGCGGAAATGATGATAGATTCGTGATGGTTTAGGGGTTCCCACATGTCACGGCCAGCGGAGCGACACGCGCAGATTCTCGACCAGATCATCGGCCCCTTCGACCTCAGTCACGACTTTGGCCGGAAGCGCGCGTACGAGGCCGCGATCGACTACGCGCGCGAAAACCTGGTCGACGATCCTCACTGCAACGAGTTCCTCAACGCCGCCGCGCAGCGCCTCGGATTCGCCGCGGTGTCCTTCGACACCATCGAGTCGCGCGTCAAGGTCCCCAAGGACGCCTGGCTCGACGTCTGGATCTCCGACGAAGATGACGAGATCGCTCTCACCGGAACGCGGCAGGGCATCCAGTACCTCATCGATCTCCTCACGCAACTGCGCGAGAGCGGCGATCCCGAACAGCACATCCATCTCGACCGCGGGATCTCGCCGATGACGGAAAACTCGGCGAACATCGTTCTCTTCAAGGAAGAAGAGAGCTGGTTCACCGGCGCCGCTGCAGACGTGCAGGAGTTCCCCCAGCGCGAGATCGATCCGAAGCAGATCTACGCCATCCAGTTCATCCACTATCCGCCCGAGGATCTGCCGATCAGCGCGCACAGGCTGTATCGCGTGCTGAAGGTGGAAGAGGACGACGGCTACTCGGCTACCGTGAAGGAGTTCGGCGAAGGCACCGACGACCGCTACTTCCGCTTCACCTTCATGGCCGACAACGACGAGAAGTTCACCTACAGCTTCCATCTCGACGATCCGGCCGTGAACTACTTCACGCACCGCGAGATCCTGAAGCTGGCCATGCGCAGCGTGTAGGGTGAGCCGGTTGTCAGACCGGCTGCGTGCAGAACCTACAGCGATGCGCTCCCCGCGGGATCGGTGACAGGCACTGCGGGCAGTCTTTCATCTCCGGCGTCACCACCTCGGCCGGCTTGCGGGACATCCGGTTGACCTGGCGGATGACCAGGAAGATCGCCAGCGCCACGATCAGGAACTGGATGACCACGTTGACGAACATGCCGTAGTTCAGCGTCGCCGCCCCGGCCGCCCTGGCCTGGGCCAGGGTGTCGTAGTGCCCGCCGGAGAGCGTCACGAAGTAGTTCGAGAAATCGTGTTTGCCGGCGACGACGCCGAGGACCGGCATGAGCAGGTCGTCGACGATGGAGCTGACGACTTTCCCGAACGCGGCTCCGATGATCACGCCGACGGCGAGATCGACCATGTTCCCCTTGAGAGCGAATTCCTTGAACTCCTTGCTGAGACTCACGGCGGCACTCCTTTTCAACTGATAGACTTCGCTCCGATGATCCGGCAGATCTCCGTCCTGGGAACCGGAACCATGGGGCGCGGTATCGCTTATCTGTCTTCGCTTGCCGGCTACGATACCTTTATTTTCGACGTCGAGACCGCCGCGCTCGATGCGGCCAGAGCGTCGATCGAGTCGACGCTGCGCAAAGGAGTCGACAAGGGCAAGGCATCCGCGGAGGCGGCCTCGGCGTCCGTGCAGCGGATTCACGTCGTCAGCGAGCTCGAGCCGGCCGTGCAGAGCGCGGATCTGATCATCGAGGCCGTACCCGAGAGCTTCGAGCTGAAAGCGGACCTGTTCGGACAGGCTGACCTCTTCTGCGGCGAGGAGACCATTCTCGCGTCGAACACCTCGTCGATCTCGATCTCGAAGCTGGCCGGAACGGTGGAGCGCCGGGACCGTTTCGCCGGACTGCACTTTTTCAATCCTCCCCATCTCATGAAGCTCGTCGAGATCGTGCAGGGTGAACGGACGTCACCCGAAACGATCGACGAGTTGCGCAAGGTCGTCGAGACGATGGGCAAGCAGCACATCGTCGTTCACGACAGTCCCGGCTTCGCCTCGTCGCGTCTCGGCGTCGCCGCCGGGCTCGAGGCCATCCGCATGCTCGAGGAAGGTGTGGCCAGCGCGGAAGACATCGACCGGGCCATGGAGCTCGGCTACAACCATCCCATGGGACCGCTGCGGCTGACCGACCTCGTCGGTCTGGACGTCCGCCTGGGCATTGCCGAGGTTCTGGCCGCGACGCTGGGCGCGCGATTCGAACCTCCGCAACTGCTCCGCGACATGGTCGCGCGAGGCATGCTCGGAAAGAAGACCGGTCAGGGTTTTTACAAATGGGATGAGGATTGATTCCTCGGCGTATGGCGCGTTTGCGTTCGCCTACGACCTGGCACTCGGCGAGCGCTTCTTCAAGGCGGCGCGCAAGCAGCTCGAGGCATTTCTGGAGCGCTATCCGGCGGCAACGCGCACGCATCTCGACGTGGCCTGCGGCACCGGTCTGACCGTGCAGTTCTTCGCGTCGCGCGGGTGGAAATCGTTCGGTGTCGACGCCTCGGTACCGATGCTGGCCATGGCGCGGGAGCGCGTCACCAGACTGGCAGCGGGCGACTTCGGTGCGCTTCCGCTGCGGGGAACGTTCGCGCGCATCACCTGCCTCTACGACAGCCTCAATCATCTGAAGAGCCGTACCGACCTCGTGGCTGCGTTTCGATCGGTGCGCCGGGTGATGTCGCACGACTCTCTCTTCTTCTTCGACATGAATCATCCCGACATCTATCCGGCCATCTGGGGGATGAAGGAGCCGTTCGTCGCCAGCGGAGCGGGGTATCACCTCGAGATCGCCACGTCGTTTCGCCGGCGCGACGGCATCGGGCGCGCGCTCGTCACCGGCTGGGCCATGCCCCGTCCGGGACGGCGCGTGGAGATTCACGAGACACACGAACAACGCGCCTACAGCGAACGAGAGATCGTCGAGTCCCTCGGCCACGCCGGCCTCGCCGTCGTCGAGCTGATCGACTTCGATCCCTACAACGAAGCGGACAGTCTCGACGGCGGGGGAGTGAAGCTCCTGTTCGTCTGCCGCGCCGGATGACGTCATTCCGAGCCGCGAAGACGGCGAGGAATCCGGGCGGGGGTGCGTTCTCCGGCGCTCGGAATGGCTTTCAAGGTTGACGCAGCGGACGCGCGGGCCTATCCTCGCCGCAATCGTCCAACAAACCGTTTCACCCAGTCTGAAAGGAGACGGCATGCGTCCTTCCGCCCGTTTACTCCTCGTTGTTTTCGCGGTTCTTCTTCTCCCTTCTTTTCTCTTCGCGCAGTCGCAGGCAACGACCGGCGTCATCGAAGGCGTCGTCGCCGACGCCAGCGGCGCGGCCTTACCCGGTGTCTCGGTGACGATGCACAACACCGAGACGAACTACTCGCAGACCGCGGTGACCGATTCCGGCGGCCGCTTCCGCGGTCTCCTGCTTCCTCTCGGCAAATACGATGTGACGGCGTCGCTGCAAGGGTTCGCGACGCAGATTCTCAAGGGCTACGATCTCGCCGTCGGCCAGACGTTCACGGCAAACTTCACGATGAAGCCGGCTTCGATGTCGGAGCAGATCGTGGTCACCGCCGCCGCTCCGCTCATCGAGACGGCCCGCACCGAGGGATCGACGCGCATCGATCAGAAGGCGGTGGAGGGACTGCCCAACAACGGGCGCAACTTCCTCGACTACGCGAAGCTCACGCCGGGCGTGACGATCGTGCAGGGTCCCGACGGCGACGAGCTGTCGATCAACGGACAGAAAGGCATCGAGAACAACGTCTCCGTCGACGGCGCGGACTTCAACAATCCGTTCTTCGGCGAGCAGCGCGGCGGTCAGCGTCCGGCGTTCACTTTCAACCTCGACGCCGTGAAGGAGATGGTGGTCATCGCCGACGGCGCGAACGCCGAGTTCGGCCGCTCGCAGTCAGGCTTCGTCAACGTGGTCACGAAGTCGGGCACGAACGAAATGAAGGGGACGGTTCACCTCGTCGGCAAGAACGACTCCCTCAGCTCGAATCCCAAGAATCCCGACGGCACCTCGGCTACGAACTTCAAGCAGCATCAGTATCAGGCCGGCTTCACCCTGGGCGGACCGATCGTCCGCGACTCGTTGTTCTACTTCGCGGCCGCGGACTTCCAGACGGCCCGGTCGACGAAGCAGACCGATCCGAGCCGCATCGAGCAGCGCGTCGTCGACGCCTTCGCCGCTCTGGGCAGCCCCGGCGAGAACCTCCCCATCCAGCGCACCAACGATGCGCGCGTTCTCCTGCTCAAGGGCGATTGGGACGCCAGCGCCAGGAACCTGGCCACGCTGCGCTACAACTACACCTGGTCGGAGCAGAAGAACGGCACCTTCGACGTCGACTCGTGGGGGCGCAGCGCGAACGCCACGGAGAAAGACGACTCCAACGCCGTCGCCGGCTCATTGGTGACGACGCTCACCGGCAATCTGCTGAACGAATTCCGCTTCCAGGGAGCGAAAGAGAGCCGTCCCCGTCCGTACAACGGGCCGAACATCACCGGGCAGAGCCGCCCGCTGCCGGACACGTCATTCGACTTCGTGCGCAGCTACCGGTTCGGTGAGCCGTTCTTCATCCCGGTCGACTACTACGACACGCGCACGCAGCTCGTGGACAATGTGTCGGTCATCCACGGCGCCCACTCGTTCAAGTTCGGTGCGGAGTACAACCGCGTGAACTCGGTACAGACGTTCCGCGGGTTCGCCAACGGCCGCTACATCTTCGATTCCACCGACGGCTTCCTCAACTATCTCCACAACCCGAACTACGTCGAGTGCTCCGACGGGAGCTCCTCGCAGAACGGGACCTGCCCGGCTGGTGCCTCGATCAGCGGTCCCGTGCTGCTCTATCTGCAGCAGGCCGGTGTCGGCGGTCTCACGGCCGACGAGGCGGGGACGCAGAGCATTCCTCAGAAAGAGCCCGCCGTGTTCGCGCAGGATGCCTGGCAGGTCACGCCGAACCTGAACGTGCAATACGGGCTGCGCTGGGAAGCGCAGATCGAGCCCGACCCCATCACGCCGGCGGATCAGGTGTTCTACGCCGGGTTCTACGGCAAGACGTCGAAGGGTATCGAGTTCCCGTCCAACGGCAAGATTCCGTCGGACAAGAAGATGTGGCAGCCGCGTCTCGGCCTCTCCTGGAATCCAAACGGCGACGGCCGCAGCGTGCTGCGCGCGAACGCCGGAATCTTCTACGGACGCGTCCCCGGGCTCACGCTGGCGTCGTCGCGTTCGACGAACGGCAGCCGCGGCCAGACCATCTTCCGCAACAGCGCCGCCTCGCCGTTCCTCGGTCCCGTGCCGGCGTATCCGAACCTCATTCCGCAGTCCGCGATCGGCAACCCCGATCATCCCGATGTCGTCGCCTTCGACAAGAACTTCCAGAACCCCAGGACGAAGTCGGCCAGTGTGTCGTGGGAGCAGGAAGCGATCCCCAACTACTCGTTTCTCGTGAAGTACAACTACGCCAAGGGCGAACACATCACGCGCTTCGTCAACGGCAACGATCCGCTCCTCGGATCGCCGTGGAGCTCGGGGCTGGGACCGAACGGAACGAACGGCATCGGCACGCTGACGGTGGTCGAGTCGACGGCGCGCAGCCTCTACAACGGCATCACGTTCGGCGTGACGAAACGGCCCACGCGCAACGTGCAGTTCCAGGTCTTCTACACGTATTCGAAGGACAAGTCGGACGACGACAACGAGCGCGACCCGTTCACGTTCCGTTACGCGAAGATCACCGACCTCGCAGCGGAATACGGATATTCGGATCGCGATCAGCGTCATCGCGTCAACGGCTGGATGCTGTGGAACGCGCCGATGGGCGTCGACTTCAACGTGCGCTACTCCTATCGCTCGGCGCAGCCCCAGTCGATCACCGCGTCCGGCGCGGTGGCGAACACACCGCAGGACCGCTGCTCGATCATCAATGCGGACGGCACCTGCAACGCCAACGCCGTCGTCACGCAGCGCAACCTCGGACGCAAGGACAACCAGTATTCATCGCTCGATCTGCGGCTGTCGAAGGACTTGGTGTTCAACGGCATGACCATCCAGCCGGCCCTCGATGTGTTCAATCTGTTCAACAGCAAAAACCTGCACCGGCCGGAAGTGACGAGCCTCATCTTCAACTTCGACGGCACGGTGCAGAGTGGCGTCGGCGAGCCTCGCCAGATGCAGCTGGGAGTGCGTATCCTGTTCTGATGAAGCCATCGAACGTGCGTGCCGTCCTGTTCGACTGGGACGGCACGCTCGTCGATACGTGCGAGCCGGCCTTTCGGTCCTACGCCCGCATGTTCGCGGAGTTCGGCATTCCCTTCGATCGCGACATCTACGCGCGCACGTACTCACCGGCCTGGCAGCACACGTATCGCTGCCTGGCGCTGCCCGAGCAGCACTGGCCGGAGGCGGACAGAAAGTGGCTCGAGTACTTCGAGCGTGAGTCGACCGCGCCGATGATCGGCGGCGCCGCTGAGGCGCTCGACGTCCTGGCCAGGCGCCGTGTCCTCCGCGGGATCGTGACGAGCGGGACGCGAAGTCGCATCGTGCGCGAGCTGGCCTTGCACGGCGTCGATCACCACTTCAGTCATGTCGTCTGCGGCGACGACGGGCCGAGGCGCAAACCCGATCCGGAAGCGCTGCGCGTGTGCCTGGACGGGCTCGGCGTGGACGCGGCGAACGCCGCCTACATCGGTGACAGCGCCGAGGACGTGATGATGGCGCGTGCGGCCGGGGTGTTCTGCGTCGGCGTCCGCGGCACCTATCCGAATCACGACACGCTCGTCGCGGCCGGACCTGACTTCGTTGCCAACTCGATTCCCGAGGCGGTGAGTCATCTGCTGCAATGAGCGACGTTGCTGTCGTCACCGGCGCGAGCAGCGGGTTGGGGATGGAGATCTCGCTGCTGTTGCGCGCGCGGGGCCTCGATGTGGTCGGTGTGGCGCGGCGCGGGCCGGACGTTCGCGGCGACGGCGCGCGGCGCGAAACGGCCGTGAAGGCGCTGGCAGTGGCCCGCTGGCGCGGCACGGTCACGCTGCTCGTCAACTGCGCCGGCATCGGCATCTACCGGCCTGCGGGCTCGTATTCTGACGAGGACGTCGCCGCGGTCATCGGTTCGAATCTCATTTCCACGATCAATTTCTGTGATGTATTCTTATCATCGATTCATGGAACCATCGTGAACGTGATGTCGACCGCGGCGCTCGCCGGCAAACCGGGTGAGACCGTCTATTGCGCGGCGAAGTGGGGCGCGCGAGGCTACACGGAAGCGCTGCGAGCCGAGGCGCCCAGGACGCGCGTGCTGGCCGTCTATCCCGGCGGCATGAACACGCCCTTCTGGCGCGGCGACCCGAAAGCGGCGAAGTTCATGGATCCGAAGGAGATTGCGGCAGCGATCGTCGAGGCCGTATTCGAGTCGGACGTGACCGAGCTGATCCTGAGGCGTCCCGGGAACTGAATCCATCTCTGGTCTGTTAACCTCGCCGCGGATGAACTGGCTGGATAGGACCTTCTCGATCGGCGCGGTGCGCATCGACCCGCCTCTGGCCCTCGCCCCGATGGCCGAGGTGACCGACACGTACTACCGGTCGCTCATCAAGGAGCTCGGTGGCGTGGGGCTGGTGGTGTCGGAATTCGTGTCGGCCGAGGGGTTGACGCGCAAGAACGATCGCAGCCATCAGATGCTGACGTTCAGCGAGGCGGAGCGGCCGGTGGCCATCCAGATTTACGGCGGCGATCCCGATCGCATGGACGACGCCGCGGCGATCGTCGAGGCCGAAGGTGTGGACATCGTCGACATCAACATGGGTTGTCCGGTCAAGAAGATCGTGAAGTCCGGCGCCGGCTCGGGCATGCTCAAAGACTTCGACAAGGCCGCGCGCACGGTCGAGCAGATCGTGAAGCGCGTGAAGATCCCGGTCACGGTGAAAGTGCGCAAGGGGTGGGAGACCGACAACGTCCTCCCGCTGCTGCAGCGCTTCGAAGCGATCGGGGTATCGTCGATCGCCATTCACGGCCGCACGCGCGCCGAGTCGTACACCGGCGCCAGCGACTGGCAGTACATCAAGTACGTCAAGGAAAACCTGGGCATCCCCGTGTTCGGCAACGGGGACGTGAGGAAGCCCGAGGATGCCCTGCGCATGTTCGAGACCACTGGCGTCGACGGCGTGATGATCGGCCGGGCCGCACTGCACAATCCGTTCATCTTCCGGGACATCGTGGCGCTTGCGAACGGAGTGGAGACGGGCGATCTGTCGGGCGAGATCGAGCGGCGCATCGATGCCATGCAGCGATACCTCGGCAAGATCGAGGGCGCTCCGAACGCGGACAAGTGGAAGCTGCACAAGGCCCGCACCGTCATCGGCTGGTTTTCCCGGGGCATCCCGCACGGCAAGGACATCCGTCTCGGCCTGCAGGACATCGCCGCGGTCGCCGATGCGCAACGGCTGCTCGATGAGGCGCGCGAGCGCATCGCCGCGTAATGCCGTTTCCCGAGCACATCGAAGCGCTGTTCGCCGCGTTCGCCATCGCTCCCGACACCAAAGCGGCGTTGTACGACCTCTACGTGTCGATGGGCTCCGAGGTGCTGGAGGTGTTCGCGGAGCTTTCGGAGACGGTTGGCGCCCCTTCGGAATTACGTCCCGAGGATACGCTCAAGATCCGCGAGACGATCGTGGAGCGCTACCTCACGCGCAATCATCCGCGCTGGCGCGACAACATCCCCACGCCGAGTTTCTGGTCGCCGCGTGTTTCGGAAGGGCGGGCCTCCGGGCTGGCCGTGCCGATCGGTGATGTGACTGTCGTTGCGGCGCGGGTGGTCGGCGACGATCAGCCGTCGCCGTCGGGCATCCTCATGCTCGGGCGCAACGCGCATTTCGGCGGCCGCGAGGACACGATCTCGTTCGACGTGATCGCCGCGGATGTCGACGACGCCATCGCCGTCGGCAAAGCGGCCGGCCAACAGCACACGCTGCCCGGTTCGATCGGCGAGACGAGCGGCACGTTCGACGGCCGCCGGAACGTGGCCCTGATCTGGGAAGTGCAGCCGAACGTCTACAAGCCGGCCGGCGAGCGCAATCGATCCATCTCGAAGGTGTACCGCAAACATCGCAACTGGCATCTGGTGACGCTCGCGGCCGCGCTGGAGTGGCTGCGCCAGCACGACACCGCCACGTACATCCTCAGGGGCGAGGCCCTGGCCATCACACACGAAGTCAACCCCGTGAAGCCGGTCTCCCCCATGATCGCGCGGCTCCACAACCGCACCGTCGACGAGGTTGCGCGCACCCTCGGCATCGCGCTCCTCGATCCCTTGCTCGAGGACGACAACGTGTTGCGCGAGTCGATGGTCATGAACCACGCGCTCCGGAAGCACGTGCTGGGACATGGGGCGGGGGAGGTCATGTGGAAGGCGTCGTTTCAGGGAGCGTAGTGGGCCCCCACCCGGATTCCTGGCCGGCGAAGTGGTCATTCCGAGCGCCGCAGTGCGCGAGGAATCTGGGCGGGAGGAGTCCACCACCCGGATTCCTGGCCGTCTTCGCGGCTCGGAATGACGGGGCCGGCGAAGTGGTCATTCCGAGCGCCGCAGTGCGCGAGGAATCTGGGCGGGAGGAGTCCACCACCCGGATTCCTGGCCGTCTTCGCGGCTCGGAATGACGGGGCCGGCGAAGTGGTCATTCCGAGCGCCGC
>JBBRTB010000036.1:0-34908 GCA_038244815.1 Thermoanaerobaculia bacterium
GCCAATCAGACTTGCACGCTCATCCTCGCTCAACCGAACGATGTACCTCTTTTCCGACATGGCTCGCCCTCCCTCACACTCGTTGCCAATTTCGGTCAACTCAACTTCACTCAGTCTAGCAAGCTTGAACGTGCACTAGGCGATCCGTGCGGGCTCGAGCAGCGACCTGTTGATGGCGATGGCGGCGACGGCGCCGTCGGCGGCCGATGTGACCGCGAGCTGGGAGCCCGGCACGAGATCGCCGATCGCGTAGATCCCTTCGATGGTGGTCTGCTTGTAGTCGTCGACCTGGAGGCATGAGGTGCCCTCCACGGCAGCGCATCCGAGCTGTTCGGCCAGATCGCACGAGCGTTCCGTGCCGATGGTGAAGAAGATCGCGTCGAGGTCCAGGCGCTCTCCCGACACCAGGACCGCCGCGGTGGCGAACGGCGCCTTCCCTTCCAGTCTCTCGATCTTCTCGTCCTTCACGCCGATGCCGAACGCCAGCAGCTTGCTGGTCTGCTCCTCGGTCCATCCCCGTTCGTGGCCGTCGGTCAGGATGGTCAGGTCGTCCGTCCATTGCAACAGCTTGAGCGCCAGTCCGACCGCCGCTTTTCCCCAGCCGATCACGGCGACGCGCTGGTCGCTGACTTCGAATCCGTCACAGTCGGGACAGTGGTGCACGCTGCCTCCGTAGTAGGCCTCGATGTCCGGAACGTCGGGGAGGATGTCGCGGACTCTGTACGCCAAGGCGATGCGCCGGGCGTGCATCCCGCCCTCCGGCGTGGTCACCTCGAACAAATCGCCGACGCGCTCGATCTTCAGAGCCGTGCAGTCGCTGATCGCGACGCCGGCTGCTTTTGACTCCGCGCGCCCGCGCCTCAGGAGCTCCGCCGGCTTGATGTCGTGCTGGCCGAGAAATCCGTGGATGCCGCGCGAGGCATAGTTGCGGGGACGTCCGTTGTCGAGGAGGAGAACGCGCCTGCGGTAACGTCCCAGAAAAATCGCGCAGGTCAGGCCGGCCGGACCTCCGCCGACGATGATGCAGTCGTAGGTCTTCGGGTGGCTGTCCGGCGTGGCATCCGATTCCGTGGCGCGAAATCCGCCGCGCTTTCGTTTCTGGGAACGCCGCTCTGCGATGGCTGGCCGCCTAGCGCGTACCGGCGTAGGTGTCGGCCGGTCTGTCCACGCGGATGGAGATGTTGCTCGCGGCGATCGGCGTCCGCTGGCCCTTTTTCACGACCCAGACCACGACCGTGTAAACACCCGGGCCGTCGCGCAGGGGAACGTCGAACGTGAAGCCTCCGTCGCCGCCGACCGCGAAGTCGCCGCGGCTGCCGTCGGTGTACTCCTCGCGAATGAAGCGGATGGTTCCGTCGTCGCGCTTGTGAGCGTAATAGCGCAGGCGCGGGAGATAGTCGTGGCGCTGATCGGGGAGGCTGTACGAGGTGATGGCGTTGGCGGCACGCGCGGGCATCGACAGCGGAATGGGTTCGTGATGCACGCTGATGGCCTCGACCTTGTAGCCCTCCGCGGGACGGGCGCTTCCCATGACCGGCTCGTCGGTCGACGCGGAGCGCGGCAGCGGACGCGACCAGGTGAGGTAGTGCCGGATGAACTCCTGGGTCATGCGGAACTCGCCGTTGTTCCAGGCCAGGCCGATCCCGACGTGCGTCGCGTCGGGATCGAGGATGGTGCGCCGGTGCCCGTCATGCGGTGCCTTTTCCGCCATCATCGCTTCCTCGGACCTCCGGGCCATCTGATACACGGTCCGGTCGCTGAAGTGATAGTTGGCCGACCACGCCGCCGCGTTCTCGCTCACGCCGTCGTTGCCGCCGGCGAAGGAGTAACGCATGTAAGGAGCGTAGCCGTCGGTGGTGAAGTGCCCGGTGGTGCCATTGGCGATCTGGTTGCGGCAGTAGGCATCGGCGATGGCCGACGCCTGGACGTCGAGAAGGACCGGAGGCAGGCCCTGGGACTGGCGATCGTTGTTGATCACCCGCAGCATTTCCTGGCGCAGCGTGATGCGGGCCTCGTCGAGCGGCCCTTCGCCCTGCGCCAGCGGTGCGCTGACGAACAGGAGGGCGACGAATCCGATCACAAGATGGCGCATGGGCAGACCTGTGAAAACGGCATTGTAACGGCCTGTCATTCCGGGCGCAGAGAGGCGGTGTCTCTTCTACCTCACCGGGAGCTCGATCGACACGCGCAGACCAGGATGGAGATTCTCGGCCGAGATGGTTCCGCCGTGCTCTTCCACTGCCTTGCGGGCGATGGCCAGTCCGAGCCCGGTGCCGGAGCTCCTGGTCGAGAAGTAGGGGTCGAAAATACGCGGGAGCATCTCGCCGGCCACGCCCGGGCCGTCGTCCTCGACCTCGATGACTACCTTCGAGTCGACGCCATGGCTGGCCAGGCGGACACGGCCTCCCGGCGGTGCCGCCTGGATGGCGTTTTCGATGAGGTTGGCGATCGCTCCGCGGAGCAGCCGGGCATCGCCGGCGAACTGCGCGGGAGTGGAGGGAGCGATGTCGGACAGGAAGCCGGTTCGTGCAGCGTACCCGGAGGCGACCTCCTCGAGCAGATGTCTGAGGTCGAGCGCTTTGCGCTGCGCCTGGCGGAGCGAGGCGTAGTCGCTGAACTCGCGGGACGTCTCCCGCAGCGTCACCACCTGTCGCAGGATGTTCTCGACGGCGCTCTCGACGACGTTGCGCAGATTCGGATCGTCGTGCTCCGCGACCGCGCGCAGATGCTCGGCGGTGAGCTGGATCGGTGTCAGTGGATTCTTGATCTCATGCGCGACCTGTCGGGCCATCTCGCCCCACGCTTCGAGCCGGTTCGAGCGCAGGATCTCGGTCACGTCCTCGGCGATGAGCAACTCCTCGTCGGAATCGGGAAGCGGAACGATCGACACGCGGTACGTGCGCGGCTTGCCGTCCACGCTCAGCTCCACCTCCTGCGACTCCGCGCGCCGGCGGCGGTGTGAGGCCACGAACTCGCGCAGCGCCGGATAGGGACCGCCGAGAGGCTGTGGCGGCGCATTCTCGGCAATCCCCAGGAGGTTGCGCGCGGCCAGATTCGTCTCGGCGACGCAGAGCCGTCCGTCCAGCACGACCACCGCGGCGTTGATGTTTTCCAGCAGCGTCTGCAGCCGGTCGCGCTCGTGCCGCAGATCTTCCTGCTGCTGTTTGATCGAGCGGGCCATGTCGCGGAACGTCGTGACGAGCAGCCCGATGTCGGGATCGTTAGGTACACGCATGTCGAGATCGAAATCGCCGCGCGCCACGGCCCGGGCCCCGGCCACCAGCCCCTGCACCGGCCGGGTCACGCCGCGGGCGATCCGGAACGCCACGGCGGTCGCGGCCATGGCGATGAAGATCAGCAGCAGGTAGATCTGCGTGGCCAGATCGTTCACCTGCGTCTCGATCTGCCGGCCCTGCACGATGAATGGCAGCGCCAGAACGTAGCTCTGCCCCCGGGCCAGATTGACGGGACTGTAGATCTCGACGAATTGCGCTTTCCTCGAGGTTCGCGTCACTCGTTTCAGTTGCTGCCCGCCCAGGATGATGGAGGAATAGATGTCGCCGGGAAGACGCGGCGACTCGACATGCGCGGCGAAGAGGTCGCGGCGGCTGGAGGCCACGAGCGACTCGCCTCGATAGAGATGGAGGTCGTGGCCGATCACCCGCGCCAGCCAGCTCAGGATGTCATCGTCGAGGACCTGCTCCGGTGCCGCTTTCTGCGACGCCAGATAGTCCTCGATGACGCGCTGTGCGGCGTTGAGCGCGGTTTGCCCGCGCTCGAGATACTCCGCTTCCAGCCGGCCGGTGAGATAGGCGCGCACGAACAGGACGAACACGATGAGCGGCAGGATGATCACGCCGGTCAGGTACAGCGACGTGCGCACGCGGAAATCGAGGCTGCGCGGGATGCGCCGCACGAAGCGTGTGAACGCGGGCAGCGAGAACCAGGCGGCCGCCAGCAGCACGAACGCCAGCGCCCAGATGGCCACGCCGCCGGCCCGCCGGACCTGCTGGGCCAGCGTCGGCGTCTGCATGGGAAACGCATACAGCGCATTGCCCGTGCGTCGCAGATACACCTCGGACGACTCCGCGACGCCGATCACCCACCTCCCGCTGCCCGGCTGCATCCGCGCCAGATACCAGGCCGGGCTTTGCGGAAGGCGCACCGAGACCGGCGACTCGGCATTCCCGTGGCGATCGTAGACGGCCGGCTCGCTCTGGCGATGGATCTCCGCGGTCGGATCGGGCGAGGCCTCGAAGAAATCGCGGTACACATCGGCGAATGAAGTCGCGCCCGGATCGGCCGGGTTGACCACGTGCACGCTGCCGTCGGCGATCGAAGTGCCCCAGGCCGTCAGCGCGAAATCGTGATGGATGAGCTCCCGCTTCAGACTTCCCACCTGCAGCACTTCCCGTCCGACCTGATGCGTCTTCTCCTCGAACTGAGGCAGGCCCACGCCGAACTGGCTGATGGGTGAGCGCGTGAATTCGTCGCTGATCGTGATCACCGCCGGAACCCGCCACTCCGAGAGGTCGGAGCGCAGCCACAGCGCATAGGCGAGGTCGTCGAGATTCATATGCCGGTAGTCGTCGGGGAGGATCGTGCTGAGATCCGTTCGCGAGAACTCATTGCTCAGCGTGTCCTCGATCATCGTTCGCAGCTGGCCGGATTCGCCGACCACGAGCGGCGCGTAGGACTCGGCCACGAAGCGTCGCGCCGTTTCCCCCTCGAAGATCTGCACGGGAACGAACACGAGCGGAACCGTGAGCAGCGCCAGCGCGATCGTCGACCGGAACGTCGCGCTCGGCCAGGCAATGCGCAGCACCGCGAACGCGAAGAGCAGCAGGGCTGCCAGCAAGGCCGCCTGCGCGGCGCTCACCGGAACGATGTGTTCGGGGATGGCGGAGAGGCGTGCGTTATTGACGAGGTTCCTGACCACGGCGATGAACCCGATCCCGAGAATCGCCGCGACGGCCAGCCTGGCAGGCATGGCGCGCCGGACGCTCGCCGCCCGCATGAGCACACTGACGATCGCCAGCATCGCCGCCGCGGTGAGCAGGAGATCGATGGGCGAGCGGCTCAGCGGTCCAAGAATGCGCGATCCGTAGACGTCGAATCCGAAGAGGTGAAAGGGATCTTCTCCGGGAGTCACCGCCAGCAGGGCCGCTCGCGCCACCACGATCAGGCTGACGACGGCCGCGGGCGGGATTCTTCCGCGGCCGAGGGCCAGGACGACGAGACAGGCGATGGCGATGAGGATGGCCGTGCTGGTCTGTCCGACTCCGCGGATGGAGCCGATGACGTCGGCGCGGCTGCGCGTGGTGACGTCGATCTCGAGAGACGACTCGGCGCTCTTGTCGACGAGATAGCGCCGCGCCCCCGGTTCCTGGCGCAGAAATCCGCCGTGAAACATCATGGCCGTGATCCAGGCGTCCGGTGCGTGGAACTGTTCCAGGGCCGTGCCCAGATTCGTGATGCGCGCGAACACCTCGACACGCAATGGCGCGGCGTCGCGGGCCGACATGATGTAGAGGTTGGTCACATCGAACTGGTAACGGCGATTGCCGGGCAGGGGGAGATCCTCGCCCCACCAGGCGACCGGATCGCCCGTGGCCGTGACGATGCGCGCGCCGCGAAAGTGATGGCCGGTCACCTCGCCGCGCAACAGGCCGAACATGGCCAGGCGGTCGATCTTCGGTTCCCGGATCAGCCGTGCGCGCAGGCGATCCGCGGACTCGTCGAGATTTCCCTCGATGTGCCTGATCCGCTCGCGGACATGCTCCACATCATCGACGAGATGTTCCTTGACGCGCGTGTCGAAGCCGGTGGAGACGGAGCGAACGACCCACCAGGTGGTGAGCTGCACCGCGAAGAGGAGAACGAGAAATGCGGCGAGGGAGTAGGCGAGGGTCCTGGATCGACGGGCGGAGGTCTGAGGAGCGTCCATCCGTTCCCCCACGACCTACGACCGGCGATCCGTCACGGTCATCGGCTCGCGCTGCGGACCGAAGCGACCGACCAGCGGTCGCCCTTCATGCGCAGCGTGACGTAGAGATCGCGCGCTTCGGACTTGCCGGCATTGGTGATCGTCCATTTCGCCGTGATGTGATACTGGCCTTCGGCGCTCACTTTCTTGGAACTGGTCGGTTCGAACCCGGCTGGCTTGGCCTTGTTGAACAGCCCGTCGAGAAGGTAGGCGGCCTGATCCTTGCCGAAGAAACCACTCTGATCGACCAGCCCGGGGAACTGCAGCATGACCTGTTCGCCGTCCCCGATTCCGCTGACGATCGCCTGCACATCCCCTGAGCCGAATCCCCGGTTCAGGTTCGACATCGCCGTGTCGAGATCCTTGTACTGAGCCGAAGCAACGAGCGGCACGAACAGGAGGAGCATCGCGAGTTTCGTCCAGATCTTCATGGTCGTCTCCAATGAGGTCAACAACGGGGCGTTCACCTCGTTTATTCTAACAGAATCAATAGTTTAGCTGCACTCCGGCGGTGTCGTTCTGTCCTCTCGTAATGACGATCCCGCGCTCGTGCGCCGCCGCGAGAAAATCGTCAGGCAGGGCCGCGGAAACGCGAAGTGGTGTGTTTGTCAAAGGATGCGTCATCTCGAGCTCAGCCGCGTGCAACATGGGCCGGGTGGCGTTACGAGAACCATACAGCCAATCGCCGACCAGCGGGTGGCCGATGGCCGCCAGGTGCACGCGGATTTGGTGCGTGCGCCCGGTCTCGAGACGGACCGAGACGAGCGAGCCTGACGGGAGCGAAACGAGCGGCTCGACGTGCGTGATGGCCCGTTTCCCGCCATCGCGGACACCGAACGAGATCGGCCCGATCCGGGCCAATGGGGCGTCGATGGTCTGCCGTTGCTCCAGCTTCCCTTCGCTCAGGGCGAGGTAAGTCTTGCGGACGCGCTTCTGCTCGAACTGGCGGGTGAGCTTCGCGTTCACATCGGCGCGCTTCGAGAAGAACATCACGCCGCTCGTGCCGCGGTCTAGACGCTGCATCAGGAACAGCGGAGAGGTGTGGGCGGCGACGATGTCGAAGAGCACCGGCTCATCGGCATCGTGTGCCCGCTGCACGATGAGTCCGGGTGGCTTGTCGACGAAGATGAGAGCGTCGTCTTCGTACAGCACGTCAATCACGATACAGCAGGAACTCCCGGCGCACTCCGGCAAACTCCCCCATCTCGCTCTTCCAGGAAGCGACCCAGTCATCGACGTCGCCGCCGCGCTCCACGAGCTCGCGATAGTGCGTGCTGCCGGCGAGCAGGTCGATGGCCAGCCGGTCAGAGACGAACTCGTAGGTCTCGCGGCGCCAGTCGAACTTTCCGGGATCGAGATCGTGCGCCACTTTCACGCACCAGAGACCGGTGCGAAACGGCTCGAAGACCTCGCGGTCCGTGACATGGAGCTCGACGCCGCCGCACATCTGCCCCGCGTGCTTCTGAAACGTGGGCTGGAAGTAGTGGGGGCGAAACCGGATGCCGGGGAGGTCGAGACGGTTGAGCGCGTCGGCCAGCTTGAACGAGTCGAGCCATGGCGCGCCGAACAATTCAAACGGATGCGTCGTGCCGCGCCCTTCGCTGAGGTTCGTTCCTTCCACGAGGCACATGCCGGGATAGACGGTGGCCGTGGCCACGGTGGGCATGTTCGGCGACGGGATTACCCACGGCAGGCCGGTCTCATCCCACCACATCGACCGCTTCCAGCCGCGCATCGGCACGACGGACAGATCGCAGTGCATAGCCAAGGTCTCGTTGAAGAAGCGGGCCAGCTCGCCCGCGGTCATGCCGTGACGGACCGGAAGCGGGTAGAGGCCGACGAAGCTCGAATACTTCTCCTCGCGGATGTTGCCTTCGATGTGCACGCCGTCGATCGGGTTGGGGCGATCGAGCACGACCACCGGCACGTTCGCCTTCGCCGCTTCGCGCATGCAGAGTGCCATCGTGTAGATGAAGGTGTAGTAGCGCGAGCCGATGTCCTGCAGGTCGACCACGAGCACATCGATGTCCGCGAACATCTCGCGTCGCGGTGCGAGATCGTCGACGCTCGCGCCGTACAGCGAATAGACGCGCAACCCGGTGAGCGGGTCGGTGGCGTCGCCGACGTGCGCCATGTCCTGCGCTTCGCCCCACATCCCGTGCTCGGGACCGAAGAGCGTCGTCAGTGTCCATTCGCGCCGCTCGTGCAGGAGGGGAATGGCGTGACGGAGCTCGCTCGTCACCGCACTCGGATGTGTGACCAGGCCGACGCGCTTCCCGGCGATCGGCGCCGGATCTTCGAGCAGCACTTCCAGTCCGGTATGGACCTTCACTTGGGGTGCTCGACGGGCCGGCCGCTCAGCAGATCGAGTGCGTGAGGAATCAGATGGAGAACTGCCTGCAGATTTTCGCATGCGCCGGTCACTGAGCCGGGCAGATTCAGGATCAATGCCGACCCGTGCGTGGCCGCCTGCGCGCGGGAGAGAGGAGCCATGGCCGTCTTCTCGAGGGACCGGGCGCGCATCAGCTCTCCCAATCCCGGCACCAGCCGTTCGCACACCCGCATCGTCGCCTCCGGCGTGACGTCGCGCGGCGAGATTCCGGTGCCCCCGGTCGTCACGACCAGTTGGATCTCTGCATCGATGGCGTCGGCGATGGCCAGCGAGATCTCGTCGACGTCGTCCGGCACGACCACCACACGGTCGACCGAGCAGCCGTTTGCCGCGAGGAGCTCGCGCACCGCCGGTCCCGACTTATCCACACGCGTCCCGCGCGCCACTCCGTCGCTGCAGGTAATGACTCGAGCCGGGATCATCGGATCAATATTGTATGTTCGGGACGCTGGGACGCAGGACGCTGGGTCGCTAGGACTCTGGGACGCTAGGACGCTGGAACGCCAGCGACCCAGCGACCCAGCAACCCGGCAACCCGAAAAAACCCAGCGACGCGAACATGCACCGTTCCGACTTTCATTACGACCTTCCGCCCGAGCTCATCGCGCAGGAGCCGCGGCCGCGCGGGCGGTCGCGGATGATGGTCGTGACGCCGGGCGATGGCGATCCGCTCATCGAGCATGAGAACTTCGCGCATTTCCCGTCATTGCTCGAGCCGGGCGACGTGGTGGTCATCAACGACACGCGCGTGATTCCGGCACGTCTGTTCGCCGAACCGAAGGGTCAGATGACGCGGCGCATCGAGATCCTGCTCACCCGCCAGCTCGACGGAAGCACCTGGGAGACCTGGGCCAGTCCGGCCCGGCGCGTTCGCGTCGGAGATGACCTCCGCTTCAGCGACGAGTTGACCGCGCGCGTTCTCGACAAACGCGAAGGCACCGTCGTTCTTCGCTTCGACGGCGATCTCAGGGAGATGGAGCGCATCGGCGTGATGCCGCTGCCGCCGTACATCGCGCGGTCCGAAGCGCGGGAGAGCGACCGGGAGTCGTACCAGACCGTGTACGCGTCGGAGCCCGGCGCGATCGCCGCCCCGACGGCCGGACTTCACTTCACAAACGAAATCCTGGGCGAGATCGCCCGGCGCAACGAAATCGTGCGCATCACACTGCACGTCGGCATCGGCACGTTCAAGCCCGTGAAGGCCGACGACATCTCGCAGCACGTGATGGACACCGAGGTTTATGAAATCGGCAGCGACGCCGCGGCGGCGCTCAATCGCGCGGAGAAAATCGTGGCAGTGGGGACGACGACGGTCCGTACACTCGAGAGTGCGATCCGACGCGGCTCGTTTCAGGCGGGCCGCGCCGAAACCGGCATCTTCATCACGCCCGGCTTCGAGTTCCGCGCGGTCGACCGGCTGCTCACGAACTTCCATCTGCCGGAATCGACGCTGATCATGCTCGTATCGGCGTTCGCGGGCGTGGAGACGACGCGCGTCGCTTATCGCGAGGCCATCGCGGCGAAATATTTTTTCTACAGCTATGGGGATTGTATGTTTTTGAGAGGGCGGGGCGGGGCGGGCGGCGGTTAGCGGTTAGCGGTTAGCAGTTAGCCGGTAGCCGGGGGAACAACACCCAGCGACCCAGCGACCCAGCGACCCAGCGACCCGGCGACCCAGCGACGTCACCAGTAGCTCGTCGTCACTTCACAGTCGCCGCATACGACGGCCTGGCAGGCCAGGCGCTCGTCGGGATCGAGTTTGCGTCGCTCCGCGACCTGCGACTCGATGGCGGTCGGAGCGGTCAGGTGGTCCGCGCCGGCCACGACGCGCACGCGGCATCGGGCACAGACGCCGATCGCACCACATGAGTTTCCGATCGGCGCTCCGACGCGCCGGGCCACGTCGAGCAGCGTCTCATTGTCCTTCGCTTCGGCGCTCTCCCCGATGGGAGTGAATCGCACGATTTTTGACGGTGTGTTCACAGAAGATTGGCGGACGGGGTGGAAACTTCCATGAAGTTCCGCCGTCTATTAGAGCAGATCAACAGGAGGTACCGATGAGCACGAGCAAAACGACTGTCGAAGAAACGCGGATCGCAGAAGAGATCATCAGCGTCCTCCCGGCCGGCAGTGTCGCGCGCGCCTGCTCGGACGATCGGGAATCGTTCCGCTTCACCGTCAGCAACGCCTCTCTCAAACTGCGCTCGGTCGTTCTGGGCCGCGAATCACTGCGCCGCCTGGAGGCGGATCCGGCCCGTTCGGTGAAAATCGAGTACCTGCAGCGGGACCTCGTGCGCAGCGCCATGCGCCGCGCGGAGTTCCGCTACCCGCGCATCAGCCGGTTGTTCCGCAAAGGCTCACGGGCCAGCCGTCTGCGCGCCGCCGCTCTGGCCGTGGCTGTGTTGTAAGGCTGACGAAACGAAAGCGACCATCTCGATAATGCGACGAATCGTAATTAAACTATCCGAGTGGCTGTCGATCTGGATGACCTCGAGCTTCGCATCGTCGCGGCCGTGCTTCGTGACAGCCGCACGCCCGCGGCACAGATTGCCGAGCAGATCGATCTCTCCCGGCCGGCTGTAGCCAGCCGGATCGAGAAGCTGGAGCGCCAGGGCGCGGTGCGTGCGGACGCACTGCGAGAAAGTCGGTGGCATCGTGCTGGCCGCAAGAACCGATGAGAGGTGAGCGCGGGCTGGCGCTGGCGGCGTTTCTCACCGTCTGTCTGGTCTGGGGCACGACGTACCTGGCCATTCGCGTTGCCGTGGAGACGATTCCTCCGCTTCTGCTGACGGCGATGCGCTTCATCGTGGCCGGCCTGGTGATGCTGGCAGTTGCCCGCGCGCGTGGTGAGCGGATTCCCACGAAGCGCGCCACGCTGGCGAACCTTGTCGTGGTCGGCTTTCTCATGGTCTGCGTCGGCAATCTCGCCGTCGTCTGGGCCGAGCAATGGGTGCCCAGCGGGCTGGCGGCGCTGTTCGTCGCCAGCTCGCCGTTCTGGATGGCGCTGATCGAGTTGTTCCGCACGGGCGGAGAGCGGGTGGACGTGCGCAGCGGCACCGGCATGCTCATCGGATTCGCCGGCGTGGCCATGCTGGTGACGCCGAAAGGCGCCGGCGGTGCGTTCGACGTGCACTTCGTCGTCGGCGCGCTGGTGATGCAACTCGGCTCGCTGGCCTGGAACCTCGGATCCATTCGCAGCAAGTACCATCTCCAGGACGTTCCGCTCCTGGCGTCGGCCAGTCTGCAGATGCTGTTCGGCGGGCTCATCGTCGGGATCGCCGGCATCGCCCTCGGTGAACCGGCGCGACTGCACTTCACGGCGCGCACCTTCGCGGCGCTGGCCTATCTCACGATCTTCGGTTCGATCATCGCCTACAGCGCGTACATCTACGCGCTCGCGCACATGCCCACGTCGCAGGCTTCGCTTTACGCCTACGTCAATCCCGTGGTCGCCGTGATCCTGGGATGGCTGATTCTCCACGAGAATCTGACGTGGGTGTCGATCGTGGCGATGTGCGTGATTCTGGCCGGGGTCGCTCTGGTGCAGACGGCCGGAATACGACGGCGTAACCTCGCCCTGGCCGCGGCATCTGACGAGAGGGTGGTTTGAGGTCGATGGGCCCCCGCCCAGATTCCTCGCCGTCTTTGCGGCTCGGAATGACAGGATTGACATGCGCAGAATCGTCATCATCGTGGCAGCGCTCGCAGCGGCGTCGCTGCTTCTCTTCGCACAACCGAAGGCCCCGGCCATGGGTGAACGGACGGTTGTCGTGGAGCTGTTCACTTCTCAGGGCTGATCGAGCTGCCCTCCGGCCGATCAGTTGATCGGCGAGATCTCGAAGGACCCGGCGTTGCGGGGCAGAGTGATTCCGCTCGCGTTTCACGTCGATTACTGGAACCACCTGGGATGGCGCGATCCGTATTCGTCGGCGGAGTGGTCGCAGCGTCAGGCGTCGTACGAGCGGGCGTTGAAGCTCGACAGCGTCTACACGCCGCAGGCGGTCGTCGACGGCACCCGTCAGATGATCGGCTCCGACCGCCGGTCGATCTACGACGCCGTCAGCAGGGCCTCGCACGAAGCGGCCGTCGCGCAGGTGCGCATCGATGGCGATGACGCACGCGGATCGACGCCTCTGGATCTCGATCTGTTCGCGGCCGAGGTGAGCAGTGCGCCGGCCACGGTCGTCAGGGGAGGGGAGAACAGCGGACGAACTCTCGTCAACGATGCCATCGTGCGCAAGCTCACGCGGGTGGCGCGCGTGCACGGCGAATTCGCGCAGCACGTCGGCGGTGCGAACGTAGTGTTCCTGCAGGACCCGAAGACTCTGAAGATCTACGCCGCCGCGGCGCGTGGGGTCAGCGCTCGACGATCTCTTTGAGCCGCCGCAGGTCTTCCTCAATCTGCACATCCGGGTCCTGGCCGAACATCCCGGCGATGGCCGCGCCGACGAGGCCGGCCGGCGGGTCGTAACGGAGCAGCACCCGCAGCAACGTGCCGTCTTCGTCCGGCGTAAAGTGCACTGACCCGGCGTTCCGGACGCGGGATCCGTCGACGGAGCGCCATCCGATCAACTCGTTCGGGATGTCGTTGATGACCTCTGCATCCCATTCGGCGTCGAGGTGCGGCAGGCCCCTGGCCACCCAGTGCGAGCGGTGGTGGTCGATGACTTTCACGCTCTCGAGGTGCCCCATGAATCGTGGCAGGTTCTCGAAGTTGCGCCAGAACGCGTAGAGATCTTCGGGCGTCGCGTCGATGCGAACGTTCTTCTCGACGCGGATCCCGCGGCCGTAGGACACGCTGACGTGGTCGCTCCCGGCCGGCGCCGTGGAGAAGCCCAGGACGCTGTAGATGGGACAGCGGCCGGTGGCGCCGCGCCAGACGAGAACACCGCCGATCGCGGAGAGGACCAGTCCGGGAATGGAGCGCCGCTTCAATCCATAGGCCGCGAGCGCGCTGCCCCCGATGACCGAAAGCCAACGTTCCGGATTCCCGACGTTTGTGTCCGAAACGTCGAAGTCTTCTGCTGTCGTTGTCATGAAGAGAAAGGTGAGCATGACACATGCCGTGAATCGAAGACATAGAATGCGGGCCATGCCCGCCACCGCGCCGCCACCCGTCCGCTCTGTCACCGTGGAGGAGGTCCGCGCGGCCCGCGAGCGCATCCGCGACGTCATCACGCGGACGCCGCTGGTGCGGCTCCTGCACGACGCGCCGGTGCCGGAGATCTGGCTCAAGCTCGAGACGCTGCAGCCGATCAACGCCTTCAAGATCCGCGGCGCCGCGAACGCGGTGGCCATGCTGTCGCCCGATGAACGCGCCCACGGCGTCTGGACGATCAGCGCCGGGAATGCCGGTCAGGGCGTGGCGTACGCGGCGCGGGCTGCGGGCATTCCCTGCACGGTCGTCGTCATCGAGACCGCCCCGGAAACGAAAGTCGAGCGCATGCGCAATCTCGGCGCGCGTCTGGTCAAGGCTCCGTTCGATGCCTGCTGGAAGGCAATGGAGGAGCGGCGCTTCCCGGGAGTGGAGGGAACGTTCATCCATCCGTTCGACGATCATAACTTCGTCGCCGGAAACGCCACGATCGGACTGGAGATCCTCGAGGACCTGCCGAAGGTCAGGACGGTGATCGCCGCGATCGGCGGAGGCGGCTTGATCTCCGGAATCGGGAGCAGCGTTCGCTCGCTCGCGCCGGCGGTGCGCATCCTCGGCGCCGAGCCGGAGACCGCCGCGCCCGGTGCGGCCTCGTTCGCGGCGCGATCGCCGCAGGTATTCGAGAAATGGGAAGCCTCATTCGTTGATGGCGCGGGCGGCAAGAGCATCTTCCCGCGAATGTGGGAGCGGATGAACGGCATCGTCGACGGATCGATCGTGGTGACGCTCGATGAAGTAAGGCGCGCCATGAGAGTGGTGGCCGAGAAGATGCGCGTCATCGTGGAAGGTGCCGGCGCGCTACCGGTCGCGGCGGCGCTCAGCGGC
This sequence comes from Thermoanaerobaculia bacterium, assembly GCA_038244815.1. Lineage (GTDB taxonomy): Bacteria > Acidobacteriota > Thermoanaerobaculia > Gp7-AA8 > Gp7-AA8 > DASVHS01. Next base: position 14,359 of record JBBRTB010000036.1, read on the forward strand.
AAGGTAAAGGAAGGACCGATTGTCGCGGTCGTGTCGGGCGGCAATATCGATCTGGCGAAGTTCGCCGCGATCGTCACGTCGTGAGCGCGGCGTCATTCCGGGTGGTGGAGTCCTCCCGCCCAGATTCCTCGCGCTCTTCGGCGCTCGGAATGACGACTTACTTGAACGTGGCGAGCGGCTGAAAGCCGGTGGGTTTCGGGTAGTCGTGGCGATCGACCATGGCGCTGAGTGGCACATCGAATACCGGGACGGTCATGCCGGCCACCGTGGCGCTGCTGCCGGCTGGCGTCGGTTTCTTCACATCCGCGGCGACGCGAACCTTGACGTCTTCTGGTTTCACGAGTGTCGCGCCGTTCGGTTTCAGGATGACACCGGGAAGAAAGACGTCGGCACGGCCGGGGATGTTCTGGAGAACGAGCCTGGCCTGATCGGCGCCCGGTGCGCTGAACCCGATGGTGACGTTGCCCGGAGGCACGTCGAGCAGGATGAACGAGCCGTTTTCGGCGACGCCGCCCGAGACATAGTCGGCGTTCTCGACCCAGATTTGCGTGGCCTGGAAGATCTGCCCGCGCCGCGCCGATTCCATCTCCGGAGTGGCGGCCTTCTGCGAGCCCGCGACGTCCTCGATCCAGCCGCGCACGCTCACGGGATCCTTGCTGACCGCGATGGTGTGGGCGGGCGTCTCGTGGCCGCACGAGGCGGCCAGAACCATTGCGGACAGAATCGCGAAACGTCTCACTGGCGGGGAGCCTATCACGCGATATCGCGTGCGATAATTGAGCAGAAAAAATGAAACGGTTCCTCGTCGCAGGATCTCTTGCCGCACTTTGCGTGGCCTCGATTGTCGTGGCCCAGGTGTCCAGTCAGGCCACGCTCAGGACGTCGGCGGGTGACAGGCCGATTGCGTTCATGGTGCAGAACGGGCAGACGTTCGTGTCGGCGACGGACGTGATCACCGCGCTCGGAGGAACGATCCAGCCGGACAGCACCGGCTTCAAGTTGACGCTCAACAACACCATCGCTGCCTTCGGTCCGGACACCCGGTTCGCTGTCGTGCGCGAGGACCTCATCGAGATGCCCGTCGAACCGGTCGTCATCGGCGGAGTTCCCTTCGTCGCGTGGCAGTTCTTCGGAGGGTTTCTGGGCAAGGCCACGGACCAGGAAGCGGTCTGGGACCCGGCTGCCCGCGTGCTCACGATCCGGCAGCGGCAGCAGTCGATCATCGCGGTGCAGATGAACGTCACGAACGTGCAGGGCATCTCCAAGATCGTGCTGGCGCTGTCGGCGCCGGCCGATTACACGATCACCAAGGAGCCGGCCGCCTACACGATTCATTTCAAGGCGCCCTTGCGCGCGCCCTTCGCCGAGCAGGCCTACGACGATCCCAATGTCGGGCACGCCACGTTCACGGGCAGCGATCTGCGAATTCAGTTGACCTCGCCGGCCGTGGCGGGCGACTCGTACAAGCTCGACGACCCGTTCCGCATTGTTCTCGACCTGCGCAAGATGGCGGCGCCGGTACCGGGGACTCCGGCCACGCCGCAACAGCGTGGGATCAAGCCGTCGGAGCCGGCGGGCATCCGCACCATCGTCATCGATCCCGGTCACGGGGGAAAGGATATCGGCGCGGAGGGTCCCGGCGGTCTGATGGAAAAGGACATCACGCTGTCCGTGGCGCGTAAGCTCGCCGCTGCCTTGCAGTCCAGGATCAATGCGCGCGTGGTCCTGACCCGCGAAGACGACACGGTCGTATCACTCGATCAGCGAACGGCCATCGCCAATCAGTATCATGCCGATCTGTTTCTCTCGGTGCACATGAACGCCGCCGTCGTCAAAGGAGCGAAGGGGAGCGAGACGTACTTCCTGTCGCTGGAAGCGTCCGACGAGATCGCCCGCCGCGCCGCCGAGACTGAGAATGCCACGACTACCGCGGCGCCGGCCACTCCCTCGGCCGATCTGAAGATGATCCTGTGGGATCTGGCCCAGCAGGAGTATCTCCAGGAGTCGAGCCGCTTCGCCCAGGACATCCAGGAAGAGATGAACCGTGCCACCGGTGTGCAGAACCGCGGGGTGAAACAAGCGCCGTTCAAAGTGCTCGTCGGCGCGACGATGCCGGCGGCACTCGTGGAAGTCGGGTTCATCACCAATCCCGATGAGGAGGCGAAGCTCAAGTCGGACGAATTCCAGAACATGATGGTCGACGCACTCGTCCGCGGGGTGCAGGATTACAAGACCGACTACGAGGCGCGCATCGGACTCGTTCAACCGGCCACCCCGCTCCTCGGGACCACCAAGCCGCCGCTGCCACCCGTCAAAGGCAGGTCGGGCACGTAGTGCGACGCGCGGCCGTCGTCCTTCTGCTGCTCGCCGCATTTGCGGGATGCAGCAGCAAGAAGAGAGTCCTCACTTCGAATCTCAACGTCGAGAACAAGGTCCAGGTGCGCTCCGTCGATCTGTATTTCGAGTCGCCGGATCTGAAACTGGTGCCGGAACGGCGTGATGTTGCGTTGCCGGAAAACCCGGCGGCCGCGATTCCGATGGTGCTTCGCGAGCTGTTGAAGGGTTCGGCCAATGACTCTGTACCGCGACTTTTTCCCGCGGACGCGATCGTTCGGGGCGCGTATCTCCTGCCGGACGGGACCGTATTCGTCGACCTTGGCGGCCAGACGCTGACCGACGGCTGGAACACCGGGACCCATCAGGAATTGATGGCCATTCAGTCGCTGACGCAGACGACGACCGAAAACTTTGCCGAGGCGCGGCGCGTGCGGATTCTGCTGAACGGCGGGCCCGCGGAGACTCTGGGTGGGCACATCTCGCTGGCGCACCCGTTCACACCGATGCCCGCGCTGGCCGTTGCGCGGTAGTCTCCGAAAAGACTCAGACCGAACGGCCGTTCTGTATTATTGTAGGCTTGTGTTCATGATGAGCCGATATCTCCAGCGTCTCCAAGGGCTTGTCACATTGCGGTTACATTGAGAAATTTTTCACAATCTGTGCGATAATTCTTTCAACGTTGAAGTTTTGGTTTACTGGATGGGCAGGCGAAAGCGCTTTCTGTTTTAACCAGCCTGCCTTGTTTCACTGCCTCTTGAATTCTTCTTTGAGCCTTACCGAAGTAAAACCTCGCCCCTGAGCCTTTCGCCAAGTCCATCCAGTAACATCTCGAAGCCCCGCCGAAAGGCGGGGTTTCTTTTTGTGTGAATGGTCGTTCATTCGACGAGTTCGGCCAGGGCCTGCTCGACGACGAGCCGCGCGTCCGCATTCACGACCAGGTTGCGCAACGCCGCCATGGTGCCGTCGGCGGCAGCGAGCAGCCGTTCACGGGCGATGTGGTCACTCACCTCCGGAAGGTGTCCCGCGGCGGCATCGCACAGGACGGTCCCCAGCGCTGCGATTGCGTCCGCCACGTCGTCGTGTTGCGCCACCGCGGCGGCGGCGCTCAACAACATGGCGGAATCGCGGTTGGTTGCGAAGCGGGTGAGCGCATCGCGCAGAAAGGCTTCGAGCTTCTCGTCCCGCCGCTCCGGCCCACCGACATAGATGGCCTGCGAGCGCGAACGGATCGTCGGCAGGAGCAGGTCGGGTGATCTCGTGAGCAGGATGAACGTCGTGTCGCGGACCGGCTCCTCGAGCGTCTTGAGCAACGCGTTCGATCCGCTGCCGGTGAGCGCGCTGGCCGGATCGATGATGAAGACCTTGGTGCGGCCCTCGTACGGACGCAGCGGCGCGTTGCTGAGGATGTCCCGAATCTGATCGACGCTGATCTGTTTGCGATCGCCCGCAACCTCGATGAAGTGCACATCGGGATGGATGCGCCGTTCGATGTGCTGGCAGGCCATGCAGTCGTCGCCGGTGGTCCGGTTTTGACAGTTGAGCGCTTTGGCCGTCCGGAGGGCCAGGGCCTGCAACCCCTCGCGTTCCGGTCCGTGAAGGATGATCGAGTGATGGAGCTCGCCGCGCCTCGCGGTCTCGAGCAGGAGCTTGGCGGCGGTGTTCATCGCGCCAGCTCCGGCAGCCTCTTGCGCACGGTGTCGAGCGTACGCTCGAACACCTCGCCGACCGATCCCATCGCGTCGATGAGTGCGTATCGCTCCGGATCGGCGCCTGCCAGTGCGAGATAGCCTTCGCGGACGCGGCGATGGAAGCGCAGGTCTTCGGCCTCGAAGCGTCCCTCGTCCGCCTGGGCCGACGAGTTTCGCCGCAGCGCCCGCGACAGGCCCGTCTCTTCCGGCAGGTCGAAGATGAGCGTGAGGTCGGGGTGGAGATCGCCCGTAGCCCATCCGTTCAGCGTTCGCAGCTGATCGAGATTGATGAGCCGGCCGAAACCCTGATAGGCCAGGGTGGAGTCGGTATAGCGGTCGCACAGAACGACTTCCCCGCGGCCGATCGCGGGGCGGATGATCTCCATCGTGTTCTGCCGCCGCGAGGCCGCGAACAGCAGGACCTCGGCCAGCGGGTCGATGGTGTTGTTCGAATCGAGAAGGATGGCCCTGATGCGGTCCGCGATCTCGGTGCCCCCCGGCTCCTTCGTGGTGACGACGGTCCGTCCGCGTTCGCGCAGGAACTCGGCCAGACGCTGGAGCTGCGTCGATTTTCCGGACCCTTCGATGCCTTCGAACGTGAGGAACACGGCGGGCGATTGTATGACGGGGTGCTACCGCGTCCCCGTGGCCGCTTCGGCCAGGCCGTCGCGCAGACCGCGCAGGTAGTGTTCACGCATCAGAGTCTCGAACACCTGCGAGCGTGCCAGCAGGCGGAACCGCTCTCCCATGCGCGCGCGGCGGCGGAGGCGTGCCAGCCGCGCCTCACCGGCGAGCTGGCGGCTCTCCAGTTCATGGACGCCGAGGAAGTGGCCGAGCTCGGGATGCTTGCGGTAGAAGATCGCGCCCGATTTCCCTACGGTGTACTGCCGCCTGGCGAACGAGTCGACGGTCATCGGATGATAGTGACGAGTGACCGCATGCGCGTCGTAGCGGATCTTCAGCCCGAGCCGGTCCAGGCGGTAGGCGAGCTCGATGTCCTCCCAGGCCGCGGAGGGAAACGTCGTATCGAACGGATTCGCCAGAAGCAGCTCCCGGTCGATGGAGATATTCGAGGTGTAGAAAAAGTTGAAAGGGACGACCGCGCCGTCCTCGATGAGGCGATAGCCGAACTGCAGGCCGTAATCATTGATGTAGTCCATGAACGCGGTGACGCGTTCGCCGGCCGGCCAGCCCGTGTAGCCGAGACAGGCCAGGAGAGGGTCTTCGTGAGCATGGCCATGGACGCGGGCATGCGCGGCCAGGAAGTGCGGCTCGGGAACGGTGTCGTCTCCGATGAAGACCACGAACCTGCCCCTTGCGAGCGACACCCCGTGATTGCGCGCGCGGCCGGGACCGGCATTCGCCTGCAGCCGGTAGATGATGCCGGCGCGTCCGGCAACGATGCGGTCGGTGTCGTCCTTCGACCCGTCGTTGATGACGATCGTTTCGAACGGAGGCGCGCCGATCTGATGCTGTAACCCGTCGAGTACGCGCAGCAGCATGTCCGGGCGGTTGTATGTGGGAATGACGACGGAGAAATACGTCATGCCGAGATGCCGCCGTCGATCGAGAGAACCTGGCCGGTGATTCCGCTGGCGTCCTCGGAGATCAGGAAGGCGATGGCCGCGGCGATTTCATCCGCGCGGATCATGCGGCGCATGGGGATCTGCCGGATCATCTCCTTGCGGACCTCCGGGTCGAGATTCGCGGTCATGTCGGTGTCGACCAGTCCCGGTGCCACGCAGTTGACGCGGATGCCGCTGCGCGCGACTTCGCGGGCCAGGGAGCGCGTCATGGCCACCATGGCGCCTTTGGCGGCCGAATAGTTCGTCTGGCCGACCACGCCGTGCAGGCCGGAAAGCGATGTCACGTTCACGATCGCGCCGCTGCGCTGCTGCAGCATGACCGGCACGACCACTTTGGTGAGCGCGAATGCGCCGAACAGATTCGTCTCGATGACCTCGCGCCAGTCGCTATCGCTCATGTTGTAGAGCAACGCGTCGCGGCGGATGCCGGCGTTGTTGATCAGCGCGTCGATGGAGCCGAAGTTCGTGACGATCGTCTCCACGACGGCACGGGCCCGGTCGCCGTCGCGCACGTCGGCCTCATACGCAACGAGCCGCGGACGATTCTGGGCCAGACCGGAGTTCGCTTCCTTCTCGAACGCTTGCGCGGCCTCTTTCGACGAGTGGTACGTGATGGCCACGTTCCAGCCGTCCAGCAGCAGGCGCATCGCGGTGACGCGGCCGATGCCGCGCGCTCCGCCGGAAATCAGTGCGGTTCTGGCCATCAGGGACACGCCACGGGCGCGAGCGAGCGCTTAAACACGCGCGAATGATGCCGCAATCGACTTGAAGATAGCCAGACCGTCGGCGTTGCCGAGAATCGATTCCGCGCAGCGCTCCGGGTGCGGCATCAGGCCCAGGACGTTGCGTCCCTCGTTGCAGATGCCGGCGATGTGACGCGCCGAGCCGTTCGGGTTGGCCTCAGCGGTCAGCCGCCCCTCGTCGTCGCAGTAGCGAAAGATCACGCGCCGGCCGCGCTCGAGCTGATCGAGCACGTGGTCCTCCGCGTAGTAGTTGCCTTCCCCATGGGCGATGGGCATGCGCAGGATCTGTCCGGTTTGCATCTCCGCGGAAAACGGTGTGCCGGTCTCCTCCGTGCGCACATAGACGTCGCGGGAGAGGAACCGCAGATGCTGATTGCGCATCAGCGCCCCGGGAAGGAGCCCAACTTCGGTCAGCACCTGAAAGCCGTTGCAGATGCCGAGGACGAGGCCCCCGGCGGCGGCGTGGTGGCGGATCGGCTCCATGATCGGGGCGAACTTCGCCAGCGCACCGGCGCGAAGGTAGTCGCCGTACGCGAAGCCGCCGGGGATGACGATGCAATCACTGCCTTTGAGGTCGGTGTCTTTGTGCCAGAGGAATTCAGCGCTCGCACCGAGCACGTCTCTGGCGACGTGCATCGCATCGTGATCGCAGTTGGATCCGGGAAGGATGACGATGCCGAATTTCATGAGGGCGGTCAGTGCACGATCGCAGCACGTGGCACTTTGTAAATTGTAAGGTACCCGGCCTTTTCAGTGACCACGAGATTGTTGGCATCGCCATCGTAGGCCACGGCGTAGGCGTTGACGCCGTAGAGCGATGCCGGAGTGACGCGGCGGCTCGATCCGGCAAAGGCACCGCTGGCCGAACAGCGCCGCTCCGCGAACAGGAGCATGTCGCTGCTCGCACCGAGCGTGGCGATCTGCGGACCGCTCCCGTCCGGTAGACAGACGCGCTCGCTGTTGACGAGATCGCCGAAGTCGACGCTCATGTGCATCCTGCCGCCGGCATCGCTGGTCATGGCCTTCGTGGCCCGAGTGATCAATGGTTTCTCGAACATCGAGTCGCGGCTCAGCGCGACGAGCGAGCGATCGTTCGCCGCGAACATCGCCGACTCGATGTTCTGATCGGTCTGCATGGGATCGCGCGTGATCTCGTGGAACGACTTCGTGTCGTAGAGCGCCACTGCCGTGGCCCTGGCGTTGCCGTAGTCCTCGGTGCCCAGAACGGCGATCGTGGCGCCGTTGCTGCTGACGGCGATGGCCATCGGATCGGCGTCCCCGAGGGTGTGGATCTCACGCTCTCCGTTGGCGTCAAACACATGAACCCGGCGGCCCAGGAGATAGATGTAGCGCCCTTCGGGATCGGGAACGGCATCGCGGATCGCCTCCCCTTCCATCGTGATCTCGCGAACGACGGCCAGGTCGGGGAGCGAGAGAATGGTGGCGCTCTCGTCGCTGCCGTTCGCGATGTAGAGGCGGCTCCTGTCGCGGTTCATGCGCAGCGTGACGAGTTCCTTGGTTGCGGCGATGGCCGCGGAGTCGAGCACGAGCTCGCGCAGGACGGCGCCGGTCGTTCCGTCGACGACATCGACGGCCTGCTTGTCGGCCAGGCCCACGTAGATGAGCCCGTTGGCCCCGATGGCTACTCCTCGCGGGCCTCCGGGAATCGACCACCGTCTCACGATTTTCGAATCGCGCGTGGGAACCGCCGTCAGCGTCCGCACGGGTGTGGCGGCGAGAAAGAAGAATGCCGCGGAGAAGGTGAGCAGACCGAGTGCGCGGGCTTTACTCTTCGAGAATGTAGGAGAAATTTTCGATGATCGTATTCGCGAGGAGCCGCTCGCACATCTGACGAAGCTGGGTTTCGACGTCTCCTCGTGTCTGCCCACTTTCCGCAAGCGTAATCCGGAACAATTTCCCCACCCGAACATCTTCCACCCCCGTGAAACCGAGGGAAGCGAGCGAGTGTTGAATGGCCTTCCCCTGGGGGTCGAGGACGGATTGCTTAAGTTCAACGATTACAGTGGCTTTCATTCGATTTCAGAAGAGCGCCATCTGGGCGCCCGAGGGAAGAACGGCCCGGCGCGGCAGACCGCGGCGCCTGATGTCGTAGACGCCGGTGGGCTGGAACTGCTTGGCGATTCCAAGCTCGAGCTGGACGCCGTTGCGTTCCAGCAGTCTCGTGGCCAGGTCGCGCACGATCGACTCGTGATTGTTTTTCTCGGACAGATGGATCATGCACAGCGTCTTGAGATCGGCGCCCATCATCCGCTGCACCGCGGTCATGGCGTCTTCGTTCGACAGATGGCCGAAGCGCGACATGATCCGGCGCTTCAGACTCCACGGATACGTGCCCAAGCGCAGCATGTCCACATCGTGGTTGGCCTCGAAGAAGAGGCCGTCGCAGTCGCTGAGGTGCTGCACGACGGTGTCGTCGGCCTGCCCGAGATCGCTGGCCAGACCCACCCGCGTTCCGTCACGCGCCTCGATGACGAAGCAGGATGGATCGGCTGCATCATGGAGCGTGCGGCGCGCATGGACGTTCAGCTCGCCGATGCGGAATGTGGAGTTGTTCTCGAAAAGGACGATGTTCGTCTCCATGTGATCGATGCGGCTGGCGTTCAGCGTCCCGCGGGTCAGGTAGATCGGGATGCCGTACTTGCGGGCGATGCGCTCGGCGCCGCGGATGTGATCGTAATGCTCGTGCGTGATGACGATCGCCTTGAGCAGCTCGATGTCGCGGTCGACGAGCTCGAGACGCTTCCTGGTCTCGCGGGGACCGAGACCGGCGTCGACGAGGATGCTGGTGCCGTCGCTCTCGAAGTAGTAGGCGTTGCCTGCGCTGCCTGATCCGAGGGGGGCCACAATCATCGGCATCGAGAGTAGCGATTCGCCAGGCGAATTGGAAGAACGAATAGAATCGGCCACCAGTTATGGCCATGGAACGTTTTATCGTCGAAGGGGGGCGGCGGCTGGAAGGGACCATCCGGCCCGGCGGCAACAAGAACGCCGCCCTGCCCATCCTCGCCGCCTGTCTCCTCACGGATGAAGCGGTGACGCTCCGCAATCTGCCGGACATTCAGGATGTGCGGGTGATGCTGCAGATCCTCGAACAGCTCGGCGCAACCGTCGACCGGCTCGAGCAGAACGTCGTGCGCGTCCACCTCCGGGGGACGTGCTCGTCGGAGCCTGATCCGGAGCTTTCGAGAAAGATCAGGGCTTCGATTCTTCTGGCCGGGCCGCTGCTGGCGCGCTGCGGCAAGGTGACCGTCGCCAAGCCGGGTGGCGACGCCATCGGCCGCCGCCGCGTGGACACGCATCTTCTGGCGCTCGAGGCTCTCGGAGCGCAGATCGAAGTCTCGGCGACGGCGTATCACATGAGCGCGCGTGAGCTGGTGGGCAAGCGGATGTTTCTCGACGAGGCGTCGGTGACGGCGACCGAAAACGCCGTCATGGCCGCGGTGCTGGCGGAGGGCGACACGCTGATCTACAACGCCGCCGCCGAGCCGCACGTCCAGGATCTCTGCTACTTCCTGAACGGGCTGGGAGCGCAGATCGAAGGAATTTCCACGAACTCGCTGCGCATCCGCGGGGTCGATTCTCTACGCGGAGGAGAGTTCTTGATCCCGAGCGATCACATTGAAGTGGGGTCGTACATCGGACTGGCCGCAGTGACGCGCAGCGAGCTCCTGATCGAGGACGCCGTGCCCGAGCACATGATCGCGGTGCGGTTGATGCTGGAGAAACTCGGTGTCGACATCAGGATCGAAGGGAAGAACATCCGCGTGCCGAAGGATCAGGAGCTGCGGGTGCGCTACGACATCGGCGCGGCCGTGCCGAAGATCGACGATGGGCCGTGGCCGCTGTTTCCGGCCGACCTCCTGTCGATCATGATCATCGTGGCCACCCAGGCCGAAGGCACAGTGATGATCTTCGAGAAGATGTTCGAGTCGCGTCTCTTCTTCACCGACAAGCTGATCGGCATGGGCGCGCGGATCATCCTGTGCGATCCGCACCGGGCCATCATCGTGGGCGGCAGCCGGCTCTACGCGAGCGAGATCTCCAGCCCGGACATCCGCGCCGGCATGGCCCTGCTTCTGGCCGCGCTCTGCGCGAAAGGCCAGAGCGTGATCCACAACATCAACCAGATCGATCGCGGCTACGAGCGCATCGAAGAGCGGCTCAACGCGCTGGGCGCGCGCATCGTCAGGGAGCGCGAGGTGTGATTGCGCTTCCGCGAGGCCGAAGTCTGGCCTTCTCGCATCTGCCAATGGTCATGGGAATCCTCAATGTGACGCCCGACTCGTTTTCCGACGGCGGCGTACATTTCGATCAATCGAAAGCCCTTCATGCGGCGATGCAGATGGAGGAGGACGGCGCGCGAATCATCGACATCGGAGGAGAGTCGACCCGCCCGGGCGCCGAGGCGGTCAGCGCGGCGGAGGAATCGGAGCGCGTCATTCCGGTGATCGAGGAGATCCGCAGGCGGTCCGATGTGGCCATCTCCATCGATACGACCAAGGCCCAGGTGGCGCGGGCGGCCCTGGACGCGGGCGCGGACATCATCAACGATGTCTCGGCACTGCGCCGCGATCCGGCCATGCCGCCGCTGGCGGCGAGCGCGGGAGTGCCGGTCGTGCTCATGCACATGCGCGGGGAGCCGCGGACGATGCAGCAGATGACCCACTATGACGATGTGGTCGCGGACGTGGGGCGGGAACTGCACGAATGCGTTCTCAAAGCGGTCGGCGCCGGCATCGACCGGCAGCAGATCCTCATCGACCCGGGGATCGGCTTCGCCAAGAACGCGGAGCAGAATCTCGAACTGCTGGCACGGTGCGGGGAGTTGCGCGCGATCGGGCCGGTGGTGATCGGCGCGTCGCGGAAGGCCTTCATCGGCCATCTGACCGGGCGAGCCGCCGGTCCCGAGCGGATGGTGGGATCGCTCGCCGCGGTGGCGGCTGCGTTTCGTGGGGGAGCGACGATCGTGCGCGTTCACGATGTGCGGCAGACGGCCGACTTCCTCCGGGTTCTGGTGGCAATCGACGCGAGGTCCGGGGCGTGAGTCTTTTCGATCGCGTGATGTCGCTGCAGTTCACGTGGCGGGACGGCGTCGACATCCTGCTCGTGGCCGTCGTCATCTACGGAATCCTCAATCTGATCCGCGGGACGCGGGCCATGCAGATCTCGATCGGACTGACGGTGGTGGCCAGCACGTTCTTCGTAGCCCGGGCCTTCGATCTCAGCGCGCTCGAGGCCATCTCGCGCGAGATCCTCTTCTATCTGCCGTTCGCCATCATCGTCCTCTTTCAGCAGGAGATCCGGCGAGCTCTGGCCCGCATGGGAGGCAGTCCGCTCCTGGCGATTTTCCGGCGCCGCAACGGCGGCGTTCCGTTCGAGGCCATCCTCAGCGCCTGCGACGTCCTTGCCGGCAAGCACATCGGGGCCCTCATGGCCATCGAGGGGACGCAGACGCTGCGCGCCTACGAGGAAGCGGCCAAGCCGCTGGACGCACTGCTCAGCGCCGAGATCCTCGTGGCCATCTTCACGCCGGGCGGACCGCTGCACGACGGTGCGGCTCTGATCCGCGGCAACCGCGTCCTGGCGGCGGGGGCGTTTCTTCCGCTGACCACTGCCGCCGATCCGAAGCTCGCGCACGGCACCCGGCACCGCGCCGCCCTCGGTCTGAGCGAAGAATGCGACGCGCTTCTGATCGTCATCTCGGAAGAAAACGGATCGATCGCCGCCGCGCGGGAAGGCACTCTGTATGAGAATCTCGATGCCCTGATGCTGCGCCAGCTCCTCGGTGAACAGTTCGGAGCGCGAAAATGAAGAGCCTCGCGCTCAAGCTCATCGCCCTCGTCCTGGCCCTGGTGGTCTGGTTCGTGGTCTCGGCACCCCGCCGGGAGCGAGCCATCGAGCGACGTTTCGCTGCGCCCGTCTCGATCGTTGGATTGTCGCGCGAGTTCCTGATCACCACGCCGATGCCGGAGACCGTGAGCGTGCGCCTGCGCGGCCGCGCTTCCGACCTGCATTCCGCATCGTCGCAGACACTCGACGTCCCGGTCGACGTCGGCTTCATCCGCCAGGGTGGCGACGTGACGGTTACGCTCCGGCCCCAGGCCGTGCATACCCCACCCGACATCGAAGTCGTGGCCATCGATCCGAACCGATTGCAGTTTCACGTGGAGCCGCTGCGCCAGCGTCTGTTGCCGATCCGCCCTTTGCTCGACGGTCATCCGCCGCCGGGCTATCTCGTGGGCGATCCGACGCTCGATCCCGACCGCGCGCTCGTCTCCGGGCCGGCGTCGCAGATCCGTGTGATGAGCGAGGTCAGCACCGAACGCATTAACATGACCCAGCGCACGGCGACGTTTGTGCAGAACGTAGCGGTCGTGTCGGATTCTCCGCTGGCCCGTGTGCTCGCGCCGTCCACCACGCAGGTGACCGTTCCGGTACTCGCCGAGGTGGGACCGAATCCGCCCGAGCCGGCGGAGAAGGCGAAAAAGGGCGGCGGAGCGCAGAAACCATGAGAATTCTCTTTGGCACCGACGGGATCCGCGGAAAGGCTCACCAGTATCCGCTAGACGGTGCGACGATGTTCGCGCTCGGCGAGGCGCTCGGTCATCGTCTGCGCAAGGGCAATTCCAGACCGCGAGTGCTCCTGGGGATGGACACGCGCGAGTCGGGTCCGCAGATCGCACGGGCCCTGACGGCCGGAGTGGCCGCCGGCGGAGGGGAAGCGCAGGTCATCGGCGTCATCCCGACCCCGGGCGTAGCCTACCTCTGCCGCACGACCGACGCCGCCGCGGGCATCTCGATCTCGGCGTCCCACAATCCGTTCACGGACAACGGCGTGAAGATCTTCGGCCACGACGGAATGAAACTACCGGACGCGATCGAGGAGCAGATCGAAGACGAGTTGCGCGCTCTGCGCCGCGACGACTCCATCGTTCCGGATGCGCCGGCCGGCGAATCGAAGGAGCTCATCGAGTCGTACGAGCGATTTCTCATCTCCGGCGTGAAGCCGAACGCGCTGGCGGGACGCAAAGTGGTTCTCGATACCGGACACGGCGCCGCGTATCGCATCGCCCCGGAAGTCTTCCGCCGCGTCGGCGCGGAGGTCGTCGTCATTCACGACCACCCCAATGGACGCAACATCAATGACGACTCGGGAGCACTCCATCCGGAGCGGCTGGCCGAAGTCGTCGTGCAGCAGAGCGCCGACTTCGGCGTGGCCTTCGACGGCGATGCCGACCGGGCCATCTTCGCCGACGACGCCGGAAACATCCGCGACGGCGACGAGATCATCTATCTGTGGGCCCAGCATCTGCGGCGATCCAACAAGCTGAAGAACGACGCCATCGTCACGACGGTGATGTCGAATTTCGGTTTCGAGAAGCAGTTGCGGTCCGACGGCATCGAGCTGCTGCGCGCGAACGTCGGCGACAAGTACGTCCTCGAGCTCATGCAGGAGCGCAAAGCCATCCTCGGCGGCGAACAGTCGGGGCACATCATCGATCTGACCGTGCACACCACCGGCGACGGCATCCACACCGCGCTCGTCTTCGGAGAGATCCTGGCCGGATTGTCGAAGAAGTTTTCGCAACTGCGGACGTTCACGCCGATGCCGCAGCTTCTTCTGAACGAGAAGGTGGGATCGAAGCCGCCGCTGCAGTCGCTTCCGAAGTTTCAGGCTGCACACCAGCAGAAGCTCGGAGAGCTCGCGGGCCGCGGCCGCATTCTCGTCCGCTACTCGGGAACAGAGAATCTCGTGCGGGTCATGGTGGAAGGCGAAGACGACGTACAGATCCGAAAAATCGCCGCGGAGCTGCGGGATGTCCTGAAGGATGAGATTGGATAAGGGTGCTGGGTGCTCGGGCCTCGGGCCTCGGGCCTCGGTTTGAAGATTCAACCGGGCACCGAGAACCGGAAACCGAGGACCGAGCACCGGAAACCGAGGACCGAGACCGAGGACCGAGGACGGGGTGAACATGACGAACGATCGATGGACACTGCACGGCAAGACCGCGCTCGTCACCGGCTGCACGAGCGGTATCGGCCTCGGCATCGCCGACGAGCTGCTTCGATTCGGGGCCACCGTGATCGGCGTGGCGCGTGACGTGGGCCGGTTGCGCGACTGGTCGCGGCAGCGCGAAGGCACGCGCGCCATCGCCGGCGACGTCACGCGCCGGGAAGACCGCGAAGCGATGTTTGCCGGCCTCGACCGGCTCGATATTCTGGTCAACAACGCCGGCACGAACATCCGCAAAACGACGGCTGAATATACGGACGACGAATACGTCCACCTGCGCGAGGCGAATATGGATGCCGCTTTCGCGATGTGCCGTGCCGCTTATCCCGCGCTGCGCGCATCCGGCGATGCGTCGATCGTCAACATCGTGTCGGTGGCGGCGTTCCGGAACCTCGGCACCGGCACTCCGTACGCCATGAGCAAGGCGGCCGTGGTCCAGATGACGAGAACCACGGCGGCGGAGTGGGCGAAGGACGGTATCCGCGTCAATGCCGTGGCCCCGTGGTATATCCGCACGCCGCTCGCCGAGCCCGTTCTCAAGGACCCAGCGCGTCTGGCGGCCATCCTGGCGCGCACACCGCTCGGTCGCGTTGGCGAAATCGAAGAAGTGGCAGGACTTACGGTATTTCTTTGTCTTCCAGCCGCGTCCTACATCACCGGCCAGTGCATTGCCGTCGACGGGGGATTCAGCGTGGCCGGCGTGTTCGGCTGAGCCGGGCCGATTTTCCTAGCGCACCGCTGGCTCCGCTGCTATATTGCGCCATTCATTTTCAGCCTCTTTAGAGAGAGAGATCCGATGGCCAAGGTGCAGGGGAAGAAGAAGACCGCCACGGCGGGCCGTCGTGCGGCCGGCAAGGTTGCGGCCCGGGCGAAGAGCGTCTCCCGATCCATCAAGAAAAAGGTGGTGGCTCGCCGGCCTGCGGCGCGTCCCAAGGCCGCGAAAAAGGTTCCCCCGCGAGCGGCCGCGAGAGTGGGCAAGGCCGTGAAGCGCGTCGCGGCAGCACCGTCCAAGCCCGTGGCTGTTTCAGTGGCCGCAAAAGTCCCGGCCGTCCGCAGCGTTCCCGCGGCGCCGAGGCCGGCACCCGAACCGAAGAAATCCCGTGCTCGCCGTCCGCGCCCGCGCGTTCACTCGAACGGCGCGCCTGTGGCGAACTGGCTGCCTCAGGGTGTGCCGAAGCCGCGTTCTTCGTCGTTCATCCCGGCGCCTCCGCGCGCCGAAGCACCGTCGCTGATCGCCGCTCCACCGGCGTCGTCGGATCGCCTTATCCGTCCCGAGGACGTGACCGAGTTCGTGACGCGCACGGTTCCCGTGCGTGTCGACGTCGAACAGGGTGCAGGCCGCGTGTTCATCAGCGTCAATCCCGATGAGGTCACGCTCCGCCCCGGCGAAGGCATCGAATGGGATTTCCGTTACCTCGGCGGCGCCGACGTGATGGTCGACGAGGTCGTGGTGGAGTTCGAGAAGCCCTCGCCGTTTTCTTCGATGACGTTCAAGTCGCGGAAACCGGGAACGGCCCGGCCTCACCGCCAGCTCTCCGGACCGGTGCATAAGTCGTCGGTCGGAAAACGGATCGAGTACACGATTCGCGCGATGACGGCGTTCAAGACGGCCATGGCGATGAAGAAACTGATCCTGAGCGTGCAGCCTTAGCGGCGCGGAATCGCCGGCGAAGGCGTCGGAGCGAGGACGGCGTGCTGTTCCTGCAGCGCCGCAAACGTGCGCACGCCGTCGCGTCCGGCACGGATTCCCTCGACGCACGCGGTCGCCGCGGTGAGCGTGGTGATGCAGGGGATGCTGAGCTGCAGGGCATTGCGGCGGATGTACGTGTCGTCGTGAAACGCGGATCGTCCCAGCGGCGTGTTGATGACGAGCGTGACCTCGCCGTTGATCATGCGGTCGATGATGTTCGGCCGCTCGATCTCGTGCACCTTCCAGGTCAGGCCGACGTCGATGCCATGACGGATCAGAAAATCGCGCGTGCCCGAGGTGGCGATCAGCTTGAATCCGAGGACGGAGAGCTCGCGAGCCAGCTGAGCGACGATGGGGCGTTTGTCGTTGTCGTTGACGGAGATGAACGCCGTCCCGCCGAGCGGAAGCCGCACCCCGGCGCCGAGCAGCGCTTTCGCGTACGCCTCGCCGAAGTTGTGCGAGCTGCCCATGACCTCGCCCGTCGACTTCATCTCCGGACCGAGAACGGTGTCTTCGCGCGGGAAGCGGCCGAAGGGAAACACCGGCGCCTTGATGAAGAAGCCCTCGACGCGCGGCTCGGTGACCAGTCCCTGTTCGCGCAATGACTGTCCGGCCATCACGCACGCGGCGATCTTGGCGAAGGGAACGCCGGTCGCTTTCGAGACGTAGGGGATGGTGCGCGATGCCCGTGGATTCACTTCCAGCACGTACAGCTCGCCGTGTTGAATCGCGTACTGCACGTTCATCAGTCCGATGACCTGGAGCGCGCGCGCCAGCTCCACGGTGCGGCGGCGGATGCGGTCCTGCTCGCGGTGTCCGATGATGTATGGCGGGATGACAGTCGTGGAGTCGCCGGAGTGAATGCCGGCCAGCTCGATGTGCTCCATCACGCCGGCGATGACGACGTCGGTGCCGTCGGCGATGGCGTCGACATCGAGCTCGATGGCGTCCTCCAGAAAGCGGTCGACGAGGATAGGCTGCCCGGGTGCGGCTTCCACGGCGTAGGCCATGTATTCGCGCAGCGACAGGTCGTCGTAGACGATGGCCATGGCCCGTCCGCCGAGGACGTACGAGGGGCGGACCACTACGGGATAGCCGATACGGTTGGCCACGCGCAGCGCATCGGCCTCCGTCATGGCCGTCCCGTTCGCCGGCACGAGGATGTTGTGCTCTCGTGTGAGCTCGCCGAATCGTTCGCGGTCCTCGGCGATGTCGATGGAATCGACCGACGTTCCCCACATGGGCACGCCGGCATCGGCCAGCTGCTTGGCGAGCTTCAGCGGAGTCTGTCCGCCGAACTGCACGATCACGCCCTCGGGCTTTTCGAGATCGACGATCTCCAGGACGTCTTCGAGCGTCAGCGGTTCAAAGTAGAGACGGTCGGAGGTGTCGTAGTCCGTCGACACCGTCTCGGGATTGCAGTTGACCATGATGGTCTCGAATCCGCTTTCGCGCAGGGCGAACGACGCGTGCACGCAGCAGGTGTCGAACTCGATGCCCTGGCCGATGCGGTTCGGCCCCGAGCCGAGGATGATGACCTTGCGGCGGTCCGTCGGCGCGGCTTCGTTCTCCTGCTCGTACGTGGAGTAGAGATAGGGAGTGGACGCTTCGAATTCGGCGGCGCAGGTATCGACGCGCTTGTAGACCGGACGGACTCCCAGCGCATGACGCTCCCGGCGGACTTCGTCTTCGGTGCGGTTCCGGAGCCTGGCGATCTGGCGGTCGGAGAAGCCGTTGCGCTTCCAGCGAAGCATGGCCTGGCGGTGGGGCGCTTCTCCTGACCCGGATCCCTCGCGGTCTGCGCCGCTCCGGATGTCATCCTCCATCTTCACGATCTCGCGGATCTCGCGCAGAAACCAGGGATCGATCATGGAGATCTGGTAGATCTGATCGACGGTCATGCCGCTGCGCATGGCATCGGCGAGCGCGAAGATCCGGTCGGGTGTCGGCGTGCGCAGAAGCTCCGGCAGCCGTTCCACCGGAAAATCGCGTGTCTCCAGTCCGCTCACGCCAATCTCCAGTGAGCGCAGTCCCTTCTGCAACGCTTCGTTGAACGTGCGGCCGATGGCCATGGCCTCGCCGACCGACTGCATGGACAGGCCGAGGATCGGCGGGGTCTCGCGGAATTTCTCGAAGGCGAAACGGGGAAGCTTCACGACCACGTAGTCGATGGACGGCTCGAACGAAGCCGGAGTCTTTTTGGTGATGTCGTTCGGGATCTCGTCGAGCGTGTACCCGGCCGCGAGCTTGGCGGCGAACTTGGCGATGGGAAACCCGGTCGCTTTCGAAGCCAGTGCGGACGAGCGGGAGACGCGCGGGTTCATCTCGATGGCCAGCCGGCGTCCCGTGGAGGGATGGACCGCGAACTGGATGTTGCTGCCGCCGGTCTCGACGCCGATGGCGCGGATGATGCGCTTGGCCTCGTCACGCATCGCCTGGTACTCGTCGTTGGTCAGCGTCTGCTGCGGTGCCACGGTGATGGAGTCGCCGGTGTGCACGCCCATCGGATCGAGGTTCTCGATCGAGCAGACGATGATCACGTTGTCGGCTTTGTCGCGCATCACCTCGAGCTCGAACTCTTTCCAGCCGGTCACCGACTCTTCCACGAGCACGCTGTGCACTGGCGAGAGATCGAGGCCGTGCGCGACGATCGTGCGGAACTCTTCGATGTTGTAGGCGATCCCGCCGCCGGAGCCGCCCAGGGTGAACGACGGACGGATGACGAGAGGGAAGCTGATGTCGCGCACGATCAGCTCCGCCTCTTCCAGCGTGGTCGCGGAACCGGAGCGAGGAACCTCCACGCCGATCCGCACCATCGCTTCCTTGAACAACTGCCGGTCCTCGGCCGTCTTGATGGCCAGATAGTTCGCGCCGATCAGCTCGACCCCGTGGCGCTCCAGCGCGCCGTTCTCCCACAGCGCCGTCGCCAGGTTGATGCCGGTCTGGCCGCCCACGGTCGGAAGAATCGCGTCCGGTTTCTCCCGCTCGATGATCCGCTCCAGCGATTCCGGCGTCAGCGGCTCGATGTACGTGCGATCGGCGAATTCCGGATCGGTCATGATCGTGGCCGGGTTCGAATTGACGAGGATGATCCGGTAGCCTTCTTCCTTCAGCGCTTTGCAGGCCTGCGTGCCCGAATAGTCGAACTCGCAGCCCTGGCCGATGACGATCGGGCCGGAGCCAATGATGAGGATGGAATGAATGTCGGTCCGCTTCGGCAAGGCGCGCTGATAATACTTCGACGATGCCTCATTTCGTCGAATGGGATTCGCTCGAAGTCCGTGTGGACGGAGACAAGCTCAACACCATCGTGAAGTCGATGGTCGGACAGGCCGGGCCGCTCGAAGAGATCGACCTTCTCTTCTTCAATGGATTGTTGCGCGTGGCCGGGACCATCCGGAAATTCATCGCCGTTCCCTTTACTGTCGACATCACCGGGATCCAGGCAGGAGGCACGACCATTCGCGTGCCGCTGCGGAGCGCTTCGGCCGCTGGATTTCCGATTCCTTCCATCCTGTTCGGCCTGATCAGGAGCCGCCTGCCGAAGGAGCTGGTGGCATACGAAGAGCCGGCCACACTGGTGATGAGTCTGGATCGGTTCTTGCCCGACTTTATCGACGCCGACATCCAGAACATCTGGATCGTCGACGGAGGACTCGTCGTCACGCTGGGGAAGGGCGGCGCAGACCTGCCGCCCGGATCCATGAGAGGTTCCGATGGACACGACGATCGCGCAGAGTGAACGAAATGAACCGAATGATGGCGCGCGCCGGTTTTACGATCGTCTGCGCGAGCGCATTCATGCCTATGTCGACGGCGGCGGTCACGTCGTCGAGGCGGTGGCCGATTACCTGCTGCTCGTCCCGGATACGTTCATGCTGCTGTGGCGCCTGGCGAAAGATGGCCGCGTGAACGGTAAGAACAAAGTTCTGCTCGGTACCGGCATCGTCTACTTCATCTCTCCTTTCGACCTCGTTCCCGAGGCGCTCCTCGGACCGGTTGGTTATCTCGACGACCTCGTCTTCGGCGTCTATATCCTCAATAAGATGCTCGCCGACACCGATCCGGCGATCCTCCGCCAGCATTGGAGCGGCCCGGAAGATGTGCTGGCCGCGATGCGGAAAGTCCTGCATGCCGCCGACAGACTCGTGGCCGATGGCGTGTTCGGCAAACTGAAGAAGATGGCGAAGTAGTCGGAGGACGCCCCGCCACCGGTCATTCCGAGCGCCGAAGAGCGCGAGGAATCTGGGCGGGGGACGCCGCCACCCAGATTCCTCGCCGTCTTCGCGGCTCGGAATGACGGGGTAGCGAATCTGGGCGGGGGACGCCGCCACCCAGATTCCTCGCCGTCTTCGCGGCTTCTAATGAACCTCCTGTGCCGGAGTGAGATGAAAGCCGAGAGTGGCGGCCTTTTTTTTCAGTGAGTTGAGGAGACGTTCGCGGTAGCGTTGCTCGTAGTAGTTGGCGCCGA
>JBBRTB010000037.1:0-34277 GCA_038244815.1 Thermoanaerobaculia bacterium
CCAATCAGACTTGCACGCTCATCCTCGCTCAACCGAACGATGTACCTCTTTTCCGACATGGCTCGCCCTCCCTCACACTCGTTGCCAATTTCGGTCAACTCAACTTCACTCAGTCTAGCAAGCTTGAACGTGCACTAGGGCACTCCGCCACCACGGCTTGCTACGGAGCGAGGGTTCCGGCGACGGCCATGTCCGACCAGGCATCGCCGGTCGTGTCGTTGACGGTCGACGAGTACGCGGTCCAGAAATTGGAGTGCGTGCCCGACGCTGTCGTGTTCCGCACCTGGATCTGCGTCGAAACCGGAAGACCATCGCCGACGGAGACCTGCTGCATCGACATCGGCGGAATCGTGACGGTCTTCGCCGGCGGAACCGGCGGCGCCGAGACGACGGATACGACAAATGTCTGCGCGTTGACCGGATCGAGGTTCACGATGCCGACGTTGACGCGGTAGTTCGTGGCGTTGTCCGCGCCCCCCACACCGAACAGAGCGGCGATCTGCGTGTTGATCGTGCTCGTCGGAATGGCCGGAAAGCTCTGCGAGACCGCCCCCAGGGCGTTCGGCTGCGGCGACCAGATGCGGGCGTAAACGCTGAGCAATGCCGTCGAATCAATACCGCCGCCGCTGGCCAGGCCGGTGACCACGATCGAGCCGAGACCGGAGGTCTCCAGGTATTGGGCGACGAAGTCGGCCGAGCGGATACCCGACAGCGCCGGAATCGTGATGGTCTTCGTCACATTCGTGCCGCCCGAGTCCGCCTGTGGCAGCCATTGCAGCGAAACGGTCTGGTCGTGCGACATCAGATTGAGAATAGTGATGTCCGAGCGGAAGAACGTGCCGTTCGCTCCGGCCGTGCTGCCGGCCGCGGGGATCAGAACCTGCGACGCGGCTCCAACCGGCTGGACGACCGCGGCGAACAAGCTGCTGCTGAATAGAAAGAGCGCGAGAACAAAAAATCGTTTCATGCCGTGACGCGAAGCGCGACACGTGCCAGTTTGGCTCCCTGGTGGCTCCCTAGAAGGGGCGCAGCAGGACCGAAGCGGTCGCGTCCGCTACAAACATCCGGCTTACCCCGGCCTCGCTGTACGCCCAGTCGTGACTGATCCCGGTGACCATGAGCGAGTCGTCCGGGCAGAGCTCGCCGAGGGCGCGACCGAGGGTCTGTACGTCGGTGCGGTCGTCGGAGCGGATGACGAACGTCGACTCGAACGGCAGGTCGACGACGGTGCCCAGCCGCTCCAGCGCCTCGTGCAGGTCGGAGTAGTCGGCGTCGACGGTCAGGCTGTGACGCACCAGCAGGAAGTCGCGCGATGTAGTGAACTGGGTGCACGCCACGATCAGTCTGGCCTCGGCTCCGATATGCGAGCGCAGGTAGCGGATCAGCGGCGCGGAGTGCCGCCCCTCGGGCAACCAGACGCACCAGCTCTCATCGAAATTCGGGTCGGCGCCGAGCCTGGCCAGTGCCGAGGAAACCTCGGCGTTGAGATCGCCTTCGTAGCAGATCTGGAACAGCTTGATCTCCCCCATCGCACCCTCCCATCGCTGTCCCGTTGGTTGGCGGGATGAAGAATGTTAGCACCCTCGAGGACTGTCTAGGCCGATCGCTTCGCCGAGTAGAACGTCTGCGTGTGGCCGCACTCTCGACACCAGAAGTGAACGGAGTCGCGGCGCGACCATGGATTGGGCGCATCGCAGACCGGGCAGTGCGTCTCGCGCGGCAGAAACGGACGCTCGCAATGGTCGCAGGCCAGAGGATGGCCTTCCGCATTCCCATCGTCTTCGCAACTGACTTCACTGCAGTTTGGACAGCGCCAGCACACGGCCATGCTGGCGTGAAGAATAACATATTGATTAAAGAGTAGAGATTAGAGATGGGAGATTAGATCAACTCCTCGACGCCGCCTTCGCCCACGAGTCCTTGAGCGTGGCCGTGCGATTGAACACGAGTCGGTCGCTGGTCGAGTCGGCATCGACGGAGAAGTAACCGAGCCGCTCGAACTGGTAGTGCGTGAGCGGAGCGGCGCCGCGGACGGACGGCTCGAGCCTGGCATCCTCGATGACCTCGAGAGAATGAGGATTCAGATCGGCGAGAAAATCACCGCTGCCCTCCGGGTCCTCGCTCCGGAACAGTCGATCGTACAACCGCACCTCGGCTTCGAAGGCGTGTTCGGCGGAGACCCAGTGCAGCGTCGCTTTGGGCCTGCGCCCGTCGGGCGCGTCGCCGCCACGTGTGGCCGGGTCGTACGTGGCGTGCAACTCGACGATGTTGCCGCCGTCATCCTTGACCACATCCGTGCAGATGATGAAGTACGCGGAGCGGAGCCGGACCTCGCGGCCGGGTGCGAAGCGGAAGAACTTCTTCGGCGGATCCTCCATGAAGTCTTCCCGCTCGATGTAGATCGTCCTGGTGAAAGGGACCCGCCGCGTGCCCATCGAGGGATCCTCCGGATTGTTCGCCGATTCGAACTCCTCGGTCTGCCGCTCGGGGTAGTTCGTGATGATGACCTTAAGCGGCCGCAGCACACCCATCACGCGCGGAGCGATGCGGTTGAGGTCTTCGCGCACGCTGAATTCGAGCAGCGCAACATCGATGACGTTCTCGCGCCTGGCCACACCCACGCGGTCGCAGAAGTTGCGGATCGAAGCCGGCGTGTAGCCGCGGCGGCGCATTCCGGCCAGCGTCGGCATGCGCGGGTCGTCCCAGCCGCGCACGTATTTCTCCTCGACCAGACGCAGGAGCTTGCGCTTGCTCGTCACCGTGTAATTGAGGTTGAGCCGGGCGAACTCGATCTGCTCCGGCTTCGAGGGGACGGGGAGGTTCTCGATCAGCCAGTCGTAGAGCGGGCGGTGATCCTCGAACTCCAGCGTGCACAGCGAGTGGGTCACCCCCTCGATGGCGTCCGAGGGCGGATGGGCGAAGTCGTACATCGGATAGATGGACCATTTGTCACCGGTGCGGTGATGCGATTCGTGGCGGATGCGGTACAGCACGGGATCGCGCATGTTCAGATTCGGCGAGGACATGTCGATCTTGGCGCGCAGTACGTGCGCACCGTCGGGGAACTCGCCGGCACGCATGCGGCGGAAGAGGTCCAGGTTTTCGTCGATGGTGCGGTCGCGGTAAGGACTGTTCCTGCCGGGCTCGGTAAGCGTGCCGCGCAGGGTGCGGATCTCGTCGGCGCTCGAGCTGTCCACGAAGGCCTTGCCGTCCTTGATGAGAAACTCCGCCCACTCGTAGAGCTGATCGAAGTAGTCGGCGGCGTGGAAGACGTTCTCGCCCCAGGAGAAACCGAGCCACTTCACGTCCTCGATGATGGCGTTGGCGTACTCGATGTCCTCCTTGACCGGGTTTGTGTCGTCGAAACGGAGATTGCAATGGCCGCCGTATTCGCCGGCCACACCGAAGTTGAGGCAGATCGACTTGGCGTGACCGATATGCAGGTAGCCGTTAGGCTCCGGCGGAAAGCGGGTCACCACCGTCTGGTACCTGCCCCGGCGCAGATCCTCCTCGATGATCTCCTCGATGAAATTCAGCGAACGGGGGGTTTCTGGCGCGGTCATGGAAACGGCGGAGTGTAGAACATCCTGATGACGTGGGCCACAAACGCCGGCCTTGTGGTCTGCTACGATCTGCGAAACCCATGTCCGAAGTCGCCGGCACATTGCCTCCAAACTATGGCCATTACGACGTCGAGTCCGTTCTGGGACGCGGCGCCATGGGCATGGTGTACCTGGCCAGGGACCGGCGCATCGGGCGGAAGGTCGCTCTCAAGACCGTCCACGTCAACGAGAAGTTCGACGACGAGAGCGAGGCCAACGAGTTCTATAAGCGCCTGCAGCGTGAGGCGGAGCTGTGCGGCGCGTTGCAGCATCCCAACATCGTCACGCTGTACGAGCCGGGATACGAGAACAACGTCATCGCCTGGCTGGCCACCGAATACGTCGAGGGAGAGAACCTCCGCGATCACATGCGCAAACGAAAGCCGCTTCCGCTCGAGGACGCGCTGCGCATCGCCGAGGGAATCCTGCGCGGCCTGGCATACGCGCACGCCAAGAGCATCGTCCATCGAGACATCAAACCGGCCAACATCCTCATCACGCCTCACGGCGACGCCAAGATCGCCGATTTCGGGATCGCCCGGCCCCTCGACTCCAATCTGACCGCGGTCGGGGAGATGCTCGGCACTCCCAGCTATATGTCTCCCGAACAGGTGAAGTGCCAGCCGGTAACCGTGCGCTCCGATCTTTTCTCGGTCGGCGCGGTGGTGTACGAGATGCTCTCCGGCATCAAGGCATTCGGCGCATCGGACGTCACCGGCATCCTCCGCAACGTCGTGGAGATGAATCCGAAGCCGGTGCATGAGGCGAACCCCGAAGTTCCCGCTGCTCTGTCGCCGTTCGTGGCCCGCCTCTTCGCCAAGAGTCCGGACGACCGCCACGCCTCGGCGGTCGAAGCGCTCGACGAACTGAACCGCATTCGCCAGGAGATGGGGCCGATCGCGGCGGCGAAGCCGGAGCTGGCCACGGATCCGATCGAGAGCGGAGTATCGACCCTCGCCGCACGCGCCAGGCAGGGTGAACAGGGTACGGTGCCGCCCAGCGTGACGGCGCCGGATTACACCGATGCCACCCCGGCATTGGGATCGCGCCCCTCGCTGCTCGATCAGACGGTGCCGCCGGTGGTGTTCTGGATCGTCGTCGCCGTCGCGGTCGCGCTGCCGGCGTCGTGGGCGACCGCCATTCGAGTCAGAACCGATCCCAGGCCAGCCTTCACGTACACGCAGCCGCAGCTCCGCGCATTCGCCGCGAAGAAGCAGCAGTTGCGTGCGGCGCGAGGGCTCGTTCTCGCCGGCAACTTCGAGGAGGGCATCAAAGCCTACGAGGGCTATCTCGTCCGTTACCCGAACAGCCCGGCGGCGACCGCGGAGCTCGCCGACGCCAGGACCGCGCTCGAAAAAGCGAACACCTCGCGAGCGAAGATGACCGTCACCGCCACGAAGCCCGTGGAAACGCAGAAAGAGCCCGAGAAGCGGTCGCTCTTCCGCCGCATCTTCCACATCGACCCCCCGAAAAAGAAGAAGCCGTAGCGGGGGTCAGAGCTTCGCTTCGTCACTTTTGCACACCTGGTAGATTTTTCTCTACAGGCATTAGAAAAGTGACGAAGCGAAGCTCTGACCCCCTCTACGCGCCGGCGCAGAAGGCGACGGTGTCGCGCAGCTTGGCGTGATCGAAGGGCTTCCGGAACACGGCGCTGACCAGGCCGCGGAAAGGCGTCTCGATCATCGAGTCGGGAACCAGAGAGGTCGGGGCCGCCGTGATGGCGATGATCGACGGGGGATCATCCGGCCTGGCCAGCTTGAGGCGTTCGATGAACTGCAGCCCGTCGGTGTCCGGCAGCATCATGTCGAGCACGATGACCGAGCAGCCGGTTGCCACCGCCTTCTCGATCCCTTCCGCACCCGTCGCTGCCTGCTCGACGCGAAACCGGCCGTCCGCCGTCAACTCCACGAACAGGAGCTTGCGCAGCATGTCGTTGTCGTCGACGACCAGGACACATGGTTTTTCGGACACGACTGCAGTCAATGTACGCCTGTTCTCATCTCCCTCAAAATCGCCGGCCGCGTCAATGGAGGAACGGAATGCGCGGCGAGGTGTCCGCGGTCACCGGGAACGTGTCGTTCGTCAGCCACTGCATCAGCAGATTCGTGAACCATGGGCTGGTCTGGCTTCCGCTCACGCCGCCGGGCAGGCTCGATTGCCCGAGCACACCGCTCCTGGCCATCTCGCCGACGTAGCGCCGGTTCGGGCCGCTGCCGAACATGAAGCCGTTCACGGTGGTGGCCCGCGGATTGTGCGTCGCTGCGTCGACGGTCTCGTAGCCGCCGTCGACCGACACGCCCGTCAGCCCCGGCACCGACGGCTGCGGCGGCAGTCCGAACAGCGCGCCGGGCGAGAAGAGCGCGTTGCCCATGAGGTGCGAGAACACGACGCGATGCAGTTTGCCCCAGCGGTAGTCGCCGAGGTTCGTGGACTTGTTGAAGGCGGGAGCGAAGGCGTCGCCCGACAGCATCGCCACCGCATCGGCGACGCTCTTCAGAATGATGATGTCGCGGCGCGCCGGCGCTTCGCTCACGCCGGGAACGTTGAAGAAGTCGATGCCGGACGCTCCCCTTCCCTGCAGAACCGCGAAATGATCGAGGTGGTAGCGCATCGAAGCCAGCGCCTGCTGGTGCGGCGGAAGAGGCATCATCCCCGCCGCAAGCACACCGTCGATCGTGTTGGCCAGGAAGCGGCTGCGCCAGGCCGCGTAGATCGTGGCGGCCACGCTGTTGTCGATCTCGGTCTGCGACGGCGTGGAGAGGGCGCCGTTGACGTCGCTGGCGTCGTAGCCTTCGGGAATTCCGGTGGGCGTCGAGAAATTCCATTTGGCCAGGCGCGACACGGCCGCGGCAACGACCGGATTGCTTCCCAGCGCCGCCAGAGCGGGGTTCGCGCCGATCGCACCCGCGTCGGCCATGGCCGCCTTGATGTACGGCACGAACACTTCGGCGTCGATCAGTACCGTGTCAGCCTGAATGGCCTTCATGTCGCCGGCGGTCATCTTTCCGGCGGCCAGCTTCTGCCGGATCAGTTGCGTGATCCGTCCGCCGCGGAACCCGTCGTACGACGGGTTGTCGTAGAGGATGCCCCCTCCCACACGCGGCGTGTTCAGCGGGTTGTTATCGAGCGACTGTCCGGTGGGATCGTTGTTCGCATTGACGAACCATCCGTTCGACGGATTGACGACCTGGGCCATCTCCGAGAACGGCAGGATCTCGTAGGGGAGCGCCTGGTTCGGCTGCGGATGCTGCACTGCCAGCCACTCGTTGCCCCCCTGGCCGTTGCGGATGAAGTACGGCGGCAGACCATTGACCGTGCCGGCCTGCAGGTCTTCACGGATGGGCAGCTCGCCGCTGGTGAAGTATGCGATCGTCCCATCGACATCGGCATAGGCAAAGTTCTGCGATCCGAAATCGAAGAACTGCAGCGCGGCCTTGAAGTCATCGACGTTTCTGGCCTGGTCGATGAGCATGAACGCCTCGAGCTCGTGCGTCGGATAGAAACCGGCGTACTGGAGGCTGAGCGCCACTCCGGTCCTGGCGTCGACCTGGATGATCGGGCCATGGCGCGGAACGATGAGCGTCGCCGGCGGCACGCTGCCCGAGGCCGGAACGGTGGTGAGGTTATCCTTCACTCCGTCGCCGACTTTGTTCGCACGGAACGTCTGCGGAATGGCCAGCACGGTTTCCTTCTTGCCGTTGTACAAACTCGAGTAGCCGCTTGGCGAAGCGGGATCGGGAATGAGCTGCTCCTGATAGATGTCGGTGACGTCCATGGGATGGACGGTCGAGCCCCAGGCGATCCGTTCGTTCTGTCCCTGGATGACGAACGGCGCTCCGGGGAATCCCATGCCGGCGACATTGAGGCGGCCCGGCACGCGCAGTGAGACCGGATAGAAGTTCGGAGGCGACACCAGCGAGAGGTGCGGGTCGTTGGCGATCAGCGGATTGCCGGTGGTCGTGTTTTTCCCGGCCACCGCCCACTCGTTCGATCCGGCGTGCTTCTCCTGATCGATGGCCGCGGCCAGCACCGGCACATCACGCACCGTATCGAGATAGCGCTGCGCGAGCTGGAGCGCCTGCGGCTTGAGCCAGGAGGTATCGAACGTCGCGTCCGCTGCCGCGTTGTTTCGCAGCGGC
This sequence comes from Thermoanaerobaculia bacterium, assembly GCA_038244815.1. GTDB lineage: Bacteria > Acidobacteriota > Thermoanaerobaculia > Gp7-AA8 > Gp7-AA8 > DASVHS01. The sequence goes on from JBBRTB010000037.1 coordinate 7,742, forward strand.
AGCGTGGAACCGGCGCCGGTGGCGTCGGGAATCGTGGCCGCGCTCGTGAACGGCTGCAGCCGCCAGGTGTCGTTGAAGAAAAGGGCCTGCCCGTCGAAGCCGGCCACATGGCCCACGCCCTGGTAGGTCAGGAGCGCGACCGTCGGGTCGATGTCGAGATCGAACGACAGACCGAACGCGATCAGCTTGCCGACCGCGAGCGAGTCGACGTCGGTCCAGGGCGGGACCTGCGTGATCTCCAGCAGTCCGTACTCCGCCGGAAGCGCGTGAGTCGAGATGTAGGCATTGACGCCGGCCGAATACGCGGCCAGCTGCGCCCGCGCGTCGGACGACAGCAACGGCAGCGACGCCTCGGCGACCCGGCGCAATCCGAACGTGCGCAGTTGCACGTCGTTGCTCAAAGCGGGAGTGCCGAGGATCTCGGCGAGCGTGCCGCTGGCAATGCGCCGGTTCGTGTCCATCTCGAAGAAGCGGTCCTGCGCGTGCAGCCAGCCGTTGAGGAAGACGGCGTCGTGCATCGTCAGCGCAAACACGTGCGGGATGCCGTTGCTCTCGCGCGTCACCATGCCCGGCAGGTCCATCCCCGGCAACTTCGTGAGCTTCCCGTCGGGCAGATCCTGAGCGAAAGCGGAGAACGCGGCGGCGAGCAGCGCGGCGACGACGACGGCACGCTTCATGAGAATCCTCCTTGCACAAGACGTGCGCAGGAGTTTATACATCAGCAGCGCAAGGAGTGGCCGCATGAAGATTCATGGTGTCGTGGTCGTACTGGTTTGTCTCATGGCCCTGCCGTTGTCGGCTCAATCGAACGAGATCGGCGTCTGGTACTCGACCGCGCAGCTCAAGGACACGGGAGATGCCGGCGGCAAGCTGACGTTCGACAACGCCAAGGGATACGGCTTCAGCTTCAATCACTTCTGGACTGGAGCGATCTCCACCGAGCTCGCGCTCAGCCGGTTGCACGCCAACGGCGGGATCGACATCAACGGCACGCGCGTCCTCGACAGCGGGCGCCTCAAGCTCATGCCCGTCACTGCCGATCTGCAGTGGCACTTCGCACACGCGTCGATGATCTCGCCCTACGTCGGTGCGGGCGTCGCCTACGTCAAAGCGGGCGATCTCACCAGCAGCGATCTCGACCTCGCCGGCATCGGCCGGGTGAAGATCGACAAGAAGACCACCTGGAATGCCGGCGCCGGCATCGACATCGCTCTCGGACGGATGTTCGCCATCGCCGTCGACGGTAAATACATCAAGTACGAGCCCGATTCGAGCGCGGCCGGATCGACGGAGAAGCTGAAGCTGAACCCGCTGGTGATCTCGGGAGGCGTCAAGCTGCGCTGGTGATCGACGATCTCTGGTACAAAAACGCCGTCATCTATTGTCTCGACGTCGAGACGTTCATGGACTCCGATGCCGACGGCGTCGGCGACTTCGAGGGGCTCTCCCGGCGCCTCGACTATCTGGCCGGCCTCGGCGTCACCTGCATCTGGCTGCTCCCGTTTCAGCCGTCTCCGAATCTCGATAACGGCTACGACATCTCCGACTACTACGAGGTCGACCCCCGCCACGGAACGCTCGGCGACTTCGTCGACTTCACCCATCACGCCGAGGGTAACGGCATCAAGGTGATGATCGATCTGGTCATCAACCACACCTCCGACCAGCACCCCTGGTTCCAGTCCGCGCGCAGGAGCAAGTCGTCGAAATACCGCGACTGGTACGTCTGGTCGAAGACGAAACCCGCCGACGCCGACCAGGGCATGGTGTTCCCGGGGGTGCAGAAGACGACGTGGACCTACGACAAAGCGGCTCACGAGTACTACTTTCACCGCTTCTACCGGTTCCAGCCCGATCTCAACACCGCCAACCCGGAGGTGCGCACCGAGATCCAGCGGATCATGGGCTTCTGGCTGCAGCTCGGCGTATCGGGCTTCCGCGTCGATGCCGTACCGTTCGTCATCCAGAGCAAAGGCGCGGGCAGGAAGCACATCCCCGACTTCCAGATGATCCGCGACATGCGCAGCTTTCTGCAGTGGCGGACCGGCAACGCCGTGCTGCTGGCCGAGGCCAACATCCTGCCGAAGGAGGACCTCTCCTACTTCGGCAGGGACGATGACCGGCTGCACATGATGTTCAACTTCCTGGTCAATCAGAACCTCTTCCTGGCCATGGCCACGAGCGACACCCGGCCGGTGGTGGTGGCGCTGCGGCGGACGAAAGAGAGACCGGCCACGGGGCAGTGGGCTCATTTCCTTCGCAACAACGACGAGCTCGATCTGGGACGGCTGAAGCCGGAGCAGCGCCAAGCGGTGTTCGCCGCGTTCGGTCCCGATCCGGGCATGCAGCTCTACGATCGTGGTATCCGCCGCCGTCTGGCCCCGATGCTCAACAACGATCGAGCCCGGCTCGAGCTCGCGTACAGCGCGATGTTCACGCTGCCGGGCACGCCGGTGATCCGCTACGGCGACGAGATCGGCATGGGCGACGACCTCGATCTCCCTGAGCGCAACGCCGCGCGCACCCCCATGCAATGGTCGGCCGAGCCACAGGGAGGATTCACCAAGGCCAAGAAGTCGGTCCTTCCGGTGATCGACGATCCCGTCTATGGATACAAGCGCGTCAACGCCGCCGAGCAGCGCCGTGACCCGCAGTCTCTGCTGAACTGGACCGAGCGCATCATCCGCATGCGCAAGGAGTGTCCGGAGATCGGCTGGGGCGAGTGGACCGTCCTGGCGACGCGCAAACCGGCGGTGCTGGCCATTCGCTACGACTGGCGCGGCAACAGCATGATCGTGATGCACAACTTCTCCGCGAAGCCGCAGGTGGCCACGGTCGATGCCATCGAGGACACGCTCGTCAACCTGCTTTCGGACGATCACAGCAGAAGCAAGAGCGGCGTCCATCGCATCACCATGGAGCCGTACGGCTATCGCTGGTTCCGCGTCGGCGGTCTCGCTTATGTTCTGGATCGCGAGCGCTGATACACTTCACGGATTACCGACGTCGTCTTTGACGTCTTTCTGACTGCCCTTGAGCAAACTCCACGCGTGAACGCCCTCGCCGTCGAACAACGCGGAGCCGTGCGGCTCCCCCTTCCTTCCGCCATACCAGCCACGCTGGCGGATGCCAACGCGCGCATTGTCGAGATCAGTCTGATCGGCGTCCGGGTCGAGCACAGCGCCCGCATGGTCATGGGCTCGACGGTCCCGCTCGAGTTCATCTATCGAAGCCAGCAGATCCGTCTCCTGTCGAAGGTGGCTCGCTGCGAGTTTCAGACGATCAAGGGCGGCGCCGGGTACGTATCCGGTCTCCAGTTCTGCGCGTCGATCTTCGAATCGCCGGTGCCGGTGCGCCAGATCGTGGCGTCGCTCGTGGAGGAGGTGATGGCTCCGTCGCTCTGGTCCCGGGCCCGCACGGATTCCGTTCCCTTCATGCGAAGTGACGATGAGGCGCGGCCCTCGACCGCTCCCTACCTCGAGTGCGCGCTGCAGGACGACCGCTGGCAGCGGCGGCGGCTCTGGGCCGCGCAGCAACCGCCCCAGGGATTCACCATGACGGCCCCATCGAGTGACGAGCTGGCCGACCCATTCTGCAGCGCCTACCAGACGGCCACCCCCGCCGCACGAAAGCTCATTCGCGCCTCGGCGGAGCTGTCGATCGTCATGACCCGGAAGGCGTAAAGGGGCGCTGCGCGCTAGGATGAGTCCGTGCTCGACGAGACGCGCATCCGTCTCGATGCCATCAACTTCGTCCGCGCGCTGCGGGAGCGCTGGATCGCCGTGCCCGCGGCCGAGCTGCGAGGATTCCGCGTTCACCTCAAGGGACAACAGGGAATCTTCAAACCGGCGCTGCTGACCGAGCCGCTCTCCATCACCACGACCATCGATTCCGAGCACGCCCAGGACACCATCGAAGGCAGCCGCGTCCTGTACGACTTCGTGTCGCGCGATTCCGACAACGACGCACTGAAGCGCGCCGCGGAAGCGGAACTGCCGCTCATTTACTTTCTGCAGGTGAAGAGAAGGCCCGTGACCGAGTACGTGATCTTCGCGCCGGTGTACGTGGTCGGCTGGAGCGACGAGTCGCGCTGCTTCGCCGTCGATCTCTCCGAGCAGAAGCCGGGAGAAATCACCTCGCCGGCTCCGGCAGTCCGCCAGTTGCCGCTGCACGTGATGCGCACGCCGCAGAGCCCGAGTGAAATCCGCGAGCTCACCCGCAGCTACGCCGTGACCTCGGTGCAGCGGCGTCTGTACGAGGCCCGGTTCCGCAACGCCGTGCTCAGCGCCTACCGCGATCGATGTGCGGTGTGCGGGCTGCACGTCCGGGCGCTGCTCGACGCCGCGCACGTCAACTCCGATCGCGGACCGAAACCGGCCATCGATGTCAGCGACGGCATCGCTTTGTGCGCGACGCACCATCGCGCGTTCGACGCGAACATCCTCAGGTTCGACGACGAGCACGTCGTCCACATCCATCTTCCCGACGGCATGAGCGCCGGCGAAGGCGAACTGGCCATGCTGCTGTCGTTCGACGGAAAACCGCTGTCGCTGCCGGCGCTTGAACAATTCCGGCCGCGACGCGATGATGACCAGTGATGACGCTACGCCGACGCTTTCTCCCGGTCTATGCACTGATCACGCTGGCCATCGCCGCATCGTTCGCATGGCAGATGCTGCACGGGGTCTGTCCGGTTCCTTAGTGGGTCGCGTGGGGCGCTTAGCCGCCCACGACCCCCGACCCGCGACCTCCCACCTCTAGCGCATTTTTTCTTGCCTCCAGCCCCCGCGCTCTACACAATGTGGAGCGACTCCCCCCGACCCACCCAAAAACTGCAAGTGGAGGCTTTGATGCGATTGACGCGGTACGCCCTCGCTGTGCTCGTCCTCTGTCTCACGTCCTTCCCGTTGTTCGCGCAGCAACTCGAGATTCACTACATCGACGTCGGATGGGGTGGCTCGGTTTTCATCAAAGGTCCCGACGGAACCACGGTTCTCCTCGAAGCCGGCAACACCGGTAAAGGCACGAGCTATGTCGTCCCGTACCTGGAATCCATCGGCGTCATGCCCGCGAACGGGCTCGACTATGTCGTCGGCGGCCACCAGCACTGCGATCACATCGGCGGACTGGACGAGGTGATCAATGCCGGATACAACGTTCACGTCCGGCAGTACTACAACGGTTCAACCTACAGCTCTTCGTGCGCGGACGGATGGAACGCCGCCGCCGCAACGACGACTGCCGGAGTGCCCGTGGCCATGCCCGTGGGCACCGTTATCGCGCTCGGCAACGGCGCGAGGATCACCTGCGTGGCGCGCAACGGGTCGATTATCGGTGGCGGGTCGGTATCGGTGTCCGATGAGAATGATCGCTCCATTGCGCTATTGATCCAGTACGGCGGATTCGACTATCTCTGGGCCAGCGATCTCGGCGGCGGCTCGGACTCGTGCACGGGGCGGTCGACGGCGCAGGTCAACGTCGAGACCTCGGTGATCCGGGCCATCTCTCCCGGCGGTGCCTTCCCGCTCATCAGCGCCGGAGGCATCGACGTCCTGCACGTGAACCACCACGGCAGCGAGAGCAGTACGAATCCCGATTTCTTCAACATGGCCGATCCGGCCGTGGCCATCATCGGAGTGGGAAGCGGCGAGTCGAGCGGCTGGGATCTGCCGCGCATCGATGTCGTGGAGCACGTCCTCCTCGGGCAGTCGTCCTCCTGCGTGACCGCCCCGCCGGCGGTGGTCCTGCAGACCGAAGAGGGCAGCCCCGTCGGCTCGCTGGCCAGTCACGCCGGCTACTGCGTCGGCAACATCAAGATCACCACCGACGGACTGAACATCTTCACGGTCTCGGCCGACGGCGCCGTGCATCAGGGCCCGAATGAAGTGACCGCCTCGGGCCTGCCGCGAAGCTTCACGCTCGACGACACAGGCGGCGGTGGTGGCGGCGACACGACGAAGCCGGTGACATCGATCACCGCGCCGTCCGGCGGTGCCACGGTCTCCGGAACGACCACGGTGAACGCATCCGCCTCCGACAACGTGGGCGTGACGAAAGTCGAGTTTTATCTCGATGGCGGCCTGCAATCGACGGACACGACCTCTCCGTACTCCTGGTCCTGGAACACCACCGGCACCGGCAACGGAACGCACTCGCTCACCTCGAAGGCCTACGACGCGGCGGGCAACACGGGAACCTCAGCCGTCGTCTCCGTGACCGTCAGCAACGGCCTGCCCGCCGACATCTCGGGCTGGAAAGTAACGCAGGCCAAGTCCACGCTCAACTACACGATCCCGGCCGGGACGGTCATCGCTTCGAAGGGATATGTGCTCATCGCGCGCAACGCCACGAAGACACAGTTCCAGGCGTTCTGGAACCGGACCCTGGCCTCGAACGTCGTCTACGTCAACAGCGCCAACGCGATGCCGCAGATCAACGGCAGCGAGAACTACAAGCTCTCCAATGCCGCCGGCACGGTCATCGACGGTCCCACGGTCTCGATGGATACGTCGGGCGGATCCAGTTTCCAACGCCTCAACTGTGGTTCCGCGGGCGCTCTTTCCAGCTGGACCAAGGTCGTGTCGACTTCCGGCTCACCGGGAACCGGCGGCCTGACCACGTGCGGAAAGGGTGTCTTCATCAACGAGTTTTCGGACGCCACCGGAACCGGCAACTACATCTACGAGTTCATCGAGCTGTTCAACGACAAGTGAGTGGACTCCGGCCGTGTGGGCGCGTACTTTTTGCGCGCCCACACGGCCCCGTCCGGTCGAGCTCTCGTTCGCAAAAGCGGATGCAAGTTTTCATACTGCTCATGGTTCTCATGATGTCAGCCGACGATCATTCTCTGCTCGAAGCGCATTACACGGCCGTTCAGGGGTCCGACCCCGAGTATGCGCAGGGCGCCATCGAGCGCAACGATCTTCCTCATCGTGAGATCGTCCACTTTTTCTGGCTCATCGAGGTCCCCGCTCCGGCCGACCCCGCCGAATGGCAGCGAAGACTGAACGCTGCAGTGGATCGGCGGCACGGGTCATTTCGCGTGCAGGAAGCCACCCCCGAGGAGGAGCGCGCGGTGAAATCGGGGGAGATCCGGTTGCAGCATTGATGCGCGCCGTTCGACTGTTGAAGCAGGGTTCTCCGCTCGAAGACTGCGAGGTGGAGGACCCGCGTGCGGGCGAAGGCGAGATCGTCGTCGACGTCCGTGCCGCGGGCATCTGCCACAGCGACGCGCACTACCGCGCCGGCGGAGGAACGGTCAACCTGCCGCTGACGCCAGGCCACGAAGTGGCGGGCGTCGTCCACGGGACGAGCGAGCGCGTGGCGTTGCATTACCTCTTCGACAACGGCGACATGCTCGGCAAGGAGCGGGACGGCGGCTACGCCGAGCGCATCGTCGTCCAGCAGCACAACGCCATTTCCATCCCGCCCGAGGTGCCGTTCGATCAGGCCGCGATCATGATGTGCTCGACGGCCACGGCCTGGCATGCCCTGAAGCTATCGCAGATCCGCCCCGGCGAATCGCTCGGCATCATCGGCTTCGGCGGCCTGGGCGTCTCCGCACTGCAACTGGCGCGCGTCCTCGGCGTCTCCGATGTGGCCGTCCTCGAGGTCGTGCCGGAGAAGCTCGAGCTGGCCGCGTCGATGGGCGCATCGACGGAACTGGGAGTGCTCGACGTCGCGCTCGAATTCTCCGGCCATCCCGCTGCCGCCACTCGAGCGTTGCGCGCGCTCAAGCCCGGCGGCCGGCTGATGATCGTGGCCATCAACCTGCGGAAGTGGGAGATCGATCCCTACAGCGATGTGCTGGCGAAGGAGCGCCGCATCATCGGCTGCGCCGATCACACCCGTGACGAGCTCGTGGAACTGATGGACATCGCCAGACGCGGAGAGATCGACCTCTCCCGCGCCATCACGCGAACCGTGCCGCTCGAGGCCGGCGCCATCAACGTAATCCTCGACGACCTCGACCGCGGCACGACGCATCTGAGGAGTGTGATCGCTGGGCCTCAGGCGGATGACTGAGATCCCCCGCCCAGATTCCTCGCCGTCTTCGCGGCTCGGAATGACAGCGGTACGAGCACCGAGCACCCATCCCTCACCAGACCTTACAACTCTTCTCCCTCACCATCGGCGCCTTCTCGCCGCATTTGAAGGCGCGCTGGAACTCGGGGATGTTCGAGACGATGCCGTTGATGCGGTACTTGCCGGGTGAGTGCGGATTGGTGATGGCGTTGGCACGGAGGTTCTCGGGGCGCTGGTTCTCGCACGCCCACTGGGCGAAGCCGATGAAGAAGCGCTGATCGGGTGTGAAGCCATCGCGCGGCTCGGTCTCGTTGGGATCCGCTTCCTTCCAGGCGATGTAGGCCAGGAGCGTGCCGCCGAGGTCGGCCACGTCTTCGCCGGAGGTGAGCTTGGAGTTGATCTTGATGTCATCGATGATCGTGTACTGCGCGTATTGATCGCGCACGCACTGCACGCGCTCCTCGAATGCCTTCGCGTCTTCCGGCGTCCACCAGTCCTCCAGATTGCCGTTGGCGTCGAACTGGCGTCCCTCATCGTCGAATCCGTGCGTCAGCTCGTGACCGATCGTGGAGCCGGTGTTGCCATAGTTTGGTGCGTCGTCCATCTTCGGATCGAAGAGAGGCGGCTGCAGCACGCCCGCCGGAAAGTTGATGTCGTTCATCTGCGAGTTGTAGTACGCGTTCACCGTCGGCGGCGTCATGCCCCACTCGCCGCGGTCGACGGGCTTGCCGATCTTGGCGATCTCGCGGTTCGACTCGAACACCGTGGCCCGCGTGGCATTTCCGTAAAAGTCATCCGGCTTGATGACGATCGAGGAGTAGTCGCGCCATTTGTCGGGATAGCCGACCTTGTTGGCGATGGCGTGGAGTTTCTGAAGAGCCTTCTCTTTCGTCGGAGCGGTCATCCAGTCGAGATTGCGGATCTCGCTCTCCATGGCCTTCTCGATGCGCATGGTCATGTCGACGGTGCGCTGCTTGGTGTCGGCACTGAAGGTGCGGCGGACGAACTCCTGCCCAAGGGCTTCGCCGAGGTCGCGGTCGACGTAGCGGACGCAACGCTTCCAGCGGGGAGGCATCTCGCTCACACCTCGCAGGGTCTTGCGATAGAAATCGAAGTCTTCCGCCACGAACCGGTTCGACAGGAACGGGGCGCGGGCATGCACGGCGTGCCAGCGCAGGTAGGCCTTCCAGTCGGAGAGCGGGACGGTTCTGATCTCCTTGTCGAGCGCCTTGAAGAAGGCCGGCTCGGTCACATTGATGCTGGAGATCTTCCCGATGCCGCTGTCTGCGAGATAGCGCGTCCAGTCGAAGGAAGGGTCGAGCTTCGACAGCTCCGCCGGTGACATCTTGTGGTACAGCTTGTAAGGGTCGCGCTTCTCCACGCGCGTCAGGGCCGCCCTGGCCAGATCGGTCTCGATGCGCAGGACGGTGGCGGCGTCCTTTTTCGCCTCGGCCTTCGACTCACCGGTTAGCTCGAGCATGTTGGCGACGTGAAGCAGATATTTCGCGCGCAACTCTTTCGACTTGTCGTCGCTCTTCGTGTAGTAGTCGCGGTCGGGAAGTCCCAGCCCGCCGGCGTGCGCGTAAGCAATCACCTGCGTGGCGTCGCCGAAGTCCTGATCCGCGCCGAACCCGAACAGAAACCCGGAGCTGTAGTTGCGGGGATGCTCCCGGGCCAGGAACGAAGCGAGATCCTTTCTGCTCTTCAGCCCCCGAATGTCATCGAGCAGCGGCTGCAGCGGCCGGGCGCCGAGCTTCTCGATGGCGGCGGTGTCCATGCAAGCGCCGAAGTAGTCGCCGATCTCCTGCTGCACGAGCGTGCGGTCGGCGCGCGGCTTCGCGGCGTCCTCGAGCACGCCCCAGAGAAACTGTACGTTTTCTTCCTCGAGCTTTCCGTAGACGCTCCACGCCGCCTGGTCCGGCGGGATGGGATTGTTGGCCATCCAGCCGCCACACGTGAACTGATAGAAGTTGCTGCATGGATCGGCGGTGCGATCCATCGACGGAATGTCGAGCGACGGCGTGTAAGGCAGCTCCGTGAGCGGCTGATCGGCCGGACGAACCTGCTGCGCCGGATTGGGATTGCTCTGCGCGAAAACAGCGGACGCGACCAGACAGAGCGCTACGAGGAATCGTTTCATTGCGTGCTCCTTGGCCGGGAAGTCTATGACGGGTCGCCCGATGGTCGCTTGGTCGTGGGTCGTAGGTCGTGGGTCGTGGGGGTCTCTTCGCCGCCCCCGTGACCGACGACCGACGACCAACGACCCATATCCCCCTCCCCGGGGCCCGTTCTTCCAGTCCACTCCCGGTGGAGACAAATCATGCGCAAGCTCTTTTCCACGTTGTTGCTCCTCCTGGTTGCGACGAACGCGGCGGCGTTCAGCGCCCAAACCGAGGAGTTGTTGTCGACGATCGCCATGCCGCTGGCGGTGGCCGCGGTGTCACAGGTGACCGGAGTGCAGCAGGCGCAGCTCTCGAGCCTCGTATCGACGCTGCGACGCTGTTCGTCCAGGACAACTACATCCCGCAGACGGTTCTCACGAACTACGGCGGCAACGGCATCACGGGCGATTCCTTCTCCGTGATCGCGCTGCCGCTCGCGGTCGCCGCGGTTGCCGACATTGCCGGAGTGTCGCAGTACCAGCTGGCCAGCCTCGTCACGACACGCAACAACGCCAACGTTCCGCCTGCTCAGATCATCGAGGTCGTCCGCTACGTGCCGGTCGCGCTCGTGGACAACGGGCAGCCGTTCGTCGCCTACGTACAGCAGCAGGTCTCACAGGGCGTGACCGGGCTGGCGCTCGTGCCGGTCATCGAGCGGCAACTGCAACCGTATTACCCGTCGACGCAGATCCGGGTGACGGCGCCGCCGCAGCCCGTGAGAACGCGGACCGTCGTCGTCGATCAGAATTTCCTGCCGCCGATGGTGGTGAACCGGATCAATGAAGTGAGACTACACCCCCGGCAACCGCACGGCGGACCGCCGGGCCAGCTCAAGAAACAACTGGGCGTGCAGACCGGCGCCGAAGTCGTGCACGGCAAAACGAAAGGTCAGGAACATGGGCGCGGACAGAAGCCGCCCATGGCCAGCCCGCGGCTCGTCGTTCCACCTCCCCAGCCGGCGGTTGTGGCCGGTCCGGGCAAGAACGGCCGCGGCCCCGGCGTCAAAGGTCCCCCGGGACAGAACAAAGTCAAAGAGCATGGCAAAGGCCACGGCCACGACAAGGGCAAAGGAAAGGCCCGCGGCCGCGTACAAGAGCGCGGGCTAAGAGACCGGAGCGGGCAGCGTGGTGCCGGGGTTTTCCCCGGCACCTCAGTCCGTTGCCTCAGTAGCGCTGGTTGTCGCGATTTTCGTCGAGACGATCGAGACGGTAAGCGTTGAAGATTCCACCCCGCGTCCAGTCGCCCGAGAATTCGACGTAGTCGCCTTCGCGCACGTCGTCCATGCTGCGGTCGCGCGGCATGGTCACCGTCACGAACTGGCGCGAGATGTCGTCGTTCAGCACGAGCGTCCCGCGGCGGTAGTCGATGCTCTCGACGACGCCACGAATCGAACCGCTCGTGTATCCGCTGCTGTAGACGTTCCCGTAGTAGCCGCCGTTGTACCCGCCGTTGTAGTACCCGTCATAGGGCGCGTAGTCGTACACGCTCCAGTATCCGAGCGGATCCCAGTAGCCGCCGAAGCGGATGTTGATGCCGACGCGCAGCGGGTGCAGGCGCCAGTGCTCGAACGGAATGAAGATCGGGAAGAGACCACCGCCGATCCACACGCGATATCCGTTACGCGAGCGCTCATAGCGATCGACGCGGCCGTAGCTCGACACGCGCTCGTGTGCGCGATACGGAGCCCGTGAGCCGCCGTGCCAGCCCTCGACGCTGCGGAAACGGTCGTTGGACGGACCGCGCTGGCCGTTGTTGCGCGACTCGTAGCGCTGATTGCCGTTGCGCTGGTTGCCGTTGCGCTGGTTGTTGTTGCGCGAGTCGTAGCGCTGATTGTTGTTGCGCGAGTCGTAGCGCTGGCCGTTGTTCCCGTTCCCGCGCCAGTTACCATTGCTGTTCCGCGTGTCGCTGTTCCGCGTGTCGCTGTTCCGCGTGTCGGAACGCTGCACGTCGTTGCGCGGGGTCACCTCGCGCTGCGTGCTCCTCTGCGTATCGTTGCGGTTCCACGAACCGCGATCGACCGAACGACGTTCTGTCTGCGTGACCGAACGCTGGTGCGTTTGATTCGACGAGCCGCTGGGGCGCGAAGCACTGCGCTCGACGCGTCCGCTCGAACCGCGCGATGTCCCCTGCTGATGACGGGATTCCGCGAAAGCGGACGTTCCGAACAACGTCGCCAGCGCCACGGCACCGGCGATTTGAAGCGACAAGCTCTTTCCGTTCTGCATGTTGCCTCTCCTTGGACGATTGAACACGCTCATCGATATCGCAATCAGCGGACCAGTTTCGTCGGTCGTGGGTCGTGGGTCGTCGGTCGTTGGGCCGCGTCGCTTCGAGGACCGGCTACCGGCTACCCCACTTGACATTCCCCCTGTCCGCGCCTAATAGTTAACATGTTGGTTAACTATTCCGAGACGCTCGACACCACCTTCTCGGCGCTCGCCGATCCGACGCGCCGGGCCATTCTCGCGCAGCTCGCCACGGGCCAGTGCTCGATCGGCGAGCTCGCCGCTCCGTTCGACATCTCGCTGCCGGCGATCTCGAGACATGTGCGCGTGCTCGAGGATGCCGGCCTGCTGGTGCGCCAGCGCGACGGACGCGTGCATCGCTGCCAGCTCGACCCCGAACCGATGCGCGCCGCAAACTCCTGGCTCGAGGAGATGCGGCATTTCTGGGAGTCGCGTTTCGACGCGCTCGCCGACTTTCTCGAAGAGATGGAGGATTCACCGTCATGGCCACAGCCGCAACCGCAGTTGCCGAAAGCCTCGAAGTCCGGCGAACGTTCGCCGCGCCGCGCGAGAAAGTCTTCCGCGCCTGGACGCAACCGGCGTCGGTGAGGCAGTGGTTTCCGCCGTCCGGGTTCGAAGCCGCGCCCACCGACATCGATCTGCGTCCCGGCGGAACCTATCGCTGGGGACTGCGTCACCTTCCGGACGGCGAGCCGTTCTGGGCCACGGGCACATTCGAGGAAGTCGATCCTCCGCGGCGGCTGGTCTACACATGGATCTGGTCGACGCGCAAGGACGGAAAGACGACCAGGGTCACGATCGACTTCAACGATCACGACGGGAACACCGAGGTGGTGCTGCGGCACGACCGCTTCCCCGACACGAACATGCGCGACGAACACCAGCAGGGCTGGATGCACTGCTTCGATCAACTCACAGAGTTTCTCAACAAGGAGAAGAAAGCATGACCCGCAAGATCACCATCATCCTCGTCGTCCTCACGTTCGCATCGCTGTCCCTGGCCAACGCCGCGACGTCGCCGGCATTCGAGAAGATGAAAACGCTCGTCGGCGACTGGAAGGCCGAAATCCCCGGCATGGGTGAGGCGCGAGCGAAGTACTCGCTCCACTCCGATGGCTCCGCGCTCGTCGAAGAGTTGTCGATGCACGGCGACAACATGGTCACCGTCTACTATCCGACCGCGGACGGCATGGCCATGACGCACTACTGCTCGACGCACAACCAGCCGCACATGGTGGCCAGCGGCGGCCCGGACAAGATCTCGTTCGCCGAGGTGAGCGTGGACAACCTGCCGTCGAAGGATGCGGAGCATATGAAGGGCGTCGACTTCACATTCAAGGACGCCGACCACTTCACCGCCACCTGGATGCACTCGGGCGGCGGGAAGGACATGGCCATGCCCTTTGCGTTTGCGCGGGTGAAGTAAGAAACGTTGTGGGTCGTGGGTCGCCGGTCGTGGGTCGTGGGGGCCTCGAAGCTTGAACGCCCCCGTGACCCACGACCCACGACCCACGACCCGATTCAAGACCATTGACGGACCTGCAAAATCGTCCCCCGTCCCTTTGTGCTAGCGTTCCCGCCCTGAAACTCTCGAGAGAAAGGGAACCTATGCGCGTGATTCGACTCACGGTCCTGGCCGCTGCCATGACGCTCTTCGCGAGCGCCGCTTTCAGCGCCGACTCGACCTCGGCCACATTCGACAGAACAGACCTCGACACCTCCGTCTCCGCCTGCACCGACTTCAATCAGTACACGAACGGAGGATGGTTCAGGAAGAACCCGATCCCGCCCGCCTACTCCAACTGGGGTGTGGCGAACGTTCTCAACGAGCACAATCGCGACATGTTGCGCACGATCCTCGAGAACGCGGCGAAGAGCCACGCCGCGCCGGGATCGGTCGACCAGAAGATCGGCGACTACTACACGAGCTGCATGGACGAGGCGGCCGTCGACGCCCAGGGCCTCAAGCCGCTGAAGAAGGAGCTCGATCGCATCAACGCCATCTCCAGCGTCCATGCGCTGCAGGGCGAGATCGCCCGCCTCCAGGCCATGGGACTCTCGCCCGTGTTCGGGTTCGGCTCGGTCCAGGACCGCAAGAACAGCGAGGAGGTCACCGCCGGCGCGTTCCAGGGCGGCCTGGGACTTCCCGACCGCGACTACTACCTCAAGGACGACCCGAAGTCGGTGGAGATCCGTGAGAAATACCGGCAGTACATGCGGAAGATCTTCGAGCTGGCCGGCGACGGGCTGGACGCGGCGACGGTCGAAGCCGATGATGTGATCGCGCTGGAGACGAAGCTGGCCCAGGCCTCGCTCACGCGCGTGCAGCGCCGCGATCCCAATGCCACGTATCACCGCATGACGCTGCGGGAAGCCGAGCAGCTCACGCCCACGTTCGCGTGGGCGCGCTACTACAAGGAGATGGGCATCTCCGCCGCGGCGCCGGTCAACGTGGCCATGCCCGACTTCTTCAAGGAGGTCGACAAGGACCTCACCGTCGTTGCCCTGAAGGACTGGAAGAATTACCTCCGCTTCAATCTCATCAACGCCGCCGCGCCTTCTCTATCGAAGCCGTTCGTCGACGCGAATTTCGACTTCTACAGCGCCACGCTGCGCGGCACGAAAGAGCAGCTCCCACGCTGGAAGCGCTGCGTTTCCAACACCGACCGTGCCCTCGGCGAAGCGCTGGGCCAGGCCTACGTGAAGGAAGCGTTCCCGCCCGCGGCCAAAACCCGCATGCTGGCGATGGTCAACAACCTCGGCGACGCGCTGTCGTCCGACATCAAAGGCCTGGACTGGATGAACGACGCCACGAAAACGCAGGCACTGGCCAAGCTCAACGCGTTCACGCGCAAGATCGGCTATCCAGACAAATGGCGCGATTACTCCACCCTCAAGATCGACCGGGGGCCGTACGTAGAGAACATCCTTCGCTCCCGCGCATTCGAGAACAAGCGCGACATCGACAAGATCGGCAAGCCGGTCGATCGCACCGAGTGGGGCATGTCTCCGCCGACGGTGAACGCGTACTACAACCCGTCGCTCAATGAGATCGTCTTCCCCGCGGGCATTCTCCAGCCGCCTTACTACGACCCCAACCGCGATGATGCCTACAACTACGGCGCGGTCGGCTCGGTCATCGGCCATGAGATGACGCACGGCTTCGACGACCAGGGCGCCAAGTTCGACGGCAAAGGGAATCTCAACAACTGGTGGACTCCCGCCGATCTGGCGGCGTTCCAGAAACAAGCCGAGTGCATCCAGAAACAGTTCGATGAGTTCAAAGTCGGCGACGTCTACACAAACGGCAAGCTCGTCTCCGGTGAGAGCATCGCCGATCTGGCCGGCCTCAAAATCGCCTACGCGGCGTTCGAGAAGTCGATGGAAGGCAAGCCCCACGAAGTCATCGACGGCTTCACGCCCGAGCAGCGATTCTTCCTCGGCTACGCCCGCGGCTGGGCCGGCCAGGGGCGTCCCGAAGCGGAGCGGCTGCAGGCCACGACCGACCCGCATCCGCTGAATCGTTTCCGCGCTGACGCTCCGCTGACGAACATGCCGGAGTTCGCGACCGCGTTCGGATGCAAGGCCGACGACCCGATGGTCCGCCCCGCCGACAAGCGATGCGTGGTCTGGTAAGAACCGGGAGATCGGGGATTGGCAGTGAGAATCCCCGATCCCCCAATCCCTCGATAGAATGCGCGGTCATGAAGACTGCGTTCAGCGTTTTTCTGGCGATGGCCCTCTCGGTTTCCGCAATCGCGGCCACGAAGCAGCAACCCTTCAACGTCGTCGAAGCCACCATCCCCGAAATGCAGGCAGCGATGAAGTCGGGCCGCGTGACCTCTCACGAGCTGGTGATGCAGTACCTGGCGCGCATCGGCATGTACGAGGACCGGCTGAACGCCGCGATCTACGTCAACCCGAATGCTCTGGCCGAGGCGGATCAGCTCGATCGCGAACGCGCGGCGGGCAAGGTGCGGGGACCGCTGCACGGGATTCCGATCGCGCTCAAAGACAACATGATGACCACGAACATGCCCACGACCGGCGGCGCGCTGGCGTTCGACGGATACGTTCCGCCGTACGAGGCCACGGTCACGAAGAATCTGCGCGATGCCGGGGCGGTGATCATCGCCAAGACCGGCATGACCGAGCTGGCCAACTGGGTGGCCGGCGCGCCGGTGCCGATGCCCTCGAACTACAACGCGCTCCACGGTTACGGGATGAATCCGTACGATCCGCGGCGCGATCCCCGCGCCGACTCCTTCGACGGCAGGCCGGCCCTCTTCACCGGCGGCTCGAGCTCGGGCATCGGAACGAACGCAAACTTCTGGGCCGCGAACATCGGAACGGAGACGTCCGGATCGATTCTCAGCCCGTCGAATCAGAACATGCTCGTGGGCATCAAGCCGACGGTGGGCCGCGTCAGCCGCTACGGCGTCATTCCCATCACCGCCGATCAGGACACCCCGGGACCGATGGCCAAGAGCGTCACCGACGCCGCCATCATTCTCGGCGCCCTGGAGCGGAACAACCCCGATCCGAACGATCCGGCCACGACGAACTGCGCCGCACCCGCCAACCACGATTACACCGTCTTTCTGAAAGCGGACGGACTCAAAGGTGCACGCATCGGGATTCCCCGGTCCTTCTACTACGACAAGTTCACGCCGCCGGGTGCGGAGAAACCGCGCGGCGGACTCAATCCCGATCAACTGAAAGTGATGAACGACGCCATCGCCGTGCTCAAAGCGCAGGGCGCCGTCGTCGTCGACCCCGCCGACATCCCCAGCATCGTCGACAAGGATCCGAACAACAACCTCCTCGACTTCGGCATCTGCACGAGCATGGAGGATGTGAAGGAACGGAAGTGCTCGATCGACCTCGCCTACGGCATGGAGCGCGACTTCAACAAGTGGCTGGCGTCCCTCGGGCCGTCCGCGCCGGTGAAGAGCCTGCAGGCACTGCGCGAGTGGAACACGGATCATCAGAAAGCGGGCGCGATCAAGTACGGACAGTCTCTCCTCGACGTGTCTGACTATATGGACCTCGAGACGTTCAAGTCGCGCTACGAGGCGGACCGCGCCAAGGACATCCGGCTCGCCGGCACGCATGGCATCGACGAGGCCATGAAGACGAACAACCTCGATGCCATTCTCTTTCCTGACGGCTTCGGCGCGAACATCGCCGCTCGTCCGGGCTATCCGAGCGTCATCGTGCCGTTCGGAACGGTGCCGAACGCACCGACGCCGCCGTTCCCCGACAAGTTCGACGCCAAACCTTCACCGTATGGAGTGACGTTCACAGCGATGTCGTGCAGCGAGCCGGAGCTGATCAAGCTCGCCTACGCGTTCGAGCAGGCCACGAAGAAGCGAGTGCACCCGCCCCTCTTCCCCTGACGTCATTCCGAGCCGCAGGCCCCCGACGTCATTCCGAGCCGGAGGACCCCGACGTCATTCCGAGCCGCAAAGACGGCGAGGAATCTGGGCGGAGGGCGCCGCTCGGTGCTCGGTGCTCGGTGCTCGGTGCTCGGTGCTCGGTGCTCGGTGCTCGGTGCTCGGTGCTCGGTGAACAAGGTAACCGGTAACTGGTAACTGGCAACCCGGCAACCCAGCAACCCAGCGACCCGGCAACCCAACCCGGCAACCAGCAACCCAACCCGGCGACCCGGCGACCCAGCGACCCAGCGACCCAGCGACCAAGGTGCTCGGCGCTACGGCGAGGGAGCGCCGTACTTCAACGAGATCAGCTTCGGCGCCGCACCGTCGGCCAGCGACACGACGTACAGGTTGTCGTACTCCGCATCCGGAATCACCGGCGGGCTGGCCACGCCGAGCTGGCTGATGACATCGGGTGTCGTATTCGAATGTCCGACCACGACGACCGTGTCGCCTTTGTGATCGCGAAGAATCGCGCTGGCGATGTCGCGTGCATACGCGTCGCCGGCGTCGACGACCCCCGGCTCGAGGTGATGCGCCGTGGCCAGGGGACCGGCCGTCTGCTCCGTGCGCAGGAACGGCGTCACATAGATCGCGGCGATGCTCGTCCCCGCCAGCACGCGCGCCAGCTCGACCGCGCGCCGCATTCCGGCGGAACTGAGGGGCACGTCACCCGTCGTCCCGGCTTTCTCCGCGTGACGGACGAGAATGACCGTGGTGATCGACGACGTTGCAGCCGATGCAGCCGATACGGCAAGAAAAGCCACGAGCAGCGACACCGCAATCCTTTTCATGGCCCCAGCCTACCGCACGGAGACTAACGAACGGCACCGGATCAACGTCAGTAGCATCATGCGTACGGCAATCGCTCTCCTGCTCTGCGCGGCGGTACCGATGATCGGGTCCGCGGCGGACGTCGATTTCGCAAAGCTGAAGACGATCGACGCGGCCGTCGCGCGTGGCGACTTCAAAAAGATCGGCAGCGTGATCGTGGCCAGTCACGGCACGATCCTGTACGAAGAGTATTTCGACGGCGACGCCTCGACTCTGCGCGATACGCGGTCGGCCACGAAGACGATCACGAGCATGCTCGCAGGCATCGCCATCGATCGCGGCGAGATTCCGGGCGTCGAGGGGCCCGTCTTCGCGTACTTCCCGGACAAGCATCCCGTCCGGAATCCCGATCCGCGCAAGGAGAAGATCACCATCGAGGATCTGCTCACTATGAGCTCGATTCTCGAATGCGATGACTGGAACAACTTCTCCCGGGGAAACGAGGAGCGGATGTACCTCATCGAAGACTGGCTGCAGTTCGCGCTCGACCTCCCGGTTCGCGGAACTCCGCCCTGGGCGACCCGGCCGGAGGATTCGCCGCACGGACGTTCGTTCAGCTACTGCACCGCCGGCGCGTTCACCCTGGGACAGGTCATCGCCCGCGCCGCGAAGACGAAAGTGGAACTCTACGCCGAGGAGCATCTGTTCTCGCCGCTCCACATCGCACCGGTGCAATGGCAATTCGCACCGCTGGGACTGGCCCAGACAGGCGGCGGGCTTCGATTGCGCAGTCTCGACCTGCTGAAGCTCGCGCAGCTCTATCTCGATCGCGGCCGCTTCGAGGGGAAGCAGATCGTTTCCAGCGCCTGGGTCAAGAGATCGATCGAGCCGCACGCGCAGATCGACGACGAGACAGAGTACGGTTACTTCTGGTGGTTGAAGACGTTCCGCTCAGGGCAGAAAAGCTGGCCGGCATTCTTCATGGCCGGCAACGGCGGCAACAAGATCGTCGCCTTCCCCGGTCTCGACCTGGCGGTGGTGATCACGAGCACGAACTTCAACACGCGTGGGATGCACGAGCAGACTGAGAAGCTGCTCACCGACTACATCCTACCGGCTGTGGAGTTGATTCAACCGAGCACCGAGCACCGAGCACCGAGCACCGAGGCTATACTCGACCATCCCAAGGCCATGTCCCTCCCCGATTTCCATCCCGTCGTGCAGCGCTGGTTTCGCGAGACTCTCGGCGAGCCGACCGTAGCGCAGTCTCGCGGCTGGAGATCGATCCGCGACAAGCGCCACACCCTGATCGCGGCGCCGACCGGATCGGGCAAGACGCTGGCCGCGTTTCTTACGGCGCTCGACGAGCTGTTCGTGGAAGGGCTGGAGGCTCCTCTGCCCGACGAAGTGCGCGTCGTCTACGTCTCGCCGCTCAAGGCACTGAGCGCCGACATCCACAAGAACCTCGCCGAGCCGCGGCGTGGAATTCATCGCATCGCCGCGGAGATGGGACTGGACGGGCCGCGCATCACCGCGGCCGTGCGCACCGGAGACACGACGCAGAGCGAGCGCGCGGCCATGCTGCGCAAGCCGCCGCACATCCTGGTCACCACACCGGAGTCGCTCTACCTTCTGTTGACCGCAGAGCGCAGCCGCGAGCTCTTTCGCAACGCCCGCACGGTCATCGTCGACGAGATCCACGCCGTCATCGGCACACGGCGCGGCGCGCATCTCGCGCTGACGCTCGAACGGTTGCAGCAGGTGGCGCGGCAGCCGCTGCTCCGGCTGGGCCTGTCGGCAACGCAGAAGCCGATCGAGGAAGTGGCGAAGTACCTGGCCTCGACCGGCGAATGCGTCATCGTCGACGAAGGCCACCGCCGCACCATGGACCTGGGGCTGGAGATGCCGCGCTCGCCGCTGGAGTCGGTGATGTCCGCGGAGGTCTGGACCGAGTATTACGACCGGCTGACTGCGCTGATCGCCGGCCATCGCACCACGCTCGTCTTCGTGAACACGCGCAGGATGGCCGAGCGGGTGGCGCGTTTTCTCAGCGACCGCCTCGGCGAAGGCGCGGTGACCGCGCATCACGGCAGCCTGTCGAAAGACAAACGGCTCGATGCGGAAATGCGCCTCAAGAACGGCCAACTGAAGGCGCTGGTGGCGACGGCGTCGCTCGAGCTGGGCATCGACATCGGCCACGTCGATCTCGTCTGTCAGATCGGCTCGCCGCATCGCATCGCCACGTTTCTCCAGCGCGTGGGGCGATCGGGACACACGGTCTCCGGTCTTCCCAAAGGGCGGCTCTTCCCCGTGTCGCGCGACGATCTCTTCGAATGCGCGGCGCTGCTCCGTGCCGTCAAACGCGGCGAGCTGGATCGGATCGTCGTTCACGACGCCCCGCTCGACGTGCTGGCACAGCAGATCGTCGCGGAAACCGCCTGCCGCGATTACTCCGAGGATGAGCTGTTCGCGACGGTGCAGAAGGCGTGGCCCTACCGCGAGCTCAAACGCCAGGACTTCGACGCCACGTTGAAAATGGTCGCCGATGGATTCACGACGAAGCGCGGCCGCCGCGGCGCGCTCGTCCATCGCGACGAAGTGAACGCGCACGTACGCGGCCGCCGTGGATCGCGGATGCTCGCCCTCACCTCCGGCGGCGCCATCCCGGAGATCGCCGACTATCGCGTGGTCCTCGAGCCCGACGACACGTTCATCGGAACCCTCAACGAAGACTTCGCCATCGAGAGCGCGGCCGGCGACATCTTTCAGCTCGGCAACGCCTCGTGGCAGATCCTGCAGGTCACGAGCGGCACCGTACGCGTGGCCGACGCCAAAGGCGCCCCTCCCACGATCCCGTTCTGGCTCGGCGAAGCGCCGGCGCGCAGCGACGAGCTTTCGCGTGCGGTGAGCGATCTGCGCAAAGACATCGAGCAACACCTCGGCGGTGGGCCCGCGGGTGGTGGTTCCGAGGCCCCGGGCCCGAGGCCCGAGGCCTGGCTCGCGGCCGAAGCGAACATCCCGATGGAAGCCGCCACCGACCTCATCGCCTACCTCGCCGACGCCGCCCGCGTCCTCGGCGCGCTGCCGACGCAGGAGAGGCTCGTCATCGAGCGCTTCTTCGACGAGTCCGGTGGCATGCAGCTCGTGCTGCACTCGCCGTTCGGAAGCAGGATCAATCGGGCCTGGGGACTGGCATTGCGCAAACGCTTCTGCCGCCAGTTCAACTTCGAGCTGCAGGCCGCGGCCACCGAAGACGCGCTCCTGCTCTCGCTCGGTCCGCAACATTCGTTTCCGCTCTCGGACGTGTTCCGCTATCTGCATCCCGCCACAGCGCGCGACGTGCTCGTGCAGGCGTTTCTCGACGCCCCGGTCTGGCAGACGCGGTGGCGGTGGAACACGACGATCTCGCTGGCCATCCCGCGCAGCCGCGGCGGAAAGAAGGTGCCGCCGCAACTGCAGCGCGCCATGGCGGACGACCTCATGGCGGCGGTCTTTCCGGACGCGGCGGCGTGTTTCGAGAACATCGGCGGCGACCGCGAGCTCCCCGATCATCCGCTCGTCAACCAGGCCGTGCGCGACTGCCTCGAAGAGGCCATGGACATGAACGGTCTGGCCTCGGTGCTCGAGCGCATTCATCGCGGCGACATCGAGTGCATCGCCCGTGACACCGCCGAGCCTTCGGCGCTCTCGCACGAGATCCTCAACGCTGCTCCCTACGCGTTTCTCGACGACGCGCCGCTGGAGGAGCGCCGCACGCAGGCGGTCTACGCGCGGCGGACGTCGAGCGACGACATGGGTGTGCTCGATCCGGCGGCGATCGAGCGCGTGCGCGATGAGGAGCGTCCCGACCCCCGCGACGCAGACGAACTGCACGACGCGCTTCTCACCGCCGGCTTTCTCACCGACGACGAAGTGTCGCTCGATCTCATCACGCCGCTGGTCAAAGCCAGACGCGCCGGACGTGCCGCCAACGTGTGGATCACGGCCGAACGGCTTCCCGAGCTACAGGCAGTTCACGACGTCGTCGCGGACTTCTCTGCCCCCCCTTCCCGGCAGCGCGAATGGTCGCGTGAAGAGGCAATCGTCGAGCTGCTGCGAGGACGTCTCACGCTGACCGGTCCGGTCACGGCCATGGCTCTCGCGCAGTCGCTGTCCATCACCGCGGCCGACGCCGACGCGGCGTTGCTCAGGCTCGAATCGGAAGGGGCGGTTCTGCGCGGCACGTTCGAGAATCGCGGCGATCTTGAATGGTGCGACCGCCGCCTGCTGGCGCGCATCCATCGATACACGCTCAACCGGCTGCGCGCCGAGATCGAGCCGGTCACGGCCGCCGACTTCATGCGCTTCCTGCTGGCCTGGCAGCACGTCACGGAAAAGCTGAGCGGCGTGGACGGCCTGCGCGCCATCGTCCGCCAGCTCGACGGATTCGAAGTGGCGCCAAACGCCTGGGAGCGATCGATCCTGCCGTCGCGCATGGACCGCTACGACGAGGCGATGCTCGATGCGCTCTGTCTCGCCGGCGAAGTGGGATGGGCGCGGCTGTCGTCCGGAGTGGCCCTGTTCGTCAGAGACCACGCCGACGCCTGGCTCGGCGCGCCGCCGGCGCCTCCATCCGCGCTCTCCCAGAACGCGCAGGCGATCCTCGAAACGCTGCGCGCACGCGGCGCTTCGTTCTTCGACGCCAAAGACCGCGAAGCGCTCGACGAGCTCGTCGCCGCCGCTCTCATCACCTCGGATGGATTCATCGGCCGCCGATCGGCCGGGCGCTGGTCGCTCATCGACCCGGGCCAGAACGACGACGCGGTCGACGTGCAGGCGCGAACACTCCTGCTTCGTTACGGCGTCGTGTTCCGCCGGCTGGCCGCGCGCGAGTCGAACACCGCGCCGTGGCGCGAGCTGGCGCACGTCTACCGGCGGATGGAAGCGCGCGGCGAGATCCGCGGCGGCCGCTTCGTCACCGGCATGTCCGGCGAACAGTTCGCGCTGCCGGAGGCGGTGACGCGCCTTCGCGAGATCCGGCGCGAGCCGCCGAACGGACGTCTCTCGATCATCAGCGCCGCCGATCCGCTCAACCTGACCGGCATCCTCACCGCGGGCGAACGCGTGCGCGGGATTCTCTCCAGCCGCATCGCCTATCGCGACGGCATTCCGGTGTCGGTGATGGAGGGCGACTTCCTTCGACCGCTCGCGGAGTTGGAAGCGGCCAGCGCCATGGAAGTCGCCACCGCGCTCGCGGGACGGCGCGTTCCGGTCGCCAGCGGCTTCGTCGGCCGTTAACGGCGAGATCGTCCGACGATCATCAACACCACGCCGCCGGCGATGATCACCGCGCCTACGCCGGGATTCAGGCGCTCGCTCGTTGTGGTCTCCACGCCGAGGGACACCGATCCGGCCTGGATGCCGTGACGGGCGCGGTGCGGAATCGGGACGAACAGGAGAACCAGTCCGACGATGATCAGGATCAGCCCGACAGCCATCAGCATTCGCATCGCACGATTGTAGAACGGCGAGCAAGGCGGTTGAAGACTTCGTGGATTTCTGTTCTCCAGGCCCGGAGGCTCAGCGGCGCCGCGGATTGAGCACCCGCTTCGACGTGGATGCCGATCTCGACTCGTACATCGCATCGTCGGCCGCGCGAAGGGCCTCCTCCGGCCTCCCCCCGGGCGGCATCTCCGAATAGCCGGCCGAGAAGGCGATCCGGGGGAACGCCGCTTCACGCAGGCGGCCGCGCAGTCTGGCCAGCCGCTCATCGATGGCACGGGCGTCGAGCCCGCTGGCGACGATCACGAACTCATCGCCGCCGTACCGAACGACGGCATCGTCAGGGCGGAAGCACGCCTGCAGCGCGGCAGCGAACTCGCGCAGACAATCGTCGCCCACGCCGTGACCGTGAAGATCGTTGATCTCCTTGAACTCATCGAGATCGAGGAAGAGGAACATCGCGCCGGCCGGCTGGACGGCCCGCAGAATGGATGGCAGGGCGCGGCGATTGGCCAGACCGGTCAGCGGATCGCGGTCGGCCAGCGCGCGCAGATCCTCCTGCGCGGCCAGGAGCTCGCGGTTGGAATCACGCAGCTCCGATTGAATCCGCTCCGAGATCACCAGCACGCATCCCAGTGCCAGGAACCATTCCGCGCCGGTGTCGAAGGAGGAGGAAGCGGCGACGAAGGAGCGCGCATGTGCGCTCCACATCGTATGGAGACTCTCATTGGCGATCGCGTACGCGGTCGCTTCGGCCAGCGCGACGGCGGCACGCACCGTCAGTCCGGCGGCAAGCCAGATCACCACACGCCGCTTCTGGCGGCGGACCAGAACAACCGCCGCGGCGACGAACACAATCGCCAGCGTGCCGTGCAGCACCAGGCCGAGCAGCATGATCGAGTCGAGCAGGATGCCGCCGGCGACGCCGTATAGCGCGATTCCGATCCAGCGCTGGCGGCTGGTCAGCCGCACCAGGCCCGAGCCTTCGATGATCATCACCACGAACGCGATCTTGGCGGCGAGATACGCCCCGCTCACGACCCGGACGGCGAAGGCATTGCCCGGCTGGACCACCCAGAAGGTGAGCGTGACCAGCAGCGCGATCAGGTTGGCGATCCAGGCCCGCTTCCACCACAGAACCTCGGGGCGGCGCACCGAGCGCGAGAGCGCCACGAAAAACACGGCGATCATGAACGCCGACGTCAGCTGGACCGCGGTGCTCCAGCGCCACAGCAGGATATCCATTGAGAAGTCAGGTCATTGTAGAGGAGCGACCAGTCCGGCGTCGTAGAGGTCGATCGGCTTCCCCTGCAGGTACTTGTCGAACCAGTTGACGATGTGCTCGAGACGCTCGACGCGATGCCAGGGCCTGCCCGAACGCGACAGCTCGTGCGACTCGCCGGGAAAGCGGATCATCACCACCGGCCGGTGCAGATACTTGAGCGCGCGGAACATCATCTCCCCGCCGCTGGTGGGCGGCGTGCGGAAGTCGGCCTCTCCCTCGATCAGCATCAGCGGCGTGTGCACCCGCTCGATGTAGGTGATGGGCGACCGCGCATGGTAATCGGCCCGGTCCTGCCACGGCGCTTTGCGGAACCAGCTCGGCTGGAACAGCGTGAAGTCGGCCGTGTACCAGAAGCCGGCCCAGTCGGCGATGTCGCGCTGCGACACGGCCGCGGCGAACCGGCTGGTCTGGGTGATCGTCCAGTTCGTGAGCAGCCCGCCGCCGCTCCCTCCGGTCACGCCGAGCTTCTTCGGATCGGCGATGCCGCGGCGCACCATCTCGTCCACTCCGGCCATCAGATCCTTGTAGTCATCGCCGGGGTAGCGGTACTGGATGATGTTCCCGAACTCCTGGCCGTATGTGGAGCTGCCGCGAGGATTCGGATAAAGCACGACATAGCCCTTCGCCGCCATCCACTGGAACTCATGGTCGAACGTATAGCCGTACGCGGCGTGCTGGCCGCCGTGGATGTTGAGGATCATGGGATAGCGACGGCCGGGCTCGTACCCCGGCGGCTTCTGGATCCAGGTCTCGATCTTCCTGCCGTCGAAACTCGTGTAGGTGAGCTCGATGCGATCCTCTCTGAAGTCGCAAAGATCGAGAACACACTCGCTGAGGTTCCGACAGGTATCGTCGTACCGTCTGATGCCTCGCGAGTGAGGTTCGTCTCGAAGAGCACAGGAATTGAAGCGGGGATCGATCCTACCCTTCCATGTCCTTGATCTCCTTCCCCTGCATCAGAAACTTCACGTCTTCGACCACGCTCCCTGTGTGTCAACATCGAATGAGACAGCAGCCTGAGGGAAATTAGAGTAGTTACGGGGCGGTGAATGCGGGAGCGATGTTGAAGACTGGAAAGCTTGAAGCAGTTGACGTAGAGGCAGTCGCTGTTGACGGTGAGTCACC
>JBBRTB010000038.1:0-30758 GCA_038244815.1 Thermoanaerobaculia bacterium
ATTCCGACAAGCCGTCATTCCGACAAGCCGTCATTCCGAGCGAAGCGAGGAATCTGGGGGCGGGCTCACGGCGCCCCCGCCCAGATTCTTCGCCGTCTTCGCGGCTCAGAATGACGGGGGGCTCGGCCTGTCCTCACTCTCTCTCGATGGTGATGCTGCCGTTTGAGTTCACGAGCTCCATCCGGCAGGCGCCGCCGCCGATTGTGCCCGTCAGGGCCTGATCCGACGCCGAGGTCGTGGTAATCGGCAGGTCACTGCTGATCCGGCCGAACGAGGTCCGCGCGCTCACGGAGTAGCTGGCGTTCTGCGGTACGGCCACTCGGATCGACGAAAAACTGGTGCGCAACGTCAGCGGTTTGCATTCGCCGCGGATTCCGGACACGCCGATGGCGCCGTTCTGGTTCTGGATGTCCACCGCGCCGCCCACGGTCTTGACGAACGCGGACCCGAAGCTCGTGCGGATTTTCGTATCGCGGGCCACATCGTTGAGCTGCACGCTGCCGTTGGAGCTGTCGACCTCGGCTCCGCCCCGGATGCGCGAGGCGGTCACGCTGCCGAAGCGCGTGTCGGCGTTGAAGTCGCCGCAGTTCTCCGCTTTGATTCTGCCGTTGGCGTTGGTGACGCGCAGAGGGCCGGTGATGTCGCGGGCGTCGACGGTGCCGAACGTCGTCTCGATCGTGGCCGCCCCTCCCACCGTGCGCACCTCGACGCGCGAGTTCTGCGAGGTCACGATCAGGCTTCCCTTCACGTCCTTCGCTTCCACCGATCCGAACGTGGTCTTGATCGTGGCGTTGCTTCCGGCCTTGTGAAGCTCGACGCGGCCGTTGGCGTTGTTGATGTCGGTGTTCCCCGTGACGTCGGACA
Organism: Thermoanaerobaculia bacterium; assembly: GCA_038244815.1. Taxonomy (GTDB): domain Bacteria; phylum Acidobacteriota; class Thermoanaerobaculia; order Gp7-AA8; family Gp7-AA8; genus DASVHS01. Next base: position 865 of record JBBRTB010000038.1, read on the forward strand.
CGGTCACCGCCGCGAATGAGCTGACCACGGAGAGGTTGCCGCCGATCGCCTGCGCGCTCACGCTGCCGTTGGCGTTGGTGATCGAGACGTCGTCGCGCGCGTTGGTGACCTCGACCGACCCGAACCGGTTCGTGAGGTTGAGCTTTCCGCTCACGTCCCGCGCCTGGATCGAGCCGTTGGCGTTGCTTACCGTCAGCGGACCGGCACTGTGGTTGATGTCGATCGATCCGAACGTGTTGGCGATGCGCTGCGGTCCGCGCAAATCGCGCAGCGTGATCGAACCTTGCGCATTGATGAACTCGGACGGCGCGCGCACGCCCGATGCTTCGATGCTGCCGAAGCGGTTGCGGATCGTCAGCGGCGCGTTTGGCGGCACGCTGATGCGCATGTCCACCGAGTACGAGAAGTCTCCATGATGCTCGTAGTGCGCCGGGTATTCGGTCTTCACCTCGATTCCGTTCCTCTCGGTCGTGATGATGTGGATCTGTTTTCCGAACTCGGGATCGGAGGCCCGGATCGTCGCCCGAATATTGACGTCGGAGCCGGGAACGACGGTCACCGACACGTCGCCGAAGCCGTGTTCGACGCTTATCCGTCCGCCGCGGAACGCGTAGGTACGCGAGTAGTTGAGCTCAAAGCGGTCGCCTTCGGCGAACGCCGCGGTCGCGCAGAGCGCGATCGCCAGCGCCGCCCACCACGATTTACTGATTCGAGACATGGTTCCCCTCCCGCATCACCTGTTCGAGCGTCCGCTGCTTCTCGCTGTAGATGGCCAGGAGCTGCTTGCGAAGGTGTGCGTTCTGTCGATTGCGGTCGATGTTGGTCTGGCACTCGGCGATGGCGTCGTCGAGCAGCATCAGTTTCTCCCGGTAGTTGACCATGAGCGGCGAGCTGGCCGCCTCGAGCTGTGGATCGGTCACTTTCTCGAGATGGTCGATCGCGGCGACGTGTGCCCGCTCCGCGCGCTCCACTTCGTCGAGAGCGCTGACGCGCAGGATCTCCCGGTCGAAGGCCGCATTCCGCGAGTGCCGGACGGCCAGCCAGCTCCCGGCGCCGAGGCCGGTGACGAGGACCAGGACGGCGGCGATGCGCCAGGCGGTGGCGAGGACGTTGCCGCGCTTCTCCCTGGCCATGGCGCGCTCGATCCGCGGCCACAGCAGGTCGCTGTCCCAATCGGCGCGCAACGTCTTGGCCGTCGTGCCGATGTCGCTCCACTTCGCGAGCTTCTCCAGGCACGCGTCGCAATCGCGGGCATGCTCTCCAGCCAGATCGAGTGAGCGGGCATCGCCTTCGAGGAGAAGATCGTCGAGTCTCGTGCAGTCGATGTTCATTTCGCTTTCCACTGTTCCTGCAGTTGTTTTTTCGTCGAGAAGAGAATCCACTTCGAGTTGCCTTCGCTGATGTCGAGGATCGATGCGATCTCGGCGTGACTGAGTCCCTCGATCTCGAACAGCGTGAACACCGTGCGGCGCTGCTCAGGAAGATCGGAGAGCAGCTTGCGCAGCGTCATCTTCTTCACGTCGTCGACGGCCGGGGCCATGCGCCTGTCTTCCTCCAGCCCGCCGTCCCCGATCGCTTCCTCGTGCCTCCGGCGCCGCTTGCGCAGCAGGTCGTAGCAGGTGTTGATGAGGATCCGGTACGCCCAGGTCGCGAACGCCGCTTCGCCGCTGTAGGTCCCCGCCGCCCGGTGGATCTTCAGAAACGTCTCCTGCACCGCATCCTCGGCATCGGCCACGCTGCCGAGGTGATTGAAGGCGATGCTTTTCATGCGCTTGCCGTGCTGGCGGTACAGCTCTTCAAAGACCAGAGAATCCCCGGCCGCGCAGGCAGCAGCCATCCGGCGATCGTGGTTCGAGGCGGCGATATCTTCTCTGGTCACGTGACCCGGGACCGCTGAGAAGCCGCCGTGCAGCGTCGCTTCCTGCATCGGTCTGCTGGTGTAGACGTCATTGGTTGAGGAAAGTTAGAGAGGCGGGGATCTTCAGTCTCCACTCTCACAATTCATCGATCGACTTCGGCCAGTCTCCATGGAGCAGACGGGACAGGGCGCGGTCGGCCAGGAGTTTTCCGCCGGTCTGGCAGCGCGCGCAGTAGTTCGTCTCGTTCTCGGCGTAGACGATGTGCTGGACCTTCGTGCCGCAGACGGGGCAGGGCTCGTTGTACTTGCCATGGACTGCCATCTCCGGGCGAAAGGCCGTGACTCTCTCGGGGAAGCGGCCGCCGGCGTCGTCGCGCAGGCGCTCGATCCATTCGGCGAGAACGTCGCCCGTGGCCTGGAAGAGCCGCTTCACCTCCTCGTCAGTGAGGTTCGTGGTCATCTGCACCGGCGAGAGCCGGGCCCGGTGGAGGATCTCGTCGGAGTAGGCGTTGCCGATCCCGCTGAAGACGTGGGGATCGGTGAGCGTGCGCTTGAGCGTGTGGCGCTCGCGGCGCAGCGCGTCGCGGAACTGCTCGAGCGTCGAATCGAAGATCTCGATGCCGCCGGGATCGAACGCCGCGAGCTCTTTCTCGCCGCGGACGAGATGCAGCGAGGCCCGCCGCTTCGCGCCCTGTTCGGTGAGCACGAGCGTGCCGCGCGTGAAGTCGAATGCCGCCAGCCCGGCCTTGCCGCCGGGGATCTTCGCGCCCGGCGCCAGCCACTTGAAGCGTCCGGCGATCATCAGATGGATGACGATGAAGATCTCGTCCTCGAGCTCGATGACGATCCGCTTGCCGATGCGGCCGAGGCCGGCGACGTGTTTGCCGGTCAGGTCGGCAGGCGACGGCGTCACGGTGCGCAGGAGGAACGGGCTGGCCAGGCGGATGCGGACGAGCTCGTCTCCGACGATCCGCTGTGAGAGCGCCTCGAGGTAGAGGGTCACATCGGGAAGTTCCGGCATTCAGTCTCGATTATCTTTCCAGATGCGCTCGACAATCCTGTTTCTCGTCGGTTGCGTGCTTGGCGCGACCGGGGTGCTGCTCTACCTTACGGAGACGCAGCGGCTCGTGGCAGCGGCACCTCCGGCGGCCGTCAGTCATGGGTCTCCGGTCGTCGTGAGGCCGAATGGAAGCCCCCCCGACCTGCGACCAGCGACCAGCGCCCAGCCCGGTAGCAACGAGCCCGTCATCATCCCTGTGCAGGGCGTCACTGCCGATCACATCAAGCGGAGCTTCAACGACAGCCGCGGATTTCGCCTGCATCATGCGCTCGATATCCTCGCGCCGCGCAACACGCCGGTCCTGGCCGCGGTGCCCGGAACGATCAAGAAGCTCTTCGTGAGCCGTGACGGCGGGATCACGATCTACGAGTTCGATCGCAACCAGGAGCGGGAGTACTACTACGCGCACCTCGACCACTACGCGACGTTTCTCCGCGAGGGGATGAACGTCGAGCAGGGGGACGTCATCGGTTACGTGGGCACGACCGGAAACGCACCAGCCAACACGCCTCATCTGCACTTTGCGGTCTCGATTCTTCCGCCCACGAAAGAGTGGTGGAAGGGCCAGCCCATCGATCCCTACCCGCTGCTCGTCCCTTGAGTACGCGGTTTGCTTCCGTAGAATGACAGCCGCCGTATGACCGACATCCTGACGACAGCCTCGAGCGAACGAATCCTGATGCCGATCTTCGACGCTCCGTCGCTGCGGGCCGCCGCCAGGCACGCTCTGGAAGAGGCGCGCCTCCGGTTCGCCGGGATCGAATCGATTCCCGTCGCTGAGGCCGATGCCCGCAACATCCTCGACGCCTGGGACCGTGCCGCGGTGCTCATCGAGGACGCGTTCGGTCCGATCTCGCTTCTCAACAGTGTGCATCCCGATCAGGCCGTGCGCGACGCGGCAGACGAGGTCCTGCTCGAGGAGTCGAGCTTCATCACCGAGCTGTTCCAGAACGAGAGGCTCTTCGAGCGCGTGCGCCAGGTCCGGCCGCAATCGAGCGCCGAGGTGCAGTTGCAGAAGGATCTGATCGAGGCGTTCGAGGACAGCGGAGTGGCGCTGCCGCCGGAGCGCCGGGCGCGATTCAAGGAGATCTCCGATCGTCTCACCGCTCTGGCGCAGGAGTTCGCGAAGAACATCCGCGAGAACACGACGAAGCTGACGTTCAAGCCGTCCGAATGTGAAGGGCTGCCGCAATCGTGGCTCGACCGGGTCCCGCGTGATGAGCACGGCAACATCGTGGTCGGCTTCGACTATCCCGACTACATCCCGTTTCTCACGAACTCCCGCGATGAGGCGGCGCGGAAGCGCTATTACGTCGCATACACGAATCGCGGCACGCCGAAGAATGTCGCTCTCCTCGACGAGATCGTCCGGCTGCGTAAGGAGATCGCCGAGCTGTACGACGTGCCCAGCTACGCCCACTACGTGACGAAGCGGCGGATGGTGGAGAACCCGGAGACGGTGCTGCAGTTCCTCGACGACGTGCGCTCCGTCGTCACCGAGGCCGAGATCCGCGACCTTGGCGAATTGAGTACGGTCAAGGCGGAGATGACCGGCATCCCCGTCGAGCGGGCGAACATCAATCGATGGGACATGTCGTTCTATCGCGAGCGCCTGCGCGAGAAGCGCTACGCAATCGATCAGGAGGATCTGCGCCGCTACTTTCCCACCGGACCGTCGGTGCAGTGGATGCTGGACATCAGCCAGCGCCTGTACGGCCTGCGCTTCGATCGCGCGGAAGCGCCTGTCTGGCACGAGGACGTCATCTATCTCGACGTCCGCGACGCCGAAAGCGGGCAGCGGATGGGCGGGATCTACCTCGACCTCTACCCGCGCGACGGGAAGTACAAGCATGCCGCGGCCTGGCCGGTGCGGGGCGTGTCGCGCAAGCTGCAGCGCAAGCCCATCAGCGTACTGGTCACGAATTTCAACAGGCAGGGGCTGACACACGACGAGCTGGAGACGCTGCTTCACGAGTTCGGGCACGTACTGCACGGAATCCTGTCATCGACCGAGTACAACCAGCACTCCGGTACGAGCGTCGAGCGCGACTTCGTCGAGGCGCCGTCGCAGATGTACGAGGAGTGGGCCAGCCGCATCGAGAGCCTGTCTCTGCTGGCCGGTCACGGCAGCGGCAGTCCGGCCATCGACGAGTCACTCGTGAAGCGGCTCACGGCGGCGGCGAAGTTCGGTGCGGGCATCGACTACGGACGGCAGTGGCTCTACGCGGCGTTCGACATGGCCCTCTCGGGTCAGTCTCCCCGTCGCGCGCTCGATGTCTGGAAAGAGATGGAGGGGGCCACGCCGATGGGTTACGTCGAGGGCACGGCCTTCCCCGGCACGTTCGAGCATATCGCCAGCGGCTACGCGGCCGGCTATTACGGATACATGTGGGCGAAGGTGATCGCGCTCGATCTCGTCTCGGTCTTCGGCGGCGATCTCATGAACTCGTCGATCGGTCGCCGGCTGCGCGAGATGATTCTCAGCCGGGGCAGCGAAGAGCCTGCCCGCTCGCTCGTCGAGCAGTTTCTCGGCCGCCCGGTGTCCAGCGAGGCGTTCTTCGCGAGAATTCGCGGCGAATGAGATTGTTGATCGCGTCATAATCGAGTGCCGATGGCGCGTCCGAAGATCGAGTTCCTGCCTCTGTTTTTCACCGTCCTGGCGATCGCCTTCTGCATCGCGCTCTGGGCGCGCATCCGTTCGTATCGGGGCGAGGTGGCCAGGACGGCCCACTCTTCGCTCGAGCGCTCCCCAAACGCCAGCAGCCCGCCATCGATTGCCGGCTTCACGACCGGGACGGACTCGGACACCACCTTCGCGCCTGCACCGGCCCCCGTCCGCGAGGGGCCCGCGCGCCGCGTCGAGGACATCTCCCGGCTGCTCGATGCTTCGCCGCTGACGAAACCGGCGGGGATGCAATCCTCAGCCGCACCCGTCGCCGCTCGAGGACCGCAGGTCGCCGCGCGCAGGAGCACGACGGCCCCACGACCCACGACCCACGACCAACGACCGGCAAACACGTCGGCCAATCGCCCTCAACAGACCCCGGCGCAGTCTGCGCAATCGCAGAGCCGTTCCACCGCTCCCGAGACCAGCACCACCGGGACGAGCCCGAAAGACCCCACCTCGGACACCCAGGCGCCGCAGCTCCTGGCCGTCGGATTCAATCCGGTGGAGATTCACAACGGCGAGCAGACCGTGCTGGCGGTGCAGGCCACTGACGATCTCTCCGGAATCCGCAGCATCTCCGGAACGATCGCGGCGCCGAGCGGAGCGGTGCAGGGCTTCGCCCTGCAGAGGGAAGCGGACTCAGATCGCTATTCCGCGCACATCACCGTTCCCAAGGACGCGGCCGAGGGCATCTGGCGTGTCAACTATCTCAGCATGATCGATAACGCCAGCAATGCCGCGACGCTGTCGGCGTCGAACGGCACGCTCCCACCCACGGCCACGTTTCGCGTGGTGTCCTCGAACTCCGATTCCACCGGACCGGTGCTGAAGAACGTCTGGCTCGACAAGCGCGCCATCCGGGCCGGAGAGAAAGCCACGCTTTTCGTCGATGCCCAGGACGACAACTCGGGCGTCAGTCTGGTCAGCGGCGTCTTCATCAGCCCGGCCAGGCACGCCCGGATCGGATTCGTGTGCCGTCCCGGCAGCAGCGGGCCGTGGGAGTGCGAGGTGACCACACCGGCCTGCATCGACTGCGGCGACTGGTCGCTCGAGCAGCTTCAACTGCAGGACAAGGCCAACAACATGACCACGATCCGCACCGACAATCCGATCGTCGCCAACGTGAAAGTCAACATCAGCGGCGATCGATGCGACTCCACGCCGCCGGTCGTAGGTGCGCTCCAGCTCATTCCGGCAGCCGTCTCAAATGTCGCCGACAGCGTGATTAACGTCAACGCCGCGGTGAGCGATGACGAATGCGGAGTCATGAGCATGAGCGGGCAGGCTACCGGACCGACCGTCGGCGGCGGATCGCCGCGTCTCTACTTCTCGTTCACGGCGGTGGGTGCGCAGTCGTGGGCGGGGCGCATCACCGTGCCGAAGCTCGCCGCCAAGGGCATGTGGCGCATCACCTGGATCCAGGTGCTCGATCAGGCACACAACCTCAGGACGTACTCGGAGGGCGATCCCGTCCTCGTCAACGCCATGTTCAAGGTGCAGTGAGGGCGGCGCTCACTTTCCCCACACCGGTGACAGGCGTGAGCTGGGGACGGCCGGCAGCGCTTCGTAGTGCGAGACATCGTTGAACAGCGTCAGGCGGGCGTTGCCGACATCCTTGAAGTCGAGGATGTTGAGCGCGGCGGGACTCTGGTCGAGCCGGTCCCTATAGGTCCGCGGATCGATTCCGATGAGCGACGAGAGCAGCAGCCGGATCGTGGCTTTGTGCGAAACGACGATGAACGGCAAGTCCTTGTGCCGCTCCACGAGCTGGAGGAGGGCGGGAAGGGCGCGGGCCATCACGGCCAGCCCGCTCTCACCGCCGTTGGGAGCGAACGTGAAGGGATCCTCCTCCCATCGCTCGTACTCTTCCTTGAATTCGCGCTCGACGTCGGTGCGCCGTTTCCCCTCCCATCGCCCGTGCGAGATCTCGCGCAGATCATCGACCGGAGTCACCGCCAGGCGGTGCGGAGCAGCTACGAGCTCGGCGGTAGTGATCGTCCGGGTCATCGGGCTGGCATAGACGGCGCAGATCGGATCCTTGGCCAGACGTTGTCCCAGAAGCCGGGCCTGGTTGCGTCCGATCTCGGAGAGACGGACGTCGATGGCGCCGGCGAAGCGGTCTTCGGCGGACAATTCCGTCGCGCCGTGTCGAATCAGATAAACGCGTGCCATGGGGTCAGAGCTTCGGTTCGTCACTGTTCTACATTCGTTAGAAAAGTGACGAACCGAAGCTCTGACCCCGCGGTACCGAAGTGGCGTCAGATCGGGTAACATACGCAGCCCATCCGTCCTGAATGGACCGAGATACTCCACGAAAGGTAGTACACATCCCATGACTCAATCCAGAGAAAACGCCGAGGCGAATAGTTTTGCGGAGGCGTTTGAGGCCAGCCTGAACTTCAAGACCCCTGAGCAGGGCGAGCAACTGCGCGGCCAGATCGTGTCGATCTCCGGCGACGACGCGTTCGTTTCCTACGGCGGCCCGTCCGAAGCCGTGATGGCTACCGCTGAGCTCGAGGGACTCGAAGTCGGCGACACGGTGGAAGGCACCGTCATCAAGACCGCACCGGAGATCCGCATCTCGCGCAAGATGATGAAGGGCAAGGCCTCGCTTGATCTGTTGCGCAACATGTACGAGAACCGTCTGCCGGTGGAGGGAAAAGTCACCGGACGCAACAAGGGCGGCTTCGACATCAGCGTGAGCGGCCTGCGCGCCTTTTGTCCGCTCTCGCAGATCGCCCTCGGCAAGATCGAGAATCCCGATGCCTTCCTCAACCAGACCTACGACTTCCGCGTCACCGAGCTCTCCGATGACGGCCGCCGCATCGTCGTCTCACGCGCCGCTCTCCTGAAGGAAGAGGCCGCCGCCCGAGCGCAGGAAACACGAGCGCGCATCGTTCCCGGCGCCGAGCTCATCGGCCGCGTCAAGACCATCACACCGTTCGGCGCGTTCGTCGACCTCGGTGGGATCGACGGGCTGCTGCACGTCTCCGAGATGAGCCGCCGCCGCGTCACCGATCCGAAGGAACTCGTCACGGTGGGACAGGAACTCAACGTCAAGGTGATCAAGGTCGACAACGACGGCAAGCGCATCTCGCTGTCGATGAAAGACCAGGAGCCCGATCCCTGGTCCGATGTCGCCGATCGCTATCCGGCCGGCGCACCGTTCAACGGCAAGATCGTCCGCTCGACCGACTTCGGATATTTCGTCGAGGTCGAGCCGGGTCTCGACGGTCTCGTCCATCTTTCGCAGCTTCCCCTCGGTGTCAAACCGGGCGACGAGTCGGTGGCCATCGGCTCGAGCGTGACCGGCTGGATCCGCGAGGTCGATCCGTCGAAGAAGCGTCTGTCCCTCTCCCTGCGCGAGGTTGCCGTGGCCGACCCGTGGGAGACCGCCAGCCAGAAGTACGGCGCGGGCCGCATCGTAGAAGGCACAGTCGACCACGCCGCGGCCCCGGGCGTGTTCGTGCAGCTCGAGCCCGGTCTGACCGGACTGATTCCGAACTCCGAGATCACCGTGGCGCCGGGATCGGATCCGTCGAAGGCGTTCATGCCCGGCGAGAAGGTTCCCGTGCGCGTGATGAGCGTCGATACGAATCGCAAGCGCATCTCCCTCTCCGCCGATGCGGCGCGCGCGGCCGCCGATCGCGAGGAGTACACGAAGATCATGGACGAGCGTGGTGACGCGAGCGAGGGCGAGAGCGCGATGGCACTGGCGTTCCGCCGGGCCATGGAGAACAAGAAATAGCCGTTGTTATCCCGCGAACTCCACCAGGAGCTCGCTGACGATCGCCGGTGCATCGGTCTGCACGAAGTGACCGGCGTGCGCCACGCGCACGATGCGCAGATCGGGAACGTACTCTCCGAAGTCTTCCGTCGTCGACGCCAGGAACACGGGCTCGCGTACTCCCCAGATCAGCAGAACGGGCATGGGAATCGGCCGCATCCATTGCCGCAGCTCGCCGCGATGCCGGCGAACGGCGCGGTAATAGTTCGCCATGGCGCGCCGCGAGGCCGGATCGCGCCATGCCTTCCGGTACTCGCGAATTTCTTCGGGCGTGAATCGTCCGCCGAAGCGCAGAAGCAGGGGAAGCAGCGGCCGCATGAGCAGTTCCGGCAGCAGCGGCGGCTGAAAGAGAAGCTGATAGGCCATCTTCAACTTCTGCCGCGTGCTGCGCCGCAACTCCCGAAGAAAGGGAACGGGATGCGGGGTGTTCAGGACGGCCAGTTTGCGGATGAGCTCAGGCCGCATCATGGCCACGAGCCACGACACCACGCCGCCCCAGTCGTGGCCAACGAGCACGCACGGCGCGCCGAGATGCTCGATGAGCGATGCGATGTCGGTGGCCACCGCCGTCAGCCGGTAGTCGTCGATGTGGCGCGGTTTCGACGATTGGCCATAGCCGCGAAGGTCCGGCGCCACGACACGGAACCCGGCGTCGCTCAACGACTCAATCTGTCTCCGCCACGAGTACCAGAACTCGGGGAAGCCGTGCAGAAGCACGACGAGCGGGCCCCGGCCCGCCTGCACATAGTGAATCTCGACGCCGTTGACCGCGACGCGATGATGGGTGATTTCCGCCATCAGGCGTACAGGGTACCCGGACCCGTCTCCGGGCGCCGGGCACCCTGTACCGAATTCCTAGCGATCTCTCAATGAGTTGAGCAGGAGCCCCGCGCCGACTGCCAGCACCGCGACGCCCGCGGCGACCTTGCCGGGATTGTCCTTCGCGAAGCGCGTGGCCTTGTCGCTGCCATCCTTCACCTTCTCGCCGGCCGTCTTGAGGTATTCGCGTGCCGTGTCGAGGTACTCCTCGACGTCCACGTTCTGAATCTGCGTCTTGAGGTTGTTGATCATCTCGTCGCTGATGCCGATCCGTCCCAGGAACTGCTCCAGTCCGGCGTTCTGGCCGATGGCCTGTCCGCAGTGTGCGCAGATCTCGGTGGCCTTGGTGGTGCCGAACCCCGTGGTGCCGCCCGTGGTAACAGGACGGTCTGTCGCGTTGGTCGTACCGAAGCCGCGTGTTTCATTGTTCTGATCCATGTTGTTCCTCCTTGTTTATTCGTTCTCTTCGTTACGGCCGCGCGCGGCACGTGTTTCGCCGGGCTCGCGGGTCCGGCCGTGCGTTCCGATGCGCGGGTCGCCCGACTTGTTCGTCAACCGGTCTTCGTCGTTCCACTGGTCGGTGGAGACGCCGAGCGCGAACTCCTGATCGTTCCCGTGATCGGCGCCCGTCGAACGGAAGCCGGCCTTCTGGCTCGTCTGGGCGGGGATGTAGGCTTCCTCGAGCTCCTGCATGGGAATGTCAGACTGGAGATGAACCGGGCGCGTCTGCTGCTGAGGTGCGGGCGGGACGTGACTGGCTGCGGCTTTCCTGTCGCGCGTGAACAGCCGCGCGATCGCCGAGGTTGCGCGTTGCAGTCGTCCTTGCTTCGGAGAAGCGTTCACTTTGGTCCGTGGCATTGCTGGACGTCCTTTCTTGCTGCAATGTCACAGTCCATCCAATGCAAGAACGCGTCCGTTTTGGACAAAATGATCAGCGATTTTTCGTGCCGTAGGTGATACGCCAGATCACTCCCGCGCCGTCGTCGGACACGAGAAGTGAGCCGTCGTGCATCACCAGCAGACCGACGGGACGTCCCCAGACGAAGTGCGCCGAAGAGTCCGCCGAGAATCCGGCCAGGAAATCGTCGTAGCCGGACGTCGGCCGTCCCTTGCTGAACGGCACGAACGCCACTTTGTATCCGGTGCGAAGCGAGCGGTTCCATGAGCCGTGCATGGCTATGAAGAGTCCGCCGCGATATTGCGCCGGAAACATCGCGCCTTCATAGAAGGCGATGCCGAGCGCGGCGGAGTGCGCCTGGAGGAGGACAGTGGGGGCAATGGCTTTCGCCACGAGATCGGGCCGTTGACCCTGGAGCCGCGGATCGACGTTTTTGCCGATATACGAAAACGGCCAGCCGTAGAACGCGCCGGCGTGCACCTCGGTCACGAAGTCGGGAACGAGATCGTTTCCCAGCCCGTCGCGCTCGTTGACCGCCGTCCAGAGCATGCCGTCCGCCGGGTTCCAGGCCAGGCCGACGGGATTGCGGAGTCCGGAGGAGAACACATGTGCGCCGCTGCCGTCCGGATTCATCTCCGTGATGGCCGCGCGCATCGGCGTGGACGTCTCGTCGCCCGCATTGGAACGGGATCCGACGGAGACATACAGCTTGCTGCCGGAGCGATTGAAGATGATGTTCCGCGTCGAATGACCGCCGGTCGGGAGCGTGGCGATGTGTTCCGGCTTTCCGGTCGCGGCCGTCTGCCCGTCGCGGTACGGGAAACGGACGATCTCGCCGGTGTTGCCGGCGTAGAGCCACTGCCCGTGAAATGCCAGGCCGAACGGCTCGTCGAGGTGTGACGCGAACGTCGCTTTCTGATCCGCCCTGCCGCCTCGCAGAACGGTGATCTTTCCGCCGCCCGGCTCGGCGACGAAGATGTCGCCGTTCGGCGCGTAGACCATGTTGCGCGGATCATCGAAGCCGGTCGCCCACAACGTCACGTTGAATCCCGGCGGCACATGCAGCGCCGCGTCAGCCGGCCGCGGCCTGACCAGCGGAGGATTGCCGGCGCTCTTCGTCGCGAACGGCGGCGGCATCGAGCTGGCGCGAATCTCGTGATGCTGCAGGGCAGGGTCTTTCTGAGTGGCCACGACCGGCGGCTGATCCGCGGCGAAACAACTCCAGCCCAGAAGAGCGGTGAAGAGTGTGGTGAGGATGCGGCGGTTCATGCGCGAATGCCTGGAGATTCGAGATTCTCGTCCTTTCATGCTATGACTTTCACGGAGGATACCAATGCTCCGCACGTCGCTCGTCGCCACACTCGCTCTGCTGATCGTCTCGCCGTTGTCTGCCCAGCGGCTGCCGCGAACCGAGAAGCCGCCGCTCCACGGAACGCACTGGATGGCCATCACCGGAAAGCCGCTGGCCGCGACGGCCGGCTCGATGATGTTCCAGACAGGCGGCAACGCCGTCGATGCGGCGGCGGCGATGATCGCCGCATGCTCGACGATGTGGGACACGCTGAGCTGGGGCGGGGAGACGCAGGCGCTCATCTACAACCCTCACACCCGGAAGGTCGTCGGCCTCAATGCCCTCGGCTACGCGCCCACGGGAGCCACGGTCGAGGACTACCGGTCGAAAGGCATCACCGATCGTCCGCCGGAATACGGACCGCTGGCCGCCGTCACTCCAGGCACGCCCGGCGGAATCATGGCCATGCTGGCCGAGTACGGAACGCTGTCGCTCAAGGACGTGCTGGCGCCGGCGATCCAGATGGCCGACGGCTACGCCATCGAGGCACAACTCGCCAACACCATCGAACGGCAGAAGGGCGAGCTGAAGCAGTGGCCGTATTCGAAGGCGGACATGCTGCCCCACCTCGGCGCTTCGGGGCGTGAGGCTCCCGAGCCGGGCGAGGTGTTCCGCCAGCCCGACCTCGCCGCGACGCTGCGCAAGCTCGTCGGCGCGGAACAGCAGGCGCTGGCAGCGGGGAAGAGCCGCAAGGAAGCGATCTACGCGGCGTTCGACCGTTTCTACAAAGGAGACATCGCCCAGGAGATCGCGCGCGCCACCCAGGAGCAGGGCGGACTCATCACCGTGCAGGACCTCGCCGAGTGGAAGCCCCGCTGGGAGGAGCCGCTCAGGACGACGTACAAGGGCATCGACGTCTACAAGCTCACGGTGTGGACGCAGGGGCCGGCCATGCTGCAGGCCCTGAACATCCTCGAGAACTTCGATCTCAAGTCGATGGGATTCAATTCGCCGCAGTACATCAACACCGTATACCAGGCCATGAGCCTGGCCTTTGCCGACCGCGACTTCTATTACGGCGATCCCACGTTCCCGCCGGCCGAGCCCGTGGCCGGACTGCTGTCGAAGGAGTACGCCCGCGAGCGCGCCAGGCTGATCAACCCGGATCGCAACAACGCCGACATCGGCCCCGGCGATCCGTATCCGTATCAGGGAGGGAAGAATCCGTTCTCCGATCTTCTCAAGGACTGGGCGGCGACTTTGCGCACGGCCACGACCAGCGCGGAGCTCGCGCAGTTCCAGCGTGCCTTTCTGGCCGGCACGACCTCGGTCGAAGCGGCTGACGAGGAGGGTTGGGTGGTCTCGGTCACGCCGAGCGGCGGCTGGGTGCCGGCCACGATCGCCGGACACACCGGCATCGGTCTGTCGCAACGGATGCAGAGTTTCGTGTTCAACCGCGCGGAGAATCCGTACAACGTCATGGAGCCGCACAAACAACCGCGGGTGACGCTCACGCCGACGCTGGCCTTCAAGGACGGCAAGCCGTTCCTCTGTTTCTCCGTGCAGGGCGGGGACACGCAGGACCAGAACCTGCTGCAGATGTTCCTCGACGTCGTGGAGTTCGGGATGCCCATCCAGAATGCGGCCGAGGCGCCGAATTTCAACAGCAATCAGATGCGGGCGTCGCTGGCGGGATGGAAGCCGGAGGCCGGCGCGATCCTGCTCAGCAACAGCACGCCGCCCGATGTCCGCACCGCGCTCGAGAAGATGGGCTATCACATGCGCTTCGGCGAGAGGACTTCCGGCCCGCTCAACGCCATCGAGTTCGACCAGAAACACGGCACGATGTGGGGCGGCTCATCGAACAACGGCGAGGACTACGGCATCGCCTGGTGACATCTGGTGTCCCGTAACAATGGATGCGGAGACGTCGCGGGCGACCAAGTCGCGCTCGATGCCTTCCCTCGCTTTGGAGAGTCATGACGAAGCTGGAAGCGATCGAGCGAGAGGTTGAGAAGTTGAGTGCAGAGGAGCTCGCCGCGTTCCGTATCTGGTTCATCGAGCACGACTGGCAGGTGTGGGATCGTGAGCTGGAACGAGACGTCGCCGCGGGTCGGCTGGATCGACTGGGCTGAGGCCTTGGCGGAACTGGAGCGAGGCGAAACGAAGGAGCTTTGAGTCACCGAGCCTCGAGTCGGTTCTGGCGCGCGCTGGCCGGCCTTCCTCCTGAAATCCAGAAACCTGGCGCGAGAGAATTACGCTCTCCTGACCAAGAACATCGAATTGGGCACGCTGGGGAGCATTCGGCTCGAACTGGGTCACTGAATTGTCGCTGCGGAACGACAACCCCTATGCCGTCGAGCCGTGGCGCGCAGTCGGCAATTCACTCTCCATCCCACCGTCGAAGCCGCTGCTGTTCGGCTCCGGTAATGTTCCGGCAGGCCTGTTCGTCGTTGTTCCCCGCCAGGCAGCGCCCGGCATCGGATTTCACGCAGCCGTTCGTGACACTTCACGTGCCGACAGCGAGTGGGCAACGGAAATCCCCGTCGTGCGCGAAGTGCAGTTCGCAGCTACCGGCGTCGAATTGCTCGATATCCCTGCGGACCCTCGCTATCGAACAACGCTGTGCGTCTACAGCCCAACAAATCCAGTTCCGGGATACGCCACATTCGTGCACGTCATCGTTTACTCACTCGACGATGGAGGTACTCTTTGCGAGTTCTATCCTTCATTCGGAGATCCAATCCAGGTTCAGGCGAACGTGCTGTTGTGGGCATTCGCTACCGTCACAAACAATGAAACCCAGCATGTAACCGTCGTTTCTCCTCATTAGGTGTTGGGCGGACGCGACCTGCTCCCCAAACTCGCGGTCAGATCTGTCCTGCTTTGCTGATCCGAGGTCAAAAACGCTTCAGTCTTTTCGTCGCGCAGCGCCTGCAACGAGCTTAATCAGCTCTTCGGGCTCGACTGGTTTTTTCATGTACTCGTTAAACCCCTCGGCGAGGGCGATCTCTTGCTCCAACGGCCGGCCGTATGCCGTCAATGCCACCGCTGGAATGCGCGACCTCTCATCGCCGGATGATCGTATGCGGCGAATCAGCGAGTAGCCATCTTCCTCAGGCATGGCGATGTCACACAAAAGAACATCAAAGGACTCCCGCTGCGAGAGCGCGAAGCTCTCTTGCGCGCTCGAGGTCGCGGTGACGATCGCTCCATACCGTTCGAGGATCGCGGTGATGGTTCTTCGGGAGTCGGGCTCGTCATCGACGAGCAGAATGCGCAGGCCCGCAATGGAAGGCCTCTCGGCAAGCGTAGACTTTTCACCTCGCTGCCCTGCGTTGGTCGGAACGGGACGCTTCAGCGACGTCGACTGAACCGGAATCGAGACGGTGAAAGTAGCGCCACGACCTTCCCCTTCGCTGGCCACCGAGACAGCGCCTCCGTGGAGTTCCACGAGTTGCTTCACGATCGAAAGACCGATACCCATCCCGCCATGGTGTCGGATGGTGCCGCTTTCCTGCTGCGCAAAGCGATCAAATGCGTAGGGAAGAAACTCGGCACTAATTCCGACTCCAGTGTCCTGCACTTCCACCACCATCTTCGAATTACCGGAGAAGAGCCGCACGTCGATGCGGCCACCGGCTGGCGTGAACTTCACCGCGTTGGAGAGGAGATTCCAGAACACCTGCTGCAGCCGCGCGGGATCGCCCCCGAGTTGCGGCAGACCCGGCTGGAAGTCCATCCCGATCTGCAGTTCTTTTGCCTCGGCCGCGGGAACAATGGCTGTGAGAGCGACCCGCAGAACGTTCTCCATGTCAACCGGTTCGATCGTCAGGCGCAACTTGCTGGTGATCATTCGCGAGACATCCAGGACATCATCGATGAGCTGTGCCTGCATCTTGGCGCTGCGATGGATGGTTGCAATTCCCTCGCGGCGGGTGGTCTCATCGAGGTTGCCCATGGCCAGTAGCGCCGCCCAGCCGAGGATCGAGGTCATCGGCGTACGCAGCTCGTGCGAAACGGTGGCCAGAAAGTCGTCTTTTGCCCGGTTGAGCGATTCCGCCTCTTTGTAAAGCTGGGCGAGATGTTCTTCGGCACGTTTCTGTTCGTCGATTTCTGTGCTCGAGCCGAACCAGATGACGATGTTCCCGCCGGCATCGCGCATGGCCTGGGCGCTGGTCAAATGCCAGCGATCCACGCCGTCGGCGCGCCGGAGCCGATGCTGACACTGGAACGGTTCGCCTGTCTGTAGCGCGTGCCGCCAGGCCCGCATGTATCTCTCCACGTCATCGGAGGGAATGCACTGCGCCCATCCCCAACCTTTCAGTTGATCGAAAGAACGCCCGGTGAACTCTCTCCACAGTCGGTTGAAGTAGTCGCTGTTCCCCTCTGGAGTGGAGGTAAAGATCTTCGTCGGCAACGACTCGGCAAGAAATTGAAAACGCTCACCGCCTTCCCGTGCCTTGTCCTCGGCGTGTTTGGCATCTTCCGCCAGAGTTTGTGACCGAAGGTTCGCGACGATGAGCTGTTCGTTTGCTTCCCGAACCTGGCCCATGAGCGCGTCGACATCCGAACGGGCCTGAGCGGCCTCTTCCCGTGGGCGAAGCGCTTCCTCGCGAGCCGAGACGTCGACTTCCCGCGCAGCGACTGACTTCTTTCGCTTGCTCGCCTTCTGACCTCCACTGCGTGAGGATTTGCTGTCTGCCATGCTCTTGAACGATGCCAATCCTGGTTCAACGCTTTTTTAGGGTTCTCTTTTCGCCATCTTGACGCTTGTTGCGATTTCTTCGGGGCTGCCCGTCAACAGCCCTTCGTAATTCCCAAGCGACTCGCCCACCACGATGCCGTCCTTGTTGATTTCGTAGGCACGAAGATCCTTGCTGTGCGCGCTCCCGCGCACCTTCACCACGGTCATGATCCGTTGCAGCTGCCCCTTCAACTCGATATATCGCTGCATGATGATCACGTCGGTCAGAAAAGCGGTCCCGTGAGGGCTGAAACGCAGATCGGCGTAACTATCCTCCAGCTCCGCCGTCATCATCATCGTGATCCCCATGCCTGTGACGACGGCTACCATGCGATAGAGCGACTCGCGAAAGTCCTCGCGAAAGGTAGGTGCCAGCGCCAGCTCGAAACCCGAGAGCGAATCGATCATCACCCGGCGCGCCTTACGGCGGTGAACTTCCTCGACGATTTCATGCAGCGTTTCATCAATGGACAGGTCCAGCGGACGCGAGTGGATGACGCCCACTTTCCCCTGGTGGATCATCTGTGCGAATGCCCGCCCGCCCGGAGGGGTTTGTGAGTATTCGTTCGGGCGCTTCTCGAACACCGCGATGATGCCCGGTTCATCATTGCGAACGCCCGCCATGATGAACTCCGTCGCCAGCACGCTCTTGCCGGAACCGGAGGGACCCGCCACCAGCACCGAGTATCCCTCCGGAATGCCTCCGCCAAGCATCTCGTCCAACTCCTTGACACCGACCGAGAGACGTTTGCGCGGCCCGCGACCCTTCCCACTCGCTTTTTCCGCCGGGCCGAGAATGACTCGTGGAAATATCTCGATTCCGCCATCGGTGATGCGAAAGGTGTGTAAGCCGGGGATGGGGGCCTGCCCGCGCATCTTCATCACCTGCACCTTGCGAACCATTGAGTTGCGATCGATGCTCTGATCGAGCCACAACAATCCGTCCGCCACCGTGAAGACCGGGTCCTGCAGGGCCTCCGAGGGTTGATACTCGCCGACGAGAAACGTCGTCGCTTGCCATCCCGTCAGCCTGATGGCCAGTTGGTGGACAAAGTGCTGCATGTCCATTTCGCCGGCCTGTGTCCTCTCGGTGGCGAAGGCGACCGTGCGGAAGGAGTCGACGATCACGATGCTGGGGTTCGTTGCTTCGACTTCCTGAATGATCCGCGCCAGGACTCTGTCCAACGAGCCGGCGATGATGTCCTGGCTGAGATTGACGAAGCGGACCGACTCATCCACGCGTTTCAGATCGAAGAATGTGAACTGTTGCTGATAGCGCAGCATTTTGAGGGGTGGCTCGCCCACAACCGTGAAATACACGGCGGTAGACCTGGGGCCGGAAAGGCCAAACATGATCTGCTGCGCGAGCGTCGTCTTGCCTGAGCCGGGTGCCCCGGCAATCAGGTTGAAGGAGAACTCCGGCACGCCCCCACCCAGGATCTGGTCGAGTCCTGGCACACCCGTAACGAGTTGGCGAATCACAACTTTGTCAGCCATGCTCAAGTCTCCTTTGACCTCGTATCGGAAAAGCCGTCGGGCCAGGCCTTTCGCAAAAGACGCATGGTCATGGGTTCGCCGATGAACGTGGCCAGCAGCGCAGCGAACGTCACGAGCATCGTGGCAGCGGCGTCGGTGGCGAGGGCTGTATCCTGCCCCTTCAACCAGGCAGTAACCTGAGTAAATGGTTCGCTGTCCTCTTCAGATTCGCCCGCCTGGCCCCACGGGAATTCCTGTTGCGCGAGGTAGATCGCCCGCGCGGCCAGCGCGTCGACGCCGACCTGGCCGATGAGCGGAACGAGTACGACAGTCAAGTCGTCATAGCCGCGACGGGCCGCCGCCGCGACCTCGGCCGCATCACCTGCCCCGGCTTCTCGCGGCAGCAGGCGCATGGCAATCCGCCGCAAGTCGGAATGTTCAAGGGACTTCATGTCTTGCTAAAACCCGCGATCTCGTAAACGCGGTGTTTCAAGATAGCAGTTCGGCCCGGTTCTCGCTTCCTCACGAAGCACCGAGCGCAACGTGCTGAAATACAAGCATTTTGTATATCCTTTTTTGGCTGGTGCGCGCAAGGCTCTTTCAGGGGCAAGGGTCCAACGGCCCCAATCGTCGAGTTCGATTGGCGCCGTCGGTTTTGCTTTTTCCTCAGCGGATGCTTTTCGCGCGGCGAGTTGATCGAGAGAGGATTCGACGCCGCTCGCCGCCGCCAGCGCCATCATGGGAATCACCGGCACGCGAAACCGTCCCTCGGCTTCGCCGCCCGCGGCCATGAAGAGGAAATAGAAGATGATCCCCGCCAGCAGCGCCGCCTGCATCCGATCGCGGCGCCACAGCATCACCAGCCCCGCCGTACTGACGATCCACACCAACCACGTCCACACCTGCACGGCGATCCTCGTGACATCCTCGGAGATTAGCTCATCGTCGACGACTTCGGCCAGCGCGTCCCAGTCCGTGTCGAACATGTTGATGAAGAAGCCGCGCACGGTCATGAGCGCCACGCCCTCCGGATGGTGCAGCAGGATCGGCCGCGCCACGGCCGACTCGTAGCCGGCCAGATCGGCGCTGGAGAGCTCGTCGGAGCTGTCGACCCCTTCGCCGGCGATGACGCGCCTGGCCACGACGGCGTCGAGCTCCTTCTGGCGCTTCGCCAGTTGCGTGTGGAAGTCGCCGCCGTCCTCGATCGCCAGCGCCGCGGCGGCGCGATAGGCCATCAGGTTGATCGCGCCGATCGACGAGATCGTGAACACGCCCGTCTTCGCCGCGTTACGTGTTGCCCAGCCGAACGGCAACGCCACCGCGCTGAGGACGAACGCCCCCAGCACGAAGGGCCGCACCCCCGCCCAGGCCAGCCAGAGCATGACCACGCCGAAAAAGGCGATGGCCACCGGCCGCACCAGCACGAGCGCGCCGCACAGCAACCCGCACGTGATCAGCCAGCCCAGCGTGCGGCGGTTCATCACGATGAGCAGGACGGCCATGATCAGCGCCGCGCTCAACGTTTCGCTCAATATCTTGTTCGCGTAGTGAATGGTGATGGTGTCGAACGCCAGGATCAGGGCCGCCGCGATCGCGGCGAACCGGCGCGCGCCGTTGCGCCGTGCCAGCAGATAGACGAGCGCGGCCAGCAATGCATCGAGTAGATGATTGATGCCGACGATCACCGCGGGCGAGGCCTTCATCGCCAGCAGCGGCAGCAGAAACATCGGATAGCCCGGCGTCCGGATCGTCTCCGGTCCGTCGTCGGAGGTGAAGCCGAGGCCGTGGAGGACGCTCAGGGTGGGGGTGAGGTAGGTGTAGGAGTCGGGGTAGAAGAAGTCGCCGTCGCTGAGGACCTCGTAGGTGAGGTGCGCGAAGAGTGTGATCGCGAAGACGGCCACGCACGCGACGGCTTCCCTCCGCATCGCCTTGATTCTACCCGCGCATCAGCGATTCCAGTTCGTCAGGGCGTGAGGCCCGGGCCCGGGCGTCGTCGCCGGTGATGAGGCCAGCCTTCACCAGGCGCGTCAGCGAGTCCTCGAGCGAGATCATTCCCTGGCGTTTGCCGAGCGTGACTTCGGTGGTGAGGTTCTGCAGCTTGTCGTTGCGGATGTGATTGCGGATGGCGTTGTTCGACAGCAGGACCTCGACGGCCACCGCCGGGCCGTTGCCGCCAGGACGCGGAATCAGATGCTGCACCACGATGGCGTTGAGAGCCAGCGAGAGCTGCTGGCGGATCTGGGCCTGCTGTGCCGGCGGGAAGACGTCGATGATCCGATGAATGGCCGAGGCCACGTCGCTGGTATGAAGAGTGGAGAGGATGAGGTGGCCCGTCTCCGCGGCGGTGACGGCGGTCGACACGGTCTCCAGATCGCGCATCTCGCCGACCAGGATCACGTCGGGATCCTGACGAAGGGCTGCCCGCAGCGCGGAGTCGAACGACGACGCGTCGCGACCCACTTCCACCTGTTCGATGACCGAGCGGACGTTGCGATGCTCGTACTCGATGGGATCCTCGATGGTGATGATGTGCCGCGCCTCGCTGCGATTGAGCTCGCCGACGAGTGCCGCGAGCGTGGTCGTCTTTCCCGACCCGGTCGGTCCGCAGACGAGCACGAGCCCGCGCGTCGGCTTCACCAGCTCGAGGAGCGACGCCGGAAGGTTGAGCTGCGCGATCGTCGGGATCTCGGAGGGGAGCGCCCGGATCGCCGCGGCCATCGTCGCCCGCTGCCGGTGCACGTTCACCCGGAACCTCCGCGCTCTCCGCTCCTCCTCCGATGGCCCGCGCGTCAGGCGCAGCGAGAAGTCCAGCGCCTCCCCCGCGTTCAGCCGCTCCAGCATCCGCGCGCTGATGACCGGAGCCAGCAGCGTCTGGATCTCATCGGCCGACAGCGGCGCGCGCTCGCTCCTGGTCAGCGTTCCGTTGATGCGAAGGATCGGAGGCGCTCCGGCGATGACGTGCAGGTCGCTGGCGTTGCGCTGACCCATCTCGATGAGCAACAGCTCGAGCTCATTCCCCTGAGGAACCGTGGCCGGGGCGTCGGCGGCGGCGTTCTGTCCCAGGTTCAGTTCCCGAACGAGCTCGTCGAGCTGTGGATCGCGGATCAGACGCGTCATCGCGTAATGCTACTTGGAGTCGGGGAGCGCAGTTAGCAGTTAGCGGTTAGCGGGTAGCCGGTAACGGGTAGCCGGTAACCGGTAGCTGGTAACCGTAACCTGGCAACCCCGGCAACCCCGGCAACCCGGCAACCCCGGCAACCCGGCGACCCGGCAAAGCGAACCGGCGACCAGCGTCCTGCTAACATGACGAGCGACCCCAAAATGAGCTGGGACATTTTCATCCAGCGGTTTCCCGATGAGGCTCGACGCGTGGCCGACATCCCGGACACATTTGCGCCGCCGCCGATCGGACCGCGCGACGAGGTGATCTCGAAGATCCGCGCGGCGTTGCCCGACGCCCGCTTCGACGAGCCGTCGTGGGGAACCCTTCAGGGCGACGACTACTCGATCGATTTCGGGATCGGCGACGACGAAGTCCTCCACGGGATCACCCTGCATGTACGTGGGTCCGACGCCGTGCTTCCGCACATCAACAGCGTGCTTCGGATCCTCGATCTGCGCGCCATCGACAGTTGGACCGGCGAGTTCTTCGATCCCAGCGTCGCGGCACACTCGCTGGCGCGCTGGCGCACCTACATCGAAGAGGGGAGCTGACCCGCGCGCGCGATCGCGGATCGCCGGCAGCGATCATGGTTTCGTTTCGAGGGGCCGCGGTGTCGAACGTGATCAGGAGGCAACCATGTTCGACACCTCGGTGGTCCGGGCGCATGCGATCTCGGGACCTCGCCGCGTCACGCTGTTCGCATCCATACTCGTTCATTCGATCGGCGCCATCGCTCTCATCGCACTCACGGTGGCCTCGACGCAGCTTCCGCAGCAGCCGCCCAGACAGTTCGAGCTCTACCGGCCGGTGATGCTGCCGTCCGCGCCGCCCGCCCCGCCGCCACCGCGTGGTGTGCCGGCGCCCGTGCATTCGTCGGCGGTCGCGCCGCCGGTCCTGCACGTGACGGCACCGGCGGCGATCCCCGATCTCACGCCGGTGCTGCCACCCGATCCGGGACCGGGCACCGGCGGAACGCAGCCGGCAGGCCCGGAGACAGCCAGCGGCCCGATCGGCGATCCGCTTGGCGAGCCGGGTGGAACCGGTACGGCCGTCGCCGGCTCAGGCTCGGCGATGCCGGGACCGTACACGCCGGGCGCGGGCGTCACGTCGGCGCGGGTGCTGACGCGTGTGGAGCCGCGTTTTCCGCCGGCCTTCGTGCACGGTGTGCCCACGGCGATCGTCGTGGTGCGCTGTGTCATCGGACAGCGCGGCGAGATCCGCGATCCGGAGATCGTCAAGAGCTCGTTCCCTCCGTTCAACGAAGCAGTGCTGAGCGCGTTGCGGCAGTGGACGTTTGCGCCGGGGATGATGCACGGCCAGCCGGTGGACACCTGGTTCGAGCTGACCGTGAGATTCGAGGTGCGATAGCTACGTGGGGCGGGTCGTCGGTCGACCGACGACCCACGACCGACGCAATCGTGCGTACCAGTGTCCTGTTGAAGGGGTCGGCCCGCACCTGACTCGGCGATAATGGTGCTCGTTGTTCATCCCGAAATCGATCGTCTGTCTGCGTGAGGGATACACGCGCGAGGCGTTGCTGCGCGACGTGATCTCCGGGGTTGTCGTCGGAGTGGTGGCGCTGCCGCTCGCTCTGGCCTTCGCCATCGCTTCGGGCGTGGCGCCGCAGCGCGGGATCTACACCGCCATCGTGGCCGGTTTCCTCATCTCCGCGCTCGGCGGCAGCCGCGTGCAGATCGGCGGACCGACCGGTGCGTTCGTTGTGATCGTGGCCGGCATCGTCGCGCAGTTCGGCTACGACGGGCTGGTGGTCTGCACGATCATGGCCGGCTTCATCCTGGTGATCCTCGGGCTGGCGCGGATGGGTGCGCTCATCAAGTTCATCCCGTATCCCGTGATCACCGGTTTCACGTCCGGGATCGCCGTGATCATCTTTTCCGGCCAGATCAAGGATCTTCTGGGTCTGCGGATGGGGACGGTGCCGGCGGACTTCATGGACAAGTGGGTCGCCTACGCCGACCGCATCCGTACCGTGGAGCCGGCCACGATGGGGATCGCTGCGGGAAGCCTGCTCATTCTCGTGTTCTGGCCGCGCGTGTCACGGCTCGTTCCCAGTCCGTTCGTGGCCATGGTCGCGGCGACGATCGCCGTGCGCGTCTTTCATCTGCCGGTGGCGACGATCGGCTCGCGGTTCGGAGGGATTCCTTCGTCGCTGCCGATGCCACACTGGCCTTCGATTCCCTGGGGTCATCTGCGCGCCTTCATCTCGCCGTCGCTGACCGTGGCCCTCCTGGCCGCGATCGAGTCGCTGCTCTCGGCCGTGGTGGCGGACGGCATGATCGGCACGCGGCACAAATCGAACGTGGAGCTCGTGGCCCAGGGCGTGGCGAACATCGTCTCGCCGCTGTTCGGAGGGATTCCCGCCACGGGCGCGATCGCTCGCACGGCCACGAACATCCGTACCGGCGGCCGCACGCCGCTGTCCGGCATGGTCCACGCGGTCACTTTGCTGCTGATCCTCGTGCTCTTCGGCCGGTGGGCGGCCATGGTGCCGCTGGCGTCGCTGGCGGCCATCCTCGTCATCGTGTCGTACCACATGAGCGAGTGGCGCTCGTTCGCCGGTCTGCTCAAGGCTCCGCGCAGCGATCTCGTGGTCCTGCTGCTCACGTTCATCCTGACCGTGTTCGTCGATCTGACCGTGGCCGTGCAGGTGGGGATCGTGGCGGCGTCGCTTCTCTTCATGAGGCGCATGTCCGACATCACCAACGTGCAGGGCATCACCGACGAACTGCGCGACATCGATGCCGACGATCCCGGCGAGATCACTCAGGTCCGCCGTCGCAAGCGCATTCTGGGCACGCGCGAGCTTCCCGGCGGAGTGGAGGTCTACGAGGTCAACGGTCCGTTCTTCTTCGGCGCGGCCGACAAGCTGCGCGACGTCCTGGGCGAGATCGACCGGCCGCCGCGCGTGTTCATCCTGCGCATGCGCCACGTCCCGGCTATCGACGCCACCGGCCTGCACGCGCTGGAGCAGACCGCCATCAAGTGCCGCCACCAGGGGATCGAGCTCATTCTGTGCGAGGTGGGCGAGCAGCCCCTACGCACCATCATCCGCGCCGGTAAGCTCGAGCTGTTCGGCGGTCCGGAGCACATGTCGAAGACGCTCGACGCCGCGCTCAACCACGCCGACGCCATCCTCGGCGGCCAGGATGCCGCTCGCCCCCGCCGGTGAATCACGACCAGCGCATTACGAACGTGCAGCTCTCATCGCCCGCGCACTGGCACTGGCTCTCGCTGACGATGACGTTGCGCCCTCTGTGGATGCGCAGCGTTTCCTCGTAGTAGCCGATGGCGCTCGCACAATAGGCGGGGCTGAAACACGTGTAGTGGCGATGGATCATGCGGCCGCCGAAATCGCCTGTCCGCTCGTACTCGACGGTGCCGAAATCCTGAAACTGCGCGTGCAATGCCGCCGAGCGCCGGAAGAACTCGTGGATGTCCTCGCGCTTGAAGAGCCGGTAGGTCGTGTCGAGATTGATGCGCGCGGAGAACCGTCCCAGATCCTTGAGGACGTTGTTGCCGTAATGCTGGGCGATGGCTCGATCGAGCGCGATGACCGACTCGAACGAGCACCACGACGATGGCAGCGCGGAGAGAATCTCGGTCGACAGCTGCTGGGGAAGAGAGTGGACGAGGCGATAGGCAGCCTCATCGCTGTGAGTCCGGTGCAGCCAGTCGAGATGGGCGCGGATCATTCCGCCCTTCACGCGGCCGCCGGTGAGCACTTCGTGCAGGTTGGCTGTTCGGCTGTCCATACATAATTAAACCACGTTCGTCACGCCTCCGGCACGACTTCGTCTGCCGCCACTCCGGGCTTGCCGAGCGAAGTCACGTACGTCACGCCCACGACGCCGGCGATGGTCAAGAGCGCTCCGGAGGCCGACATCGCTGTGATCCTCTCTCCCAGAAACAGAGTGCCGAGGACCATGGCCACGAGGACGGCGACCTGGGAGATGACGCCGACGGTCATGGCGTCGACCCAGCGCAGCGTGAACGTCAGCGCGAGCTGCGCGCCGATCGCCAGCAGCGACGTCGCCGCCAGCGACCACAGCTCGCTTCCCCGCGGCATCTTCCACGTGTACAAACCGAGCGGCGACGTGGTGATCAGGCCGAGCAGACAGAACGAGCCGTAGACGGCCCAGGAGTTTTCCGTCCGCCGCGCCGCACGCATGGCCGTGATGGCGACGCCCGATGCCACGGCGGACATCGCGCCGACGAGCTCCCATTTCCCGAACCCGAGAAAGTCGCCGGGAGCGGCGTGGGCGCGGACGACCAGGTAGACGCCGGCGAGCGCCACCGGCATGGGGATGAGCACCCGCGCGCTGATCCGCTCGCCGATGAAGAGGATGGAAAAGAGACCGCTCCAGACCGGAGCGGTGTAATTGAGCAGCGTGGCCACGCCCACGCTGGTGTGCTCGATGGCCAGAAAGTACAAGAGCACCGCTACGCCGCCGAAGAATCCGCGGTAGAGCAGCAGGTCCACGCGCTCGAAGCGCATCGCCGCCCGCCGCCATCGCGCCACCAGCAGCACCGGCAACAGCCCGACGCCGAAGCGCACCATGGCCACTTCCGGCCCGGAGATCCGCTCCGAGGCGATCTTGGCGGCGAAGGCCATGCAGCCGAACATGGTCGCGGAGGCGACCATCGTCAGCAGCGCCCGGCGGGTGGCGCGGCGGTCGATCGTTTTTGCTATCGTCTGCGCCACCGCGCGCGCGAAGATAGCACGCGGGAAAAGGAGGCCTCGGGCCCGAGGCCTGAATGATCCATTACCGCGACGCACGAGCGGCCGACGCAGCGGCCATCATCGACTTCCAGATCGCCATGGCGCGGGAGACGGAGGACTTCGCGCTCGATCGTGCGGTCTGCACGGCCGGCGTGAACGCCGTCTTCGCCGATCCTTCACTCGGCCGCTACTTCGTGGCGGAGGATGGCTCGGCGCTCGTGGCATCGTTGATGATCACCCCGGAGTGGAGCGACTGGCGCAACGGCGTGGTCTGGTGGATCCAGAGCGTCTACGTCGTGCCGGCGGCGCGGCGGCGCGGCGTGTACGCCGGACTGTACGAGCACGTGAAGCGCAACGCCACCAGCGATGGGCACGTCCGAGGCATCCGCCTTTACGTCGATCGCCGGAACACGTCCGCGCAGGAGGTCTATCGGCGGCTGGGGATGAACGGCGAGCATTATCAGGTGTTCGAGTGGATGAAAGAAGGATAATGGCCGCGTGTCCTTCGCCGGTGCTCTTCGCTTCGTCGTGAAATCCGTGATAAGCAAACCTCGCATGCTCGAGCCCGGTGATCCCGCTCCCGATTTCGACAAGACCGATCAGGCCGGGCGTCCGGTGCGCCTGCACGATCTGCGCGGTCACAAGGTCGTTCTCTGGTTCTATCCGAAGGCCGACACCAGCGGTTGAATGTCGCAAGGTTCCGGGTTCCGGGACCTCGCCGATGATTACGAGGAGAAGAACGCCAGAGTCGTCGGCGTCAGCTTCGACACGCCGGCCGAGAACGCCGCGTTCGCAAAGAAGAACCACTTCCCGTTCCCGCTGATCTCGGACACCGATCGCACCATCGGCATCGCTTACGGCGCCGCCGACAGTCCGAAGGACGAGTACGCGCGCCGCATCGCCTATGTCATCGACGAGAACGGCGTGATCGCACAGGCGCACCCGAAAGTGGATGCGAAGAATTATCCTCGCCAGCAGCTGGAGCAATTGGGAAACTGAGAAAGTGGAGAGGCAGTTGTAACAAGCCGCTCCGCAACTATTTCCTCTCCGGCACGAATAAACCTCCAGCAACCCTTCGCTGGAGGTTCCATGAGCTCACCCAAACGGAAGCGGAAAGTCGCGATCTTCTCGTTGATCGGCCTGGCCGTGGCCGTGCTCGTCGTGTTCGGCGCGCTGAAAGCGCGAGGCGGCGACAAGAAAGACGCGCAGTCACCGGTCAAGACCTCCAAATCCGAGATCGCCGACATCCAGGTCAAGGTGACCGAGGTGGGGACGGTGGAACCGGAAGTGAAAGTCGACGTGAAGTCGGCCATCTCCGGAAAGATCGTCGACATCTTCCATCGTGACGGCGATGTCGTGCGCAAGGGCGAAGTGCTCGCGCGCGTCGAGCCGGACCTCAATCAGGCCCAGTCGCTCGCCGATACGAAGAACTCGCGCTCGGCGGCGCAGATCCGCTACGAGCAGGCCAGGAAGAACTTCGAATCCGACCACAAGCTGTTTCTCGAGGGTCTGCTGGCCACCAGGGACAATCGCGACAGCGAGAGCGAATACCTCTCGGCGAAGCAGGAGTACGAGAAGACGCAGGAGAAATACAACCTCGTCGAGAAGAGCGGCATCCCCATCAACCAGTCGCCGGCGCAGTTCAAGGGATCGAACATCGTCGCGCCGATGAACGGCGTCGTGCTGACCAAGAACATCGAGATCGGCGAGTCGATCACCTCGGGCGTCTCCTCGTTCAACGCCGGCACGGTCGTCTTCACGGTCGCCGACGTCTCCAAGATGATCGTCAAGGCCGGCGTGAACGAAGTGGACATCGGCAAGATCCGCGTGGGCATGCCCGTCAAGGTCACGCTCGACGCCTATCCGAAAGTGAAGTTCCAGGGCCGCATCGACCGTATCGCCCCGGCCGTGCGCGTCGACGACAAGGTGCGCGTGTTCGACGTCGAGATCCGTCTCGACGCGCAGGGCCGCGAGCTTCGCTCCGGCATGACCGCGAACATCGAGGTGTCGGGCCAGCGCAAGGACAAGGTGCTCACCGTGCCGGTGGAGTCGGTGTTCCAGCGCGACGACAGCGAGATCGTCTTCGTCAGGAAGCCGTTCGACCCGAAGGCGAAGCCGGCCAAAAAGGAAGCGAAGAACGACAAGGACGCCTGGAAAAAGTACTTCGAGCGCCGCACGGTCACGACCGGCCTGGCCGACAACTCGCGCGTGGAGATCCTCTCCGGCGTCAAGGCGGGGGAAGAGGTCGCGCTCGAGGATCCGACGCTTCCTGCCGACAAGAAGAGCGACGACAACGACGACTGATATGAGCGCACTTCCTGAATACGAAAGCGAATCCGCGCGGGCGCTGATCCACCTCCAGGGCGTCACCAAGGTCTACGACGCCGGCGAGAACGCCGTGCAGGCGCTGCGCGGTGTCGACGTGGAGATCGGCCGCGGCCAGTTCGTCTCCATCATCGGACCGTCCGGCTCCGGCAAGTCGACGCTCATGCACATCCTCGGCTGCCTCGATTCGCCGAGTGAGGGCCAGTACTGGCTCGACGGCGAGGATGTGGCCGCGCTGTCCGCGCGCCAGCTCGCCCGCATCCGCAACCAGAAACTCGGCTTCGTCTTCCAGACCTTCAACCTCCTGCCGCGCGCGACAGTGTGGAAGAACGTCGAGCTGCCGCTGCTCTACGCCGGAATCGGCACCGAGGTCCGCCGCGAACGCGCCATGGAGGCGCTGCAGCGCGTCGGCCTCGACCATCGCGCAAAGCACCGCCCGAACGAGCTCTCCGGCGGCCAGCGCCAGCGCGTGGCCATCGCCCGCGCCCTCGTCAACGATCCGTCGCTCGTCCTCGCCGACGAGCCGACCGGGAACCTCGACACGAAAACCGGAGGAGAGATCATCGACATCTTCGAGTCCCTCGCCGCCAACGACCAGACCATCGTGCTGGTCACCCACGATCCCGTGATCGCCGCCCGCACGCAGCGCCGCATCACCATCGTCGACGGCTTGATCGTCCACGGAGACACCATTGACTAGGCCTCGGGCCTCAGGCCTCGGGCCTCAGACCCGCCCACCCGTGGTTGTTCCGAGGCCCGAGGCCTCCGGCCTCAGACTCGCCCACCCCGTGGTTGTTTCCCATGCCCGAGTCCTCGGGCCTCAGACCGGCCCACCCGTGGTTGTTCCGAGGCCCGAGGCCTCCGGCCTCAGACTCGCCCACCCCGTGGTTGTTTCCGATGCCCGAGTCCTCGGGCCTCAGACCGGCCCACCCGTGGTTGTTCCGAGGCCCGAGGCCTCCGGCCTCAGACTCGGCCACCCCGTGGTTGTTTCCGATGCCCGAGTCCTCGGGCCTCAGACCGGCCCACCCGTGGTTGTTCCGAGGCCCGAATCCTCCGGCCTC
>JBBRTB010000039.1:0-30195 GCA_038244815.1 Thermoanaerobaculia bacterium
GGCGTCCTCGGTGCTCGGTGCTCGGTGCTCGGTGCTCGGTGCTCGGTGCTCGGTGCTCGGTGCTCGGTGCTCGGTGCTCGGTGCTCGGTGCTCGGTGCTCGGTGCTCGGTGCTCGGTGCTCGGTGCTCGGTGCTCGGCGAAAAGGTAACTGGTAACCGGTAACTGGTAACCGGGCAGCCCAGCATCGGCAACCCAGCAACCCGGCGACCCGGCAACCCGGCGACCCGGCAACCCAGCAACCCAGCGACCCAGCCACCCGGCAACCCGGCAACCCGGCGACCCGGCGACCCGGCGACCCAGCGACCCAGCCACCCAGCGACCCGGCAACCCAGCCACCCAGCCACCCAGCCACCCGGCAACCCGGCGACCCAGCGACCCGGCAACCCAGCGAGCGACCCAGCGACCCCAGCCACCCGGCAACCCGACACAATCCAAGAATCCGCGCGAATTCACCGATTCCCCGAATTCTGCAGCGAAACGGCGAACCCTGGATTACAGCCAAGCAATAGACACGATACGAGTTACAACAAACCGGTCACATTGGCCGAGGTTTGCATTACCATTCGCGGCCCGGTTACAGCCAACCGGGTCCAACTCGCAGGTTCTCAACAACAAGATAGTAGTAGGAGGAAGGATGAAGCTGTTTATACGCTTTACAGCGTTTGCCGCATTGCTTCTGCTCGTCGGCCTGCCGGCCATCGCGCAGACGACGGCGTCGCTAACCGGCCAGGCCTCGACCGACGGGTCGGCGTTGCCGGGTGTCACGGTCACGATTTCGTCACAGCAGATGCAGGGAACGCGCACCGCCGTCACGGGAGATGCCGGCGGCTATAGTTTCGGCGCGATTCCGCCGGGCGATTACACGGTCAAGTTCGAGCTCTCGGGCATGGCCACACAGACCAAGAGAGTCAAGATCGGCGTCGGCCAGAGTGGCCGCGCGGATGCTGATCTCAAGGTCGCGGCGGTCGCGGAAGCGATCACCGTCACGGCAGCATCGCCATCGGTTCTGGAGACGCCGTCGGTCTCGATGAACCTGTCGGCGAAACTCGTTGACCAGCTCCCGACGACGCGTACGGTTCTGGCAACCGCGCTGCTCGTCCCGGGCGTCAACGCCAACACGCCCTCGGGCTCGCAGCTCTCAATCTCGGGAAGCCCCGGCTATGACAACCTGGTCATGGTCAACGGCGTGGCCATTACCGAGAACGTCCGCCACCAGGCGCTCAGCCTCTTCATCGAGGACGCCATCCAGGAGACGACGGTTCTCACCGGTGCCATCTCGGCCGAGTACGGCGGATTCACCGGCGGCGTCGTGAACTCGATCACGAAGTCGGGCGGCAACCAGTTCAGCGGCTCGCTCCGCGACAGCCTGACGAACCCGTCATGGTCACAGAGGACCACGGGCCAGAATAACGCGGGCACGAAACTGCTCGACAAGCTCGGGTCGATCTACGAAGGCACGCTCGGCGGATACATCCTGAAGGACCGCCTGTGGTTCTTCGGCGCCGGCCGCGACACAAAGAGCGATGCGCAGCGTTCTCTGCGCACGGTTCCTCTCGGTGACGCCACGCGTCAGTCGCTCGACTTCACCACGAGCACGAAGGAAACGCGCTACGAGGCCAAGCTGACGGCACAGATCACCGCCAAGCACAACATCAACGCGTCGTATCTCGACGTGAGCTCGAAGCAAGCGGGATCCGTCTTTACAACGACCTCGTACGATCTCAATCAGCTCAGCAACCGCACCGATCCTCAGAAGCTCAAGTCAGCGCACTACAACGGATTGCTGACGAACAACTGGATGCTGGAAGGGCAGTACTCGGCGATGGACTGGGGCGTTGCCAACGGTTCCGGCTCGCAGTTCACCGATTTCATCCGCGGCACCATCGTGCGCAACCGCGCGGATGGGAACGCGCGCTTCAACTCCCCGACGTTCTGCGGCGTCTGCGACAAGGAGACGCGCTCCAACAACGGCTGGAACGTGAAGACCAACTACTTCCTCAGCAGCAAGGGCTGGGGCAACCAGAACATCATCGGCGGCATCGAGCGCTTCAGCGAGCATCGCTTCGCGAACAACTACCAGTCGGGCTCGAACTACCGCCTGTTCGTCAACAGTGTCGCGCGCTTCAACGACGTGCTCTATCCGACAGTCACGCCGGGAACGGCCACCAACTCCGCGTTCATCATCTGGACGCCGATCTTCTCGCTCCAGCAGCGCGAGAGCAGTCTCGGAAGTGATTCCGCGTTCGTCAACGACCGCTGGGATCTCAACGAGCACTGGAGCTTCAACCTCGGCCTGCGCTACGACAAGAACGATGCCACTGATTCCAGCGGCAACACCGTCTCGAAGGACAGCCGCATCACACCGCGCCTCAACGCCACATTCGATCCGGCCGGCAACGGCCGCAATCGTCTGACCGCGTCGTACGCGCAGTACGCGTCACGCATCGTCGACGGTCCGGGTACGGCATCCGCTTCCGCCGGCAGCCCGGCCACGCTGTATTTCCGGTACCTGGGACCGGCGATCAATCCTACCGGCACCCCGGCCGACCAGCTCATCGACACGCCTGCCGCGCTGGCAGTCGTGCAGAACTGGCTGGACCATGCATGCAATGCCGCCGGCCAGTGCGGTACCGCGAACCTCAGCCTTCTTCGTCCGGGACCGCAGTTCGTTCCGGGCTACGACACGAAGCTGAACGGAAGCCTCAAGTCCCCGTACGTTCAGGAATACACGGTCGGCTATGGTGCGCAATGGCTGCAGAACCTCGTCACCCGTATCGACCTGATCTCGCGCGACTGGAAGTCGTTCTACGCCTTCCGCGTCGATCAGACGACCCCGCAGCTGGCCGACCCGCTCGGCATCATCCATGACGTGCGCGTCGTCGAAAACACCAACGACATCACCCGCAAGTATCGCGGCGCGCAACTCCAGACGAACTGGCGTCCGAACCGCTTCAACGTCGGGTTCAACTACACCTATTCGACGCTGAAGGGCAACGACGAGCAGGAATCGCCGACGAGCGGTACGGTCGGAAACAACCCCAGCGCGATCTACTACCCCGAGTTCAGCAACTTCAAACAGAATCTGCCGGTCGGTTATCTGGCTCAGGACGAGCGCCATCGCGTGCGCGCCTGGGTCGGCTACGACGTACCGATGCCCGCTGTCCTTGGAGCTCTGAATATCTCGGCGCTGCAGAACTACGACTCGGGCCTTCCGTACTCGGCGGTTCAGTTGATCGATCTGTCGTCCTATGAGCCCTCGCTGCTTCCCGCGAACTCGCGGTACGTATCGCCGAACTTCGAGCCACAGTACTACTTCAGCAAGCGTGGCCAGTTCCGCATGGACAACGTCAGCTCGACCGACCTTTCCCTCAACTACCGCTATCCGATCAGTCGGGTCGAGATCTTTGGCGAGGCGCAAATGCTGAACGTGTTCAACGCCCAGACGATCACGACCGTCAACACTTCAGTGAGCACGGCCGACACGTCGGGCAGCTTCCTGCCGTTCAATCCGTTCACCGACACCCCGGTGGAGTGCCCGCAGGGAACCGCTACGGCGACATGCAAGACGATGGGCGCGAACTGGGAGAAAGGCGTCAACTTCGGTAAAGCTTCGAGCACGACGTCGTATCAGTTGCCGCGCACGTACCGCTTCTCCGTGGGCGTCCGCTTCTAGTCGTTTTTCAACCCCGCCACACCCGGCCCCGGTCGACAAGACCGGGGCCTTTTTATTCTCGCGGCATGCGCGATCGCCACTTTCTCGCGCCGCTCACGTCCTCGAGCGCCTCGAGCGTTCGCGCCGCCAGCTCGTAGGCGGAGCGGTTCGGGTTCGCTTTCACCAGACGATCGAGAGTGTGGTCGACAGCGCTCCGGTTTCCCATCGTGAAATAGAGCACCGCCAGCCGCGCGTAGGCGATGCGATCGTTCGGAAACATCGCGATTTCTTTCTCGCAGGCGCTCACGGCTTCTGCGTTCCGGCCGGCACGGGCCAGGAGATCGGCTCGCAACGCTTCCAGTCCGAACACCCCTTTCTCACCCGCCGACTGCGCACGAGCGTCGGCCTCGCCGAGTAGCCGCAACGCTCCATTCGCGTCGCCGGCAGCGTTGCGCACCTCGGCGCGCAACAACAGATCGCTCCCCGTGCCGGGTAACTGGGCGGCAATCCTCTCCGCGGCGACGACGTCCCCTCGCGCCAGGTCGATACGGACGAGCATCCGCCGTGCTTTGTCGGGGCTTCCCTCCATCGCCGTCCGTGCGGCGTTCTCCGCGTCATCGAGCTTTCCGGCCTGCAGAAACGCGTCGCCGAGGCTGACGGCGATCTCGCTCGAGAACACCGCGGAACTGCCGATGGCCGCCTTGTATTCACGCACCGCGTCGAGTGGTCTTCCCATCTCCGTGTAGAACTCGGCGAGCCGGACGCGCACATCCACGAGGCGCGGATTCTTCGCCAGCAGCGCCTCCATCTTCTGAATCGCCGGGCCATATCGATGTTCGCTCGCCAGTTCGTACGCCACGCGCATCTCCTCGAGCGAGCCGATCATGTCGACCGGATTCGGCAGCGACGCCGGATCGGGGCGCTGGCGCGCCGAACCGACGTAGCCGAGGGCGGCCAGTCTTGCGGCGTCTTCGCCCGAGACGGCCAGATCGCCGCTCGCCGGCGGCGGAAACTTCGCCAGCTCCTCGCGAAACCGCGCCGCCTCGCGGCGGTGTTCGGCGATGACGTCGTGGCGCTCGTCTGGATCGGCGGCAAAATCGTACAGCTCCGGCCGCGGCCCTTCGATGTAGTGCAGTGACCCGCTGACCATCGCCGACAGATTGCTCCAGCCGAGTTGCACGTACGGGTAGATCGTTTCAGCGTAGATCGATCGCGACTTCGGCGGTGGCGCAAACAGATCGATGCCGTCGGTTTTCGCGGGCGGCAGTCCGGTCAACGCCGCGATCGTCGGCGCGATGTCGGAGAGCGCCGCCGGAACGTTCGACCGCGTGCCGCGCTTTTCGTCACCGGGCAATTTCACGACGAGCGGAACGCGGATCGTGGCGGTGTACAACAGGATGGAGTGCTGTTCCTCGCCGTGATCGCCCAATCCTTCGCCGTGGTCGGAGGTGAGGACGATGACGGCCTTGTCGTATAGCTTGCGCTGCTTGAGATGGGCGATGAGCTCGCCGACGATGGCGTCGGCCGTGGCGATCTCCCCGTCGTACGCGTTCGTATAGCGCGATCGATAGGGCTCGGGGGGGTCATACGGAACGTGCGGCTCGTAGAGATGCAGAAAGAGAAAGAACGGCTTCGTTCCCAGCGAGTCGAGCCATCGCTCCGCGAGTTCCGCGGTGGTGAAGCCGCTGCGCTGATAGTCGCGGAATCGTGCGCCGGGTGACGTATCGATGGCGTCGTCGTACCACTGGAAGGCGTCCCGAAGTCCCGTTTCGCCGCGCAGCACATACGCCGACACCGCGCCGCCGGTCGCGTAACCCACGGCCTGCAGCCGCTGGGAGATCGACGGATGCTTCGCCGCCTCGTAGCGGAATCCGAGGTTGTTCCGGACGCCGTGGGTGGTGGGAAGCTCGCCGGTGAGCATCGACACGTGCGACGGAAGCGTCATCGGACAGTGCGACCAGGCTCGAGCGAACACGATACCGTCGCGCGCAAGCGCATCGATGTTCGGGGTCTCCACGCCGCGGTAGCCGTAGAGCGGAAGATGATCGGCGCGCAGGGTGTCGATCGAGATGAGGATGACGGGAACGTGCTCGGCCCGGACGGGACGCGCTTCCCGCGCGCAACTCGCGCCGAGGAGGAGGGCGATCAGGGCGAGCGACTTGCGCACGGCTCGCTAAACCGCGAGCTCGCCGAGCGCCATTCCGGTGCTTGGTGCTCGGTGCTGGGTGCTCGGTGCTCGGTGCTGGGCGTGATCAAAACCGAGGCCCGAGGCCCGAGGCCCACCCCGAGGCCCGAGGCCCGAGGCCCGAGGACCGAGCACCCAGCACCCAAGCACCGGTCCCCGGCCCGAGGCCCACCCCGAGGCCCTTCGATTCGGCAAATCGAACGACTTGCACCACAAATCTGAATTACACTCTCGCAAACTTTCCCGTCCGAAATCGCTAACTGATTGCAGTGAATCGACAACCGACCACTTGCAAAAGTGGCGCTATTTGTGCGAAAAGGTTCGTTCGTAACCAGTCCATTACCTTTCCCTAACAAACAAGTAGCAGGAGGTTCCATGACAAGAAGTCGGATCCTGTTCGCTGCCCTCGTCGTTCTGGTCCTGTTCCCGGTCGCGCTCTCCGCGCAGGGAACATCCGGTCAGTTGACCGGAGTCGTCAAGCAGGCAGGTGCAATCCTGCCCGGCGTCACCGTCACCGTGTCGTCGCCTCAACTGCAGGGAACTCGCGATACCACCACGAATGAAAACGGGGCGTACAACTTCCCGGCATTGCCGCCGGGCGACTACACCGTCACATTCGCACTGGAGGGGATGCAGACCCAGAGTCGCAAGACCAACATCGGCCTGGCCACCACCTCTCGCGTCGACACGAATCTCAGGATGACCGGCGTGGCGGAAGCGATCACGGTCACGGCGTCGGCACCGACGGTGCTCGAGACCACGCAGATCGAGTCGAACGTGAAGCAGCAGGAAGTCAACCGGCTGCCGATGAACCGCAATCCTGTTGCGGTGGCGAACCTCACTCCGGGAGTGACGACGAACGGGCCGCGCAACACCACGGTCATCTCGGGCGCGTTCGCCTATGACAACCTCTGGCTCGTCAACGGCGCGGTCGTCAACGAGAACCTGCGCGGTCAGCCGCACGCGCTGTACATCGAAGATGCGGTTCAGGAAACGACCGTTCTCAGCGGCGGCGTCTCCGCTGAATATGGCCGCTTTACGGGCGGCGTCGTCTCGGCCATCACGAAGTCAGGCGGCAACGAGTTCAGCGGATCGTTCCGCGACTCGCTCGACAAACCGTCCTGGACGGCGAAGTCGGAACCGAATCAGCCCACCCCTCCCGTGAACAAGATCAACGACACGTATGAAGCGACACTCGGCGGACGCATCATCCGCGACCGCCTCTGGTTCTTCACCGCCGGCCGCATGCAGGACGACAACGCCCCGCGCACGCTGAACGTCGTCAAGAGCGGCTTCCAGCCCGGCGCCTACAACCAGAAGAACACGCGCCATCGTTACGAAGGAAAGTTGACCGGCCAGGTC
Organism: Thermoanaerobaculia bacterium; assembly: GCA_038244815.1. Lineage (GTDB taxonomy): Bacteria > Acidobacteriota > Thermoanaerobaculia > Gp7-AA8 > Gp7-AA8 > DASVHS01. The sequence goes on from JBBRTB010000039.1 coordinate 7,200, forward strand.
ACACAGCGGCACAGCCTGGTGGTCTCGTACCTGAACAACAAGATCACACAGACGAACAACTGCCAGCTCGGCTGCCTCGACTACCGCACTCTCGATCCATCGACGCTCAATCCCAATGACTTCAAGACCGTGCACTACAACGGCATTCTGACGAACAGCCTGATGGTGGAGGGTGACTTCGCCAAGAAGTACTTCGCCTTCGTCGGATTCGGCGGCGACGGCGGCCTCGGCTCGACCGATCCGGCCGTCATCGCCGCGAACTCCCCGATGATCGATCAGGTCGTGACCGGCGCGGCGTTCAACGCACCGTACTTCTGCGGCAGCTGCACGCCGGAGACGCGCAACAACAAGGAGTGGGAAGTCAAAGCCCACTACTTCCTGGGCACCCGTTCTCTGGGAACGCACAACGCCGTGGTCGGCTACGACGACTGGGCCGAGCAGCGTCAGGCCAACAACTACCAATCGCCCACCAGCGTCCGCTTCGACGTCCGCACCAATCCGCCGGTGCAGAATCCCGACGGAACCGTCTCCATTCAGGTGCATGGCGATCCCTCCGGAAACGGCGACCGCTTCATCTATTTCCCGATTGCCTACAACTCCCTCGGATCGGACCTCGTCACGAAGTCGATGTTCATCAACGACAAGTGGGATCTCAATCCGCACTTCAGCTTCAACCTCGGCGTCCGCTACGACAAGAACAGGGCCATCGACAGCTTCCATAACCCTGTCTCGGACGACTCCAACCTCAGCCCGCGCCTCGGCGTGATCTATGACGTGAGCGGCAACGGCAAGCTGCGCCTCGATGCCAACTGGGGCAAGTACGTCGGACGTCTGGCGGAGACGGTCGCCGGCGGCGCCTCCCCGGCAGGCAATCCGGCCACGATCCGGCTCGCGTATGCCGGACCCGATCTGCCGCTCATGGATTCGCAGGCGGCGGCGCTCTCGGTCTTCCAGTGGCTGTTCGCGAACGGCGGCTACACGCGCGCCCCGATCTCGGTGAGCATTCCGGGTGTGAACACGAAGCTGCTCAACAGCAGCCTCAAGTCGCCGAACATGAACGAATTCACATTGGGAGCCGGCACGCAGATCGGCAAAGGGTTCTTCCGCGGCGACTACATCAACCGCAAGTGGCAGGACTTCTACGCCCTCTACACCAATCTCTCCACGGGCACCGTGATCAATCCGGCGAACAACCTGCCGGTCGATCTCAACCTCATCGGCAACTCCAGCGTGCCCACGCGCAAATACTGGGCGGCGCAGTTCCAGGGGCAGTACGACCTGCCGAAGAACTTCTCGCTCGGTGGGAACTACACATACTCCAAGCTGACCGGCAATATCGAGGGTGAGACCGGCGGCTCCGGCCCGGTGAACTTCACGGGACTGAGCGTTTCCTATCCCGAGTATCTGAACTTCTCCCAGAACGCTCCGGTGGGCTATCTCAATGGGGATCAGCGCCACAAGCTCCGCGTGTGGGGCAACTGGGCCATCGGATCACCGTTCGGCCGCTTCAACATCGGCGTGATCGAGCGCTACGACTCCGGTGTACCGTACTCTGCTGCCGGCACGATCGCCATCCCGGCGTCCTTCCTTACCGATGCCGGCGGCAAACCGATCTATCTGGACGGAACGACGCGCGACCCGGCCCACACCTACGCAAACCGTCCGGTCAGCACGGCGTACTACTTCAGCAGCCGCGGCCAGTTCCGTTTCGATAATCTGCTGGCGACGGATCTCGCCGTGAACTACGAGTTGCCGGTCAAGATCGTCGGCATCTTCGTCAAGGGCGAAGTCCGCAACGTCTTCAACAAGCGGGCGAACGTCGGTTTCGGATCGGATACGACCGTCTTTACGTCGAACAACTCCGGTCACGGGCTGTCACCGTTCAACCCGTTCACGACCGCACCGAAGGAATGCCCTCAGGGCAACACGGCGGCGCAGTGCACGGCCCTCGGCGCGAACTGGCAGAAGGGTCCGAACTTCGGCAAGCCCCTTTCCGATACGACCTTCTCGTCCGCCGGCAGCTACCAGCTCCCGCGTACCTACCTGTTCTCCGCGGGGGTCAGGTTCTAACCAGACGTTCACATTCGCAGTCCGCACGCACCCCGGCCGCAAGGCCGGGGTTTTTTGTGCTGGGTGCTCGGTACTCGGTGCTGGGTGCTGGGTGCTCGGTGCTCGGTGATGGGAACGATCAAAACCGAGGCCCGAGGCCTGAGGCCCCAGCACCCAGCACCCAGCACCCGGACGTAAAGTAAAATCGCGCGGCTTCATCGCACCGTCATGGAGAGACCGGTCACGCAGCGCAGGCGCGTCGCATTGCTTTCGACGCTGCTGATCTTCGCCACCGCCGCGGCGGCTGCCGACGCCACCCGTTCGGCGTTGACCGGCACCGTGACCAGTCAGGGCAAGCCCGTCTCCGGCGTGACGATCTGGGTTTCATCGCCGGCGCTCATCGCCCCCCGTTCATCGACCAGCGGCGCGAACGGCGACTACACGTTTCCAGCATTGCCTCCGGGTCTCTACGCCGTTTCGTTTGAACGGGAAGGCATGCAGTCCCAGAACCGGCGGGCCAGACTCGACCTCGCGCAAACCACCAGGCTGGATGCCGAGCTGAAGCCGAGTGCCGTCGCCGAGACCATCACCATCACCGCCGTCAACCAGACGGTGATGGAGACTCCGCAAGCCGTAACGAGCCTCGACGCGGAGTTGATCGAGCAACTCGCCATCGGCCGGCGCATCCGGGATCGCGTGACGATCGGTCCCGCCGTTGAGCTGTCACCGAACGGGCAGATCGTCATCAGCGGAGCGCCCCCCTCCGACAATCTCGAGCTCGCCGACGGCGCCTTCATTGCGCGCGATCCGACGATCGAAGAAGCCATCCAGGCCACGGCCGTGATCACGGGCGCGATCTCCGCGGAATACGGGCGGTTCACCGGCGGCCTGATCTCGACGATCACCAGGTCCGGTGGCAACGACTTCTCCGGATCCCTCCGCGACAACCTCGTCCGCGATCAACCCGGACAGTGGAACAGCGCATACGAGGCAACCCTCGGCGGGCCGGTTGTGCCCGAGCGCCTCTGGTTTTTCGCGGCCGCCCGAAAAGACGACGGCACGGCCACGGGCGACCGCTACGAGGGCAAGCTCACCGGCAGCGTGGCATCGAATCACACGATTGCCGCCTCGTTTCTCGACGCCCCCGAGGGCGGACTCCGGGCTGGTCACTACACCGGCATCGCCGGCGACAACCTCGTCGTGGAGGCGTTGTACGGTCACGGCCAGGCCGGCGACAATCGACGAAGCTGGACAGGGAAGGGATCGTACTTTCTCTCGACAAAGGACGAAGGAAGCCACGAGATCGTGGCCGGATTCGACGAATGGAAGACGTCGGCATCGTTCATCAACGACGCCTGGCACCTGTCGACACACTGGAGCTTCAATCTCGGCGCACGCTACGACTCCAGTCTCAGTCCCCGACTCGCGGCGATCTACGACATCGGCGGCGACGGACACCAGCGCGCCACCGTCACCTACGGACGCTACACCTCGGACATCGGGCCGGCCCCTGCATCCATGAACGAGATGACCGCTAGCTATGCCATGAACATCGGCGGCAACGGATTCCTGCGCGGCGATTTCATCCATCGCACGTGGAGTGACGACCTCACCCGCAGTTACGACGGCGTCCAGATCCAGGGAACATACCGGCTTCTCGGATTCGTGACCGCGGGCGGCAACTACACCCTGGCCCGGAGCGATGAGCTGAATGCCTGGTTGCTGCTCGCACCGCCTATGCCTTTCGGAGCGCTGGCATTGTCCGTCCTCGAGCGCAATCGCTCTACGAATCTCAGCGCGACATATGCGGTCCCGGCCTGGCGCGTCAGCCTGTTCGTGAAGGCCGACCTGTTCAACGCCTTCGACGTCGATCACGCCATGACGCTGCGGACGACGCGCATCGCCACCGGCTTGCGGTTCTAGTTGGAAACCCTCGCGTTCTCAGTTCGCGAGGATCCAGGCCAGTCCCGCGAGCGCGGCCGTGTCCTGCGCCAGCTCGTGCGGATCGACCTTGTCGAGCGTGTCCGCCGGCGAGTGGTGGTAGTCGAAATAGTGGCGCGGGTCCGGAACGAGACCGAAGCCGGGCACGCCCGCGTCGATGAGCGACGCCGTGTCCGCGCCGGTGTGCCCGGTCGTCTCGAACTTCGCCGCCCCGACGCGCTCGAGCACCTGGGCGTGCGACTCGAATGCCGACAGCGCATGGCCCGAGAGTGTCGTCAGAAATCCGCGCGGCGCCGCGGCGCCGGCGTCGGTCTCGATCGCAGCGACGTGTTTCTCGCGCCTGTGGTCGGCGAAGTACTGCTTGCCGCCCCGGCCGCCGTTCTCCTCATTCATGAACAGGACGGCGCGGATCGTGCGCTTCGGGCGCAGGCCCAGCTCGTGGATGAGGCGCAGCGTATCCATGACCATGGCCACGCCGGCGCCGTCGTCGATGGCGCCGGTGCCGAGATCCCACGAGTCGAGATGCGCGCCGATCAGCACGATCTCCTCGGGATGCTCGGTGCCGGTGATCTCGGCGATGACGTTCGCAGATTCCACATCCGGCAACGTTCGCGACCGGAGAACGAGCTGCATGCGCACATGATCGCCCGAGGCGAGCAACCGATGCACGAGCAACGCGTCTTCCGCGGTCAGCGCGGCCGCCGGAATCCTCTTCGCCTTCCCCTCGTATTTGACGGAGCCCGTATGCGGCGTCCGCAGCGAATCCGACCCGACGGAGCGGATGATCACTGCTCGCGCACCATACGGCGCCGCCGCATCCGCGCCATTGGTCCGGAACTCCTGCGCCTTGCGATAGGCCTCGAACGAGCGGCCGGCCCGCACCAGGTCCATGTCCATCGGACGGTTGAGAAACACGATCCGCCCGGCCAGGGCATCGCGTCCAAGGATGGCCAGCTGTTCGAAGGACGTGGCTTCGACGACGTCGGCGACGATGCCTCCGGGCGGCGTGGCCGCGCTGCCGCCGAGCGTCGTCACCACGAGGGGCTGATCGTGCGGTGCCACGAGACGGGCACTCTCGGCGCCGCGCACCCAGTGCGGCACCATCACTTTCTCCTGCCGCGCGTCGATGCCCCACGAATGAAAGCGCTTCGCGGTCCAGTCCACCGCGCGGGCGGCGTTCGATGATCCGCTCAGACGCGGACCGATCTCGTCGGTCAGATGCGCGAGCGTCTCATAGCTCACGGAGCTGTTGATGGCCGCGGCCATGAGGCGCTCGGCGGTCTGCTGCTGGGCGTAGGCAGAGGAAGCGAATGCAAACACAATCGCCAGGTGGAACGGAACTCGTCGCTTCGCTCGGAACGACACCGTCCTCTTAGATCTCCTCCGTGTCGATCTGGGCGCGCTGCAGCGAGCCGGAGTAATCGACGTAGATCGACTTCCATTCGCTGAACACGTCGATGCCGGCCACGCCCGCCTCGCGATGACCGTTGCCCGTCTCCTTGGTTCCTCCGAAGGGCAGGTGAACTTCGGCACCGATCGTCGGCGCGTTGACGTAGAAGATGCCCGTGTACATGTCGCGCATGGCCGTGAAGGCCTTGTTGATGTCACGAGTGTAGATCGACGACGACAGTCCGTACTTCACGCCGTTGCCGATGGCGATGGCTTCCTCGACCGAGTCGCACTTGATGACCGCGGTCACGGGCCCGAAGATCTCTTCCTGGGCGATGCGCATGGATGGCTTCACGTCCGCAAACACCGTGGGCTGATGGAAATAGCCTTTCGCGTATTCGCCATCGGTCAGCGCAGAACCGCCGGCGACGACCCTGGCCCCTTCGTCCCTGCCGATCTTCACGTATTTCTCGACCGTCTTGATCTGCGACGCGGAGATGTTCGGACCCATGTCGGTCTTCGGATCGAGTCCGTCGCCGACGCGCATCTTGCCGGCACGGCCAGCGAGCTTCTCTACGAACTGGTCGTACACCTTCTTTTGTACGACGATGCGCGAGGCCGCGGTGCAGCGCTGCCCGGCCGTACCGAACGCGCCCCACAGCGCTCCATCGACGGCCAGATCGACGTCGGCATCGTCCATGACCATGATGACGTTCTTGCCGCCCATCTCCAGGTGCACGTGCTTGAACTGCGGCGCGCAGGCGATGGAGATGTCGCGGCCCACGTCGGTCGATCCGGTGAACGAGATCACCGAGACGAGCGGATGCTTTGTCATCGGCTCGCCGACCTCGCGGCCCCCGCCGGTCACGACGTTGAACACCCCTTTCGGCAGTCCCGCTTCTTCGAATGCCTCGGCCAGCATGATCACCGACAGCGGCGTCAGCGACGCCGGCTTGATCACCACCGTGTTCCCGACGATCAGTGCGGCCATCGACTTCCACGCCGGAATGGCGATCGGAAAGTTCCACGGCGTGATCAGTCCTGCTACGCCGAGTGGCATGCGCACGGCCATGTTGAACTTGCTGGGAAGCTCGGACGGTGTGGTCACGCCGTGGAGACGGCGGCCCTCGCCGGCCATCAGGAAGGCCATGTCGATCGCTTCCTGCACGTCTCCCTTCGTCTCGACGAGCACCTTCCCCATCTCGCGCGTCATTTCGGCGGCGATCTTGTCTTTGTCGCGCTTGAGAATGTTCCCCACCGCGTAAAGAAAATCGGCGCGGCGCGGCGCGGGGATCAGCCGCCAGGCGTCGAAGGCGCGGTGCGCGGCATCGACGGCGGCATTCAGATCGTCGGCGTTCGATTCCTGAAACGTCCCGATGAGGTCGTCGTGATTGGCGGGATTGCGGTTCTCGAACGTCTTGCCGCCCTTCGAGGCCACCCACTCACCGTTGATGTAGTTCCTGTAGTCGCGCGTCTTGCGCAGACCGGCGGCGTGTAGCGACGGTTTCGTTGCTGTAGCTGACATGGATCCTCCGGAAATGTGGGCCGCCAGGGAGCGTGGCGACCGGGTTATGTCTTGGGCCTGACCGCATTCTCCTCACCCTCGGGCGGCCTCTGCGTCCCCATGTCCACCGAGCCGCGGAACTTCGCGCCCTCGGCGACGATGATCTTCGGCGCCTTGATGTTGCCGTCGACGACGGCCGTGGTGATGAGCTCGAGCCGGTCGTCGGCCGAGACGTCCCCGGTCACCTTCCCCTCGACGGTCACGTTCTTCGCATGGACGGTCGCTTCGACACGCGCGGAGGTGCCGATGCGCAGATCGCTGGCCAGATTGATTTTCCCGCGCACCGTTCCCTCGACCACGACCGGCTCCGTGCCGCTGATGGTGCCGTCGATGGTCACGTTCGATCCGAAGAAAGTCATCAGCGGTCCTCCCGGACTGGCCGGAGTGGCGGTTGGTGGCTGCGGACGCGGCGGAGGAGTCTGATCTTTGGAGAAAAGGGCCATGGTTTCCTCGGTCCTCGGTAATCGGTCCTCGGTCCTCGGTCCGAATGGTGGTGAAATCCGAGGCCCGAGGCCCGAGGCCCGAGGACTTCTTTCTCGGGCCGGGAAGCATAACACGGCGCTTTTTTCCGTTTCGTTCAGTGCCGGAGCGTCGCGTGCAGTAAACTTCGCGCCGCTTCAACGAAGCCGTCAGAGAGTCGTAGAGCGAAGGGGTTCTGCATAGTGCGACGGACGACAGCCATTCTCCTCGTCACGGCCTTCCTGTGCTGCAAGGGCCGCGGCAGCAAAGGTCAACAGTACAAAACCGAAAAAGTCGATCGCGGTGACATCACCATGACGGTGACGGCAACTGGAACGCTGTCCGCCGTGACGACCGTCCAGGTCGGCAGCCAGGTGTCCGGCGTGATCTCGCGCCTGTACGCGGACTTCAACAGCCAGGTGCACAAGGGTCAACTGCTCGCCGAGCTCGATCCCACACCGTTTCAGGCGCAGGTGGAACAACGCCAGGCCGACCTGACCAAGGCCCGCGTCGAAGCGGCGAACGCCAAGGTCAGCTACGACCGGCAGGCCCGCCTCGCCGCGTCCGGTCTGGCGGCGCAGGCCGACGTCGACACCGCCAAGGCCGCGTATGACGGCGCTGTCGCCGGCGTGCAGCAGGCAGCAGCAGCGCTGCGGCAGGCGCAGACCAACCTTCAGTACACCAGGATCACCTCGCCCATCGACGGCGTCGTCGTCGATCGCGCCTACGACGTCGGACAGACCGTGGCCGCATCGTTCCAGGCACCGACGCTGTTTCAAATCGCGCAGGACCTGACCAAGATGCAGGTGCAGGCCGACGTCGATCAGTCCGACATTGGACGCGTTCGGGTCGGACAACTGGCGCGATTCACGGTCGACTCGTATCCCGACCAGGAGTTTCGCGGGCGCATTTCGCAGATCCGCCTGAACGCCACCGTCTCGCAGAACGTCGTCACCTATCCGGTCATCGTCGAGGTGGCGAACCCCGAGCAGAAGCTCACACCGAAGATGACCGCGAACGTGACGATCGACGTGGCCGCCGTTCAAAACGTCTTGCGTGTTCCGAACGCGGCCCTGCGCTTCAAACCGGACCCCTCCACGTTGCCTCCCGCCGAACGGCCGGTCACCGCAACCGCCACCACTGCCGGTTCGGGCGCCGCTCCCGAACGCGCGGCGGCGGAGATGGGACAACGCCGCCGCGGCATCGCCGGAGCCGGCGGAGCATTCGCGGGCGGCGCGCATCAGCGGCCCGCGCAGAGCGTGTGGCTCTTCGACCCGGCCACGAAGAAGCTGACGCAGGCGCAGATTCGCACCGGGATCACCGATGGCCGGTTCACCGAAGTCGTGTCCGGCGATGTGAAGGAAGGCGACAACATCATCGTGGGCCTGGCTACGGCCAAGGTGGAGGGACCGCCGCCGCCGGGATCGTCGAATCCGATGGGCCGCGGCGGCAGAGGAAGGTAGTGCCGGGCAACGTCATCGAGATCCGAGGGCTGACCAAGGTCTACCACATGGGCGAGGTGGAAGTGCGCGCGCTGGCCGGCGTCGACCTCGATGTGGCCACGAGCGAGTTTCTCGCGGTGATGGGCCCGTCGGGTTCGGGTAAGTCGACGCTCATGAACATCATCGGCTGTCTCGATCGTCCCACCGCGGGAACTTATGTCCTCGACGGCGTGGACGTCTCCACTCTCGACCGAGACGAGCGTGCGGTCATCCGCAACGCCAAGATCGGATTCGTGTTCCAGAGCTTTAATCTGCTGGCACGCACGACGGCCATCGAGAACGTCGAGCTGCCGCTGTTGTACGGTGAGCTCGGTTGGACGCGCGAGCAGCGCCGTAAGGCCGCGGCCGATGCACTCCGCCGCGTCGGGCTGGCCGGCCGCGAACAGAGCCAGCCCTCTCAACTCTCCGGCGGGCAGCAGCAGCGCGTGGCCATCGCCCGCGCTCTCGTCACCGATCCGGCCATTCTTCTCGCCGACGAGCCCACCGGAAACCTCGACTCACGCACGTCGGAAGAAATCATGGGCATCTTCCAGCAGTTGAACGATGCAGGAAAGACCATCGTGCTCATCACGCATGAACCGGACATCGCCCAGCATGCCCGGCGCATCGTGACCGTCCGTGACGGCGTCATTCAAAGCGACGAGCAGATCAACCAGGTTCGGGTGAACCTTCAGGGGATCGCTCCGCTGGTGCCGGCGGTGGCGGCGACACGATCATGAAGAACTCCATCACGCGCTTCGGCAACATCACCATCGTCGGGCTCAAGGCCATCTCGCGCAACAAGCTGCGCTCGTTCCTGACCATGCTGGGCATCGTCATCGGCGTCGGCTGCGTCATCGCCGTCGTGGCCATCGGCAACGGCGCCACGAAATCGGTCGAGAACACCATCAACGCGCTGGGCACGAACTTCATCATGATCTTCCCGGGTGCTTCCACGCAGAGCGGGGCGCGCATCTTCACCGGTCAGTCCACGTTGACGCCGGAGGACGCCGCGGCCCTCAAGACCGAGGCGCCCGCGGTCGCGTACGTGTCGCCGATGGTGCGCAGCGCGGCGCAGCTCGTGGCCGGCGAATTGAACTGGGGAACCTCCATCCAGGGCGTGAGCACCGACTATCCGCTGATCCGCTCCTGGAACGTAGAGGATGGCTCGTTCTTCACCGATCAGGACGTCAAGAGCGCCGCCAAGGTCTGCGTTCTCGGCCGCACGGTCGTGGACAACCTCTTCCCGAACGGCGACGCCGTCGGCCAGATCGTACGGATCAAGAACGTCCCGTTCAAAGTCGTCGGCGTCCTGGAGAAAAAAGGCGGCAACATGATGGGCCAGGATCAGGACGACACGGTCATCGCCCCGTACACGACGGTGATGAAGCGCCTCTCCGGCAAGACCAAGATCGACATGCTGCAGGTCTCCGCGGTCTCCGCCAATCAGGTTCAGGAGGCGCAGAACGAGATCGACGCCGTGCTCCGCCAGCGCCACCGCATCCCGCCGAACGGCGACGCCGACTTCATGATGCGCTCGCAGGAAGAGATCGCCCAGACCCAGGCCCAGTCGATGGGCACGCTCAAGAATCTGCTGCTCATCATCGCCGGTGTCTCGCTGTTCGTCGGCGGCATCGGCATCATGAACATCATGCTGGTCAGCGTGACGGAGCGTACGCGTGAAATCGGCATCCGCATGGCCATCGGCGCAAAGGGCCGGCACGTCCTGCTGCAGTTTCTCTTCGAGGCGGTCACGCTGGCCATCGTCGGCGGCCTGATCGGCGTCGGACTGGGGATCGGCGCCTCCTTCGTCGTCCGCCACTTTGCCGGATGGCCGATCGTGGTCACGCCGCAATCGATCGCGCTGTCGTTCGGCGTGGCCGCGTTCGTAGGCGTCTTCTTCGGCTTCTATCCGGCACGCAAAGCGGCGCGCCTCGATCCCATCGACGCGCTGCGATACGAGTGAGATCAGGCCCCGGGCCTCGGGCCTCGGGCCTCGGTTGCCACCGCCCTTACGTTTCGATGCCCAGTTTCTGCTCGAGCTCTTCGCGCCGTCCGCGGCTCAGGCTCAATTCCACCCCGCTCTTGAGGCGAACGCCGTAATCACCGCCGGGATGCCTCGTCAGCGTATCGATGCGGTCGAGCCGCACGATCGCCGAGCGATGGATGCGAAAGAAGATCCCGGGATCGAGCCGCTCCTCGAGGGTCTGCATGCGCTCGCGGATCGCGAAGGTGCGCTCGCCGACGTGCAGCTCGGCGTACGGACCGCTGGCGGTGATGTAGTCGATCCTGTCCACCGGCACGACGCGCACCTGCCAGCGCGATTCCACCGAGATGCGCTCCAGATAATCGGTCTTCGGCGGATCGGCGGCCGGCGGATTCTCGCTGAGCATCGTCATCAGCCGCTTGGTCATGCGGCCCACTTCCTCGAGCTCGATCATCCGCCGGGCCCGTGAGAAGGCCTGCCCGAACCGTTCGTCGTCGAACGGCTTGACCAGATAGTCGAGGGCGGCGCGGTCGAACGCCTTGATGGCGAACTGATCGTAGGCCGTGACGAAAATGGTCGCCGGCATGTCCTCGCCAATCTCATCGACGACCTGCAGTCCGGTCAGGCCGGGCATCTGCACGTCGAGAAACACCAGGTCAGGCTTTTCAGTGCGGATCACGTTCAATGCCTCGTTGCCGTCGCTGGCGGTCCCGGCGATCTCGACGCCCTCTTCCTTTTCCAGGAGATCGGCGATGCGCTGGCGCGCCAGAAGCTCGTCGTCGGCGATGGCCACCCGAATGATCCTCTTCTCAGAGTCCATACGTCTTCAGATCGTGCGTCGTGTGATACGGAATCGTGATCTCGGCGATGACGCCGCCCTCGGCCAACGCGCGCATCGCCAGCGAAGCAGCCTCTCCATACAACTGCTCCAGACGCTGCTCCGTGTTTCGCAGGCCGACGCCGCTCTTCGTCTGGGCTGCGTTCAGACCGGGACCATTGTCGCGGACGGTGAGCCGCAGGTCGTCGCCCAGGCGTTGCGCGGCAATCTCGACGCGGCCCTCCCCGGCCGCACGGCTGGCGCCGTGCTCGAGCGCGTTCTCTACGATCGGCTGCAGGATCAGGTTGGGGACGAGGGCGTCGAGCACATCGGCGTCGATCGCCGTCGTCACACGCAGCCGGCCCTGAAAACGGACCTCCATGATCTCGATGTAGCGGCGCAGAAAATCGAGCTCGTCGCGGAGCGGAACTTCATCCGAGCCGCGGCTCTCGATGGTGTGGCGCAGCAGCTCGGAGAGGCGCGCAATCATTCGCCGCACACCCGAAGGGTCGCGGTCCACCAGCGCGGACACCGCGTGCAGCGTGTTGAACAGGAAGTGCGGGTTGAGCTGCATGCGCAGGGCATCGAGGCGGGCATCGGCGAGCTGGGCCCGCAACTCGGCCGACTCCTGAAGGCGCCGCTGGTAGCCGACGTAGTAGTTGCGCGCGAATCCCGCCGCCAGCACGGCCAGATAGACGAGAAGCTGGTTCACGAAATGGAAGCGGGCGATGTCGCGCATCGGCGAGAAGATCAGCCGTGGCGGCCGCGGCACGATCTGCAGCCGGACGAACTGCAGAATGACATCGACGGCGATGGCGATGAACACGCCCGTGACCAGCAGCAGTGGCGTGCGCACCGCCCACGTGGAACGCTCGGCCGCGAACCGGTAGCTCAGCCAGAACACCAGCGGGGTCAGGCTCGCCCACAGCCACGACTCGATATACTCCATCGCGACCGGCGCGGTCGGCGATCCCAGCCGGAAACCGAAGCCGCGCGGATCGAGCAAGCGGTTGACGGAAGAGAGCGTGGCGATGAACGTCCAGAATGCGAAGATCAGCAGCAGTTCCTTCGCGCTGATCTGGCTCTCGCCGGCGGCCGGACTCTCGTTCATGGCCCTGCCTGTTGCAAGATTCAAGCGTTCACCCGTGCAGTCCATGACACGGGAGTGCACTTCGTGAACGAGCTGAAACAGAAACGCCCCTCAAAACGTCTGTTCATGTGACTGGCAATTAAGCCACGAAAAACAAGGAGCTACAGCAATGAAAAAGACGATTACGGCAGTGGCAGTGTTTGCACTCGGTGCTTCGCTGGCTTTCGCCGCGCCGCAGATGGACGGTTGGAAGGGTCATCGCGGGCACGACAAGGCCGGCTTCAGCGAGAAAATGGCGCAGAAACTCAACCTCTCCGACGCGCAGAAGCAGCAGGTCAAGGATCTCCAGACGGCGTTCCGCACCGACAACGCGGCGTTCCTCCAGACCTTCCGGCAGACCATGCAGGACGTCCATACCGCGAAGAAGGCCAACGACACCGCGAAGCTCGATGCGCTCCGCCCCACGGTCGACGCACAGCGCGCGCAGATGAAGCAGCTCCGCGAAGCGCAGCGCGCCAGGATCCGCAGCATCCTCACCCCGGATCAGCAGGCTCAACTGGACGCCATGAAGGCGCAGCGCGAAGCCCGTCACAAGAAGCCGTAAAACGACAGCTCTCAGGCCCCCCGGCCTGAGGTTCTCGGTTGGCCGCCCGCAAGGGCGGCCTTTTTCATTTCATGACACCAGCGTGCCGTCCGTGCTGCAGGCGTGCAACTCGTGTTTTTCCTGAAACTTAGCTGATTCATCGCCCGTTGTATGCAGCAAGTGATTGGAGATAGACAAGTCATGACCAGAAACAGAGTCATCGCCATCGGCCTCATCGTGATCCTCGCCGTCATCGGCGTGTTCGTCTACAAGCTGTCGTACGCGAAGGAAACGACCGCCTATCGCTTCGCCACGATCGAGCGCGGCAACATGCAATCGACGGTCTCGGCAACCGGCACTCTGAACGCCGTGACCACGGTCAGCGTCGGCACGCAGGTCTCCGGACAGGTTTCGGAATTGCTGATCGATTTCAACGATCAGGTAAAGAAGGGTCAGCTACTCGCACGGATCGACCCTACGCTTGCGCAACAGGGCGTGACCGACGCGCAGGCGAACCTGGAGAAGGCACAGGCACAAGCGGTCCAGGCCTCGCGTGACTATCAGCGCAACCGTGAGCTGGCCAACGACGGTCTCGTCGCCAGGAGCGCGTACGAGCAGACCCAGGCCACCGCCCAGGTGGCGCAGGCCGGCGTGAAGTCGGCGCAGGTGGCACTGGATCGGGCCAGACAGAATCTGTCGTATACGAACATCTACGCGCCGATCGACGGCGTGATCGTGGCGCGCAACATCGATCGGGGCCAGACCGTCGCGGCCAGCCTCTCCGCGCCGGAGCTCTTCCGCATCGCCAACGATCTCTCGCAGATGCAGATCCTGGCGCAGGTCGGGGAGAGCGACATCGCCCAGATTCAGGAAGGACAGCCCGTCTCGTTCACTGTCCAGGCCCTGCAGGGCCAGACGTTCAAAGGCGCGGTCAGGCAGGTCCGCCTGCAGTCGACGACGACCGACAACGTCGTGAACTACACGGTCGTCGTCTCCGTCGACAACTCGCAGGGCAAACTCCTGCCGGGCATGACCGCTCGCGCGGACTTCCTCACGAAGACCGCCGACAACGTGCTCAAGGTCTCGAATGCCGCGCTGCGCTACAAACCGACTGATGCCGAGCTGGCCACGCTCAACGCTCAGGCGGCAAAGACCTCTACGAACGCGACGACCACCGCGGCCGGGTCGGGGAGCGGAGCACAGCCGCAAGCCGCACGCGGCCCTCGCACCGGCGCGTCGAGCTTCGGCACGCTCTACTACCTCGACGCCAATGGCAAGCTGGCCATGACTCGCGTCAAGACCGGAATCAACGACGGCGCGACCACGGAGATCAGCGGCAAGGGCGTCACCGAAGGCATCAAAGTGATCGCCGGAACCGTCACCGCCACGCAGGCCGCCGCGAAGACGACCACGACCGCCACGCCGTTCAGCGGCGGCTCGCAGCAGCAGCAGCGCGGACCGCAAGGAGCATTCTGATGACGAGCGTCATTGAGACTCAGAAACTCGTGAAGACCTACGCCAGCGGCACGAACGAAGTGCACGCGCTGCGTGGAATCGATCTGGCGGTGGAGAAGGGCGATTTCGTCGCCATCATGGGCGCGTCCGGCTCCGGCAAGTCGACGCTCATGAACCTCCTCGGATGTCTCGACACGCCGACCTCGGGCTCGTATCTGCTCGACGGCGTGCGGGTCGAGGGGCAGGACAAGAACGCCCTGGCCGCGATCCGCAATCAGAAGATCGGATTCGTGTTCCAGGGATTCAATCTCCTCCCGCGCACGAGCGCGGTGGAGAACGTCGAACTGCCGCTGCTGTACGACCGCAGCGGCCGGAAGCGTGACACGCACGCACTGGCCGTGGCCGCGCTCGAGCGCGTCGGTCTCGCAGACCGGCTCGAGCACGAGCCCAGCGAGCTGTCCGGCGGCCAGCAGCAACGCGTCGCCATCGCCCGTGCGCTGGTGACCGAGCCCGCGCTCATCCTCGCCGACGAGCCCACCGGAAACCTCGACACGCGCACATCGACCGAAGTCATGGCTCTGTTCCAGGAGCTGAACGAGCAGGGCATCACCATCGTCCTCGTCACCCACGAGCCCGACATCGCCGTCTACGCCAAGCGGATCGTGGAAGTGCGCGACGGACGGATCCGCCGTGACGAGCCGGTAAAGAATCGCCGCTCGGCCGCGAACGACCTCGAGAACTTCGAGGACAAGGACGTCGCATGAAAACCAGGACTCTCGTGAAGGTGGCCACCCAGAGCATTCAGAAGAACAAGCTGCGCGCGGCGCTGACGATGCTCGGCATCATCATCGGCGTGGCGGCGGTGATCGTCATGGTCGCCGTCGGTTACGGCGCGCGCACCCGCATCCACGAACAGATCAACAACCTCGGCACGAACATGATCGTGATCACGCCGGGCGCCGCGCAGCAGGGCGGCGTGAGCCAGGGCGCGCAGGCATTTCCAAACCTCAGCCTCAAGGACGTCGATCAGATTCGCACCCAGTCGCAATACGTCTCTGCAGTGTCGCCCGTCATCGTCAGCCGCACCGCCGTGATCGGCCCGGCCGGCAACTGGCGCACCCTCATCAACGGAGTCGACGTCGATTACCAGACTATTCGCGACTGGCAGACGTCGTCCGGCGACTTCTTCACCGCCGACGATGTTCGCTCCAACCGCAAGGTCGTGGTCCTCGGCAACACCGTCGCCCAGAATCTCTTTCCGGGGCAGGATCCGGTCGGCAGCGACATCCAGATCCGCAACTCGGTCTACAAGATCGTGGGCGTCCTGGTCACGAAGGGCCAGAGCGCCAGCGGCAACGATTCCGACGACGTCGTGCTCATGCCCTACACGACCGCGTCCACGACGCTTTCCGGCCGCACGTTCATCCCCCAGATCCTGGCCAGCACGTCGAACGAGCAGGATATCCCGGCCGCCCAGGCCGAGATCACCTCGCTCCTGCACGATGCACACAAGCTCGGCGACAACCCCGACGACTTCACCGTGAAGAACCAGTCGGATCTGGCCACCGCGGCGGAAAGCTCCACGCAGGTCATGACGCTGCTTCTCGCGGCCATCGCCTCGATCTCGCTGCTCGTCGGCGGCATCGGCATCATGAACATCATGCTGGTGTCGGTCACCGAGCGAACGCGCGAGATCGGCATCCGCATGGCCATCGGCGCGCGCGGCTCCGACGTGCTCACGCAGTTCCTCGTCGAGTCCATCGTGATGGGTGTGCTGGGCGGGCTGGCCGGGCTGGCTCTCGGCTTCGCCGGCGCCAAGATCCTCGGCCACTTCACCGGATGGGAAACCGTGATCTCGCCGCTGATCATGATCGTCGCGGTCGGTTTCTCCGGCGCCGTCGGCGTGTTCTTCGGCTTCTATCCGGCGCGCAAAGCGGCCGCACTGAACCCGATCGAGGCGCTGCGATACGAGTGACCGAGGACCGAGGACGGCTCTCACGTAAACGTTCATCGCACCGGCCCGTCGAAACACTCATGCGACGCGTGTTGTTCGCCGTCCTCTTTCTCCTCACCGCCTGCGGCAGCTCCGATTACGACCGGCCGCCCCAGGGCCGGCCGATGCGCGGCACCGGCATGCGCCAAGCCGGGCCGATGCTGCTGGACGTCCTTCCGGACGACACCTGGTGGCGGGACAACTCGCTGGCAGCGGCGCTCAATCTCAGCAACGACCAGTTCCAGGCGCTCGACCGCATCGCCGGCGATCAGCGCGACGAGATCGCACGCCTCGAGCGCGATCTTCCGGTGGCGACACGCGATCTGCGCTCGGCGCTCAACACCGATCCGACGTCGGCAGCCGACATCACCGCGGCGGCGCAGAGGATTCGGGACATTCGCGGCTCGCTCTTCGACCGTCAGGCCCAGATGCTCTCGGCCGAGCGCGTCGTGCTGACGCAGAAGCAGTGGACGACGCTCCTCGATCAACTGCAGCAGCAGCGTGGGCAGCGCATGAATCGCGGCAACGATGGCTACGGTGGACGCGGTGGACGCCGCGGCGGCTATCCGCGCGGCGGAGGCGGCCGGCCCTGGCCGTATTGATCACTCCTCGGCGACTCTGCGGGTCGAGTCGAACCAGATGTACAGGCAAAGCGCGAGAAAGAGAATGATCGAGACCATCTGCGACACCGTGTCGTTGTCGTAGAACGGCGTCTTGATCCTGTCCTCGGCGTACCACGGCAGGAGGCGCAGCACGGCTTTGGTATGACTACGAATGACGGATGGACACTGGGTGATGTGCCGCCGCGACAGCAATCAACTGCGTGGTCTTCGCAGCGCGCCCTCGGCGAAGACACGTTCACTGAAGGCTGTGAAACCGCCGTGGATCTCGAATCGGGAGTAGCGATCGTCGCGCGCCACTTCTACGCCGGCTCGTGCCAGCCGATGGTCAGCAGGAAGGAGCTGTCCACGAGCGCGTCGAGGCTGTGTGGCAAGTCGCTGTAGAGCATCACAACGTGATCCGCGGGGATGTCGACGTGCTCCTTCCCGACGTTCAGTCTGACGCGCCCCGTCAACGTGTGCACGGAGATGCTCCCCTCGGTCTTGTGCTCCTCCATGCTCGTGCCGGCCTTCATGGTGACGAGGACGGCGCGAAAGTCCGGGTACTTGGCCAGCGTGCGGGAGCTCCGGCCGTGTTTCCAGGCCGGTTCGCTTTGCAGCTTCTTGATGGCGTTCCCGAGGCAGACCCTGACGATGGGGGCGGCGACCCCCGGGACTCTCTCGAACTTCTGTCGGGTGCGGCGATTGGTGGTGGCCATGATGAGGGGAGTCTATCGCATCAAATCGCATCACCAGATCCGCCGCTTCACGGGTCAGTCGACCGTATTGATTCAGACTCGACCCACGATCGCCAGTCCCGGTTGTTCAACCGGCTCTCGGCGCGTCACTGCCCATCCCAGGGCCGCGAACGTTCCGAGTGCGAGCGCCAGTTTCCCAGCCAGTGAGGTGCGGCTCAGTCGCGTGCCCGCCTGCTGCACGGTCATGGCGCCACGGCCTGGGACCTGCTCGACGAGGCCGTACGTCTCGGATACGACAGCCGCATTGGCCTCGAAGACGTCTGCACTCTGCCGGACGGCAGGCCTGCACGAACCTCGAGCTCTTCGCGATGGCAGTCGCGCGTCGCGACAGTCGATGATCGCGATCGAATCGAACGGCACGCGCGGAGTTGCTCGATGCTTCGCCGCGTCACCGCGGTATCGGCATGAGGCGCGAGCCGGACGGGTGGGTAGTCACGAATGCGGGCGAGCATCGCTGGCAACTCGTTGCCGGCGATCTCTTCGACGCCCTCGTAGAAACCTCTCGGCCCTTCCTCGAGCGGATTGTGCGCTTCGAGAATCGCGCGGATCGCATCGATCTCAGCCGCCGTCGGCGACGGGACGAGCAGCGCCGCCAGTGCTGCGTGGTCCCGGTGCAGTTGCTGCTCGACTGCAGAATCCCCGCGTTGTCTGCGGACCGCGGGAAGCAGCACCCGCTCCTCGACGGCGATGTGCCACAACAGTCCGCCACGAAATTCCTGATAGCTCACTTCGTCGATGCTGTCGTCCGATCGAAGTGCCGACGTGAGTAACTGGTCGAGACGTGCGTGATCGCGGCTGAGCAGATCGTGCAGACCGGCCATCAATAGAATGCTACGCACAAGATGACGTCCCGCAAGCGTGCGCGGGTGCAAACGACGCCGGCGCGCCGGCGCGTTCTTCCAGCGCCACCGCGCGCGGGAAGTACATGTTGTTCTCCATGTGGATGTGCTCGTGCGTACGCAGCTCGAGATCCGCGAGCCGGCGATAGAGCTCGCGATAGCTGAAGCACGCGGAGGGCGGTGCCGTGTAATCCTCGGTGACCTTTCGCAACCGGGCGATGAGCTCGCCCACGCGATCGTGCTCGAGCATCATCATCCGCACCGGGTTCTTCACCGTGCCGAAGAACGGGGTCGGCGCGGCGGCGCCGCTGCTTGCCGCACGTTCCACCTGTTCGACGTACGGAAAGAGGATCTGCTCCTCCTTGAGCATGTGCGGCAACATGTCCGCCGTCAGCTCGCGCACCAGCGTAACCACCTCGGCCAGCTCCGGCCTCCGCTCGCCGTGGACGCTGAGGACCTTGTCCGCCAGCGGCGCGATGGTCGCGAGCTCCTCGCGCGTGTAGCGATGGTACGTGTCGACGATGTGTGTCGATACCGCGCTCAGCGATGCCGAGGACCAGTCGCGCGCGGCGCTGTCGGGGATGGTCGCGGCCGCTTCGACGGCCGCGATGAATTCTCCGACGCTCTTGCCGGCTGCCGCGCAGGCCACGGATAGCGGCGTGCGTCCGCCGCAGCAGTAGTCGATTCTCCACGCCTCGAAGATGCGGATCGAGACGGGCATTTCCGTGGCCAGTTCTCCGACAGTGCGGTCGTACGTTGATGTCGTCGTGCTCCTGGTGGTCCTCCGTGTTGACCATTGTCGTCAGACGAGAAGGTGTCCGGCATGACGAAAAGTCATGTTGGAAGCGAGATTGCGAACACAGCCTTGTGACTGAGGTCACTCCCACCGATCCGGCCAGGATATCGACTTGGGATCACGAGGACATGTGAGTCGCGCGGCTGCCGACCTCATGGCATATGGTATGCAACAATTTAGACACAGTTCTTAGCGCCGCCAGCCGACCCCTCTGCCGACTCGACGTCGTAGCGAGCCGATCATGCAAGCGCAACCGCAACGCCAGACGCCGCCGCTCGCCGGGGGGGGGGGGGGTGGGGGTGACCACCGTTGCCGCTCGCTCCCGACTCTTCGACTTGTTCGCTTTTCACCGGCGGTCGATTGTGGAGCAACAGAACACGCCAGCTCGGCCCCCGAATTTGCGCGGCGACCGGTTGTCAGTCGTGCTCTCTGTCGGTGCGATCGCGATCGGCATCCTCGCACTGACCGGGTATGTCCTGGGAAATGTATCGATCGCCTCAATGAGCACCAACGGGAAACCGGTCGCTGTCGTGGCCGCTCTCGCTCTCATGGTGCTCGGCGCGGGTCTTCTTGCGCTTCGTTCACCGACTCCCGCTGGCTTGTTGACGGCGCGCCGTGCAGCCCTCGGCGTGATCGTCCTTGCGGCAGCGGATCTGCTGTCGGCGGCGCTCTCGCGGGACATCGACGAATGGCAGGCTTGGGCTGTACGCGGCAACGTGCATGTTCACGCGTATCCCATCTCCGCACTCCTTCTGATCGCGTTGGCTTCAGCCCTTGTCTTCGTGACAACGCGGAGGGATTTTGCCTGTCACGTGATCGCCTCCGCAGTTCTTCTGATTAACGTCTTCGTTCTTTTCGCATACTTCCTGAAGGTTCCGTCATTCCTGGACCCGTCCCGACTGATCGCTCCTGCTGGCGGGACGGCATTTGGATTTTGCCTGATCTCGGCAGCGGAGATCCTGGCGCGGCCGCGCGGCTGGGTGATTCCGCTGCTCTCGCGGACGTCAACTGGACTGATGTCGCGACTCCTGCTGGCGGCGGCGATCGTCGTGCCGTTCGTTGCACTGGGGCTCCGCAATCTGATGGCCGATGCGCGCTGGTTCACCCCTGAGGTGGGTCTCACGGTCGTCGTCGCCGTCAACGTCTTCTTCGGCGCCGCGATTGTTCTCAGCACGGGAGCGATCCTGCACAAACGCGCAAGCGATAGCGCCCGGCTGGCGTCGATCGTCGCGTCGTCCGATGAGGCGATCATTGCGACATCGATCGCCGGTCTCATCGAGAGCTGGAACGCCGGCGCCGAGCAAATGTACGGGTACACGGCGGCCGAGACCATCGGCCGTACCGTGACCATGCTTGCACCTCCGGAACGGCACGACGAGGCTCTTCGATTCCTGGAACGGATCCAGCGCGGCGAGCGCATGGATCCTTTCGAGACGGTGCGCGTCACAAAGGACGGAGCCCGCATCGATGTGTTGCTGAGCGCCTCGCCCATTCTGGACGATGAGGGCAGCCTGGTCGGGGCATCCTCGATCGCGCACGACCTCACGGCCCGCAAGAAGGACGAAGAAGCCATTCGCCGCCTGGGGGAGCAGCACGCGGCGGTGCTGGCCACGTCAACGGATGGTTTCTTGCTCGCCGATCTCGACGGCCGGCTGCTCGACGTCAACGACGCGTACTGCCGCATGAGCGGCTACTCGCGTGAGGAACTGCTCGGGATGCCTCTCCACGACGTTGAGGTGCTTGAAACACCCGAGGAAATCGCCAGCCACATCCGAAACATCGCTCAGTCAGGCTTCGACCGTTTCGAGACGAAGCATCGGACGAAGGACAACCGAATCGTCGACGTCGAGGTCAGTGTCTCTCTGTGGGAGACGACGGGGCAGATGCTCGCGTTCGTTCATGACATCACGCGGCGAAAGCAGGAACAGGAAGCGCTCCGGAGCAGCCAGGAGCGCCTGCAGCTTGCGCAGCGAGCCGCCGGCATCGGTCACTTCTCGTGGGACATTCAGAGCAATGTCTCGATTCGGTCCGACGAAATGTCGGTGCTTTATGGTCTCCCGCCCGGCAGCCTCGACGGCAGGTACACGAGTTGGAGTGAGCGCGTTTTCCCGGACGACCTGCCAGCGGTGGAAGCCGAGATGCAGAAGGCGCTGACCTCGGGCGAACTCTCTTGTGATTTTCGCGTGGTATGGCCGGACGCGAGCATCCACTGGCTGCAAGCACGTGCGAAGGTGCTCTTCTCCGATGACGGCAAGCCGCTCCGCATGTTGGGCGTGAACATGGACATCACCGAGCGCAAGCAGGCCGAAGAGACCTTGGTCAAGAGCGAGGCACGCTACCGAACCCTGGTCGAAAACCTGCCGCAGAAGATCATGCTCAAGGACCATAACTCGGTCTACGTGTCGGTCAACGAGGCCTACGCGCGCGACCTGGGCATCGAGCCGAAAGCGGTTGCAGGCAAGACGGACCACGACTTCTTTCCCGACGATCTCGCGGAGAAATATCGTGCAGACGATGCCCGGATCATGGAAATGGGCGTCGCCGAAGATCTCGAGGAGGAGTACGTCGAGGGAGGGCAGCGGCGATTCATTCACACCGTGAAAATACCGGTCAGGGACCCGCAGGGGAACGTGACCAACATCCTCGTCATCCTCTGGGACATCACCGAGAAGAAGCGCGCCGAGGAATCGCTGCGCAAACAGACCGAGAGCCTGGAACGCTCGAACCTCGAGCTGGAGCGTTTCAACCGGCTTGCCGTCGGCCGCGAGCTGAGGATGATCGAGCTGAAGCGGCAAATCAACGATCTCTGCGCGCGGTTGGGACAACCGGCACCGTATGTTCTTCCCGAAGAGCATGCACTTGCCGGGGAGACATCATGAGGAAACGCACGCGATCGGTCACTGCTCTCCCAAAATCACTGAGCGGCATCCGCGGCCTGGACGAGATCACAGATGGTGGGCTCCCGCGTGGAAGGCCGACGCTGATCTGCGGCCCTGCCGGTTGCGGCAAGACCCTTCTGGCCATGGAGTTTCTCGTTCGTGGGGCCCGCGAGTACGGGGAGAACGGCGTGTTCATGGCGTTCGAGGAGACAGGAGCCGATCTCGCAGACAACGTCGCGTCGCTCGGGTTTGATGTCGGCGCGCTGATCGCGGCCGGCAAACTGCTGATCGATCACGTCCAGCTCGAACGTAGTGAA
>JBBRTB010000040.1:0-29061 GCA_038244815.1 Thermoanaerobaculia bacterium
AGGGGAGTTGTGACCATGACCGGTCTCCTTTCAATGAGATCCGATCACTGCCCCTTCGCCGGTCATTCCACATGGGCACCGATCCCTTCACAGGCCCACAGGCGAACAGCATTCAAGGTCGCGAAGCGCGCCGCGTCAGCGGCTTCGTCCAACTCGGCGCTCAAGCGGACTTCGGCCCGCCATTTGTTACTATGCCGGCACGTTCCTAGCGTGGGCCGAAGCCGCTTAGCTGGGAACGTTGGGCGGACGGAGCCACGAATCCCGCGTCCGGGGAACCACCCTTGCCTCGGTGTAGAATCATCGCATGAGTAGGCTTCTCGAAAAGGCGATGGCAGAGGCCGCAAAACTCCCCGAGCTCGAGCAGGACGCGGTCGGCGCATGGATTCTGGCCGAGTTGGAGTCTGAGCGTAGGTGGGACGCTCTGTTCGCCAGATCGCAGGATGTCCTGACCAAGCTGACTGGGGAGGCGCGTCAGGAATACCGCGCCGGCCTGACGGAGCCTTTGGATCCGGACAAGCTGTGAAGTCGCGCACGACGCGCGAATTTAGAAAGCTGCTTGCATCGCTTCCAAGTGACGTCCGCGAACAGGCCCGCACGTCGTACCGGCTATTCGCGAACAATCCTCACCACCCAAGTCTCCATTTCAAGCAGGTACACGTCACGGAACCGGTATTCTCAGCACGAGTTGGCCGCAGCTATCGTGCGGTCGGCCTTGTAGAGGAAAAAGACGTGATCGTCTGGTTCTGGGTTGGCCCTCACGAGCAGTATGAAAGGCTGCTCGCCAATCGCTGACCCGCCGCCTAACTCTGGGTTGCAGCCGACGTGGCCCGCTGCGCCACTGAGTCCCCGGTTGAGCTACCATGGCGTCGCGGGCCACGCGGCTGAACCTTGGTCCGTTAGAACGCCGAACACCTGTCCATCGGCGGCGGCAAGCCAGATTGAGACCGTGACGCAACCGCACGACCAATTCGCAAAACGTTGGCGAATCACATCCGTGATCGGCTGGGACGAATCCGACCTTGATCTGCTTGGCCCCGCATTCATCGAGTTCGATCGCAATGGAACCGGAAACCTTCAGGTTCTCGCAATCGAAGCCGGCATCGACTGGCGAATGCGAAGCGAGACCGACGACGAGGCTATCGAATGGTCCTGGATGGGAGATGATGACGGAACCGAAACATCCGGCCGCGGCCAAGCACAGCTCGCAGAGGACGGTTTGGTGGGCACCTTGTTTATTCACCTTGGAGACGACCTGCAGTTTCGTGCGTCGCCGAGCAAACTGCGACCACCGAAGACGGCGAAAAGACCGGCGTCCAGGGTTCAAGGGTGAACTGCAACGGACGCGAACCGCTGCGTTTCTGTGTCCCGAGTTCTATAGTTCATCGCGTCGCGGTCCGCGCCAGTGAACCGCAGAGCCGTTGGGCGTTGGAATTTGAGGCGCCCACCCGAGGTATCATCCGGGGATGACGACGTGGACCGCAGTTTATGTCGAGGTACCCGAGGGCTACGCGGCTTTCGTCGAGGAACTCCCGGGAGCCAACGCTCAGGGCGCCACTTTGGCTGAAGCTCGGGAGAACCTGCAGGAGGCTATCGAACTCGTCCTTGATGCAAACCGTACCCTGGCCGAAGAAGCGTTGGCCGGCCGCCGTGCGATCAAGGAAGATCTCCCAATCGCGGGATGAAACGTCGAGATCTTCTTCGACACCTTGAGGACCACGGCTGCGAACTGCTTCGCGAAGGGAGTCGGCATTCTGTGTTCGTCAACCGTGCGACCGGAAGGTCATCAACGGTGCCGCGGCACAACGAAGTGAACAATTTTACGGCCGTGAAGATTTGCCGTGATCTTCAAATTCCCACGCCATAACCGACGCCCAACTCGGCCGCTCAAGCTGACACGGCGCCGTTCGCTGGCAACTCCTTGCCCAAGCTTTCGCGCTCAGGACGCTGGCATCTGAAGCGCGGCGCAGCTTAGCGGCAAACGTTAGCCCGCGCTGGCTTGAGAGTCCCTGAAGGGAGCACGGTCCAAGCGCTCGACGGTGATGTGATGCGCGGCGAACCAGGCGACCGCGCGTTCGAGGAACGTGCAGGCAGTCTCGCCGCGTTCGTCAGGAAGTAGTTCGGAGTACGAGAGATGGGATGCGTCGTCGGTGGCGACGTGGAGGAACTCGAAGCCCTAGCGCAGGAATCCGAACGAGCGCTTTCGGGTGACGCGATGGCCCGGTCGGTCGAAGCGTCCGAGCCGCTTGGTAGCGACGTGAATCAGCTCTCCGGGCCGCTCGCGCTCATACCGGATCGGCGCGGCTGACGCCGTAGCGGACGGCGAGCTCGGTAATCGTATAGAACCCGCTCAGGTAGTCGTCGTTAAATCGCCTCCTTCGCACGGGAGAAGTGTTACCCATGTCCCCGGTCTGTACGGTAGCCGGTTCTGGCCGAGCACCCAGCAACCCAGCGACCCCGGCGACCCAGCGAAACTACCACTGTCCGCTAACGAGGTACTCGTTGATCGACTTCGCTGCTTTGCGGCCGGCGCCCATGGCCAGGATGACGGTAGCGCCGCCGGTGACGATGTCGCCGCCGGCGAAGACGCCGTGCTTCGACGTGCGCAGGGTCTCCGGATCCGCCTCGATGTAGTTCTTGCGGGTGGTCTTGAGATCGGGGGTGGTCGACTGCACCAGTGGATTCGCCGAGGTTCCCACCGCCACGATCACGAGCGAGGCATCGATGACGAATGCGGAGTCCGGCACGGCGACCGGTTTGCGCCGTCCGTCGGGGCCCGGCTCGCCGAGCTCCATGCGCACGCAGCGGACACCGGTCAGCCAGCCGCGCTCGTCGCCGATCATCTCGATCGGATTCGTGAGCATCTGGAAGTCGACGCCTTCTTCGCGGGCGTGTTTGACCTCTTCCTTGCGCGCGGGCATCTCCTGCTCGCTGCGGCGGTAGACGAGCGAAGCTTTGCGCGCGCCGAGCCGCAGCGCGGTACGCACCGCGTCCATCGCCGTATTGCCTCCGCCGACGACAACCACGTCTTTTCCGCGGCAGTCGTACACGGGCTCGTCGTATTCGGGAAAGCGATAGGCGCGCATCAGGTTGATGCGGGTGAGGAACTCGTTCGCCGAGTAGACGCCGTTGAGGTTCTCGCCGGGCACGCCGAGGAATTGCGGCAGGCCGGCGCCGGTAGCGACGAACACGGCGTCGTAGCGTTCTTCGCCGAGCAACTCGTCGATGGTCACCGTCTTGCCGATGACCACGTTGGTCTCGAACTGCACGCCGCGCTTCCGCAGCACGTCCACTTCCTGGCGAACGATGTCCTTCGGCAGCCGGAACTCCGGGATGCCGTAGACCAGCACGCCGCCGAGCTCGTGGAGCGCTTCGAAGACGCGGACCTCGTGCCCGTTCTGGATGAGATCCCCGGCGGCGCTCAGGCCTGCCGGTCCGCTGCCGACGATGGCCACGCGCTTTCCGGTGGCCGGAGCATTCTGGGGGATGCCGATCTGTCCAGTTTCCCGTTCGTAGTCGGCGACGAAGCGCTCCAGGTGACCGATGGCCAGCGATTCGACACGCTTGGTCATCAGGCAGTCGCCCTCGCACTGATCTTCCTGCGGGCAGACGCGTCCGGTGATCGCCGGCAGGGCGTTGTCCTCGCGGATCTTGGCGGCGGCGCCGAGGTAATCGCCCTCGATGATGAGGGCGACGAACTCTTTGACCTTCACCCCGACCGGGCATCCGATGGTGCAGGTCGGTCTGGCGCAGGCCAGGCAGCGAAGCGCCTCTTCTTTGGCCAGGTCGGCGCGAAATCCGAGGTTCACTTCCTCGAAGCTGTGGCTGCGCTCGTGGGCGGGGCGCTCCGGCATGTGTTGCCGGGGCATCTTCATCCGCTCTTTGTTGGGTACGGTGTTAGGCATTCGAGCATGCTCCTCGCACCCGGGACACTTCTTCCTCGCGGTGCTCGAGGAAGTGCGCCAGCGCCTTCTGCTCCGACTGGCGATACATGGCGTTGCGCTGCGTGAGCACGGCGAAATCGACGGTGTGTGCGTCGAACTCGGGACCGTCGACGCAGGCGAACTTGCTCTCGTTGCCGACGGAAACGCGGCAGCCACCGCACATGCCGGTGCCGTCGACCATGATGGAGTTGAGGCTGACCATGGTCTTGATCCGGGAGGGGCGGGTGGTTTCGGCGACGGCCCGCATCATCGGCACCGGACCGATGGCCAGGACGTAGTCGATCTCCAGTTCGGCGATCAGCTCGCGGAGCTTGCCCGTGACCAGACCCTTCTCGCCGTAGCTGCCGTCGTCGGTCATGACGAACAGCTCGTCGCTGACCGCGGCCACTTCGTTCTCGAGGATGAGCAGGTCCTTCGTCCGTGCGCCGAGGATGGCGATGACGTGGTTGCCGGCGTCGTGCAGTGCGCGCGCGGTTGGCAGCGCGATGGCGGTGCCTACGCCGCCGCCGATCACGACGCAGCGTCCGTACGATTCGACCTCCGACGGTTTCCCGAGCGGGCCGACGACGTCGAGGATGGCGTCACCGGCGCCGAGCTCGTTGAGGAGCGAGGTGGTCTTGCCGATGGCCTGCACCACCAGCGTGATCGAGCCACGCTCCGGATCGGATGCTTTGATCGTCAGCGGAATCCGTTCGCCGGCCTCGTGCACGCGGATGATCACGAACTGGCCCGGCTGCTGTTTGCGGGCGATGCGCGGCGCGTCGATCTCGAACTGCTTGACTCCGGGGCCGAGGGTGGTGGCTTCGAGGATGCGGAACAGGGCGGTCTCCTTTTCAGACCAGAGCGGGCTGCTCGACGCGCACGGGCATGGGCGCGAATCGGGCCGTGAAGAAGCGCAGCGACGGTGGTTCGTAGGTCATCGTCAGTCCGTGAACTTCGTCGCGGCGGGCGAAGAGCGACTTCACCGACCAGGCCACGACGTCCATGTGGTTGTTCGTGTAGACGCGGCGGGGAATCGTCAACCGGACGAGCTCGAGCGCGCAGCGGCGGTTCGCGCCGGTCACGCCATCGCGGCCCGCGGAGACGATGCCTCGCTCCATCGAGCGCACGCCGCTGTCGACGTAGAGCGCTGCTGCCAGCGCCTGCGCTGGAAACTGTTCCTGGTCGAGATGGGGGAGGAAGCGGCGGGCGTCGAGAAAGACCGCGTGTCCGCCGATGGGCACGACGATGGGAACGCCCGCTTCGAGGAGCTGCGTGCCGAGATAGCGGACCTGGGCGATGCGGCTGGCGATGTAGGCGTCGTCGACCATCTCGTAGATGCCCTGGGCGATCGCTTCCATGTCCCGGCCGGCCAGACCGCCGTAGGTGGGCATGCCTTCGAAGATGACGACCTGCTCGCGGGCCTGCTGCAGGATGGCCGGGTCGTTCATGGCCAGGAATCCGCCGATGTTGACGAGGCAGTCTTTCTTCGCCGACATCGTGCAGCCGTCGAAGTACGACATCATCTCTTTGAGGATGGTCCGCACGGGCTGCTCGCTGTAGCCGTCCTCACGCTCCTTGATGAACCAGGCGTTTTCCACCGCGCGCGTGGCGTCGCACCACAGGCGGATGCCGAACATGCTGCACAGCTCGCGCACCGCACGCAGGTTGGCCATCGAGACGGGCTGGCCTCCCGCGAGATTCACGGTGCAGCCCACGTTGACGTAGGGGATGTTGTCGGGGCCGGCGCGCTCGATGATGTCGGTCAGCCTGCCGATGTCCACGTTGCCCTTGAACGGATGGCGGGAAGCGGGATCGTGCGCTTCATCGATGATGACGTCCACGAACTGGCCGCCCTGCATCTCCTGGTGCACGCGCGTGGTGGTGAAGTACATGTTGCCCGGAATCACGTGTCCGGGTCGGATGAGGATGCGCGAGATGAGATGCTCGGCGCCGCGCCCCTGATGGGTGGGCACCATGAACTTGAATCCGTAGATCTCCTGGACGGCCCGTTCCATGTTGAAGAACGAGCGCGCTCCGGCGTACGACTCGTCGCCCATCATCATGGCCGACCACTGGCGGTCGCTCATGGCGTTGGTGCCGCTATCGGTCAGGAGGTCGATGTAGACGTCGTCGCTCCTGAGGAGAAACGTGTTGTAGCCGGCTGCGGCGATGGCGCTCTCGCGTTCGGCGCGCGTCGTCATTCGCAGTGTTTCGATGGACTTGATCTTCCAGGGCTCAGCAGTCGGGCGCATGGGGGCCTCCCTCCGCAACGTAACAGGAGGCCGAACTGTCACATGGAACGGTGAACACACCATCGGGTGATCACCGTCACAGGGACGGGAGCGCAGGCCGCTTCAGGGCAGCATGCGGATCTTCAGCGCCAGGGCCACGAGCACCAGAAGAATGAAGCCGAGGGCGATGAAGAGACCGGTGCGCCGGTAGCTGAGCTCTTCGAGCGAGTGCTGGGCATCCAAAAGCGCCGCGCGCGCGTGACCCAGCCCTTCCTTCTCCTTGGCCTGCAACTCGGGGCCGCCGAAGGTGTGGACGAGGGTCTCCATCTCGATGTCGTTGTCGACCGCGCTGTCGAGCTCGGCCCGGGCCGCGGCTGTCTCGACGCCGCCGCGATGGGCGGCCAGTTGAATCCGTTCTGCGCGCGCGATCATGCTGGTGAGCTCGCGCGTGGCATCGGCCAGGACTCTCGCGTTCGCTCCGTCCACATGGCAGTCCCTGCACTTGCGGACGGCGACGTTCACCGGATTTCCGGCCGCATCGGTGAATGTGTAGTGCGTTTTGCCGATGCGGAACTTCTCGAAGAGCCGCGCGAACTCGGGACGAAGAGCGGACTTCCCGTTCTCTCCCGACGCGGGCAGCCGATGGGTCGGCAGGAGCTGGGCCTGATCGACCAGCCAGTCGAATCGGGCTTCGCCGGTGAGGTGTTTTTTTTGAGCAGCGGCCAGCAGGGTGTCGCGCAACTGGCGATAGTGGCTGGCCTTTGCCGTCGGCTCGGCGACGAGAGAAGCGAGCGGGCCCGTTCCTTCATGGCAGAAAGCGCAGGGAACCTCGGGCAGCTCGCCGATCATGGCCACGCTGGGCCGCACGATCCCGTGGTTCTCGTGACAGGTGACGCACTCGTCGAACCGCGTGACGGTGAGCGTGGCGCGCGCATCAGCGTGACAGTCACCGCATTTCGAGCCCGTGGCCAGCATCTCGTTGTGCTGCACCCAGCCGTCGTGCTTCGCGCTCTTGCGGAACAACTCCGCTTCGCGGAGGTGGCAGGTGCCGCAGACGAAGCTCACGCTCTCCACGCCGGGCGGCGTGGCTCCGTGGTTGCCGTGGCAGTCGTTGCAGGTGGGGGCGGTGACATCGCCCTTGACGAACATCGCGTTCGCGTGAACGCTCACGCGCCATCGCGCGTACTGATCGGTGGGGATGTGATAGCTGGCCATCCGCTTCGCATCGGAGTGACAGCGGCTGCACGTTTCGGCCACATGAGTCGGGTAGACGGGAGAGTCGGGGCTCGACTTCGACCTGATGTCGTGAACGGAATGGCAGTCGATGCAGGTGGCGACGTTCTGATCGCCTTTCGCCAGCAGCTTGCCGTGCACGCTGCTCTGGTATTCGGTCACCTGATCGACGCGCGCGGCCGGATTGAACCGCTTCATGAAATCGGCCGAGCTGTGGCACTTTCCGCAGAAAGCCGGGATGTCCGTTCGCTTGGGAACGCCGACGAACGGATTGGCCTTGAATTTCGGGTCCATCGCCGACATGAGGTCTGCCTTGGGATCGGGATTCCCGCCGTGGCAGTCATGACAGGAGAGGCCGGCCAGGGCGTGGACGTCGTCCTTGAATTTCTGGACCTTGACGCGTTCCCTGGCCTCGAACATCTCGCTGGAGTGACAGGTCACGCACGAGGTCGCGCCGTTGGCGGCAGGGGCCGATGTCGTGGCGACCGTGGTGGCGATCACGAGCGCTGCGAAGAGCATGGTCATTGGCCCTCCGTCGGACGACCGCGTGTGATGAATGCGAAGATCCAGAGAAGCAACGCCGCGATAAAGATGGCGTAGAGCGGGATGAGCGTTCCGTAGCCCCAGCAGGTCATGCCCACGACGAACATCACGCCGACGATGCCGGCGATCGTCCAGCCGGGGCTGCGTCCCTTACGCGCGGCGCCGCGGTCGAGGAACGGGATGAGCATCAGCAGCAGTCCGGCCAGTCCGAACAGCATGATCGGAATCGCTTCGTATTCGACCCCCATGATCTCGCCGCCGGGGACGAGCTTGAGGGTCTGGAACATGAACATGTAGTACCACTCGGGCCGGATGTTCGCGTACGCCGGGGTGAACGGATCGGCTTTCTCTCCAAGCTCCCACGGCATCAGCGCCGCCAGCGCGGCCAGCACGCCCAGCGCGAAGATCCAGCCGGAGAGATCGCGCAGCGCGAAATGAGGGAAGAACCTCATCGGCTTGCGCCGCTTCGCTTCCTCGTCGGCCGCGGGTGGAACGCTCATGCCTTTGATCTGCACGAGCACCAGATGCACGGTGAGGATGCTCACCGTGATCGCCGGAAGGATGGCCACATGCCATCCGTAGAAGCGCGACAGCGTTCCGCCGGTCACACGGGTGCCGCCGCGCAGAAAGCGCAGGATCCACGGGCCCACGATGGGCACCACGCCGGCGATATCGGTCCCGACGCGCGTCGCGAAAAACGACAGTTGATTCCACGGCAGCAGATAGCCGGAGAACCCGAATCCGAGAATGAGGAAGAGCAGGATGACGCCGGTGATCCAGGTGAGCTCACGCGGCGGCCGGTACGCTTTCATGAAGTAGACGGTGACGAGATGGATGAACGCGAAAAACACCATCAGGTTCGCCGACCAGGCGTGGATCGACCGCACCAGCCATCCGAACGGAACCGTGCTGACCAGAAACTCGATCGACTCGAAGGCCTCGTTGGCCGAGGGATGGTAGTAGAGCATCAGCAGCACGCCGGTGCATACCTGCACCAGGAAGAAAAACAACGTCATGCCGCCGAGGTAGTAGAAGACCGTGTAGCGGTGCAGCGGTACGGTCTTGTGTGAGAGGAACTCGCGAATGGCCGACCAGCCGATCCGATCGTCGAGCCAGTCGATGATGCCGCGTTTGCCGAGCACTTCCGATTGTTCGCTCACGTCAGACCTTCGAAACGATGATCGTCGTAGTTGCGCCCTTGGCCACGAGGTTGACTTTATAAGGTTTGAGCGGTCGCGGAGGGGGACCGGCCAGGTTGCGGCCGTTCACGTCGTACGACCCGCCGTGGCAATTGCACCAGACCCGGGTCTTGTCTTTCTGGTAGCCGACGATGCAGTCGAGATGCGTGCACACCGCGGAGAGCGCGTGGATCTCCGTCGCGCTGACGCGGATCACGATCACGGGATCGGCGCCGAACCGCACGATTTTAAAACCCTTCTGAATGAGCTCGGGATCGTTCAGGTCACCGGCTTCGACCTGAGCGGTGCTCGGCTCGGCGATGCGCGGCGGGCTGATGAAACGGATGACAGGGTAGATGACCGAGGCGATCAGCGCACCAAATGAGGTGCCCAGGAACCAGTTGATGAACCTGCGTCGGTCAGGGCGCGGGAATGCTTCCACGTTGTCCTCCATCTGGGTCGTCGCGATGTTGAAACGTTCGACGCCGTCTCTTCGTGGGCCATCGCACAGGTCGCTGTGACGCGCGATACCGACGGAAGTGGCTGGACGTGTTCCGGTGTACGTACAATCCTATCGCAAGGAGTGTCGTTGCCGGAGAAAGAGTTCACCGTCCTGCAGGATCGGCTGGACGATGTCGAGAGATCGCTTCGCACCCTCCAGGCGCGGATCGACATGCTGGAGGGAGTGTCTCCGGTCGCGGCCCCCGCGCCTCCGGCCCCGGCAGCCGCTCAAAAGGAGCAGTCGCTCATCGACGCGACGCTGATCGGCAAGAGCGTGCTGATCGTCGGGGGCGGATATGTCCTGCGCGCGATGACCGAGCTCAATCTCCTGCCCAACGCCTTCGGCGTCGCCTTCGGTCTGCTGTACGCGCTGTTCTGGATCGGAATCGCCGGCCGCGCCCTCCGTCGCGGCAGCGCGGCCGTGGCGATCTTCGACGGCGCGACTGCGGCCGTCATCGCTGCCTCTCTCATCTGGGAAGCCACGACGCGGTTTCATCTGATCAACACCACAGCCGCCGGCGCCATGATCGTCGCCGTTGCCATCGCTTTGCTCGTGCCGGCCGTTCGCAACTCCTCCACCGCGTTCGCCCTGATCGCCGCCGTGGCCTCCAGTCTCGCCTCGATCGGAGTGGCCCTCGGCAGTGAGGATCCGATCCCCTCGCTCTTGGCCGTGACCGCCATCGGCGTGCTGCTTCTGTCCCTGTCCATCGGCCGTCACTGGCCCGCATATGTGACGCTCCTGCTGCCGGGCGCCGGACACAGTCTCGCACTCACCGTGATCGCCATGACGTTGTTCGACAAGCTCGCGTACAGCACCGCCACCACAGAGCTGTCGTTGATGGTGTTCGCGGCGCTCTGGCTCGCGGTGCCGATCGTTCTGCGCCTCCGCAACGCGGAGATGCCCTGGCCGGCGCTGGCGCAATCGATCGCCGCGGTGCTTGTGGGATGCGGCGGCGCGGCGGCGATCGCATTTCATGGCGGGCATCCCCTGGCAGTGGGCGTTCTGAGCCTCTTCCTGAGCGCGCTCTCATTCGTGGCCGTGTTCGCGCGCGGTGAGAGAGATGTGGCGGCGAACGCGCTCATCGCAGCAGCATCGCTTTCAGCGGTGATCGGATTGCCGCTTCTCGTCCCGACATCGGCGCTGACCTTCATCGCGGCCATGGCCACCATTCTCTTTGCCGCCCTCGGCCGCTCTCTGCGCTGGCCGGCGCTTACGATCGCCTCGGCCTGCTGGTCGATCGCTGCGTTCGCCGCCGGACTGGAGTCGCCCGTGGCGCTCGTCGTCGTGTTCACCGCCGCGGCGATGGCGATCGCCATCACCACCCCGGCAGCGTCCGGCTCGCGCTTGGTGCTGCTGGTCGTTTCGACGATGTCGCTGATCGTTGCCGCGGTCTCGTTCGTGACGTTCACGCAACCGCTTCTGGCACTGGACCGCACGGTCGTTCTGGTCGTGGTCGCGGTCGGATTGTCGTTACTCACGCCGTTGTTGCACGACGCCGGCAAGATCGCTCGCGTGCTGCTCGTGCTCTGCGGCATCAAGCTTCTCATCGAGGATCTCCGGCTCGGCCACGCCACGACGATCGTAGCCGCCCTCGTGCTCTACGGCCTGGCGATCGTCATCGTCGCAAGACGCGCGAGTCCGGTGAAGACGCCCACGCTGTGAATTGTAACTTTACGGGTCGCTGGGTTGCCGGGTCGCCTGCTAACTGCTTGGTAGCCGGTAGCCGGTAGCCGGTTACCAGTTACCGGTTACCAGCCTTGGCGAGCACCGAGCACCGAGCACCGAGCACCGAGCACCCCGCACCGAGCACCCAGCAGTTAGTCTTCGGCGACCCAGCGACCCAGCGACCCGATTACTGCGTCCAGCGCAGATAGATCCCGTACCGGCTGGCCTGGAAGCTGCCGTACGACGGCGCGGGCTCGTTGTACTTGTCGCGGTCGAATTCGGCCACGGCGCCTGTCCGTCCGACGAGGTTGAACATCACGCGCGCGTGGTAGCGGTCGATCGTGAACGGCGTAGTGCCGCTGTTATCGAATCGCGAATAGGACGCGTCGATCGACGCCGGTGCGAACACCAGTCCGACGCCGCCTTCGTACGACTTGCCGTTCTCCGCGTGCACCGAGGTGTCGAGCGTGAAGTTCTCCGGGTGGCGATAGACGATGGTGCTGTCCGCGCGATAGCGCGAGGCCGCGGCGTGCACGCGAATGATCTCGGTGGGTGAGAGCTCGGCCTCCGCTGTGTACTGGCGGATCTTCGAGTCGTACGCGAATCCCGGAGAGTCGTTCTTCGGAGTGCTCTCCTCGGCCACGACGCCGGCGCGGAAGAAACGGCTCGGACTGAGCCAGCCGGCGCGCGCGCGGATGCGGTCGCGCTTGAGAAAGTCGGTGCGCAGGATCGGATCGTTCGCCGAGTCGTGACGCCATGCCGCGCCGAGCGTGAATCCTGCTTTCGCGAACGAGCCGCTCAGATCCGATGTGTTGACGCGGCGGCTGAACGTTCCGCCCTGGCTCGAGCCCGGGACGACGATCTCGGAGAGGTCGGGCGACACGTCCACGTCCTGATGAGAGGTGCTGAAGCCGGCCCGCAGCGAGAACGGTCCGAGCGCGCGGGCGGAGATGGCGGCGTCGAGAACATCTTCATCGCGATCGAGCGAGCTCTTCGACTTGACGATCGTCTGAATGTCGCGGGGATCGAGGCCGCCGAAGTTCACGGTCTGCATGTAGAGGTCGTTGATCAGGGCGGATCCTTCCAGCGCGCGATGCTCCCGCTGGAAGCCGGCCAGGAAGTCCACCTTGTCGGTCACGATCACTTCGGCTCGCGCACCGCCGCGCCAGGTCGTGTTCTTGGCACGTCCATTGACCTCCTCGGTCAGGGACTTGAAGAAGCGGCTGATGGCGAAGGACGCAAAGGAGCCGGCGTCGTTCTCGTTCTCGTCGCTGTTCGAGTTTGCCGCGAAGCGAACGAAGTTGCCGATGACGCGCAGGCGGTTCGTGAACTGCCCGGTCACGTATGCGTTCGTGAAGGGCGTGTGACCATCCGCGCGGTCGTCGCGGGTGATGGCCGTGGCGTTGATGGGCTGGCCGAGGATCGGATCGCTGTTGTTGCCGGCGTTTGCGCCCGGAAGGAGCGTGAGTGTCTCGTGGTCCTTGAACGTCCGCCAGCCCTGCGTCACCTGGCCGGTGAACATGGCGAATTCGAAGGCGGCGCCGCCACGGATCTCCTGATCGCGGTTGGTGAGGCTCGAGCCCAGCGCGAACTCATCCTGGCCGACGTGATACGTCGTTGTACCCGGTCCGGAGTAACGGTTCCACGACAGTCCGATGAACGGGGTGATCTTCGACCACCGCAGCAGCTCGAGATCGGCGTCGATCATGCGGCGGTCGCGGTCGTAGGTGTGCTGGCCGGGAATGACTCCCTGGCCGAGCAGCGGATTGGCGAATCCCGGCAGCGCGCTGAACGAGTTCGTCTGTCTGTATGCCAGCGTGAATCGATAGACGCTCGTCTTGCCGGCGTCGAGGCGCAGCGAGCCCGCCGGTCCCACGCCGAGGTCGCTGATGTCGAGGCGGAAGTGATCGGTGTAGGGGGTGTCCGTGCTGGCCAGTGTCAACGCCCGGATGAGCAGCCCGTCGCGCTCGTTGATCTGCGTGCGATACATGTCGGAGTTTCCGCTGAGCGACAGCCAGCGGTAACCGACTTCGACATCGACCGGAGTCTGCGCGTGCGCGGCGATCGCGAGGAGCGCCAGACAGGCCCAGAGTACGAGAGATCTGGTTTTCATGGCTCTTCTCCTCACTTGAGCAGCTGCGGATCGCGATTGGAGCCGTGCACGGCGGTGTGGCAGCTCGTGCAGTTCCGATAGCGCGGGTTGGAGAGGTTATGGAACGACGGCGGCTGCGAGCCGAGCGTGTTGCCGGCGATGGGCGAGTGGCACTCGATGCAGAGCTGCCAGACGTTCGCTCGTTTGAGCTGTTTCGGATTCGACGAGCCGTGCACTTCATGGCAGCTCACGCAGTCGCCGACCGCGTTGGCACCGTGCGGAAAGACGTAGGGGCCGCGCTTGTCGGCGTGGCAGTTCAGGCAGGGCGCTTCGCCCGCATGCGTCGTGCGCAGAGGGTTGAGCATGGCCATCGATCGGACCGAGGTCGACGGCCGGCCGTGCGGCTCGTGGCAGGAGGAGCACTCCATGCCTCCGCGCCCGAGGCGATGCCGGTAGGGTTTGTTGATGAAGCCGGCCGATTGCGTGTGGCACGAGCCGCACAGTTCGAGCTGCGGTCTGGCCACGAGATGCGGCGAACGGGGATCGGGATGATGGATGGAGTGGCAGGTCAGGCAGTTCACCGTCGCGGTGTTGGCGTGCATTCCGCCGCGGCGCGACAGCCGGTCGGTGCTCGTCTCGTGACAGAGGAGGCAGGTGTCGTTGGAGCCTGTCAGTCCTGCCGGCTTCGTGATCTTCGTCTTGTCGCCGCCGGACAGCGCGTGCTCGGTGCCGTCACCGTGGCAGGCCACGCAGGTGTCATTGGAGACGACGCCCTGGGTGATCGTTGCGCCGCGGGCGTGCGTGTTGGTCGCGAACACCTTGGCCTCGTCGTGGCAGTCGGCGCAGGCCGGAGGAGCCTCGGCCGCCTGCTCGGTTGCAGCCTCCGTGGTCGTCGCCGTTGCGGTCGTCGTCGCCGGAGGTGTTGGGTTCTGCTCGGGCGTCTGGCCGGAAGCGAGGCCAGGCAAACCGAGGAGAAGCAGGAGGGCGCTCAGACCTACTGCACAGGTTTTCATCGACATGACATCTCTTTCCGCTACGTCGGTTGCACAAAGTGAAAGGGGGCCGCCATTGCGGCCCCCTCGCGGTTGCGGTTTAGCGCGCGTGCACCTTGGCTACGTCCCAATCCTTCCCCGTTCCGTGGCATGTCGCACAGGCCTCGGCGGGAATGGTGCTGCCCGGGAATGTGGTGGTATTCAGATACGCATGCGCGGCAGCGTCGATGTTGTCGTGGCATCCCAGGCAGGCCGCGGTTCCTGGACCCTGCGGCGTGAAGTAGTCGCGCAGAGTGGTGACCGAGGCAATGCCCGTCGGAAGCGGAAGCGCGTACGACGTACCGGCGTGGCACTTCGCGCAGTTGCGCGTGTCGCCGGGGAAACGGATCTCGTTGAAGTTGTTGACGCTTCCGCCGAACCCGTAGACCGTGAAGTCCTGGGTCAGGTTCTCGCCGGTGTGAATCCGGTGAATCAGGCGCTGGAAGGAGACGGACTCGGTCGGTCCCGTGCCGGCCGGGCGTCGCGCCTGGTCGCCTTCGGTCGGGTTGTGGCAGATCACGCACTCTTCGGTCGTGTTCCGCTGTCCGCCGTGCAGCGAGAGACTGTCGTGACAGGAGTTGCACTGTGCCAGCGTCACGACCATGCGGCGCGGCGTGGGAGTGCCGCCCGTGAGCGACACGTACTTGATCGGGTTGATGGTCGATTCCTGAATGGCGATGTCCGCTTTGCCGTCGGCGCGTTTCAGTGTGGCATTGCGGCGGATGTCCGCGCTGAACGTCCAGGTGCCGGTGGCATCGGCCGGAATGGCGTTGGCGAACGTGTAAGTCGTCGTGCCTGCCGTGGCGTTGAAGATTCCGTTGGCGTTGTTGGCGTTGTCGCGTTTGTACCAGGAGTAGCTGCTCGTCGGGCCGGCCTGGATCGGCGAGAACGTGGCCAGCTTGCTGCCGTCGATGGCCGTGCCGTCATTGTTCGTGAGCTTGTAGACGACCGTGGGTTTCTGGCCCGGCACGGCGTTGCTGACGCTGACGATCGAGGCCTTGATGCCCTGGAGTTGCTTGGAGTCGGCGGGAATCGTGTGCGCGCCCTTGACCGAGGCGTCGAACTCCGCGCCGCTGTCGGGTACGTGGCATCGCGCGCACGCGGCGTCGTCGGCCTGGGGGCCCCCCGGATGGTTCTCGCCGGTCACCCAGTTCACATCGTCATGGCACGACCCGCACGCCGCGCGTGACGGATTCGTCAGGTAGACCGTGGCCTGCGCGGGCTTGGCGGATGCGGCGGTGCCTTCGTGGCAGTTCGCGCAGTTGCGGATGTCCTGGGGGAAGGCCACGGTCGAGAAGTCGACGACCGACTGATTGAATCCGATGATCTGATACGGAGTGCCCGCCAGAACGCTCGGCAGGTTTTCACCCATGTGGATCTTGTGCACCATCACCTTGAAGTCGACCGTGTTGCCGGTGTCGGGATCGGTCGTCTGCGGCTGATGGCAGAGCGCGCAGAGTTTCACGTCCTGGCGCGCGCCGCCGTGCGCGGAGAGCGGGTCGTGACAGTTGTTGCAACTCGTGGCCTGGTTGATCTTGGCCCACGTAACGGTGACCAGCGCGCCGTCGGGACGGAAGTCGTATTCGGCGTTCGCGAAGTAGTTCTTCCCGATCTGATCGGTGAGGTTGCGCGTCGCGTAGATGCCGAGCGTGGTCGTCTTTGTCTGATCGAAACCCGACGGGAGGACCGTTCCGAACGTGTATCGCGCGTGCCCGGTCTCGAGATCCGTGAACTTGCCGCCGCCGTCCGTTCCAGCCTGCACAGCGGTGACTCCGGGGTGCGGGCTCGATGGCGGCGAAGTCTGCGAGCGCGTCGTGTACGCCGTGTACTGGCGCGTGTCGGGGTTGTACCAGGAGAGGATGAAGCTCAGCGAGATCGCCCCCGGCGTCGTCTTGCCGAGGCGGTCGAGCGGCTGGTCGAAGTTGTCGGTCAGCGACAGATCGACGACCGGCTTGCGGTCGCTGCCGATCGTGACCGAATTCACCACGATCTTCAGTCCGGGCCTGATGTAGGCGATGCCGTCATCGGAGAGGTAGTACTCGAGCTGATTGACGGTGAGATTCGCCTTCAGAGGATTCGCGGGCGCCGCGGCTCGGCGTCGCGGGCCGCTCTCGGCGGCGAGTAGCGAGACGGAACAGGCCGCGGAAATCGCCAGGACCAGGACACGGCGCAGGGGAGGATACATGGAAGCTCCTTTCGATACCGATGGGTCATCGAGCAGTTGTCTTCGCATACGGTAGGGCCTGGGGTGGGACCGGGCGATGCCCGACACCACCGCACCCCTGTGATGATCGTCATAGACGATCGTGATTGAGCCACCGGCCCGATCGATCGGCAAAACGTAAGGTCTGGGCCACGATGGTCTCGTTCAGGCGACTCCCTTTCATTCTGGTTGCCGCCGGCGCGTTGTTGCTTGTCTGCGGTTCGTACTACGGGCTGGCCATCGCCCCTCCCGAGAAGTACATGGGCGATGTCCAACGTATCATGTACATCCATGTCCCCACCGCGTGGTGTGCAATGTGGGTCTTGACGTGGGGCTTTATCTGTGCAATCGCATTTCTGATCAGCGGCCGGATGAGCTGGGATCACCGCCTCGAAGCAGCGACGGAGATGTCGGTGCTGCTGTGCTTTCTGCTGTCCGTGCAGGGTGCGATCTGGGCGAAGCCGACCTGGGGTGTGTGGTGGGACTGGGATCCACGCCTGACCACCGTGGCCATCCTGCTC
Organism: Thermoanaerobaculia bacterium; assembly: GCA_038244815.1. Classification (GTDB taxonomy): domain Bacteria; phylum Acidobacteriota; class Thermoanaerobaculia; order Gp7-AA8; family Gp7-AA8; genus DASVHS01. The sequence continues at coordinate 17,123 of JBBRTB010000040.1, forward strand.
ATGGCGTACCTCGGCATTACGGCGTTGCGGCATTACGTGAGCGATCCGGCGCAGCGCGCCACCTGGTCTTCGGTGGCGACGGTCGTCGGATTCATCGACGTGCCGATCGTCTACTTCTCGGTGAAGTGGTGGAACTCGCTCCATCAGCAGCAGTCGAGTTTCCGATCGGTTTCGCGCGACTTCCTCATCCCGCTGTTCACGAACTTCGCGGGCATGCTGCTCGTCGTCGCGGCCGTAGCCATGCTGCGCTCGCGACTGGCCGCGATGGCTGCTGAAGACGACCTGCCGCCGGCGCTGAACATCGAAGCGATTGGAGAGCTCGTATGAACGGGTATGTTGCCGGCGGGTGGGGTTTCGTCTGGGCCGCTTATTCGATCACGGCAGTCGTGCTCGGCTTCTATGTTGCATGGACGATCGCCACGCTGCGCACACGCATCAAGGTGAGATGAGTCACACCTCACGGGTGACTCGCCGCATCACCGCGAACAATGACGTGGCCCTACCGTGAGGCCGAGGGACTCTCGATGCCACCCGCCTTCCGATTCTCTGTCCTCGCCATCGCTGTCTTCTTCGGTTCCGGCCTTCACGCCGCCGAGCAGACATCGAACGACGTCTGTCTGGCCTGCCACGACACTGTAAATGCCGCGAAGTTCTCCGCGTCCGTACACGCACCGCTGGAATGTACGAACTGTCATGCGGATGTCACAGCCGTGCCACACGAGGCCAAACCGAAAGCGGTGGACTGCTCGTCATGTCACACCGAGGAGGTGGCGGCCTGGGAGAACAGCGTCCATGGGCAGTCGGTCAAATCGGGCCTGGCCCGTGGAGCGCGTTGTGTGGATTGCCATGGACCCGCACACGAGATCCTTTCCTCCACGGACAAGGCCTCGAAGACCTATCACACGGCCATTCCACAGACCTGCTCGGTCTGTCACGCCCAGAAATTCGCGATGCAGAAAGCGGGCTTGAACCCGCAGTCGGCGCTCTCGTACGGAGAGAGCGTGCATGGCCTTGCCGTCGCCCGCGGCAACATGAAAGCGGCGGTCTGCACGGACTGCCACGACTACCATTCGATCCTTCCGCCGAACAATCCTCTTTCGGGCATTTTCAAATTCAACGTCGGGCGCACGTGCGGCAAGTGTCACGCCACGATCGCCGCGCAGTACGCCATCAGCGTCCACGGCAAGGCTCTCGCTCACGGGAACTGGAACGCACCGGTCTGCTCCGACTGTCACGGCATTCACACGATCTCGCTGGTGAAGGACGTCAGGCGCGGTCCGCGCGCCAGTTGCGAGCACTGTCACGAAGGGGTTCGTCTGACGCGCGAGTACGCCGTGCCGGCAAATCGCGTCAGCTCGTACGAGCAGAGCTACCACGGCCTGGCACGGCAAGTGGGCTCCCCGATCGTAGCGGACTGCGCGAGCTGTCACGGCGCGCATGACGTTCTGCCATCGTCCGACCCGCGTTCCTCGGTCAATCCGGCCAATCTGCAGAAGACGTGCGGCAAGTGCCACAGGAACGCCAGCGCGAACTTCGCTGTCGGCCGTATTCATCTCGGTGGCGACGGTGGTGCGGGCGGCGCGGGCGGCAGCGGGGGGATGGATACGCCGACGAAGGCGGTCGGCTGGATCAAGTTGATCTACATCGTCCTGATTACCCTGACCATCGGCTTCATGCTTCTGCACAACGCCATCCTCTGGTTGCGCAGGGCCCGGCTGGCACGGCGCGCGCCGGGCCGGACGGTCGTGCGCATGAATCTCAACCAGCGCATCCAGCACGCGGTCCTGGTGGTCAGTTTCGTGGTCCTGGTGATCAGTGGATTCGCGCTGGCCTGGCCGCAGTCGTTTTTCGCCTGGTTCTTCGGTCCGGGCGAAGCGCTGCGCCGCATCGTCCATCGCGGTGCGGCCGTGGTGATGATCGCCATCGGTCTCTATCACATGGCCTACATGACCCTCACGCGGGAAGGGAGGCAGGGGCTGCGCGACCTGTGGGTGCGCTTCTCCGACGGCCGCGACATCGTCAACAACCTGCTCTTCTCGCTGGGACTCTCGAAAAAGAAGCCGGAGTTCGGACGATTCAGCTATGCGGAAAAAATGGAGTACTGGGCCGGAATGTGGGGAACCGTCGTCATGGCTCTCACCGGCCTGGTGATCTGGTATGCCGTCGGTGTTGCCACATGGGTGCCGCGCTGGTGGGTCGACATCGCCACGACGATCCATTTCTACGAGGCCATCCTGGCCACGCTGGCCATTCTGGTCTGGCACCTCTACGGAGTAATCTTCGACCCCGATGTCTATCCGATGAACTGGGCCTGGTTCGATGGGAAAATGTCCGAAGAACAGTATCGACACGAACATGGACTGGCGGCGGTCGACGCGGAGGCGAAAGCCGGCGTCGAGAACCCGCCAGACCGAACGTGATTGAGAAGGAGATCAACGAGAATGCCTGATTCTCTGAAACGTCCGTTGACGCGGAATCTCGTCAGCCAGGCGGGCGTGGCGATCACGTTCATCGCCATCGCCAATCTGCTGTTCCTGATTTACCTCGATGCCACGCAGAAACATCCCAACCCCTACCTGGGCATCCTGACGTGGATCGTGGCTCCGGCCATCATGATCTGCGGCCTGGCCATCTTCATCGGCGGCATGGTCCTCGAACGGAGGCGCCGCCGGAAACGAGGGGCCGAGGAGCTGCAGGCCTTTCCACGCGTCGACCTCAACGACTCGCGGACGCGCATGGTGGTCACGCTCACCGCCGCCGGTCTCATCGTCTTCGTGACCATGACCGTCTTCGGCAGCTATCAGGTCTACCACTACACCGACTCGGATGCGTTCTGCGGCACGCTGTGCCACACCGTCATGCATCCTGAATACACGGCGTACAAGCTGTCGCCGCACGCGCGCGTCGGATGTGTGGGCTGCCACGTCGGAGCGGGTGCGACCTGGTACGTGCGTTCGAAGCTCTCCGGCAGTTACCAGCTCTATTCCGTGATCGCGCACAAGTATCCGAGGCCCATTCCCAGCCCGGTGGCGAACCTGCGTCCGGCGCGCGAGACCTGCGAGCAGTGCCATTGGCCGGAGAAATTTTTCGGCGCGCAATTGAAAGTATTCGATCACTTCCAGTACGACGAGGCGAACACGCCCAAGCAGGTCAGGCTGCTGATCAGGACCGGCGGCGGCAGTCCCTCCACCGGCCCGGTGGCCGGAATTCACTGGCACATGAACATCGCCAACGAGATCACGTACGTGGCCACCGACCCGCACCGCCAGGACATCCCCTGGGTGCGCGTGCGCGACCGTGCCACCGGCAAGGTCACCGAATACAAGGCCGAGGACTCGAAGCTGACCGCGGCGCAGATCGACGCCCTTCCCCATCGCGTCGTCGACTGCGTCGATTGCCACAATCGTCCCACGCACATCTACGTCTCGCCCGATCGCTCGGTCGACCGGGCTCTGGTCGCCGGCCACATCGACAAGACCCTGCCCTACGCCAAGCAGCAGGGCGTGGCCGTGCTGGCGAAGGACTACAACACCACGGAGGACGCGCTGAAGGGGATCGCGGCGGATTTCCCCGCCTATTACCAGAAGACCTATCCGGCCGTGTACGGCGCGAAGAAGCCACAGATCGACCGCGCCGTGCTGGCGCTGCAGGAGATCTTTGAGACGACGCGATTCCCGGAGATGCGCGTGGACTGGCGCACACATCCCGACAACCTGGGCCACTTCATGTCCAAGGGCTGTTTCCGCTGTCACGACGATCAGCACGTCAGCGCGGACGGGAAGCGCATCAGCAAGGAATGCACGATCTGCCACAGCGTGCTGACGGACACACAGATGAACGCATCCTTCGAACACCCGGTCGATCTGGGTGATTTGAGAGCGATGAACTGTGCCGATTGCCATAACGGCGGCGGCATGTAACCGGGGGTTATATGAATAAGAAACGGATCCTGGGTGTTATCACAGTCGCAGCTCTTTCCATGCCTCTCACCGCGTTCGCCGGAGACGCCGCCACCCTGTACACCGCCAAATGCGCGATGTGTCACGGCGCCGACGGCAGCGGCGCGACTCCGATGGGTAAGTCGATGAAACTGCGCGATCTCCGTTCGCCGGAGGTGCAGAAACAGACCGACAAGGAGCTGTACGCGGTGACGGCGGACGGGAAGGGGGAAATGCCCGCCTACAAGGCCAAAATGAGCGAAGTCGAGATCAACGGTCTCGTGGCGCACTTGCGCACGATGGCCAGGAAATAAGGAGAACCAATGAAGACACGCACGCTGCTCATCCTGTTCGTACTCGCGGTCGCGGTCGCTCCGATGGCGGCCTTTGCCGACGATGGCGCGGCAATCTACAAGTCGAAATGCACCATGTGCCACGGCGCGGACGGGACCAGCAATACGCCCGTCGGGAAGACGATGAAAGCTCCCGATCTCACCTCCGCCGACGTGCAGAAGAAGGGCAGCGAAGAGCTCGAGAAGATCGTCACCAACGGCAAAGGCAAGATGCCGGCGTACAAGGGCAAGCTGAAAGAGTCCGAGATCGACGCCGTCGTGAAGTTCGTCCTCGCGCTCAAGAAATAGGCGAATTCCGAAGCGCGCCGCCGGGCCAGGGAGTCCGGCGGCCGGCGCCGGAACGCGTCCCTGCCAGCAGCATCCCCAGGACCCTTCCGAAGCGGAAGTTGTGCAGAAACGACCGGGCCGGGAACAACTCGGGCTTGTTGGCCTGCTGGCGCGAGCCGATGCGTCCGTAGCGCTGCTTGAGAGCGATGAGCCGCGCGCCTGCCTCGCGCGTGGCTGCGCCGAGTTGCTCGCGCGTCATCCATTCCGTCTCGTAGTTCAACGATGACTGCCAGTCGTGCTGTTCGAGCAGAGCCTTGTGCTCGGCCAGCGTATGCGCGAGCAGCTTGTAGCCGTGCCGCTCCGGATGTTCGAATCCCTCGCTGCCGGGATCGAGAAACGGTCCCATCGGCGTCAGGTACGCCGAGAGACGGCGGTCGAACCTGCGGAACAGCGACTCGATGGCGTCGACGGTCTCGAGCACGTTCTCGTACGTCTGGCCGGTCAGCCCGACCATGTAGAAGAGATCGACCTGCTCGCAACGCAATGCCAGCATCGCTTCGATCGAACGTTCCATCTCTTCGTTCGTGAAACGGGCTTTGCCAAGCTGTGCGCGGACGTGCTCGTCGTGGCTCTCCGGAGAGATCTCCGCGCCCCAGTGACGGACAGACCGCTCGATGTGCGCGAGAAATTCCCGTGGCGGCGGGCCGAAGAACTCGAACACGATGCGGTTTCCGACGTGCGATCGCGACAGCTCGTCGAGCACCGCGCTCGCGTACTCCTCGCCGCCGTCGCGCAGATCTCCCACCAGGAAGATCGGCGCCCGGGTCAGCGAGGCCAGGTCGCGCACCATCGCCGCGATGGCCTGGGGACTTCGCAGCAGCGGATGCCTGCCGGGCATGAAGCGGCGGAACGCCGGCCGCGAGCCTCCGCACGTCACACAGCCGTGCGTGCATCCGCGCACCGTGAACACCGCCGTGATGGGATGGCGCCAGAACGCCTCGAACGGAATCGACGTCCGGAAGTCCAGTCCGAACACGACCTCGCGCACCATGGAGCCGAGATCGTAGGTGTAGTCGTCGAGCGACTGGGGAACGAAGGCGGTGGTGTTGACGACTGTGCGGCCTTCGTTCTTCCACGTCAGGTTGGGCACGGCCCGGAAGTCACGTCCTCCCTCGATCTGGCGCACGAGCGCGAGCAGCGCCGGCTCGGTGAGGCTTCCGCGCAGCACGAAGTCGACATGCGGATCGCGGATCAGCTCTTCATGAAAGTACGTCGCCGAGATCCCGCCGAACACGATCGGAATCGCGGGATGGAGTTGTTTGAGCAGAGCGGAGAGTGCCGCGCCGCCATGTGCGTGCGCCAGCCAGTGAAGATCGATTCCGAACAGCCGCGGCCGGAGCTTCTTCAGAAACTTCGCCGGATCGAACCGGCGGTCGCGCATCATCAACAGGGCCAGGTTCACGATGCGCACGCGATAACCGTGACGCCGCAGGTACGCGGCCAGCGTGAGAAACCCGACCGGATACATCTCGAAGACCGTCGAGGACGGGATGACGTCGCTGAGCGGGCTCTCGGTGGCCTGACGTTCACGGAAATCGAAGACGCCGGGCGGATGAATGAGGACCACATCCGGCGGCCGTCTCATGGCCGCACGACCAGGTGATCGTCGACGGAGGTGATCCCCGGGGCATTCCAGGCCAGATTGATTGCGGCATCGCGTTCCTCGCACGTGCGCACCGTTCCCCGGAGAGTAATGCGCGATCCGCGCGCGGCGATGCGAATGGAGCAGTCGCGGAGATGCCTGTGCAGGGCGCTGTTCAGGGCCGTTCTGGCATTCGCCGGCGAGCTCGGCGTGGCGGTGACGATCAACTGATTGTCGATGGCGCGGATCCCCGCGATATGACGCACCGCCTCCTCGGCCAGCATCTTCTGAAAATGCCCGTGGACGACGCCGCTGAGTACGACGCGACCGTCGAGCACGTCGACGCGAGGGCGGATGTCGGGCAGCCGGCTCAGCGCGTCGAGAACGGTGACGATGATGCGGCGCAGCATCTCGTCGCTGCGAAGATCGCCGATTGTCAGCTTCACTTCCAGTTCGTTGTGCACCGCGGTCACGCCGTGCACGCGCTTCGCCACTTCCTGGGCCCAGCACCACTCGCTGTAGGTGCTCACATTTCCCTGGAGGACGGCCACGCCGCCGGCGAGGCCCGGCACGATCTTCGACTCGTCGAGCCGGGAATCCCATCTGAGCTCATCGATGAGCTCGTTGAGTACGGCGCGAGGGTCCACGACGTAGACTGTAGGCCGTTCTGCCGCGCCGCGCCCATGCCGCTGGCCCCTCGACGAGGTGACCACCATCACACGCCGGTGTGAGCCGAGCCATCGTTGCGGTTTCCGCTGCGATCGATGATGAACGTGCGCGACTGCGCCAGCGCGGAGGACACATGCGTGGACTGATCAGGAAATCCAAACCGAAACCGAATCCCGTCACGCGCCAGGAGATGATCGCGCTCATGCGGGCGGAGCTGCTCAGACGCGCCGGCGACGATGACGTCTCGGCATGCAAAATCGCCGCGGAGCAGGGAATCTTCTGCCGTGGATTCGCGCGCTACAGCGATGTGGAGCTGCGCCGCCGTTACGACTGGATCGAGCGCCGCCGCCCCAAGCTCACCCGCGCCCAGCTCGAGGAGATCGCCAACCTGTGGCAACTGGCCCGCCAGGACGTGGACGGATGTCCGATCGCCTGCGACGTGCAGGAGAAGGAGCAGGACACCTGCCGCGGCTGGAACGATTTCACGAACGAGGACCTGGCCCGCTACTACTTTGAGATGACCGGCAAAGAGATGGCCATAGCATGAGCGCGGTGATCGAGACCGCTTTCCCCTCGCATCTGGAGTGCGACGTCGTGCTTCGCTCCGGGCGGACGATCCGCCTGCGTCCGATCCATCCCGACGACGGCGAGCGCCTGCTGCAGTTCTTCCAGCGGCTGTCGCCGGCATCGCTCTATGCGCGCTTCTTCGACGTGCGCACGCCCGAAGCAGCGGCGGCGTGCTGTCCGGTCGCGGTCGACTACAACCGTTGCTTCGGCATGATCGGCGAGTTGAACAACGACATCGTCGCCGTCGCGCATTACTTCGCCGTGCCGCAGAACCCGGAACTGGCCGAGGTGGCCTTCGCGGTTGCCGACGAGTTGCACGGCCACGGCATCGGCACGCGGTTGCTGGAACGCCTGGCCGCGGTGGCCAGGACGCAGGGCATCAAGCGGTTCGAGGCCGAGACGCTCTCCGAAAACCGGCTGATGCTCCACGTGTTTCTCGACTCCGGTTTCGACGTGGTGACGCGTTCCGAAGCGAACGTTGTCGGTCTGGCCTTCCCGATCGAGTCCACGCCGCGGTACGAGGAGCGCAGCGCGGAGCGTTCGCAGCAGGCGGCCTGGGCTTCGATGCGTCCTGTGTTCGCACCGAAGTCGATCGCCGTCATCGGCGCCTCGCGCCGCCGCGGACAGCTCGGGGGAGAAGTACTGCGCAATCTGCGCACCACCGGCTTTCAGGGCTCGCTGTACGCGGTGAACCCGTCAGCGACGCAGATCGGATCGGTGCCCTGTTATCCGTCGCTGCGCAACGTCCCCGAGCCGGTCGAGCTGGCCATCGTCGCCGTCCCTGCTCGCCACGTCGAAGCCGTGATCGACGACTGCATCGCCACGGGAGTTCTTGCGGCCGTGGTCATCAGCGCCGGATTCGGCGAGACCGGCCCGGAGGGACGCGCCGCCGAGCTCAGACTCGTCGAGAAAGTGCGCGCCACGGGCATGCGCATGGTCGGCCCCAACTGCATGGGCGTGCTCAACACCGATCCCGACGTGGAGATGCACGGCACGTTCGCGGCCACGTTTCCCCCTGCCGGCAACGTGGCCATGTCCAGCCAGAGCGGCGCCCTCGGTCTGGCCATTCTCGACTACGCGAAAGCGCTCAACATCGGCTTCTCGACATTTGTCTCGGTGGGCAACAAGGCCGATGTCTCCGGCAACGATCTCATCCAGTACTGGGCCGAGGATCCGAAGACGAATGTGATCCTCCTGTACCTGGAGAGCTTCGGCAATCCGCGCAAATTCGCGCAGATCGCGCGAAGGGTCGGGAAGTCCAAGCCGATCGTGGTGGTGAAGGCGGGGCGTTCGCAGTCCGGCGCGCGCGCCGCGTCGTCGCACACCGGCGCGATGGCCACCGACGACGCCATCGTGGCCGACCTGCTCCGGCAGTCGGGCGTGATCCGCACCGACACGCTCGAGGAGATGTTCGACGTGGCCACGCTGCTCGCCAATCAGCCGCTTCCGCCCGGACGGCGCGTGGCCATCGTCACCAACGCCGGTGGCCCGGGCATTTTGGCCGCCGACGCCTGTGAGGCGAACGGGCTGGTCCTGGCCCAGTTGAGCGAGGCCACGCGCCGGCGCCTGCGCGAGTTTCTGCCGGCCGCGGCGAGCGTGACGAATCCGGTGGACATGATCGCCTCCGCGAACGCCGATCAGTACTCGAAGACCCTGGACGCCGTTCTCGAAGACCCCGAGGTCGATGCGGTGATCGCCATCTATATCCCGGTGCTGCCGACCGAGGCACCGAACGTGGCCGCGGTCATTCGCGACAGCGCCGCGCGCGCCGCCGGCAAGACCCTCGTGGCCACGTTCATGAGCGTGCAGGGTGTTCCCGCGCCGCTCGCTCCCGTTCCGGCGTTCCCGTTCCCGGAGCGCGCCGTGGCCGCTCTTTCCAGGGCCGCGAAATATGCGCAGTGGCGGGAGAAGCCGGTGGGCGTCGTCGCCGAGTTCGCCGATTTCGATCCGAAGAGACTGCGCTCCATCGTCGAGGCCCGCATCGCCGCAGGAGGCGGCTGGCTCGATCCGATCGAGAGTCGCGATCTGCTCCGCGCCGCACGGATCGATTCCGCCGGGCTGGAGCTCGTCAGTACACGCGGGCAGGCCATGGAAGCGGCCGCGCGGATCGGCTTTCCGATCGTGCTCAAGGCCGCCGGTCCGCTGCACAAGAGTGACGTCGGCGGAGTCCATCTCGGCCTGGAGAGCCCGGAGGCGGTGGGCATCGCCTACGACGAGATGAAACAGCGCGTCGGCGACGCCATGACCGGTGCCATCGTCCAGAAGATGTTGCCGCGTGGAGTGGAGGTCATGGTCGGCGCGACGACGGATCCTTCCTTCGGCCACATCGTCGCGTACGGCTCGGGGGGAACGCTCGTGGAGTTTCTGGCCGACGTCGTGTTCCGCATCCACCCGCTCACCGATGCGGATGTCGACGAGATGATCGCCCAGGCCCGCGTGTCGAAGCTGCTGCGCGGCGTGCGCGGCGCGCCTCCCGCCGACACGCCGGCACTCGTCCACCTCATCGAACGCGTCTCGGAGCTCCTGGAGATCTGTCCGGAGATCCGCGAGCTCGACATCAACCCGGTGATGGTGCTCGAGCACGGCGCGGTCGCCGTCGATGCCCGCGTGCGCGTCGAGGCCATCGTCCCCGGCCCGCCGTCACGGCGCGTCAGTTACTGAAGCATCACAAGCGGCACGCGGGAGATCGTTGCGGTGTGTGACCCGCTTCATCGCGAATCTTCTCAAGCAGGCACGATGCGTCGTCACGCAACGAAGGTCCGCCGTGACGGATCAGCTGAGGTTCAAGAGCTCTTTGGGTGGCGTGCGCCGTCATCGCACGTAGTCGCCCCACCAGTCCACGGTTTCCAGACCCGATTCAATGGACGCCAGCAGACTCGTGCACGTTGCATTGAAGTAGCGCAGCTTCAGGTGCACTTCACCGCCCACAACCGGGAGGTACACGACCACGCCGTGGGGAGGCAATGGATGGCCGGGACCGCCCTGGCGATCAGGCGCGTCAAAACAAGCGTACCCGCCCGTATGCACGGTCACCGGATCCGGGTTCTGGCGCGTCCCGGGTGTGCGGTCCGTTGTGAAGGTGAGACCGTGCGACAGTCGTTCCCGCGCCGCGGCTGTGGCGGCCGGGATGGCAGTTGGCGGCAACACGTCCAGGAAGCTCGCCCCAAACCCGATCTGCGTCTGGTTGGCCGGGTCGTAGTTCGAGGGGCTGAAGGAGATCGCGTTTCCTTCCGCCGCGAACATGTTCTCCAGGGTGGGCACGGTTACATCCGCGCGGTACCAGTTGCCCTGTAGCGTGCCGGCGACGTCCCAATCCGGCCGCCCGCAGGATCCGTCGCCCGCGAGCTTCGCGCGCCAGGCCGTTGCCAGCGGGGGCGTGAGGTAGCCGGTGAAGCAGTCAGAATTCACGAACATCTCGCCCGGGAACGGCTGGCCTGGCCCCATCGGTTCCATCGGAATACCAGAAGCATTCAGAGCTGCCATGAACTCGGGCAGGGTCGGATAGCGCAGCAAGCCAGTGCCCAGGAAGGCGGCCGTGCGTCGCGTATCGACGATACCGATGTCCCAGGTCGTGAAGTAATTGCGCGTCGCGCCCATGTGTTGTCCAGGATCGACACGCACCGGGGCCATCGCGCCGTTCGCGCCCAGAAACAAGAAGTTCGTCGACCCCACGCGCACCCAGCCGGCGTGGTCATCTCGCCAGTCGGGGAGACCGAGCCGCGCGTCGAGCGAATGCAGGTGGTCGTAGTAGCTCGTCAGGTAGTCGTTGTATTGAATGAACATCTGGTACTCGTCAATCAGTGCCGTGGTGCCCGGCCCGCTGGCACAGCCGCTCGGCGCGGTGTGGTCAGGCGCCACGCAGGCCTCGGTCTGGCGGTGCAGGATCATGACGATTTTGCCTGCGGCCATGGCGTCCACATCGACCGATGCGGAGCCGCCATCGCGCGGGATCATGTACTCCACGTACATGTGCTTCACAGGCCGCACGTGTCCGCCAGGCACCGCATTCATATTGCCGCGCGGGATGACGCGAGCGACCTGATCCAGATCGGCCGGCGGGCGCACGAACACCGACTGGCCACCCACCGCCCGGCGGCGTGCCGATTGCCCAAAAGCAGTCAGGCAGCCGAGCGCAGCGATTGCCACAGCAACAAGATGGACTGCCTTGATTCGCATGGCTGATTCTCTTTTCGATCGCGCCATTGTCGTCACCTGCTGTGAGCGGCGTGCCGTTCCAGCGCCAGGAGGCGTTGCTCGAGCGCGTCGATGGTGTTCTGCTGTTCCTCGATCTGTCGATGCTGCTTTTGCACTTCATTGAGCAGCATCGGCGCGAGAAACTGATACATCACCGTCTCCACCTGACCATCCTTGTCCCGCGCCACCATCTCCGGATAGACCTCCGCCACCTCTTCGGCGATCAGCCCGTACTGCAGCGGGGCGTTGTCGCCGTGAGCGAGGTAGCGGAAGCTCACCGGGCGCAGGCGCATCAGGCCCTCGGTGGCC
>JBBRTB010000041.1:0-27086 GCA_038244815.1 Thermoanaerobaculia bacterium
ATGACGAGGCGGCAGCGAGAGGATTAGGCGCTTCACATCGCCGCGCTCGACCGCTTCGAGCTTGTTCACTACCAGTTCGAGGAATGGCGGCAGCTCGAAAGCCGGATAGTTCGCCAGGGCGTAGACCGCGAGATCGGTGCGGGCGAGTGCGAGCATCGCCTGCGGGTCCGCGACGTTAGCGGCTTTCTTAGTCAACATGTTGACCTTCCGCACTCGGGGACGATTCCGGGGACGATTCGGGGACAAGCGCCGTTATTCGTCTTCATTTGCAATCACTTGAGTGAGTACAACAACGGGTTGTATACCCGCCGTAGCGCGCCTGGCGAGGTAGAGCTCAGCCATCCGCGCGGCCGTCGCATCGTCGATCTGCACGTTGAAGTTGATCTCGTTCTCGTGAATCTGACCGACGATCTTCGCCGTCAGTTCGATCGCCTCGCGCAATTCACGCAGGGCGCTGATCGCGGCGCGAAGGTCCGTCTTCTTCTCCGCCGCCGCCTGGAGTCGGATCGCCTCGTTCTTCAGGTGCTGAAGTTCCGTGAGGATCGCATCGCCGGCGTCAACGTCGCCGATGACGCCGAGCGCTTTCTGTACGGCTGCCGGGATGTGCTCAGCGACGTGCTTCTGAATCGTGTTCTTGCTGCGACTGAAGCGCGTGGCGAGGTCACGGACCGTCGAGCCGGTGATGGACGCTTGATCGATCTCGGCGCGGCGTGGATCGTCGCAGACGGCGCACGAGCCGGCCTTCACTCTGTCCCGCCATGTCCCGCCACGTCCCAGCGTCGTCCCACCATCTGGTCAACATGGCGAATGTGCCTGAAGTGTCCCCGTTGTACCCGGAAACATCCGTGAGTAGATGTGCATCGGGAAAACGAAAGACGCGCGTAACCGGATGATTCCTCTACGATTACGCGCGTCGAGATACATTTCGGATGGAGCGGGAAACGGGACTCGAACCCGCGACATCAACCTTGGCAAGGTTGCACTCTACCAACTGAGTTATTCCCGCAGAAAGCCGGCGCAGTCTAGTGACCGAATCACCGGAGTGTCAAGGTTAACTGGTGACGGGCGAAGGCTATTTCCGGGCATGGTCGCCAGGTCGCTGGTCGCTGGTCGCAGGTCGCTGGGCTCCATCGCATCTGCCTCGCGGCCCAGCGACCCGCGACCTGCGACCCCCCTCACGGCCTTTCCACCCGAATCCCATACGCGTGCAGCTTCCGGTAGAGATTTGACCGCTCGACGCCGAGGGCGTCGGCGGTTCGGCTGACGTTGCCGGCGAACTCGCGGAGGCGGGCCAGGATGTACTGCTTCTCGAACTCGTCGCGGGCGTCCTTGAGTTTCAGATCGGGAGCGATCGAGGTTGCCGGCCCCGCCGGCGGTCCGAGCTGGACGTCTTCGGCGGCGACGGTATCGTGCGGGAGGAGGATGGCCAGGCGCTCGACGACGTTGCGCAGCTCGCGCACGTTGCCGGGCCAGTGATAGGAACGGAGCTTCGCGGCCGCGCCGGACGACAACTTTTTCCTCGGCCTGGCGGTTTCCGCGGCGAACTTGCGCAGAAAGTACTCGGCGAGGAGCACCACGTCGCCTCCGCGCGCGCGGAGCGGGGGCACCTCGATGGGGATGACATTGAGCCGATAGTAGAGATCGCTGCGGAACGAGCCGCCGGCGATCTCGCTTTCGAGATTCTTGTTCGTGGCCGCGATCACGCGCACGTCGACCTCGATCGTCTGCGGTGCTCCCACGCGCTGGAAGGTCTGTTCCTGGAGCACGCGCAGGACCTTGGCCTGCGTCTTGAGGCTCATGTCGCCGACCTCGTCGAGGAACAGCGTTCCGCGGTCGGCGAGCTCGAACTTTCCTTTCCGATCCTCGATGGCACCGGTGAACGATCCCTTCCTGTGTCCAAACAATTCCGACTCGATCAGTTCCTCGGGGATCGCGGCGCAGTTCACGTCCACGAACGTCTGGTCGGCGCGAAGGGAAAGGCGATGGAGTGTGCGCGCCACGATCTCTTTGCCGCTGCCGTTCTCCCCGGTGATGAGCACGCGGCTGTTCGTCGGCGCCGCGCCTCGGATCTGAGCGTCGAGTCTCTTCATCGGCTCGCTATCGCCGATGAGCAGATCCTCGAGCGCCAGATTGCGGCGCAGGTCGCGCACCTCGTCGCGCAGCCTGCGGTCGGCCAGCGCGTGATTGATCGTCAGCAGGACGCGCTCGAGCGAAAGCGGTTTCTCCAGGAAGTCGTACGCGCCGAGGCGCGTGGCCCGCACGGCCGTGTCCAGCGTGCCGTGTCCGGAGATCACGATCACCGGCGGTGCGCCGGCATTGCGCAGGCGCTCCAGCACCGCCAGCCCGTCGATGCCCGGCAGCCAGAGGTCGAGGATGATGAGATCGAACTCGTCGCGCGCGAACGCGGCGATTCCCTCTTCCCCCGACTCGCGCGCCGTGACGGTATGTCCCTCGTCCTCGAGGATGGTGGAGAGCGTGGTGCGGATGGCCTGCTCGTCGTCGATGATGAGGATCTTCGCCATTACGCCGGCAGTTCGATCTCGAACCGCGTTCCTTTCGGATGATTGTCATGGACCGAGATCTGCCCATCGTGATCGCGGACGATGCGGTGCACGATGGCCAGACCGAGTCCCGTACCGCGGCCCTTGGTGGAGAAGTACGGCAGAAACAACTTGTCCTTGTCGCTGTCAGCCACGCCGCGCCCTGGATCGGCCACTTCGATGATCACACGATGCGGCGCGCGCCGTGCCAGGACGCGGATCTCTCCGCTCTCGGTGGCCTCGAGCGCGTTCTTGAGCAGGTTGCCGACCGCGCGTCGAATCTGTTCCGGATCCATGAGCAGCTCGATGTCCCGATCGACGGCCACGCTCACGGTCACGCCCGGTTTGATGTCGCGATAGAGAGCGGCAGCCTCCTGGAGAATCTCCGCGAGCTGGGAGTGCCGCATGTGCACCGCGGGCATCCGCGCGAACCGCGAGAACTCGTCCACCATCCGCTTGAGATGTGTCACCTCGGACACGATGATCCTCGTTCCCTCTTCGACGGCTTCGGCGGCGTCGGCGTCGTGGTTGCGAGACTTCTTGGCGATGCGCTCGGCGGAGAGCTGGATCGGCGTCAGCGGGTTCTTGATCTCGTGCGCGATCCGCCGGGCCGCCTCGTTCCAGGCCGCCAGCTTCTGGGCCTGCATGAGCTGTGTCGAGTCTTCGATGGCCGCGACCCACCCCGCCTCTTCCCCCAGCCGGGCCACCGACACCTCGAGGTAGCGGAGCTCGCCACCGCGGATGAGCGTGACTTCCCGCGAACGCGAACCGCGCGCTGTGAGCTCCCGCAACGCGCCGCACATCGGAGCGAGATCGCCGCCGAGAAGGTCGTTGATCGAGACCTCATGCGGGACGTCGGTGAGCTGCAACATCTCGAGCGCGGCGCGGTTGATGCTGAGGAGCTGGAGGTCCTCGGTGAACGTAAGGATTCCCGTGGCTACGCTGTCGAGCACCGTCTGCATGAAGGCACGCTCGCTGTCCAGTCGGCGGTTCGTCTCGGTCAGCTCCCGGCGCTGCGACGCCAGTTGCCCGGACATGGCGTTGAACGAGTCGATGAGGCGTCCCACCTCGTCGGTGGCCACGACGTCGACACGCGTGCCGTATGCCCCACCCGCCAGTGTGCCCGTCGCCTCGGCCAGCGCCTTGATGGGAATGGTGATGCGCCGCGAGGCGTAGATCGACGTCCACAACGTGCCGAACAGAATGGCCAGCGTGACTGCCAGGAACATCGACGTCTGTGATGCCTTCAGCGTCTGCCGCTGCGAGCGGAGCTGAACGAAGTTGCGGTTGGCGATGATCGACTCGTTGATGCGGTCGCTGATCGCGCGCGGAAAGAACACTCCGGCCACCGCCACGTCGCGGGCGTTGATGCGTGCCGCCGAACGGATCCAGGTGCCGCTCGGCCCCACGTCGATCTTCGTGCTCGTGCCGGTCTGGACGGCATCGTCGAAGAAACGCAAAGGCGGATCGGACACCTCCTGGATCGGCGCCCGCGGATCGGCCTGCAGCTTCACCAGCGCGCCCTGGCGATAGATTCCCGCCAGCTGCACGTTGTGAAACTGCAGAACGTGCAGAAACACCCCGTCCATGGAGACGGCCTCGCGGCTGGCGGGATTGGCGGCGATCTCCCGCGCGGCGCCGAGAGCGGTGGCCGCTCCCTGATCCTGAGCCATCTGCGCGATGGCCTCGCCGTTGCCGAGGATCGTGCGCACCGGAGTGGTGAACCAGCGGTCGATGGACACACGCATCATGTCCGTGGCCACGAAGAACAGCAGACCGACCGGGAGCAGCGAGGCCGCGACGTACGTGACCACGAGCTTGGTGCGAAAACGGGAGCCGAGAATGCCGCGCTGCCGCTCCAGCACCAGCTTGACCACGCCGCGAAGCAGCATGAAGACGATGCCGACGATCAGCAGGACATTGATGTTCCAGAGGACGAACAGCAGCACCTGGCTCTGCAGCGCCTCGGGGGTCAGGTCCTTGGCGCGCTGGATGAGGTAGTAGACGAGGCTCGTCGCCGCCAGGATCAGCAGCGGGACCGTGATGATCACCCGCGGATCCTTACGGTAGCGAAGAACGACGTCGCGCGCTTTCAAGGCTTGCACTCCGGACACTGCACACGCGTCGCCCGCCAGCGCGTAGTGACCTCCCATGGCACAACGTAGAAGCGCCACGAGCGCATGAGATCGGCGCGCACGCGCACGCGCATCTTGTACGGCCTCCGCTCACCGATATCGAAGAGCTCCCGCTCGTCGACCGTGGTCATGGCCTTCTTGAGCGCGGCCAGATCGGAGAACGTCTCCGAGCGCATCAGTTTCCGGTCACGCCGGTAATTGAGGAGGTACTCGCGCGTCACCGAGTTGAACGTGCAGATCACCTCGATGCGCGAGCGGTCGACCGACTCGTCGAACCAGTTCGGCCGGTCGCGATAGATCTCCAGCTCGTAGGTGAAGCTCGTGGGAAGTCCGCTCTCCAGCGCCTGGATCATCTCGCCGTTTCCGAACGCGTCTGCCAGCACGAACTGGACGGAGACCTTGCCGCTCGCGGCGGTCGCGGAAAGACTCTCGATGCGCGGCTCGGCAGCCCCGAGCACGCCGGCAACGAAAAACGCGAGAAACGCGAACGCAATCCGGCTCACTGTGTGGCTTTTTTACCACACTTCGAGCATGAGGGTGCTTTACGCGAAGCTCTGCGCAGGCCGGCGATGCATTGCAGGCAGCGGACGCTCCAGCGCGGCCACTCGGAGGATCTCGCCGACGAAGCGCGAGTGCAGGGCGTGACCGGCGCGATGGGCGGTGATCTCGCCGACCACCGGACGGCCGATCAGAGCGAGGTCGCCGAGCAGGTCGAGGATCTTGTGACGGACGAACTCGTCCTTGAAGCGCAGGGGACCGTTGACCACGCCCTGGTCGTCCAGAACGACACAGTTCTCTACTGAACCGCCGCGCACCAGACCGGCTGCGCGCAGTTTCTCGACATCGCGCATGAAGCCGAACGTGCGCGCCGGAGCGATCTTCCTGAGGAAGTTGTCATGCTCGAAGTCGAAGTGGAACGTCTCTCTGCCGATGGCCGGGTGATCGAAATCGATCCGGTACTTCAGCACAAGGCGATTCGACGGCGTGATGCGGATGCTCTTGTCGCCGTCGACGACTTCGATCGGCTCGGTGATGCGCAGTACCGGAATCTCGGCCGGAAGCTCGCGCACGCCAGCCGCGTCGATGAGATGCATGAACGGGAGCGCGCTGCCGTCGACGATCGGCACCTCCGGCCCGTCGATGTGAATGTCGACGTCCGTGATGCCGCAGGCCATGATCGCGGAGAGAAGATGCTCGACCGTGCCCACCGAAACATCGTCCTTGCCGACCGTAGTGGCGTAGTCGAGCGCGGTCGTTGATGCCTGCAGCGCCGGAATCCGCAACCCGTGAAGATCCGCGCGGACAAACGTGACGCCCTGGCCAGCGGGAACGGGATGAAGCTCAACTGTCGTGTAGATGCCGGAGTGAAGGCCGATGCCGGTGATGCTGACGTTGTTGTTGATCGTCTTGCGCTGGACGTACATGTCTGCCTCCCTTGGAGCGAGGGAAGTGCCATGCACGGCTCACGCGCCGATGCCCAGGTAAGTCATTGCTGAACTAGCTATTTAGTCTGAAATGACCACCGCAAACCGAGCCGTTGTTCTGTGGCTCCAGAGCATCACAAGTGTTGCGGGTTGACCACAGTGCCCGGCTACGAGTCAGCGGCTAGCGTCGTTCCTTCATCGCCGTCGCGGCCTCGCGATCGGCTTCGCGTGCTTTCTCTGTCGCACGCTTGTCGTACAACTTCTTACCGCGGACGACGCCAATCTCCGCTTTGACGCGGCCTCCCTTGAAGTACAGGCGCAGCGGCACGACCGTCAATCCTTTCTCCGTCACCTGGACAATCAATTTGTCCAGCTCTCGCCGATGCAGCAGCAGCTTGCGCGTGCGAGTGGGATCGTGATTCTCGCGGTTGCCATGCGTGTAGGGCG
This sequence comes from Thermoanaerobaculia bacterium, assembly GCA_038244815.1. Lineage (GTDB taxonomy): Bacteria > Acidobacteriota > Thermoanaerobaculia > Gp7-AA8 > Gp7-AA8 > DASVHS01. Next base: position 6,547 of record JBBRTB010000041.1, read on the forward strand.
AAATGTGAGCGCCGAAGAGGAACGCCTCGCCGTTCTTCAACGTGACGTACGCATCCTTCAGATTCACCGCGCCGTCCCGCAGCGACTTGACTTCGGTGCCGGTCAGCGCGAGGCCTGCCTCGAATGTATCGAGAACGTGATACTCGTGATACGCCTTTTTGTTCGAGGCGATCGGTTTCTCAGCGCGCGTTTTTTTTGTCGGGTCCACCACGGCGCTGGATCTTAACTTGATTGCCATGATGAGGTAACACCGTCTCGCGGAGCGGTTTCTTTCCGCGAGGCTGGCTCTCGGGCGACAATGCCAGAGATGAACCTGGCCGCATGACGATCGCTCGCCGACGACTTGCCGCGATCCACTGGCTCTGTGCGTTCGTGATCTTCGGCGCCTTCTTTCTTCGCCTTTCTGTCCTCTGGGACGGCGACTCTTACTATCATCTCGCTGTGGCGCGGTTCTATGCGGCGAAAGGCCCCGCCGCTCCCATCCCGTGGACGCGCTTCAGCATTCTCGGCGGCGGCGCGGACAAGGATCTTCTCTTTCATCTGCTCCTGATGCCGTTCGCGGCGGCGCCGGACGCTGCAATCGGTGGGCGGGTGGCCCTGGCGATGCTCAATGCAACGCTTGCCACGATCGTCGGCGTCCTGGCCTCGATTGCGATCGGTGACGTCGGATTTCTCGTACCGTTGTGGCTCTGGATCGCGGCACCGCAGTTTTTCGCGCGGGTCGTGCGCGTGAGACCCGAGCTGCTCGCGCTGGCCATTCTCCTCCTGGCGGTCCTCGCTGCGGCGCGACGCCGCTTCGTCCTGCTTGGAGTCCTGGCGTTCGCGTTCACGACCGGCTACACGGCATTCCAGGTGTTCGGGGCGATCTGCGCCATGTGGTTCGCGTGGTCGTGGTTTCGCGCCCGCATCCCCACCGCGGCTCTCATCGTCGCGCCCGCGATCGGAATCGCCGCGGGTCTGGCTCTGCGCCCCCATCCGCTCGCGAATCTGCACCTCTGGTACGTGCAAAACGTGCTTTTCTTCTTCAACACGTCACGGCTCGACGTCGGCAACGAGATCTTTCCGCCCGCACTCCTTCAGACGTTATGGATCAATGCTGCCTGGATTGCCGCGATGATCGTTCTGGCGGTGCTGGCACACAGACACCGCCGGGACGGCGCCGATTCCGTCCTGCCGTACATGACGATCGCGGCGATCGTATTCGATGTCCTCTTCCTTCGAATGGGCCGCATGTCGCTTTACGCATTTCCCCTGACGACGCTCGCGGTTCTCTTCGCGATCGGCACGCGGGTTCCGGCGCGCGTAGTCGCCGCGGTGCTGGCGTTCACCGCACTGGGCGCCCTGCCGCTGAACTTCGATCGCCAGAAGATACAGTTCATCGAGGCCGGAGCCACAGATGTCTCAGAGCTCGATCTGTTTGCTTTCGGCAGCCACGTCCCGCCCGGCGCGAAGGTCGCCGCAACGTGGAGCGATGCTGAGTCCTATGCGTTCTGGGCGCCGCAGGGAAGGTACCTGAACGTCCTCGATCCCATCTTCATGGCCATTCCTTACCCGCGGCAGTACGACGCCCAACGCCGCCTTTTCCAGGGTGGAGACCCCGACATTCCGTTCACAGTCAAACGTGTCCTCGACAGCGACTACCTCGCACTCGACTGGACGCTGGTCAGCGGCATCACCGCGCAGCGGCTGCGCGACGACCCCCGTCTACAAGTCGTCTATGGCGGCTACAACCTGCTTCTGCGCGTTACGTCACCAACCAACGCACGATTCGTGGTCAATTGGCAACCACTCCCCGCCGATCACGATCCCATTCGAGGGTTCGTCGACGCCACCTCGCTCGCCGGCAGCGGCTGCGCGACGCTCACTCACGATGAGCTCCTTTCGGACGTTCAACACAGAGACTATGAGTTCGTTCCATGGGGACCCTCGACGCTCTGGCTCGATGGTCGTCAAGTCGTGGACGTCACGTCCGCTCGTGCCGCGGTGATCGGGCAGGGCGAGCGGATCGCTCTCGATCTTGTCCCTGGCCGCCACAGGTTCATCGTGCGGACATGCCGTGCCGCGGGACTGGCCGGATTCGATCTCATCGAACGCAAGCGCTGATTGACCTTGTTACAATGCACGCTCGCGCGAGCGGAGAAGGCGTTGACCAAAAAAAACATCGTGCACGTCGTGGGCACCGGCACTATCGGTGAACCCCTCATCGGTCTCTTCAACGAATTCAAGGATGCCATGGGGATCGACGAGGTCACGTTTCACAAGCGCACGCCCAACGCCGACGACAAAGCAAAGGTCAATCAGCTCATCAGCCACGGTGCCAAGCTGGCCACCGACGAAGACTCCCGCGCCTATTTTGCCGACCTCGGTCACCGCGTGTCGTACACCACCGAGGAAGCCATCGAGCGGGCCACCGTTGTCGTCGATTGCACACCGGCGGGCAACGAGAACAAGGCCAAGTACTACGAGCTGGCCAGGGGGCCGCGCGGTTTTCTCGCCCAGGGCTCGGAGTTCGGCTTCGGCAAGCCGTACGCCCGCGGCATCAACGACGAGGTCTTCACTCCCGACGAGAAGTATGTGCAGGTGGTCTCCTGCAACACGCACAACATCTCCGTGTTGCTCAAGACGATCGGGAGCGCCAAGGGGAAGCTGCGCCTCGACTCCGGCCAGTTCGTTTGCATGCGCCGGGCGAACGACGTGTCCGATACCAAGGACTTCGTGGCCGCCCCGCAGGCGGGCAAACATGATGATCCCGAATTCGGGACGCATCACGCCCGCGACGCCTTCCATCTGTTTCAGACCCTCGGCGAGAAGCTCAATCTTTTCTCGTCCGCCATCAAGATCAACACGCAGTACATGCACACGCTCTGGTTTGACATCGAGCTCAATTTCGACATGACCCTCGAAGAGGTCAAGACCGCGCTCCGCTCGAATCCACGCATCGCCGTGACCGGCCGGCGCAGTGTGAACCAGATCTTCTCGTTCGGGCGCGATCACGGCTACTTCGGCCGCATCTTCTCGCAGACGGTGATACCGCTCTCCACACTGGCCATGCCCACGCCGCGCAAGGTGGTGGGCTTCTGCTACACGCCGCAGGACGGGAACTCGCTCCTTTCCTCGGTCGCGGCAACCCTGCGTTATCTCGACGAAACCAAGCTCGAAGAGCGCATCGACGTCCTTCGCCCCTACATCTTCCGGGAGATCTGAGGGACGACGCGCTTTTGGTTGCCACCGTCGCGATGAGTGAGTAGAGTCGCGCCGTGGCGTGGTTCCGTAAGGAAAAGAAGCCGAAAGAGGCCGTCGAAAAGCAGACGGCCATCCCCGAAGGCCTGTGGGTCAAGTGTGACGACTGCAAAGAGATCGTCTACAAGAAGGAAGTCGAGGCCAACTTCAACGTCTGCCCGAAGTGCGGCTATCACTTCCGCCTGAACGCAAAGGAGCGTTTCGAGCTCCTCTTCGACGATGGCAAGTACAAGGAGTTCGCCTCGGACATCCGCTCCTGCGATCCGCTGGAATTCCGCGACACAAAGCGCTATCGCGACCGTCTGCGCGTGTACGAGCAGCGCGTAGGCAAGTCCGACGCCGTGCTCTGCGCGGAAGGAAAGCTCGACGGCACGAGCGTCGTCATCTGCGCCATGGAGTACAACTTCATGGGCGGATCGATGGGCTCGGTCGTCGGCGAGAAGATCACCCTGGCGGTGGAGCGGGCCATCGAGAAGAAGGAGCCGCTCATCATCGTCTCCTGCTCGGGCGGCGCGCGCATGCAGGAAGGCATCCTGTCGCTCATGCAGATGGCCAAGATCTCCGCGGCGCTGGCGCGTCTGGCCGAGGCCAAGCTGCCATACATCTCCGTGCTCACCGATCCCACCACGGGCGGCGTCACCGCGTCCTACGCCATGCTCGGAGATCTGAACATCGCCGAGCCGAAGGCGCTCATCGGATTTGCCGGCCCGCGCGTCATCGAGCAGACCATCCGCCAGACGCTGCCCGAGGGGTTTCAGCGCTCGGAGTTTCTCGTGGAGCACGGGATGGTCGATCTGATCACTCCCCGCCCGGAGATGAAGCCCACGCTGTCGCGGTTCCTCCAATACTTCAGTGGCAGGTAGCACGGCCCTCGACTGGCTGGAGTCGCTGCAGGCCTCCGGCATCCGCCCCGGCCTGGGGCGTATCCGAGCCATCCTGCGCAGCCTGCGCAATCCTCACCGCGCCTATCCATCGATCATCGTGGCCGGCACGAACGGCAAGGGATCGACATCGGCAACGCTGAACGCGATTCTTCTCGCCTCCGGATACCGCTCGGGCATGTACACGTCGCCGCATCTCGTCGACATCCGGGAGCGCTGGATGATCGACGGCAAGCCGATCGACGACACGCTGCTCGAGGAATCGGCGGCGATCCTGCGAGCGGCCGCCGGCCGCATCGGGATCCTGCCGACGTACTTCGAGGCACTGACGATCGTCGCGTTCATCGCCTTCGAGCGCGCCCGTTGTGAAGTGGCCGTCCTGGAAGTGGGCATGGGCGGGCGGCTCGACGCCACGAACGTCGTGCGGCCCATCGCCGCACTCATCACTCCCGTCGGGATCGATCACACCGAGTACCTCGGCAACACCATTCGCAAGATCGCCGGCGAGAAAGCGGGAGTGATTCACCGGGGAGCGATCGTGCTGACGTCGAACCGCGATCACGCCGTGCTCGCGGTTCTCGAGAAGCGCGCCGCGTTGTTCGGAAACCCCTTTCACCTCGTTCGCGGCGACGAGGCAAACGACATTCCGCTCGCCGGCGAATTTCAGCGCGCGAACGTCTCTTTGGCCGTTCGGGCGGCGCAGGAGTTACGGAGCACACTTCCGCGGATCAGCGACGAGTCGATCCGTCGCGGCGTGGCCAGAACCGAATGGCGGGGCCGGCTCGAGCGCGTCGAGATCGCCGGAAAGGAAGTCTGGGTCGACGGCTGCCACAACCTGCACGCGGCGCAGGCCATCGCGCCGTTCATCGCGCGCGCGCTGACCCGCCCCCGGCTGCTCGTCTTCGGCATCATGAGCGACAAGGACATCGCCGGCGTGACGTCGCTGCTCTTTCCCATGTTCGACGAGATCATCGTCACCGATCCTTATCCGCCGCGCAGCGCCTCGACCACGTCGCTTCTGGCCATGGCCAGGGACCTGCGGATTCCCGCGCGCATCATCGAGGAGCCGGCAGGCGCGATCGCCGAGGCTCTGTCCTCAGAGGTCCGGACGATTCTCATCGCTGGATCGCTGTATCTCGCCGGCGCCGCGATTGCGGATCTGGACGAGCGCAAGCGCAAGCAGCGTGATTGACGAGAGCAGCCACGCCAGCGCAACCGCGGCGTGGTAACGGCCGAACCGCAGCTCGATATGCGGGGTCCCAGCGGGAACGATGACCCCGAGGCGGTCCACGTCGACAGGAATCGTCTCGAGCGAGCGGCCGTTCGCGCGCGCATCCCAGGCTGAAAAGTACGTCTGATTGATGAACAACAACGCCGGCCCCGGCGTCTCCACATCGATGGCGATGCGCTGTCCCGACCGTACGTATGAGGTCACGCGTCCCGGAGCGAGAGGCACCGGTCGGGGTGTCACCACGATGGCCGGCCCGGCAAAGCGCTCCGTGGCGGCGGCCTCTCCGTAGATGTCGCGCGCCATCACGCTCCGCGCCGGAAAGAACGCGGAAGGCAGAGCGCCTCCGACATCACATCCCATGATTCGCAGATAGGTCTCCCGCACCGGAGGCGAGGCGCGATCGAACCGCTCCAGCACCATCCGGCTTCTCAGCGCATGCATCCCCTCCGGCGATGGATTGATGACGTACCAGACCCCTTCGGTCGCGCCAAACAGCGGCTCGGATGCGAGCGCGCGCATCCGGTATTCGACGCGCGCCGGCATCGCGGCAGCGGGAATCGTCGTGGTGACGTAGACACGCGACGGCGGCTTCATCGTCCTGCTGTACGGCGCAAACCAGTCGATGGGAATCGCCCAGATGGCCGTGGCCACGAGCGGCACGAACGTGACCGCGATCCAGACCCTCTTGTGGCGCGTCTCCCGGTAGTACTCGGCGACGAGCACGACCATCGCCACGACCATCGGCAGCGCGAACTTTTCCGGAAAGCGGATGATGCGCAGAGACGGCAGCGAGTCGACCAGTATCGCCACCACCGGGTTGAATCGTCCCAGCGCGAAAAACAACATCACCGCGGCCACGACGACGTAGCGCGAACGCCGCCACAGCGCCGGCAGGGCGATCAGACCGAGAAAGATCGTCGAGAAGAGCCGGGCGCGCATCGGACCGCCGGCGCTGTTGAGCACACCCAGAATCGGTCCCACGAAAAGCTCGACCACGCGGACCGGATGCAGCGAAGCGTTGAGCACAGTTCGCGACGACATCCCCACGCTGCGCTCCACCTCCCCGGCGATCTCCGCGTACGCGATGAGCTGCGGCAATGCGATCACGAACGTGATGGCCACGGCCAGCAGCCACGACCGGATGGGAATGCGGTCGAGCGCCAGGATGCCCACCGCCACGGCCGCGCCGAGAATCATGACCGGCTCGCCGGCCAGAGCGAGAAGACCGAAGGCCATTCCGAGAAGCAGCGGCGACCGCCTCGTTGCACCGAGAAAGGCCAGCGGGATCATGGCCACGGCGACGATCAGGTTGTAAAACGCCGTCGCCGAGATGGCGATGCCGCTCAGCACGTACATGGCCGCCGCGAACTCCGATCGCGTCAGCGCGCGGATGATGAAGAACGCGGCGATCAGATGCAGGAGGAAATGCAGGTTGAAGGCGACGTGTGCAGGCAGAAACAGATAGAGGACGTTGTCGGGATAGAACGTCACTGTGTTCGGATTGCCCGCCAGCGGCTGCCCGCCAGCGTCGGCGAAGTTCCAGTAGGGAATCTCCACCGAACGGAACGACAGCGCGGAGAGAACCTTGATCGGGTAATGCGTCGAGAAGTTGTCGCGGTAAAAGAAGAAACCGTAGACGGACGCGAGGATCGCAACGATGGCGACCACGGCCGGAATCAACGGTTGAGCACGCGACTTCATTCGGTAACCGGCAACGGGTAACGCACGTTTGTCGGTCACCGGCTACCGGTTACCCGTCACCCCGTTACCGCCTGCTCATTATCGAGTAACATCGCCCCCGGAGAACGAACCATGTCCACCATCAAGGAACAGGAGCGCGCGGCCACGGGGCACGAGTTTCTCCATCGCGCCCTCGACGAGGTCGATCCGCAGATCGCGGACGCCATCCGCATGGAGACGGCGCGCCAGAACGACACGCTCGAGCTCATCGCCTCGGAAAATCACGTCTCCACGGCCGTGCTCACCGCCATGGGCTCGGTGTTCACGAACAAGTACGCGGAAGGCTATCCTGGCAAGCGCTACTACGGCGGGTGCGGCCCGACCGACATCGTCGAGACCATCGCCATCGACCGCGCCAAACAGCTCTTCGGCGCCGAGCACGCCAACGTCCAGCCCCACGCCGGCTCCCAGGCCAACATGGCCGTCTACTTCGCCATGCTCAAACCGGGCGACACCATCATGGGCATGGACCTCGCCCACGGCGGTCATCTCACCCACGGTCATCCGCTTTCCTACAGCGGACGCGACTTCAAGGTGGTGGCGTACCACGTGCGCAAAGACGACGAGCAGATCGACTACGACGAGATGGAAACGCTGGCCCGGGAGCACAAGCCGCGCCTGATCATCTGCGGCGCCTCGGCCTACTCGCGCGTGATCGACTTCAAGCGCATCCGCGAGATCGCCGACCGTTCCGGATCTCTGATGATGGCGGACATCGCGCACATCGCCGGGCTGGTCGTCACCGGCAATCACCCCTCGCCCGTTCCGTACGCCGATTTCGTGACCACCACCACACACAAGACGCTGCGCGGGCCGCGAGCCGGACTGATTCTCTGCAAGGAGCAATACGCAAAGGAGATCGACCGCGCCGTGTTCCCCGGCATACAGGGCGGCCCGCTCGTCCACATCATCGCCGCCAAAGCGGTCGCCTTCGCCGAGGCGCTTTCACCCGCGTTCAAGGAGTATCAGACGCAGATCGTCCGCAACGCCAGAGCACTGGCGAAAGAGGTCGCCGACGCCGGATTCCGCATCGTCTCCGGCGGCACGGACAACCACCTCTTCATGACCGACGTCTTCTCCAAAGGCATCACCGGCAAAGACGGCCAGAACATACTCGAGGCGGCGAACATCACCGTCAACAAGAACACCATCCCCTTCGACACACAGAAGCCGATGGTGGCCTCCGGGCTGCGCATCGGAACGCCGGCGGTGACGACGCGCGGCCTGCGCGAGCCGGAGATGAAGACCATGGCCAGCCTCATCGCCCGCGTCCTCGACAGCAAAGGCGACCCGGCCGTCATCGCCCAGGTCAAGAAAGACGTCAAAGAGCTGTGTGATCGGTTTCCGATCTACTGAAAGGAATTACCCGAATGTCCCGAATCAATGGTGAGAAGGCGCGCGCGAATCTGGAGAGACGCCGCAGAACGATGCAACGCCTGAAAGACCGCGCCGCGCGCGCGGGCGCCGGCAAACCCGCCGCACCGGCCGCGAAGAAGCCATCCAAGCGAGGCGCGTGAACAAGAAGTATCCCTACTATCCGATCTATCTCGACATCGAGAACCGCAACGTCGTGATCATCGGCGGCGGAAACGTCTGCGCCCGCAAAGCGGAGACGATGATGAACTACGGAGCGCGCGTGACGGTCGTGTCGCCCGAGTTCACCGCCGAGATCGAGAAGTGGGCCGCCGAGGGATGCCTGGCGCTTCGCCGGAAGATGTATGACGAGAGCGATCTCGACGGGGCGAACCTCGTCATCGCTTCGACCGACGACGAGGGCGTGAACACGACCATCGCCGCCGACTGCCGGCGCCGGCGCATTCCCGTCAACGTCGTCGACGTCACGCACCTCTGCGAGTTCATCGTTCCGGCCATCATCGAGAAGGGCTCGGTGCAGATCGCCGTCTCCACCGGCGGCAGCTCGCCCGCCCTGGCCCGCACGCTCAAGGAAGATCTGCAGCGCTTTGTCGGTCCCGAGTACGACGAGGTGAACCGGGCGCTGGGGTCGCTGCGCCCCGGTGCGAAGAAGGTGCTGCCCACCGACATCGACCGCAAGCGTTTCTTCGACGGCATCATCGCCGCGGGGATTCTGGACATGCTTCGGCAGGGACGACGGCATGACGCGTACGAGACCATCGCTCGCGCGTGTGAGGCTGCCGGCGTGCCCGTGAGCGAGATGGTCGACAAGGTCCTCGCGGAAACGGTCCGGTCGCGCTGACGTATGCCGGCCGGGAACCGAGGGGCGACCACGGACATCCGGCGGCCGGTCATTCTCTATGCCCTGCTGGCCATCCTCGTCGTTCCGGTCTTTCCCCACTTCGTCTCGCCGAATGAGTTCAGCCGCTGGGTCGTGGCGGTGGCCATCGTCGACTTCCACACGATCGAGGCCACGCCGGTCATCGCCGCAACGCATACGCGCATGGAAGACCTGGCCACGGTGGGCAAACGGCTCTATTCGAACAAGGCCCCTGGCGGCGCTCTCGTCGGACTACCTGCGTATGCGCTGGCGCGGCTGATCGTCGGTCCGCCCACCGCGCACAACATGCGCACCACGCTCAACGCCATGCGACTGCTGGGTTCGACGGTGCCGGCGATTCTCGTCGCGCTCTGGCTGGCCGCGGTGGCCAGGAAATTCGGGATCGGAGAAGACCGCGCGAACTTCGCGGTGGTAGCGATGTTGTTCGGCACGCCGCTCTTCGCGTACGGACTGCAGTTCTTCGCGCATGCTCTCTCCGCGTTCACACTCTTCGGCGCGTTCGCGCTGCTGTTCGAGCCGAGAACCGAGAACCGAGGACCGAGAACCGAGAACCGAGGACCGAGGACCGAGGACGTCTGGGCGGGTGCGCTCATCGGCCTGGCCGTGCTTTCCGAGTATCCCTCCGCGATTCCCGCTGCAGTGCTGATCGCCTGCGCGTTGCCGCGGCTTCGCTTAGGCGGAACGCTCCGCGTCATCGTCGGCGGACTGCCGTTCGCCATCGTTCTCGGTATCTACAACAAGCTGGCTTTCGGGACCGTATTCACGGTCTCCTCGGCACACGAGGTCGACGCGAATATCCGCCAGCTCGCCGGGCGCGGCATATTCGGCGTGGGACTGCCCTCTCCCGAATACCTCCTGCGGCTGCTGCTCGATCCGTCGAAGGGATTGTTCGTGCTGTCTCCGGTCCTGCTCATCGCGTTCGCCGGGATTCACGCAGCGTGGAAGGCGATGCCGCGAGCGTCGTTTGTCGCGCTGATTGCCACGCCGTTGTCGATCGTCCTCACGTTCGCCGGATACCCGAACTGGTTCGGCGGCTGGACGGTCGGCGCGCGCTATCTTGTCGCCGCCGTGCCATTCATGGCGTTGCTCATCGCCTTCGCCGCCCGGACATCGATCGAAGCGCTGCTCCTCGGCGCATCCGTCACGGTGATCGCCATCGTGTCGCTGGTGTTCCCGTTCATCGCCCCTGACTACCCGGCGCCGTGGATCTCGTTCTCATGGCCGATGCTGCGCTCCGGTCTGGTGGCGCCGAACCTTCTGCATTTTGTGTGGCGGCCGCTGGCGATCGCGGTGCCGTTCGCACTGGTCGCGGCTGCCGCGTTCCTGGCCGTGCCACGCCGTCATCTCCTCCTGATGGCCCTCGGGGGTGCGCTGTGGTTTGCCGCCGGCTTCGCCGCGGAGCGCTCGATGTCGGGACCGCCATACATTCGCGCTCTGGTCCAGGAAGTCCACTTCGACGATCGTGGAGCGATCAGACGTTCACTGTCGCCCGCCGATCCGAACGCCCGAAAACTGGAAGCGATCGCGCAGCGCATGAAGCAGATCCCGCCCGACGACTGGCCGTTTTGACCATGCCTCGCTACGCCGTACCGATCCTTCCGTACGGGCTGCTGGCGATCGCTCGGCGCATGAAGCAGTCGCCGCCGGATTTCTGGCCGCGGCGACTATGTTATTCTCCCGCGCCCCTATGCCGCTTCACGAGAAAAGGGTCGTGGCGGTGCTCCCGGCCTACAACGCCGAGAAGACGCTGCAGGCGACCTACGACGACATCCCCAAGGACTGGGTCGACGAGATCCTGCTGGTGGATGACTGCTCGCGCGACCACACCGTCGATCTTGCGCGGAAGCTGGGGATCAGGACGATCGAGCACGAGAAGAACCGCGGCTACGGCGGAAATCAGAAGACCTGCTATCGCACGGCTATGGATCAGATGGATGCCGAGATCATGGTCATGGTCCATCCCGATCATCAGTACGACCCGAAGATCATCCCTCAGCTCGTGCAGCCTCTCCTGCGCGGCGACTGCGATGCCGTATTCGGCTCCCGCATGCTCGGCGGGCGGCCGATCGAGGGCGGCATGCCCAAGTGGAAGTATTGGGCGAACCTGTTTCTGACGATGGTGGAGAACGCCACGTTCTACGTCTTTCTCTCCGAATATCACTCCGGCTTCCGTGCCTACTCGCGGCACTATCTGCAGAGCGTGAACTTCGAAGCGAATTCCGACGACTTCGTGTTCGACACCGAGATCATCGCCCAGGGCGTCGCCAAGAAGATGCTGATCCGCGAAGTGCCCATCCAGACGCGCTACTTCGACGAGGCATCACAGATCGGCTTCTGGCGCGCCACCCGATACGGCCTGGCCATCCTGAAGACGATGGTGCTGTACAAGCTGCACAAGAAGCGCATCTGGTCGCACAAGATCTTTCGCGATCCGGCCGTGCCGGCGCCCGCAACGCCCGCGCGCGCGTGACGATCAGTTCGTCGCCGGCGAAGGAACGGCCGCTCGGATCCGCTTCGTGGACGTGGCGATCAGCCAGAGGTACGACGCAAAGAGCGGCAGCCGGAAGATCGTCGCACCTCGGGGATCGCTGATCGTATCGCTCAGCCACCAGAGCCACGGCGACGGCGCGAGGTGCAGCCAGAAAGAGCCGAGTTCGGGAACGAGCGCGTACTCAACCGCGTATGTGGCGACGGCCACTGCGGCAATCACGAGCATGTCCCGCCGCCATGGCCGATCGAAGCATGGATAGGCCAGAACGAGAAACGGCAGTGGCCAGGCGATGTATTGGGGGCCGTAACCGGTTCCAAGCGCAATGAGCGCCGCCAATGCCACACCGATCGACAGGACCAGCTTTCGCGGTTCGATGTCCGCCGTCCGGCTTACGCCGGCGAAGGCGACGGCGAGCGCCATCACCAAAAGCAGCGGAAACACCGATTGATCAATGGCGATTGCGCGGGAGAGTCCGGCCAGATTGAGGAGTCCGGTCAACCCGAAAGAACCGGCAGCCGATCGATATCCGATGACATAACGGGAGACGTCCGCAGGCGCGAGCACATAGATCACACTCATTCCGACCGCGGCAGGAAGCGACAGCAACAACGCACCCAGGATGCGCGCGCGGGCAGGAATGCTCCGGATCCGAAATGCGAGTAGCGGGGCGAGCAAGAGCGGAAAGGTCTTGGCCAGGACTCCCACGCCGAGGGCCAGGCAGGCGCTCAGCCAGTCGATGGGATCGTTCGACTCACGAAACCGAAGCCAGGCGATCGTAAAACAGAGGATAGCCATCACCGGGAGGGCGTCGAAGTTTCCGTGCTGGCAGGTCAGAAGAAGCGAGATCGGATTCGCGGCGAGACCGACGATCAGAAGGCGGCGGGGTCCTTCCAGCCTCAGAAATCTGACGGCGATGACGAGCGCCAGCACGTTGTTGATCGCATCGGCGAAGATGAGCGATCCGCGCAGGACGGTGGTGAACACCACTCCGCTATGTCGAGCGAAGGCCGCCATCGCATCGATGACCTGCATCCACAACGGCGGCCAGTTCAGGAGTCCGGTCGTATAGGGATTGCGTCCCTCCGCAAGCATCGAGGCCAGCCGCTCCCAGGAATGAACGTCGAGCGAGAGGGCCTGTGCCGGCAGCCAGAACAGGAAGGCCAGGCGAAACAGAATCGTGGCCAGGGCCAAGATCGCCGCTTCCTTCGCGAACCCGTCCGGCCGTGCCGCACTCACACCGACAGTTATACCAGCGCGGCGAAACCGAGATGGCCGCGCGGCGGTCCCGGTGGCGCGCATGAGCACTGTACAATGCGCGGCCGGTGTACGAAGCGACCGAACCGCCATCCGAGCCAGCCGCTCCGTCCATCCCTTCCGAGACCTACGCCCCCGGGCCTGCGGCGCCGGTGCGCCCCTCCACTCCACGGCGGCACGACCGGCTGGCCGTGGCCCTGCTGATCCTGTTGCCGACTCTCTTCTTTGGCGATGTGCTCGTCGGCGTCAACAACTTCTACATGCGCGATCTCACGCGCTACTACTATCCGACCAAGCAGATCATGCGGGAGATCGTCCGCGGCGGCGAGTTCCCTTACTGGAATCGCTACTTCTCGGGCGGCCAGCCCATGGCCGCCAACCCCGAGCACGAAGTCTTCTATCCGTTCACGTGGCTGATTCTTCTGCCGAGCTACGACCTGGGATACCGGCTGCTCATCCTCCTGCACGTCTACCTCGGCCTGCTGGGGACGTACGCGCTGCTTCGATCGATGGAGTTGCGGGCACAGGCTGCATTCTTCGGCGCGCTTTCCTTCGGCCTTGGCGGGATCTACCTCTCCTACATCAATCTGCTGCCGATTCTGTTCTGCGCGGCCTGGCTGCCGCTGACCTCTCTCTTCGTGCGGCGTTTTCTCCTGCACCGCCGTGCGCGTGACTTCGCACTGGCCTCGCTGTCCCTGGGACTTCAGTTTCTCGTAGCCGAACCGACGACGGTGATGCAGACCGGGCTGCTCATCGGCCTGTACGCGATGTACCGCGGCTGGTACGACGGTCCCCGCCGCCTGCTGCGGATGATCGCCAATGTGGGGTGGATCGCGCTGATCTCCACGAGCGCGTTTCTGGTCGGAAGTGCGCAGATGCTTCCGGCCATCGACCACGTGGCCGGATCGGCGCGCTCACGCCCGTTCGAGTTCACGCTCGTCAGCGCCTGGAGCATGCCCTGGGCGAAATTCGCGGAACTGATCTACCCGAACATCCTGGGACACATCGCAGTCAATAACGTGATGCTCTACCAGGCCAGCGGTCTCTATCCCGGAATGGGCTCGCCGTTTCTCTTCAGCATCTACTGCGGTCTGGCCGTGACGTCGCTGGCCATCGCCGGCGCGTTCAGCCGTCCGCGCGGCGGGCGTCTCATGCTGATCGTGGTGGTGCTCTCGAGTGTCATGGCACTTGGATCGAACACGCCGCTCCTCAAGCTCCTGTACGAAGGACACGTCGCCACGACCATCCGATACCCGGAGAAGTTCATCCTCATGGCCGTCTTCGCCATGATCATCTTCGCGTCGCAGATGTTCGAGCGCACGCTCGACGGCGACGCGGCCATCCGCGACACCGCGGCCGGGTTCGTACTGGCCACCACGCTCGTGGCCGCGATCATCGCCGTCGTCGCCTTTACCCCGCTCTACAGCCGTGTGTTCCTGAAGGTCTGGGGGCAGAGCGGCGGGTTCGGCAACTATCTCGTCAAGGTGTCGCGCAACGACTGGATCGTCGCGGCGGTGCGCGGCGCGCTGCTCACAACGCTGCTGCTGACGATGTCCACGCGTCGCCGCGCTCTCTGGCTCACGGCCGGAGCCATCTATCTCTGCGCCGATCTCGGCGTGGTGTGCTGGGAGCTGAATCCGCGCATGCCCAGCCGTTTCTTCACGCAGAAACCGCCGGTGGCCGCCACGCTGCGGCCCGGGCACCGCGGCTATCGTGTCTTCCACGAAGCCGACTGGTACGGCACCGACGAGTTGGCGCGGAAGTACTTTTCGACCGGTGATGCGGTCTACTGGATCGTGCGCAACGGTCTTTTCCCGATGACGCCGGCCGGGGCCGGGGTGCGCACGGCTCTGGAGCGCGACTACGACAAGACCGCGCTGTTGCCAACGGTCGACTTCACCGAGTCGCTCTGGGACGTGAAGCGCAACGGACGTGACGACTGGTACGAGCCATTCATGGCCATGTCCAATGCCTGGTATCGCGCCGAGTACAAGCCGTTCGAAGCGGAGAAGAAGCGCGTTGCCGGGGACATGAAGAAGGCCAGCCCGATCCTCTTCGTCGAGGGGAAGCACTATCCACGCTACTACTTCGCCGATCAGGTCGTGCACATCAAAGATCGCGCGGATTTCGTCAGGAAACTGAGCGATTCGAGCTACTCGAGCGGCGTGGCCTTCGTCACCGCTCCGTCCTTCGTTCCCGCCGACGGCGTGATCCACTCCATGCGCGAAACGGCCAACGACGCCTTCCTCGATGTCGAAAGCTTCGGACGCGGATTCCTGGTGATGAGCGTGACACCGCACAGATACTGGCGGATCACGATCGACGGCCGCCCCGTGACCGCGGTGATCACGAACATCGGCTATCAGGGCATCGTCGTTCCCAGCGGCCGCCATTCCGTGGTGATGCGCTATCGCAACACGCTCGCACAGCGCGGATCCTTAGTCTCGCTCGCCACCTTCTGCGCGCTGCTCCTGTTGGCTTGGTTTCGGCCTGCCCGGAGGCGCGTCGTAGAATCGGCACAGTGACGTCGCAACGAAGGCACGATCTCCTCGCCGTCGCGCTTCTTCTGGCTCTCCCCACTCTTCTCTTCGCCGACGTCCTGTTCGGCTCGAAAAGCTTCTATCTCGGAGACATCGCCCGCTTCCACTATCCGATGAAGAAGATCCTGCGCGAGATCGTCGCCCACGGCGAATTTCCATACTGGAACCGCCTGATCGAGGGCGGTCAGCCGCTCGCCGCCAATCCGCAGCACGAGGTCTTCTATCCCCCGAACTGGCTCATCTTCCTTCCCAGCTACGATCTCGGATTCCGGCTGCAAATCCTGTTTCACGTCTATCTGGCAGCCCTGGGCATGTACGCGCTACTGCGGTCCATGCGGATGTCGGCTGTTGCGGCACTGTTCGGTGCGATCTCGTTTTCGCTGGGTGGCCTGTTTCTCTCTTATGGAAGTCTGCTCCCGTTCTTCTACTGCGCGGCGTGGATTCCGTTGACGCTTCTGTTCGCGCGACGATTTCTCATCGAACGGCGCGTTCCATGGTTCGCTCTGGCGGCGGCATTCCTGGCGCTGCAGCTTCTCGTCGGCGAGCCCACGACGATTCTCCAGACCGGCGTCCTTCTCGGGCTGTACGCGATGTACCGCGGATGGCACAGCGACCGGCGCGTCATCACCACCGCGAGACATCTGCTCTCGATGCTGATGATCTGCCTGGCCGCCTGTGCCGTTGCGGCGGTTCAGGTCGTGCCGATGCTCGATCTCGTGCGCGACTCGGTGCGCCGCGAGCCCTTCCCCTATTCGATCGTGGCGTCATGGAGCATGCCGCCGGCGAGAATCCTCGAGCTGGTCTTCCCGAATATTCTCGGCCATATCTCCATTCGCGGTGTGCCCTGGTACTGGGGCGCACGGCTGTATGCAGGGAACGGTTTCCCGTTCGTCCTGAACATCTATTGCGGGCTGGCGGCCGCGGCGCTCGCGGCCGGCGGGCTGGCCGCGCGGATTCGCGGATCGCTGCCGTTCGTCTTTCTGTTTTTCACCTCGATCGCCTTCGCCCTCGGCGGCTATACGCCCCTTCTGCACGAGCTCTACGACGCCGGTATCGGCACAGCGCTTCGATATCCGGAGAAGTTCATTCTGCTCGGTGTCTTCTCGATGATCGTCTTTGCGGCGCATGCTCTCGACCGGGCGCTGGCCGGCGAAAGGCGGGTGACCGAGGGGGCCGCTGGCTTCGCGTTCGCCGCGGCAATCGTGGCCGGAGCCGTGTCGCTGCTTGGCTATGTGCCCGCGTCGGTCGACGGATTTCTGAGCGCGTTCGGTCTGCCGGCGTCGCCGGGAACGCTGCTCATGATCGCACGCGCCTGGAGCGACTGGAGTCTGGCCGGAGCGCGCACGCTTCTCCTGCTTCTGCTGCTCATGACGATGTACACGAGGCATCGTCGAGCCTGGCTCAGCGCAGCACTGCTCTTCCTCTGTGCCGATCTGGCCGGGGTGGTCGATGAGCTCAATCCACGGATCGACCGGTCGTTCTTCACAAGCGTGCCGGAGCTCGCGACCGCGCTCCCGCCCGATCATGACGATTACCGGATCTACCCTCAGGCGGACTGGAATGCGCGCGCACCGGTCGCGCGGCAGTTCTTTCGATCCGGCCGGGGATCGTACTGGGCACTGCGCAACGGGCTCTTTCCGCCGATGAATGCCCTGTACGGAATCGCCAGCGTCATGGACCGCGACTACGACAAGACCGCGCTGATACCGACCACCGACTTTGTGCGTGCAGCCTCTGAGATCGCCCGCAACAGCCGCGGTGACTGGTGGACGCCTCTGATGGCCATGTCGAACGCGTGGTACCGCACGGAGTACAACGATTACGATGAGGAGCTGCAGAACGCGGGCGGCGAGATCACGAAACTCGTGCCGGTGGCATTCGTCGAAGAAGTGCACCAGCCGCGGTACTACTTCGCGGATCAGATCGTCTCGATCGCCGGCACCGGCGACTTTGTCGAACACATGCTGAGCGGACCCTTCGGGAGAAACGTCGCCTTTGTCGATCACCCGGCGTTCGAGGCCGGGCGCGGTGTGGTGCGCGGAGTTCGGGAGACCGCGAACCGCGCCTTCATCGATGTCACCTCGTTCGGTCGCAGCTTTCTGGTCATGAGCGTGACGCCGCACAGGTACTGGCACATCGCCATCGACGGCGTTCCCGCTCCGGCCGTGATCGCCAACATCGGCTATCAGGGAGTGATCGTTCCTCCCGGCCGTCATCGGGTGACCATGGAATACCGCAACACGCTCATCCCTGTCTGCGGGACCATCTCCGTGATGGCCATCCTGCTGCTGCTCGGCGCGGCGATCAGATGGAGAAACGGATGACCGTGATCGACCCTCGAAGGCGGCGCAGGGAGCGCCTCATCGCCGGCGCCGTCGTGTTGGCCGCTCTTGCCGCTGTCGTGGCGGCATTGATCTACAGCCGCGAATACAACCGGGAACTGGCCAGGCAAGTCGCGTACGTCCCGAAGCAGACGAAGATGACTCCCGAAGTCGAATGGCTTCGCGACTACGTCCGCATCGACACATCGAACCCGCCGGGCAACGAGCTTCCCGCGGCCCGGTGGCTGGCGCGCATGCTCTCCGCGAACGGCGTCAGGTCCGAGATCATTGAGAGCGCTCCCGGCCGCGCGAATCTCTACGCACGAATCAGAGGCAAACAGCCTGGCCAGGGCCTTCTGCTGCTCCATCACATGGACGTGGTGCCCGCTAATCCTGCCGAGTGGTCGCAGCCACCCTTCGCCGCGAATATCTCACTCAATCAGATGTACGGGCGGGGCACCATCGACATGAAGGGCACCGGGATCTGTGAGCTGCGCGCGTTTCTCGATGTTGCCAACAGCGGACGGGTTCCGGAACACGACATCGTCTTTCTCGCTGTAGCGGATGAAGAGACCGAGCACCGCCTGGGACTGCCCTGGCTCATTGCGCATCGCCCGGATGTCATCGCCGGTGTTCGCTACTCGGTCAACGAGGGGGGCATCACGGAGATGCTCCAGGAGCGGGTCACTTACTTCGGCATCGAGATCGGCACCAAGCAGACGGTGACACTCCTCCTACGCGCTCCCACCCGTTCACAGATGCAGCAGGTGCGCATCGCTCTCGAGCCATGGTTCTATCAGCGCACTCCGGAGAAAATCACGCCTGAGGTGAAGGGCTGGATGCGGGATCTGGCACCGCAGCGAATCGACTTCCGGCCTCTGCTCGAAAACATCGATGCAGCCGTGGCCAATGGGGATTTCTGGAGACTGCCGGCGGGCTATCGCGAGATGACCCAGGATGGCGTGTGGGCTGAAAGCATCGTGTCGCACGGAAAAGAATGGGAGATGCGCACGCATCTGCTCGACCTGCCCGACACCAATCCCGACGAGCGCATCGACTGGCTCCGGAAAAAGATCGCTCCCTTCGGCGCCACCATCGGTGAGGTCGTGCGCAAGGAAGGACCGGTCCCTGTCATCTCCGATCACACGCCGTTCTTCGCGTTGCTGGCGCGTGAGGCCAAACGCTCATTCGGCGCACCTGTCGGAACCGAGATCCTCAACAAGTCGTTCAACGACTCCCGATTCCTTCGTCCGCGCGGCATCGCTGCTTATGGGATCAGCCCATTCCCGATCGATTTCTTTCAGAACGAGACCATCCATCAGCCCAACGAGCGAGTGCGCGTCGACTACTTCCAGCAGGGGGTGGAGTATCTGCGGCATGTGGTGACGGAGTACGCGTTCCAGAAGTGACAAGTCGTGTCGTGACGGTGTCCAAAAACGTCAGTTGACTGAGACTTCCGAACGACCAGAGGCCAGGGTAAGTTACTTAACAACCTACATTTGCACTAAACTGAGCCATTGGTACAGGCGTTGCCTTGTGGTGGATTGAGAGTTAGCGAGCGATGAATAGCAAGTACAGGGGTTTTACGCTGATCGAGCTGCTAATCGTTGTGGCGATCATCGGCATTCTTGCTGCGATCGCCATTCCGAACCTGCTCACGGCCGTCCAACGGTCCAAGCAGAAGAGATCGATGGCGGACATGCGCACGATCGCGACGGCGTGGGAAGCGCGCGCCACCGACCTGAGCCGCTACAACGCTGCGGGAGCGATCAGCGTCATCACTCTGTGCAGCAACATGGTCAATAATCGTGAGCTCTCGGGCGCACTCACTCCGACGTACCTCAAGCTGCTCCCCGTGCGGGACGGCTGGGGCAACGAACTGAAGTTCTACACAGATCAACCCTGGAACGATCCGAAGGGTGCATCCGATTACATCGTCTGGTCAGCGGCGAAGAACGGCACGTCCACGGGATCGGCTGGGTGGGATGCCACTGCCACCAGCCCTGGAGGCGGAACCTCGAACTTCAACGACGACATCCTGTTCTCGAATGGGATTTTCGTCCAGTATCCCGAAGGCGTGCAGACTCAGTAGCAGAGACCAGAATCTCGCAGACCTGGACATTGCTCCAGAAAGGATCTCCTGCCATCGCGACGAGCAGTGGAGATCGCCAGCGATGACAGAAACTGTCGCTCGCCGCCCCAAAATCCGTCATTCCCCCCTCATTTTGCCTGGGTGTAAAATGAATAACTCCTTTGTTTGCAAGCACCTGGCAAAATTAGCCTTGTGGTACACCGGTTGCGCTTAGGGGCTTGTAATAGGGAGGATTTTAATGACAAGGAAGCAAAAAGGTTTCACCCTCATCGAGCTGCTGATCGTCGTGGCGATCATCGGCATTCTGGCGGCGATCGCCATTCCGAACCTTCTGACCGCCATGCAGCGGTCGAAGCAGAAGAGAACGATGGCCGACATGCGTACGATCGCGACGTCTTGGGAAGCACGCGCGGTTGACGTCAACAAGTACAACGCGGCCGGTGCGATCACCGCGATCACCGCGTGCAGCAACGGCATCGTCAACAGCCAGCTCTCC
>JBBRTB010000042.1:0-22866 GCA_038244815.1 Thermoanaerobaculia bacterium
CCGCGGTCATCTCGATCACAGCCGATGGTGGCAGTGCGGTCCAGGCTGCGGTCGTGATGTGCTCATATGCGAGAACTTGTGAAACGACACGGATCGCGCATCCCGCGTTCAACAGAATCAGCGAGGCGGCCATGACGCGCGTGCTCCAAAGATAGCGCACATTGAAGAACGCCGGCAAGACACGCGGGCCGATGCTGAAGACCGCGGCGGCGAAGAAGCCAACGGTCAACGCATGCCGCGCCGCACCGGCGTAGCCGTTCGGCAGTGGACGGAGTGCGGAGACGATGGCGACTCCGGCCGCAACGACCGACCACCCGTACGCAATGCGAATGAACGATGGCGTCGAAGGATGCACGCCGCGCAGCTTCGGCTCTTTCTCAGAGGGTTCGAACAGGCGGAGAGCGATCGGGAACATGAGCGCGGCTGCGAGAAGCAGCACCGCGCTCGCAGCCAGCCAACCGCCTAAGGCGGTGGCGACTCCGATGAACAGAACGGCGAGCGCAGGCATCAACAACGCTTTGCGCGTCGTGCCCAGGCCGAGCAGCGGCGGGAGCCATCGCGACGAGAAACCCCAGATGAACGGGACGATGAAGCCCCACGTGATCAGAACGAGATACTTCTGGTTGAACGCGAAGGGGAACGTCGGGGAGCTGCCGAATCGCGCCATGGCCATCGACTCCCAGGCGTTGATCGCGACCGTGGCGACCATCGCCCAGCCGGCAGCGGTGATCATGACGACCGATTTGCGCCAGGAGTCATCCGTGCTGCGCGGCTTCGCGAGAAAAACGGAGAACGCGAAGATCACGACTGCGATGAGCTCGAAGAGCGCCGACAGCGGAACGAGCAGCCGCCAGTGCCATGCGTAGCTTCCCGCCGCCCAGCGCATGGCGACACCGGAAGTCCAGAGCGCGTACGTCGTCCAGGCCGCGGAGAACGAGAACGCACTCAGCCGCAGCCGCGGAATCGCGTAATAGCCGATGCCGAGGATGAAGGTGCCGAGCCAACCGAAGATCTGGGCGTGGCCGTGGGCCTGGATCCAACCCGCATCCGCGACAGCGGAGGTGTGCGCGCTCGAGATTTTCAGCAGAGTGACGACGCCGACGAAGGTCCCGGGCAGAAGCATGAACCCCAGACCTGTGGCGACGTACACGGCTAGCAGCCGCGACAGATCGGGATCGTGCGGCTTGCTGAGAGAGCGGCAGCGGGGCATGCCTGTTCCTCCGGGAACAAGCTACCGCCCCGCTCTCTCCGGCGGTATGACGGATCGCATGTCTACTGCCGGTCCGCGCCCCCGTGCATGCCGCGCCCGGCCGGTTCGTTCGCGGTCTCGTGCATACGCTCGGCGTAGTGGATGAACTCCACGTATGCGTGCACGTAATGACGGCCTTTCTCGACGCTTTCTCCGGCATGTTTCTTTGCTTCCATCACCGCGGCGAAGCGCTTGTGGAGACCGGCAGTGAGGTCCGCCATGAGCACTTTCTCCGCTTCTGCGAGCGAGCCACTCTCGATCGCCTGATCGGCGAGCTCGATTCCTTTCTCAGGCTTGGACTCGGCGCCTTTGAGCCCGGTGAACGGCTCGCCTTCGGACTGGCGGTGGACGCGCACGAGCGTCTCGAAGAACCAGCGGTCGGCAACTTCGCGTGCCTGCGGCGACGCGCCACGCGCGGCGACTGTCTTGGCAAATGCGTCGCGAATCTCCCGTTCGTTCGCGGCCGGAACCCATTTCAAGACCGGCGTGACGTCGCCTTTCTCGAGCGCCTGACGAGCGGCTGTGATGACCGGGCCCGCGATCGAGTCACAGTGTGCGAAAAGCGCGGGCGTGAAAAGAGCGAGGACGATTGCGAGTGCGGCGGTTCTCATCTTCATGATTTTTTGCTCCTGAATCACCGGCGCAACATAGCACTCTTGCGAGGACCGGGTGATGACTTCAGTCACTGCTATGCTGCGCATCTTCGACCGCTACGAATCGGAGGTCAGAATGGATCAATCAGTCAAACCGCCTGCGATGTACGACACGTTCACCGAGCGCTTTCCGCGGCTGCGCGAAGCCTGGGATGTGATCGGGGAGGCGGGCAAAGCAGGCCCGCTCGACCCCAGGACGCAGCGCCTCATCAAGATCGGCATCGCCATCGGCGCGATGCGCGAAGGCTCGCTGCACGCCAGCGTCCGCAAAGCACGATCCGCCGGAATCACACGAGAAGAGATCGAGCAGGTCGTCGCGCTCTCCGCCGGCACGATCGGCATGCCGTCGACCGTCGCCGTCTACTCCTGGATTCTCGATCTGCTGAAGTGAACCGGCCGGTCGTCACCCCTTTCAGCGTTCTCTCGTGGTGACCGGTGTCTGCTTCCGGGTGAACGGCTGGTCGTAGCGGGCGCACAAAAGTCACACCGCTGATGTGATCGGGCGCGGCCGCGTCACAGCACCCCCCAACTAAAGTCATCGCCACGGGCCACACCGGTGGCGTTGAATGCATTCATCAACGGGGGACCGCTCGATGATGGAGCGCACACAACAACGAATCCTCGTCGCGGTGGCAGCGGCGATGTGCATGACCGCCACCGCATACGCGGCGGACGAAGCGGCGTCCTACTTCCGTCAGAACTGCATGAGCTGCCACACGATCGGCGGCGGACGTCTGGTGGGACCCGACCTCAAGGATGTCACCACACGCCGCGACCGCGCCTGGCTGCAGAGGTTCATTGCAAATCCAAAGTCGTTTCTCGACGGCGGCGATCCTTATGCTGCGAAGCTGAAAGAGGAAGCGCATGGCGCCGTGATGCCGAACATCTCGGGCATCGACGAGACGAAGGCGGCCACGCTCCTCGACATGATCGAGCACGAGTCGAAGCTTCCCAAATCACAGTTCGCGGGATTGAACATCGGCGACCAGCCCTTCACCGCCCGCGACATCGCAAACGGCCGCGCTATCATCCTCGGCGAACGCCGGCTGGCGAACGGCGGACCGGCGTGCATCTCCTGCCACTCGGTGGACAACATGGCCATGCTCGGCGGCGGAAAGCTCGGGCCCGACCTCACCAAGGTGTTCGAACGTCTGCGCGGCCGCAAGAATCTGGCGTCGTGGCTGCAGGCGCCGGCGACGCCGACGATGCGGCCGCTGTTCGTCAACACCTCGCTGACGAACGACGAGATCGTGTCGCTCGTCGCGTACCTCGAGACCACCGCGCAGCGGCCGCAACAGACAGGCGACACCGCCACTCTCTCCTTCTTCTTCCTCGGGCTCGGCGGATCGGTGCTCGGCTTCATCGGTGCCGACACGATCTGGCGCAAACGGCTTCGAGGAGTCCGCAAGCCCATGGTCCGAGGTGAGAAATGAGCATTCCGTGGATTCAGGATGAAGCGACTCCCAACGGCCGCGCGTGGGAGGAGTTCTATCGCAACCGCTGGCAGCACGATCGTATCGTCCGCTCGACGCATGGCGTGAACTGCACCGGCTCGTGCACGTGGCAGATCTACGTGAAGAACGGGATCGTCACGTGGGAGATGCAAGGCCTCGACTATCCGTCGCTGGAAGCGGGTCTGCCGCCGTACGAGCCGCGCGGATGCCAGCGCGGCATCTCGTATTCCTGGTATCTCTACTCGCCGCTGCGCGTGAAGTATCCCTACATGCGCGGGGCGCTGCTCGACCTGTGGAAGAGCGCGCGCGACGAGCACGAGGACCCGGTCGAAGCATGGGCGTCGATCGTCGAAGATCCCGAGAAGCGGAAGCGATATCAGCGCGCGCGCGGCAAAGGCGGCTTCCGCCGCGGCACGTGGGATGACGCGCTGGAGCTGGTGTCGGCGGCGAACATCTACACGATCAAGAAGCACGGACCCGACCGCATCAATGGCTTCTCACCGATCCCGGCGATGTCGATGATCAGCCACGCGGCCGGCTCGCGCCTCCTGCAGCTCATGGGCGGCGTGTCGTTGTCGTTCTACGACTGGTACGCCGATCTGCCGAGCGCGTCGCCGGAGACGTGGGGCGAGCAGACCGACGTGCAGGAGTCGGCCGACTGGTACAACGCGAAACTCCTCGCGGTGGTGGGATCGAACCTCAACATGACCCGCACGCCGGATTGCCATTTCGCGGCGGAAGCGCGCCACAACGGATCGAAGATGTGGGTCTTCGCGCCCGATTTCAATCAGGTGGCGAAGTATGCCGACGAATGGGCCGCGATCAACGCCGGCCAGGACGGCGCGTGGTGGATGGCGGTGAATCACGTCATCCTCAAAGAGTTTCATCACCAGAAACAGACGCCCTACTTCCTCGATTACGCCAAGAAGTTCAGCGACGGGCCATACCTGGTCGAGCTGATGCCTGGAGCAAAGGAGTCCGCATTCAAAGCGGGACGTCTCCTTCGCGCGAATCGCCTGAAAGCCTACAAAGACGTCGAGCACGGCGACTGGAAGTTCCTCATGTGGGACGAGTCGTCGGAGCAGCCGAAGATGCCGATGGGCTCCTCCGGTTTCCGCTGGGGCCGCGAGAGAGGGAAGTGGAACCTTCTCCTCGAGGACGGGCTGTATGGCGACAAGATCGAGCCGGCGCTCACGTTCCTCAATCGAGGGGACGCCTTCGTCAATGTGGAGGTCGACGACTTCGGCAGCGAGCGCCGCCTGTGGCGCGGTGTTCCCTCGCGATCCATCGAGCTCGCCGACGGTTCGCGCGTGCTCGTCACCACCGTGTACGACCTGCTGATGGCGCAATACGGCGTGGATCGCGGCCTGGGCGGCGACTATCCGGCGGACTACAACGACGAGCAGCCCTTCACGCCGGCATGGCAGGAGAAGTACACGGGCCTCTCGCGCGACATGGTCATCAAGTTCGCGCGCGAGTGGGCGTCCACGGCCGAGGCCACGCGGGGGAAGTGTACGGTGATCATCGGGGCGGGGGTCAATCACTGGTACCACGCCAACCTGATGTACCGCGCGGCCATCCACGCGCTCGTGTTCTGCGGATGCATCGGCGTCAACGGCGGCGGGCTCGCACACTACGTTGGCCAGGAGAAGCTCGCGCCCGGCGAGTCGTGGGGCTCCATCGCTTTCGGTAAAGACTGGTTCCCTTCGTCGCGGCTGCAGAATGCGCCGAGTTTCCACTACGTGCACAGCGATCAGTGGCGTTACGAGCGTTCGTTCGCGGAGTACAACAAGCTGCCCAAGGACGCTCGTGATGAGACGAAGGATCACACGATCGACCATCAGGTGCGCGCCGTGCGCCGCGGCTGGCTGCCGTTCTATCCGCAGTTCAACAAGAGCTCGATCGAAATCGTGCGCGAGGCGGAGAAGGCAGGCTGCAAAGACGACAAGGCCATCACCGACTACGTGGTCGCGCAGTTGAAGTCGGGCGCGCTCCAGTTTGCGGTTGAAGATCCCGATGCGCCCGAGAACTGGCCACGCGTGTGGTTCATCTGGCGCGGCAACGCCCTGTTGGCCTCCGCCAAGGGTCACGAATACTTCCTCAAGCACTACCTCGGCACTCACACGAACACGGTGGCGGAGGATCTCGCGGCGGGATCGGTGAAGGAAGTGGTGTGGCGGGAGAAGGCGCCCGAAGGAAAGATGGATCTCATCGTCGATCTGAACTTCCGCATGGACACGTCGGCGCTCTACTCCGATGTCGTCCTGCCGGCGGCGACGTTCTACGAGAAGGCCGATATCAATACCACCGACATGCACAGCTTCATTCACCCGCTGTCGAAGGCAGTGCAGCCGTGCTGGGAGTCGAAGAGCGACTGGCAGATCTTCCGCGCGCTGGCGAAGAAATTCTCGGAGCTGGCGGCCAGGCACTTCGACGGTCCCGTGCGCGACCTCATCGCGGTGCCGTTGGCGCACGACAGCGCAGCGGAGATCGCGCAGAGTGAGCCGCGCGACTGGTTCCGCGGCGAGTGCGAAGCGATTCCGGGAAAGACGATGCCGGACCTGAAAATCGTCAGCCGCGACTATCGCGATCTCTACAAGCAGTTCATCTCGTTCGGTCCCGAAGCGCGCAAGAACGGACTCGGCGCGCACGGCACGCACTACGCGATCGACGACTTCTACGATGCCATGCTGACGACGCACCCGACGGTGTGCTGGGAGCACGAAGGGACGAGTCAGGAGTGCCTTCTCTCACGCGACGCGGGGGAAAAGGCCGGAGAGGGCTGTCGAAAGTTTCCCTCGCTCAAGGAAGACGAAGACGCCGTCGAGGCCGTCCTCCATCTCGCCACCGTCACCAACGGCGAGCTCGCGTATCGCAGCTACAAAGAGATGGAGCAGAAGGTCGGTCTGCCGCTCGCGCACGTCGCCGAGAAACAGCGCAGCGTGCGCGTCACGTACGCCGATCTACAGGCCAAGCCGAACCGCTTCGTGAACTCGCCGATGTGGTCGGGTCTCATCGAAAACGGCCGCGCGTACTCGCCGTTCACGTACAACGTCGAGTGTCTCGTGCCGTGGCGGACGCTGACCGGACGCCAGCATCTCTACCTCGATCATCCCACGTACATCGAATTCGGCGAGCACCTGCCGACGTACAAGCCGAAACCGCTGCCGACCGAGTACGCCGATCTTCGCTTTGCCGAGAAAAACACCGGCGCGAAGATGCTCAACTACCTCACGCCGCACGGCAAATGGCACATCCACACGACGTTCGGCGACAACCAGCGCATGACGACGCTGTCGCGCGGCGTGGAGCCGTTCTGGATGAACGACTCGGACGCCGAAGAGATGAACATCAACGACAACGACTGGGTGGAAGTGTTCAACGATCACGGCGTTGTCGTCACGCGCGCGGTCGTGTCGGCGCGCATCCCGCGCGGCATCGGCATCCAGTACCACGCGCCGGAGCGCACGTACTCGGTGCCGAAGTCGCCCTTGCGCGGCAACCGGCGGGCCGGCGGACACAACTCGCTCACGCGCACGCGGCTGAAGCCGAACCTGATGATCGGCGGCTATGGCCAGTTCACGTTCGGCTTCAACTACTGGGGACCGACCGGATGTAACCGCGACACGCACGTGCTCGTGCGCAAGTTGCCGGAACTGAATTGGTGAATAGGTAACGAGGAGAGATCGAATGGACGTCAGATCGCAAATCTCCATGGTGTTCCACCTCGACAAATGTATCGGCTGCCACACGTGCTCGATCGCGTGCAAGAACATCTGGACCGACCGCAAAGGCACCGAGTACATGTGGTGGAACAACGTCGAGACCAAGCCGGGGACCGGTTATCCGACGAAGTGGGAGGACCAGTCGAAGTACAGCGGCGGATGGGAGCTGAAGGACGGCCAGCTGCGCCTGCGCTCGACGAGCAAGACCAAGACCGTCTTCAACATCTTCCACAACCCGCACATGCCGTCCATGGACGACTACTACGAGCCCTGGACTTACGACTATCAGAACCTCTTCAACGCACCGGAGGGCACCGACCAGCCCACGGCGAAGCCGATCTCGCTCATCGACGGCAAGTACATCGAGGTCGATGCCGGTCCGAACTGGGACGACGATCTCGGCGGCTCGAGCATCTACGCCGCGAACGATCCGAACCTGGAGGGGATGAACGAAGAGCAGAAGGCGCAGCTCTCGGCAGTGGAGCGGCTGGTCATGTTCTATTTCCCGAGGATCTGCAATCACTGTTTGAATCCGTCGTGCGTCGCGGCCTGCCCGTCGGGATCGCTCTACAAGCGCGGTGAGGACGGCATCGTTCTCAACGATCAGAAGCGCTGCCGTGGATGGCGCGCCTGCATCGCCGCCTGTCCGTACAAGAAGATGTTCTACAACTGGCAGACCGGGAAGAGCGAGAAGTGCATCCTCTGCTTCCCTCGCCTCGAGACCGGCGAGGCGCCGGCGTGCTTCCACTCCTGCGTCGGCCGCATCCGCTACCTGGGCATCCTGCTGTACGACGCGGAGCGCATCGAGGAGATCGCCAAAAACCCCGATGATCAGTTGATCGATGCGCATCGCTCGATGATCCTCGACCCGTTCGATCCGCAGGTGATCGAAGCGGCGCTCGCCAACGGCATTCCCGAAGCCGTGATCGAGTCCGCGCAGAAGTCGCCCGTGTATCGCTGGGTGAAAATCTGGAAGCTGGCGCTGCCACCGCACATCGAGTTCCGTACGCTGCCCATGCTCTTCTACGTCCCGCCGATGTCGCCGGTGATGGCGCAGAGGGACGGCGGTGTGATCTCGCACACGAGCACCGATTTCTTCCACGATATCGATCAGGCGCGGTTGCCGATGCAGTACCTGGCCAGACTGTTCGGCGCGGGCCACGAGGGGAAGGTCCGCTATGCGCTGCGCAAACAGAAGGCCGTGCGCATCTATCGGCGCTGGGTCACAGTCGGCGACGTCGATGAAGCGACGGTCGACCGCATGCTGCGCGAAGCTGACACGACGCGCGAAGAAGCGGAAGCGATCTATCGGCTGACATCGCTCTGCACATTCGAAGATCGCTTCGTGATCCCACCGATGTATCGCGAGGAAGCGATCGAGATGATGCAGGACCCGATGGAGGCCAGGCAGAACTCCGGGTTCGGGTTCATGGAAGGACCAGCGAGGGGGCTATGAAGGCAGAAAGCACAGAGCAGAAGGCAGAAGTGCGCATTGCCGCGTTGCTTCGGTATCCGGCAACGGCCCTCGCTCGCTGCACCGACGACTGCGAAGAGGTCGTCGCGTTCTTCGACGAGGTAGCGCATGTCGATTCGCGCGGAATGGAAGAGCTGTACACGAGGACGTTCGATCTGAACCCCGTGGCCACACTCGAAGCAGGCTGGCATCTCTGGGGCGAGCATTACGAGCGGGGCCGGTTCCTCGCCGATCTGCGTGGACTGCAGACGCAACTCGGAGTGGACAGCGGCTGCGAGCTGCCGGATCACCTCACCGTCCTTCTACCGACGATCGCTGCCGCGCCGGACAACACGGACCTGCGCGACAAGTGCGCGATGGCGATCGACAAGATTCTGAAGCCGCTCGAAGATCAGGGAAATCCGTACAGGCATTTGCTGCGCGCGGCGCGCGATCTTTGCCGTGGAGCGGGCGCATGACCAACCTCGCGAATTACCTCGACGTTCTCCTCTTCTCCGTCCTTCCGTATGTGGCGATGGCGCTGTTCCTCGTCGGAACGATTGTTCGCTACCGCATCGAGCCGTTCACCTACTCGAGCCTCTCATCGCAACTGCTCGAGAACAAGCAGCACTTCTGGGCTGTCGTGCCCTTTCACTACGGCATCATCGCCGTGCTCACCGGGCACGTCGTCGCGTTTCTCGTGCCGCGGGAGATCCTGCTGTTCAACAGCCGGCCGCTGCGGTTGTACATCCTGGAGGTTTCCGCGCTGATTTTCGGCCTGACGACGCTGGTCGCTCTGTTCGCGCTCATCGCGCGGCGCCTGACCGACTCGCGCGTACGCGTCGTGACGAGCAAAGCCGACTGGATTCTCTACGCAATGTTGGGCACGCTGGTGTTCAGCGGCGTGTACGTAGCGGTGTTCTTCCGCTGGGGCTCGGCGTGGTTCGCCGCCTCGACCGCACCATACCTCTGGTCGATGTTGAAGCTCAATCCGAACATCGCGGTCATGGCGGCGATGCCGCTCGCCGTGAAGTTTCACATCGTCAACGCCTGGCTCGTGATCGCATTCTTCC
Source organism: Thermoanaerobaculia bacterium (assembly GCA_038244815.1). Lineage (GTDB taxonomy): Bacteria > Acidobacteriota > Thermoanaerobaculia > Gp7-AA8 > Gp7-AA8 > DASVHS01. Next base: position 9,608 of record JBBRTB010000042.1, read on the forward strand.
CGTTCACGAGGCTCGTGCACATCCTGGTCGTCCCGAATCAATACCTGTTCCGCAAGCGCCAAGTCGTGCGCTGGTACCGCCGCCCGCAACCGGCGCGGAGCTGAAGCGATGAATCCGCGGATTCTCACGATCGTGCTGGCGGTCGCGGCCGTGTTCTCCGCGATCGCGCTCGTGCCGCGGCTGATCGCCATGCGGCTGCCGGGAAATCACGCCGGCTTCGAGCCGGAGCAGCCGATCATGTTCTCGCACCGGCTGCACGCCGGCGATCTGAATATCCCTTGCCAGTACTGCCACTCGGGCGCGCAGCGCAGCCGTTACGCCGGTACGCCCGCGGCGTCGACGTGCATGAACTGCCACCGCTTCGTCCGGGCCAAGCGCGCCGACATCCGCGCCGAAGAAGAGCTCGCCAAGAAAGAACATCGGAACCCGCGACAGGTGACATCGTTTGAGCTGAACAAGCTCTTCGTCGCCATCAAGGCGTCGCAGCCGATTCGCTGGACCCGCATCCATCAGGTTCCCGACTTCGTCTACTTCGATCACCGTCCGCACGTCGCCGCCGGACTGGAATGCCAGAAGTGCCACGGTCCGGTCGAGACGATGGAGCGCGTGCGCCAGGTCGAGCCGCTGACCATGGGCTGGTGCGTCAACTGCCATCGCGGCCGCGACGGCACGATCGTCAAAGGACAACCGGTAAAGGCGAATAGCAATTGCAGTGCGTGCCACTTCTGAGGCCAACATGACGACCTGGTACCGATCGATCGAAGAGCTGGACGGCCACCGAGGCCCGAGGCCACAGGCTCGAGGCCTGGAGGAAGTCGATCGCCGTGACTTTCTGAAGCTCGCCGGTTTCTCGCTCGCCGCCGTCGGCCTGACCGCGTGTCAGCGTCCGCTCGCCGACAAAGTCATTCCGTACCTCACCGCGCCTGAAGAGATCGTGCCGGGCCGCGCGTACTACGTCGCCTCGACGTGTCACGGCTGCGCCGCGCGGTGCGGAATTCTCGTCAAGTGCCGCGACGGACGCCCGATCAAGATCGAAGGCAATCCCGATCACCCTCTCTCCCGCGGCGGCGTCTGCGCCGCCGGCCAGGCCATGGTTCTCGGCCTCTACGACTCCATGCGCCTCGGGGCTCCGCTGCTGAACGGGAAGGCGTCGGAGTGGAAGAGCACCGACGCGTTCATCGCCGGGAAGCTCGCCGGAGCAAAGCGTGTGCGCGTCGTCTCGTCGACGATGCCGAGCCCGTCGACGCATGGCGTGATCGACGAGTTCCTGTCGCGCTTCGAGGACGGCCGGCACGTGGTGTACGACGTCCCGTCATGCAGCGCCATTGCAGACGCGCACGAAGAGACTCACGGCGTTCGCGCCATCCCTCACTATCGCTTCGACGCCGCCGACGTCATCGTCAGCATCGACGCCGACTTCCTCGGCACGTGGATCTCGCCGGTCGAGTTCACGAAACAGTGGAGCTCGCGGCGTACGGTGAAGTCGATGAACTTCCACGCGCAGCTCGAGTCTCGGATGTCGGTCACGGGATCGAATGCCGATCAGCGCCTGCGCATCGATCCGCGCGACACGGGACTGATCCTGACGCATTTCGCCGCAGCGCTCGGCGCGCCGTACCCGGCTCTCGCGCCACTCCCGTTCAACGCTGTGATCCTGGACCGGCTCGCACAGCGGCTGGGTGACGCGCGCGGCAGGTCACTCGTGATCTGCGGATCGGATCGCCTCGAAGATCAGCGCATTGTCAACTTCATCAACGAGACACTCGGCAGCTACGGGGCGACGCTCGACGTCGCTGCGCCGTCGCGCCAGCGCCAGGGGAACGATGGCGATCTCGCCGCGCTCCTTGCCGATCTTCCGACCACCGACGCGCTGTTCATCCTCGGCTGCAATCCGGTGTACGACCTGCCGGAGGGAGACGACGTGGCGAAGACTCTCGCCCACCTGCCGCTCGTCGTGACGTTCGCGTCGCACATCGACGAGACGTCGAAGCACGCCCACGCGGTCTGTCCCGATCACCATCCGCTCGAGTCGTGGGACGACAGCGAGCCGGTCGCCGGCGTCTACGCGGTCACGCAGCCGGCAATCGCGCCGCTGCGCAACACGCGTGCGGCAATGGAAAGCTTCGCGGCGTGGAGCGGCAAGCCGGCGACCGCGTACGACACGATCAAGTCGCATTTCGCCGGCGACTGGGACAAGACGCTCAATGACGGGTACAGCGCTGTCGATCGCGTGCCCGCAGTGCCGAAGTGGACTGGAAACATCCCGGGGCCCGAGGCCCGAGACTCGAGGCCTGGCTACGCCCTCGTCCTCTATCCGACGGTTGCGCAACTCGATGGCCGCCACGCGCACAACGCCTGGCTGCACGAACTGCCCGATCCGATCAGCAAGCTCACCTGGGACAACTATGCGTCGATCGCGCCGGATACAGCGAAGAAACTCGGTGTGAACGACGGCGACATCGTACGCGTGAACGACGTCGAGCTGCCCGCGTTCGTTCAGCCCGGCCAGCATCCGAACGTCGTCGCCATCGCCATCGGCTACGGACGCACCGGCACCGACCGCTTCGCGAAGATCGGTCCGCAGTGGCTGCTCTCGCGAACATACCTCACGCCCGGCGCCACGATCGGCAAGCGCGTGATCCAGCTCGCGAAGCAGCAGCACATCACGATCACGAAGACGGGCCGGAAGGCTGACCTGGCATCGACGCAACTGCACAACTCGATGGAAGGCCGGGCGCCGGTCGAAGAGACGACGCTCGCGGATGCCACAATCCGCAAACCCGCCAAACCGGCAACCTCGCTCTGGCCGGCAATCGCCAAAGGCGAACACCACTGGGCTCTGGCAATCGATCTGAGCAAATGCACGGGCTGCTCCGCCTGCGTCATCGCCTGTCAGTCCGAGAACAACGTGCCCGTCGTCGGTCGGGACGAAGTGGTACGCGAACGCGAGATGCACTGGATCCGAATCGACCGCTACTACGCGGGCGAAGGAGACGACGTCACCGCCGTACATCAGCCGCTGATGTGCATGCACTGCGGCAACGCCCCGTGCGAGTCGGTCTGTCCCGTGCTTGCGACGGTGCACTCCACCGACGGTCTCAATCAGCAGATCTACAACCGCTGCGTCGGCACGCGCTACTGCGCGAACAACTGCCCGTACAAGGTCCGGCGCTTCAACTGGTTCGATTACCGGCACGACGACCGGCTCGCCAACCTCGTTCTCAATCCCGATGTCGTCGTGCGTACGCGCGGGGTCATGGAGAAATGCTCGATGTGCGCCCAGCGCATCGAAGAGGCGCGCATCGAGGCGAAGCAGCTCGGGCAGCCGATCAAGGACGGAGCCATCCGCATGGCCTGCGAGCAATCGTGCCCCGCCGATGCCATGGTCTTCGGCGACCTGAATGACCCGAAGAGCCGCATCTCCGCGATTCGCAGGGACCCGCGGTATTACCGGTTACTCGAAGAGCTGAACGTCGACCCGTCCGTGGGATATCTGAAGCTGGTGAGGAACGCATGACCGAGCTTGCACTTCCCTCATCTGCATCTTCGGCGCACCTCCTCCCCGCGAGCGGGGAACATCCTCCCTTGATCCTCGGCAACAAGACCGCGGCGGATGTGACGCGCGATGTCTGCGCGCCGCTCGAGCGTAAAGCGACTCCGCTCTGGTGGGCCGCGTTTCTCTCCTCATCGGCACTGATGACCGTGGGCCTGGCCGCGATCGGCTATGAAATGGCGACCGGCATCGGCACTTGGGGCCTCAACAAGACGGTGGGCTGGGCGATCGCCATCACGAACTTCGTCTTCTGGGTTGGCATCGGTCACGCCGGCACGCTGATCTCCGCGATTCTCTTCCTGCTGCGTCAGCGCTGGCGCACGAGCGTCAACCGCAGTGCCGAGGCCATGACGTTGTTCGCGGTGATTTGCGCGGCGATTTTTCCGTTGATCCACATGGGGCGTCCGTGGCTGGCGTTCTGGGTGTTCCCGTACCCGAACACGCGCGGCTCGCTGTGGGTAAACTTCCGATCGCCGCTGCTCTGGGACGTGTTCGCGATCAGCGTCTACTTCACGGTGTCGGCGATCTTCTGGTTCGTGGGATTGATTCCTGACCTGGCGACGATCCGCGACCGGGCCAGCGGCCGCCGCAAACAGGTCTTCGGTCTTCTCTCGCTTGGCTGGAACGGCTCGCTGCACACGTGGACGCGCTACGAGAAGATGTACCTGCTGCTGGCCGGACTGGCGACGCCGCTCGTGCTGTCTGTGCACTCGATCGTCAGCTTCGACTTCGCGACGGCAGTGCTGCCGGGCTGGCACACGACGATCTTCCCGCCGTACTTCGTCGCCGGTGCGATCTTCTCCGGCATGTCGATGGTGCTCATGCTCATGCTCATCGCGCGCGCCGTGATGGGCCTCGGCGATTATCTGACGCACAACCATATCGAGGCGATGACGAAGCTCGTCCTGGCGACGTCAGGCATGGTTGCGATCGCCTACGTCACCGAATTCTTCACAGCCTTCTACAGCGGCAATCCTTATGAGCGCTACGTCTTCATCAACCGCGCGCTCGGCCCGTTCGCGTGGGGCTACTGGACGATGGTCAGTTGCAACGTCGTCATTCCGCAGCTCTACTGGTTCCGGCGCGTGCGCCGCAATCTGATCGCGGTGTTCATCATCTCGATCTTCGTGAACGTGGGCATGTGGTTCGAGCGGTTCATCATCATCGTGACGTCGCTGCATCGCGACTACCTGCCATCGAGCTGGGCGAATTACTCGCCGACGATCATCGAGATCCTCATCCTGATCGGCTCGTTCGGCCTGTTCTTCGCGGGGTTCCTGCTCTTTTGCCGCTTCCTGCCGATGATCGCCATGGCGGAAGTGAAGGGCGTACTGCACCGTCCGGAAGATGAAGAGCTGAAGCGCGCCGTGCGCGACTTGCAGCGCGCCGGCTACGACGTTGCCGACGTGCGCACGCCCTATCCCGTGCACGGTCTGGAGAAGATCGCGGGCATCCCTGCCTCGCGCCTGGGCTGGGCGTGCGCCGCCGGCGGCTTTGCCGGTGCCGGTCTCACCCTGCTGTTCCAGTCGTGGACGTCGGCGTCATCGTGGGCGCTCGATGTCGGCGGGAAGCCATTCAACTCGATTCCCGCGTTCATTCCGGTCACATTCGAGGTGGGCGTGCTCATGGGCACGTTCACTACAGTCGGCGCGTTCTTCTGGATGAAATGGAGGACGCGCAATCGCGCCCGGCTCGACAGAGGGGATCGTCCGCCTTCCAATGACCAATTCCTGATCGTCGTGCGGGCGAACAACGCGGCGTTCGAACGCGAAGGCGCGGAGCGGATCGCCGCACGCTACGATGTCGCCATCGCCACGACGGAGGGTGAGTGATGCGACAAACGATCATCAACTCGCTGCTCCTCGTGATCGTGGCCGGGTTGCTGTCGCTGAACTGGTTACTGCGCGCCGATCCGGGCAAGCGGAACTTCGAAGTGCTGCCCGGCATGGTGAGGTCGGTTCCGTTCGACTCGTTCTCGACGAATCCGAATTTCCGCGATGGAATGACGCTGCGGCCGCATGTGCCGGGGACAGTGATCCGCGGCTTCATGCCGCTGCACTACACCGCGACGCCGGCCGACGCCCAGCGCGCCGGCCGCGAGCTCGTCAATCCGATTGCCACGAATGACGCGGCGGCGCTCGCGCGCGGCGCTGCGATGTTCGCGACGGATTGCGAGATCTGCCACGGTCCGGCCGGGAAGGGTGACGGCACCGTCGCGCAGCGCGGGTTTCCCACTCCACCCTCACTGCTCGCGCCGAACGCGCTCCGGCTCGCCGACGGCCAGATCTTCCACATCATCACGTACGGACAGAACAACATGCCGTCTTACGCGTCGCAGATCGATCGCGACGACCGGTGGAAAGCGATTCTCTACGTCCGTTCGCTGCAGAGGAGAAAGCCGTGAACCCGCGCATCGCCGTGCCGCTGTTCAGCGCGATCGCGTTTGCCGCGCTGATGGCCCTGACGGGAATGGCCGTTGCGCCTGACGACGTATGGCCCAACGTCCTCCTCTCCGGTTTCTTCCTGGCGGGCCTCGGACTCGGTGGCGGATTCGTGATCGCGGTCCATGACGTCAGCAGTGGCCGGTGGCTCGGACCCCTGCGGAAGATCGCATACTCGCTGACTCGGCTCATTCTGCCCGGCTCGATCGTCGTTCTCTTGGCGATCATCGCCGGCGGCTCGCATCTCTATCCGGCGTTCCACGAGCACCTCGGCGGATTCAAAGGCGTGTGGCTCGAGCGCACGTTCTTCACGGCGCGTGCGTTCGTCTACGTCGTGGCGTGGCTCGTCTCCGTGCGTTTCCTGTCGCGCCGTCCCGCCACGTACATCGTTGTGTTCTCGTTCACGGTGTGGCTCGCCAGCTTCGACTGGATCATGTCGCTCGAGCCGGAGTGGGCGAGCACGATCTTCGGTGTCTATCACTTCGCCGGTCTGGTCACTGCCGCACTGGCCGTGATGGTCATCGTTGCGGTCAGTCGTTCGCGCACCGATCACTCGATCACGTCGGACCACATTCACGACGTCGCGGAGCTCCTCTTCGCATTCAGCACGTTCTGGATGTACATCTGGTTCAGCCAGGGCATGTTGATCTGGTACGGCAATCTGACCGAGGAGACGGGGTACTACGCGTTGCGCGCGTACGGAAATTGGGGCGTGTTGTTCTGGGCGGTCGTCGTCCTGATGTGGGCGTTGCCGTTCACCGTCCTCCTTTCGGAGAAGACAAAGCGGAATCGCACGATCGTGTCGCGCGTCGCCGTGGCCGTGCTCATCGGCCACTGGCTCGACCTCTACGTGTCGATCGTTCCCGCGCACGCGCCTGAGCCGCACCTCACAGGCTGGGAACTGGGGCTCGCACTCGGAACGTTCGCGGCCGTGGGATGGGCAGTGACGCGGCGCGAGCCGGTTGAACAACCGGGACTGGCGATCGTGGGTCGAGTCTGAATCAATATGGTCACGGCCGGGCGCGGCCACCGCGCGGGTGTCGCGATTCATCCGCCTGCCACGAGACACGACAGCTTCAGTACGGCCATTCGCGAATCCAGGTTCGTCGGGGATCGCCACATGGCTCGCGTCGCGGCTCGTGCTCACGCGGAAGCAGTGGACGGCGCTTCTCGACGAGCTGCGGCACCAGCACGAACAGAAATCTCCCTCACTCCAGGCTTTCGAACTCGGCGGTGAAGTGCCGCAGGCGCTTCGCGGACTTCGTGATGCGGTAGCCGCGCAATGCGTTCTTCTTCGCGGCGACCTCGAGAATCGCCTCTGCAACATAGTCAATGTGCGATTGGGTGTAGAGCCGTCGCGGGATGGCCAGGCGGACGAGGTCCATCGCTGCGGGAACTTCGCTGCCGTCGGCCTTGAGACCGAACATCACCGTCCCGATCTCGCACGCGCGGATTCCGCCATCGACATAGAGCGCGTTGACGAGCGCGATCCCCGGATAGGAGAGCGGCGGAATCGACGGGAGCATGCTCCGTGCGTCAATGTACACGGCGTGACCGCCCGGCGGCTGCACGATCGGAACACCGCCGGCGCTGATCCGCTCCGCCAGATACTCGATCGAGCGGATGCGATAGTGCAGTTATGCCTCTTCGGCGACCTCTTCGCGCCCCCGCAGCCGGCGCGAGGCCAGCCACGCCGGAAGGGCGATCCAGAACAGAATCGACGCAGATAACGCGAATGCTGCTCCCATCGCGCCTCGTATGAATCGCACGAACGCGAGCGACTCGGCGCCGAACGCGGTCGTTCCGCTCATGGCCGGAGGCGCCGCGGTGCGGACCGCGTCGACCAAAACGTGTAGCGGGAGGGAAGGCGAATGCTCGTTCTAACCGCCGAGAGATGAAGGATCAGATGCACGGCCGAACAGGAAGCCCTGTCCATATTTGATCCCCATCTGTGCAGCCGTGTCCGCCGTCGAAGTGTCTTCAATGCCTTCGAGGATCAACTCACATCCGAAGTCGCGCGCCAGCGATTGGATGTTGATGACCAGCTTCAGTTTCGTCGAGTCGCGTTCGAAAGCGGTTCCGAACTCCTGACTGATTTTCAGAAACGATGGGCGCAGTTTGTCGATGAGTGGCAGATGCGAGAAGGCCACACCCACATCGTCGAACGCAAAGCGGACGCCGCCAGTGCGAAGTTGTTCGACGTTGTCGAAAAGTTGAGCCCCCGCATGCAGCGATTCCTGCTCCGTGATCTCGAGGACGATGCGATCGAGCGGAATACAGAGCTGCTCGCACTCTCGCATCAGGAGCTCGCGAACTCGCGATCCCCGCGAGAGAACACGAGGATGAATGTTCAGGAAGAGCAAACTGCGCGTGGCCAGCCACACGCCGGCGCGAAGGCTGCTGCTGACGCATGCCAGCTCGAGGTCCTCGACCCGTTCCTTTCGCATCGCGTATTGAAAGAGCACTTCCGGATTCCGCAGAAAGGTATTGCCGTGGTACCTGGCCAGGGATTCGAAGCCGAGCGTCTCCTTACCGTCCGGCAGGGACACGATCGGCTGAAAGAATGCTTTCAATGAATCGTCGGCGATGATCTCGTCGAGCAGAGGCATGCGGATGGTCGCAGTGTCGCCGGCAGACGAGGAAACCGCAGAACACGACAACATGTTGATGGCTGCGTCGAGGTCGGCGACATCGAATGGTTTTCGCAAGAAACCGACCGCTCCCCGTTCCGACGCCTCGAGCTGGAGCGCATCCGGCGCATCCCCTGTCATCAGCACGACGCGGCTCTGGGGAGAGTGCTGCCTGACGAACCGTATGAAATCGAGCCCTTCAAAGCCGAACGGCCCCGACAGGCGGATGTCGGAGACCACGTGCGACGGTTTCATCCGTTCCACGATCAACTGCGCTGATTCCAGATCGTTGCAGGTGACGACCGTACGTCCCTCGCGCTCCAGTCCTTCGGCAAGCGCCGCGGTAATCATGAGATCGTCGTCAAGAATGACCACGAGCTGCGATTCCTGTGATGTCGCGACTCCAGAACCCATTGACCTCTCCTTATCCCTGTCGCCCTTCGCCGCCGCGAGCGGAGCGGTGCTCATTGAATCCACACCGGGATGGAACGAGTTCAATGCCCCTGCCAAACGTCGCGTGAGGCAAGTTCCTCCGTTGCAAGCAGCTACTTCACAACGCCGCCGGAACAAGCCGTTGCGTTTCTATTCGCATTCCGAGTTATGGACAGTCCGGAGCGTCGGGAGGTTGAAGTACAGCACGCAGAGTCCGGGCCAGATCGGCCATGTCGAACGGCTTCTGAAGGAATTGAAACTCGTTCGCCGCGACCGCGGCGTCGATCATGCCGGGAGCGGCATAGCCCGACATCAGGATGGCTTTCATCTCCGGCCAGCGTTCGCGAAGTCTGCGAACGACCTCCATGCCAGGAATTCCCGGAAGCATGAAGTCGGTCAGCACGACCGAGAACGGCAAATGTTTGTCCACGCCGACGGCCTCTTCTCCTGTGCCGACCGCAACGACTGAGTAGCCAAGCATCTCGAGAATCGCCGACAGGCCTTCCCGCGCGGCCTGCTCATCCTCCACGAGCAGCACGCGCTCGCCGCGGCCGTTCGGCACGTCTTCCTCTGACGTCGCGGCGGCAACCGCCGCGGGGGGAGTCCGAAGCGGCAACTCGAACCGGAATGTGGTCCCCCCCTCCGCGGGACACTCAACGCCGATGCGTCCTCCGTGAGCAGCGATGATCCCGTGCACGACGGACAGACCGAGACCCGTTCCCTTGGCGGCCTCTTTGGTCGTGAAGAACGGCTCGAAGATCCGGTCACGGATCGTCTCAGGAATGCCCGTTCCGGTATCGGATACTTTGAGCCACGCCGCGTGTTCGTCGCGGCCGGCAGCGATTGACAGCGAACCTCGCCCCGACATTGCATCGGTCGCGTTCACCGCGAGATTCATGATGACCTGTTCGATTTGTCCGCGATCTGCGCTGATCCAGAGCGGAACGTTCGCCGGCTCGACCGTCAGCCGGATGTTTGCGCGCACGACGCGGCGCAGGAACTCCATGAGGTCGAGCAGGATCTGGTTGAGGTCGAGATCTTCGCGCTTGCTGGTTTCGCGGCGCGCGAACAGCAGGAGCTGTCGTGTCAGGGAAGCACCGCGCCGGATCGTCAGCTCCAGTTGCCTCAGATGCTCGACCTGGCGCGGCGACTCGGCGCTCTTTCTCTTGAGAACCTGAACGATCGAGAGCATGGCCTGCAGGAGATTGTTGAAATCGTGTGCCACGCCTCCTGCCAGCGTACCGATGGCCTCGATCTTCTGCGCGTGGCGGAGCTGCTCGGCGAGGGCGGTCTCCGCCGTCACGTCGCGTTTGATGCCCACGTAGTTGACGATGGTTCCGGAGGCATCGCGCACCGGCGAGATCGTGGCCTCTTCTTCGTAGAGGCTTCCATCCTTGCGCCGGTTGGTGAAGTGCCCCTGCCACACACCGCCCACCGTGATCGTGCTCCAGAGCTGTTGGTAGAAGCCGGCGGCCTGCTTGCCGCTCGCGAGAATCCGCGGGTTCTGCCCGATGACCTCTTCCCTTGTGTACCCGGTGATTCGTTCGAATGCCGGATTGACGTAGACGATGGTGCCGTTGAGCTCAGTGATAATGATGATTTCCGCGGCCTGCTCGACGACCGTAGCAAGGCGACGGTGCGCTTCGTCCGATCTCTTCCTCTCCACGATCTGCAGTTCCAGGTCGCGATTGGCACGTTCGAGCCCGCGCGCTGCGCCGACTGCGTCCTCCATCATGTTCAGCGCGGCCAATCGCGACGCGTGCACTTCCTCGTTGGAGCGGCGCAAAGCGGCCTCACGCATCCGAGGCTCGGTCACATCGGTCACGAGAATCGCCAGACTGGCGTCAGGGCCGGCCCTGTTCGCGACGAAGTTCAGGATTCGCACCTCTCCGTCCGCGCCATGACTGACTTCCATGGAATCGCAACGCGTCCCGGCCGCTGTCAGGAATGTGCTGAGGCAGGTTCTCACCGCGGGATGGGGTAGCGAGTCGATTCTCTGACCGACGATGGCGTCCAACGGCATGTCCAGGAGCTGGGCGAAACGGCGGTTGCAGAACAGGATCAGACCATCCGCCGCGATCGTAAGGGCGCCCTCATTCATCTCTTCGACGAAGAGCCGATACCCGTGCTCAGCGCCATTCAGCAAGTACAACTGATCGCCATCGGGACCGGAAACCATGATGCCGTCGACCTCACCGCTGCGAATCGCGCGCAAAGTCTCCTCGGCCTCTTCGAGCCGCATGCGCAGATCTTCGATTTCGCGAGTGGCTGCCGGGCCGGGCTCGAGCTCGTTCATGATTCATCCAGTGTGTGAAGGCAGTGGCGCCGGTACCGCACGGAGATCGAGCCCGATGAGCACCCGTTCCGTATTCGAGAGATCTCCGATGATCTTTCGTATTGGTGCAGGAAGACGCCGCATCAGGGTCGGGACTGCAACGATCTGATCGCCCGCCGCGAGCTGCGGCGTTTGCGTCAGATCGATGACCTCGATCCGATATCGACCGGCCAGGTGCTCGTTGCAGATGCGCTCGAGATTAACGAGCGCCGTGACGGACTTTGGCGTTTGACCGGCGACGTAGAGTCGCAGCTCCCATACCTCTTCCGCCCTGGCCGTTTCCTTCGCGTGCAGCTTTCTTCCCGCTGGAGTCTTCATCGTTCCTCTCTGTCTTCGATCCACGATCGGCCTTGCCAGAGGCATCAGCCTTCCGGATCTTGCCCATGGAGATCCGATCCTCTGCAGCGCTCAAACCCTTCTCGTTCCTCTGGCGGCCCAGTTCTGTGGACTCGAGCTCGGCGCCTCCGATTTCATCCTGCAGAACGGCGATCTGATTCCGGAGCGCGCGTCGTTTGCGTTCGAGATCGATCTCCTTGTGCTCGCTCTGTTGGCGCGCGGCCGTGGCCTCGTTTCTCTCCAGCAGCTTCTGTCTCAAGCGCGCCGATCCGGTCAGCACTCCCGCCGGGCCCACGTAGACATCGGTCAGTTGCACGCCGTCGTCGGTCAACCGGAACTCGCGAACCTGATTCGAATGCGACATCCCTCGCGACTTCAGCACGTACAAGGCTCGATTCCGCTCCCCGTCCAGCTCGATGTCACGCAGCAGAAGCCATGTGTCGATCAGCGAAGAAATCTCGGTGCTGGTACGCTCGGGGTCGAAATCGCCCCCGCCGCCACTGCGACTGGTGAGCAGCCCGGTGATGCCGTGCGTCTTCAGGAAATCGACCATTCTGACGAGCATGGCCTTGATTTCGGATTCTTCTCCCGACGACGCGAATGCCGAGATCGGATCGATGACAACCACGCGCGGCTCGAAAACCCGGATCGCTTTGAGGGTTACGGCGAGATGCATTTCCAGACCCGTCAGCGACGGGCGTGCGGCATGGAACCGGAGAAGGCCTTTCTTCGCCCAGCGTCGCAGATCGATCCCGATGGAAAGCATGTTCCGCATCAACTGCTCGGGCGATTCCTCGAACAGGAAATAAAGACAACGCTCGTTGCGGCGGCAGGCCGCGTCGACGAAGTGTGCGGCCACGCTGGTCTTCCCGCTGCCCGCCATGCCGGAGATGAGAATGCTGCTGCCGCGGAAGTAGCCTTTGCCGCCCAGCATGGAGTCCAGTCGCGGAATGCCGCTCGGGACCCGTGCCGTCGAAACCTTGTACGCCAGGTTCATCGACGTCATCGGAAGAATCGAGATCCCGTTCTCGTCGATGAGGAACGGGAATTCGTTCGTCCCGTGTGACGAACCGCGGTATTTCGCGATCCGCAACCGTCTGGTCGACATCTGGTCGGTCACGCGATGATCGAGAACGATGACGCAATCCGACACGTATTCTTCGATTCCATAGCGCGTCAGCGAGTGCTCGCCGCGTTCGCCGGTGATGATCGCCGTGACGCCTTTGTCCCTGAGCCACTGGAAGAGGCGGCGCAATTCGGCGCGCAGCACCGCGGGATTCGGAAGACCCGCGAACAACGCTTCGACCGTGTCGAGCACAACGCGTTTTGCGCCGATCGACGTGATGGCATAGTCCAGGCGGATGAAGAGACCCTCCAGGTCGTATTCGCCGGCCTCTTCGACTTCACTACGTTCGAGCTGGACGTGATCGATCAGCAGTTTGCCGGCCGCGATCAGCGCGCCGACATCAAACCCGAGCGACGCGACGTTGTCTGCGAGATCGGCTCCTGTCTCCTCGAACGCCATGAACACG
>JBBRTB010000043.1:0-22244 GCA_038244815.1 Thermoanaerobaculia bacterium
GTGGGCGCCGGCTTGAGCCGGCGCTGTGCAGGCTGAAGCCCGCACCTACACAGCATCTGGTTCGACGTGTGGGCGCCGGCTTGAGCCGGCGCTGTGCAGGCTGAAGCCCGCACCTACACAGCATCTGGTTCGACGTGTGGGCGCCGGCTTGAGCCGGCGCTGTGCAGGCTGAAGCCCGCACCTACACGGGATCTGGTTCGACGTGTGGGCGCCGGCTTGAGCCGGCGCTGTGCGGGCTGAAGCCCGCACCTACACGGGATCTGGTTCGACGTGTGGGCGCCGGCTTGAGCCGGCGCTGTGCAGGCTGAAGCCCGCACCTACACAGGATCTGGTTCAAATTGCGCAGCTTATGATTGCCCCCGTGAAGATCGCTCTCATCGCGGACATCCATGCGAATCTCGAAGGTCTGGAGGCGTGTCTGCGTCACGCCGCTGACTCGGGCGCGGAGCGGTATGCGTTTCTCGGCGATCTCGTCGGCTACGGCGCGGATCCCGGCGCGGTCGTCGATCTCGTCGCCCAATTCGCGGCGCGTGGCGCAGTGGTCGTCCTCGGCAATCACGACCAGGCCATCGACAAGCCGCTGCACGATCTCAGCGAGGTGGCCCGTGAGGCCATCGAGTGGACGCGCAAGGCGCTCACCGAACCTCAGAAAGAGTTCCTGCGGGCGCTGCCGCTGGTCGTCCACGACGGACCGTACTGCTTCGTGCACGCTTCAGCGCTCCATCCCGAGCGATGGGAGTACATCGAGAGCAACACGCCCGCGCGGCTGAGCATCGAGGCCTCGCGGACGACGTATGTGTTCTCCGGTCACGTGCACGACCCGACGCTCTACTTCATGACCCAGGTCGGCAAGATCGCGCCGTTCCGGCCGATCTCCGGCAGCCCCATTCCCGTGCCGGCGCATCGGCGCTGGCTGGCCATTGCCGGTTCCGCCGGTCAGCCGCGCGATGGCAATCCGGCGGCTTCGTATGCGCTGTTCGACGGCGCGGCGGAACAGATCACCTTCTATCGCGTGCCGTACGATCACGTCGCGGCGGCGGCGAAGATCCGGCGGGCCGGGTTGCCCGAGTGGCTGGCGCAGCGAATCGAGCAGGCCGTGTGATGCCATGCTGAACGCCATCCAGCCAGGCCTCGAAGTCGACGGCTTCCGGATCGGCGAGCGGATGCATTCCGGCGGCATGGGCACGATCTTCCGCGTCGAGCGCGCCGGAAGCAGCGCGCCGATGATCATGAAGGTTCCGCGCGTTGGCCCCGGCGAACCGGTCGAAGCGATCGTGGCGTTCGAGACCGAGGCCACGATCGTGGCGGCGCTCAGCGGCCCGCATGTTCCGCGGTTCGTCGCCGCCGGCGATGTCACGCGCACGCCATATCTCGTGACGGAGTGGGTGGAAGGGGAGACCCTCGACCAGTGGATGGCCGGGGGGCCGCTGCCGGTGGACGACGTGGTGCGCGTGGGTGCCGCCATCGCGGACGCGCTGCACAGTCTTCACCAGCAGGACGTCGTGCACCTCGATGTGAAGCCGTCGAACGTGATCGTCAGGCCGGATGGCACGGTCGTGCTCATCGACTACGGCTTCGCGCATCACGCGCGCTACCCCGACCTCCTGGCCGAGGAGACGCGTTTCGGCGCGGGCTCGGCGCCGTACGTCTCGCCCGAACAGATCCTGGGCACGCGCAATGACGCGCGCAGCGACATCTTCTCGCTCGGTGCGGTGCTGTACGAGATCGCCACGGGCAGGCTGCCCTTCGGCGAGCCGGACACCGACGTGCGCAACCGGCTGTGGCTCGAGCCGGTGCCGCCGGTCGTCCACGATCCGGCCATTCCGGCGTGGCTGCAGGAGATCATCCTGCGTTGTCTCGAGCCGCGTGCGGAGCAGCGCTATCAGTCGGCGTCGCACGTGGCGTTCGATCTCCGCTATCCGGAACAGATGACGCTGACCGCACGGGCCACGAAATCACGACGTACGACTCTGATGAGCCACGTCAGACGCTTTCTGAGCGCGCGCCGCGAGTATGGGCGGCGGATCCGATTTCCGAATGCCCAGGTCAGCCGCTCGCCGATCATCATGGTGGCCATCAACACCACGCATCTCGATGACGAACGCCACGCGGCGATGCAGCGAGCTACGGCGCAGATCCTCTCGCTGAGCGCCGAGTTCCGGCTGATCTGTGTGGCGGTCGTTCCGCCGTCGGCGATGATCAGCACCGATGCCGCGGCCAGTCCTTCCGCGCTGCAGCTCGAGCACCGCATCCGCCTGCGCCATTGGGCCGATCCGCTCCGTCTGTCCGCGCAGCGCCTGTCGCTGCACGTGCTGGAGGCGGCGAAGCCGGCGGTGGCGCTGGTCGATTTCGCGCGCTTCAATCACGTCGACCTGCTCGTCCTCGGCGCGCCTCGACAGGACGAGGATCATTCCTGGTCCGACTCGGTGGCGTCACGGGTGACCGCGAATGCGCCGTGCAGCGTTCACGTCGTGCGGATCACGCGACCGGTCAACCTGTGATCCGCGCCGCCCGGAGAAATCATTGTCATCGGTCTTATTACGTCCTGTTCGCGACCATGGCCGGATCGGCTCGATCGATTCGTGGTCGAGCTGATCGTGATGACGCTCTTCACAGCCGGCGCAATCGTGGGCTTTCGATTCAATCTGTGGGTGGTCGTCGTTGGATTTGCACTCCATGGAGTCTTTGATTCTGTCTCGGCTACGACGTGGTCGCGGCGGCGTATCTGGCGATTCCGGACGGATACAACGCGCCCAGAACGTTGTCGGTTTCACCGCTTCTGCATCTTCATGATTGCCGCGACGAGGAAAACAATGAGCAATACACCGACCGCCCACCAAATCCACATGCCACCGCCCATTCCGTTCATACCGTTCATTTCATCTCCTTACGTGCCGGCAGTCTCGCGGGCGCCGTCAACGCTGCCACGCGAGCTAGTGGAGTGTAACGGCAGAATCGGGACCACCTGGCTTGGTCTCAACGCCGCGAGCTTCGTTGCGCCTCCTCAGAATCGTCCCCGCTATTCTTGCGTCGGCGCGCCTTGCTCGCGTCGCCGATCCTCTGCGCCATCTGGTTCCGATTCTGCCGTTACACTCCACTAGATGTGGCTCGGCCGCCTGGGGGTGCTGACCCGAGCCGCAGGAAGGGCGGAGCTGTAACCAGTTACGAGCCTCATGCCACGAGTCGGACTCCGCATGAGCCCGTTCCCTGGACTGAAAGATCCTCTATTTACAGTCGGAATGCCCGCATGCGCACTTACCGCCGGACATCTTCTTGTCACAGCACGAATCGGAACAACAGCCCTTCTTTTTCGTTGCGTCCGGGCCGCTACACTTACACACGTCGTTCTTGCATTGCATGATGTCTTCCCTTGATACTTATTGCTGCAAGTAATGAGCCCATCGAGTCCCTGACCGTCCATGCGGAGGTGGCCGTTCGAATCGTTCGAGGAGCGCGTTGGGGTCTGTTCGGCGCCTCCGTGGGCGTTCTGCATTTCGCCTGGGAGATGAGTCAGGCTTCCTTTTTCTCGAGCATGAAGGGACTGCCAGCATGGAGCGCGACACGACTCTGCTTTCGCGCGACCCTGGGCGATGTTGCCATCACCGCGGTTGCCTTTCTCGCCGCGGCACTTCTTGAGGAGAGTCCGCTGTGGCCGCTCCACCTGACCACTCGCCGCGGCTGGTTGGCCTTCCTCCTCGTCGGGCTGACATTCACGATTGCGATCGAGATCTGGGCGACGCAACATCAGCGATGGATTTACGACGCGACCATGCCGACACTCTTCGGGATCGGGCTCCTTCCGATTGCGCAATGGGTCGTCGTTCCTGTGCTCGAGATCATCGTCTTCCGCCGATTGTGGCGAGCAGCCGGAGTGCGCGAGCACTGAACGATGCGCTCGCCGCGATGTGATGCGCGATGTGGCATTGAAGAAGCCATCGACCCGGCTGCCGGGTATCTGCATGGTTGCGGCGCTTGCGGCTCCCGGATACCACCGCTCGTGCATCCTCCTACTTCCTTTTCGGAGCTGCGCCGATCTTCACGTTCGAGGCGGTCTTGTCGTCCTCGCCGAGGACGATGACCACACGGGTGCCGGGCTTCACCTGATCGCTTCCCACCATCGCGTCGCCGCGCATGAACATCGTGTTCTTCGCCAGAGGAACGGCGACCTTCCTACCGTCTTTCGTGGTGAGATCGATGTGCGACGCATCGATCGCCTCGACGGTTCCCATCAGTATCTTGTGCTTATGGCCGGCGTGGGCCTGCGCAATCGCTGGAACGATTAGCATGGCTGCCAAAGCGAGAAGTGCGAATTGTTTTCTCACGGTTTCTCCTTCTTCATGGTTGAGCGTTGTTGATTGTCGGGCGGAGAGGTTGTATCTCCGCCTTTCAGGAACTGCTGTTCTTCTTTGTTCTCCTGCATCTGCTCCTTCATCTCCATCGGAGACATCGGATTCATCTTCTGCATCTCCTGAAGCTCCTGGGGCGTGATCTTCGGGAGGTGTCGAATGAAATGGACGAGCGTCCAGGAAGCCCGGCCCGATTCCGCGGTGCCGTCTCCCCATCCCGGCATCCCCGTCAGGCGAACGCCGTTTTCGATCGTCGCGAACAGCTGGCCGTCCGACTGGGACTGTGTTTCTGCCAGCGTCATGTCCGGCGCGCGCGGATAGAGATGCTTGCCCATCTCCGTCTGTCCTTTGCCGTCGTTGCCGTGACACGTCGCGCAGTGATCGGCAAAATGCGCTCGCGCTTCGTCCAGAATCTCGGGTGTGAGGGGAACGGGATTTTTTGCTTGATGCAGATCAGCAGGGATGGACCAGTGCCGCATTCGGCCTGCGATGAAGGCTTCCAGCGCCGTCGGACTGTCATGGGCGCTGAATCCGTATCGAAGCGTGTGAATGAATGCGAGGACGCCCAGCAAGAGGCCGACGATGAGCGCGCCGACCGCGACCTCAATCAAGATGGGAAACTTGAACCCCCTGCGCATTGTGATCAGCTCACCCTGTGGGCAACCGTGCCCCGGGGGTTGTCGTACCAACCTGGATCGGCGCCGTTCGCCGGAAGCTCCTCACGGATCTTGATGATCGTAAACATTCCACCCATGTCGATCTGTCCGAATGGACCCTGGCCGCCGCGCATTGGAACGCTGTTCCGAGGGACCGGCATCATTCCCAGCATCTCCGCCATGTCGCCCATGCCTGTTGATCCCATCACCATCGTGTTCGGAATCACGGCATTCGCCCGCGCCTCGGCGCCACTGGTATCGACGCCCAGGAGATTCGGCAGACCGTGGCCCATCTGATTCATGGTGTGATGTGTCTTGTGGCAATGAAACGCCCAGTCGCCTGGATTGTCGGCGTAGAACTCGATGTCGCGCGTCGCTCCGACGGGAACATTGACGCTGTTCTCCGGTAGCCAGGCCGACTGCTGAACCGGTCCGGCATCGGTGCCGGTGACGAAGAACCGATGTCCGTGAATGTGAATCGGGTGCGAGTCCATGCTGAGATTCGCGAGCCGGATGCGTACGCGGTCCCGGCGTTTGATGAGCAGTGGATCCGTACCAGGGAAGACGCGGCTATTGAAAGTAAAAACGTTGAAGTCGAGCATCACCGTCGGATCCGGTTTCGACGTGCCGGGCTTGATGAACCACTCATTCAGAAAAATCGCGAAGTCACGGTCGACGCGGTGTTCAGCTTCGTCGCGCGGGTGAACGATGAAGAAACCGTGCATGCCGATCGCGATCTGTACCATCTCGTCGAAATGCGGGTGGTACATGAGTGTGCCTGTCTGTTTGAGTGGGAATTCGTAGGCGAACGTCTCGCCCGGGGCAATCTTCGGCTGATTGAGACCGCTCACTCCATCCATGCCATTCGGAAGGATGAAACCGTGCCAGTGAACCGACGTCGGTTCCGGTAAGCGGTTCTCGACGAGAATGCGGACATGATCGCCTTCGAACGCCTCGATTGTCGGCCCCGGCGTCACGCCGTTGTATCCCCACGCATCGACGATGAAGCCGGGAGTGAACTCCCGCTTCACCGGTCCGGCAATCAAGTGGAAGACTTTCACGCCACCGTCCATCCGCCACGGAAGCGATGTGCCGTTCGGCGTAATGACTGGAGCGCGGCCATTCTGACGGCGGGCAGGGGGTAGCAAGACATCTGAAGCACCGTGTCCTCGCGGAGCGGGTGCGGCAGAGGCATTGCGCCGCAATGCGGCGCCTCCGAACATTCCCGCAAGCGATGCAAAGAGCAATTTCCGTCGCGAATACATCAGTGATTTCCTCGTCTTTCCGCGGTTGTCCCCTGCGACTGAGTCGTCGCTGGTGCAAAGCTTCTTTGACCTTCCATGTCGATGCCGCTGAGCGCACGATCGAGATTGGTGCGCGCAAGCCAGTAGTCACGCTGCGAGTCGATGTAGTTGCGGCGCGCATCGAGTTCGTTCTGCTTTGCCTGCAGGAGCTGGAAGATCCCGACGAGCATCGCGTTCTGCTCGAGCTGCGTGAGATCGACGATTCTCTTTCGGCGCGGGAGTACGACATCGCGGTAGTAATCAACGCGGCCGCGCGCAGCGAGCAACGCCTGGTGCGCCGCTCTGGCCTGAGAACCTGCCGACGCGAGAAGCGACGCCAGCGTCTGTTGCCTGAGGAGAAGCTGGGCTTCCGCGCGCGTACGTGCCGCAGTACCGCGATTGAAAATCGGGATCGGCACCTCCACGGATGGCCCGGTCGTGGTGACGCCATCGGATTCATGCTCCCGGTGCGCGCCAACACTGATGTTGCCGATACCTGTTGCCCGCGCGGTTGGCAGCAGACGCTGTGCAGCTTCCACCTGGCGTTGTGCCGCGGCGATGTCGAGGCGGCGCGTCGCAAGCATCTGCTGAATCTCCTGCTCGCTCGGTTCTGCCGCCGGTAGCTGCGGGAATTCCGTGCGAATCTTCCAGTCAGCGGACGCATTGCGAAGTCCCATGTCGCGGATCAGCGCCTCGCGTCGAAGGAGAACATCTTCTTCGCTTCGCGACAGGTCGATCTTGGCCTGCTCGTACATGGCCTGCTCGTTTTCCAGATCGAGGTCGGTGATGTTGCCGGCGTCATGCTGCCGCTGTGCGAGTTCTGCCGAAGCGCGCGCCGATTCGACGGCGACACGGTCTGTTGAAAGATGTTGTGTCGCCGCGACCAGGTCATAGAAGTCGCTGCGCACATCCGCGGCGACTCCGAGAATCTCTGACGAGACGCGAGACTGTGCCGCCTCAAAGGCGGCGCGGCCGGCGCTCCGGCGGCGCGGAAGCTGAATGAGATCGAAAAGTGACTCGATGATCGAGAGTTCGAACGGCTTTGATGGCGAGGCCGGGAATCGGAATTCGGCGCCGAAGATCGGATTCCGGACCGTACTCGCTTCGATCAGATCGGCGCGCGCCAGTCCAAGGTCCGCGAGCGCGACTTGCACTCGAGGATTGTTGACAAAAGCGATTGCCACCACTCGGTCGGCATCGATCTCTCCCTGCAGCATGCTCTGAAGTCGTTCGTCGTCGGTGATTGCGGCAGAACTGCGGACGTCAACCGATTGGCTGGTGCGGAGTGCAACCTGGCGCTGTACATCAGCAACACCGGCATCGCGCGGTATCGTCGCGCAACCACCCGCGAAGATGGCTAAAAGCCCGGCTATCGTGAGAGGCGTCTTCATTGCTGGTCGCCTCCGGAAGGAGGATGAACATGAGGCGCTGACTGCGATTTCGCCGGAGGCGAGGCCATGCCACCGCTCCTTCCGGAGCGTGCTTTTGACGCTTCGGAGACGGCGGCGGGCGCGGGTTGGTCGAAGGCGTCCGGCTGAAGAGTCGACGACGGATTGAGTTGAGAGATGCCGGAACTGCTGGAAGGCGCAGCGGCGATGACGGGTGCCGGAGCGGCAGCTCCGTGTTGCATTCCGGGCATGTTCGCCATCGTTTGTCCCGCCCCATCCTTCATCCCCGGCATGCTGGCCATCGCCTGACTCGTCCCGTGCCGTGGTTGCGAGTGATCCATTCCAGTCATGGAGCCGCCTTCCATGTTCATTCCGGCCATCGACCCATGCTGCATGTTCATTGTTTCTGTCGTGCCACTCTGCATCCGCCCGTGACCCATGTTCGGCATGGCGGTGGAGTTCTTCGCCATGACCATTCCGGGCATCGAGCCGTGATCCATCACGGTCGGCTCCGAAGAGGCAATGGGAGCCGCCTGTTCGTGCGTGTGTCCGCCGTGCGTATGGCCGCCCGCACTGACGTCCTTTCCTTGCGCGACGGCATCGCGATACGCCGTGGCACTCTTGCTTGCGATGCTTGGCTTTCCGCCGCACGCGGCGAGAACGACAGTGGCGATGGCGGTGATCGCGAAACTGCAAGAACGTCTCATCAGGGACTCCCTGCGAACCGCCGGCGCGCGGCGGAATCACTCAAACGTCGAAGTGGGAGGAGGAGTGAGTGCTCGGCTACGCAGCCGTTTCCGTGCGCGACTCAGTGGCACTCGTTTGGAGGGAGGATCAGATGCGGAATGTAGCGATGAGTAGCCGGTGTAACCCTATGTCCTGGTCGCAGCGGATTGCGCCGAGAGAAATGAAGCTGCGATGTGCGACCGGCGAGAATCGCCAATGCATCAGAGCGAAGGTGTCGCCGCGTTTCGCCGGCTGTCTCGTCGTGAGTGTCGTGATCAGCGATGGTCCGCTCACTTGCTGCTTCGGTGATGCGGGTGGCGCCGGGTGGTGATCGTCGCCTCCGTCATCGTGGCCGCCATGGAGCATCTCGACCGCCATATGACAGAGCGGTAGTGTGCGATGCAGCGCCTTATGGAACGGCAGCACGCAGCAACCAAAGATGAAAATGGCGGCGAGCGCGAGCGGAATCGTCGATCCGACGATCCATGCCGCTGCAACAACTGTCCGTTTCACTGGGGCACTTCCGTTGAAATTCTACTCCGGCAGGGGCGGGGCGTAGTTAACTTTTCAGAACGTCAACCGTGCGATGCGAACGCGCTTATCTTTCGCGGTCTGATCTGTCCACGCGATGAAAACGGTTCGTCCGAGGCTTGCCATTCGGGGAAAGCCTGCGGCGCGAGCCGTGCTGGAACCCGCAACTCTGATGCTTGGCATCGGCGAATGGTTTCGGCGAATGGCACGTGCCCGGACTTCCGCGCCGCCGGGCCTCTGCTCGATCCAACTGACGACTGCGGTCCTGGGGTCGAGAAGAACGACGTCTACGCGGCCGACCGGTTGGCCGTCGTCGACCACGATCGGCGCGGCGAACGTCGCGCCTGCGTCAGTCGAGAACGCGGTGTAAACGCGCTGACGATCCTCAGCTGCGGTAAACCAGGCCACGGCCACATTGCGCTCCGACGCGGCGATTTGCGGTCCGTTCACCGGACAACCGGTGATCCTCCATCCATCCGCATGCACGAGTGCCGGCGTGCTCCAGCCGCTTGAGACTCGCCGTACGAAGGCGACGTCACGGATTTCATCAGCGGATCGGTCGCGATACACGATCACAGGTCCGCTCGCCGTGACGGCCATCCCTGTGGTGCAGCACTCGCAGGTACGGGCGTCGAGTTGCGCGTCGGATCGAATGCGGCGGTCGGCGTCAATCGTCGCGTACCGCACCGTCATGTCGCCTTCTTCTTTCCCTTCCGGCATGTTGCGGCCGTCCAGCCATGTGGCTGCGACGCCGCCCTGTACCAACGGCGCAAACGACACAAAACCGTGTTCGTTCTTCTTCCCGTCGCGGTTCAACATGAAGGGCGCGCTCCACGTCCGTCCGGCATCCTTTGAAGTCGCCATCCACACGTCATACGCATAGACGCTGTTTCCGCTCTTCTGCAACCAGTGAGCGAACAATGCACCTTTGGTATCTTCGACGATCGAAGGGAAGTCGGCCCAGTTCACGAAGAAGTCGTTGCGCTCAGCGATCGTTTGTGCGACTGACCAACTACCCGTCGTATAACGAGCGAAGCGGAGGGCGACGCGATCCGTTCCTTTCACAGGTTCGAGCCAACTCAGGAGAAGCCCCTTCTTCGACGAAGAGAGAAATGGTTCGGCCGCTCCCGCGCCCGTGGGCGACGCGATTGCGTCGATCTGCGCGGGAAGAGCTTGCATTGCAACGAAGCTCGCCAGCAGTGTCATGGTCAGAATTCGCACGTTTTCGAGCATCTCACGATTCAGACCATGACGGACATGGGCGTTGCGAGTCCGAGCGCGCAGAGGGCATGCCATGATGATCAGAGCGACGGCGATGACCGTGAGAACAAACCATGCCGAGACTTTGTCCGCCAGCTCTGGATCGGCGCGGGGCTTCGCCCCTGCGACACCATGTTCACGATCTGAGCGAGCAGGGTGTCCGCTCCGACTCGCTGCGCGCGCATCACAAGCGAACCGGTGGAGTTCACGGTCGCGCCGATCAACTTGCTGGCGCTCTCCTTTTCGACCGGAATCGGTTCTCTGGTGACCATCGATCATCAACGTTGCTCTGTCCTTCGACCACCACGCCATCGACGGAAATCTTCTCGCCAGATCGAACGCGCAGCCTCATACCAGCGGCACCTGTTGGAGGGAATACCGGTCTCGGTGCCGTCATCGTTCACACGATGCGCTGTCTTCGGCGCAAGGCCGAGCAACGCGCGGATGGCCGCCTACCTGGAGGTCACGTCCGTCGAGCGCATTCGCTCGATGACCGCGGCCGCGTTGGCAGCGACGCGCTCGCGCAAAGCGAGCGGCGCGACCACCTCGGCTCGCGCACCGAGCCCCTGCACGTAGAAGCAGGCGTGCTCTTCGTCCTCGAACTCCGTCTCCAGGGTCACCCAGCCGTCGCTGCCGGCCGGTTCGGCCGTGAGCGGCCTGCCCGTTCGCCAGCTCATGAGCTCTTCCGCTGCGCGCGCCTCCAGCCGGAGCGTGATGCTCAGGCGCGGATGGCTCTCGCGAAACCGTGCGGACGACGACTTCCAGTACGTGGCCAGATCGAAGCCGGCGGGGCGCTCGATGCCCACGTCGAGGAGCGTCGCGTTCTCGATTCGCGACACCCGGAACGTGCGGAATCCGTCCGCGCTGTTCGCTACGAGATACCAGCTCGTGCCTTTGGCCACCAGTCCCAGCGGGTCGACGATGCGGTCGGAGCACTGGCCGGCCCGTTTGCGGTAGCGGATCGAGAGCTTGCGGTCGCGCGACACCGCATCCTGCACGATCGGAAGAAAGGTGAGGTTCTCCGACACGCCGCGCCAGCCCGCCGTGTCGACGTACAGACGCTGGCGGATGAACGCCGCGCGCGCCCGAAGCGTGACCGGCATCGCCGCCATCAGCTTGTCCAGCGCACGCTCGGCGGCCGCGGCCAGGACGCCGTCGCCGATCACGCGCGGCTGCGCCATCAGAAACGCGCGCAACTCCGATTCGTCCAGTCCGGGCACTTGCGTGCGCCATTCCTCGTCGAGCTGCCATCCGCCGTGAGACCCACGCAATGCCAGGACCGGGACGCCGGCCGCGCTCAACGCCTCGAGGTCGCGATAGGCCGTGCGGTGCGAGACCTCGAGCCGATCCGCCAACTGGCGCACGGTCATCTTTCCGTTTGCCTGGAGCAGCAGCAGCGTGGAGAGCAATCGGTCCGCTCGCATGGTGAATGAATGGTGACGCTCGAATTATGCCGTGGGATGGCATATATCCGCGACTAGAGTTCGCTCTCGACAAGGAGGATCGTATGAACATCAGGGAAATGCTCCTCGCGCAGCTCGAGCGCGAGTCTCCCGGCACACGCAAAGCGCTCCAGGCCGTGCCGGAAGGAAAAAACGACTGGAAGCCGCATCCCAAGTCGATGGCCCTCGGCTCACTGGCCGCACTCGTGGCCAGCATGCCGTCGTGGGTCCCGATGATCGTCGAGCAGAACGAGCTCGATCTGTCCAGCGGCGCCGGCGGGCAGAAAGCGGTGACCTCGAATCGCGAGCTCCTGCAGATCCACGATCAGGCCATGGAGTCGGCGCGCAAGGCACTGTCGAAGGTCACTGACGATCAGCTCATGAAGTCGTGGCGTCTACGCTTCGGGGACAAAGTCCTCGATGACCGTCCGCGCCATCTGATCGTGGCCGACACGATCAGCCATCTGGCGCACCATCGCGGTCAACTGACCGTCTATCTGCGGCTGAACGACCGTCCGGTTCCGGCGATCTACGGCGCCACGGCGGACGAAGGCTGGTAGCCCTCCGATCGAGGGTTGGGCCGCGCTGCGAGTGGCAGCGCGGCCCCGCTTCGTTACAATCGGCTGATGAGTCATCGTCCGTCGTTCGTTCGCCGTCGGCGGGAAGCGCCGTCCCCGCCGGAGTAGCACCGCGCATGGGACGAGTCGATCCGCCGCGGGTCCTCAACATCGCCGACCTCAGGGTGGCCGCGAAGAAACGTCTGCCCAAGGTGGTCTTCGATTACATCGACGGCGGCGCGGACACCGAATGGACGATGCGCGAGAACTCGCGCGTATTCGATGACGTGCTGCTCCGTCCCCGCTCGGCCGTGGCCACTCCCGCCGTCGACCTGCGCACGACGGTCCTGGGCACCGCGGTCGAGCTGCCGTTTCTTCTGGCGCCGGTGGGAAGCTCCCGGATGTTCTATCCGCGCGGCGAGGAGCTGGCGGCGAAGGCGGCCGGCGAAGCGGGGACGATCTACACGCTCTCGACGCTTTCCGGTTGCGCCGTGCGCGATGTGAAGGCAGCCACGCCGGGGCCGGTCTGGTACCAGCTCTATCTCGTCGGCGGCCGCGACGTGGCCATGAGCGGGATCGAGCGCGCCAGGAACTGCGGCTGCGCCGCGCTCGTGGTCACGGTCGACACACCGGTGGCCGGAAATCGCGAGCGCGATCTGCGCAACGGTGCGAAGGAGCTCGTGTCCGGCGCGCCGCTGGCGATGTTCCCGTACGTCTTTCAGTTTCTGGCTCGCCCGCGCTGGTTCGCCGCGTACCTTCGGGACGGCGGCCTGATGAGCTTTCCGAACATCGTGCTGGAAGGACGCCCCATGCCGTATGCGGATGTCGGCGCGGCGCTCGAACAGTCGATGGTTTCCTGGGACGACTTCAAGTGGATCCGTGAGGCGTGGCAAGGTCCCATCGTGGTGAAGGGCGTGCACACGGCCGACGACGCCCGCCGCGCCATCGATCACGGTGCGGCCGCTGTGGTCGTCTCGAATCACGGCGGGCGGCAGCTCGACGGCGTCGCACCGACGCTGCGCGTCCTGCCCGAGGTGATCGCGGCGTCGGGGGACCGGGTGGAGGTGCTGCTGGACGGCGGCATCCGGAAGGGGAGTGATGTCGTGAAAGCGCTGTGCGCCGGCGCCCGCGCCGTTCTCATCGGACGCGCGTACGCCTACGGCCTGGGCGCTGCCGGCGAAGCGGGCGTCGGGCGGACGATCGAGATTCTCCGCACCGGCATCGTGCGCACGATGAAGCTGCTCGGCTGTTCGGCGGTTCGGGATCTCGATCGCTCGTTCGTGCACATCCCGGCCGAGTGGCTCGATGAGCGTGCCCACGTCGCCGATCCAATTACAATCCGACCATGAATCGACGTCAGTTCATCGGCACTTCCCTCGCCGCCGGCGCGGCTTCGCAACTGCCTGTCTTTGCGCAGAGCGCCGCGCTCCCACCCTCGATCGCCGCGCTCACGCCGATGCGCGATCAGGTGCGGCCGATCACCAGCGACGAGCGCCGCGCCCGCATCGAGAAAGCGAGGCGCCTGATGGCCGCGGAGAAGATCGGCGCGCTCGTGCTGACTCCCGGCACTTCGCTCGTCTACTTCACGAACCTTCACTGGTCGGGCGGTGAGCGGCTGTTCGCCTGTGTGATCCCGGTGAAGGGCGAGCCGTTCTTCGTCTGCCCCTCGTTCGAAGAGGACCGTGCCCGCGAACAGATCGCCCTCGGTCCCTTCGGCGGCGGACGCGCGGACGTGCGGACGTGGCAGGAGGACGAGAGTCCATACGAGCTTCTTGCGCGCGGGCTCACCGATCGTGGAGTGGCCACGGGAAACGTCGGCATCGAAGAGACAGCGAAGTTCGTCTGGACGAGCTCGATCGCCGCGGCGGCACCTCATGCCCGGCTCGTCAGCGGAACGCCGGTAACGGCCGGATGCCGCATGATCAAGGATGCCCACGAGCTCGAGCTGATGCGACTGGCCTCGACGGCAACGCTCGAGGTGTATGAGGCCGTCTATCGCGCGCTACAGCCGGGAATGTTGCAGAACCAGGTGTCCGGCCTCATCGATCTCGCGTACGAGCGCACCGGATTTCGCGGAGGCGCCTCCGTGCAGACGGGCCAGTACACGGCACTGCCTCATGGCTCGACCGCGCCACAGATCATCCGCGAGGGCACCGTCATCATGGTCGACGACGGCTGCACTGTGGACGGATACCAGTCCGACATCACGCGCACGTTCGTTCTCGGCAAGGCAAGCGATAAGGCCAGGCGTGTCTTCGATATTGTGAGAGATGCGCAGACCGCGGCGCTGAAAGCGGCGAAACCGGGTGTGCCGCTGGAGTCGATCGATGCTGCCGCGCGCGGCGTGATCGCCGCGGCCGGCTACGGCCCCGGGTTCAAGTACTTCACCCATCGCGTCGGTCATGGCATCGGGATGGACGGGCACGAGTGGCCGTATCTCGTCAAGAACGACATGTTCGGCTGGAAGACGTCGCTGGCCGCGCAGTCCGGGATGACGTTCAGTGATGAGCCGGGCATCTACATCCGCGGCGAGTTCGGAGTGCGGCTCGAGGACGACATGGTCATTACAGCGGACGGCGCGAAGCTGTTCACGCCGCAGTCAGAATCGATCGAGAAGCCATTCTGAGCGCGCACACCGCGCGCTCCCTAAAACGATTCCTGGATCCCAACGCCGCTCTCGATGAGGTACGCCGCTTCGGGCAGCGCGGCGGCGACGTAGTCCTGAAACCGATTCGCCAGAAACGGGTCGCCGTGTGTGAACTTTGCGTCAACGCTCGACAGACCCATCGCGGCGATGGCCTGTTCTTTCGTGTCGCCCTTCGCCAGTGATGCATTCATCTGGCTCGATGCGGTCTGGAACGTCTCGATGAGCAGATCGACGTAGGCACGGTCGTGCTGGATGTCGCCGTGCCCCGGGACGAGCGTCCTGAACGGCAGCGCCTCGAGTTTCTCCAGCACGCCGGGGTAGTCACGCGTGTAAGGGCTTGGGATCAGAGGGATCGGCGCCGCGACGATGCCTCGATCGCTTTGCGAATGTTCGGCCCATCGAGACTTGCCGCTTCAGCCACATCTCCTGCGTCGAAGCGATGAAATCGCGCGCGAATGGGTGGCTCAGCACCTCCACGTGCGGAAAGGCGGAGCGGATGGCCTGCAGTCCGCGCATGTGATCGCCATGCCAGTGGCTGATGATCACGTGCGTGATCGGCCGGTCCGTCACCGAGCGCACTTTCGCCACGATCGATTCGCCCATCAGCGGAGAGCCACCGGCGTCGAATACGACCACTCCCTCATCCGTCACGACGAAGACGGAATTGCCTTCCTGCGGGAGCTCGAACGGATCCTGGCGGATGCCCGCCCGGACCGCCGGCGACAGTTGCTGCCACTGATACTGGAAAGGATTGGCGTTCGCCGCGGAGAGGGACAACGCCTGGAGGGCCAACACGACAATGACCAGCCGGGTCTTGCTCATGGAGGCGGAAGATACACGGGCGTCCGGCGCCGCTGCGATCAGGAGATTGCCGTTCCTCCGGGCGCCTGAGTACGCGGTGAAGGAGCCGGAACGCTCCTGGCGTATCATTGCCGTCCCCCGAACTTCGTTCGCGCGGCTTCAGCATGGAGGACGTAGATGAGAGTTCAACGAATCTTAGGCATCCTTGTGGTCCTGCTCGCAATCAGTCTCAGCGCAAACGCCCAGGCCACGCGCACGTGGGTATCCGGCGTCGGCGATGACGTCAATCCCTGCAGCCGGACCGCGCCGTGCAAGACCTTCGCAGGGGCGATCTCAAAAACCGCCGCAGGCGGCGAGATCAGCGTTCTCGACCCCGGTGGATTCGGCGCGCTAACGATCACCAAGAGCATCACGATCGAAGGCGCCGACTTCGTAGCATCGGTCCTGGCGTCCGGTACCAGCGGAATCATCATCAACGCGGGCGCCAACGGTCGCGTCTATCTACGCAACCTGACTTTCAATGGCGCCCCACCGTCCTCACCCGGGCTCGTGGGTATCAAGGTCCTCACGGCCGGCACCGTGAGTATCGAAGGTTGTACGATTTTCGATTTCTCGCAGAGCGGGATCGACATCGAGCCGACGTCGCCCGCGAAAGTGGCGATCTCCAATACCTCGATTCGAGACAACAATGGCTTTGGTATCTTCGTGAAGCCGAACGGCGGTTCGGTCTCCGTCACGCTCGACCACGTTCAGATCACCGGAACGACCGGCAATGGCATCGGCGGTAACGGCAGCGCGCTGGAAGCGGACGGAGGGTCGGTGGTGAAGGTCGTCGACTCAGTTCTCTCCGAGAGCGCCATGGGCGGTCTGTTCGTCAGGAACGGCAGCGAGGTCAGCGTTCAGGGAAGCTCCATCTTCAGGAATGGCATCGGGATCTCGGTCGGTGATGTGGGCGGCGGTACGGTCCGGCTGTTTGGCAGCGACGTCGTCAACAACTACAGCGGCATCAACATCGCCACCACCGGCACCGTGGTCTCGCATGGCAACAATGCCATCGCCGGCAACGGCGGCTCCCAGTCGGTCTCCAGCAACATCGGCACTCAATAGTCCCGGCACCGACTCCAACAAGATCAAGAGGCAGAAGGCGGCCGCCTTCCGCCTCTTCCGCCTCTCAGCGTCCGTTGGATCCTGGCTGTTGCTGCTCAGCCTTCCGCAACGCCTGCCGGACCTCCTGGGGCCGTGCCGCCGCGGTTGCGCCGTGCCGGAGGTAGCGCAGCGCTTCGTCGCGATCGCCGCGGGCGATGAGAGCGCGGGCGAGAGCGAGGTACGCGCGAGTGAATCGCGGATCGATCTCCAGCGTGCGACGGTACGCGGCGATGGCGGCGTCACCGCGCCGCGCTTCGCCGAGGTGGAACCACGCCAGGACGAAATTCGGGCGCCCGGCCACGGCGCGCTCGAACGCAGCAACGGCCTCGGTTCCGCCGCTGAGGAGGCCGAGGTTGTAGTCGAACTCGACTTGCTGCGGGTCGAGCTTCGCGGCCTTGCGCATCAGGTCGAGGCCCTGGTCACGACGGCCGAGATAGAACTCCGCCATGCCCAGCCACTCGGTGGCAAGCGGCTGGTCCGGCGCGCGCTCCAGGATCGAGCGCGCGGTTTTCTCGAGATCGTCGGAGTGCCCCTGCCGCAGTTGTGAAGCGCCGAGATCGAAATACGGTTCGATCTCCTTCGTCGGCGGCGGCACGAGGTCCGAGCGCCGGCGGCTTCGCATCGCCGCGAGCATCAGGTAGAGCGCGGCATCGGACGGTGACCGTTCCTGATCGTAAATCGTGATCTCGGCGATGGAGGGATCGCGCTCTTCAAGGGGCCCGAGAAGATCCATGCCGGCCAACGGTTTCTGGATGCGATGGTCGGTCATCACCACATGCACGACGTCCTGCGTCCGGCGTTTCGGCATGTGGCAGGACACGCAATCACTCTTTGCGGTGACGTGCTCTCCGCTCTTGTGGCAACTCTGGCAGACCTCGCGGTAGTGATCGGGTCCCTCTAGTTCTAGTTTGCGATGCGGATCGTGGCAGTCGAGGCAGAAGAGCTTTTTCCCGCTCTCGATGAAGCAGCGGCTCTGTTCGAGCCGGTACGGCGCGTGATTGATCTCGAACCGTTTCTTCCTCGGCATTCCCGGGTCGACGATGTCGAGTTGCAACTCGTAGTCGGGAAGGGCCTGGCCGGGACGAAAGGAGTAGACATCGCGGCCGAGGCGGCGGATCGGCGAGACGGCGATGGCCGGCTGCATGTGGCATTCGTAGCAGACATCGTTGCGCAGGCGCGCATCGAGGCGAGTGGGCCTGACGATGGCGGCGCGCACCGCCGCATACTCGGCATCGCCGCGAGCCAGGCGTACGTGCTCTGCGCCGGGGCCGTGGCAACGCTGGCATCCGATTCCTTCCGGAAGCGATTCCGGCAGCGACTGCTTGCGCCAGAAACCGTCGCGTGAGTTCTCGTCGAGGTGCGGATACGCGTTGTGGCAGAAGAGGCACTCGTGGCGAACACGCCGCAGAACGCCCTGATGATCGGGCCTGTCGAATCCCGGCGCCATCGCCCATTGTTTCTCCTGCGAATACCAGGCGATCGGCAATTGATAGATCTCGCCGCAAGGCGCCTGGTAGAGATACGTGCGGGCGTGGTGGCCGGACCCGAGGATCCAGTCGACGGTCTGCTCGAAGACGTTGATGGGTTGCCCGGCGCCGTCGAGCTGCCAGCGCCTGAATACGAGCTTCTGATCGTGCCAACGGAGCTCCATGAGGTCGCCGGAGCGGGCGTGGCGGAGCGGCAGCTTCGCGAAGTCTTCGATCTCGTCATCCGGGCGAGGGCGGTAGAACGCCTTCGACATCCCCACCTGCTTGTAGCTGTCGGCGATGGCGGAATGGCACGTCGTGCATTGCTTGTCGTCGACGTAACCCGCGGCCACATCGGAGGCGGTATTCCGCTTCGACGATGCCTGGCCGGCCGTGGCCATCAGCAGGAGAAGAGAAACGACGAGCCGTCCGGTCATGCCTGCATGGCCCGCGCGAGCGATTTCACTCCAGCTCCTTCGTCATCTCGATCATCGTTTCGCGAAATCCCAGACGACGAAAGAGGATCTGCGCGCCCTTGTTCGCCGCCGCGGTTCCAAGGAGGACGCGCGGCGCGCCGCGCTCGCGCAGCCAGCCGAAGGCGGCTTCGATCAGCCGAGTGCCGATTCCGCAGCGCCGCGAATCCTCCTCCACGGCAACGTCGTGGATAAAGCCGGCCGGACCGCGCAGCTCCTTCCAGGAGAGCGGCTCGAGCGCGGCGTAGACATAGCCGCAGATCCGGCCATCGTGTTCGTCGACGAACAGGCAGCCATCCGGCGAGTCGAGAACGTAGCCGAGAAACGAGGCGTAACCGGCCTCGGTTCCAGGACCCGCCGCGAGAAATCGCTGCCGGTCGAACTGGTAGTGCGTGCGCACGAGCATGGCGCCGATGCGGCCCAGCGATTCGAGATCGCGGCGTTCTGCTTTTCGGATGGTCACGGCTGGCCGGTCCTCGAGATTCGTACAGGCTGCGCCGGCTTCAACGACCGGCGCCCGTGATCCGCTCGATCAGTTTCGGATCGTTTGGCAGCAGATTGGACCGCGGCAGGCGCGTGGTCAGCTCGCGCCACGAGGGCTGGAGCTGGAACGCCTTCGCGAACAGCGGCATGGCCTCGTCGACGCGTTTCATGTTCACGAGCGCCACCGCGTGCCAGTAGATCATCTCTGCATAGCGGCTCTGCGGAACACCGGCGGTGTCCGCGGCGATCTTCTCGGCGGCCGCGTACTCGCGCAGCGCGCCCTCGGCATCGTTGTGCTCGGTGGCCAGATCGCCGGCGTTCATGTGGTTGTACGCGCGCTGCAGCGCGACCAGCCGGCGCAGTTCCTGGAGCGGCTCGGCGGCATCGTCGACCCGGAGATTGAAGATCTCATCGAGCCATCGCTTTCCCGATGACTTTCCTTTCACGACGATGAGCGCCGCCGACTGCTTTCCGCGAATGTCGCCGCCCGCGGCCTGCGCGGCGTCGAGCGCAGCCAGCAGACGGTCAGCCAGATCACCGGTCGATTGCGCGTAAGCCTGCGCCATGGCTGGCCAGATGCGATCGTTCGACATGAGATTCGCCTGCGCCGCGAAATCGCGCCCGGCGGTGAACGCTCCGCCACCGCTCGTTCCGCACGGGATCTGCGTGGCCGCCGTTGCGCCGCCAGCCGCTCCGCCCGCAGACTGAATGTCGTTCGCGCCGGTGAACGTGGCCACGTTGCCGCTGCTGTCGATCATCGCCACCTGACGCACGTGGCACGACGGATCGGCCGCCAGCAGTCCGCGAAGCGCTTCCGGTCCGGTCTTGCCCGTGCGCATCAGATCGAGACCGAGCTGTCCGTACGACGGATCCACGAAGCTCTGCGTGGCCACGGCCCCGACTCCTGCCTCCGCCCAGGGCACGATCTGTCCCACGGCGAACCAGTGCGACTGCACGGCCACGCCGAGGTCGCCGGTCTGCGGATCGCGCGCGACGATCGAGAACGTGTGGACCGGCCGCATCTGCGCGAATGCGGACTGAGCGAGAAGGAGAATCAGGGCGAGTCTTCGCATGGTGGCACCTCGATGCGGATCGTATCGCGGCTGAGCGCTCGCTGGAGCGCGCCGGCTATCGCAGCTCGCGGTAGCGCTGCTGGATGTCGGCAAGATCCTCGCTCTCGTCCGTTTCCTGCCGTGCGGCGCGACGGATCATGGCCGCATGGCGCATCAATACTTCCTTTTGCTCCTCCGTGCGCACGAACGGGATGAGGGAGGCGATGGCCTCCAGCATGCGGATGGCGACCGCCGGCACGCGGCTGCCGAACTGGCGCAACTGATTGAACGCGGCGTCGGCGATTCCGCTGAAATCGGGCCGGATGGCGATGATCCTGACGACTCCCTGATCGTCGAGCCGGTAGGGCGAGGGAAAGTCGCACTCGATCAGATGGAGCATCGCCGTCGACAGATGATCGATGCACGTGATGGCGGTGAACGGATCGTTCAGGGAGGGGGAGAGTGCGCGCGCGGCCACCTCGACGATCTGGTCGACGGCGAATTCGATGTCTTCGTCCGCCGTCCGCTTGCGGCCGAGGACGCAGGTCTGGCGAATGCGGGCGGCCGTGCCGTCGTCGACCGTGTCGGGCCACACCTCGGCCACGATGGAGTGGTCGAGAACGTGCCGTCCCGGCGACATCGGCACGCGGATGACCAGATCCTTCGAGCGGGCGATGCCGAGAAGGTCATCGAGAGCGATGACGTTGATGTAGCCCGAGGCCCGGCTTTCGATGAGCCGCGACGGATGTTGCGCGGCGAGCTCCTCGAATGTGCGGATCGCCGCGTCATCCGACGGGCGTGGCTCGTTGCCGGTCCCGCTGGGATACATGTGCGCGATCGTCTGATCGAGCTCGTCGGCCACCGCGGCGATGACGTGATCGGCCTGCAGCAGATTCGTGAGGTGATGGATGAAGTAGATGAGCACGGCCAGACTGGCGATGGCCAGCACCAGACCGAACGTCACGGCGATGGACGGCACGAACTCGGGGTTGCCTCCGCGATCGCCGCGGATGGTGCGGAGTACCAGGAGACAATAGATGAAGGTTGCGATGAACGTTCCGAGGACGATCTGATTGCCGCGGTCGCGCATGAAGTTGCGAAGCAGCCGCGGCCCGAGCTGCGATGAGGCCAGCGACAGCGCCACCATGGTCACAGAGAACGACACGCCGGCCACCGTGATCATCGATCCGGCGATCGTGGCCAGCACCTGCCGCGCTCCTTCCGGTCCGCCCGAGTAGATCCAGGCCGAGACCGACTTGATCACCTGCACGCGCCGATCGAGCTCGATCATGCCGACGGACACGAAGATCGCCAGCGACATCATCAGGCTCGGAACGAACCAGAGTGACGATCGCAGCGATTGCCAGGCGGCGGCGATGCGGATCCGCGGCATGACCGCTGAGGCTGCAATGCGCGGGCCGGGTGGGGCCGGGTAGCGGTTAGCAGTTAGCAGTTAGCAGTTAGGTGGTATGACCCGGGTACATGGTTGACAGATCGGTCCGGCAACATGGTTGACACTTTCCGCAAACGAAAGAGCGGGGGTGTTGAATGCCTTGGCTTGAGAAGAGCGCCGAGAGACTGCGGATGGAGTTCATCGTGGCGTACGAAGCGGAGCAGTACGCGTTCACGGAACTGTGTGAGTTGTTCGGGATCAGTCGCGAGACCGGTTACCACCGAGACGCTGCTGATCGAAGCGCGACGCAAGCACCCGACGTGGGGACCGAAGAAGCTGTTGCCATGGCTGGCAAGACGACACGACGTGGAGCTTCCAGCGCGCAGCACGGCCAGTGCAATCTTGAAGCGCGCTGGCCTTTCCGAAGTCCGTCGGCGACGACGGCGGCTCGAGCATCCAGGCAAGCCGACGACCAATGCTGCCACTCCCAACGCACTGTGGGCCGCCGACTTCAAGGGAGAGTTTCTGATGCGCGACGGCAACTACTGCTATCCGCTCACGGTCACGGATCAGTACAGCCGCTACGTGCTCGGA
>JBBRTB010000044.1:0-21803 GCA_038244815.1 Thermoanaerobaculia bacterium
AGCAACCCAGCAACCCAGCAACCCAGCAACCCAGCAACCCAGCAACCCAGCAACCCAGCAACCCAGCAACCCAGCAACCCAGCAACCCAGCAACCCAGCAACCCAGCAACCCAGCAACCCAGCAACCCAGCAACCCGGCAACCCGTTATGCAGGACTTCATTCAGGCGATCGCGGACGAACACGTCTACCTCTTCGACGGAGCGATGGGAACCATGCTCTACGCGAAGGGTGTGTTCATCAACAAGTGTTACGACGAGCTGAATCTTCGCAGCCCGGAGATGGTGCTCGAGGTGCACAAGCAGTACGTGCGCGCCGGTGCAGAAGTGCTGGAGACGAACACCTACGGCGCGAATCGCGTGAAGCTGGAGAGCTTCGGCCTGGGCGACGAGCTGCGCGAGATCAACATGGCCGGGGCCCGGCTGGCGCGCGAGGCGGCCGGAGACTCCGTCTACGTGGCCGGGGCGATCGGACC
Organism: Thermoanaerobaculia bacterium; assembly: GCA_038244815.1. Lineage (GTDB taxonomy): Bacteria > Acidobacteriota > Thermoanaerobaculia > Gp7-AA8 > Gp7-AA8 > DASVHS01. Next base: position 474 of record JBBRTB010000044.1, read on the forward strand.
GCTGGGCATCCGAATCGAGCCGTACGGGCCGACCTCCCTCGAGGAAGCGAGGTCCATTTTTCGCGAGCAGGCGGAGGCGCTTCGCGACGGCGGCGTCGATCTCATCGTGATCGAGACCATTTCGAACATCGCCGAGATGGAACAGGCCATCGCCGCGGTCCACGACGTGTGCAACCTGCCGGTCATCGCCCAGATGACCATCGGCACCGACGGCCGCACGGTCTACGGCGACGCGCCGAAGGTCATCGCCGAGCGCCTCGACTCCGCCGGCGCCGACGTCATCGGGCTGAACTGCTCGGTCGGACCCGACGTCATGCTCGACGCCATCGAGGAGATCAGTTCCGTCACCGCGAAAAAGATCTCCTGCCAGCCGAACGCCGGTCTGCCTCGCGAGATCAGCGGACGGCAGATGTACATGGCCTCGCCCGACTACATGGGCAAGTACGCGAAGCGCCTCATCCATAAAGGCGTCAAGTTCCTCGGTGGCTGCTGCGGAACCACACCGGAGCACGTCAAGGTGATGGCCGACGCCGTCCGCCCGCTCTCGCCGCGGCGGACGTTCGTGATCGTCGAGCGCGATGAGGCCGGTGAGCGGCAGGGCGTGCAACCGGTGCCGCTTGGTGACCGGTCGCGGTGGGGACACAAGATCGCGAACGGCGAGTTCGTCACCACCATCGAGATCACGCCGCCGAAGGGCCCTAACCCGGACGCGATGATCAAGTCGGTGCACGCGATCAGGGAAGCGGGCGTCGACGCCGTCAATGTTCCCGACGGCCCGCGCGCGCAGAATCGCATGGGTGCAATCGCTGTGGCCGTGCTGCTGCAGCAGCGCGTCGGCATCGAGACCGTTCTCCACTACTGCTGCCGCGACCGCAATCTCCTGGGCATGCACTCCGATCTCCTCGGATGCGCCGCGCTCGGGCTCAGGAACCTGCTGCTCATCACCGGCGATCCCCCGAAGATGGGGCCGTATCCGGAGGCCACCGCGGTGTTCGACATCGACTCGATCGGCCTCACGAACATGGTCAACCTGATGAACCATGGGCTCGATCTCGGCAGCAACCCGTTCGGCGAGCCGACATGCTTCACCATCGGCGTCGGCGTGAATCCCGGTCATCTCGATCTCGACTACGAGCTGCGCCGCCTCGACTGGAAAGTGAAGGCGGGCGCGGAGTACGCGATCACCCAGCCGGTCTTCGACGCCGGCCAGATGGAGACGTTCCTGCACCGCATCGAGCCGATGAAGCTGCCGGTGGTGGCGGGAATCTGGCCGCTGCTGTCGTATCGGAACGCGCAGTTCATGAACAACGAAGTTCCCGGTGTGTCCGTGCCGGACGACGTCATGGAGCGAATGCGTGTCGCCAGCGAGAAGGGGAAGGAGTTCGCGCTGGTCGAGGGTGTGACGATCGCGCGGGAGACCCTGGCGCGCGTGAGGGGCGCCGTGGCCGGTGTTCAGGTCTCGGCACCGCTGGGGCGCGTCGACCTGGCGCTGCAGGTGTTCGACGGGCTGGTCAAGCGAGTGGCAGTGTAGCTGCCGGCCTCAGACCGGTGCCCACTCCCTCAACGCCGCCGGATCACGGCGATGGACATGTCGTCGTCGATCGGCTGGGCCGTAGTGAATGCCTTCCACTCGGCGACGAGCTCGTCGACGAGTTCCTGCGCCGTCGCCTCAGGCCGCCAGCTGGCGATGGCGTCGACGTAGTCGTCGCCGAACTCCCGCTCCAGCGTGTTGCGTGCTTCCGTCAGCCCATCGGAATGGAGCAGCAGCCGCTGGCCCGGCCGGAGCGTTCCCCGGACTTCCTTCCAGTGCAGACCACTCTTTACGCCCAGCGGATACGCACCGTAGCCGACTCGAGCGATGACTCCGCCGCCGTTGTCGATCTTCAGAATCGGGGGATGGCCGGCCAGCGTAGCCACGAACTCCCCGTTCGGTGAGAGAAGGACGTAGCAGCACGAGAAGAACGATCGTGATCCGCCCGTGCGGCAGAGGATGCGGTTGAGGCTTCCCGTGATTGCCGGGGGCGAAGCGTCGACGTCGAGCTGCGTGCGAAATGCGGCATGAGCCACGGCCATGACCAGACCCGCGGCCATCCCGTGTCCCGAAGCGTCGCCGAAGAGGATGGCCATGCGCCCGTCCGGCAGCTCGACGAAGTCATAGATGTCGCCGCCGACCGCATTCGCGGTCTGGTTGAACGCGGCGATTTCCCAATGCGGCGTCCGCGGGGGCTCCTTCGGAATCAGGCTGGACTGCAACTCGCGCGCGAGCGCCAGCTCGTCGCGCATGCGGATCTTGTCGATGAGCTCCATCGCCAGAAGCGCGGTCATCACGGCGAACGTGGCGGCGATCTCGATGAACAGACGGGACGGGCACCGATTCCATCCGGAGGGCCAGTCCGGTGAGACTGATGACGAAAAAGATCTGGGCGAGAACAAACAGCAGGCGCCGCAGTGGCGAGAGCCGCTTGGCCAGACCGAAGAGGATGGCGCTGGCGGTCCGCAGCCATCGTCGGAAGCTGCGCCGGTCTTGCCGGATCGCCGCGTGTTCGTCGGCGATCAGCTCATCCCGGGTCTGGGGCCACTCGAGCGCGTAGAGACTCGTGACGTCATCGGCCGTCAGGGATCGGATCGTGCTCCGGCCGAGGTCGAGCCAGTCGCGGAGTCGTGCCACGACCGGATTCTACGTCCCGCGGCGGCAGGAGTTTCGTTACGCCGTCTTCTTCGGTTTCTCGTCGACCTGGATCATGTGCCGCGGCTCGAGCGGATGTGACCGCTCGTCTGATTCCACGGCCGGCTCTTCGCTGGGAGCGTGAAGCATCACCGACAGCATTCCCAGGCCGATGAGGCCGGCAATGATGAGCAGCAGGCCACGACCGAGACGTGCGTCTGAGGGTCGCGCAACGACTCGCGGAGTGATGGGCGCCGGCCGGGGTTGTCCCTGCACGATCGGCGCGATGACGACCGGGGGCGCGGCCACGACCGGGAGAGGCGCCGCTGTGATTCCGAGCGAAGACGTTGAGGAATCCGGGCGGGGGACGAGCGCGGGCCGCTTCGTGGGGGTTGCTGATGATGTCTTAACTGGCGGCGGGACACTCCCTACTCTCTCGACCCGCGGCTTCGGCCTGGCCATTTCAGCCAGGCGAGGCACCTGACCCTCTCCGAGTGCCGCCTGCCTGAGCAGGAACGTCCGCGTTTCTGCGGAGGGATAGAAGGCGCGTCCGTGCGAGTCGATGATGCCGAAGTCGGCGATGTAGCCGGCGTAGCCGGGATACTCGGTGGCGAACTTTGCATGCATCTCATCGCCGTAGAACGCGCCGACCGGATCGGTCAGCGACCACTTCCAGAACGAATGGAGCTCGGCGTACGGGGCGGCCTCGGTCCTGGAGGCCTCGTTGAACATCGCGTCGAACATCGGGAAGTCGTTGTGCTTTGCCGCGTCGGCCAGTGTCATCGGCGTGGCCATCCGCGCCGGCTCGACCGGCAGGTCGATCGATGTTGCCGGATAGAGGAGAACGGCTGGCGAGGATTGCTGCCCGATTGCCGAGACGCTGCAAACAGCGACGACGAGGATGACGCGAGCCGCGAGGCTGACTTTGCGCATATGGACCTCCGGGATGCGCCCAGTTTACCGCGTTTCGACGACGGGAGAGTGCCCCTATCTCTGTGCAGTGGCCCGGCGGCTCTGTGCGCCGAGGAGCCTGGCGGTGTCGATCAGTTCCTGGATGGTGGTCTGATCTTTCCCGCTTGCCTGCAACAGATAGATGCGGATCGCGCTACCGACGGGGATCGCCGTATTGGCTGGATCCGAGTAGAAGCGCTCCAGGCCGCTGACCAGCTCGAAGCCGCTGACCTTGCCCGCCGTCGAGCTCTGGCGCTCGGTTTTCGCGGCCAGACTCGCGCAGGGCGTTCCCGGTCCGGAGGTGACGTCGATTTTGCCGAGGGCATCCTGATAGCCCTGCGCGTAACCGATCGACCAGAAGAGTTTCTCGCTGCTGCTCAGCTTGAGCCAGTCGTCGCCATTGACCGGAGCGGTGATCTCGGGGGTAGCGGGACGATCAGCCGCGAATCCGACCGTTGCACACAACAGGAGAAGCACACCCAGGACGGTTTTTTTCATGACACACCTTTTCGGCAAAATTGGAGCGACGAGTGAGCGACGGCAGTTCCGTTGGATTCTAGCGAAAAGAGAGTCATTTGCAAACGTTACACGTCCGCCGAGTCTCGTATACTCCGCGCGGCATGCCCGTCGACGATGCAGAATTCAAATGGGCGCTGTCGCACTTCGCCAGCGGCGTGACCGTCGTAACCACCGAGCACGAAGGCAGATCGTACGGATTGACCGTGGCCTCATTCGCCTCGCTTTCTCTCCATCCGCCGCTGGTGATCGTCTGCATCGAAAAGGGCGTCAAGTCCCACGACGCCATCGCCGCAGCGGCGAAATTCGGCGTGAATATCCTCGGTGCCGGCCAGTCCGACCTGTCGAATCGCTTCGCCGCGAAGCTCGACGATAAGTTCGAAGGCATGCCCACGAACCGGGGGGAGTTGGGCATCCCGCTGATCGACGGGGCGCTCTGCACGATCGAGTGCCGGCTGCGCGATCAATTGCCCGGGGGCGACCACACCATCTTCGTCGGCGAAGTCGTCGCCATCCACGCCCGGGAGGGCCACCCGCTCATCTATTTCCGCAGCGCCTATCACCAGCTCGACGCTTGACCATTCCCGATCCCGAGGTTCCGATGCGTGACATGCGTGAGACGCTTCGCTCCACGTTCCGCCGTGCGTTGGGGCTGGAGAATCGCCGCGCCGACGTGCGCCGCGGGCGTCTCGAGGTCATCCCGCGGTTCGAATCGAAGATCCTCGGCAACGAGCGTGACGTCACGATGTACCTGCCCGCCGGTTATGACGACGGCGACGATCGCCGTTATCCCGCCCTGTACATGCAGGACGGACAGAATCTGTTCGATCCGCAACGCTCCTTCATTCCCGGCCAGCACTGGCGCCTGCACGAGGCGGCGGACGACGCCATCGGCGAGCGCTCCGCCTCACCGATGATCATCGTGGGCATCGACAACGCCGGCCCGTCACGCATCGACGAGTACGCGCCCACTCATGATCCGGAGAGGAACGGCGGCGGACGCGCCGACGACTACGCGCGCTTCATCTTGGAAGAGTTGAAACCGCGCATCGACGCGCAGTACCGGACGCTCCCCGACGCGGCCAACACCGCCATCGGAGGCTCGTCCCTCGGCGGTCTCCTGGCCATGCACCTCGCCGCGAAGTATCCGCATTCATTCACGCGTGCCGCCGTCATCTCGCCGTCGGTGTGGTGGCACGACCGTCAGATCCTGCGCGAAGTGGACGAGTTCTTCGGCCCCTCCCGACCGCGGATCTGGCTCGACATCGGCGGCCGCGAGGGCGCCGATGCGCTGGCCGGTGCGCGGGCCTTGCACGATCGTCTTCGGGCGCAGGGCTGGAGCGACGAGAATCTCGCCTACACCGAGGACCGGCGCGGCGATCACAGCGAGCGGGCCTGGGCGGCCCGCGCCCGCAAGGTGCTGGAGTTTTTGTTTCCTCCGGCGTAGTTTCATCGGCTGAATGTCCTCGGTCGACGTGCTCGGGCGCCCTCTTCGCGATCTGCGGATCTCCGTTACGGATCGCTGCAACTTTCGCTGCGTCTACTGCATGCCGCGCGAAGTGTTCGGGCGCGATTTCGTTTTCGCCGAGCGCGATCAGCTCCTGACGTTCGAGGAGATGGCCCGGCTGGTGAAATCGTTTGCCCTCCTCGGCGTCGAAAAGATCCGGCTCACCGGCGGCGAGCCGCTCATCCGCCGCAACCTCGAGCACCTGATTGAACTGCTGGCGGGAATCGATGGGATCCGCGACCTGACGTTGACCACGAATGGTTCACTGCTGACGCGCGCCAGGGCGCTGGCGCTCAAGCGCGCCGGTCTCAACCGCATCAGCATCAGTCTCGACTCGCTGAACGACCAGGAGTTCCGCCGGATCAACGACGCCGACGTGCCGGTGGCGCGCGTGCTCGAAGCGATCGACGCCGCCGGCGAGGCCGGACTCGATCCCGTCAAGATCGATGTGGTCGTGATCCGCGGCCGCAACGACGAGACGTTCGTCGACATCGCGCGCCGCTTCCGCGGGACCAGCAGGATCGTCCGCTTCATCGAATACATGGATGTCGGCAACACCAACGGCTGGCGCGTCGACGAAGTCGTCACCGGCGTGGAGATGCGCGAGCGCATCGGTCGCGAGTGGCCGCTCGTTCCCGCCGATCCGAACTATTTTGGCGAAGTGGCCCAACGCTGGCGTTACGCCGATGGGGCGGGGGAGATCGGCATCATCACTTCCGTCAGCCAGCCGTTCTGCGGCAGTTGCACGCGCGCGCGGCTGTCGGCGGAGGGCGAGCTTTACACCTGTCTCTTCGCCGGGAAAGGGCACGATCTTCGCGCGCTGCTGCGCGGCGGCGCCTCCGACGACGAGATCAGGGAAGCCATCTCCTCGACCTGGCAGACACGCGAGGATCGCTACTCGGAAGTGCGCTCCGCGGCCACCTCCGGCCTCAAGAGAGTGGAGATGTCGCACATCGGCGGATGACCTGAACTGAGGCCTCGGGCCTCGGGCCTAGGGAACGTGCAGCTGCGTTCGAGGTTCATCTCAGACGTCGCATCCCCTGCACGAATTTCTGCTTACCTCCCTGCGATGGATGGCGCACTTTCTCGTGCGGGATTCCCATGCGCGTGAGCGACAGCGCGGCCTGGTTGCCGATGGCCACCACGGTTCGGAAATCGAAGAGACCGAGAAGCGCGTGCAGAAAAGTCTGGCCGGTCAGCAGCTCCGCGGCGTCGGGCACACGGTTCGAGCGCGGATTTCCGCGATGGAACGGATGAAACGGAAAGGCGTTCCAGAGCAGCGGGCGCGGATCCATCTCCCCGATCACCGACCACACCATCGTCGCACTGGCCTCGGTCGACACCTCATCGCCGGCCGTCGCTTTTCGATAGCCGGCGCCGAGACGATCCACGAGGACCCGCTCGCTGACGAAGGCGATGCCGGTGAGCCGGCCTCCGCGATGACTGGGCGCCTCGCCGACGAGCAGCATGTCCGGGCCGATCGCATCCATCTCCTGGAGATAGCGCTCCAGATTGCGCCGGCGAATGCCGTTGCCAGGCCTGTCTCCTTCCAGTCGCGCGTATTGATTGCAGGCGCGGTCGGAGAGGCGCTGCCGCGCCAGCGAGGCGATGAATCGATCGAAGCGGGACGTCAATGCCTGGCCACGGCACGACGTTTCGGCGGAGCGGGCGCCTCGTCGACGATCTGATAGATCACGCCGTTCTTGTAGTCGGCGACGTAGATCTCGCCGCCCGCATCTTCGCCGAACGTGCTGATTGGAAACGTCGCCGCGATCAGCGGGCGGGTCGACCACGTCGACCCCTGCAGCATGGCCGCGGAGATCGTGCCCGTGCAGTAGTCGCCGTAGATGTAGAGACCCTGGAGCCGCGGGAAGCGCGCGCCGCGGTAGCGATACCCTCCAGTCAGCGAGCAACGGCTGCCGCTGTGGTCGTACTCGAGGATCGGGAGCGTGTAGAGCGCCGGGGTGCACGATGCGCCCGGCGGATAACAGTACTTCCCTTCCATCCGGTTCCATCCGTAGTTCTCGCCGCCGGCGCTCGTCACGGGTTGTAGATCGATCTCCTCCCACGCCTCCTGGCCGACGTCGGCGATCCAGAGATCGCCCGTGGCGCGGTCGAACGAGAAGCGCCATGGGTTGCGCAGGCCATAGGCCCAGATTTCCTTCCTGGCGTCGCTGCGATTCGCGAACGGATTCGACGGCGGAATGGGAGAGGAGGTGTCGACGTCGATGCGCAGGATCTTGCCGAGCAGAGACTGAAGATTCTGCCCGTTGCCAAGGGAGTCGCCGGCGCCGCCGCCGTCGCCGGTGCCGGCATAGAGATATCCATCCGGACCGAACTGCAGTTGGCCACCATTATGATTACCAAAGATGCGATGACTTATCGTGAGTAATATCTGTTCTGAATTCGGATCGGCGCGATCGGGGTCGGAGCTGACCTGGTATCGCGCGATCCTGACGTCGCCGTTCACGTCGGTGTAGTCGGCGTAGAGCAGCCCGTTGTCGCGATAGTGCGGATGAAAGGCGATGCTCAGCAGCCCGCGCTCGCCGCAGCAGGAGATCCGGTCCCGGATGTCGAGAAACGGCAGCGGCCGCACTCCATCGCCGTCGGCAATCATGACCTGGCCGGTCTGCAGAGTGATGAAGAGGCGCGCGTCGCCCGCGCTGGTGATGGCCACCGGCATGGCCAGGCCGGATGCGATCTGATGGAGCGCGAACTGCTGAGCCTGAATGCTCGAGGCCAGAAGCGTTGCGGCAATCACAAAACGAAGACTCATCCGGCACCCTTCTTGATACGTGAATCACTGAGGTGAACGTCCATGGGAATCATTGACCAGCCGAAGCCGACCGAACCGAAGTCTCCGCAACCCGACCGCCGCCCGCTGGCCCCTGGCCAGACCGACGACGGAAGAATGGATTCGGCCTCGACACAGCGTCCGAACCCGCAAACGCCGGACGCGCACGGCGAAGAGCACGACGAAACCGTCAGAAAATACTGAAACGAATGCGGTGTGGAGCTCTCCACCCCGCGTCGTCCGAGATCCGTGCCCAGAGCCGTCCGGGCCAGGGCACGGTCATGACGTTCACTTTGCCGCGCCGTCCGTCAGAGTGAAACGCCCTTCCAGCCCGCTCGCGGAGCTGGGACCGATCCACACGGTGAACTGGCCGGGCTCGGCGATCCATCCGTTGTCCGACCAGAACTCGAGATCGTGTCTCGTGATCGTGAACTGCACGCGCGTCCTCTGTCCCGGCCCGAGGGCCACCCGCTGGAACCCCTTCAACTCCTTCACCGGCCGCGACACGCTGGCGACGTTGTCGCGCACATACATCTCGACGATCTCGTCGCCGGCGCGCGAGCCGCTGTTGCGGATGTCCGCGGACACCGTGAGCGAGTCGTCGGGTGCCATCGTTTTCGCGCTGAGCGCGAGGTCCGAGTAGTCGAACGTCGTGTACGACAGACCGAACCCGAACGGATACAGCGGTCCGATCGGCAGATCGACGTACTTGCTCGTGTACTTCTGGGCATCGACCGGCGGACGTCCTGTCGGCAGGTGCGCGTAGTAGATCGGCACCTGCCCGGTGGCGCGCGGAACGGTGACGGGCAACTTGGCGCTGGGATTGACGTCGCCGAACAGCACGTCCGCGATCGCCGTCCCACCTTCCGTCCCCAGGTACCAGGCCTCCGCGATTGCCGGAACGTGTGCCGCGGCCCAGGCGACCGCCAGCGGCCGGCCGGACATCAACACGAGAACGACCGGCTTGCCGGTGGCCACGATCGACTCGAGCAATTGTTCCTGCTGATCCGGAAGATCGAGTGAGGCGCGCGAAGACGCTTCACCGGAGAGGTGACGCCTCTCGCCGAGGACGGCGATGGTGAGGTCGGCCTTGCGGACGAGGTCGAGAGCGGCGAACGTGTCGTCGCCTCGTGCGAATTGAATCGACGGAACGATCGCGCGCAGTCCCTCCAGAACGCTCGTGGTCTCCTCCGCCTTTCCCTTCGAGGCCCATGGTCCGAGCATGTCCTCCTTCGAATCAGCGAGCGGTCCGACCACGGCGATGGTGCGGCCGGACGTGGGCAGCGGCAGCAGATCGCCGTCGTTCTTCAGCAGCACGATCGATCGCTGGGCGACGCGACGCGCCGCGGCGCGGTTCTGCTTCGTCAGGGTGACGCGGGGCGCGAGATTCACGTCCGTGTAAGGATCGTCGAAGAGTCCCAGCAGAAACTTCGCGCGCAGCACGCGGCGAACGCCGCGATCGACGACCGATTCCTGCAACTGGCCGTCGCGTACAGCTTCGACCAGCGTCGCATACGTATTGTCGACCATGTCGAGGTCGACGCCGGCACGGATCGCCTTGATGGCCGCCTCCTGCTTCGAAGCGGCGATCCCGTGCTTCTGCAGCTCCTCGACCGCGGTCCAGTCGCTGACGACGAAGCCGCGAAACTTCCACTCCGACCGCAGGATCTCATCGAGCAGATGCGGATTCGCCGATGCCGGCACGCCGTTCAGCGCCTCGAACGCGGACATGATCGATCCGACGCCGGCGCTGACCGCCGCGCGAAACGGCGGCAGATAGACTTCTCGCAGTGTGCGCTCGGAGAGCTCGGCGGAGTCGTAGTCGCGTCCTCCCTCCGCCGCGCCGTACGCCGCGTAATGCTTCGCGCAGGCGAGCAGCGCGTCGCTCCCGGCGAGGTTCGTCCCCTGGAATCCCCGTACGTAGGCGGCAGCCATGGCGCTTCCGAGAACGGGGTCTTCGCCCGCCCCCTCCGCGATGCGGCCCCAGCGCGGATCGCGAGCGATGTCCACCATCGGCGCAAACGTCCAGCGGATGCCGGCCGCACGCGCTTCGCGAGCGGCCACGCGTGCGGACAGCTCCGCCATCATCGGATCCCACGTCGAGGCGATCGCCAGCGGGATCGGAAAGATCGTGCGATATCCGTGGATCACGTCATGGCCCACCAGTAGCGGAACATGGAGCCGCGAGTTCGCGATGATGGTGCGCTGCATCTCGTTGATCGTCGCCGCGTCGCCGCCGTTGAGAATCGCCCCGACCAGGCCCTTCCCCAGCGCTGGCGAGAATTCCGGCTGGTCGGGGACGTACTGGGTGAGCTGGGCGATTTTCTCCTCGAGGGTCATCTGAGCGAGCAGATGGTCGACGCGCTGATCGAGGGACCCTGCCTGCGCCTGGAGGCGTACGGCGACGAGGATTGCCGAGAGCAAAGCGAGCCGGCGCATGGTCCCCGAAGCCTATCAGCACGATTCTGGCAATGTCATGGGCGGAAGGAGCAGTGAATGACGCAAACCGTAGTGTTTACAGTTGAAGCTGACAGCGCCATGGCCGGTAAGGATCTGGGTGTGCAGTTGCGGGCCGGTTTGTCCGGGCAGTCTCCGGACGCCGTGATCGTCTTCGCGTCCTCCCGGCACGATTACAGCGCACTGCTGCACGGGATCGTCGAGAACTGTAGCCCGGGCGTTCTCGTCGGCTGCTCGTCCGCCGGTGAATTCGTCAGCAACCACCGTGCGGAAGGTGCCGTCTCCGCGCTGGGAATCCGTTCATCGGGGATGCAATTCCGCGCCGGGATCGGTCACAACCTCCGCGAGAATCGCAAGGCGGCGGCGGAAGAGATTGTAAAGTCGTTCCAGGGGCCGCACACGCACAAGTATCCCCATCGCGCCGCGCTCGTTCTGGCCGACGCGCTGGCGGGATACACCGATGACTTCATCGAGAAGTTGAGCGTCGTGACGCTCGGCAACTATCAGTTCTTCGGCGGGGGTGCCGGCGACGACGCGAACTTCTCACGGACGTACGTCTTCTGCGGCACCGAGGTGGCGACGGATGCGGCGGTGGCGCTGGAGATCCTGTCGACGCAGCCGATCGGCGTCGGTGTGAGCCACGGCTGGACGGTGGCCAGTGGTCCCCTGCGTGTCACGGAAGCGGATGGCTCGCGTCTGGTCTCGCTCAATGCTTCGCCCGCGGTGGAGGCGTTCGAGGAGCATGCCGAGACCACGCATCAGACGTTCGATCGCGCCGATCCCGTCCCGTTCTTTCTCCACAACGTCCTCGGCATCGATACCGGGGCCGGTTACAAGCTGCGCGTGCCGCTCTCGGTCAACGTCGACGGATCCATCGGGTGCGCGTCGGACATCCCGGCGGGAGCCACGGTGCATATCATGAAGACGACGGACCGCTCGGCTTCGGACGCGGCCATGAGCGCGGCCAGGTCGGCGCTGGAGCGGATTGGGAACACCAAGCCGCAGGTGGCCCTCTTTTTCGATTGCGTGGCCACGCGTCTGCGGATGGGTGCCGAGTTCGGAGTGGAGATGGACGCGCTCCAGAAGACTCTCGGCGACATCCAGTACGCCGGCTGCAACACGTACGGCCAGATCGCTCGCAGCGAGGGACAATTCAGCGGATTTCACAACTGTACGGCGACGGTGGCCCTGCTGCCTGAATGACGTGATCGAAACGAATGCCATCGAGGAGGTCCTCTCCGTTGCGGCCGCGCTCACACAGCGCGAGGGGAGGAGTGCGGCCGCGCGCCTCCTGGCCGGGAGAGTCGGCGCCGACGATCTCATCATGTTCGTGCGCGATCCCTCTGTCGGGCAGTCGCTGCCCGCGCCCGGTTTTCGGCAGACGCTTCACGGTGGACGAACCTGGCGCGCGCTCGTCGAGAAAGCCATTGTCGGGCAGAGCGCGGAAGCGCAAGTCATGCTCGACGAAGGCGACCTGCACCATGCCCACGCCATCGGCTCTGAGGACGGCACGGTGGCCGTGTTCCTCGACGGCCAGCCGCGTCAGGACCGGGTTCAGGTGGTGCGCTCCCTTCTGCCATTCCTCGGTGCGATCTTTCGTATGGAAGCAATCACCCTGCGGGCCGAAGGCGATCTCGTCGTGGCCAGGCAGTCGGCGAAGGCGGCATCGGAGCTTGCGGCGAAGCTGGACGCGGCGCGCGCGGATCTGCAGGGGGCGGTCAGCCTCGCCGAAACGGCGACGCGTGCGCGCGATGAGTTTCTGGCCACGGTCTCGCACGAGCTGCGCACGCCGCTGACGAGCATCATCGGCTGGGTGCAGCTCCTTCGTCACGAGACCGATCCGAAACTCGTTCGTGAAGGGCTGGACACCCTCGACCGGAATGCGCGGTCGCAGAGCCGCCTCATCGAGGACATCCTCGACTTCTCGCGCATCAACGCCGGCAAGCTTCGCCTGGAGATCCGTGCCGTCGATCTCGCCGACGTCATCGACGCGGCGCTCGAAGTGGTCCGTCCCGCGGCCGATGCCAGGGGCGTCCGACTCGAAACGATGCTCGGCTCCGGTGCCGGTCTGGTTTCGGGCGACGCCGATCGGCTCCAGCAGGCCGTGTGGAACCTCCTGTCGAACGCCGTGAAATTCACCTCACGCGGAGGTCGCGTGCTGGTGCGGCTGCAGCGCGTCAACTCGCATTGCGAGATCGCCGTCAGCGACACAGGTCAGGGGATCCAACCCAGCTTCCTGCCATTCGTGTTCGACCGATTCAGCCAGGCCGACAGCACTACCACCCGCTCGCACGGCGGTCTCGGCCTCGGTCTCGGCATCGTCCGTCATCTCGTCGAGTTGCACGGAGGATCGGTCGAGGCGTTCAGCGCCGGTGCCGGCGAAGGCGCAACGTTCGTGATCAAGCTGCCCATGATGGCGACGCAGCGTCTCGTCGATACCGTCCAGGACGGCGCCAGCGAACGTGTCCCTCCGCCCGCAACATCCGAGCGGTTTGCGGACCTCGGCGGCGTGACCGTCCTGGTCGTCGAAGACAATGAAGATGCGCGGAAAATGCTGGCGGCGATTCTGCGGCGCAGCGGCGCGACCGTTGAGACCGCGCCGGACGTCGCCGCGGCCATGCACCTCCTGGGGTATCGACGACCCGACCTCATCGTCAGCGACATCGAGATGCCGGTCGAGGACGGCTACTCATTCATCCGCAAGGTGCGGCTGCAGGAGAAATCGAAGCACGTGCCGGCCATCGCCCTCACCGCCTCGGCCATGAGCGTGGATCGCCTGCGTGCGCTCGCCGCGGGCTTTCAGATGCATATGGCCAAGCCTGTGGAGCCGACCGAGCTCGTCGCCGCCGTGAAGAGCCTGCTGACGACGCGCGGTGGATGAGGTTTGATTTTCGTCGCGGCGATGCGATGTAGACTACGGGAGAATCCGGCGATGGAGTCCGCCGTTCAACCGCCGATGAATCACGGCTGATGACTCCTACCACTCGGTAGGAGGTGGTGTGACCAAAGCGGCGTTTCTGGTAGTGGGGATCGGCGGCGCGCTCGGCGCGGTGGCCCGATACGGCGTGGCACTGATCGTGGCGCGCTTGTGGAGCCGGGACTTTCCATTGGCCACGCTGCTCATCAACGTGAGCGGCTCGTTCGCGCTGGGGTTCTTCGCCACGTTCGCCGCCGAACGCAGTTCCATCGATCCCTTGTGGCGTCTGCTCATCGCCACCGGCTTCGTGGGCGCGTACACGACATTCTCGACGTTCGAGTACGAGACCCATCGGCTGACGGAAGCGGGTGCGTCATGGTGGGCGGCCGGAAACGTGCTCGGGTCCGTGGCCGCGGGATTCGTCGCGGTGCATCTCGGCGTATGGCTGGCCAGGCGCTGATGGAGGTGTTGTGATGCTGGAGCGAGGCCCCGCCAAGCGGCTCATCGTCACCGTCAACGAGGGGGCGCGCTGGCATGGGCGCAGCCTCTACAACGCGCTGCTGGAGTTGTTCCAGCACAGAGGTCTCGCCGGCGCCACCGTGTCCCGCGGGATCGCCGGCTTCACCGGCCACGGCGCCATCCATACGATCAATCTCGTCGACCTGGCCGGCGACCTGCCGGTGCGGATCGAGATCGTCGACTCCGCCGAGGCCATCGAGCGCGTTCTGCCCGACGTCTACGACATGGTCGAGAAGGGCCTCGTCGAGGTCCAGGACACCACGGTGATCAAGTTTGCGACGGGCCAGAAGCCGGCCGCCGCCCCGTCCGGGAAGGGAGATCTCATGCGACTGATCGGCAAAGCCAAGATGCTCAGCGTGTACATCGGGCAGGACGACAAGTGGGAGGGCCAGCCGCTGTACGAGGCGATCGTCAAGCGCGCCGCGCAGCTCGACATCGCCGGCGCTACCGTCTATCGCGGCGTTCTCGGCTACGGCGCGCACAAGCGCATCCATCGCCACAAGACGCTGGCGCTCTCCAGCGATGATCCCATCATGATCGCCATGGTCGACGAGGAAACGAAGATCAACACCATGCTCGCGGCGCTGGAGACGATGGTCAGCGGCGGATGCATGATCGCCATCTCGGAGGTGACCGTCGTCAAGTATCTCGAGCATGCCGCCGGAGACAAATCTCAGGAATGACCACCACTCTTTTTGCGTGCGCCGCCGGAACGATCGTCCTTCCCGATCGCTCGCTCGTTCTCGTCGACCGGAACGACGGCGGCAATCTGCCACATGCCGTCGAGCTGCTGCGCTCGCGATACGGGATAGGATTGCAGTGAGGATGAAGGGCCGCATCGCTACGATCGGGACGCACCCCACGGGATGACCGCGGCCCTGGCCATTCTCTTCGTTGCGATCCTGGCCGGAGCCATCGCCGCGGTCAGCGGGTTCGGCATCGGCAGTCTGCTCACGCCGCTTTTCGCGCTCTACTTCCCGTTGAAGCTGGCGGTGGCCATCGTGTCCATCCCTCATCTCATCGGCACCGCGGTCCGCTTCCAGCGCTTGCGCGCGCATCTCGACCGTCAGGTCTTCATCCACTTCGGCCTGTTCAGCGCGGCCGGCGGATTCATCGGCGCCATCCTCAGCTCGCGCGCGAAGAGTCCGACGCTGGCGATCGTGTTCGCCGGACTTCTGATCTTCTCCGGTCTATCCGGACTGTTCGGCTTCAGCGAGCGCATGCGGTTCGGCCGCCGGGCGGCGTGGATTGCGGGAGGAGTCTCGGGATTTTTCGGAGGGCTGGTGGGGAATCAGGGCGGAATCCGGTCCGCGGCGCTGCTGGGCTTCGGGATCCAGCGGGACGCTCTGGTGGCGACGGCGACGGCCGTGGCGCTGGTCGTGGACGGCGCGCGCATGCCCGTGTACTTCCTGACCGAGACGCAGGGAGTTCTCGCCGCATGGCGCCCGATGCTGATCGCGGTGGCGGGCGTCCTGATCGGGACCGTGTGGGGCGTCCACATCCTGCGCCGGATTCCGGAGTTGCTTTTCCGCCGGATCGTCTCGGGTCTGATCATTGCACTAGGCATCTACATGTTGATCGCCGGATGATGTGCGCCCGCTCCCGGGAACGCTCGGGGGTGATGCAATATGATTCCGCCGTCATCAAGGAGAACTCTATGAAACTGCGCATGATCGGCACCCTTGGAACCGCTTTGCTTCTGATGTCTCTGCCGGCCATGGCCGCGGGGCCCGACGGAGCCGCACTCTACAAGTCGAAGTGTGTGGCCTGCCATGGCGCCGACGGCTCCGGCCAGACCCCTGTCGGGAAGTCGATGAAGCTCAAGGACCTGCGATCCGACGAGGTGCAGAAGCAGACCGACCTCGAGCTGACCAAGGTCATCTCCGGTGGCAAAGGCAAGATGCCGGCGTACGGGAAGCAACTGTCGACCGCGGACATCCAGGCGATCATCGCCCACCTGCGCACGCTGAAGCAGTAGACGTTGCGGACGATGAGGCAGCAGCGGCTTACTCCGGGTTGCGGTATGTCGCGACCTGTCTCAGCGGGTACTTCCCCTCGCCGCAGATCTTGAACGAGCCGAGGTCCTCGACCGTAATCTTGCGATCGTGGAGCCGTTCAAAAAGATGGTCACGCAACGCCGGCGGAAGGGTGGTCCACTGAATCTTCGGCGACTACGGGTCACCGAACGTCATGCGTGCCAGCTCTTCTTTGAGGCGCTTCTGCTCGGCGTGATCCGACGTATGGGTCAACCGATCGGCGAGCTCGAAGAAGGCGACCTTCTCCCGCTCCTTCGCATCGAGCCCGCCTTCGATCAGCTCAACGATGACGCGGTTCGCGCTGGTGCGGCGGCGCCTTGCGAGCGCCTGCACACGACGCGCGACCGCCGGCGGAAGACTGACGCTCTGACGGACACTTCTCTGCGAATCGGCCATGCTTGATCCTACACCAGAACGCACCATAGTGCACCGGAGGCACGTATCTCGTACGCGGTGGCGCGCCGCGTCGAGCTACATCGCTGTTTGTGATGGCGTTAAATTGGTGGAGGCGGCGGGAGTTGAACCCGCGACGGCGTACGTGTTTTCAGTAACTTACACAAAACACTGAGGGTAGGGAGGCTCTGGAAGCTCCCGACACCCTGTAATCACGTACGTATTTCGTACGCGGGCGTTGATGGTTTTTCGCGGAACTCCGTTCGGTTACTCTGTGCCGGATGGATACGAAAGAACACTGGCTGATCGAAGAGGCACTCGCGACCATCACCTCCGGATCCTTCAGCGAGCAGGATGTTCTGGCTCTGCTCATACTCCTCCGGCGGCACTGCCCACCGAGGACACCGGTTCGAGAGTTCGGAGACTTCGTTGCTCATCGCGAGAAGGATCGCGGGATTCTGCAGGAATTCCTGAACCGCGTCCAGCTCCGTTTCCACGATCGAGAGCCCGCCGATGTAGAACCACCTCGCCTGCCGGTGTTCACGGCTGAAGAAATCGAGCAGTCGCTGAATGACGTGCTCGAACGAAACGGCTTCGCCACAGTCGATCGTGAGGTTGCTAACCGAATCATCGTCTCCATCATCTCGCTTCTCCAGTATGTCCAGGTCGAGACGGAGCTCGGCAGCCCCGTTCGCGGTTTCGCCGTCGGCATCTCCACGAGCCAGGTCGCGCTTCTGGGTCACGGGACCGTTCCGCCGCGTCTTCACGTCTTCCAGTTTCCTCTCCTCATCGCAAACAACAACGGCTATGAGTTTTCGCTGGCGCATCCGGACGCTCCCAAAGTAGACCTGTTCATGCCCTTTGACGGCCTGGTCCAAACTTACAGCTCGAAAGGCGAGTTTCGAATCGAGCAATGCCGAGCCGCCTGACCTGACGCCGTGGTTCACATTCTCGAAGCTGACTACGAGACCATTCGAGCGGAGTGCCCGCACTGCTCGACTGAATCCACATTCAGCCGCATATCTGACATCGGTGATGTCGGGCCGTACTCCGGCAGAAATATCAACTGCCTGATCTGTGGCCGGGAGTTCTGGGTCACCGCCGATACAGCGGGCACCGCGTACGTTGTGCCATAACGATAAAAACCCCCGAAACTGTTTCGGGGGTGGCCCACACTGAGCCTGAACTGTTGGGACTTCCGCTGGTCGCTTTTCCTCCTTTCAAACCATCTTCATGTAGGAGATTGCTAGTGAAATTGCTCGAAGAACGGGCCGAGCCTTGCGGTCGCCAGCATTCTCGGCACCGGTTCGAGTTCCTTGAATGCGCAGGTGAAAGCGTTCTGCAAGGACCACATGGTGCGCGGCTCGAACTCCGGATACTCCGGCGCGAAGTAGTTATGATGTACGAGCCTCGCCAAGTGTTTCGGCGCCTTGAGCGCGTCCTCGATGAACGCCGCGTAGACGATCTCCTTCGCACGGATGTCCGGAAGCTCGAAATTGCGCCAGGCGTCGATCTTCCGGCCGATTGGCTCAAAGCCTCTCTGCATCCGATCGACCGCGATCGCCAGCGTCTCATCCAGATTGAACCTGGCGGTGTGCTTCTTCGCGATCACGGCCTGGAAGTCGCCGATGAAGGCCAGGTTGTCGCACACGAAGACACGGAAACCGACGGTCAGGGCGAGGGCGAACGACTTGTCGTGCGAGTTTCGCACTCCGAGCGCGACGCGCACGCCGGAGTGCTCTACGTCGAGGGTTAAAGCGCCGAACATCCGCATGCCGTCTTCGGTCACCGCGTATTCGTCTTTCACCACGTTCAGGTGACGAAAGACGAGAGTTTCGATCAGCGCTTCAACGATTCGCGCATGAGCGATCGGAACGTGCGTTGCGGTTGGCTCCGGAGTTGGCAGACTTCGCAAGTCCTGCCGTCCGATTAGCTCCGCTCCACGATGGGCAACGGGTGCTGCTTCGGTCATAGATCCTCCTTTAGAGTTTGTTAAGCATTGCCGCGAGTTCGGACCAATCCACCTGCACGAGCGAATCGCCGTTCGGGGTCTCGCTGTCTGGCGTCAACACGCCCCACAGTTCTAGTTGACGCCGGACACGGCGCCGCGGACCAGCGCCAAAATCGCCTTGGCGCTGGTGGCGACGCTCGCCCGGAGGGTCACGTTGCCCTGTTCGTCCAGCAGACTCGCCACCACGGTTGATCGGTGAACGTCCAACGCGAGATACTGAATCGCCTGATGTTTCATGGCAGCCGCCCCTGTGTGTCAACATGAAGTGGGACAGGTGCCCGACGGAAATTAGAGTATCAGGGCGGGGTAAGGCGAAGGCAGATGGCGAACGAAAATGCGGTAGCCCCCGACCCGGAAGTGGACGCGCGGCCGAAGCGGCGGCGATTCGCGGGCGAGTACAAGGCGCGGATCCTGCGGGAAGCGGAACGATGCAGCCGGCCTGGCGAGATCGGCGCGCTGCTGCGGCGTGAGGGGCTGTACGCGTCGCACCTGATTACGTGGCGCCGGCAGCGTGAGCAGCAGGGAGTGGCGGGTCTGTCGCGCAAGCGTGGGCGAAAGGCTGATCCCGAGCGGGGATTGGCCAAGAAAGCCGCACAACTGGAACGGGCGAATCAGCGGCTGACCGAGAAGCTGCGGAAGGCCGAGATCATCATAGAGTTTCAAAAAAAAATGGCCGAGCTGTGGGCGACACCGAGTCGCCCCGACGGCGAGGAGAACGACTGATGTCCGCGGCGACAGATCTGTCGGCGCACGTGGGCCATTCCGCGGCCTGCCGGGCCTTCGGGGTGGGGCGGTCGTCGTTGTATCGGCGTCGAAGACCGCGCGAGGCGTGCACAGCAGTTGTCCGCCGTGCACGATCAGAGCCTCGGCGGCTCGAGGCCGAAGAGCGCGCAGCAGTTCTCGATACGCTCAATTCGGAACGATTTGTCGACTGCTCGCCTGCCCAGGTCTATGCCACGCTGCTCGACGAAGGCGTCTATCTCTGTTCGATCTCGACGCTGTATCGCATCCTGCGCGGAGCCCGGCAGGTTCGGGAGCGGCGGAACCAGTTGCAGCGGCCGAACTACAAAAGGCCGGAACTGCTGGCGACGGGGCCCAATCAGGTCTGGTCCTGGGACATCACCAAGCTGCGTGGACCGGCCAAGTGGATGTACTTTGCGCTCTACGTCATTCTCGACATCTTCAGCCGGTACGTGGTGGGCTGGCTGGTGGCGGATCGAGAGAGCGAAGCGCTGGCCGTCGAGCTGATCGAGCAGACGTGCATCAAGCAAGGCATCCAGCGGGGCCAGCTGACCATCCATGCCGACCGGGGCAGCTCGATGACTTCCAAACCGGTGGCGTATCTGCTGGCCGATCTCGGCGTGGAGAAGACCCACAGCCGGCCGCACGTATCGAACGACAATCCCTACTCCGAGAGTCAGTTCAAGACGATGAAGTATCGACCGGAGTTCCCCGAGCGCTTTGGTTCTCATGAGGAGGCTCGGGCCTTCGGGCATATCTTTTTCCCCTGGTACAACACCGAGCACCACCACTCCGGGATCGGCTTGCTCACGCCCGAGGCGGTGCACTATGGGAGAGCGACGGCGATCACCGAGCAACGCGCGATCGTACTCAGCTCAGCCTTCCAAGCCCGACCTGAGCGCTTCGTTCACGGCATACCACGACCACCCGCTCCGCCGGCGGCCGCCTGGATCAATCCCCCGGCGTCCCCTCTCTTTGATGAGCTTTTCGGTTCCCAGAATCGAGCAACGACGATCATCGATGCCACGGGCACGGTCGTGCCGGTCGTGTCTAATTAAATGACTGCACCTGTCCCAAAGTTGTTGACAGGTTCCGCGCTCCTTCCGTACCTCTGGTCTTTCGTCTTTCCAGGGTAGCAGGGGGGGCGGAGTTTTAAGATGCGTTGGGCAGCGGAAGCCGACGCCGACCTTGAAGGTAAAGGGTGTGATTGATTGAAACGGATCATCGAATATTTCAAGCTCGCCGCAATATTTCTCGCGATTCCCGTGATCTGCTATTTCGTCCTCGGTTCGGCAATAGCGGATATGGACAGGGCTTGGAGTGAAGCGCTTCAGAAAAACAACGTTCCGCCTGACCGAATGCCAACGCTTTCCGCCGTCTGCCAGAACTCTTCGCTGCTGGCGGAGTTTAAACTTGATCCCATCTGCACGCCTTACACAAATGCCCACCTGTTCAGAACGTTTACCGTGCTTACGGCGATGGGAACAGTTACTTTTGCGCTGCTTCTCATGGCGGCCGGTTTTGTTAGTAAGGCTAACAGACACCTTCTGTTGCGACTGTTCCGCCCAGGCTTCGTTGTCTCAAATCTCGTTGTGGCAGCCTTGCTCATCATCCAGGCGATCATAATATCAGAGACCATTAGGTGTTCATCGTGGAATAGCGCAGAGCACGATGACTTTTATTTGGCTCCTCGCTACTTCAGGTGGGTGACTTGACGGGGCAAAGTGGCCGTTCGACCGCCGCATGAATGGGATTGGGTGGAAGTGAATCGGGGTCAAGCCCTCCGCCACCCGACCGGCTTGACTCCGATTCACTTCCACCCG
>JBBRTB010000045.1:0-20849 GCA_038244815.1 Thermoanaerobaculia bacterium
AAACAAAACCGAGTATCGAGACCTCGGCGCCAACTACTACGAGCAACGCTACCGCGAACGTCTCCTCAACTCACTGAAAAAAAAGGCCGCCACTCTCGGCTTTCATCTCACTCCGGCACAGGAGGTTCATTAGAAGCCGCGGGGACAGCGCCACCGCCCAGATTCCTCGCGCTCTGCGGCGCTCAGAATGACGTACCGGGACGTCTGTTCCTTCGCGACGCGGGCACGCCGCTGTCGTCCTGCGGCCGCGGGACCCAGTGCATCGGCAGGCTGTTGGTGTAGACCGTCTCGTTCCGCTCCAGCCATTTCGGGAAGAGCTCGTCGGCGAGCTTCGGGTCGTACAGGCCCTTCTCGGTCATGTCGATCAACGCCTCGAACTGCGTCGTGTCGCTCAGAAAATTGAGCTTGAGACGCAGCTCCCGAGGAATCGGCGTGAGGGGCGTGCCCGTCGGCAGCATGATGTTGACGCGCGCGATGGCGGTGAAGCTCTTCTTCTCGCCTGCATTGATCCTGATGAGATGCGGCAGCAAGGTGGCGCCAGGCACCTCCGAGCCGAGACTGATGGTCACGACGCGCGTGTCTTCGTCGTAAGTGGTCTCGGGAATGAGATCGGCGACGGCGATGGCCGCCTGGCGATTGTTCGTGATCTCGTACTTCAGCGGCAGAATCATGGCCGGGGACAACTGGTCCCCAACCACCTCGGCATCGATGCGAACGTCGTTGTCCGTTCCCACCACGCGCCGCGGCTCGCTCTGATCGATCGGGCCCCCGCTCTTCACGGTGGCACAGGCGCCGAGCAGGACCGTTGCGGCTACGAGAACGGACTTCCTCATGGCCCTAGTCTGTACCCAAACGGGTCAGAATGTGCCGGGAACGCTCTGGTTCTGCGAGGCGTCGGCCGGGCGGCCCCTGGTGGCGCAGTAACTCACGGGGATCGACGATTTCATGGCACCCCGCAGGAAGTGTGATCAGTCGATCTTCAACACTGCCAGAAAGGCCTCCTGCGGAATCTCCACTTTACCCACCCGCTTCATCCGTTTCTTTCCCTCTTTCTGCTTCTCGAGGAGTTTGCGCTTGCGCGTGATGTCGCCGCCATAACACTTGGCGAGGACGTTCTTGCGCAGGGCCTTGACGGTTTCGCGGGCGATGATGCGATTACCGATCGCCGCCTGCAATGCCACTTCGAACATCTGCCGAGGAATGAACTCCTTCATCTTCTCGACCAGCAATTTGCCGCGTCCGTGCGCCTTGTCCGTGTGCACGATCAGACTGAGCGCATCGAGCGGCTCCCCATTGACGAGCACGTCCATCTTCACCAGGTCGCTTTGCCGGTATCCGATGAACTGGTAATCGAGTGACGCGTATCCACGAGAGATCGATTTCAGCTTGTCGAAGAAATCGAGAATCACCTCATTCAACGGCATCTCGTAAACGATCATGACTCTGTTGGCGCTGACGTACTCGAGTTTCTTCTGCTGTCCGCGCCGGTCGATGGCCAGGGCCAGAATCGGGCCAACGAATTCGTCAGTGGTGAGCATGGTCACTTCGAAGAAGGGCTCTTCGATCGAAGCGATCTCGGCAGGATCGGGCAGCTTCTGGGGATTCTCGATCTCCACGATCTCGCCGTCGGTTCTGGTCACGCGGTAGCGCACACCGGGAGCCGTGGTGAGGAGCTCGAGATTGAACTCCCGCTCCAGCCGCTCCTGGATGATCTCCATGTGCAGCAGACCGAGGAAGCCGCAGCGAAAACCGAAGCCGAGAGCGACGGAGTTCTCGGGCTCGTAGCTGAATGAGGCGTCGTTGAGTTTGAGCTTGGCCACGGCGTCGCGGAGATTCTCGTAGTCCTCGGTGTTGATCGGAAAGAGGCCCGCGAACACCATCGGCTTCACCTCTTCGAAGCCCGGAAGCGGCTCGGGGTTTTCGCGCGTGGTGGTGATCGTGTCACCGATCTTGGCCTGCACGATGTCGCGGATGTTCGCGGAGAAGAAACCCACTTCTCCCACACCGAGCGCTTCGATGGCCTTCAGCTTCGGAGTGGAGATTCCCATCTCCGCGACCTCGTACTCCCGGCCGGTGGACATGAACTTGATCTTCTGGCCGCGGCGGAGAGAGCCGTCCTTGATACGCACGAGGCACATGACGCCGCGATAGGGGTCGTACCAGGAGTCGAAGAGCAGCGCGCGCAACGGTGCGTCGGGATTCCCGACGGGCGCGGGAATGTTCGTGACGATCCTTTCCAGAATCTCGTCGACACCGATCCCGGCCTTGGCGGAGGCGAGCACCGCGTCATGCGCATCGATGCCGATCACGTTCTCGATCTGTTCGCGAACCCGCTCCGGCTCTGCCGAAGGCAGATCGACCTTGTTGATCACGGGCAGGATGGCCAGATTGTTGTTGATGGCGAGATAGCTGTTCGCCAGCGTCTGCGCTTCCACTCCCTGCGTGGCATCGACGACCAGGATGGCACCCTCACACGCCGCAAGACTGCGCGAGACCTCGTACGTGAAGTCGACGTGGCCGGGCGTGTCGATCAGGTTGAAGACGTAGTCCTGGCCATCCCTGGCCTTGTAGTTCACCGTCACGGCGCGGGCCTTGATGGTGATGCCGCGCTCGCGCTCGAGATCCATGTCATCGAGCATCTGCTCGTGCATCTCGCGCATCTCGACCGCACCCGTCGACTGGAGGAGACGATCCGAAAGGGTCGTCTTCCCATGGTCGATGTGGGCGATGATCGAGAAATTGCGGATATGGCCAGGGTCAGGCATGCGCGCGCGTTCGTAACACGAACGGCCGGGGTTGTCATCCCGGACGGGTCGTTGGGTGGTTGGGTCGCTGGGTCGCTGGGTCGCGGTTAGCGGTTAGCGGTTAGCGGTTAGCGGTTAGCGGTTAGCGGTCGGACGGTAACTGGTAACCGGAAGCTGCGCGAGCCCGGCGACCCGGCAACCCAGCGACCCAGCGGGCAACCCAGCAACCCAGCGACCCCGTCGCCTACTCGAGATTCTTCATCACGAAGTCGACCATGAGCGTCCTCATCTGCTTGACGAGTTCGGGATCCGTCACACCGTGGCGGGACTTCGGGTAGAGCATCATCTGGAATTGCTTGCCGGCCTTCTGGAGCGCGTAGATGAACTGGATCGTGTTCTGGAGGTGCACGTTGTCGTCGATGGCGCCGTGGAGCAGGAGGATGTTTCCGTGCAGGTTCGCGGCGGCGCGCAGCGGTGAGGTGCGCTCGTAGCCTTCCTTGTTGTGCTCCGGCATGAGCATGTAACGCTCGGTGTAGACGGAGTCGTAGTTGTGCCAGTCGGTGACGGAGCCTCCGGCAATCCCGGCACTCCACTTCGTCGAGTGCGTGAGCGCGTACGTGGTCATGAAGCCGCCGAAGCTCCAGCCGCTGAGCAGCGTCCGCGACGAGTCGATGCCCGGTTGCGATGTGAGCCAGGACAGGCCGTCTTCCAGGTCATGCAACTCCAGCTCGCCGAAGTTTTTGTACAACGGCCAGGCCGAGACCGCCCCTTTGCCGCTGGCCGTGCGGTTGTCGCAGATCCAAACGACGACGCCACGTTCAGCGAGTAGCTGGTGAAAGAGATAGGTCGATCCACCCCAGGCATTGCGCACCTGCGGTGCGTGCGGCCCGCTGTACGTGTACTCGTAGACCGGATATTTCCTGGCCGGGTCGAAGTTCGGCGGGCGGATGATCTCGCCCTCCATGATGAAGCCGTCGCGCGTGGGTACGTGCACGAGCTCCGGGGTGGAGATCTCGAACTGCTCCAGCTCGTGCCCGCTGTCTGCGTCGTGAATGAGCTTTCCGATTCTCCCGGTCGAGTCGGCCACCGACAGCTGCGTCGGGGTGGCCACGTCGCTCCAACTGTCGACGAAGAGGGTGAGCGTCTGGTTGAATGTGGCGTCGTTCGTGCCGGCGCGGGGCGTGAGCCGCTGCTTGCGCGAGCCGTCGATGCGCATCCGGTAGACGTCGAGACCGATGGGATCGCGCTCGGTCGATGAGAAGTACACCCAGCCGTTCTTTTCATCGACGCCGAAGATCTTGCGCACCTCCCAGTCACCGCTGCTCAGCGGACGCTGGATGCCGTTTGCCGCCACGGTGTAGATGTGCTTCCAGCCCGTGCGCTCGCTGAGCCAGAGAAACGACCCGTTCCTGAGAAAAAACGGACTGCCCTGGTTGTCGACCCAGGCCTTCGTGGTCTCGCGGAGAATGCGACGCACATCGCCGCCTTTCCGCGGCACTTCGTCGAGATCGAGCCAGGTCTGCTCGCGATCCTGCACCTGAAAGTCCACCGCGCTGCTGTCGGGCCGCCAGGCCACATCGACGATGAGCGTCGAAGAGGGATCATCGATGTGATCGATGCGGTTCGAAACGGCGCTCTCGAGATCCACCACCGACAACGTCGCCGCCGGATTGGGATCGCCGGACAGCGGATAAGGAGTCGCCTCGATCTTCTGGTGCTGCGGCAGATGATCGACCACCGTGAACTCGGGGACCTGGGTGTCATCGAGCTTCAGATAGGCGATGGAGCGCGAGTCGGGACTCCACCAGTAACCCTTGAAAAGCCCGCGCCCATAGATTTCTTCCTGGTAGACCCAGTCGAAGAGACCGTTGACGATTTTCTCCGAGCCGTCGGTTGTGAGCTGATGCTCTGCTTTCGACGCCACGTCGATGGTGAAGAGATTGCCGTCGCGGACGAACGCGATGAGCTTGCCGTCAGGACTGAGCGTGGGTTGTTTCTCCTCCCCTGCCCTGGACGTCAGCCGGGTGAGCGTCTTCGCGTCGATGCTGTAGATGTAGAGATCTTCCTTGATCGACAGCAGCACGCCGCGCGTTCCCCAGTCGACCACGATCGAGCGGGGACGGGCGATGCGCCTGGCCTGGTCCGCCGCCATCCCTGCGACCTTCGCTACCTGCGCCTGCAGCTCATCCGGATCGAAGAGGGCCGACTGCTGGCCCGTCTTCGCGTCGACGAGAACGAAACTCGTAAGCTCCCCATCCGCTGCCGTCTTCGAATAATAGAAATGGCTCTCGTCGACCCAGGTAAAGGTGCGAGGCTCGGCCGCGGCGGCGGGGATGCGCCTGGCGCGGTCGTAGATGTCGTCAATCGTAAGCTGCCGCCTGGCCGTCTGGGCGAGCGCGGATACAGCCATCGAGAACGCCAGGAATGCGATCGTCGTCCTTTTCATCACCACTCCGTTCCGTTCATGCGGGCCACGATCTTCGCGACCTCGATGTAATCAGCCTGGTCTCCGAGCTCGTGGAGCGCGGCCGTGAAGAGCTGCGACGTCAACGCCAGCAGCGGTGTCGAGGCATGTTGCTGGTGGGCGAGCGATGCGGCGATGCGAATGTCCTTGTCGTGATGAGCGAGCTTGAAGACGAGTGGCCACTTGTCGTCGACCAGGCGCATCGGCAGCAGGTTCTCCGAGGCGTTGGAGCGGCCGCTGCCGGCATTCGTCACCGCCAGAGCGGTCTTCATGTCGATCCCGAGCTGTTTGGCGAGCAGCAGACACTCCGACGTCACCCACACCGTCGCCCCCATGATCGAGTTCGTGAGCACTTTGATGGCGTGACCGGATCCGACCTCACCGACGTGGATGATCGTCTTGCCGTTGAGTTTGAGGATGTCGCGGGCGCGCTCGAAATTCTCGCTGCTGCCACCGATCATGATCGTCAGTGTGGCATTCTCCGCGCCGACGATTGCCCCGGTGACCGGCGCGTCGACGAAGTCCACACCCTTGGCCGCCAGCCGCTTCGCCGTCTCGCGGCTCACGTTCGGATCGCCGCTGGTGGCGTCGATCCACAGCATGCCCGGCCTCAGGTGTGGCAGCAGCTTGTCGACGATCTCGTCGACTTCCGTGCTCGTCGGCAGCATCGTGATGATCACGTCCGCCGCGGCGGTAGCGGCCAGATCCGCCGCCAGCTTCGTCCCATGTTCGCGCGCGTGCCGCTCAGCCTTCTCGCGCGTGCGGTTCCAGACGATCACCTGATGTTCCTTCGCCAGATGGCGGGCCATCGGGTAACCCATGGCTCCCAGACCGATAAATCCGATATTCACTTTGAGGCTCCTGTTGCGCCGCCGCCGAGAAACGCGGCCAGATTCGACGCTTGTTCGTTGTGGAAGGCGATACAACTGTCGACCCGTTCGATGGACTGCCGCACCCGCCGCTCGAACCCGGGCAACGGATGGGCGTCGAAGAATGCTTTGACCTCGTCGCGCTCCGGTACGGTGCACACGCGAGACATCCCGAAGGCCATGAATGCCATCTGAAACGGCGGCACGTGACTGGCGATCTCGGCCCAGTGTTCCTTCACGTGCGGCCAGACGATCGGACGGGAGTCGTCGCCTGCCAGCAGACCGGCCAGCACTCCGAAACGATCCTGACTCCGCACCTTCGGCGACATGGCCCACTGCCACGTGCGCTCGATGAGCGCCGGATCCCTGAACCGCGCCAGCGCCGACCGATACATGCTCTTCTGCTGCGGCGTGACGGCACCGGCCAGCCTGGCCTGGATCGCATCCCAGAGCGCCGCATCGCCTCCGCTCGCTGCGATGCGCAGCACCACCAGTGCTACCTGCGGATCGAGCGTGGACGTTCCGTCCAGAACGGCCGGCGCCAGCTCGCGGGCGCGGCGCTGCACGTCCGGATCGTCACCGCTATCCGCGAGCGTCGACAGCAGGTCCGCGCGCATTTCCTGCGTATCCGGACCCTCGCCTGCGACATCGGTCCAGCCGGCCTCCCTGGCCATGGGCGACAGAAGCGAGCGCAGCCAGGCGTGGTAGACGTTGCGATCGCTATCGACCGTCAGATCATCGCCGATGGCGTTGAGCGGAGGAAGAACGGCGGTGACGACGACGGGATTGTGATCGGCGACGAGTAATTCGACCCGGGTGAGATAGGAGGCGATGTTCGTCTCACCTGCGCGCACGAGCGCCCAGTCGTCGCTCAGGAGCGAGACCTTCTCGGCGGTGGTCAGTCGTGACATGACGTCGATCACCGGGGGAGCGTATTGGGAGCGGAAGTAGCCGCGTCCATCGGCGTTGACGAAGAGATGCGGCGAGCAACCGGGAATCGAAAACGTATGCGACGGCTCATCGAGGATCAGCCGGTACGTGCTCCGGTCCTTGTCGAGACTCCGCGCCACGATCGGGATCGTCCATACCGTTTTGGAGCCGTTCTGTAGATCGGCCCGCGTGGCGTAGAAACGGCGCTGCGAGAGCGAGAGCTGCGTTTGCCCGTCCTGGCATTTCGTGGTTACGCC
Organism: Thermoanaerobaculia bacterium; assembly: GCA_038244815.1. Lineage (GTDB taxonomy): Bacteria > Acidobacteriota > Thermoanaerobaculia > Gp7-AA8 > Gp7-AA8 > DASVHS01. Next base: position 7,265 of record JBBRTB010000045.1, read on the forward strand.
GACGAGCGGGTATCCCGGCTGCAGCACGAATGAAGAGAGCACGCGGTCGACCGGCTGCCTGGTCGTCTCCGTCATCGTGTTCCAGAAGTCCTCGGCCGACGCGTTCGACCAGGCGAACTTCTTCAGGTAGGCGCGGATGCCTGTGCGAAAAAGCTCAGGGCCGACGTAAGACTCCGTCATCCGCATCACCGCCGCGGTCTTGCCGTAGGCGATCGAATCGAACACCGACTCGATTTCAGCCGGCGTCTCGACGCGCGTGCGGATGGCGCGCGTGGATGCCAGGGCGTCACTGCCGAGCGACCGGGCGGTCGCCCGCGCCTCGGTGGCGAGATTGCTCCACAGCGGCTGGAACGCCGCCACGGCCTTGCCCGTCATCCAGGTGGCGAAGCCTTCGTTGAGCCAGACGTCGTCCCACCAGCGCATGGTCACGAGATCGCCGAACCACTGATGGGCCAGCTCGTGGGCGATGACGCCCGCCACGCGCCGCCTGGCCTCGGCCGATCCCGTTTTCCCATCCACGAGCAGGTCGGCTTCGCGGAACGTCATGGCCGCGGCGTTCTCCATGGCCCCGGCCGCGAAGTCCGGAATGCCGATGACGTCGAGCTTCTCGAACGGGTACCGGATACCGTACCACTCGTTGTAGAAGTGCAACTCCTTCTCCGCGGCATCGACCGCGAATTTCGTCAGCGCCACTTTGTCCGGCGTCGTGCATACGCGGATGGGGATCCCGTCGGTGCTGCCCTCGCTGCACCGAAAGTCGCCCACCAGCAGCGCCACGAGATATGTCGGCAGCAGCTTCGTCCGTTCGAACGTGACCGTGTGTTTGTCCGGTCCCGGTCCGGCCACGTCGCTGGCCACGCGGCCGTTGCTGATGGCCATGTCGCCCTTGTCGATCACCGTGGCGATGTCGAACGTCGCCTTCATGGCCGGTTCGTCGAACGACGGGAAGGCGCGGCGGGCGTCCGTCGACTCGAATTGCGTGACCGCGTACTTTCGCAGCGGCGTCCTGCTGATGTAGAAGCCGCGCAACTGATCGTTGAGCGTGCCCCGGAACGCGATCGAGATCGTGGCAGGGCCGGAGATCGGATCCGCGACCGTCAGCGTGGCCGTTTGTTTCGCTTCATCGGTGACGACCTGCGCTTTTTGCGCGTGGCCCGCACTGGTGATCGACGAGTCGTCGAATTCGAGATCCGCGGCGTTGAGCGTCACCGTCGTGGAAGGGTCGTGCACGTCGACGTCGATGGTCTCGTCGCCGGAGAACTTCGCCGCGGCCAGATCGGGAACCAGGGTGATCCGGTAGTGCTTCGGAATCACGTTCTGCGGCAGGCGCTGCGCCATGAGGGGAACGGCCAGAAGAAGGGGGATCAGTAACGCGCGTATCTTCACGAGTCTCTCCTCAGGCGCCAGATTCTAGCGATTTGTTACATTTCACGTGCTATGGCCAATTTTGAGGAAACGTTTCGCAGCGCCTACGGCTTCGATGCGCCCGGCATCGATATCGGCAACGTGATGGAAGACGGCAAACCGCTGGCGGCGTTGCCGGTCCGCGTTCCGCTGGCGATGATGAATCGCCACGGTCTGATCGCCGGCTCGACCGGGACCGGGAAGACACGCACGCTCCAGCTCCTCGCCGAGGGGCTCTCCCGCAACGGCGTTCCCGTCTTTCTCGCCGACGTGAAGGGAGATCTGGCCGGTCTCGCCGTCGAGGGGCAGGCCAGCGACAAGATCCTCGCGCGCGCGAAAAGCGGCGGCCACGACTTCAAGCCGGAGGCGTTTCCGGTCGAGTTCTTCAGTCTGACCGGCAGCCATGGCACCCAGGTCCGGGCCACCGTCTCCTCGTTCGGCCCCATCCTCCTGGGAAAAGTTCTCGATCTCACCGAAACCCAGCAAAGCGTGCTGGCCATGGTCTTCAAGTATTGCGACGACAAACAGCTGCCGCTCCTCGATTTCGCCGATCTGAAGGAAGTGCTCAACTACCTCGGCGGCGACGGCAAGGACGACCTGAAGCAGTACGGCGGGATGGCCACGGCCACCGTCGGCGTCCTCGTGCGCAAGATGGTCGAGCTCGAGCAGCAAGGTGCGGCGAAGTTCTTCGGCGAGCCTGAGCTCGACATCCATGACCTCATGCGCACCATCGGCGGCAGAGGGGTCGTCAACGTGCTCTCGCTGTCCGACGTGCAGGACAAGCCTCGCCTCTTCTCCACATTCCTGATGTGGCTCCTCGGGCAGTTCTATTACCGGATGCCCGAGGTCGGCGATCCGGACAAACCGAAGCTCGTGTTTTTCTTCGATGAAGCCCACCTCCTGTTCGAGGATTCATCTTCGGCACTCGTCGAGCACATCGAACAGGTGGCACGGCTCATCCGGTCGAAGGGCATCGGCGTGTTCTTCATCACGCAGACGCCGCGCGACGTCGACCAGAACGTGCTGGCGCAGCTCGGCAACCGCATCCAGCACGCCGTGCGCGCATTCACGCCGCAGGACGCCAAGGACGTGAAAGCCACCGCATCGACGTTTCCTGTGAGCGAATTCGTGGAGGTCGGCAGGATGCTCACGAGCCTCGGTACGGGCGAGGCGCTCGTCAGCGTGCTCAATCCGAAAGGCGTTCCCACGCCGGTGGCCGTCACCCAGATCAACGCACCGTCGTCATCGATGACGACGCTCGACGAAAGCGGCTATCAACGCGTGATCGAAGGATCCCAGGTCGCGCTGAAGTACGCGACAGCGATCGATCGCGAGAGCGCGCACGAGATCCTGGCGAGAAAAATCACGGTGGCGGCGAGTGCTCCGGCACCGGCCGCGGCGAAGCAGGGCGGTGAGACGTCGACGTTCACCGAGATGCTGAAAAGCCCGATCGTCCAGCAGGCCGCGCGTCAGGCCGCACGCACCGTCACGTCACAGGTGATTCGGGGATTGTTTGGAATGCTCAAGGGGCGTTCGTGAGAAGTTCTACGAGACCCTCCGGCACGCGTTGCAGAGAGAGAGGTAGCTTCAGCAATTGTCCACAGGGGCACGCCCATTCGCCCGCTCCCCGTGGTTGGGTCCGAGGTGGGCGCGTAGCTGAAGGGTCTCGAACAACTTCTCAATGAGCGAACACAAAAAAGGGGCGATACGCCCCTTTTTGATGCCGTTGCCGGCGACTGCTGTCGTTGATTGAATCTATCGGTTTACCGCCATTAATTTAGTGACTTCTGTCACGAATTTCAAGTGGCCCGATTTTTATACCAGTCGGCGTTCAGCTGTGTGTAGTGGGCCCACTTCTCCGGGACCAGGTCGCCCGGGAAGATCGCCTGAACGGGACAAGCGGGCTCGCAGGCTCCACAATCGATGCAAACCTCGGGGTCGATGTACAGCAGCGTTTCCTTCTCGAAATCAGGCTCATCCTTGCGGGGATGAATGCAGTCGACGGGGCAGACGTCCACGCAGGCTGTGTCTTTGGTGTTCACGCACGGCTCAGCGATCACATAGGTCATGGTTCGCAGCTACCTTTCCGGGCTGGATTCTACCTGAGCCCTGCACCTGGGTGAACGAGCAATCCGTCACCTGGGACGGCGGCGGCCGTCACAGTGTCATTCATACCAGCGCCGGATCGACTCGATCTGGTAGTCGTTGCCCATGAAGGAGACGATGTCCCCGGCGGCGTGCCCGATGAGAGCGGTGGCCACTTCGGACTGATTGGAGTAGACGCCGCGCTCGGGCGCCGACTCCCAGGGTCCGAGGATGGTCACTTCCCGGCGAACGTCGCCGTTCACGAGAAGGATCCTGGTGCCGACACGAACCACGGAGGTGTCGACCCGCTGGGGGTCGAGCACCTGCACGTTGGCCAGCTCGCCCTGGAGCTTGCCGACGCGGGCGGAGAGGTAGCTGGCGCGCTGGCGTGCCGACTTGTATTCGAAATTCTCGCTGAGATCGCCGAACTCGCGCGCGGTCTGGATGGCCTTCTTATTCGCGGGAATCTCGACCTTGAGCAGGTGATCGAGCTCCGCGCGCTTCTGCGTGAGCATCTCCGCGGTCGCGTAGATCGGCTCGGCCTGGGGCTCGCGCAGCGAAGCGTGCTTCATGACCGCGGCGTGCTTGACGAGCTCGCGCCGGTATTCTTCGACCGAGCCATGGCGCTCCATAGTGTCCACGAACTTGCGGGCCTGCTCTTCGTTGTCGGTGCCCATGATCACGCGGATCACCAGGGCGCCTTTGTCGAATAGATCCTTGAGGCGCGGCCGGACGGCGTTGAACTCGTCGGAGCTGAGCGCTTCGAGAATCTGGAAGAGCAGCCCGTAAGTGGCGCGGGGACTGAGCGTCTCCTCGTCGTTGAGCTGTTTGACGTACCAGAAGAAGGCCCGGGGGTGGCGGCGCGGATAACGCAACGTCTCATCGATGAGGCGGTCGTGGATGTCCGTCTGACCGGCCTCGTCGAGCGCATGGATGATGAGCGTGAGCATGCGCGGCTCGTCGTCGAGGAAGAACGCCTCGCCGTAGACTTTGGTCCAGTCGGGATGGGTCTGGCGCACGACGCCCAGCGCCTTTTCACGCTGCGACTTGTCGTTGATCGCGGCGACGACGCGGGAGGCCATCGGACCGGAAAGAAGCGACGACGGCTCGATCGTGGCGTCGTACCGGCCGGGCAGCGTCTCCAGCGTGGAGAGAATCTGCCACGCCGTCGCGGCATCGCTTCGCGAGATCCTCACCGCCTCGGCCGCCAGGGCAGAGGAGAAGAAGTCCGCCAGCTCCTTGCTGCGGGCGCTGTGTTTCCTGGCCAGCTCCAGCTTGCTCTTCGCGTCGGTGCGCTCGAAGTCGCGCCGGATGGCCGACTCCGCACCGGCGGCTGAGGCCGTCCAGGCGTAGGTCGCCTTCGCTCCGCTTCCGCTGACCACGATCTGCGGGTTCTTGCGCGCTGCCGTCCACCACGAGGCCCACTTCTCTTCCGGGACGATGCCGATCACGGCGTCGCGCACTTCGCCCATGGCCATGGGACGGCCGAAGCTCTGCAGCACGCGTGCGAACATGTCGGCCGGCTTCTTCGTCGCCTCGCCGCGCAGCTCATCGAGACGGGAGAACTTCTCCAGAAGCACATGCCCCGCCGGCAGAGGCGTAAGGAACTTCCCCGCCGCACCGAGAGGGACGGAGACGCGTTTCTCCTTTTCGAAGTCGAGACGGCAGATGCCGAGCTCGGGATTCAGCTCGGTGACGACCCCGGCGCCTCGGCCGGGCATGAAGAAGTGCTCGCCCTCGTCGTAGGTGAGCCAGCTCTCGATCTTGTCGGCCCGCTCGATGGGGTTGCTCTGCGGATCGTTGAACCTGGCGATGCCGAACGCGCGGGGAAAGGACTTGTGCGCGCCGAGAGAGTTTCTGAGCGCTTCTTCGATCGGCGAGCGGAGTGTGGCGGGATGTTTCGAGAGCCGACCGATCTCCTTGAGCACCTGCAGGCGTTGCGGCCAGAGATGCTTGTCTTTGAGCGCGTCGGACAGAAGGCCGAGGAGCGTGTCGGACTGGGTTCGCTGTTCGGCCTTGCGGAGGGCCTTGGCGGTGGCCAGGAATCCGTCGATGTCGGTGAGGTCACCGTCCAGACGGCTCATCCACAGGGACTCGAGGTCTTCGAATTTTTTCTGATTGATCAGTTGCTGGGCGTGATCGCGAAACGGCATGGAGCGGGGATTGTAGTGGAGGTCGGACAATTCTGCCGCCACCTCCGGCCGGCGGGTTGGCCCGCCTGGAAGGATTAGCGGCGCATCTTGACGAGCGCTTTGAAGATGTCGAATGGAAGCTGTTCGGCGTGAACGATATGCCGCAGGTGATGAAGCGACGTGCGGCGATCCTTCACGTCGTCGATGGTGATGTTGTGCTTGCGCAACAGCTCGTGTGCTTTATGGTCTGACATGATCTCTCCCGGAGTGCCCAGCAACGAGCCTCCCGGGAGGCCTATTCCCCTACAATCGGCGGATGGGAGAGCGGGGGCGAACCCTGCGGTCGGTTCTCGTGATCGCTTTCGGGGCGTTCGTCCTCGTCACCTGGCTCCTGCGGGCCTGGTACGGACGCTGGATCGCCGACGACTATTGTTTCGCGACCATGGCATGGCGCGACGGCTTCTGGCACGGTCAGTGGCTGATGTACGAGCGCCTCAACGGACGCGTCTCCGTCTCGTTCCTGATGGCGGTCATCACCTCGATGGGACGTGACACGATCCCGGCGGCGGCCATCGTCCTGATGGGGGCGTGGCTCGCCGGCGCGTGGCGCGCCGTCCATTCCGCGCTCGCCGAACTGCAGGCTGGGACATCGCTGCTCGAGGAATGGGCCGGAGCACTCGTATTCGTCGCGGCCATCGTGTCGATCACTCCCGACCCGTATCAACCGCTGATCTGGCTCCTCGGGCTGGTCACGTACGGGCTGCCGGTCATCTGCGCGACGTGGCTGGCCGTGCTCATCCTCCGGCCGCAGTCCCCGATCCAGCTCGGCGCTGTCGCGGCTCTCTCCTTCATCGCCGGCGGATGCTCGGAGGTGGCCGCGGCGGCGCAGGTGATCTTTCTGGCGGCGCTGGGCGCGTCAACAAAGCGCTTCCGCGTGCCGATGATGACCGGCGCCATCGCCTCCGCCGCGGCTCTTCTCGTAGAGTCACTCTCGCAGGGCAACGCGATCCGGCGTGCCCTCTTTCAACCGATGTCCATCCCGGCGGCGGCCGGGGTGGCGCTCCGCGATGCACCGCTCACCCTCGCTACATTGCTGATGCAAGGCGCGGCGCCGCTGACGCTGCTCGTGGTGTTCTTCGCGCTGGCCGGCCATGGCGCGACGCGGGTGAGGCCGGCGATGGCGGTCGTCTCGCTGCTGACGATGTTCCCGATCGTAGCGATGACACTCTTCGGGGGTTTTTACGGAACGGGAAAGGTCCCGTGGGCTCGCGTTCAGTTTGTGCCGGTGGCCTACGTCACCATCGCTCTGCTGGTGGCGATCCTCGGACTGCGGCCCTCGCTCCGGCCGGCGGTTTCGATCGCTCTCACCGCCGGGACGGCGTTGCTGGTGGCGATGGCGGTGGCGAGCGCCGCCGGCGGTACGGTTCGATCGGTGCACGAGGCACGGGAGTTCGCCGCCGCCGCGGATCGGGTCGACACCCTGGCACGCCGGCAAAGGGGCTGGGAGATCGTGGTCAGCGCACCACGGGAGTACGACCTCCTGGAGTTTCTCTCGCCCAATCCCGATCACTGGACGAACCGCTGCATGGCCGAGTACTACGGCCTCCGCTCGATCCGCACGCCGCGGCTGAACGGTCGCTGACCTCTACCGCAGGCGCTCGAGAATCATCTCGTGCACACCGCCGAACGAGCCGGACGACATCACCACCACCACGTCCTGATCGCCGGCCTGGCGCGCCACCAGGTCAGCGATGGCTGCGACGTCGTCGAGCTGTGTGGTCTCGATGCCGTCGGCGTTCAGCTTTTCGACGATGGCCGGCACCGACATCATGTGATCGAGTCCGTACCGCTCGGCGTAGCGCTGTTTGTGAAACGTCTGGCCAATGACGACGCGATCCGCTTCGTGGAACGCGTCCATGTAGCCGCTCTCGAATTCCTTGCGGGCCGACGAGATGGAGCGCGGCTCGAACAGAGCCCACAACCGGCGCCCCGGGTAACGCTTGCGGGCACCGTTGAGCGTCGTGGCGATGGCGGTGGGGTGATGGGCGAAGTCGTCGATGACGGTGACGCCGCGCTCGACACCGCGCACTTCCATGCGCCGCTTGATGCCGCGAAAGCTTTCCAGCCCCTTCTGAATGTCCTCGGCGGTGACTCCGCGCATGCGCGCGACGGCAACGTCGGCGAGCGCGTTGAGCACGTTGTGGCGCCCGGACAGATTCGTCGTAAAGCGGAACCACTCCTTTCCTTCCCACCAGGCTGTGAAGGAGGTCGAATCCGGCGTGAACTCGACGTCGCTCGCACAGATGTCATCCGTCTTCTCTGACCCGAACGTGAACCAGCGCGCTTTCGCCGAGCTGCGGATCGGGCGCACGTTCGCGTCATCGCCGTTGGCGATGATCACGTCGCCCGCTGCCACCTGCTCCACCGCGGCGCGAAAGGCACGGACGATGGCGTCGAGATCGGCATAGATGTCGGCGTGATCGAACTCGATGTTGTTCACGACGAGCGTGTTCGCGTGGTAGTGCAGAAACTTCGGCCCCTTGTCGAAAAACGCGGTGTTGTACTCGTCCCCTTCGATGACGAAGTCGCTACCCTGCCCGAGCTTGAAATTCTGGTTGAAGTTGAGCGGAATGCCCCCTACGACCATGCTCGGATCGCGGCCGGCCGCTTCCAGCAGCCAGGCCATCAGGGACGTCGTCGTTGTCTTTCCGTGCGTGCCGGTGATGACGATGGAGTGCTTCCCCTTCATGAAGAGGTTGTAGATGGCCTCCGGCATGGAGGTGTAGGGCAGGTCCATCTCGACAGTCGCGGCCGCTTCGATGTTCGTCCGCGCCGCGGCGTTGCCGATCACAACGACATCGGGGCGAAACGTCTCCAGGTGCTGTTTCGTATACCCCTCGAGTACCGGGATGCCGAGACTCTCGAGATAGGTGGACATGGGCGGGTAAACGTGTTCGTCCGAGCCGCCGACCTCGTAGCCTCGCTGCTGCAACATTCCAGCGAGCGAGGCCATGGCCGTCCCGGCGATTCCGATCAGATAAACGCGCCTGACATCGGCAGGCACTTGATTCAAATGCGGCATGGTAAGGACTCCGATTCTTCGCCTCGCAACAGGCAGGCCACCCGGGAGATCGCTCGCGGTCATGCGTCCCGGAATGACATACTTTAAGGGGCTGTTCGAGAACGCCGGATCACAAACTACTTCAACATCCAAGGGTCACCCAAACAGGAGGTTTTCGCGCAATGTCGAAGCGAATCGTATTCATCGCGCTGGCGCTGCTCATCTCACTCTCCAGCGCATTCGCTGCTGAGCAGTCGAAGAAGAGCGACGCGCCCGCTAAGGCGCCACATATGACCGTCATCGAGCCGGTCAAAGACTTCGGAACCGTTCCCAGGGGAGACAAGCTCGATTGGTCGTTCGCGGTGAAGAACACCGGCGACGCCGATCTGGAGATCATCGCCGCGCGCCCCTCCTGCGGCTGCACGGTCGCCGATTTCGACAAGATCATCAAGCCCGGCCAGACCGGCAAGGTCACCGCACACGTCGACACGACGAATTTCGCGGGCCCGATCGCCAAGGCCGTCACGCTCGATACCAACGACCCCTCCACCCCGTCGACGCAGGTCACCATTCACGCCATCGTCAAGCCGTACGTCGAGGCGCACCCGGCCGGCTTCGTCCGCTTCAACATGCTGCAGGGTGACACCGACGTGCAGACGGTCACGCTGTACTCCGAGGAGACCGAGCCGTTCGAGATCCTGAAGGTGGAGACGCCGGAGCCGTGGATCAAGGTCGACTACAAGAAGATCGATGATCCGGCCCAGGTCGTTCCGACCGTCGGCCGTCCCGGTCAGAATCAGTACCGCGTGAACATCACCGCCGGCGGCAAAGACGCCAAGATCGGTCCGCTCGCGGAGAAGGTGCACATCGTCACGAACTCCAAGCACTCGCCCGACTACTGGATCAGCGTTTCGGGCGTGATCCGTCCGACGTTCCGCATCGAGCCGAGCGGCGTCAACTTCGGCGAGGTCGCCCCGACCGACTCCGCGGCCACGCGCTCCGTGGTGCTGCGCTCGAACAACCTCAAGACCCCCGAGCTCTTCGTTGTCAACAAGGTCGAGTCCTCGGTTCCCGGCGTGACCGCGAACGTGAAGCCGACCCTGAACAAGGGTGAGTACGAAGTGACGCTGCAGGTCGCGCCGACGGCAAAGCCGGGCGACGTCGACGGCAACGTGACCATCTACACGAACGACAAGGTCACCCCTGTCGTAACGGTCCCGGTGAAGGGAACCATCAAAGCGGTTTCTGTCGCGACACCGTCGAAGTAATCCAGTCGTTGATCGAACTTGAAAGGCCGCCTTCGGGCGGCCTTTTTCATTCGTATTCAGCGAAACAACGCCAGGATCTCCTCGTGAACGCGCCCATTCGTCGAAAGACCGCTTCCCCCGTCCGGCCGCGCTTCCCCGGCCAGTGACGTGAACCGCCCGCCGGCTTCCTCGACGATGATCTGCACGGCGGCCATGTCCCAGTGGGCGACCCGCGGCTCGATGGCGGCATCGAGACCCCCCTCGGCCACGAGCATATGCGCCCAGAAGTCGCCGAAGCCGCGCGTCCGCCCGCAGGCACGCAGCAGCCTGACGAAGCGTTCCGTGTCATCGAAATCCTTGATGCTGTCGTAGCCGAGGAATGCGTCGGAGAGGGCGGTGATGCGAGAGACGTGGATGGGACGATCGTTACAGTACGCGCCGCTGCCCCGGCTGGCCGACCAGCGGCGGTTCATCGCCGGCGCGGAGACGACGCCGAGCATCAGCCTGCCGTCCTCCTCGAGGGCGATGAGGGTGGCGAATACCGGTACGCCGCGGATGTAATTGCCGGTGGCGTCGATCGGATCGATGATCCAGCGCCGCGCGGCCGGTCCGGCGCTGCCGAATTCCTCGCCGACGATGCCGTCGCCGGGCCGCTCGGCAGCGAGACGGTCGCGGATCATCCGCTCGGTCGCCTCGTCGGCCTCCGAGACGGGCGTGTGGTCGCTCTTACCCCGGACCGACAGCGACGACGAGCGGAAGTAGCGCATGGTGATCTCGTCGGCCGATCGGGCCAGCGAAAGCGCGAGATCGAGATCGTCGCTCACCGCCGGCGAGGTTAGCATGCGAGCGAATGAGCTCCCGTGGCGATATCACTTCGCTTCGACGGCTTCCTTCAGCTTCTCGGCCTGGAAGTGAGAGCTCAGCGGGTCGATGAGGACATCCAGTCCGCCATTCATGACGCCGGGAAGGTTGTGCACGGTCAGTCCGATGCGATGATCGGTGACGCGGTCCTGCGGAAAGTTGTAGGTGCGGATCTTCTCGGAACGGTCGCCGGAGCCGATCATGCTCTTGCGCGTCGCGGAGAGCTCGGTCTCGCGCTTCTGTCGCTCGATGTCGTAGAGGCGTGCCTTCAGGACCTTCAGCGCCTTCGCGCGGTTCTTGATCTGCGACTTCTCGTCCTGACAGGAGACCACGACGCCGGTGGGCAGGTGCGTCATGCGCACGGCCGAATACGTCGTGTTGACGGACTGGCCACCCGGGCCCGAGGAGCAGAACGTGTCGATGCGCAGGTCCTTCTCGGCGACCTGGATGTCGATGTCTTCGACTTCCGGCAACACGGCCACGGTGATGGCGGAGGTGTGGATGCGCCCCTGGGTCTCGGTCTGGGGTACGCGCTGCACGCGGTGCACGCCCGACTCGAATTTCAGGCGAGAGTAGACCTTGTCGCCCTCGATCTGCAGCGTGGCGTCCTTGATCCCGTTGACCGACGAGTAGTTCGCATCAGTGATGTCGACCTTCCAGCGCTTCGACTCCGCGTAGCGGATGTACATGCGCATGATCTCGGACGCGAACAGCGAGGCCTCGTCGCCCCCCGTGCCGGCCCGGATCTCCACGAAGACGTTCTTGTCGTCGTTGGGATCCTTCGGCTGCAGCAGGACGCGCATCTCGCCTTCGAGCACGGGGACGCGCGGCTCCAGCTCGGCGATCTCCATCTCCGCGAGCTCACGCATGTCGGCGTCCCCGGTGAGCATTTCCCGGGCGTCGGTCAGGCGCTTCCGCACGTCTTTCAGCTGGCGATACTTGGCGACGACCTCCGAGAGTTCGGAGATCGATTTCATCGTGTCGCGATACGCCTTGACGTCGGTGACGATCGACGGCTCGGAGCTCTTGCGCTGCAGCTCGTCGTAACGCTTTTCGATGTCGATGAGTTTGTCGTACATACAGGAGTCCGGTGGCAAGCCACTCGCTTCGGGTGAGAGTCACAAAGGGCGGCTCGCGCCGCCGAACTCGAAAGCTAGGCGACCGCGGCCTGCTTGCCGTCTTCGACCGCGTCGTACAGCAGGGCCTCGCGCAGGGCGATGATGGCGATCTCGAGCTGGCGGTCGTCGGGCTCGTTGGTGGTGATCTTCTGGAGCCAGAGGCCGGGCTGGATGAGCGCTTTGCAGAGCGGATTGGTGAGGTGACGCGCCGAGAAGCGGATGACCTCGTAGGCGAGGCCGGCGATGAGCGGGATGAACACGACGCGCGCGCCGAACTTGATGGCGAACGGCGCCGTCGACGGAATCAGCGAGAACACCAGGATGGAGATGGCCATGACGAACAGCAGAAAGCTCGTCCCGCATCGCGGATGGAGCGTCGACTTGCCGCGGGCGTTCTCGACCGTCAGATCCTCTTCCGCCTCGTACGTGTAGACCGTCTTGTGCTCGGCGCCGTGGTACTGGAACACGCGCTTGATCTCGTCCATAAATGATATCGAAAAAATATAGACGAAAAAGAACACTGCACGGATCAGCCCGTCGATGATGTTGTATTCGAAATTCGACATGGCCGGATACACGAACTTCCGCAGCAGATTCGTGAGCCCCAGCGGGGCCAGGATGAACAACCCCACCGCCAGCAGCAATGCGAATGCGATCGACCCGGCCACGGCCCAGTTCGAGATCTCTTCCTCACCCTCCGCGCCGTCGGTCGATGCCGCGGCCGAGTAGTTCAAGGCGCGGATTCCGAGGATCAGGGACTGGATGAGTACGACGGAGCCGCGGAGGACGGGCGTCTTGAGAAACCTGTACTTCGCCGTGATCGACGACAGTCTGTCCTTCTTGATGGCCACGCCGCCGTCCGGCTGGCGCACCGCCACCGAGTAACCGGTCAGCGAGCGCATCATCACGCCCTCGATGACCGCCTGGCCACCGATGAGCATGTCCACGTTGCGCTCGCCGGGCATGGCGGAGGTCAGCCCGTTCGTGAAGGCCCCGAACGACCCCGCGATGAGCCGCGCCGCACCTGCCCACGAGCGACGGAACATTACTTCTTCGCTCCGGTAGCCACTTTCGGCGGCAGCTTCTTCGCGTAACGCTGCTGGAAGCGGTCGATTCGGCCGGCCGAGTCGACGAGTTTCTGCTTACCCGTGAAGAACGGATGGCACTTCGAGCAGATATCGACGCGCAGCTCTTTCCTGGTCGAGCCCGTCTTGAACGTCTCGCCGCACGCGCAATGCACGTCGATGTGGTGATACTCCGGATGGATCTCTGGTTTCATGAATTTACCCCTGACGAGTCTAATGCTGGCGTTCTGAAAACGGGCAGTATAGAGGAAAAATTCTGGGGGCTGGGTCGCTGGGTCGCTGGGTTGCCGGGTTGCCGGGTCGCTAAGGGCTCGGTGCTCGGTCGCTGGGTTGCCGGGTTGCCCACGTCGCGTAGTTGCCGGTTACCGGTTACCGTCCCACCCGAGCCCCCAGCACCGAGCACCGAGCGACCCAGCGACCCAGCGACCCAGCGACCCAGCACCGAGCGAAGGCCCTAGTGCACGTTCAAGCTTGCTAGACTGAGTGAAGTTGAGTTGACCGAAATTGGCAACGAGTGTGAGGGAGGGCGAGCCATGTCGGAAAAGAGGTACATCGTTCGGTTGAGCGAGGATGAGCGTGCAAGTCTGATTGG
>JBBRTB010000046.1:0-19775 GCA_038244815.1 Thermoanaerobaculia bacterium
CGAGGGAATCAACAGCCTCATTCAAGCAGCCAAAGCCAAGGCCCGCGGCTACAGAACCTCTCGCAACCTCATTGCCATGGTCTATCTCATCGCCGGAAGGCTTCAGTTCAATGTTACCCACCTGCGATAGCGAGGAGGCACCTTTGTAGTCTCTGGAGGGGAGCGCCTCGCCGCGGCTGAGAATCAGCTGTGTGTTTGCGCTTGCGTTGATCGCGACGCTAAGGAGCGCCGCTGCGATGACGACTGATAAATTCTGAAACTGCCGAGCTGCCTGCATAAACCCGCCGATACTCGAACCTGTTCCGTGTGACGCTCTTCACGTAGAGCCGGGTCTCAGCGTACGGGATCGAGTCTACGAAAATATCCGGATCGCCATCGATGGGTGTTTGAGCAAGCCATCTGCCAACAGCATCCTCTCCGGCGTTGTACGCCGCGATGGCCAGGATGTCGTTCCCGCGCATGGCCGCGAGCTTCTGCGAATATTCGGCGGTGCCGACGGCAATATTTGTCAGCGGATCGAAAAGCCTGCTGCGGTCGATTCCGGGAATGCCCGCTTGTGAGGCGATCCGGGAAACCTCTCCCGGCATGATCTGCATGAGGCCCACCGCTCCGGCATTCGACACGGTCGTCGGCTCGAAACCGCTTTCCTGACGGATGATCGATGCCACCAGAAACGGATCGAGACTCCTGCGGTCCGCCTGCGCGCGGATCGTGTCCCAGTAGTTGAGTGGAAAGAGGATCTGCCAGAGCCGAGGCGGGATGTTTTCCCCGCCGTGTCGGATGAACTGCCGGAAGCGCCGCTGCAGGATGCCCATGGCTTCGAACGCTTCGCCGCCGTTCGCATAGACATCGGCGAGCATGAAGGCGACGCCGGCATTGTCGGCATACTCGGCGCCGAGGATTTTCATCTCCCGCGTGGCGTCGCGCATCAGTCCGACGGAGACCAGTTCTCGCACTGCCTGCAGGCGCGGTTCGCTGACCTTCGCCAGCTCGGCATCGAGGTCGGGAAACGAGGTTTCAGGCTTCGGGCCTCGGGCCGCCGATTGCGCTGCCGGTCCCAGGATTTCCCGGGCCCGGTACGCGTAATAGCTGTAGGGATACTCGTCGATGACCTGCTGCAGCGCGGCGTTGCGCTGGGCCGTCCGGCCCAGACGATCGTCGATCTTGCCGGTCCAGAAGAGGGCGTTGGTCTTGTAGTCGCCGTCGGGATACTCGCGGACGTAACGGTCGAAGATGTTCAGTGCGTCCTGGTCGTGGCCCCAAAGCACGAACGTGAAACCGAGAGTCCAGAGGTTCTCGCCGTCATTGCCGAGCGCACCGGCTTTGATAGCGGCGGCCAGGTTCGTCGTCGACTTCTGGTAATCGATCTCGTCGGTGGCGTAGTACTTGGCTCGCTGTACTTTCGCTTCGATCGCTTCGCGGCTGCCGGGAAACTTCTTCTCGATGCGGTCGAGCCCGGCCAGGAACTCTTTGGGCCGCCCGGCGCGCCAGGCGGCGCGGGCGCGGAGAAACTGCAGCGACGAGTCGAGATCCTTCGGATCCGATTCGCTGAGAAGCTGCGAGTAGTTACGGGAGTTGAACAGCGCGCGCAGCCGCACGCCCTGGAACAGGCTCAGGTTCGATGCATCGGGACGCTGGCTGATGCGCTTGAGCAGATCGAGGGCCTGGTCGTAGCGGTTGTAGCGGGCCAGACTGGAAGCGAGGCGCGTGGCCTCTTCGGTCGTGAGCGCGTCGATCGGCGACGGGTTCTGCGCGTTGAGCTCCGAGTAGACCTGCTCCGTGAGGCGGCCGCCGGTGTAGTCGCGGAGAAGACGCATGCGCAAGTCCGTGGCCGCATCGTTTTTTCCCGCCGCGGTCAGCTTTGCCGCGAGCGCGACGAATCGCGCTTCCGTCAGGCTGTCGATGGGAATCGCAGCGACCTGCTGGAGAGCAGCGTTCATGCCGGCGTCGTCACGCGCGGCCGCGTAAAGCGAGGGGAGGCGGAGGCGGGCGATCGTGGCGGCCGAGGTCGACGATGCGTTCGCGATGATCGACGAAGCGGTGGAGATCGCATCCGGGATGCGACCGAGAGCCTCGTCGGCGTCGATGATGCGGAGTTGCAGCCAGGGAGTGATGAGAGGGTTCGCGGCCACGGCCGTCTCCAGCTCGGGCAGAGCCTCGGCGAATTGCTTGCGGTCGAAGAGCTCGAGCGCGAGAAGAACCTCGGCTTGCCGCGATTCGGCCGGGTCGGGTGAAACGGCAACCGAGCGGAGAGCGCGCTCGTACAGGGCCGGGTCGCCGCCTTTCAGCGCGCGCGCTTCTTCGAGTGTGGGAGGTGGCGCAGCGGGTTCGACGGGAGAGGGAACAGGCTCGGGTGGAGCGGTGACGCGGCTCGAACGTCCGCACGCCGCAAGAAGAATGATGATGAAAAGCGCCGTCAGCGCGATGCGCGCTCGGCGCCCTGTGACCTCACGTACCGGATCCACCTCGCACCCTCTCTCTCGAAACCTGTGTGACGGAAAAACTCTCCACTCGACGCCGGCTCAGTCACGATGAGACGGCTCAGATCCAGCCTGGCTGCCAGCTCTTCGACTTCCTCGAGCATCACTCGTCCGATGCGCTTGCGCCGGAGATCCCGAGCCACAACGACGTGGTCGATCTGAATGGCATCCGGCAGGAGCTGGAACCCGGCTACCGCAACAAGCTCGCCGACAAGCTTTCCGAGCAGACCGCATGCCGGAACCTGCCCTTCATCCTGTTCCGCAAGGAACTGCCGCACCGCCTCGTCGTCGCCCGATTCGATGGGCCGGATGAAGAGCTTCTGACCTCGCATGACCCCTTGCCGCGCCTCCATTTTGACACGCTTATCACCCTCTGGGGTGACACAAATAATTTCTTGACAAAAGAATGGCCTCACGTAGACTTCGGCTGGGCCATCCCTCCCAATAACACACGAGAGAGTTGACGCGATGAACGTGCAGCAGGCGATAGCCGAGTTCCTTCAGCACGGGCAGACGGTGAGAAATCTGTCTGACCGCACGCTGCGCGCCTACCAGTCGGATCTCAGCCAGTTCCATCAGCACGTCAACAATACGAAGATGGTCGACATCACGTCGCAGGACCTGGAGGGCTATCTCGACAAGCTCGGCACAAGTCCTTATCGCGACACGTCGATCCGCCGCAAAGTCGCCGCGCTCAAGGTGTTCTTCCGCTACCTCGAGGAGCAGGGCGTGGTGTCGGAATCGCCGGCCAGAACGCTGAAGATCAAGCGGCCGGTGGAGAACCGCGTGCCGACCGTACTCTCCTCGCGCGAGATCCGGGCACTGCTCACCGCGCCGAAAGAGCAGATCACCGGCCTGGAGTCGATGCGCGACCAGTCCGCGGGCGGTCGCAACCGCTACTTCTGCGCGGTGCGCGACAACCTCATCCTGGAGCTGCTCTTCTCGACGGGTATCCGCATCGGCGAGCTCGTGGCGCTCAACGTCGTGGATGTCGATCTCGAGGCGCGCCGGATTCACATCACCGGCCGGGCCACCCGGGGTCGCGTCGTCACGCTGGCCTCGGGCGTACTCATCGCGGCACTCGTGCAGTACCTGGAGCTTCGCGCCGGCCGCACGCTGGAAACGGAAGCGCTGTTCGTCGGGCGCTCCGGAACGCGGCTCACGATCTACTCGATCGAGAACATCTTCAAGAAGCATGTGCGTCTGGCCGAGATCAAGCGCCACATCACACCGCATTCGCTGCGCCACACCATGGCGGCGATGCTGGTCTCCTCGGGCACGGACATCCGCGAGATCCAGGAGATCCTCGGACACGCGTCGATTCTGTCGACCCAGGTCTACACCAAGCTGCCCATCCAGAAGGGCCGCCGGACCATGATCAGCATGGCCTCGCGGGCCTTCGTCGATCCCTCCGACAGCAAGCTGGGCATCAAGAAGAAATAGCGGCAACCACCCGCGATCCCTCCCGTATATCGACGTGATGCTGCGCGTCGAATCCCTTTCCAAACGCTTTCGCGGTGGTCACTATGGCGTTCGCGATCTCTCGCTGGCCATCGACGGCGGCGTCCTCGGCCTGCTCGGTCCGAATGGCGCCGGCAAGACCACGCTGATGCAGATGCTGGCCACGATCACCCGACCCACCGCTGGCAGGATTTTCTTCGACGAGATCGACGTCGTGGCCCGGCCCGATGCGCTGCGCGGGCGGCTCGGATACCTGCCGCAGGACTTCGGCGTCTACGACAATCTGACGGCGCTCGAGTTTCTGAGCTATTTCGCCGCGCTCAAAGGTGTGCATGACCGCGCGCGCGTGATGCAGATGCTGGAGACCGTGAATCTGCACGCCGTCGCCGACCGGACCGTGGGCGGATTCTCGGGCGGCATGAAGCAGCGACTCGGCATCGCTCAGGCCCTGATCAACGACCCCGACCTCGTGATCGTGGACGAGCCGACGGCGGGACTCGATCCGGAGGAGCGCGTGCGGTTCCGGAACGTGCTGTCCGATATCGGATTCGGAAAGCTGGTGATCCTTTCGACGCACATCGTCTCCGACATCGAGTCGATCGCCACCCACATCGCCATCATGAACGGCGGGCGCCTCGTGGCCATCGGCACGCCGGAGGAGCTGCTGCGGCGGACCGATGGCAGTGTGTGGGAGGCCGTCGTGACGAGCGAGGAATTCGAGACCATGCGGCGCGCGCTGCGGGTGTCGAGTGCGGTGCGCCGGCCGGACGGCGTGCACGTGCGCGTCGTGGCCGCGGAGGTGCCGCTCCGGGGCGCGGTGCCTGTCGAGCCGTCGCTCGAGGACGCGTTTCTCTACACGATGAGTGGCGAGCGCGCTACGTGAGCGGCCGTGGTTCACGCCTCGCCGCGGTGATCGCCGCCGATCTGCGCATTCGCTTCCGGCGGATGTCGACGCTGGTGATCTTCCTGCTGCTCTCCGGGCTGGCGTACGTCTGGGTGCCGGCCCCGGCCACGGGAAGCACGCTCATGGTCATCGCCGGAAAGCGCGCGCTCTACAACTCCGCCGCTATCGGAGTGGGCACGGCGTCGCTGGCGGCGATCTTCATCGGACTGGCCGGGTTCTACGTCGTATCCAACGCCATCCGCCGCGACGTCACGTCGCGATGCGGGTTCGTCATCGCTTCGACGACGATGCGCGGGACCGAGTATCTCTTCGGCAAGTTCGCCGGCAACGTGGTGTTCCTGACGACGTTCATGACCGGGTTCATGCTCACATCGATGGCCATGCTGCTCGTGCGCGGCGAGGCGCCGCTCCAGCCGCTCCTCTTCATCTGGCAATACGTGATGCTCGTTCCGCCGGTGATCATGTTCGTCTCCGGTGTGGCGATCCTCTTCGAGGCCGTACCGTTTCTCTCGGGCAAGTTCGGCGATGTCGCATATTTCTTTCTGTGGGCGGGCGCAACGGGAGTCGTTGGGGCGATGATTGAGAGCGGCCGTGATCCGGGACTGGCGGCGTACTTCGACTTTACGGGCTTTGGATTTTTGATCGATACGATCCGCCGTACGCTGCACACGACGTCGGTGTCGATCGGCCACACGACGTTCGACGCATCGAAAGGCGTGTTCGTCTTTTCTGGATTGCGTCTTGATCCAGCGTGGATCCTGCCGCGCATCGCGTCGACGCTGATGCCGGTGGCGCTGGTGTTCGTGGCGCGGCCGTTCTTTCATCGCTTCGATCCCGCGCGCGTCAGGCAGAGCGCGCAGAAGAGCGGGCGCAACTGGTTGACGCGACTTGGTGCACTGGCCAAGCCGATCGGTCGCGTGACGTGGCGGCTCGCGCCACGAAGGGGCGATTCGCTGTTCGCAGCGTCGTGGACGGACGCGCTGATGAGCGTGACCGCGGCGCCGCTCACGCTCGTGATGGCGATCGGACTGGCGATCGCGAGCATCGCGGCACCCGCACGCGCGGTGATGCCGCTCGCGTTCGCCGCGGCGGCGATTGTGATCGCCGACATCGCCTGCCGCGAGAAGCGCGCCGGCACGATCGGCCTCGTGTTCATGTCACCGCGGCTGAAATCGAATTTCGTCGCGTGGAAATTAATGAGCAGCGCGTGGACCGCTCTTTTCGTTCTGCTCGTGCCTTCCCTGCGGCTCGTCGTCGGGTCGCCGTCGTCGGCGATCTACGCCATCGGCGGGATCGTCTTCATCGTGGCATTCGCGACGATGCTCGGGATCGTGAGCTCGAATCCGAAGACGTTTCTCATCCTGTTCCTGACGTTCTGGTATGTCGTCGTGAACGACGGCGGGCATATGCGCGCGCTCGACTTCGCGGGATGGAACGGAATCGCGACGCCGGCAGTGCTCGTTGTGTACGCGACGTTGTCAGTCGCTGCGATCGCCGCCGCCGAGTTGTTTCACCGCGCCGTCCTGCGCCGCAATTTCTGACATGCACTAGAATCGAAAGCGTTCAGCGAGCGGGCGTAGCTCAGTGGTAGAGTCGGAGCTTCCCAAGCTCAAGGTCGCGGGTTCGATCCCCGTCGCCCGCTCCAAAGCTTTTCCAGCAGTGGTATTTCCTTCAACGTCGGATGAACACCGCGTTCTCACTCGACATTGTGACAGTCATTACAGTCTCATGTTCAAGAACGGCGAGGATCCCGCGTTGAGGCCGGCAACGCGGGCGGCATTCTTGCGGGCGGCATTCTTATAGACAGGCACCGAGCCGGTGCGCCTTGACCATCGTCATGACCTGCTTGCCTTCCCGGGTGGACTTGAGGACTCCCTCGAAGGTGTCGCCGTGATCAGTCGCCGTGCTCTCGATGATCGCTCCGCGGCAGGCGATCTTGTAGGTCACCGTGTCCCCCGGTGACGTCGTACGCTTTGAAGTCGCAGGCACCCTTCGCATTCTTTTCCGCGTGTGCGCGTGCCGTCTTCGTGTCGCCATTCACAGCCGCGGCCTCGTCCTTTGTCACACACCGGGTAGTCGTCTGCGTTTGGTCGTTCGTTGTCAGGACGAATTCCCACTTGCCGGTCTGCATGCGATCTGCTCCACGCGCGGAAGCTGCGGCGATCAGGGCGAGCGACAGACAGGGCAGCATGGCAATCCGGGCGCGATGAATCGTTGATGACATTTCGTTTCTCCTTGCGGTATGAGGCGAGCTATTCTGCCGCGGTGCCTATGCGCTTTGCATGGAGCTTCTCAGAAGCGTTGACGACTGCGCCAAATTTCTACCGCGAAAGTCCCAGGGCGAAATCGAATGATCGGGAGGGAGGACCGCAGACCCACGTGAAGCGGAATTCTTCCACTTCTCGCGATAGCTCTTTTCGTCATCCTTTACAGTGCCTAACCTCTTTCAGCGCAGATATCGTTCGGCATCGCGTTGCACGCGACGAACGGACGGGTGCAGCGCGAACCTCGATCGCAGCGGGATTCTCGCGGCGAAGGACACAAGATCGCGCGCGCGGCAGCGGTCACCGTTCTCGTCGAATCAGCGCAGCGCTGAATCTCTTCCTTCAGGAGTCAACCGCAGCCGAGGCGCTGATGGGAGAGGTGCGGAGCACGTTCGGTAGGGAGGAAGAGCGCCGCATCCGCGGAGGTTCGTGATAGGCTCTCAAAGAATAACTGGGGAGGCCCTATCATGCGTTCTTCGGTCGCGAGTCTCGTTGTCGTCACGTGTTGCACAGGGACTTCCTTCGCTGCAGTCACCATCGCTGGACGTTTTCGAATGCAGCGAATGCAATCCTTTCTCGTGGCCGCGGGGTTAGCCGCGTTTCTTTGCGGCGCCTCTCCGGCACTGGGCGCCACAGCACCGACTCTGGTTGAGCTCAAGCAGTTCGCAATCTTGGGTTCTTCGACGGTCACCTCCGCCGGCATCGCAACCATCCCCAACGGAGATGTCGGCGTCTCGCCAGGTACCTCGATCACCGGGAGCTTCGTCTTGTCTCCCGGGTTTGCCCAACGCACGCCGCTCACTGGTGATGCAGCGCTCCTGATCAGCGCCCAGAACGATGCCTCCAACGCGAGCACTAATCTCCTGGCTCAGGGGCCGGGGACTACCATACTGGCGCAGCTGGGGGGGACCACCAGGACGCCGGGCGTCTATTCGTTCACGTCGACGGCGGACATTGCGAACAACAACACCTTCACCCTCGACGCCGGGGGCGACCCCAATGCGGTCTGGATTTTCCTGGTGGGGAGCGCAATCACCGCCAACACCGGCTCGAACGTCGTCTTCCTGAATGGCGTCGGCAACCCGTGCAACGTGTTCTGGCGCGTCGTCAGCGACGCGACTCTCCTTGGCCTTAACTTCCCGGGAACTGTCATCGCGGGCGCGGGCGGCGCGGGGAGCGTCACCGTGGGGAACGGCGCGAACTTGAGCGGCAGAGCCGTGTCGCTCACGGCCGCGGTGACGACATCTGGAACCGGACAGACCATCGGGGGCTGCAGCGCCGCCCCCGGCGGCGGCTGCCCACTCATCACGGTGAACCCGGCAACGCTGCCGAACGGCACCATCGGAACCGCCTACAGCCAGACGATCACCGCCAGCGGCGGCGCCGCGCCTTATACCTTTGCCGTTTCCTCGGGAACTCTCCCGCCGGGGCTGACACTCTCCGCCGGGGGACTTCTGTCGGGGACGCCGACCACGATCGGTACTTTTAGTTTCACGATTACGGCCACGGACTTGATCGACTGCCCTGGCAGCCGCGATTACACCATCGTGATTGCCGCCGCCGGTCCCGCGGGAGGAGGCCCGGCGGGTGGGCCGACGCTCGATTCGTTCGGCCTGGCGATCCTTCTGGTGCTGCTCGCGGTGGCCGGTGTGTTCGCGGTGAATCGCTTCACTTCGTAGCTCCGCGTCTCGACGCCACCATGGGAATCGAAACGCCGCGTAAACCGGGCCTCCTCTTCGTGGCCCGGTTTCTCGCGGCGCTGATCGTCTTCTATGTTGTGTCCGCTCTCGGTCCGGTGAATGATCACGTCGTCGTTCCGTTTACTGAGCTCGTCGTCAGTGCATCGGCCTTTCTTCTGCGAAGCGTTCATCAACCGATCGACGTCGTCGGAACCGTAATCCGTTCACCGCACTTTGCGCTCGACGTCCGCAACGGCTGCAACGGCGTGGAAGCGATGATGGTGCTCGCTGCAGCGATGCTCGCGTTTCCGGCCACGCTCCGCTCTCGTCTGGCCGGCCTGCTCGCCGGCAGCGCGGCCATTCAGATCCTCAACCTGGTGCGCGTGGGCTCTCTCGTCTGGCTCGGCGAGCATCATCGCGAGTTTTTCGATTTCGTCCACGTCGGCGTCTGGCAGTCGATCGTGATTCTGGCAGCGGTCTCGATGTTCGTCTTCTGGAGCTGGAAGTTTGCGGAAAAACCTCTCGCGGCTCGTTCTTAAGGGAGTGGTCGGTTTCCTGATCGGACTCGCGGTATGGGGCGGCCTCTCGGTGCCCTACACGCGCCTGCTCGCCTCCCTGAGCGAGACTGTGGTTCGTCTCGACGAACGCCCGCCGGTCACGTCCATCACTCCGCAGGGAACGCTGATGATGGTCGATCGGAGTGACTTCCCTCCATCGCCATCGTCGGTGCGACTGGGCGTGGAGTCGACAGACATCACGTTCAACTTCATTCTGCTGACGACGCTTTTCGCTGCGAGCAGCCGTGCTCTTTCGGACCGCAACGTCTTCGGTTTCGCCGGCGCGGCCCTGGCGCTCGTATTCGTGCACGTCGCCGCGGTGGTGTCGTTCGTCAAGGCTTACTACGCTCTGAGCTTCGGACCCTGGAGCACATTGCACTATGGTTTTGTCGGGCGGCACTTCTGGGGCGTGGCGCCCTACTTCTACAGCGTGGTCGGAGTCTACGGTTTCGCGATCGCGCTCTGGTGGCTGTTTCGTCCCGCTCCGCAGTCGCCTCCGAAACAACCTGTCCACGCGCGACGGACTCGGCGCGCGTCACAGCGTGTACGTGCCTGAGGCACGAGCCGATGGGCATCGCACGTTTGTTTCCGACAGCCGCGGTACACACACCGTGATTGCGCGCGGTCGCCTGTCGTGCCGGCTGCTCGTTTCGCACTAGCGCGTCGACCGTATCCGAGCACCTGGCTGAATTGCGGCGGGCTGGCTTGCTCGTCGAACAAAAGCAAGGTCGGTGGGTCGAGTATCGGCTCGCTGAATCCGCGATACGCGATGGCGTCCTCGACGCCATCTGGCCAGCGCTCGTCGAAGATGCGGAAACGCGTGCGGACGCTGTTCTCGTGAAGGAGTTGCGTCGTGTGCCGGTCGATGAGCTTTGCAGCGTGAACCTCGATCTCGGCCGGATCGCGCGGCCGAGGCTAGCCACAGCGGTGATGAAGGCGGCGAGATTGCGCGCGATGAACGGACGCGTGCGATGAGTACCTTCGTTGCCACGGACGTACGCCGCGCCGAGGTCAATTCACGGCGAGCCCGCGTGATCGTCGCCACGAGCGCCGTTGTTGCCGCTGCGGTGATGTACTGCGCGCGCTCGACTTCGCCGGGTGGAGCGGAATCGCCAACCCGGAGGTGTTCGCGGCCTACGCCGCGCTGTCCGCCGGGGCGCTGGCCGGAGCCGCGCTGTTTCACCGCGCCATGCTCCGCCGCCGCTATTGAGATGCGCTAGAATCGCTGCCCTTCAGCGAGCGGGCGTAGCTCAGTTGGTAGAGTAGGAGCTTCCCAAGCTTGGTGTCGTGGGTTCGAATCCCGTCGCCCGCTCCAGAGTCCTCCACTCCTGCCTATCCCCTGTCCATCGAGGGAGATCACGCCAAGCCGCTCGAGATGAAGTTTCAGGTTGTCTTCGTGAAGCGGACGACGCGCGCGCGTCCTCCGCGCTTCGCGTCGTAAAGCGCGCGGTCCGTTGCGTCGAGCAGTTCCTTCGGCTCGATGCCGTCTTCGGGATACATGGCCACGCCGATCGATACCGTAACCACGGGACCGGACGCCGCCTCGGGCCGCGGCAGTTGCTGCATGCCGTCGAGAAGGCTCTGGGCGCGACGCATGGCCGTGGCCGTTTCCACCTCCGGCATGATGATGACGAATTCGTCGCCGCCATAGCGGCAGACCACGTCCTCGGCGCGGACGACGCGCTGCATGATGGCCGCCGCGGCGCGCAGCAGGTCGTCTCCCGCGGCGTGCCCGAGGGTGTCGTTGTACTCCTTGAAGTGATCGAAATCGAGGAGGAGGACGCCGATCGTTTTGTTCTGGCGCGCGGCACGATAGATCTCGCGAGCCAGCGTCTCTTCCATGTACCGGCGGTTGAAGACTCCGGTGAGCGAGTCGCGCATGGCCTGGCGGCGAAGCGTCTCCTGCATCAGAAGATTTCCCTGGGCCAGGCTGAGCTGCTGGGCCACCGCCGTGGCCAGACCGGCCGCATGCGCGACCGGTGCGGAATCGATTTCCAGAAGACCGAGCGTTTCCCCCTGTGCAATCAGCGGGACGCAGAGCGTCCGTCCGCTGAGGTTCCGGGCATGCTCGCAGCGGATGTTCAAGCCATCAGGTCCGCTGTCGTGCAGCGCGCCCCGGCGAAGGGCCCAGCAGGCCGACGGCGGAACCGGAGGGACTGCGCGTTCAATCTCCGGCCAGGCGGTCAGAGGCACGACCAGGTTGCGCGAAGAAGCAATCGTGTACACCGCGCCCTGGCTGTCCGGAAAGAGCTGCGGCACGATCTGGCGGACGACCGCCGCCGACTCGTCACGCGTATCGCAGCTTTGCAGGAGGTGCGAAAGACGGGTGAGCAGCGAGAGCTCGGTCGAGAGTCGCTGTAGATCGATGACCCGTCCCGTCAATTCGCTGTGAGCGGCCGCGAGCTGGCGCTCCGCGGCGCGGCGTTGCCTGCCCTCACGCTCGGACATCACGAACGCACCGATGGTCAGGGCGAAAGCGAGGACGTTGCCCGCCGTAACCACCCACCGCGTGCGCTGGAGACTAGTCTGCTGTCTGGTGTTGCGTACCTCGAGAAGCTGGTGCTCGGCCGCTGTCATGTCGCGGGCCAATGACTGCACCGCTTCGAAGCGCGCGATCCAGTCGCCGCTCTGCAGCATGGCCGTGGCGGCCGCGGGATCGCGCCCGCGCAGGTCGATGATCGCCAGCAGAGCGCTGCGCTCGTCGTCGAGCAGCGATCGAACCCTCTGGACCCGGTCGAACTGCCCGGGGTTGTCCGACATCAGCGCACCCAGCCGGTTGACCGCTCCGGAAGTCAGCGGCTGCGCGTTCAGCACCATCTGCAGCCGCCGCGGATCGCCCGTGGCTACGTACCCGGATGCGCCACGCCGCGCCTCGGTGGCAAAGCGCAGCATGGTCTCGATCTGGGCCAGCACCTCGTACGAGTGGGAGACCCAGGCAGCATCCTGCGCCTGACGGTGAATGCTGATCAGGGATGAGACGCTCACCCCACCGAAGACAAGGATGGCCGCGGCAAGAGCGAGCGCCGAGTAGCGGGGTGCCGCACGCTCACGGAGCACAAGGGCAGTGTATCCCTTGCTGTCACTTCGACGAGCGACGCTCGTCACCCCGGCTGCCCCGGCCGTCCTTCAGTCTTGTTTTTTGCTCACACTCACCCGATTCTTTCCCTCGTGGGACGCAGAATTGGAGTGATTTCTCCCCGGCGATCCGATTCGCCCCTGCTGTTCTGCTCGAGCGCGCGTCCAAGGCTTGCTCCCATCGATCAACCGGTTTTGAAAGCGAGACTTCCATGAAGCGAATTCGTGCCATATTTCTTGCGAGTACCGCATTCGCAATTCTCTCTGTCGCTTCACCGCTTGCTGCCCAGATATCGCTCGGTACGGCCCAGAGCTTTGGCGTTCTGGGAGGTCCGGCAGTCACCAATACCGGTGCAACGATCATCAATGGCAATGTCGGTGTGTCACCGGGCAGCTCCATCTCCGGGTTCCCGCCGGGCCTGGCCACTGGAACTCACAACAACGACGCTACGGCCAGGACCTCGGCGGGTTGACGCTCGTACCCGGTGTCTACTGCTTCTCGTCGTCCGCGGCCCTGACGGGAACGCTCACCCTCGACTTCCTGGGCAATTCGAACGCGACCTTTCTCTTCAAGATCGGCAGCACGCTGACCAGCGCCTCGGGATCGTCGGTACTCCTGACAAACAACGGCGGTCTGACCTGCCCGCCGAACGTGTATTGGCAGGTCGGCAGCTCGGCGACTCTCGGCACGTCGAGCCAGTTCGAGGGCAACATCCTCGCCCTTCAATCAGTTCTCGTTTGCTCACGCTCGCCTACTTTGCAAGCTGCTCGCCGGGTTGGGGCGGTTTTCCGAGGTCGGAGAAATCGCGCATGTACACCACCAGCCCGTAGTCGCGCTGATTGCGGTCGTAGCCGGCGGCGAGTTGGGCGTTGTAGCGGTCGATGAAGAAATCGAACGGGTCGGTGGGATCGGTGTCGATCACTTCCATGTCCGCGGAGACCATGAGGAGCTTGCCCATTCGCAGGGTGCCGTGCTGGAAGGCGATGAAGTTCTTCGCCTCGATGGGCGGTCGTAGCGGCGCGATGCCGCGGCCGTCATCGAACTCCTGCATCAATTCGTCGCCGTCGATGCGAACGGACAGCAGTTTCCCCTCGATCTTCGGCGGCGGGAGAATGAGCAGCGGCTCGATCAGCAGATCGTTTTTCTCGACGCGGACTCCGGGCGGCAGCTTCGTCAGTACTTTCTCCAGCGTGATGCCGAAAGCCTTCATGAGCGCTGCGCCGTTGAGATTGCAGATCTCGATCTTCGTCGGATGAATGCGGATCCATCCGTCGGCCGCGGAGACGTCCGCGGTCATCCGGAAGGGGATGTCGATGATCTTGTGCATCATCCCCTCCTGCAGGAGATGGCCGTCCTCGACGGTCACGACCAGGTCCTTGAGCGGCGCGCCTTCATAGTTGAAGACGTGGCGATTCAGCAGATTCGTGAGAGACGACCCGTTCACACCGATCCGCGCGCTGAAGATGTGCACGACGAAGGAGGTCTTGTCATCGAACTTCAGCGGGTTCCCGTCCTGCTTGTCGTACATCTGGCCTCGAAGCTCGTGAATGTGCAGCCCCGAAGTCGCATCGATGTGAAAGTACACGTTTCTCATCTGCGCTTCGGTCTTGCCGGCCGTGACGGCCTCGACGGGAACGGGGAGGTTCTCCGTTCCGATGGGCGGGATTTCGGCCTTCATGCCCGTCACGCTGGGCTGCGGACGGCGGCCTGGACAGCAGCAGGCGAAGAGGGAAAAAAGGCTCAGGACGAGCAGGAGGAGGACCGCAAGCCAAATCGTCTGTCGTTTTTGCACGATGTTAGTTGCGGAAGCAAAGGTCTAGCCGAGTCCGGTCCAGGTGGGTAGACTCCGCGGCCATGGCGATTCCGAAAGTCTCCCTGACGACGAAGATCTTCATCGGGCTCATCCTTGGAATCCTGCTGGGCTGGCTCAAACCGGACTGGGGCATTGCCGCGCGGCCGTTGTCCATCCTCTTTCTGAATCTGATCAAGTCGATCATCGCGCCGTTGATTTTCTCGACGCTGGTGATCGGCATCGCCGGGACGGGAGACATCCGCCAGGTCGGCCGCATCGGGCTCAAGGCGCTCGTCTATTTCGAGATCGTTACGACGTTCGCGCTGTTCATCGGCCTGGGCGCCGTGAACCTGACGAAGCCGGGTGTCGGCGTATCGCTCAAGGCCACGACGGAGGAGGCGGCCGCCCGTGGATTGATCACCACGGCCAAGCCGCAGTCATTCGGCGATCTGATCGCCCATCTCTCGCCGCCGTCGATCATCAAGGCCATGGCGGACGGCGACGTGCTGCAAATCGTCGTGTTCACGGTCCTCTTCGCGCTGGCCGTCACCAGCATCGGTGAAAAGGCGAGGCCGGTCGTGCAGTGGTGCGAGTCTCTGGCCGACATCATGTTCCGCTTCACCGAGTTCATCATGAAGTTCGCGCCGGTGGGGGTCGGCGCGGCCATGGCCAACACGGTCGGGCACTCCGGCCTGGGCGTGCTCCGCAACCTCGGCGTGCTCGTGGGCACGCTGTACGGCGCGCTGCTCTTCTTCCTGCTCTTCGTCCTCTTGCCGGTGGCGTTGATCTTCCGCGTTCCGCTGCGCGATTTTCTGAACGCCGTGAAGACACCGGCCACGATCGCCTTTGCCACGACGTCGTCGGAGTCCGCGCTGCCCAAGGCCATGGAGAACATGGAGCGTCTCGGCGTGCCGCGGCGGATCGTCGGCTTCGTCCTGCCCACCGGTTACAGCTTCAACCTCGACGGCACGACGTTGTATCTGGCGCTGGCGTCGATCTTCGTGGCGCAGGCGGCGGGCGTGCACATGTCCTTCGGGCATCAGATCGTGATGCTGCTGACGCTGATGCTGACGTCGAAAGGAGTGGCCGGCGTGCCGCGCGCCTCGCTCGTGATTCTTCTCGGCACACTCGCTTCGTTCAACCTCCCTGCCGAAGGCGTCCTGGTGATCCTCGGCGTCGACGAGCTGATGGACATGGCCCGCACCTGCGTGAATGTGATCGGCAACTGCCTGGCCACGGTCGTCGTCGCGATCTGGGAGAAGTCGTTCCGCACGGCGGAATGGATCCAGGAGCAGGCAGAGCTCGAAGAGGTGACAGGGCTGCCGGCGATTGTGAGCTAAGTCGTCAGAACCCGAAATCCGGTCTCGGTTTCCGGCGCGGCCTCGCGGCGCCGGTCGAGACGCGTGACGATCCATTGCTCGCCGCGCCGCTCGACCTCGACGCACACCGACGCCCACATGGAATCCTCGAGATTCTCTGTAAAGCGGAATCTCGAGCCGGGCCAGGCCTCCTGCGGGACGGCCTGAGAGCGGAGATGCTCTTCGGCCATGGCGATCAACTCCGGCCCTCCGACGTGATCACACGACATTTATCTATGGTACGCCGCGCCGAAGCTATTATTGGCGGCCCATGTGCGGCATCGTGGCCATCTACTCCCATCGTGAGGGCGCCCCGCCGGTCGACGAGCAGGAGCTCATCGCCGCGCGCGACTGCATGCGCCAGCGAGGTCCGGATGGCTGCGGCCAGTGGATTTCGGCCGACCGCCGCGTGGGCCTGGGCCACCGGCGGCTGGCCATCATCGATCCAACGCCGCGCGCGGCGCAGCCCATGACCAGCCGTGACGGCCGGTTGACGATCGTGTTCAACGGCGAGATCTACAACCACCACGAGCTGCGGCCCGACGTCGAGCGCCACTCCGGTCCCATGCGCACGACCAGCGACACCGAGGTTCTGCTCGGTCTCTATGCGCTGGAGGGTGCGGCCATGCTGCCCAGGCTGCGTGGGATGTTCGCGATGTGCATCTGGGACGCGGCCGCGCGCACGCTGTTTCTGGCGCGCGATCCCTACGGGATCAAACCGCTGTACTACTCATCGGATGACGGTGTGGTGCGCGCGGCCTCGCAGGTGAAGGCGCTGCTGACCATGCCCGTCTCGCGCGGCGTCGATCTCGCCGGCGTGTGCGGATTCCTGCTGCGCGGATCGGTGCCCGAGCCGTTCACGATCCACGAAGGCATCCACGCCGTTCCCTCCGGCACCTCGATCGTCGTCGACGAACATGGCCTGAGCGAGCCGAAGCGCTTCCATTCGGTTGCGGCCGAGTGGGCGGAAGCGGCGCGCCGGCCGGCGCTCACGGAAGAGGAAGCCCGCGAGCAGATTCGCGCGTCGGTGCGCTACCACATGGTGTCGGACGTCGAGGTCGGGGCATTCCTGTCATCGGGCAAAGACTCGACGTCGCTCACGGCGATCGCGCAGGAGTTCACCAGTACGCCGCTCCGCACGGTCACGCTGGCCTTCGACGAATACCGCGGGACGCGTCACGACGAGGCCCCGCTGGCCGAGGAAGTGGCGCGGAAGTATGGATTCCGTCACGAGACCCGGGTGCTTTCGCGCGACGAGTTCCGGGCCGAGCTGCCGCGCATGCGCGCGGCCATGGATCAGCCGACGATCGACGCGTTCAACTCCTACTTCGTCAGCCGCGCCGCGGCGGCGCATGGGCTCAAAGTCGTGCTCTCGGGAACGGGCGGCGACGAGCTGTTCGGCGGCTATACGACGTTCCAGAAGATCCCCCGGTTCGTGCGCGGCATGAGCGTGCCCTCGCGCGTGCCGCTGCTGCCGCGGGCGTTTCGCGAGCTGCATCGCGCCCTCATTCGCTCGAACCCGAAGTTCAGCCCCAAGAGCGGCAGCTCGATCGAGTACGGCGGCACCTATGCCGGCGCCTACCTCATCAAGCGCGGACTCTTTCTGCCGTGGGAGCTGCCGTCGATCATCGGGCTGGAGGCGGCGAACGAAGGTCTCGACCGGCTGGGCATCCTGGAGCGGTTCGAGGAAGCGCTCTCGGGCGATCCCGGTTCGGGATGGGGACGCGTGGCCATCCTCGAGTCGATGTTTCTGCTTCGCGATCAATTGCTGCGCGACATCGACTGGGCGGCCATGGCGCATTCGCTCGAAGTGCGGGTGCCGCTCGTCGATCTCTTCCTGCTGCGCGCCATTGCCCCGACGGTGCTGCGCATGCGCGGCGACCGCAAGCGCCTGCTCGTCACTTCGCCGAAAACGGCTCTTCCGCCCGAGGTTCTGGCGCGGAGAAAGAGCGGCTTCACGCTGCCGGTGAAGAAGTGGATGGGCGAGGAACGGCGGCGCTTCGGGATGCGCGACTGGGCTCTGCAACTGCTGCGCGACGAGTTCCTTCCGCGTGCAAACGAGGGGGCGCTCACTCGCGCGCTGGAGCGATCGATGACCAACCCGCTGGTCGCCTAGGAGTCCGGCATCCGAGTTGCTCTAGCAGGGCGTGGAGGGACTCTCGATGCTATTCACGCTTGCCATCATTCTGCTGATCGCCTGGCTCCTCGGGCTCTTCGCGTTTCACGTCACGGCATGGTTCATTCACGTCCTGATCGTGATCGCCATCATCGTGTTCATTCTCCATTTCGTGCGAGGACGTTCCGTTTAGCGGCGGCGTTCGAATCGCGTATGCTCTGCCACCGGAGGGCAGGGCATGGGAGACGTTCACTCGTTTGCGCGGCCTGAAAAGGCCGCGGTCAAACATCTCTCGCTGAATCTGGCGGTCGACTTCGAGCGCAAACAACTCACCGGCTCGGCGGCGCTGACGATCGAGAATCGCGGCGCGCGCGAGCTCGTGCTCGATACGAACGGATTGTCGATCGCGCGCGTCGCGCTCGACTCCGGCGGTGATGTGCCGTCCGTGCTCGGCGAGCCCGTCAGGTTTCTGGGCCGCTCGCTGACGATTCCCATCGAGCCGTCGACGAGAGTCGTGCACATCGACTACGCGACGTCGCCGGATGCCGCGGCCGTGCAGTGGCTGTCGCCGCAGCAGACGGCCGGCGGCAAGCATCCATTTCTATTCACGCAATCGCAGGCCATCCTGGCGCGGACCTGGGTGCCCTGTCAGGACACACCCGGCGTGCGCATGACGTACGAGGCCACCATCCGTGTTCCGCGCGGGCTCCTCGCGGTCATGAGCGCGGAGAATCCGGTGGAGATGACCGACGGTCTCTATCACTTCCGGATGCCGCAGCCGATTCCGTCCTATCTGCTCGCTCTTGCCGCCGGCGACCTGGCCTTCCGTTCCCTCGGACGCAACTCCGGCGTCTACGCGGAGAAGCCGGTGATCGAATCGGCGGCCTACGAGCTGGCCGACACGCAGAAGATGATCGAGGCCGCGGAGACGCTGTACGGGCCTTACCGGTGGGGGCAGTACGACATCCTCGTCCTCCCGCCGAGCTTTCCGTTCGGCGGCATGGAGAATCCGCGGCTGACGTTTGCCACGCCGACGATTCTGGCGGGCGACCGGTCGCTGGTGTCGCTCGTCGCGCACGAGCTGGCGCACTCATGGTCGGGGAATCTCGTCACGAACGCGACGTGGAACGACTTCTGGCTCAACGAGGGATTCACGACGTATTTCGAGCGCCGCATCATGGAGGCGGTGTACGGGCGCGACTACTCGGAGATGCTGGCCCGGCTGGGCATGCAGGATCTCGAGCAGACGGTCGCGGAACTGGGCGCCGAGAGCGCGGACACGCATCTGTTTCTCGACCTCCAGGGCCGCGATCCGGACGAGGCTGCAAACAAACTGGCCTACGAGAAGGGCTACTTCCTGCTGCGGCTGATCGAAGAGACGGTGGGCCGCCAGGTCTTCGATGCCTATCTGCGTGATTACTTCGACCGCAACGCCTTCCGCTCGATGACCACCGGCGTGTTCGTCGAGGACATCCGGAAAAATCTCATCGGACCTTACGAAGATCGGATCGAAATCGATCGCTGGGTGAACGGACCGGGCATTCCGCCGAACGCGCCGCGGGTTCAGTCGAACGCATTCGAAAAAGTCGAGGAGCAGGTTCGCCAGTTCCAGGAAGGGACAGCAGCGTCGAAGCTGGAGACGAAACGATGGTCGACGCATGAATGGATCCATTTCCTGCGCCATCTGCCCGCGGATCTCACTCTCGAACAGATGCAGGATCTCGATGGCGCGTTCGGTTTCACCCGTAGCGGCAACTCGGAGATCCTGCACGAGTGGCTGATGCAGGCGATGCGCCATCGTTACGCTGCGGCGGACGAGGCGCTGGAGCGCTTTCTCCTGAGGCAGGGCCGGAGAAAGTACCTGAAGCCGCTGTACCAGCAGCTGGCGGAGACGGAAGAGGGGCGAGTGCGTGCCCGCGCGATCTACGAGAAAGCGCGTCCGACGTACCACGCCGTATCCCGCGGCACGATCGACACAATCCTCAACTGGTAGAGGGGGTCAGAGCTTCGCTTCGTCAGTTTTCTACGAAGTGTGGATCTTTTTCCTCTACCTTTTCCACATCGCGTAGAAAACTGACGAAGCGAAGC
>JBBRTB010000047.1:0-19673 GCA_038244815.1 Thermoanaerobaculia bacterium
AAGGCTCGAACGCGTCTTGGCTGAGACGATCCACGTGTAGTTCCTGCACGACCGGGTCTACGGCTTGACTTGTCATTCTCCGTTCCACCACCTCTCGAACCTCGATCGACTATGCACGACCATCGTAGGGTCCCCTTACTTAACGACCGATACTCCACCTCGGCGACTTCCGCCGCCTGCCGCCCTCGCGTCGTGCGCGCATCGATCGGATCACGCTCTCTGATCGAACCTGCGGCCGAGATACTCGGAGACGATCCGGATTCGCTGTATGTCCGGTGTTCCTCCGGCTATCGCCCAGCCGTGAGCATCTCGATGGAGGCGCTCGATGCCATACTCGCGTGAGTAACCGTAGCCGCCGTGGACCATCATGGCCAAGTCCGAGACCCGCACCGCCATCTCATTGGCAAAGCATTTGGCGAGCGAGGCATCGAGGGGCACAGGGGTTTGCCGACCCGCAGCCTGTGCTGCGCGGTAAATGAGTAGGCGCGCCGCTTCGACTTGCATGATCATGTCGGCAAGCGCACTCTGGATCATCTGGAACTCCACCAGGGCTTTGCCGAACTGGCGGCGCTCTTGCACGTAGCGAGCCGTGCGATCCAAAGACGCTTGCCCGATCGCCAGGCTCATCGTCGCATTGCCGAGGCGCTCGATAGAAAAGGCTGTGAATAGCCGGCCGAAGCCTCCCGCATCGACGATTAGATTGGTGGCCGGCACGCGAGCTTCGTCGAGGAAGATGTCGGCCGAGGGAATCCCTTCAAAGCCCAT
The DNA here is from genome assembly GCA_038244815.1 of Thermoanaerobaculia bacterium. GTDB lineage: Bacteria > Acidobacteriota > Thermoanaerobaculia > Gp7-AA8 > Gp7-AA8 > DASVHS01. Next base: position 766 of record JBBRTB010000047.1, read on the forward strand.
TAGCCGCTCGGGAGGGCCGAACGAGATACCGGGGTTGTCGATGTCGACGACAAGAGCGCCGATCGCCTTCGCTCCAGGCTCATCCGTTAATCGCGCGTAAATGAGGTACTGCTCGGCGTGACCCGCGCCCGAGCACCATCTCTTAACGCCGTTGATGATGTAGGTGTGGCCGTCCTTGCGGGCGCTAGTCGTGAGATCGGTGGCGGCCGAGCCTGCTTCGGGTTCGGAGATCGCAACGGCGATCGTCTTCTCCCCCGCGATGATCGGTGGAAGCAGTCGGGCCTTCTGTTCCGCACTGCCCAGGAGGTCGACTACGCGGGCAGGACCGGTGTTGGCTTCAAAGACTTGGAAGGCCGCAAGCTGTGATTCCTTCGCAAGCTCTTCGAGCACGATCAGCGCGTCGAGAAGCGGCCGCGCTGCTCCTCCATACTCTTCTGGAAGACAGATACCGAGGAAGCCAAGCTCCGCAAGCCGGCGCCGCTCGCCGCTCGGAAGCGGCTCGCCGGTAGCTGCAGATCCAGCGGCCGCCATGGCGATCGCTTCGGACGCGACCGTGCGGGCGAGATCGCGGAAGGCCTGCTGCTCGTCGGAAAGGAGGAACTCGACGGACATCTGCCTCGGGCGTCTAATTGCTTGCAGCCGACGCTGCTCGCACAGAGGGGTCCCAGTGGAGAAGGAGTCGTTCGAGGACCGCCGCCGCTGCGTACAGGATTAGGCCGAAAATCACAGCCGTCAGCGCCCCGGCCCAGACCTCGCGACTCCGGAAAAACGCCGCCTCCTGACGCATGTAGGCGCCGAGCGAGTCGGTCGGGCCTCCGAAGAGTTCGGCGACGATTGCGACGATCATTGCCGTTGTGACTACGACCTTGACCCCGCTAATGATCGAAGGCAGCGCGGCCGGCAGTCGGATCGTAAGGAACGTCTTTGTCCGGCTCGCTGCATAGCTTCGCATCAGACGCTCCAGTTCTGGCGGCGTCATCGAGAGCCCGCGCACGGTACTCATGAACATCATCGGGAAGACGGCGACCGCCACGATCGTCGTCCGCGCGGCCGTACCCGGTCCGCCGTACCAGACAGCCGCTAGTGGCGTCAGCACGATCGTTGGCGTCGCCTGCAGCATCGCCGAGTAGGCCAGGCAAGGCTGAGCCACCCACGAGAAAGGGGCGACTGCCGCGCCCACGACGAACGCGATCCCGCCGCCGATTGCTGCGCCAACGATCGCGGTGCGAACCGTGTGCAGCCCGTACCCGCTGAGTAGGGAGATGTTGTCTACCCAGGTCGAAAAGACGTCATGCGGCCGGGGCAGGAGATACTCCGCCGGCTTCCAAATCAGCATGCCGATCTCCCAGAGCGAGATAAGCGACACGAGGATCGCCAAAGGCGGCAGCCACCTACGAAAGCCTCTGAGCAAGGTGGTTGACAAGCCTGGGACGGGCGAGTTCCGCGCTCGCACCGGGGCTGCGGTATGGCCGATCATCTCGGCGATCAGGCCTCCGTCAGGCTGCGCCTGACTCGGGTTACGTACTCGAAGTACTCCGGAAGCTGTCTGGTGTCAGCAATGCGAGGAAACGGCAGATCGATCTCGATCACGTCGACGATGCGGCCCGGTCGTCCGCTCATTACGGCAACTCGAGTGGAGAGGAAGACCGCCTCGGCGATGCTATGCGTGATGAAAAGGATCGTGGTCCGAGTCTGCTCGTAGATCCTCAGCAGCTCTAGATCCATCCGCTCGCGCGTGATTTCGTCGAGCGCGCCAAACGGCTCGTCCATCAGCAAGAGATCAGGCTCAAAGACGAGCGCTCTGGCGATAGCTACCCGCTGTTTCATGCCGCCCGATAGCTGCCAGGGGTAATGCTTCTCGAAGCCCGACAGTCCGACTAGCTCGAGCATTCGATCGACAAGTTCGTGTCGGCCTTGTCTCCTGCGCTGGCCGGCATTCATCACCTCCAGCGGAAGTGCGACGTTCTCGTGCACGCGACGCCAATCGAGGAGCGCTGCTTCTTGAAAGACAATTCCATACTCGCGGTCGAGCCTCGCCTTCCGCGGCGATCTGCCATTGACCTTGATCTCTCCGTCGTAATCGCCGCCGAGATCGCCGATCAGTGAGAGCAGCGTGGACTTTCCACAGCCCGACGGGCCAACGACCGAGAGAAAGTCGCAAGTCCGCACCTCAAGGGATAAGTCTTCAAGTGCGACGGTCGCGCCTGAGCGTGCCGAGAACGTCTTGCTTACATGCGAGAGCTGTATCGTCGCCGATTGCCCGTCTCCGGCGGCAGGGTGCTCGACGCTCATCGCGCTCAATGCTTGCCGCCGAGCCGAGCCAGGGCCAGCCGCTCACACAACACAACGGCGGCGAAGAACGTAGCGCCAAGAGCGAATGCTGCAATTGTCGCTCCCCAGAGAGCAGGGGGGTTGAAGATGTAAAACTGGGCAGCGTCGTGAATTACGACGCCGATGCCGCTGCCGGCGCCGACCGGAAGCTCTGCGACGATAGCCCCGACGACGCTGAGGCTCGCCGCCGCCCGTAGCCCGGTGAACAGGTGCGGGACAGCAGCCGGAAAGCGGATCTTCCAAAACGCCGACCAGGGGCTGGCGGCGTAGGACCTCATCAACAAAACTAGCTCCGGCTTCGTCGATGTGAATCCTCGGACGGCGAAGATGACGACCGGGAAGAAAGCGACGTAGCCGCTGATGATCGCTTTTGACTTCCAGTCGGTGCCAAGCCAGACGAGAAGCGGCGGGGCGAGAGCGAGAATCGGCACTGCCTGCGAGCCGACCACGAGTGGGAGCACACCTCTGCCGACTTTCGGGACGTAAGCGATCAGGAGTGCGAGCGACACGCCGAGCACGATCGCCACGGCTAGGCCGAGCAGCGCCTCAACCGCCGTCGTCCAAGCGCTGCGCGCGAGGAAGACTGCAGCCAGCTCGCCATTTGAGAGCCTGGTGGTGAAATACGTGAAGATCCGCCAGACATGTGGGAGCTTGTAGTCGGAGATGTGGTCGACGTACTTGTACAGCTCCCACATTGACAGGAACAGCAGCGGAATCGCGACAAAGACGAACGCCCTTCGACGCGAGGTTGCCGCACCGCCGCCCGTCAGCGGCGCAGCCGACCCAAACGCAGACGTCACCGTGCCGCCCGAGCGATTCGGTGCACCGTCTCCACCTTGTTCTTCCCGAGAGTGCAGAGCACGGCGCAGGTCGTTCCGGACGCGAGATAGCGCTCAATCTGGTCCATCGCTTCACTCGTCGTCCCACAGGCCGTCAGTTCTTGGGTCAACTCGTTCGACACTAGGCGCATCGCGCGCTTGACATCTTCTGGCCGCGCGGGCCAGCCCATCTCCTCTTTGATTCTCTCGATGAGCTCCGGCTCGACGTCGCTGTATTTGGTGATGTGGGGTTGCTGTGCCAGGTACATCGTCAGGAACGCCTTGCAGTCGTCAATCGCGCCCTGTGGGTCATCGTCATCGACGCTGCAGGTCACGAGCTGCGGCAAATCGATCTCTGTCACACCGTCGCTCCTGCGGGCAAGGCCGACCTCAACCTGCTTCACAGCGCCTTCGACGTAGCTCGGCGGCACGTGGAAGTCGAGTAGCACGCCGTCCGCGATCTCGCCGGACAGTTCGAGCATCCGCGGACGTACGGCGCCGATATACACCGGGATGTCCACCGGCTCGTTCTCGCGGTACATCATGTCGAAGCGAATGCCGCGCATCGTTACGAACTCGCCTTCGAAGTCCACAGTTTCTCCGCGAAAGAGCGCCTTTACGACATGCAGGTACTCCCGCATCTCCTGTATCGGCTTGACGAGGGGAAGTCCAACCCGGCTTGCCAACGGCTCCCACCAGGCACCGATTCCGAGGTTAATCCGCCTCGGCGCGAGCTCGTCGAGTGTCTTGAATGTGACCGCCGTTAGCGCGGCGTTGCGCGTCTTGTGGTTGATCACGCCCGTACCGACGCGAATTCGGTTCGTCGCCTCGGCGATGATTGCCGATGGAACTATTCCATCGCGCGTTAGACGGCCCTCCGCGACCCAAATCGAGTCGAAGCCATAGTCTTCGCACACCGCAGCCTGTTCGACACACTCCGACAGCGAGAAGCGCTCGCCAACGCTGAGACCGAGGCGGAACTTCATCCGGCGACCGCCTCACTGGGCTGAGGAGAGCGGGCAGCGGGCACGATTACTGCGTCGCAGCTGAGCATCTCGGCGATCTCTTCCGCCTCGTACTTCAGCTCTGCGAGGATCTCAAGCGCGTGCTCGGAGAACATCGGTGGCGCTGCGGGCGGCGTACCTAGGAGATCATCGAACTTGAACGGTGAACGCAGAAAGCGCTGTGGACCGGCGAGCGGATGTGCAAGCTCCACGACCATTTGCTGGTGCTTTGCCTGTGGCGCTTCAATGGCTTCCTCCACGGAGTGAACGACTGATGCCGGGACACCGACGGAGCGGAAAGCGTCGAGCCACTCGAGCGCCGGCCGTGCGTACAGAAGCCGTTTGATCATTGGCACGAGAATGTCGCGGTTGCGGACGCGAGCTTCGTTGGTCGTAAACCGCGGATCGCGCGCCCACTCCGGATGGCTGACTCGTTCAGCGAATCGCGCAAACTGACTGTCGTTGCCAACGGCCAGGACGAGCGTTCTGTCGGCGGTTTCGAAGAGCTCGTAGGGAACGACGTTCGGGTGAGCGTTTCCGTACCTTCGAGCCGGCTCGGCTGAGATCAGGTAGTTGCTGGCGATGTTTGCCAGCCAGGACAGCTGCGTCTCAAGGAGCGAAACGTCGACTCTCGCACCTCGCCCGGAGGCGGCGCGTCCGCTCAGGGCAGCGGTCGCGGCGAACGCCGCTGTGACGCCGGTCGCTAGGTCCGAGACGGCGACGCCGACCTTCGTCGGCAAGCCGTGGAGGTCGCCGGTAATGCTCATCAGCCCGGTGACGCTCTGCATGATGAAGTCGTAGCCGGGGAGAGGGCCATCCGGGCCGTCTTTGCCGAAGCCCGTGATGCTGACGAAGACGAGTCGTTCGTTGTCGGGCTGAAGCTGTTCGTAACCGAGGTTCATTGCTTCGAGCGTCCCGGGCCTAAAGTTTTCGATTACGACGTCGGCAGTAGCGATCAGGCGGCGCGCGACCTCCTGGCCACGGCTTGACTTCAGGTCGACCGCGATGCTGCGTTTGTTGCGATTGCAGCACGCGAAGTAGGCGCTGTCGCCGGGCCAGCCGTCGCGAGGCTCGCAGCCGGGTAGATATGGCGGGCCCCAAAGCCGCGTCTCGTCGCCGGTCGGAGGCTCGACCTTGATTACTTCTGCGCCCGCGTCCGCAAGTAGTTGTCCGCACCACGGTCCGGCGAGCACGCGGGCTAGTTCGATGACGCGGATGCCCGCGAGCGGTCCCGTTGACGGGCCTGTGGTCATGGCCGCACCTCGTCGCCGCGTTGCATCTCGATTTGCTGTCTGGCGCTGGTCGCATGCAAAGCCTTTTGCGCTGGGTGCGCCATCAGCACCGCACCCATCAGCCGAAGGGTCTCGGTGCGGTGTGCCGCACTGATTCGGTTGACGCGATTGACGTCTCGTGCCTTAAAGGCACGTAGCAGACCGTCGTGCTGCTTCTGGACAACGGACAGCTCGCCCTCGACCTCGACAAGCAACGATTGATAGCGCGCGGCGGAATCCCACAGATTCTCAAGGAAGCGGACAAGACGGTCGCTGCCGGCCCTGCGGAAAGGAACTGAGTGAAAAGAGCGATTTACCTGCAGAAACTCCTCACGATTTCCCTCGGCAACAGCCGCCGCCATCGCCTCGTGCAGGGTCTCGAGCTCGGCAATGTCGGCATCCGCGAGCAAGGGCACGGCCATTCGGTGCGCTTCTTCCTCGAGAACGCCGCGCCAGTGGTAGATGTCCTCGACGTCATCGAGCGAGATCTCTTTCACGAAGAACCCGCGCCGCGCGATCCGCGTGACGTGTCCCGCGGCTTCGAGCGCTGCGAGCGCCTCACGGATCGGGATGTGGCTCGTCTGTAGCTGCTGAGCGAGGCGCTGCGGCGACAGTCGAGATCCGGGCTGCAGCGTCCCGGCGAAGATGGCACTCCGAATCGCGTCAGTCACGTACTCCTGCAGCGTCTCCGGCCCGTTGCGATCGGCTTCGCCCAAGAGCGGCAGTGGCTGGCTCGACCAGTCAGCTGCGGGTCGTGATTCAGGCTTCACTGCAGATTGACCCAGATGCTCTTTGTCTGGGTGTAGGTGGCAATCGACTCATGACCGAGTTCGCGGCCGAAGCCGGACTCCTTGTAGCCGCCGAAAGAAACAGCGGGGTCGTAGAGTCCGTACGTATTGATCCACACGGTCCCGGCCTCGAGTCTCTGCGCGAGACGGTGGGCGGTGCGAAGGTCGCGCGTCCAGACGCCGGCAGCGAGGCCGTAGCGTGAGTCGTTGGCCTTGGCGATGGCGTCGTCGACACCGTCGAACGCTGAGACGACGAGAATCGGCCCGAACACTTCCTCGCGTGCGAGCACGCTGTCGCTACCGACGTCGGCAACAATCGTTGGCTCGAAGAAGTAGCCGCACGCGAGCTCCTGGGTCGGCGGACGGCGGCCACCGACAACTATCTCACCGTGCTCTGCGATGGCGGAGGCGACGTGGGCTTCAACTCGCGCCCGTTGCTCCTCCGAGATCAGGGGGCCAAGCGTCGTCTCGGGGTCGATGCCTGGTCCGATGCGCAGAGCTGCGGTTTCGCGAATCAGCTGCTCAAGGAAGGTGTCGTAGATCGTCCGCTCGATCAGCAAGCGCGAGCCGGCGGTGCATGTCTGCCCCGAGTTGAGGAAGACGGCGTGCATTGCGTGGACAGCCGCCGCGTTCGTATCAGCGTCGGCGAGGACGATGTTCGGAGACTTCCCTCCGAGCTCGAGGAGAACGCGTTTCACGGTGCGCGCTGCCTCGCCCATGATCGACTTTCCGACTTCGGTCGAGCCCGTAAACGCGACGAGGTCAACCTCGGGGTGCCGAACGAGCGCCGCGCCAGCCTCGTCGCCGAACCCCGTGATGATTGACAAAGCGCCGGCGGGTAGATCCGCGACAGCGGCGATCTCGCCAAGCCGCAGCGCCGTCAAGGGCGTTTGCTCAGCCGGTTTCAAGATGACGGTGTTCCCGCAGGCTAGGGCTGGCGCAACCTTCTGCGCTGCCATGATTAGCGGGAAGTTCCAGGGGATGATCGCCGCTACGACTCCGATCGGTTCACGAACCGTGTAAGTCAAGAGATCCGCTGCGGTTGGATTCGTGCCTCCGCGGATCTTCGTGCACCATCCGCCGTAGTAGCGGAACTGTTCGGCGGCAACGTCGACTTCCAGCCGCGCCATCCAGATCGGCTTGCCGCTATCGCGCGTCTCGAGCTCGGCTAGTTCCTCGCGTTGTTGCTCGAGCAGCTCGGCAATCGCGAACAGCACCTTGGCCCGGGCCGCTGGCGGCATCGCATGCCAGCCGTGTCGATCGTCGAACGCGGCACGAGCAGCGCGAACGGCGAGCTCGACGTCCTCTTCGCGGCCTCGCGCGACCGAAGCGAGTGCCACCCCAGTGGCCGGGTCGGCCGTCTCGAACAGCTCGCCCGCGAGCGCCGGGCACCACTCGCCCGCGACGAAGAGTTGCTTCATGGGCAGGGGCCGAAAGGGGGCCGTGACAGCAGCCGTGCTTGCACTCGACGACGCAGTCACCGGTCGCAGTACCTTCGCGGCGTCGGCTCGTAACGCGGAGCGGACACATCCTCAGCGGTCTTCTGGAGCGGGCCGAGTTGCTGCGTTTCGCGTGGCATCACTGAGAGGAGCGCCGTTCGTCCGGCTGCAACGCTGCAATGTCGACGACGCTCAGGAACGAGTCCATGCCCTGGTCGGTGAGGCTCAGTGCGTGCTTGGCGAGGCGCTCGCCTGCCGGCGAGCTGAGGGCTGCGAGCACTTCTTCTGGTGGACGCTCGAAGTAGAGGTTGGCGATCAGCTCATAGGGATTGCGACTTTTGTCGAGCAACGGGAGGGTCCGTCCGAAGCTCCAACTCACGAGCCCAACTGGCCGCAGGATCTCTTCGACCAACGCTGCGTGCTCGTCCCGATAGCGGCGGTACAGACCATCAGGATCTGAACCTCTCGGGTAGAGGACTGTCAGGCAAACGGTCATGAGTCCATCTCTCGGAAGACCTCTTCGGCGACCTGAGCTGCTGTCGTCGCGCGTGGGAAGCCGGCGTACGCGGCCATCTGAACGAAGACTTCCCGTACTTCCTCCCGGCTCGCGCCGTGGTGAAGCGCACCTTTGATGTGCGCGCGCATGGGCTGAGTAGAACCCTGTGCCGTCAGCGCGGCCAGGACGAGCAGGCTCCTCGTGCGGCGGTCAAAGACCGGTCGACTCCAGATGTCGCCGAGGCAGAAGTCGTTCGTCAGCTCGGCGAGTGGGCCTGAGAATCTGGCCTCGAGCTCGCGGTAGGCAATATCGCCGTCCTCGACACCCCAAAGCGTCGCCAGCACCTCGTTGCCTCGCGCGCGCCGATAGCCGTCGATTGATTCTTCAGTCACTGATCACCTCGCTGTCAGCGATTTGCAGCGCGCGGTCGATCGTTGCCAGCCCGCCGAGAAGCTCTTCCTCCGTGATGCTCAGCGGTGGAGCGATCACCAGCACGTTGCCCCGCACCATTGAATACAGGCCCTCTTCAAGGAGCCGCTGCTTCACTTTGTCCATCACCCATTGATGCGGCGAGCTTGTCTCCACCGAACCCATCGGCTCTTTCGTCCGTCGGCTGCGCACTACCTCAATGGCGGCGAACAACCCTTGGCCGCGCACTTCACCGATGGAGGGATGCACCTCACGCATCGCCCCCAGCTGTTCGAGTAGAACAGCGCCCAGGCGCTTCGAGTTTGCGACCAGGTCGTCCTCGATGTAGACGTCGATGACGGCGGCCGCGGCAGCGCAGCCAAGTGCGTAGGAGTTAAAGGTGAGGCCGCCGACGAACGGCGTCTCCTCGAAATGTTCGGCGATTGCGTCGGAGATCATGCAAACCCCAAGCGGAATGTGCCCGCTCGTCAATCCCTTCGAGAGGGTCAGGATGTCCGGTCTGACATCTTCGTGGTCGACGGCAAACCACTCGCCGGTTCGACCGAAGCCCGTCATCACCTCATCGGCGATGAGCAGGATGCCGTACTCGTCGCACAGTCGGCGCACGCCGGCCAGATAGCCCTCCGGCGGCACGATAACGCCGTACCCGCCCGGGATTGGCTCGAGGATGGCGGCCGCGATCGTGTGCGGCCCCTCATGCACGATCACGTCTTCGAGATGATTAAGACACTCGTTTGCGCAGTCACCGCCACCACCGCACCATGGGCAGCGGTACGGGTATGGCCCCCAGAAGCGAACGACGCCAGGCATTCCCGGCTCCGCCGCCCAACGCCGCGGATCGCCGGAGAGCTGGAGCATGGCGTTGGTCCCGCCGTGGTATGAGCGGTAGCGTGAAAGCACCTTGCGCTTGCCGGTGTAAGCAAAGGCCAGACGTAGCGCATTCTCGTTCGCCTCTGCCCCTCCGAGCGTGATGAAAGACTTGTTGAGCGAATCCGGCGCCACCGCAGCAAGCTTCTCGCCAAGAAGCCCGCGCGGTTCCGTGGCGATGAACGGGGAAATGAACGGCAGCTTCTCTGCCTGTTCTTTGATGGCGCGGACAACGCGATCATCCGCATGGCCGATGTTGACATTGATCGATTGCGAGCTGAAGTCCAGGTAGCGCTTTCCTGACGAGTCCCAGAAATAGACGCCTTTCGCTCGCTCGACGGCGAAGGTGTCGCGCCCCGCCTGGCGGCCCCACTCAAAGAGCGTGAACCGCCGGTTCTTTTCGACGATCTCCAGCCCTCGTGCGCTGACGTCGGTATCTCCTGCAACGCTCATCCAGCCATCACTTCACTCCGGTTCAGGTAGCGGCCGCGGCCGGGCCTGGCGAGTAGGTCGTCCTTGTCGACGATGAGCTCGCCCCTCGAGAGCACGTAGCGCGGCCTCCCCGAAACTGTCCGACCTTCGTAGAGTGTGTAGTCGACTCTGACGTGGTGTGTCGTAGCGCTGATCACGTGCTCCGCGTTCGGGTCCCAGACGACAAGGTCGGCGTCTGATCCGACGGCGATCGTGCCCTTTCGCGGGAAGAGGCCGAAGAGCTTGGCCGGTGTCGTCGATACGACGTCGACGAGCCTCTCAAGGCCGAAGCGGCCTGCTGCGACGCCGCCTTCATACATGAGCATCAGCCGCTCCTCAATCCCAGGCACGCCGTTGGGAATATCAGGGAAGTAGCCGCGCCCGCGGCTCTTTCCAGATGGCAGTTCTTCACTGTCCTCAACACAGAACGTGGCGTGGTCGGTCCCCACCGTCGAGAGAACGTCGCTACTGAGCGCTCGCCATAACTCGTCTTGGTTAGAGCGTTCTCGTATCGGTGGTGAGCAGATGTATTTGACGGCGTCGTAGCCGATCTGCTCGTAGTCCTCATATGCTGCGAACAGGTACTGAGGACAGGTTTCTCCCCAAACGCGCGAGCCGCGAGCACGTGCCGCGCCGATGCGTTTGGCGGCGTGTTGGCTTGAGACGTGAACGACATAGAGTGGGCATTCGGCGAATTCGCCCAGGGCGATCGCGCGGTTGGTTGCTTCCGCCTCCGCCAAGTGGGGATGGGCGAAGTGATGGGCGTGCTCTTCAGTCCGACCTGAGCGCACGAGCCGCTTGGTCTCGTCCGCAACCATGGCCCCGTTTTCGGCGTGAACCATGATCATCACGCCGAGCTCCGCGGCCGCGTGCATGGCGGTGAGGATTGTCGTGTCGTCGACCATCATTCGCCCCGGGTAAGCCATGAAGAACTTCCAGCTCGTGACGCCGTCCTGAGCCAGCCGTCGCAGATCGTCCAGGCCTCCGTCGGCAAGGCCACTAGAGGTCGCCATCGCGTGGAATGAGTAGTCGACTAGGCATTGCGCCTCGGCTTGCTTGACACGCCGCTGGTAGGCGTCGTAGAAGCTTTCGGTACCGCGGCGCTTGGCGAAGTCGATGATCGTCGTCGTTCCGCCAAAAGCAGCCCCCGTCGTGCCGGTGACAAAGTCGTCTGCCTTGCTGGGACCGAAATCAGCGGGGTCAGCGAAATGGGTGTGAACGTCAATCCCACCCGGAAGCACATAACAACCGCTGGCGTCAATTGTCCGCTCCGCGCTCCAGTCTCCGCTACCGATCGCCGCGATGCGCTCACCACTAATGAGCAAGTCTCCTCGAGTGACACCCGATGCTGTCGCGATCTGGCCGCCCTCAATGAGCGTGTGTGGCCCGGTCACGGGCCCACCTCGCTGCGTGCCAACAGGTATTCGAACACCTCGTTCTGCGGTCGGACCGGGTAGAGCTCGATTGTGTTCAGCCCGATCACACCCATCTCTACGAACATCTCCTCCAGCGTGTGGGCATTCGGGCCGTTAACGAGGAAGAAGGTTGTGTGGCTGACGAGGTTTCCCCACACGCCCTCGATCTGGCAGCCGTGTGCAGTGGCAATCTCGTCCATTCGCCCGACCACGCCGAGCGCCTGCTCACGCACGTCTGCAGAAGCGAAGGCACACGTCTGGGGACTGTGCCGTGCGATCGCCATGTGCAGCACTAGTAGTGGTACCCGCTGGTCGCCTGGGAGACGGCGCTGGTCATGACGTGTTTACCTCGCCGCGCTTGAGATAGCGGCCTCTTCCGAGTGAGCCAAGCAGCCGCTCGCCGTCGACGATCAACTCACCTCGCGAGACGACATGCGAGGGGGAGCCCGAGACGACCATCCCCTCATAGATGTTGTAGTCGACTCGCATTCGGTGCGTCTTTGCACTGATCGTTTGCTGCGCGTCGGGGTCCCAGACGACGATGTCAGCATCGGAGCCGACCGCTAGCGTCCCTTTTTGGGGGTAGAGACCAAAGAGTTTTGCCGGCCGCGTAGACATCACGTCGACGAAGCGAGAGAGGCTGAGTCGGTCGCGCTTGACGCCGAACTCGTAGACCACTTTCAGCCGATCCTCGATCCCGGGGACACCAAGTGGTAGCTTCGGGAAGTAGCCTCTGCCGCTGCTCTTCTGCGGCGGAAGATCGGGCGGGTCGCCGATACAAAACGAGGCGTGGTCGGTTCCGACCGTTGAGAGCACATCGGTGCTGAGTGCTCGCCAGAGATCGTCCTGATTGGCGCGCTCGCGGATCGGGGGAGCACAGATGTACTTCGCCGCTTCATAGCCCTTGTCTTGGTAGTCCTCGTAGGCCGCCACCAAGTACTGCGGACAGGTTTCACCCCAGACGAGACGGCCTTCGGCTCTTGCATTGCCAATCACTTCGGCGGCGTAGCGGCTTGATACGTGAACGACAAACAGCGGGCAGCCGGCCAGCTCCGCGAGTGCTATCGCTCGATAAGCCGCCTCTTCCTCGGCCAGGTGAGGGTGGGCCAAGGTATGGGCGTGCTCCTCTGTACGGCCTTGCTGCACGAGCCGCTCAGTTGCCTCGGCGACCATTGCGCCGTTTTCGGCGTGCACCATGATCATGAGCCCGAGCTCAGCAGCCACCCGCATCGCGCTGAGAATCGTCGCGTCGTCAACCATCATCACGTCTGGGTAAGCCATGAAGAACTTGAAACTCGTTACGCCTTCCGCGGCGAGTCGGCGCATGTCGTCTAAGCCGCCATCTGAAAGGCCGGTGTGCGTCGTCATCGCGTGGAACGAGTAGTCGATCAGGCAGTTACCCTCCGCCACCTTTAGGCGGCCCAAAAACGATTCGTAAAGGCCTGAGTCGGGGAAGCGCTTGGCAAAGTCAATGATTGTTGTTGTCCCTCCGACCGCGGCCGCCGTCGTGCCGGAGGCAAAATTGTCTGCGGTCATCGTCACGAAATTCATCGGCTCCTCAAGGTGGGTATGAACGTCGACGCCGCCGGGCAAGACGAGTCGGCCTCTGGCGTCGATCGTCTGGTCTGCTGACCACCCTTGGTCCTTTCCGACGGCAACGATCTTTTCGCCCTGAACGAGAACGTCGGCCTCGAAGACGTCGCTCGCGGTGACCACACGACCGCCCTTGACTAGAAGCGTGCTGTTAACGGCCATGCGCGCGGCCTCGCCTCATGCCTCGACGAGTGGCTCGTAGACGTCCGGTCGTCTGTCGCGGAAGTAGTAGAACTGCGGCCGCACCGTTTCGAGGTCCAAGTCGGCGACAATGACCTCGGCCTCGCTTTCACTGCCCTGAGCGAGGACGTTTCCCCACGGATCGCAGAAATAGCTTGAGCCGTAGAAGTCGATCTCCGCGTCGAGTTCGATTCCGATGCGGTTGACCGACCCGACGAAGTATCCGTTGGCAATGGCGTGCGCGCGCGACTCGACCATCCACAGAGGTTTCGTTCGCCCCGCTGTCGCGGTCGGGATGAAGACGATGTCGGCGCCTTTGAGGCCGAGCATTCGTGCACCTTCGGGAAAGTGACGGTCATAGCAGATGTACACGCCGATCTTCGCGTGCTTCGAGTCGAAGACTGGGAGGCCAAGGTTGCCAGGTCGGAAGTAGAACTTCTCCCAGAACTTTTCCGTCTGCGGGATGTGCAACTTGCGATATTTGCCGAGAAAAGTGCCATCAGCGTCGATCACCGCGGCGCTGTTGTAGTAGGTGTGGCCGTCGCGTTCAAAAAGCGGCAACACGACGGCCATACCTGTTTCGTTTGCGATCTTCTGGATGCGTTGCGTTGTCGAGCCGCCGGGTATTTCCTCGGCCCAATCGAACCAGCGCAGGTCCTGCTCTTGGCCAAAGTACGGGCTGTTCGAGAGTTCCTGTAGGCAGACGATCCGCGTGTCTTGGTCCGCTGCCTCGCGGAGGAGCGCCACCTGCCGCTCGACGATTTCCTCCTTTGATCCCGTCCCTTGCGCTTGGATCAGCGCGGAGCGGACTACACGGTTACTCATCGCCTTTGAACTCTCGCGCTAGCCACCGGACTTGAGCCGTTGCTCATCTAGCAGCCGCTGACGTTGCTTGGCCCGAGCTTGGCCGCCTTGAAGCCCTTGCCCGTTGTGCTCTTGAGACCCGCGATCGCCTTCTTCCACAGATCGGTCCGGATCGACTTCGGGTCAGGCGCCGACTTCAGGCCGCCGTACTGGCGCAGGATCGCCCCGCCGCTCTTGAACACGCTTGCCGAGATATTCCCGATCTTGCCCGGCGACGGCCACATCGACTTGTTGATCTCGTTCATCATCCAGTTCTGCAAGGGGCGACAGAGCTGCGGCGCCACCTTGAGGGTTGAACTGACGCACGCGCTCGGATGATCTCGACAGTAGATCGCGCCGCGGAGGCTCGCCCGCACAAAGCGCACGGCCGTCCGCTGATTCTGAGCGCTCTTCAGCCAATCACTGTTGGCGATAATGCCATCAACCGTGAAACCGACGCCCAAGCTATTCGGATCGATCAGGCCGAGCTCGCTGGGATCGTGTCCCGCTGCGATCACCTGGGCAAACTCGTTGTAGGTCGTCGCCGATGCCGCGTCGACTTTGCCGGCGAGAAGCTGCGTCATGTCAAAGCTCTGCTGCACCGGAGTGATGTCCTTTTGCGGGTCGTATCCGACCTTGCGCAGCATCGCGTCAAGTTCGAGCGCCGAAGACGTTCCCGCCCATTGGCCGACCTTCTTCCCTTTCAGATCCCGGATTGTGCGAATGCCGCTCTTCTTGAAGTAGACGAGACGGAACGCGTCGCGGCGCTGCAGCTGCGCAATGTAGACGAGGGGAATTTTCTGGTCTCGCGCCTGAATGACCGATCCGAGCGCGAGCACGCCGAACTGCGACTTGTTCTGGCCGACGAGAGGAACGATCGGACTGTCCGGACCGCCGGGCTTGATCGTTACGTCCAGACCCTCCTTCTTGTAGAACCCCTTGTCCTTGGCGGCAAAGAAGGGCGCGAACTGCGCCTGCGCCACCCAAACGAGTTGTACAGACACGCGCGTCAGCTTCTTGGTACTTGTCGCCGCCGGACGCGCATCACTTCCCGCTGCGTTAGCGAACGCTAGAGCGACGAGAGCGACCAACGCAAGGCCCGCCCATCGTAGACGGGGTATTGCACCACGGAGAGCCATCGTTTACCCCTTCCCGGTAAGGCGGGTAGTCCCGCCGAGAAGAGGGAATATAGTATATGACGTTTAGTTGGGTCAAGCCCACGAATGCGCATGTAAGGGAGCGTTAGGGACTGCCTACCTCAGATATACCCCTGCTCGAGGCGGCCACGCTTCGTGATGCGATCCGGACGAAGAATCTGTCGCCGGTAGAGGTCATCGACGCCGTCGTGCAACGCGTCGAAGAACTTGATCCGCTGGTTCATGCCTTCTGCACGTTTCTTCCTGACGCCGCGCGAGCCGATGCCAGGCGCCTCGAAGCGAAGCTAATGGCCGGCCGGACGCTCGGGCCACTTGCAGGCGTTCCGATCAGCATCAAGGACCTACTTGCTCTCAAGGGCGTAAGGATGACCGCGGGATCGGTGGCGTACGCAGAGTTCGTTCCGCAAGAGGACGACGTCGTCGTCGAACGCCTAAAGGCCGCCGACGCGATTGTGCTCGGCAAGACAAACGTGTCGGAGTTCGGTTATGCCGCCACCGGTCATAACCCCCTCTTCCAGACAACGCGAAACCCGTGGAATCTGGCGCTGACGTCCGGGGGCTCGAGCGCAGGCTCAGCGGCCGCGGTCGCAGCCGGCATGGGACCCGTGAGCATCGGAACCGATGGCGGCGGCTCCGTGCGCATTCCCGCGAGCTTCTGCGGCCTCTTTGGCATGAAACCGTCGATGGGGCGGATTCCCCTTTACCCGAGCTGCCGCGACGAGCGCTACCCAGGGATCTCGAGCTGGGAGACGCTGGAGCATGTCGGGCCAATCAGCCGGACCGTTGCCGACAGCGCGCTCCTCCTTTCAGTCGTCGTCGGCCCCGACGACCGCGATCGCCACTCGTTGCCGGTACAGCCTCTCGACTGGCAACAGGCCGCGACCGGAGACCTGCCTGCGCTTCGCGTCGCCTACAGCCCCGACTGGGGCTATGCCAAAGTCGACCAGGAGGTTCTCGAGATCGTCGGTCGCGCGGCGAGAGTGTTTGAAGACGACCTAGGCTGCAGCGTCGACGAAGCGACGCCCCACTTCGACAATCTCCAGGAGATCTTCTGGGGGATCGCGATGGCTGACAGCGACCTGGAAGGGATGCGCGCGCTAGCCGAACGGCGCGCATCGTTGATGATGCCCCATCTCGTCGCCAGTCTAGAAGCACCCTGGACCGCCGAGGACTTCACGCGCGCGGGGATGGGGCGCAAGGCCGTCTGCAACGAGATGTCGCGATTCATGCGCGACTATGACCTTCTGCTCACGCCAACCGTTGCTGTTCCGCCGTTCCCGATCGATCTACTCTCACCTGCGGCTATTGGCGACTTCCCTGCCGAGCCGCATGAATGGCTTCCATTCACCGCGCCGATGAACCTGACCGGACAGCCAGCCGCGACCGTGCCCGCAGGCTGGACACGGAAGGGGCTTCCGGTCGGCCTACAGATCGCCGGTGGACACCTTGATGACGCGCTTGTACTTATGGCCTCTGCCGCCTTCGAAGCAGTCTCGCCGTGGAAGGATCGGTGGCCGCCGCTCGTGGGGAATCTCGCCGAAGGTGCCCCTTCGCGCGGTCGAAACTAACTGGCGGCGCCCACTGCCGAAGAGGAGCTGAGATCCATGACAAGACTTGCTGAGCCGACGCTGAGACCACCGTTCGCGAATTACATAGATGGCGAATGGCGGCCGAGCATAGAGGCAGACGTATACGAGAAGCGCAATCCAACACATCCCCACGAAGTCGTTGGAGAATTCCCCGCCTCAGAGAAGTCCGACGTTGATGCGGCGATCGCGGCTGCGTCCACGTCATTCCGTGCGTGGTCGGCGACACCAATCTCAAGGCGCGCAGCGATCCTCCAACGTGCGGCAGAGTTGATTGAAGCGCGCGCCGAGACAATCGCGATGGACATGACGCTTGAGATGGGCAAACCTTTGCGCGAGTCGCGAATCGAAGCGAAACGCGCCGCCCAGACCTTCCGCTTCTTTGCAGGCCAGGCATGGAGCCCGTCCGGCGAGATCTACGAGCAGTCAGGCGGAGGCGCTGTTTATACGATGCGGCGCCAACTTGGAGTCGTTGGGCTCATTACGCCGTGGAACTTTCCCGCTGCGATTCCTGCGTGGAAGATCGCCCCTGCCCTCATCTACGGTAACGCTGTGGCCATAAAGGTCGCTCAGGACGCGCCGCTGACCGGTCTCCACCTCGGAAAGTGTCTCGTTGATGCTGGCATTCCTCCTGGCGTCCTGAACATCGTCATCGGCAGAGGCTCAGAAGCGGGCCATGCATTGGTCAGGCACCGTGATGTCGCAGCGATTTCTTTCACGGGTTCTGTCGCTGTGGGCGAGCAGGTGCGCAACGTGGCGACCGCGCAGGGCAAGCGCGTCCAACTCGAGCTCGGCGGCCAGAATCCTCTGATCGTCCTCGCCGACGCCGATCTCGATCGAGCCGTCGAGGCCGCGTTTGCGGGCGCATTCCTTTCCGCTGGCCAAAAATGTACTGCGACACGGCGTATTTACGTCGAAGATCGCATCTACAAGCCCTTTAAACAGCGGCTCGTCGCAAGGATCGAGAATAGTGTTGTGGGCGACCCGACGGACCCCGCAACGGAGGTGGGACCGCTCGTCAACGAACATCAGGTCGAGCATGTTCTAGACGGAATCCAACGAGGGCGATCTGAAGGCGGGACTATTGTGACAGGCGGAGAACGCATCGGCGCTGCGACATACTTCATCGCGCCCACGCTCTTCGAGGACGTCGCCGACGCCGCATTTCTGTCATGCGAAGAGGTCTTCGGGCCCGTTGCCACGCTCTACCGATGTACAGATCTCGATGATGCACTCGTGCGTGCCAACGCAGTGCGGTTCGGACTTTCAGCGGCGATCTTCACGTCAAGCCTCGCATCCGTGCGCAGATTCGTCCAAGAGATTCGAGCCGGAATCGTTCACGTAAACTCGCAGACCCCAGGCGCGGACGTGCACGTTCCATTCGGTGGCATAAAGGGATCTGGTTACGGGCCTCACGAGCAAGGCCGGGCCGCCCTCGAGTTCTACACCGACGTCATCACGGTCTATGAGGACACCTAGAGATCGGCGCCCCGAGCCCTCAACACGTGACAGCCCCGGTCCCGCCGCCGACCGGCTTGTTGTCCGGGTGTGGGCCCTGCGCAAGGTTGTTAACGAACTCGAGGCTCAGGCCGTCATATCGTCGGCCCGGAGATACCGCTTCGGAATCTTCGCGACGTACGTGTACTTCGGGTTGACAACTTGAGTGCAGCGCGCTTCTGCGACCTGGCCGAGAAGCATCACCGCCTCGTGCTCGGCGAATCCGTAATCGTCAGCCATCCAGTACACCAGCTTTTCGACTGCAATTCGGAAGGCATCCTCGAGCGACCGAGCGCAGGCGACCGTGCCGATGTGGCTGGAAGTCTCGAATCGGGGCGTTAGGTCTTCGAGACGGTGCGCTGCTGTGACCATTAGGCGACCACGGTCGCATACTCGAGCAAGGGCTCAGAATCATTCCGCGGCCCTGGCCACTGGCCGCAGAAACTCGATGAAATGGCAAGTGCCTGTAGGAGTCTCTCGTGAGGTCCACAGATTCCGGATTCTCGGGCACGACCGCATTGTCACCTGTCAGCGGGCTGAGCTAAAGAGCGCGCCCAGTTTGTCCTGCGGCTCTCCAGCCGCGAGGTTGTCCCGTAGCTCGTAGAACTTGACGGCGGTCCCTCCGGCCTCGTCCGCTCTTGTTGGGAGCGTTCGAGGCGATCCGTCCAAGATCGAGGAGGAACCGCCGTGAAGGAGACAACCGTATCGCTCGCCCCGGCCGGG
>JBBRTB010000048.1:0-16501 GCA_038244815.1 Thermoanaerobaculia bacterium
ACCGAGCACCGAGCACCGAGCACCGAGCACCGAGCACCGAGCACCGAGCACCGAGCACCGAGCACCGAGCACCGAGCACCGAGCACCGAGCACCGAGCACCGAGCACCGAGCACCGAGGACGCCCGAACCGCGGCCCGAGGCCCGAGGCCCGAGAAGCCCTCAGTTCCGCGTCATCTGCCGGTAGCGGATGCGGTGGGGCTGGTCGGCGTCGGTGCCGAGGCGTTTGTGTTTGTCCTCTTCGTACTCGGAGTAGTTGCCGTCGAACCAGTAGACGAGGCTGTCGCCTTCGAACGCCAGGATGTGCGTGGCCACGCGATCGAGGAACCAGCGGTCGTGGCTGATGACGATGGCGCAGCCGGCGAAGTTCTCGAGCGCCTCCTCGAGCGCGCGCATGGTGTTGACGTCGAGGTCGTTCGTGGGCTCATCGAGCAGCAGCACATTGGCCCCTTCCTTGAGCATCCTGGCCAGGTGCACGCGATTGCGCTCACCGCCGGAGAGGGCCGTCACCTTCTTCTGCTGATCCGTTCCGGAGAAGTTGAAGCGCGCCACGTAAGCACGTGAATTCATCTCGCGGTTGCCGAGTTGCACCACGTCGCCGCCGCCGGTGATCTCTTCGAACAGCGTCTTGTTCGGATCGAGCGTGCGGCTCTGATCGATGTAAGCGACTTTCACGGTTTCGCCGACGCGGATCGTGCCGGCGTCCGGTTTCTCCTCGCCGACGATCATACGGAACAGCGTGGTCTTGCCGGCGCCGTTCGGCCCGATGACGCCGATGATGCCGCCGGGAGGAAGCTGGAACGACATGTCGTCGATCAGCAGCTTGTCGCCGAACGCTTTGCGCACGGCGTCCGCCTCGATCACCACGTTGCCGAGGCGCGGGCCGGGCGGGATGTATAGCTCGAGCTCCTGGATTTTCTCCTTCGACTCTTCACTGAGGAGTTTCTCGTAGGCGTTGATGCGCGCTTTGCCTTTGGCGTGGCGTGCCTTCGGCGACATGCGGATCCACTCCAGCTCGCGCTGCAGCGTCTTCTGCCGCTGCGACTCCGACTTCTCCTCCTGTTGCAGCCGGTTCCTCTTCTGGTCGAGCCACGACGAGTAGTTGCCCTGCCACGGAATGCCCTGGCCGCGGTCGAGCTCCAGGATCCAGCCGGCCACGTTGTCCAGGAAGTAACGGTCGTGTGTGACCGCGATGACCGTCCCTTCGTACTTCTGCAGGTGCTTCTCCAGCCACTCCACCGACTCGGCATCGAGGTGGTTCGTCGGCTCGTCGAGCAGAAGGATGTCGGGAGCCTGCAGGAGCAGGCGGCACAGCGCCACGCGACGGCGCTCGCCGCCGGAGAGAATCGAGACCGGGGTGTCGCCGGGCGGACAGCGGAGCGCATCCATGGCCATCTCCAGCCTGGAGTCGAGGTCCCACGCGCCGGAGGCGTCGAGCTTGTCCTGGACCTTGGCCTGGCGCTCCATCAGCTTGTCCATGTCGGCGTCGGGGTCGCCGAACGAGTTGTTGATCTCGTCGAACTCCTTCAGGAGATCGATGACGGGCTGCACGCCCTGCTCGACGATCTCCCGAACCGTCTTGGTGTCGTCGAGCTTCGGCTCCTGTTCGAGAAAACCGACGGTGTGTCCCGGGGAGAGGATGGTCTCGCCGAGGAAATCCTTTTCCACTCCAGCGAGAATGCGCAGGAGCGAGCTCTTGCCCGATCCGTTGAGACCGATGACACCGATCTTCGCGCCGTAGAAGTACGAGAGGTAGATGTCCTTGAGGACCTGCTTCTTGTCGTAGAACTTCGACACTCCGACCATGGAGTAGATGACTTTGTGTGGATCCTGGGTGGGCTTGGCCATGGGGCGCGGATTATACGCAGGAACGTCGGGGAAGATCGGCGCGGTGGCGGGAGCGCCGAAATGATTCGTCCGGCGTTCAGTTCACGGAGTCCGAAAACGCTCCCGCCGCGATACGCGGATTCACGAGCACTTCGGCCGCGGCCTGTTCGAACGAAACGACGACGAGGGTCTGGTCGTCTTCGGGCGGGCGGTTGCGGGTGAACTTGCGTACGGAGGCGAGCAACGCTTTCTTGATCTCGTCGGCGCTCAGGTGTCCGCTCTCGAGAAGCGTCTTCTCGAAGCGATCGAAGCCGTACGGCTCGCCGTCGTCGTCGACCGCTTCGATGAGGCCGTCGCTGTAGAGGATGAGGCGATCGCCCGCCGAGAACTCGACAGAGTGCTCGCGGAAGGGCTCGCGGCGGCGGACGCCGAGCGGAAAACCCCACGAGGAGAGAGGCTCCAGGCGCTTGGGCATGGCGCGGTAGACATAGGGATCGAGATGGCCCGCGGAGGAGAAGCGCAGTGTCTGCGAGCGGGGATCGAGCAGCCCGAAGAAGAACGTCATGAGGATCCGCTTCGGCGCGGTCTTGATGACAATTTCGTTGAGCACGTTCATGACCGCGCGCGGCGAGGAATCGTGGTCGACCTGCACGAGCAGCGCGGACTTGGCCATGGCCATGACGATGCCGCTCGTCAGTCCATGCCCCGAGACGTCGCCGAAGGCGATGCCGATCTCGCCGGTGGGCTGCGGCAGGAAGTCGAAGTAATCGCCGCCGATCTCCGTGGCCGCGCGATAGTGCGAGGCCACCGAAGCGCCGGCCAGGTTCGGCGTGTCGAGCGGCAGCAGCGCCGCCTGAATGCGGTTGGCCGCGTCGATCTCCGCTTTGACGCGCTCGCGCTCGACGATGCGCTTCACGTGCGGCGCGAGATTCTCGTATCTGTAGACGATCTCGCGCTTCGTGGCCAGCGCCACAGCGCTGAAGCCAAGGAACGCCACGTTCGGGACGACGACGTAAGTGAGCAGCGCCGTGAACTCGTGACCCTGCGCCACCGACAGCAGCGGCATCAGGTAGACGATCATCGATCCGAGGAACAGCGCCACGACCGAGGTCAGAAGGTCATAGGAGAGGAACACGGCCACGGTGGCGGCACCGGCGCCGAATCCGAACAGGATGCGCTGCAGATACGGCTCGATCGGCACCTCGGCCACACCGACGACCGTCGCGAAGAGCACCGCGGCGATGACGCCGGCCCACAACGCGCGGCGCCGGTTCGCCAGCGCCAGCAGGAAGAGAATCGCCACCACGGGAAACGTGATCGAATCCAGTGCGGCGCTGAAGAGAACCGCGGAAGGTCCGCCCAGACGGACGGACAGCTCGGTACCCGCACCGGTGATGGTGTGCGCGGATCCGAGAATCAGCGGAACCAGGGCGACCAGAAATGCCGCCGCGGCGACCGCGGGCGCGGTGAGCACTCCACGCAGAACCGAGCGGCCTGTCGTGGCGTTGCGTGGATCACGGCGCAGAATGGCGTCGAACGACGCTAGACGCTCGCCCCAGCGCTCGCGCGCATAGCTCTCGCCCACCGACCAGCCGAAAAACACCAGCACGGCCATCGGCAGGTCGAAGAAGAGGAACTTGTATCCGCTGATCGAATACGCGGTCTTCGGCGCATCGAGGCTGCCGAAGTTCGATCCTTCCGAGACCGGGCCGCAGGAGACGATGTTGAACGCGATCGACAACACGACCATCATTCCGAACAGCATCGTCGACGTGCCGACGCCTGCTTCTCCGGCGTGGTACTTCTTGAGGAAGATCAGCAGCAGCACGAACAGCAGCGTGAACATCACGCCGTAGCGCACGAACAATGAGGCGATGCCGCTTCCCGATTGATCGTTGCGGAACGCGCTGCCGTCCGCCATCTCCTCGATGAGCGCCCAGCCCGCGAACTGGTCGCCGGTGAAATAGACCCAGAGGTACGGAACGACCTTCCCCGTCGGGAACGCGGAGGGAATGCGATACCGCACCAGCCAGTCGGTGCGGTTGCGCAGCACGGTGGGCCGGGTGTCCTCGAACTTCGGGTTCGGCGCACCGGCCAACTTGCGCGACTTCACGAAGGCATCGGCCCGGGCACGCACGTCCGCCTCGGTCAGGCGCGCCCCCGGCGTCTCGTTGCGCATGCGCAGCCTTGCGGCCGTGATCTCGCCGGTCTGGGCGCTGACGACCACGTCGCCGTACGGGACAAACTTCTCCAGACCGCGGCGGAAATACGTGGCGTGATAGCCGCCCAGGCGCGGACCGATGACGAGGTCGTCGTTCGCGGCGCGGCGGTTTTCCGGATGCTTGTCCAGTTCGTCGTCGAGCGGCGTCGAGTTCGCCCAGGTCAGAATCGACCAGGCCTCTTTGACGGGGATGCCCAGCCGTTTCGCTTCCGCATCGGCGATGGGCATGGCGTCGCCCCTGGTGTAGCGGATCCCGACCGGCTGCGAGGTGTTGAACCATGGCAGTAGCAGGGTCAGCGCCGCGATCCCGATGAGGCACGCGGCGATGGGTGCCAGTCGTTTCATGAATGACCGCATGATACGCGCGCGATTCCTGTTCATTAGATTACGAATCCATTGCAGAGTGGTTTCGGGCAGAATCCTGTCTGTGAGCGCAAGCGAACAGCGGGCGGCCCGGTACGCCCTTGCGGTCCTGACGTTCATCAATCTCTTCAACTATCTCGATCGATGGATCGTCGCTGCCGTCGTCGAATCGATCAAGTCGGAGCTGGCGCTGTCGGATACGCAGCTTGGCTTCGTCGGCGCAGGATTCATCGTTGTCTACACTGTGACGTCGCCGCTGTTCGGAACGTTAGGTGACCGCCGCGCCCGCCCGCCCCTGATCGCCCTGGGCGTGGCCATCTGGAGCGTGGCCACGGGGCTGGCCGGCTTCGCGCGCGGGTTCACGTCGTTGTTCCTGGCGCGGGCCACGGTCGGCGTCGGGGAAGCCGCGTACGGAACGGTCGCGCCGGCACTGCTCTCCGATCACTTTCCGATCGAGAAACGCGGACGCGTGCTGTCGATTTTCTTCGCGGCCATCCCCATCGGCTCCGCCGCCGGATATGTGCTCGGCGGTCTCGTCGATCGCGCCTTCGGATGGCGCGCGGCGTTCTGGATCGCCGGCGCGCCGGGGCTGCTCCTCTCGCTACTGGTGTTGAAAGTGATCGACCCTCCGCGGGGAAAGCATGACCGGGATCCGGGGCCGGTCGATGGGCCGGTGCAGGGCCGTTCCTGGCTTCGACTTCTTCGCAACCGGACCTACCGGCTTTCGGTTCTGGGCTATGGGGCATACACGTTCGCGCTGGGCGGCCTGGCGTTCTGGATGCCGGCGTTTCTGGAGCGGGTGCGGGGGATGCCGCGCGCGCAGGCGACGGTGCTCTTCGGCGCCATTGCGCTCGTCACCGGGTTCACGGGGACGTTTGCCGGCGGGTGGCTCGGCGATCTGCTTCTGCCGCGAACCAGGAACGCTTATCTGTGGGTATCGGGAATCGCCACGCTCCTGGCCGCGCCGGTGACATACGTCGCGCTGTCGAATCCAGACCGCGGCGTCTATCTGACGGCGATCGCCATCGCCGAGGTGCTCATCTTCATGTGCACGGGTCCGGTGAACTCGGCGATCATCAACGCCGTCCGGCCGGGGGAGCGTGCCACCGCGCTGGGACTCTCCGTGCTGGTCATGCACCTGGTCGGTGACATCCCGTCGCCGCCGCTGATCGGCGCGCTGTCCGATGTCAGCTCGCTGGGTCGCGCGCTCCTCATCGTGCCCGCAGCCATCGTGATCGCCGGTCTGGTCTGGACCTGGGCGGCCTGGCGAGGGGATCGCGCAACGGCATGATGATGAGGCATGATCACGACATGAGGTTTCGCGGACTCATCGTTCTCGTGTTTCTCCTTTCCCTCACGCCGATCGTGAGCGCCGGATCCCGCCGGCGGGCCGTGGCGTTTCCTCTCGCCTTTCCGCCGTGCTCGATGGTTACCGGCACGGCCGCGGTGACGTTCACGCACGATCACGGCGCCACGCTGGCGCCGACCGCGCAGCAGCTTTCCGGCATCGGGTACACCTATGGCCTGGCGGTGCTCGACTCGGGATCGCTCATGGCCTGGCACAAGAGTGACCTCATTCTTTCCGACGATCACGGCTGTAGCTGGCGCGTGGTCGCTTCATTTGATGAATACGAGTTTCCGCCGCGGATCGCCGCCGCGAGAGGGCGGCGCGCTTATGCCTGGTCCGACAACCGGAGCTTTCTGGTGCGCTATGACAGCCGGGGAGCGGTGAAGCTCAAGCAGCCCGTGGATTTCGTCGGCTTGGCCTCTGATCCGGACGATGCCGATCACGTGCGCGCCGGTGGCAGTGACGGTTCGGTCTGGGACAGCCGCGACGGCGGTGAGACGTGGACACCGATCGGCAGCATCCGCCTCGATAATCCCACCCTCTATTACCGGTTCGCGTTCGATCCCGCCAATCTCGATCACATCCTTGCGGGCACATCGGTCTCCGGAGCGTTCCTCAGCACGGACGGCGGGCTGACGTGGGTGCGGCCGTTGATCGGCGCCGAGAACGTGTTCGAGCTCGTGGTGTCGCCCGCGAATCCGAACATCGTGTGGGCCGAGGGGATCGATCTCGACGACGAGGTGCGGCGCATTTATCGGTCGGCCGATGGCGGCCTCACGTTCGTGCCTGAGATCGACGGGAGCGCGGATGTGCATCTGATCAACGGAACGCTGCTGGCGCCCCATCCGACGAATGCGGACGTCCTGTACTTCGTATTCGGCACTTACTTTCAGGACTACGGTACGGACCTCTACCGGTACGACGCGGCGCGGCGAGTTCTCACCCTGACGCACAATGATCAGGACGACATCGATGCGATTGCGTTTTCGCCCGGGCAACCCCAATTGATGTACTTAGGACTCGAGGTCGAGAGCAACGTGAGATGACGGCGCAGCGGTTGTTCGTCGTCGTCGGACTGAGCGCCGCTCTCCTCTTCACATTCGTCACCCCTCCGTTCCAGGTGCCCGATGAGGTCGGACACTTCTGGCGGGCCATGTCCATCGCCTACGGCGCGGTCGTGCCGCCGGTGGAGGCGCGAGGCGGTGTCGCGCGAATCCCGCAGGGATATTCGACGCTGGTGTACGTGTTCTGGCGCGATATCGCCGGCGCGCCGGACGAGAAGATCGCCTGGAAGCAGTTTCAGACGTCGCTGGAGGTGCGGCTCGAAGCGGAGAAGAGCGCCGTGGTGACCTTCCCGGCCGGCTACACGGCGATCCCGTACCTTCCGCAGGTCGCTGCGGCGCTCGTGACCCGGGTCATCCCGGTTCGCCCTGTCATCACGTTCTATCTGGGGCGTCTGTGCAACGCCGTGGCGTACGTGCTCCTGATCGCGCTGGCCATCCGAATCACACCGACTATGCGATGGTTGTTCGCCGCAGCGGGGCTGCTGCCGATGGCGTTGTTTCTGGCAGCCTCGTGGTCATCCGATCCGATGACCGTGGCCACATCGTTTCTGCTCACGGCGGGACTGCTGCGCGGGGCGCACACGTGGCGCGACATCGCTCTGCTGGCGACTTGCGGCGCCGCTGTCGGCCTGTGCAAGCCGGCCTACTTTCTGATCGCACTGCTGGCAGTGGTGACACCGTTCGCGCGTGTCTACTGGCGCGCCGTCGTGATCGCGGCCACGGCCGCGGGTGTGGCGGTGGCCATGTGGAGTGCCGCGCGGACATTCGCGCCGCAACGTCCCGGCGCGCACATCGATCCCGCCGCCCAGATCCAATGCGTCCGTCATGAGCCGTCTCGCTTTCTCGAAGCGCTCCGCGCCGAGTTGCGTTTCGACTATGTGCGGCAGGCCGTCGGCCGTCTGGGGGTGCTCGACGTCCCGCTGCCCGGCGCGCTGGTATGGGCTGAATTGCTGCTGCTTCTGTTGTGCGCGTGGACGGCAGGAAACGTGAGCGGGCCCGTGCGTGGGGCTGCTCTGCTCGTATCGCTTGCGACGATCGCGGGAATCGCTCTGTCGCTCTACATCGGCTGGACGCCGCCGTGTGCGCGCTCGATCGACGGGCTGCAGGGCCGCTACCTGCTGCCGGTCGTTCCCCTGGTGTTCGCCGTAGCCGGGGCGGCGCTGGTCCGGCGCGAAGAGATCACGCGTCTAGCGCTCGCTGCCGTGGCCATCTGCGCCAACGCCACGGCGCTGGTGGCGGTGGGGTGGCGTTACTACCGGTAGACGAACTTGCTACCATCGTTGAAAGCCATGGACGATCTCGCCGCCGTCTGCGCGAAGATCCGGCAGTGGCCGCGCCGCATTCTCGCCGACGATCATGCGCTCGCGCGGCTCTGTCTGGAGCAGTGCTGCCACGTCTTCGAGGCTCCACGGGCGGTGCTGCTCATCGACAACGGGGAGGAGCCCTGGTTGAATATCGCCACGATGAACGACGGCGAATTCACCTGGATCGAAGACGAGGACCTGAGCCTGGAGAGCGTCGTGGCCGAGGAATATGAGGACCGGTCGTTCTTCGTGGAGGCGATCGACTCGCGTTTACGGCGCCTGATCGGTGGGGAAGCGATTCTGTCCGTGGCCGTGCTCGCCGATTCGCTTCAGGCGCGCCTGTTCCTCTGCGATTCGAAGCTTCCCGCGGAGGTGGCCCTGGCCGTGGCCGATCCCGTCGGGGTGCTGATCGCGCTGCAGTTCGAAGCATGCACGCAGCTCGGCAGCGCGGTGCGGGAAGGCATCGAGCAGGAGCGGCTGCGGGTCGCCCGCGATCTGCATGACGGGCTGCTGCAGTCGTTCACCGGCGTGGTCCTGCAGCTGGAAACGGTGCACAGTCTCCTCGTGGCCGAGCCTCAGGCGGCACAGCGGATGGTCACGCAGGCACAGGGCCTGATCATGTCCGACCAGCGCGAGTTGCGCCGCTTCGTCGAAGAACTGAGTCCCCGCCGCTCCCGGGTAACATCGAAATTCGAGTTCGCCGACCGTCTCGAGGAGATGCGGGCGCGATTTCACGACCAGTGGGGCATCCGCGTCGTCATCGACGTCGCCAGCATCGACCCCGACGTTTCCAGTTTCCTGGGCCAGGAGACGTTCCGTCTGATCTCGGAGGCCGTCACGAACTCAGCCAAACATGGGCGCGCCTCGGACGTGACCGTTGCCGTGCGCACGGCCGGCAGCGAGATGCACATCGAAGTGTCGGACAATGGCAGCGGGTTTCCCTTCCACGGCCGCCTCACGCTCGAGGAGATGCGCGCCTCGGGCAGCGGTCCGACGATGCTGGCCGAGCGGGTGGCGTCGCTGAACGGAAATCTGACCGTCGACTCGACGGAACGCGGTGCTCTTGTCACAATGACGGTACCGCTGGGTTTCGGAGCTTGAGGCAGGAGAAAATGGTAACGACCCTCGTACTGGCCGACGATCACCCGATCATTCTCGAAGGGCTCGAGCAGTTGTTCCGTCGCGACAAGGATTTTCGGGTGGTGGCCAGCTGCAACTCCGGCGACGACGCCATCGCCGCCGTGCGCGAGCATCGTCCCGATATCATCGTCCTCGATGTGAAGATGCCGCGCGGCGACGGTCTCTCCGTCCTGAAGCAGATTCACGACGAGCGGCTGCCCACGCGTGTGATTCTGCTCACCGCTTCCATGCAGGAAGACGAGGTGCTGCAGGCCATGGAGGGGGGAGTTTGGGGCCTGGTGCTGAAGGAGTCCGCGGCGGTCTCGCTGGTCGACTCCGTTCGGAAGGTTCTGCGCGGGGAGCGGGCCC
Source organism: Thermoanaerobaculia bacterium (assembly GCA_038244815.1). Taxonomy (GTDB): domain Bacteria; phylum Acidobacteriota; class Thermoanaerobaculia; order Gp7-AA8; family Gp7-AA8; genus DASVHS01. The sequence goes on from JBBRTB010000048.1 coordinate 9,614, forward strand.
TCGATCAGAGTCTTATCGTGCGGGCCCTCGATCGAGCCGTGGAGCGGCAGACCGGCCTGCGCCAGGCCGCCGGGGTGTTGTCGCGGCGGGAGGCGGAGATCGTGAAAATGGTCTCGGCGGGCATGCGCAACAAGGAGATCGCCAACAAGCTCTTCATTGGGGAGGGGACCGTCAAAACCCACCTCCACGCCATCTACAAGAAGCTGGGAGTGCACGGGCGCGTCGAGCTGACGCTCTACGCCCGGGAGCACGGCATCGTTTGATCGTCCCGCTATAACTTTCGATATACCCCAAATTCGCACTGACGACGGATGGGCGCGGCGGCGGCAGAAGTCTATGTTGTTCATTGACTTATTGCATGCGTCACCGAGCTCATATGGCTGAACACGATTTCGCTCTCGACATGGTTGCGGCTTACCGGCAGACGCCTGATGGACGTCTCCTGGACTGCAACGACGCATGTGCGCGCATGCTCGGATATTCGACGCGAGAGGAACTGCTCTCCACGGGCAGGCTCAATTATTTCAACGCCTCCGATGCCATGACGGTCATGGCCGCGCTTCCGGATCTGGGAGTGCTGGCGAACGTGGAAGTGGCGCTGCGCAAGAAGGACGGCGCGACGGTGTGGGTGCTGCAGAACCTCAAGTACGTCAGCGTGGCCGATGCTGAGAAGGTGTGGATCGAAGCGGCCATGTTCGACGTCACCGAGCAGCGAACGGCCAAGCAACTCCTGGAGTTCCAGGCCTATCACGACAGCCTGACCGCACTGCCGAATCGCTCGCTCGTCCTCGACCGGCTCAACATCGCCGTGGCCCGCTCGAAGCGGCGCCGGAAACCGATCGCGGTGATGATGGTCGACGTCGATCACTTCGAGCTGATCAACACCACGTTCGGACACGGAATCGCCGACCGCCTGCTCAAGGAGTTCTCCGATCGTCTGATCTCGTGCGTTCGTGAGGAAGACACGGTCGGGCGATTCGGCAGCGACGAATTCATGATCGTGCTCGCCGAGATGGCCGCCGAGACCGACGCCGCCATCGCTGCGCAGCGGATCCTCGACGCCATCTCCCGTCCGTTCATGATCGAGGGCCACAGCATCGAGGTGAAAGCCAGCATCGGCATCGGTGTCTCGCCGACCGACGGAAACGTGACCGACACCCTGGTCAAGAATGCCACCACGGCGATGTATCAGGCCAAGGAGCGCGGGCGGAACATGTTCCGTTTCCACGTTCCCGAGCTCAATGCCCGCGCTCTCGAGCGGACCTCGCTCGTGGCCAGTCTGCGCCGTGCCATCAGCCGCAACGAGTTCGAGCTGCACTATCACCCGGAGGTGAACGTACAGACCGGACGCATCGAAGTCATCGAGGCGCTGGTGCGCTGGAGACATCCCGATGTAGGCCTGGTCGCTCCCTCGGAGTTCCTGCCCGCCGCCGAGCAGGGGAATCTCGACGGTCTCATCGGCGAATGGATCATCAACGAAGCCTGCCGTCAGGTCAGGCAGTGGCACGACGAGGGGATGAAGGACTTCCGAATCGCCGTCAATCTTTCCTCGCGACAGTTTCACGACCGTGCCCTGCAGAGCCTGATCGACGAAGCGATCACCCAGGCCGGCCTGCGTCCGAGCGTCCTCGAGCTGGAGGTATCGGAGGGGGTCCTGGCGCACTCGGCGCGGACGCACGAGGTCCTCACCACGATCAGGAACATGGGCGCCCGGGTGGCCATCGACGACTTTGGCAGCGGCGGCGTGTCGTTCACCGATCTGCGCGAGATGCAGGTAAACACGCTGAAGATCGCTCCGACATTCGTCCAGAACATGATCGGCCGCCCCGATGACGCGGCCATGGTCCAGGCCATGATCACGATGGCCAAAGGCCTCGACCTCCGCATCGTGGCCGAGGGTGTCGAGTCCAAAGAGCAGCTCTCCTACCTGATGGCCAAACGCTGCACCGAAATGCAGGGATTCTTCTTCGGCCGACCGTTACCGGCCTTCGCGCTCGCGGAGACGCTGCGCATGCAGCACTGACGAGCGCACGCAGTTGCAGAGAGACGCGAAGGGCGGACCGCACGGTCCGCCCTTCCTTTTTGTACAGCCGGTTATTTTCTGAGACGGCGCGTGGCTGTGGAGGTGCCGATCTCGATGTCGCCGTCGAGCAACTCGCGCGTCGATCTCTGATTTTCCGAAGGCATCAGCAGAGCGCCCGTGGCGATGGCCAGCAGGGAGATGAGGATCAACTCCGGCGGCGCGTCCGGCAGGGCCACCAGCACGACCAGCGACAGCGCACCGCTGAGCGTCACGTAGAAACTCAGTGTGCGCTGATGGCGCACAACGGAGCGCACGGCGAAGAGGCATGCCCCGAGGGCGGCAACGGCGCATGCGGCCTGAAGCAGAGAGAGGATGGCCATGAAAAAACCCCCTTTGAGGAGATCGATTCTCACGCCATCCCGCCCGGCGGTGCGTAACCTGCGTCACGTCGCGCCTTTGTCCCCGCAGCTCCCGCGGATCGGCCCCCTGTGGCGGCAGCCAGTGCCTGCAGAAGGTAAGCATCGGTCGAGCTCGTGACGGACGATCGTCAGAAACGTTCGCGAATCATCGTCGCAGGGCGAGCCATCCGGCGCTCGCTAAAACACCGGCCATCAGGAACAGGCCAAGGATAGAGGGCCGGAATGCCGCTCGCGGTGACGCTGATGGTCGTCGGATCCGCGGCACCAGCGGCCGAAGGGTCGTCGGGCTGTCCCGTCGATTCGTTGTTGGAACGTTTCTCTTGCGTTAGGCTTGAAGACAACATCACGGATTGCAGATGATGAAAGCTCTCGCCATTCTCTTCGCGGCCTCGTCGCTGTTGGTGAACCAGCAGCAGGTCCTCGACGAGTTCGTCTCCTTCCTCTCCATCCCCAATCTCGCCTCGGACGCACCCAACATCGAGAGGAACGCGTTGGCCATCCAGGCGATGTTCGCGAAGCGCGACATCGAATCGCATCTTCTGCGGATCGCCGGCGCGCCGCCGATCGTCGTCGCCGATCTTCACGGCTCGGGCGCCGCGAAGACGATCGCGTTTTACGCGCATTACGACGGCCAGCCCGTGGACGCGACGCAATGGTCGTCGCCCCCCTGGAAGCCCGTCATTCGCGACGGCCGGATCTACGCACGTTCGGCGAGCGACGACAAAGCTCCGATCATCGCCATGCTCGCCGCACTCGACGGAATGCGGGCCGCGAACGTGATGCCGAGCGTGAACCTGAAGTTCGTGTTCGAAGGAGAAGAGGAGGCGGGATCACCGCATCTCGCGGAATACCTCGATCGTTATCGGGACGATCTGCACGCCGACGCCTGGATGCTTTGCGACGGGCCTGTGCATCAGAGTCGCAGGCCGCTGCTCTATTTTGGCGCGCGCGGCGTCACCGATGCGGAGCTCACCGTCTACGGTCCGATCCGGGCTCTGCACAGCGGGCACTACGGAAACTGGGCACCCAATCCGATCATCACGCTTACGCACCTCATCGACAGCATGCGCGATGACGACGCGCACATCCTCATCGACCACTTCTACGATGACGTCATCGCGCTGACTGCAGCGGAGAAGGATGCACTGGCCAAGGCGCCGCCGTTCGACGACGAGCTCCGCAAAGAGCTGGCCCTGGGGCGCACCGAGGGCGGGGCGACGCTCAACGAGCAGATTCTCCGGCCGGCACTCAATCTGCGCGGCATCGAAGCGGGGAACGTCGGCGAGAAAGCCTCGAACAGCATTCCCGCCGAAGCGCGCGCGTCGATCGACTTCCGGCTCGTGCCGGATCAGAGGCCCGAGCGCGTGCAGCAACTCGTCGAACAGCACATCGCGAAGCAGGGATTCTTCATCGTGCACGATACGCCCGACGCCGCGATGCGCATGGCACACGCCAACGTGATCAAGATCAAGTGGGGCAGCGGCTACCGGGCCTCGCGTACGGCCATGGACACGGCATTCGCGAAGAAAGTCATCGCTCTCAGCGGTCCGGACGCCGTTCTTCTCCCGAGCCTGGGCGGCAGCATCCCCATGTATCTGTTCCAGCGGGGCGGGACTCCGGTGGTGGGCCTGCCGATCGTCAATCACGACAACAATCAGCACGCCGCGAACGAGAACCTGCGCCTGGAGAACCTCTGGAGCGGGATCGAGCTTTTCACCAGACTTTTTTCCGGCCTGTAGTGTTAACCTCGGCTCTACTCCACATCGAAAGGGGTTCGCGCGTGCGCCCTCAGCGGATCTTTGCGTTCTTACTGCTCTTCGCCGCCCTTCCTGCCGTCGCCGTCACGGATCCGACGTACACCGCCATGCGCGATGATCGGCCTGACGGGCGATCGCTGAAGGTGCAGAACTTCACGTTCGATCGCGATGTGTACCACTTCACTTTGAACGGTTCGCTGAACCTCCTTGCTCCCGTCAACGGAGTGACGCCCGGCGCGGTGTTCGTCGGCCAGGGCGAGTACACACTCACTCCCGCCATTCCTGACGAACGGCATCAGCTTGCCATGAGTACGGGAGACGACAAGCTCACCGTGCTCGCCGACAAATTCGAGACGGCGGTGCTCTTCGATACACCGCTGATCGATGCCGCCATCGCGTCCGCGGGAGCACCGGCTGCCGGCAGCCCCGACGCCGAGGCCACGAAAGCGTTCGACGACTTTCTGAAGCGAGAGCGAAAGGACTTCACGACCAACCTGCACATCCGCCTGCTGCAGGAACTGATCGATCCGCTTCCGGACCCGCTGTTTCTCGGATTCATCCGCGGGCGGAAGTATCCGCCCGCGATCCTGGCCGTCGATCCGCGTGGAGCCGATGCGCTGCACCTGTTCGACATCGGCGACGGCGGCGAGAGGACGCTGTTCCTCGCCAATGACAATACGAAGGGTGGGCTCTGGTATCTGGCGCACCTCGCCAGCGAGTATCAGTCGGGCGCGGCGAAAGTGGCGCTGCCCATCGCCGATGCGCAGCGCTACGTCATCGATACGACCGTGGCGTCGAATGCGGAGATCAGCGGAAGCACGGTGATGGCATTCACCTGTATTTCGCCGGGTCGCGTCCTGCCCCTGGCGCTCGATCACAAGCTGCGCATCGACGATGTGCAGTTCTCGCCCGCGGGCGGCCAGCCCGCGTGGACCGCCGTCCCGTTCATTCAGGAGAAAGCGGAAGAAGACGCCGACGCGGCGGTGGTGTTTCCGGCAGCCTTGAACGCCGGATCGAAGTATCTGCTGAAGACGACGTATCACGGCGTCGGCAGGGAAGTGCTGCGTGAATCGGGCGACGGGAATTTCACCGTCGGGGCCCGCGACAGCTGGTATCCGAACGTCGGCTCGTTCTCCGACACGGCTGATTTCGAGCTCACGTTCCGAACACCGGCCCGAGGAAAGAATCAGATCGTGGCCGTGGGCAACGAGGTTTCGAACACGATCGAGGGAGAGCAGCGGGTGGCCGTCTGGAAAAGCACGCATCCGCTGCGCGTGGCCGGGTTCAATTACGGCAACTTCCGGAAGGTGTCGCAGACGGACAACGAAAGCGGCGTCACCGTCGACGTCTACACGAACACGCGCGAGCCCGACATCATCCGGCAGATCAACGACGCCATGGCGCAGGGCGCGGAGGATGAGTTCGGGATGATGGGCGGCGGCGTGCACATCGATACGGCGCGCCTGGCCCAGGCCGCGTTTGCCGACGGCGCGAACACGTCCCGCACCGGCAACGTCTACTTCGGCCCGCTGCCGGACAAGAGAATCGCCATCACGCAGCAGTCGGCCTGGTTCTACGGACAATCGTGGCCGAACCTCGTCTATCTGCCGTACCTGGCATTCGTGAGCAGCACGGTGCGGACGATGCTCGGCTTCGGGCTGGACATGGCGCAGTTCACCGATCAGGTCGGAGCTCATGAGGTCGCGCATCAGTGGTGGGGTCACCTCGTCGGCTGGCGCAGCTATCACGATCAATGGCTGTCGGAGGGGTTTGCGGAATTCACATCCGGCCTGGTCCTCCAGATACGAAAGGGAACCGCCGCTTACAACGACTTTTTCGAGCTGAAGAGAAAGCGCATTCTCCAGAGGCAGCGCGCGGCCCGGATCTCGAGCGATCAGGCCGGCCCCATCACGCAGGGGATACGTCTGTCCACATGGCAGGATCCTTACGCCTACAGCATCATCGTGTACGACAAGGGTGCGTACGTGCTGCACATGTTGCGCATGGCCATGATGGATCCGTCGAAGCCGAATCCGGACGAGGCATTCATCGGGATGATGAGGGACTTCGCGGCCACGTACGCCGGAAAGAATCCCTCGACGCGCGATTTCCAGGCGATCGTGGAGAAGCATGCGCCGCCGCGGATGAAGCTCACCAAAGACGGGAAGCTGAACTGGTTTTTCGATCAGTGGGTGCGGGGGACGGCCATCCCGCGATACACCACGAATCTCGACGTGAAGCCGTCCGGCGGCGGCAAGTACCAGGTCAGCGGCACGATCGTGCAATCGGAAGTCCCCGACAATTTCGCGGTGATCGTTCCCTTGTACGTGACCTATGACAAGAACTCATTCGCCAAACTGGGCGACATCGTCGTCGTCGGAAACACCACCAAAACGATCGACGTCGAGATCGCGCTGCCCAAACAGCCGCGCGGCGTGGCCATCAACCTGATGCACGACGTGCTGGCGCGCTAGAACAGAAAGGGCGAGCCTTTCGGCTCGCCCTTTTGTCCGCGGCCCGAGGCCCGAGGCCCGAGGGCCCTGGGCTTCTTGTCTTAGTACATTCCGCCCATGCCGCCGCCCATGCCGGCCGCGGGGTTGCCGCCGCCCTTCTCATCTTCCTTGATCTCGGAGACGAGTGCTTCGGTGGTGAGCATGAGGCCTGCGATCGACGAAGCGTTGACGAGGGC
>JBBRTB010000049.1:0-13477 GCA_038244815.1 Thermoanaerobaculia bacterium
ACACGCCCTCCCGCCGCCAGATGCCAGCCAGAATCGAGCACCCGACGTATCCCGGCCACTTCGAGGTTCGTCTCGTCAGCCGGAACAACGGCATCCGATGGAACCGGAGCTGGATCAACATCAGCTCGACCCTGCGCGAGGAGTACGTCGGTTGCGAAGAAGTCGATGACGGAGTGTGGAACGTCTGGTTCGGGCCGCTGCTGCTCGGACGGTTCGACGAACGTGAGCTGAAGATCTACGGAGTGCGCGGCCTACAATGACTGTCTAAGTGCGGCAAAGTGTCAACCATGTTCCCGGACCACTTTGTCAACGATGTGCCCGACCGTTCATTAGCGGTGACCGGTTACCTGTTACCAGTTACCCGCCACCCGCCACCCGCCACCCGCTAACCGCTAACCGCTAACCGCTAACCGCTAACACCCCCCTGCCGTCGTGACTCGCAGGCACGGGCCAGCCATAATGCCCGGCAATGGCCGGCGCCCCGATCCGCAGTTGGATGATCCGCATGCTCGGGCTGGATGTACGGCCTCGCGACGAGGTCTATGAGCTCGTCGCTTCGTCGGCGAATCTCCGCGACGGCGCGTACTGGCTGGAGATTCTGTTCTCCGCCGGAATCGCCACGCTGGGCCTGACGCTCAACAGCCCGGCCGTCATCATCGGAGCCATGCTCATCTCGCCGCTCATGGGGCCGATTCTGGCCAACGGGCTGGCGCTCGCGTCCGGCGATGTCGTGCTGGCCGTCCGGGCGCTGGCTTCGGTGACCCTCAGCGCCATTCTCGCTGTCGTGTTCGCGACGATCCTGGTGATCCTGCTGCCGTTCCGCGAGATGACCGCGGAGATCGCCGCGCGCACGCAGCCGAATACGCTGGACCTCGTCATCGCGCTCTTCTCCGGCGCCGTCGGCTCGATCGCCGTCTGCAAGAACGTGCGGGGCGTGGCCACATCGATCCCGGGTGTGGCCATCGCCGTGGCCTTGATGCCGCCGCTCTCGGTGGTCGGTTACGGAATCGGCCTGGTGGCGACGGTGGACCGGGGGCAGGGACTGGCCGTTGTTCGCGGCGGCGGTCTCCTGTTTCTGACGAACCTCTTTGCGATCACGTTCACGTCGATGGTCGTGTTCGTGCTGCTGCGCATCGACAGTTCGAAGATGCGCGAGAGCGTCCGCTTTCCGCTGCCGCCGGCATTGCGCTCGTTCGGAAGGCTGCCGGTGCGGCTGCTGCTCGTCGGAGGGTTCATCCTCAGCATCTCCTTTCCTCTCAGCCGGTCGTTCAACGAGCTGAAGCAGGAGCTGACGCAACACCGCTTCGAGAATCTCGTCCGGAAAGAGGTGACGCACGTCTGGGAGGATTCGTTCGCGCGCGCTTCCAGCGGAAGTATTCGCTCATACATCGACACGTTCTCAGCAAACGAGAACGGGAAGAGACTATTGGTTCAACTACGCGTGTTCACGAGCAGCCCGTACTCGGACGAGGAGCGGAAGGAGTTCGTGACCGCGCTGGCGGCCGCGGTGCACAGGCCGGCGCGCTCGATCGAGCTGGCCCTGGTGGAGATCCCGACGTCACGTTACGAGATCGCGTCGCACAAGAAGCCGGAGGTGGCCGTGCCGCCTCCGCCGACCTTCGACCAGAGCCTGGCCGCGGTAGCGGCACGCGTCGACGCGGCGGTGTCGTCGGTGACGCTGCCGCCGCCTGCCGTGGCCATCGATCACGCATTGATCTACCACCCCGCCGGCGTCTCGGTGGAGGTCGCCTATCTCAGCGACCACGAGATCTCTCCCGACGCCGCCGTTCTCGTCGGTGACGCCGTGCGTCGCGCCACCGAGGCCAGCCACGCCGAGGTCATCCTCACGTACGTGCCGGCGACAACGACGATCGCCTTCGGGCACCGGAGCACCGCGCTCAGCGCGGAGGCCGCCGCCAGTCTGGCCCGCGTCCGCGATCAGCTCCGCCGCTATCCATATCTGACGGCGGCGGTCACGGCCGGCGCCAAAGATCGCAACAGCGACAAGCGCCTGGCCGCGGTGATGGCCGCTCTCGGCATCACCGCGCCCGACAACCGCGTGATTGCTATCCGCGGTGACCCGGCCGAGAACCACGTGGTCATCTCGCTGTTGCTGCCGCAGAGTTAGCCCGCCAGTCAATTCGCCCGCCGGATCGAGTGAGCGTCAGACAGCAAGATCCGAGATCGCGCCATCGCGATCCCGGATCTTCCAAATCATTGGATCTGCGTAATCACGAGATGGGCGGAAACAGAATGTGTCCCGCCAGCTAAGGGCGTGATGGTGAGCGCTGTTGAGTTCCCCGCCGGATTGCGAATCGTGAGGATGCTATTGATCGTGGTCGTCTGCACGAGGCAGAGACCGACGATCTCACTGGTCCCCGTTGCTCGCCCGACAACTGTATAGGCCAGGTCTAACCCGTTGATCGTTACGATCAGTTGGCCGGCCTCATCCACGCTCACTTGAAACTGGACCTGATAGGTCCCGATGGCGCTCAGATTAATTGACGATGCACCGGTGCGGACGATGCCGCCTCCACTTGTGGGCCCGTCCTGCGGGAACAATACATCTGCGCCAGAGGCGACGGTTGCCGCATTGTCGGGAGGCATCAACGCAAAGAAGTCTGCGAAATCTACCAGGCCACCCGCCGCTCCAGTCGCTCCTGTCGCTCCCGTGGAGCCGGTGTTGCCGGTCACGCCCTGGGCGCCGGTGTTCCCTGTGGCACCTGTCGAGCCGGTATTGCCCGTGACGCCGGTGGCGCCCGTCGCGCCTGTCAAGCCAGTTGCACCGGTGTTCCCTGTGGCACCTGTCGAGCCGGTATTGCCCGTGACGCCGGTGGCGCCCGTCGCACCTGTCAAGCCAGTTGCACCAGTGTTGCCTGTGGCGCCGGTGTTGCCTGTGGCGCCGGTCGCGCCTGTGGCGCCAGTGAGGCCGGTCGCGCCCGTGCTACCGATCGGGCCGGTCGCGCCAGTAGCGCCGGTCGCGCCCGTGCTGCCGGCGGGACCGGTCAGCCCCATGGCGCCCGTGGCACCCATTGACCCGGTCGCACCGCGTGGTCCCGCTGGACCCGTACTCGATGCATCTATATTGATGTTGTTCCCGGATGGTGTGATCGTGACCCCGGGCCCACCTGTGAGCGTCACCACTCCGCTCAAGCCATTGAGAGCCACCACACGCTGGTCGTTCTCGGCGAGCAGGCCGCTTTTGAAGCTCATCTCGAAGCCGGTCGAATCCTGACTTCCATTTGCGACGAGCGATCCGGCGAAGATGACCCGTCCGCCGTCACTGACCACGGTCGCATCGATCTGACCGCCGTTGACCTCGGCTCCGGGCGCGAGATCGTTCATGCTCACGAGCAACTGCTCGTATGGAAGCAGCGTGTAGGTTTTCTCGGCGAGCTCTCCGCCCGCTCCGTCGCGCAGACGAACCTCCACGGTCGTTTGAGCTCCACTCACTTCCACCACGAAGAAGTTGTAGCGGAAATCGCTGTTCTGGTTGACGCCTTGCAGCAACCCATGCTCATCCTTGCCGAGGGCGAAGCTGGCCGGCACCGCTGCGAAGTAGACGCCGTTGGTGTTCGCGAGCGGGGCTCCCGGAGCCTGACTGAAGATGCGTGCCGAGGCGAGGACCTGATCGGACGAGCGCACCCTGACCGCACCGAGCACACCCGAGCGGTGAAAAAGAGTCTCCGCAAGATTCTCGTAAGTCTTCGTCTGACCAGGACTCAACGTATCCGTGACCGTCACCGGCTCGAGGTTTGCCTGACCGGCCTGAAGAAACTGGAACTGCACATCGACGGCGTGATCGTTCGGGTTGGTCACCCATCCCGTGGTCAGAAACTCGGTACCCCCCGCTCCCAGCACGCGGCCGGCCGCCGGCAGGATCAGGTTCGTCCCCGCAAAGTTCGCCAACAGGGGACTAGTGATCAGAACCAGAAACGTCAGGGTGATCATCGAATACTTACGTAGACTCATTTATCTCCTTGGTGGTGCGAGTGGAATCAGATGACTCTCGAGCAGTCCGCGGTGAGACTCTCCCGGAATCGATCAGGCGCAAGAGTAGCGGCGGTGATGCAAGAATGAGTAGGACCGGCGCGATATTATCGTGAATTGAGGCCGATGTCCCGGGAATTCAATCATTCGACCTTCGTTGTCAACGTAGCCAATGTCATGAGCCTGGTGGAAGAGATCGGATCTGGTCTCGACGGTCTGTCGCAACTGCGTGCACTCATCGGCTCGGGACGTAAACCGGGCATCGCGGTGGCGCTCCAGTTCGATCTCGTCGAAGTGGAATCCGGCAGGGCCGTGTTCGAGGGAACGCCGGGAGAACACGCTTACAACCCCATCGGCTCCGTGCACGGCGGTTACGCCGCGACTCTGCTCGATTCCGCCTGCGGTTGCGCCGTGCATTCGCGTCTCACCGCGGCGCAGGGCTACACGACTCTCGAACTGAAAGTGGCGTACCACAAACCGATCACGCGGGAGACCGGCCCGCTGCGCGCGGAAGGACGTGTGGTCTCGCTGGGGCGGCGTGCAGCGTTTGCCGAGGCCAGTCTGACGGATGCCGGGGGGCGGCTTTACGCGACCGCGACGTCGACGCTGCTGATCATCGATCGAAAGGCGACGTGAAAACGGCCACGTCGCCGTGGCCGTTTTCGTTCCTTCGCCCCGCCTTCGGGCGAACCTTTAAGGCTTGTTGTTCAGGACCACCTTCAGCGCACCCTCTTTGGCCGCATTTCCAAACGTGGCGTAAGCCTTCATGATGTCATTCATGGGGAAGCGATGAGTCACGAGTTTGGCCGGCTGCACCTTGCCCGCGCGTACGATCTTCAGCAGCATCGCCGTCGTGGAGGTGTCCACTAACCGGGTGGTGATGGCGATATTGCGGTCCCACAGTTTCTCGAGGTGCAGCTCCACCGGTTTGCCGTGGACGCCTACGTTCGCAATGCGTCCACCGGCAGCGACGATGGACTGACAGATGGCGAAGGTTGCGGGAAGGCCCACCACCTCGATGGCCACGTCGACGCCGGCTCCGTCGGTCAGTTCCATTACCTGCTTCGCGGCCGTTCCGCTTCCGCTATTGATCAGATGGGTTGCACCCAGTTTCTTCGCGACCGCCAGACGGTTGTCGTCCAGATCGATCATGAAGATTGCCGCCGGCGAATAGAACTGCGCGGTCAGCAGCGCGGCCATCCCCACGGGACCGGCACCCACGATGGCCACCGTGTCTCCCGGCTTGACCTCCCCGTTGAGGACGCCGCACTCGAAGCCTGTGGGCAGGATGTCGCTGAGCATGACCATGGCTTCTTCATCGGCACCGTCCGGCAAGTTGTACAGACTGCCGTCGGCAAATGGCGTACGAACGTACTCGGCTTGCGTCCCATCGATCATGTATCCCAGGATCCAGCCGCCGTTGCGGCAGTGGGAGTACATCTGTTTCTTGCAGAAATCACACGTCAGGCAGGCCGTGATGCACGAGACGATGACCTTGTCTCCCACGCGGAACTTCGAGACGCCGGTTCCGACTTCTTCGACGACGCCGATGGCCTCGTGGCCGAGAATGCGTCCGTCGGGCACCACGGGAAGGTCGCCCTTCAGGATGTGAAGGTCGGTTCCGCAGATCGTCGACGTGGTGATTCGCACGATGGCATCACCCGGATGTTGAATGGTGGGCCGAGGCTTCTCCTCCCATCCATACTTGGCGGGGCCGTGATAGACGAGCGCCTTCATGGTCGCGGTGGTGTTCGAAGGTTTCGACTTCGTTGTCTGCAGGGGAAGCTCAGCAATTGTCATTGGTGTCTCCTTGGAAGAATCGGTGGTTGACCGCAAGCCGGCATCAAGAGGCCGGCAGTTCGGATCTGGTTCTCGTCAGTGGTTTCGAACCTGACGACGTTTCCTCGAAGGGCCTCCGTCGATACGCCATCGATGTGGCGAGCCGGCGACTCTTCATCCATGGCCTGGAGTGGCCATTGATTGGAGGAGAGGATGGGACCGTACACGAATAGAGCCAGCACGTTCACTGCCAAGTAGGGCGCGTTGCGCTGGTAGAGGTCGCTGCGTTACCGACCGGATCGAGCACATCGTCACCGAGGCGGTTCGCCGTCCCGGCCGCGCGCTTCGCGCCGCTCGGCCAATAGATGACCGGATTGACGATCCGCAACGGCCTCGACCTTGCCGGCCACCTCAGGCGTGAACGTCTCGATCTACGAAGCCGGCGACCGAAGCCGCCTTGACCATCGTCGTCCCGGCGACGAGCGGATCGTCGGTGAAGATCACAGTGGTCGCGAGGTCTGGGTTCTACGAGACGGTCGGGGAACCGAAGCCGCCTCAGGGCAATGGGGAGACCTCGCTTTGCCTGGGCTCCGACGGAACCGCGAACCCGGTGCGCTTTCTACTTGAATTCCCAGTGGCGCGCCGGAAACTTCGACTCGTTCGTGGCCACCGCATCGTCGTCGTACGAACTCGTGACTCCGGGCGTCGACCATGACTCCGGCTGGAAGATTCCATCGCCGCCGGCGCTGACGACGCGGAACGTCTTGCCGTCCGCTTCGATGCGATAGGCGTGGCCCCAGGCGTCGGTCAGCGGGGCGTGGCGGATGTAGGTCGGCTCGGCGCTCGCGCGCGCCTCCTCGATCGTCTTCACGTGCGGATATTCGTTGTGATCGGCCTTGTAGGCTTCAAAGACGATCATCCAGCTCCGCATGTCGGAGTACGTCCAGCGCGCGAGCTCCGCGTCGGTGGGGATGTAGAGTTCGGCAGCGTAGGAAGTCACGGCGGAGCCGCGCCTTTGTCAACCTCTCACGGCGCCGTTGGCGCCCGGCGGGTGATTGGGGCAGAATCGCTTCCGTCCGATCAGGAGGTTTCCGATGCCTTTCGTCAAGTTCATGCTCAGTATTTCCGGCAGGCTTCTCCGCGTCGTCGCCGGCATCGTCATCATCTGGCTCGCGCTGGCCTTTCTTCAGCCGCCCTGGAGTTACGTGCTGACGGTGATCGGTCTGGTGCCGGTTGCGGCCGGAGCCTTCAACTTCTGTCTACTCGGGCCGCTGTTCCATGTCGACCTGCAGGGCAGGCCGAAGGATACCGGCGCGCGCTGAACGCGCCGCATCCGGGACCACGACACGGAAGAAGAACGAAATGCGCACCAGTCCCCCTGGAGCGCTACTTCCACTTCTTCTCGTGACATGAGTAGCACGACGGCGCCACCTTGCTGCCGCGCAGGTCGCGGCCGTGGCAGGCCGCGCATTTCTGCGTCGGGTTCTCCGATCCGGGCGCGTGCAGAACGCCGTCGTGAGAGACGGTGTGGCTTTTGGGAGGGTGTCCGATGTGCTTCGGAGATGTCGTGGTCGGGGCCGGCGCAGGTGCCGGAGCCTGCGTCGCGGGTGCCGGGGCCGGCTGGGACGTTGCAGGGGAAGGAGTGGCGGGCTCCGGTGCAGCCACGGCCGGCGGCTTCGCTGGCGGCTCCTGCGGAGCCTCGGTTTTCGGCGCCGTCTTCGGCGGAGCCGGTTTCACCACCGGCTTCGTTCGCGTCGTCGTCGTGCTCGTCGCCACCGCGGCTGTTGCAGAGGGGACGGTTTCCGCCGGCGCCGTTGTCGTGCTGACCGGCTCCTGCGTAACGACCTGCGTGGTCGTGGTGATCGTTGTGGTTGTGGTGCTGGCGGGCGTCTCCGACTGTGTCGTTCGAGTCTCGGACTGGCATCCGGCGAGAAGCAACAGGAGAAACGCGGTAAAGGCGGCGTTGCGATGCATTCGATTCCTCTTTACGCGAATCGTACCCCAGGATGCATCCGAGAGGATCGTTCGTTCCGCGCCTCGATTGTGATCGAGACGCGACCTGTCTTATATTGATATCAACGAAACCGGCGCGCCGCCGGGCACTGGGGAGGCGCTCGTTTGCGGGAAGCTCTGACGGTCGAGGAGGCCAGGGCCTTCTACGACCACTTCGGCAGGAAACAGGATTCGCAGTCGTTCTATGAGGACGCCGCGCTCGACGATCTCATCGCTCATTCTGCGTTCGACTCCGCCCGTCACGTCTTCGAGTTCGGATGCGGCACCGGACGGATCGCGGAGGGTCTCTTCGACAAGCATCTCCCGCCCGCAGCCACCTACGAGGGGGTGGACGTCAGCGGCACGATGATCGACATCGCCTCGGGGCGGTTGCGGCGATTCGGCGAGAGAGCCCGGCTGTGGCGCATCGATGGAACGGATCCCTTCAGCGGCCAGAGCGGCCGGCCGGACCGCGTGCTCACGTCGTACGTGCTCGACCTCCTTCCCGAGGCGCAGATCGCCGGCTTTGTCGATGGGTGCGCGCGTGTGCTCGATCGCGGCGGCCGGCTCTGCATGGTCGGCCTGACGTTCGGACGCACGCCGCTGTCGCGCGTCGTCACGGCAGGTTGGCGGACGCTCTTCCGGATGTCGCCGCGCATCGTCGGCGGCTGCCGGCCGATCCATCTGCTGCCGTTCCTGTCGAAGCCCGGGTGGGAGGTCGTGCATCACCGCGTGGTGTCGTCATACGGCGTCGCCTCGGAGATCGTCGTTGCTGTGAAGAGCGGCGACTGATGCGTCGTCCTCGCTCTGCAGATGGAGCCGGGCGCAGCACCCGGGAGACGGTGAGTCCCTGAACGAGCAGGGAGAACAACGCCACCGCGGAGGCCGCCCCACGCCAGCGCCACGACGGTGCGGCCGGCGATGTGCTGGCGCGGAACGACTTTCGACGCCAGCCAGACGGACGGGAAGCGCGCGGCGATGACGAGAGCGACGATCGACGCCAGGACGGCCGCGTGTCTCAGCCCGGGCACGCCGACCGACAGCGCCTCCATCCCCAGAAGAAAGAAGAGCAGCGCGTTCAAAAGGGAATCGATGAACGACCACAACGTGTCGAGTGCTCTGCGGGTGTCCTCGCGCATGGCATGGCGCCGGGCACGGTGCCCGATCACCAGACCGCCGACGGCACAGCCGAGGGGCGCGGACAACTGCAGGTACTTCGACACAAGCACGATCGACGCAACGAGGGCGACGCTCATCAATACCTCGATGTTCGGCTCGTCGATCGACTTGAGCAGGAGGTAGGCGAAGAAGGCCAGGATGGCGCCCGCGGCGACTCCACCGATGCCTTCGCGGAACAGGAGAACGATCGATTGTTTGGCCAGACCCGCCGCCGAATGCGCCGGCGCCGCCACGGCGGAGACGAGGATCGAGAACAGGACGATGGAAACGCCGTCGTTGAAGAGACTCTCGCCGGCCATTTCCACCTGCAGCCTTTTGCTAACCGACAGCTCGCGCATGATGGCCATCACGGCAACGGGATCCGTCAGTGAGATCAACGCTCCGAAAACCAGGCAGTGGATGAGCGGCATCGGGCGGTCGAAGAGCAGCAGGAGGCTATACATGCCGTAGCCGACGAAGAGCTTCGACAGCGCGAAGCCGGCGGTGGCCAGGACGAACACGGTGGCCTGGCGGTGGCGCAGCTCCTCGGGGTCGATCGTCGAGGGCGCCGGCGAAGATGATGAAGCCGAGCACGCCGTTCAGGAGAAAGGCCGGGAAGCTGAAGCCGGCCACGGCCCTCTTCAGCGCCGTGGCCGGTTCGGTCGGCATCCAGCGCACGATCGCCGACAACGCCAGCGCGCCGAGAAACCCTATCGTCGCATGGCGACGGGCATCGAGCGAAGCCGCCACCCAGATTCCTCGCGCTCTTCGGCGCTCGGAATGAC
The DNA here is from genome assembly GCA_038244815.1 of Thermoanaerobaculia bacterium. GTDB lineage: Bacteria > Acidobacteriota > Thermoanaerobaculia > Gp7-AA8 > Gp7-AA8 > DASVHS01. The sequence continues at coordinate 9,705 of JBBRTB010000049.1, forward strand.
GGGGGTGGATACTGCCGCAGTCATTCCGAGCCGCGAAGACGGCGAGGAATCCGGGCGGGGGATGCGGCGGATGCGTATCGTCGCGCTCGCATGACAAATGTACGCAATGCGCGTAAGGTGGAAACGCGTCGAGGAACTCTCCTCGCCCTTTCAGTCCGTCTGAACTAAGTCAGATTTTCTGGACTCACTTCTCTTAGCTTCCCATTCTCTCGAGGTGTGCCCACGGGAGAACCGCCGGCGCTCGGCCGGCCAGGAGCTTCAATGAAACTATATGTAGGCAATCTGTCGAAAAAGGTCAGTGATTCCGGACTCAACGATCTCGCCATTCCGTTCGGGAAGATCGTCTCTGCCAACGTGGCCACGGAGCGCGGTGGGGAGTCGAAGGGCTTCGGCTTCATCGAGTACAGCAGCGACGCCGAGGGTCGTGCCGCGATCACCGGTCTCAACGGCCGCGACGTCGAAGGTCAGATCCTGAAGGTCGACGAGGCCAAACCGCGCAAAGAGCAGACCAGCGCGCCCCGGTAGCAGGCACAGCCGTGCCATGAAGATCACCATCGAAGACCGCGGAGTGGCCTTGGGTGACCGGTTGAAGGGACGTCTCGAGCTCGCGGCGCGACTGCGCTGCGCCGAGCACGGCCAGCCGGTCGCCGCCGTCGTCATCCATGGCCAGGAACACGGCTGGTTCGACTCGAGGTGGACCACCTGCTGCGAGGGTCTGGAGCGCCAGGCCATGGCCATCGTGAAAGAGCGCTGTTGAAGGTTCGAGGATTGGGGATCAGGAGAGCGCAGAGGTTCTCGATCCCCGATCCCGATTCCTGCCTCGGAATGACGTGAGAATCATGATCAGCGCCATCGTTCTCGCTGCCGGTGAGGCCAGACGATTCGGTGAGTGCAAGCAGCTCGCTCGCGTCGATGGCAAGCCGCTGCTGCAGCATGTCCTCGACCATCTGCACGCATCGAAGATCGGCGACGTCGTGGTGGTTCTCGGCGCGAACGCGGATGCCATCCGGCAAGAGATCCGATTCGACGGCGCGCGCGTGGTCATGAATCCCGATTACGCGGACGGCATGAGCGCGTCGATCCAGGCCGGTCTTCGCGCCATCGATTCGGACGCGGCCATGATCGTGCTGGCGGACCAGCCGTTCGTGATGCCGCGGACGTTCGATGCCCTGGCCGATGAATACGAGCGCACGCGCGCGAAGGCGGTGATCCCGACGTACAACGGATTTCGCGGCAACCCCGTGATCGTCGACCGGTCGCTCTTCGCCGAGATGATGGAGATCCGCGGCGACATCGGATGCCGCGCCATCTTCGGCAACCACACGCCGCACCGGGTCGCCGTCGATGATTCCGGAGTGATCCTGGACATCGACAAGCCCGCCGATGTCATCCCCAGGCGCGAAGACGGCGAGGGACCTGAGCGGGGGGAATGATCCCCTGAAGACCATCGTCCCGATGCAGTGCTACAGTGGCGGCGTGCTCGACGTCTTCATCGAACCGAGCCTTCCCCGGGCGCAGATGGTGGTTGTCATCAACGAACTGCAATTACCGGCGATGAGCGAGGCCGAGGCCATCGATTGCGCTCACTGTCTCCGGACGTTCGAGAAGGCTCATGTCGCATGAGACCTTCGAGCTGATCGACCGGTTGCGCGCGGGCGGCCGGCGCGCGGCCATGGCCACGCTCGTGCGCACCAGCGGCGCCACGCCGCGCAAAGAGGGGACGAAGATGTTCGTCGGCGACGGCGGAAGCATCTTCGGCTCGGTGACCATCGGCGGCTGCGTCGACGGACGGGTGATCGAGCATTCCGGCGAGGTTCTCGAAAACTCCGCGCCGCGCCTGCTGAACATGCAGCTCGGCGACGAGGAGGCGTGGGAGATCGGTCTGACCTGCGGCGGCGCGGTCGACGTCTTCGTCGAGCCCGTCACCGATTCGATGATGCGGATGTACGACGACGCGCGCGCCGAGCTCGAAGCGGGAAGAAGCGTGGCCATCACCACCGTGCTGGCCGGCGAGGGAGCGGGATCGCGCACTCTCCTGAAAGAGGGCTGGCCGTGGCCGGCGTCGTCGAACACTCTCTTCGTGGAAGTGCTCCGGCCGCGCCCGACGCTTCTGATCTTCGGCGCCAGCGCCGTGGCCATGCCGCTGATCCCGTTCGCGAAGGCCCTCGGCTTCCGCACCGTCGTCGTCGACGGCCGCGAGAAATTCGCCAGCCGCGAGCGCTTTCCGGACGCGGACGACATTCGCGTCGGCATCGCCTCCGAGATCGCCGGCCAGCTCGAGCCCGGCCCGTCCACCGCGGTCGTGCTCGTGGCGCACGACTACAAGATCGACGTGCCCGTCCTCGAGAAAGCGCTCGCCGGCAGCGCCCCCTACATCGGCCTCCTCGGCAGCCGCCGACGTGGCGCGGCCATCCTGCAGATGCTGCGCGACAGCGGCGTGGCCGAAGCACAGCTCGCCCGCGTCCGCAACCCCATCGGCCTCGACCTCGGCGGCGAGAGCGCGGCCGACATCGCGCTCAGCATCATCTCCGAGGTCGTGGCGGTGATGCATGGGAAGAGCGGCTCGGCGCTGAGCGGTAAGAAACGGGAAGCGGTGTTGCAGACGACATGAGAGCGTTCGCCCTGCGCCGGCCACAGGCATCTGCTGAGTTGGCGGCGCTGGGAATGAAAGCGCATGAACCCGTACGGTGAGACGATCCAGGAGCACTTCAGGCATCCGCGCAACTACGGATCGCTGGAGGCTCCTGACATCCGCGCCGAGGATGTCAATCCGTTTTGTGGGGATCGGGTCAGGATCGAGATCGCCGTCTCGCCGGACGAGACCGTGCGGGAGGCCCGCTTTCAGGGAGATCTCTGCATGATCGCCAGGGCCGCCAGCTCGCTGCTGACGGAGATGATCGCCGGCCTGCCGGTGGCGAGTCTCGCCGGCATTGCGGAAGAGACGCTGCTCGATGCGCTCGGTGCGGAGATTCAGCCGGCGCGCCGCAAGTGTGCGCTCCTGCCGCTCACGGTCCTGCGGTCGGGCGCGGGCGAATGGCAACGAAGGAGGGGCGAATGAACTTCAAGGGCACCGTGACCATCCACGCGCCGCGTCAGAGAGTGTGGGACTTTCTGACCGACCCCACGCAACTGGCCGACTCCGCGCCGGGACTGGAGTCGCTGGAGATCATCGTACCCAACGAGAAGTTCCGGGCCGTGGCGTCGGTGGGATTCGGCGCGGTCAAGGCCCGCTTCGTGGTCGATGCCACGTGGACGGACATCGACGCGCCGAATCGGGCCCGGATGAAGATCCATGGCACCGCGCCCGGCAGCGTCGTCGACGGAACGAGCGAGATGGCGTTGCGCGACGGCGAACAGGCCGGCGACACGGTGCTGGACTGGTCTTCCGACGTGATCGTTTCCGGAACGATCGCCAGTCTCGCTTCGCGGCTGATGGGACCGGTCACGCAGAAGCTGACCGGCGCGTTCTTCGAAAGCGTCCGCAAGAAGATCGAGAATGTGTGACCACTGCCGTCATTCCGAGCCGCGAAGACGGCGAGGAATCTGGGCGGGGGGAGCGAACCCCCCACCCAGATTCCTCGCGCTCTCCGGCGCTTCTAATGAACCTCCTGTGCCGGAGTGAGATGAAAGCCAAGAGTGGCGGCCTTTTTTTTCAGTGAGTTGAGGAGACGTTCGCGGTAGCGTTGCTCGTAGTAGTTGGCGCCGAGGTCTCGATACTCGGTTTTGTTTTTGAGGATGGCGTAGAAGATCAGGGCGAGCTTGTGAGCAGTGGC
>JBBRTB010000050.1:0-12348 GCA_038244815.1 Thermoanaerobaculia bacterium
CGTCATTCCGAGCCGCGGACGGCACGCACCACCGCCCAGATTCCTCGCGCTCTTCGGCGCTCGGAATGACGATTGCTGGCTTCGGCGCTTCTAATGACGTTTGGGTCAGCGGCGAGCGTCGACCACCATCGTGGCTTTGCCGATTTCGTCGCTGAGCTCGTCTCTGACGGCGACGACGACACGGTACGTGCCCGGCTTGAGCGCGACTCTCATCGTGTAGCGGAAATTGACGGGAGAGGCGACGATCTGCTGCACCTGCGCGGCGGTGAGGGCGATGTCCTGCACGGCGTGATTGAAGGCCACGTTCGCGTCGGATTGATCGAACACCGACAGATAAACGTGCACGCGACCGACGCTCCGATCGCCTCGCCGCAGCGTGGTGATCGATTTCATCGGCACGGACACGGTGACCGGAAGATGGATGCCGCTCCCATTGCCGGTCCTGTCGCCCGCGGTCACGCTCACCGGCAGCGATCCTTCGGGAATGGCGGCGGACACCGCCACGCGGAGCGAGTCCTCGAGGCGGGCATCGGTCGAGGTGTCGAGGTAGCCGGCGCGGCTGCGAACGGTGTAGGCGTGGTTTCTCACGCGCACGCTGATGCTGTGGTACTTGCCATCTTCGAAGTGCCGCGGCGAGTAGCCGAGCGAGTAGAACGTGCCGGACATCGTGTCGATGGCGTGAATGGACTGGCTGATGGCATTGCTGGTCAGATAGGCACCGCCGGTCTCCGCCGACAAGGCCACGGCCATCGAGTCGTCGTCACGCACCTCGCCGAGGACGGCGTCGTCGGGCCGTTTCGCGGAGATATCGAATCCCGCCACCGGACTGCTGACGCCGGAGGCCTTGACAATATAGATGTTGAAGTTCGCGGCATTGGCCTCCCGCACCATCGCTTCGCGGATCGTCGCGGCGTCGCGATCGTTGTCGGCGGCGGTCCTCCCGAATCGATTCACACCGTTCGATTCCGCCCCGCGGTTCTCGACTTCCATCGACCCCGTGACCAGGACGATGAGCTTTTTCCCTTCCATCGAGGTATAGGCGCGGCAGGCATCGATCACGGCCCGGGCCGAGGCACGCATGGCGTCGAGCGACGAGGCGAAGCGGATGTCCTTGTCCATGGCGATCATCTCCGCGGCGTTCTGCGCGGCTGCCTGCTGTGCCTGCGCGGTTGCCCCCGCTCCCTGCGACGACTGCGACGCCACCGAGCCGCTGTCGAGGGACGCGGTCTGCTGGCCCGCTCCCCCACCGAGCACACGATCGATGGCGGACTTGATGACCGCCTTGTCCGACGTGAACGGCTGGATGACGTGAACGCCCGCTGAGATCACGCCGATCGACCAGTCGTAGTCGCCGGCGTAGTCCGATTCGATGAAGGCGCGCACTTGCCGCAGCGCCGCGTCGCGCGAGTGCTTGTCGACGAAATGGTTGTCGACGAGCAGGACGGCCTTACGGCGGAAGCGCTTGATCGGAGCGGTGACATTGCCCCGCGCCGACTCGTCGCGAACGGCACCGCGATCGACCGCGTAGAAGTTCGTGATTTTCTGGGGCCGGCCGTCCTCGAAGACCTCGAAATCGTTCGCGGTCAGCTCCGGAACGGGGTTCCCGGCCGAGTCGAGTACCGTGGCGTCGACGTTGATCACGGAGACATCGATCTTCTCGACCAGCGGCGGAAGGGGCCGCTGTTGAGCCAGGAGAACGGTGGTAATCAGGGCGAGCGCGGGAGTGAGGGGGCGGAGGATCACAGGCTCAGGCGTCGCATGGCCATTCCGATCTCGTTCGTGACGTCGTCGCGCAACGTCACGAGAATCGTGAACTGGCCGGGCTTGAGTCCGAGCCTGGTGTGGTAGCGGAACGCCGCCGTGCCCAGGCACGAGTAGTCGTTGCGGTCGACGCTCAGGTCCTGCACGAAGTGGTGGTAGCCGACGTTGTTCCCGTCGGCGTCGTAGACGGTGAGGTAGATGTGCACGCGGCCGGCGTAGCCCTCGTCGTGCGGCACGATCGTCAGCAGCTTCATCGGCAGCTCGGCGGTCACCGGAACGATCAGTTCGTGTTGTCTCGCATCGGGGATGCCCACGACGAGCTTCACCGGGAGCTCACCCCGATCCTTCGGAAAGCTCATCGGCGACATGAGCGACTGCTCCAGCCGCTCGTTCATGGGGATGTTCCTGAACCCGCGGCGATAACGGCCGGACACGCCGCCGCGCTTCACCCGCACGCTGATGTGATGGTAGACACCGTCGTCGCCGTGGGGCGGTGAGAACCCGAGCGAGTAGTAGCTGGAGGTCTCGTCGTCGATGCGCTGGAGGGCGCGCGCCACGTTGTTCGCGGGGAAATAGAGGCCGCCCGTTCCGGCGGCGAGGTTGCGCGAGGAAGAGTCGATGTCCGTCGTATCGATCGGCCCTGAGCCCATGGCATCCTGCAGGCTGCCGACGCTCCCGGGATTGATCCCGGAGGACTTGTTCGCGACGTCGTGCTGCGGCGCCTGCACGGCGCGATTGTGGGCGTTGACGACGTAGATGTTCACGTTGGCGGAGTTGGCCTCGCGCACGATCGTGTCGAGGGCCTGCTCGATCTGCAGCTTCATGTCGGTGAGCACGCGGTCGTCCTGGGTGTCGAAGGCCTGGAACGTCGTGTTCATCTCCATGCCGCCGGTGACCAGGACGATGACTTTCTTCCCTTCCGCGGCATTGAAGGCGCGGCAGGTCTGGACGACGGCACGGGCGGTGGCCAGCGTGGCGTTGAGGTTCCGCATGGTCTGCTCGCGGGCGCGGAAGCGCACGGTCGTCGCGTAGTCGTTTCCGCTGGTCGGATCGCCGAGTCCCGTGCGGCGGACCGGATCGGAGAGAATCTCACGATCGAGCTGCCGCTGTTCGTCGAATACGGGCAGATGCCGGGCCCGGGCCAGCGCGGCGTGCATCGCGCTCCGGCTGGTCGTGAACGGCTGCACGGTGGTCACCGACCGGCCGATGGCGATGAGCGTCCACTCGCAATTCGCCCTGGCGTGACTGTCGACGAACTCATCGAGACGCCGGAGCGCGGCATCGCGGTTCGGCTTCGGGATGAAGTTGTCGTCGATGAGCAGGACGACCTTGCGCCGGAACTGGTCGGGGTCGACCGAGCCTTCGCTGTCGTCCCCGTTGGTGGCCCGGCTGACCGTGGCGTCCTGGATGGCGTAGAAGTTCGTCAGCGTCCGCGGCCGGCCGTCCTCGAAGATCTCGAACTCGGCGCGCGAGAGCCCCGCCACCGGTCTGCCCGCGGAGTCGGTGACGACGACATCGACGTTCGTGACCGAAACCTCGATATTCTCGACGAGCGGCGGCAGCGCTGCCGGAACCTGCGCGAAAAGCGCGGGCGCCGCCGCCAGGACGAACGCCAGAACGGTCGTACGCATGGGTGCAGCGATTATCTCTCTTTCGAGAGGGTCGTGTGGGTGGTCAACCGAGGACCGAGGACCTACAACGGAATGTTCCCGTGCTTTTTCGGCGGGTTCCTGTCCCGCTTGTTCTTCAGCATGGCGAAGGTGGTGATCAGTTTCCGGCGCGTGAAGCGCGGCTCGATGATCTCGTCGACGTACCCACGCTCGGCGGCGATGTAGGGGTTGGCGAACTTCTCCTTGTACTCGGCGACTTTCGCCGCGCGGTCCTCCGCGGCGCGATAGAGGATGCTGACCGCTCCTTCGGCGCCCATGACCGCGATCTCCGCGGTGGGATAGGCGAAGTTCATGTCGGCGCGGATGTGCTTCGAGTTCATGACGCAGTACGCGCCGCCGTACGCCTTCCTCGTAATCACCGTCACCTTCGGCACTGTGGCTTCGGCCAGCGCAAAGAGCAGCTTCGCGCCGTGGATGATGATGCCGCCGTACTCCTGATCGGTGCCCGGCAGGAATCCCGGCACGTCCTCGAGGACGAGCAGCGGGATGTTGAAGGCGTCGCAGAAACGGACGAACCGGGCGCCCTTGCGCGAGGCGTTGATGTCGAGAACACCGGCCAGGAACGCGGGCTGATTGGCGACGACACCGATGGACTGACCGTTGAGGCGCATGAATCCGACGACGAGATTGCGCGCGAAGTGCTGATGGACCTCGAGGAAATGATTCTCGTCGGCGATGGTGCGAATGAGCTCGCGGATCTCGTACGGCTGGTTGGCGTTCTCCGGGATGAACTTGTCGAGCCCGGCGTCGACCCGGTTGATGTCGTCGCGGCTGGTGAGGCGCGGCGCGTCCTCCAGGTTGTTCGACGGCATGTACGAAAGCAGCTCCCGGATCGTGGCCAGGCAGTCCTCATCCGAGTCGGCGGCGAACTGGGCGACCCCGGAGAGCTGGTTGTGCGTCTCCGCACCGCCGAGCTTTTCCTTCGTCACCTCTTCGTGCGTGACGGTCTTGATGACCTCGGGTCCGGTGACGAACATGTAGCTCGTCTTTTTGACCATGAGAATGAAGTCGGTGATGGCCGGCGAGTAGACCGCACCGCCTGCGCACGGACCCATGATCGCGGAGATCTGCGGGATGACTCCGGAGGCCAGGGTGTTGCGCAGAAAGATGTCCGCGTAGCCGCCCAGGGAGACGACGCCTTCCTGGATTCGGGCGCCGCCGGAGTCGTTGAGTCCGACGATGGGCGCGCCGTTTTTCATGGCCGCGTCCATGATCTTCACGATCTTCGCGGCATGCGTCTCGGAGAGCGATCCGCCGAAGACGGTGAAATCCTGGGCAAAGGCGTAGACCAGCCTCCCGTCCACCGTGCCGTATCCGGTGACGACGCCGTCGCCGGGCACGCGCTGCTTTTCCATTCCGAAGTCGGTGGAGCGGTGGACGACGAGCTGATCGAGCTCCTGGAACGAGCCCGGATCGAAGAGCAGCGAGATGCGCTCGCGCGCCGTCAGCTTCCCTTCGTTGTGCTGGCGGTCGATGCGCTGCTGCCCGCCGCCGAGCTCACTGTCCCGTTTGCGGCGCTCGAGCTCTTCGAGACTCTTTTCTAAAGACATGGTGAAGGGCGATGAGGCCCGTGACCTACGACCTGCGACCCGTCTCTTCCTCTTCCTCGTCGCGCAGACTCTCCGCGAGCGTCCTCACCACGAGCTCGATCCCCACCTCGGCGTCGTGGAACTCGAGCACACCGCGGTCCTCGAGCCGGTTCAGCAGCGCGCGGGCCAGGAATTCGATCTGCCGATCGTTGACAGTCATCAGATCCTCCCGCATTAAAGCATCATCTCCGCGCCGAAGGAACCCGCGCCGAAGGGATACCACCGCGCCTCCCGGGCCACGGCGTCGATGCGCATGACGCGGATGGTGGCCGGGAACACGTGATCGCGGCCGGCGCAGAGCACGCGCAACAGCAGCGGTTCGGGCGGCGCCAGCAGGGCGATGGCACGGGGAAGGTCTTCGTCGATCGCGGTCACGTCGCACAGCACGCGGAGGTGAAACGGCGCTAACACCGGCCGCGACCGGTAGCTGGGGCGGTACCAGTTCGGCCACGGTTCCTCGCCGATGGGGCGCGCCTCGACGGGCTGGCCCTTGCCGTCGAACCCGCCGGCACTCTGCGAGAGTCTTACGTTCGGTGGTGCCACGCCGACGAGGTGAGGCACCAGCGCGGCCGCGACATTCGGCGCGAGGAGCACGCGGGCGGGAGCTTCCCGCTGCGGGCCGATTCGAGGAAGTGCCGCGGCGATGGCGCGCACGTCGTCGAGATCGAAGTCGCCGAGGTGAATGAGGGCGCGCGTGGATCGGAAGACCATCGACAGATGGACGCGGCGAATGGTCTCCCTCCACTCCCGCCCGTCGAATTCATGACGGGCCACGCCTTCGCTGACGACGATGCGCTCGATCGTCAGGGGTGGCCGAACCAGATCTTCGATCTCGCGGACGACCTGCTCGAGCGGTGCGGTATCGATTGGCGCCAAGGTGTTGCTTCGCGCCACGGGCCGGCAGGAGAACGTCTTCCCCTCCTCCACCGCCTCACCCGCCTCCTCCACGCGGACGATCGTGCCGTTCTCGTATCGCACCGTCCGGCCGAACTTGCGGTAGGACTCGCTCATCGGAACTCGGTAACCAGGTCGGGCGCGTGCGATGCGGCGAACAATTCCTGGCCTTCCTTCGAGCAGATCACACCCGGATACCGGCGCACACCGCCCGTCGATCCGCGCAGCGCGCCAGCCACGGCCGCGCGCGGCGACTCGATGACGAACGGACGGAGGCGGACCGACCGGTCACCGTCGACGAGATCGGCGGCGGACACGAAGACGGTCACGGTCTCGGTCAGAGGCTCGTAACGGCCACCGGCAATGAGGAGGACGTCGATGCGCCTGGCCGGGATCTGCCGGTCGAGGCCGGCCTCGACGCGGACGCTCGTCATGCGGCGCATGGGAACGTCGGTGAACGACTGGCGCCGCATGGCCATGGGCGGTTCGCCGCGGGTGAGATCGGCCGTGCCCTGCTCGCTCTCGTCGAGGACCCTCAACCACGAGGGCCAGCCCGCGGGCGCGTGTCCGTGCTCGGCGGCATGTCCGGCCGCCTCGTGCAGGAGGACGGCGCCCGACCCGTTGCGCCAGACCAGGGGGAGCTCGCGAACATGGGCGTCGGCGGTCGGCGGGACGCTGGCCAGCTCGATGAGCATCTCGTAGTCGGAGCCGAGATGGGGAGGTGTTGTGACGATCGACAGATCGAGAAGGTTCACGCTGATGGTCGACGTCGTCGAGACCGCCCCATCCTGGCGCGATGCCGACACGACGCACCGCCACCGTCCTTCGCGAATCCGCCCGAGGGCGTTGCGCAGGCGGTTCCATTCGAGCTCGCACAGAGCGCGCAGCTCCTCGTCGCAGTCGTCGCGCGCCTCGATCACGGCTCCGCGCCGCTCGGCCAGGCCGTGGATGAGCCGCGACTCATGCTGCGTTTCGTCGCGGGTCACGATGGCGAAGTCGCTGGTCATGCGGTGGTCTGGTCATTCCGAGCGTCAGCGAGGAATCCGGGGGCGGCACGCTCGGGATGATTCAATGCAACTGGTAGTCGAACGTCTTGGTCTGGGCGTTGTAGGTAACGACCAGCCTCTGCACGCTGCCCGGACTGAATTTGTAGGACACGGCGTGATGCTCGTTGATGTTCTGCGAGGGCACGACCACCCAGATCTGAACGTCCGCGTCTTTGGGCGGGAAGTGTGCGGTCGCGTTCACCTGCCGCGGATAGTTGCGGCGGATGAACCGGCCTTTCTCCTCAAAGAGATTCTCGCGAGCGACGATCTCCACGCCGACCTTGACGATCAGGTATCCGTCTGAGAACGGGCTGTCGAACACGGTGGTGAGCTGGGCGGGCGCATTGGCACTGGCGTGACGCTGGTCGACGGTTGTCGCGGTCGTGGTTCGGGTACCGGCCGTGCCCGTCGCCGCCGCGGCACGGGTCTGGGCCCGGGCAGCGTTGGCCGCCTCCTCCTTCTGCTGCTCGATCTGCGCGCGTTTGAGGTAATCGGCCGTCTGGTCGTCGTTGGGGTTCATCGAGAAGGCTTCGGTCAGCACCTGGGCGGCAGCCTCGTAGTTCTTGAGATTGAAGAGCTCGATGCCGGCGTCGCGTTTCTTGTTGGCGGCCGCGAGCTGCTGGTTGGTCAGCTCTTCTTTCTGACGAATGGCATCGAGCTTCTGCACGATGTCGCTGACCGCGGGCGAGTTCGGCGCCATTTTGTTGAGCTGCTCGAATTTCGCGTAAGCCTCGTGAATCTTTCCCTGGCGGATCAAATCGTTGCCTTCTTGTCGAAGCTGGCGCTCCGTGGCCCGCCGCTGCTCGGCGCGGTGATCCACGGGGACCATCTTCGGCCTCTGACGTTGAATCGCCACCACCACGCCGATGACGGCGGCCAAAAGGATCGTCACGATGACTGCGAACATCGATGGCGAGATCCGGGCGCGCCAGGTCGGATGCGCACGGATCCGTCGCATCGTCTCGTTCAACTGATCCCTGATCGGAGGACGTGCCGGCCCGGGGCCTGACGCCGCTTTGGCCGCGGCCGCGGTGGCGATGGTGGAGGCACCCTGCTGTCTGGCCGAAGCCGGCGCGGCGGCCTCGGGAAACGGCATGTCCAGTGTCGGCAGGCGCTCGTGATCGCGCGTGATGACAGTCTCTTCCTCGAGCAGCGGCTCGCTCCGGACCGGCTTCTCTCCGCGCAGAACGGCGCGCAACGCCGTGGCCAGGTCTTTGGCGCGCTGATACCGCTTGGCCGGATCCTTCGCCAGACAGAGCGCCACGACCTCTTCGTATCCATCGGGAATCTGCGCGTTGATCTCGTGGAGCGGCGGAAACGGCTCGTGCACGATCTTGTATGAGATCGAGGTCAGGGAGTCTCCGCCGAAAGGTTTGCGCCGCGTCAGGCACTCGTAGAGGCAGATCCCGAGGGAGAAGATGTCGGTGCGGCCGTCCACGGGGGTGCCTTTGATTTGCTCGGGGGCCATGTAATTCGGCGTTCCCAGAAACTGGCCGGTGGAGGTGAGATTGGCGGTGGAGGCGATTTTGGCGATGCCGAAGTCGGTGATCTTGGCCCGGTTCCCCTCCAGAAGAATGATGTTCGCGGGCTTCACATCGCGATGCACGATTCCTTTGGTGTGCGCGAAGTCGAGCGCCTCGGCGATCTGGGCGATGATGTCGCCGATCTGGTCGAACGTCAGCGTGCGCCCCTGCGCCAGGACCTCCTTGATGTTCTGGCCCTCGACGTACTCCATGGCGATGAACGACAGGCCGGTCTCGTCCTGACCGATGTCGTGCACCGTCACGATGGCGGGATGATTGAGGATCCCGGCGGCCTGCGCCTCGCGGACGAATCGCTGCTGAAATTCCTGGGCCTCGTCGTCGTCCGAATGGGCGGCCGGACGAATCGTCTTCAGCGCGACAAGCCGGCCGATCAGGGGATCTTTGGCGAGGTAGACGATACCCATCGCCCCTTTGCCAAGCTCACGGACCACTTCATAACGGCCAAGCTTCAAATGGGGACGTTCTCCAGCGGAACTCCCGTCGTCTCCGACAGAATCGACGGAAGTGCCATGAACTGCCAATCATAACCCTTGCGGATGAGTGCGGAAGCGGAGACCCGGGCCGCATTTTAAATTATGATCTACGCCCTCTTTGACAAACTTCATGAGGCCGAGGTCACGACATGAAGGTTTACTCTGGTTCCGAGATTCGCAACGTAGCACTGGTGGGGCACAACGACACCGGCAAGACCACTCTTGTGTCGCAGCTCCTGTTCAACGCGGGCGTGGTCACGCGCCAGGGACGCATCGAAGACGGGACGACCGTGACCGACTTCGACCCCGATGAGATCGACCGCAAGCACTCCATCTCCACCGCGGTCGCGTTCGTGGAGTGGAAGGACGCCAAGATCAACCTGATCGACACTCCCGGGTTCGGGATCTTCGCCATGGAAGCGAAAAGCGCGCTGCGCGTGGCCGACTCCGCCGCCGTGGTGGTCAGCGGCGTCACCGGCGTCGAGGTGTCGACGGAGCGGGTCTGGAAGTTCGCGGACGAATACGCCCTGCCGCGCCTCCTGATCGTGAACAAGATGGATCGCGAGCGGGCCTCGGTGAACCGCACGCTGGAAGCGCTGGAGAAGAAGTTCGGAAAGAACGTCGTTCCCATCCAGCTTCCCATCGGAGAGGAAAAGGAGTTCACCGGCGTCATCGATCTGATCGCCATGCAGGCCTGGACGTCGGCCACCGACGGATCAGGCAAGGTCGAGCCCGGAGCCATTCCGGCTGAGCTCAAGGCCACGGCCGACCAGTGGCGGGAGAGGCTCATCGAGAAAGTCGCTGAAGGCGATGACAAGCTGATGGAGCGCTTCTTCGAGCAGGGAGGGCTGTCGCAGGAAGAGCTGATCGACGGTCTGAAACGCGAGGTCCTGCACCACCAGATCTTTCCGGTGCTGTTCGCCTCGGCCTCGCACAACATCGGCGGCCAGCCGATCCTCGACGCCTTCGTCTCGCTGCTTCCCTCCGCCGACGAGATCAAGTCGATCGAAGGGAGGGACGCGAAAGGAGAACCGGTCACGTTCGAGCGCCGCGCCGAGGGATTCCCGGCGGCTCTGGTGTTCAAGACGTTCTCCGATCCGTTCTCCGGACGGGTCTCGCTGTTCCGCGTTTTCTCCGGTACGTTCAAGAGCGATACGACCTACTGGAACACCTCGCGAGACCATGAAGAGCGCGTCGGCAAGCTGCAGGTGCTGCAGGGCAAGCAGCAGATCAGCGTCCCCGAGCTTCAGGCAGGCGACATCGGCGCGGTGGCGAAACTGAAGGACATGCACACGGGCGAGACGCTGGCATCGAAGGATCACCCCATCGTGCTGCCGCACATCGAATACCCGGAAGCGGCCATCGCTTTCGCCGTCGAGCCGAAAGCGCGCGGCGACGAGGACAAGCTCTCCACCGCCATCGCCCGCATCATCGAGGAAGATCCGACCATCCGCTTCCACCGCGACGAGCAGACCAAGGAGTTCCTCATCAGCGGCCAGGGACAACTGCACGTCGAGATCGTCGTGCAGAAGCTGAAGAAGAAGTACAGCGTCGACGTGATTCTTCATCCGCCGAAGGTTCCGTATCGCGAGACCATCACCAGGGCTGCCGAGGCCCACGGCCGGCACAAGAAACAGTCCGGCGGTCACGGGCAGTTCGCCGACTGCAAGATCACCATCGAGCCGTTGGCGCGCGGGGGCGACTTCGAGTTCGTGGACGAGATCTTCGGCGGCTCCATTCCCCGCCAGTACATCCCGGCGGTGGAAAAGGGCATCCAGGACGCGCGGCTCAAAGGATACCTGGCGGGATTCCCGGTCGTCGACTTCCGCGTGCGCCTGAAGGACGGCCAGTACCACGACGTCGACTCGTCCGAAATGGCCTTCAAGATCGCCGGCTCGCTAGCCTTTCAGCAGGGGATGGAAGCGGCCAGGCCGACGCTGCTCGAGCCGATCATGCACGTCGACATCAATGCGCCGAGCGAATACATCGGCGACCTGATGGGCGATCTCAACTCACGGCGCGGGCGCGTCGAGGGTGTCGTCGCCGATGGTGACGTGCAGACGGTGAAGGCGCGCGTGCCGCTGGCGGAGATGCTCACGTACGGCTCGACGCTGCGCTCCATCACGCAGGGCCGCGGCAGCTTCCACATGGAGTACTCGCACTACGAGGAAGTCCCGCGCAACCTCCAGGAGAAGATCATCACCGAGGCGAAGAAGCTGAAAGAGGCGCACCAGACCGCGGCGCATTAGGGCTCGTTCCGCGGCGTCCTCAGCTGCAAGAGTTGTAGCGCACTGGGTGCTCGGTGCTGGGTGGGGTGGCCACCGACTCGCCCGGCGCAGGCGTACGCGAGTCATTCCGAGCGCCGAAGAGCGCGAGGAATCCGGGTGGCGGTTCCGGTTCCCCCCGCCCGGATTCCTCGCCGTCGTCGCGTTGATCACGGCCACTTCCTGGGCGGCGTCGTCAGCGGCGGTGACGACGAACACGCGCTCTTTGTATCCGGGGGCGTCAAGGCTGGCCTGACCGATGGCGATGTCGTTGACGTAGACGACCGCGCACGATGACGCGACGCAGGAGCTCCTGACCGTCTGGCTGAACGTCGCCTCTGGCGGCCTGCACGACACGCCCACCCAGACGCTGCTCGTTGCCACAGAAGCGCTGCTGCTCGACGCGCAACTTCTCGGCAAGGCGCCGATTCGCTCCTTCCAGCTGCGATGTTCCTGGCCGATTCGGCTTCTGTATCCGCTTTCGCCCACCCACTTCGGGTAGCCGCATGCGAGGGAACCTCGGTCTGCGATGGCGGAGCCGAAACTGCACGACCGCGACGTGTCCGCGCGGTTCGGGCAGGTATGGATGCCGGATGCGCTGGCGGTGCAATATCCGAACGCCGCCGGTTCGTGGGGATGGTAGTGGGTCTTTCCGGCGGCGCAGAGGAGCCAGCAGGTCATCCAGCGAGCGGTACACGAAGCCACGCGGAAATGCGGTGTGGCGAAGGCGGCCGCGCCGCACACGCTGCGACACTCATTTGCTACGCACCTTCTGGAGTCGGGCCAGGACATCCGGACGGTGCAGGAGCTGCCGGGCCATGCGGACATGAGGACGACCATGATCCACACGCACGTCCTCGGACTGGGGGCATCGGGTGTGCGCAGCCGCTCAACGCACTGGGAGCGGCCGAGGACGACTCGGCGTCGTGACCCGACGGATGACATCCGCCGCCTCTTACGGGGAACCCCTGTGTGTCAACATCGAATGAGACAGCAGCCTGAGGGAAATTAGAGTAGTTACGGGGCGGTGAATGCGGGAGCGATGTTGAAGACTGGAAAGCTTGAAGCAGTTGACGTAGAGGCAGTCGCTGTTGACGGTGAGTCACC
>JBBRTB010000051.1:0-11006 GCA_038244815.1 Thermoanaerobaculia bacterium
ATCTTCCGGGACCACGCTCGGAATCGGGCTCAGTACTGCGCACCATTGCGTCAACGGCCTCGTCTGCGGAACCGCGCTCCGCAGGATATCCGTTCATCCCCTCGACAACGCGCTTGCGCGTTACACCGCTCGGAATGACACTGGAGGGGCGCCGACAACGATCCGTAACCGACCGAAACACATTTGTCGCATCCTTCCTTCGGCTTATCAGGAAGGCCGCAGTTAAATCGCCGGTCCGTGACCAGCACTTCACGTTCACGACACTTTTAAGTTACAGTACCGTCACATTTTCGGTTCGTTTCCCAATTGATTCTTTGCTGAAGCCCCGGATCCGCAGGAGATTGCATGCCCCGGTAATTCTCAATCGAGGAGATAGAGATGAAGAGTCGGTTCCTGATGGTTGTTCTGTTGGCAGTTCTACCGTTTACCAACGTCTTCGGCCAGGGCACGCAGACCGCCACGCTCGAAGGCACGATTACTGATCAGGGAGGCGCACAGCTTCCCGGCGTCACGGTCACGGCGACGTCACCCGCGCTCATGGGTGAGCGCACTACGATGTCGGGCGTCGGCGGCGACTACATCCTTCGCGGCCTTCCTCCGGGCGATTACGTCATCAAGTTTTCGCTTGCGGGAATGAAGGCGAACGATGTGCGAAAGAATCTCCCGCTCGGCGTGGCGACGCGGGTCGACGCACAGATGAAACTCGAGGCGCTGTCCGAGGCTATCACCGTCACGGCAAGCAGTCCGGCGGTGCTCGAGAACACCACGGTCGGTGCCAACATCAAGAAGGACACGGTGGATTCTCTTCCGATCGTCCGCTCGCCGGTTGGAATCGCTCAGTTGGCAGGCGGGGTGACCGGCGACATGGGCGGCCGCTCCCGTACGCCGGTGGCGAATCAGATCTCGATCAACGGCGGCCTGGCGTACGACAACAACATACTGATCAACGGCGTCAACGTCCAGGACAACATCTTCGGGACGACCAACAACCTCTTCATCGAGGACGCCATCCAGGAGACGCAGGTCCTGACCTCGGGAATCTCGGCCGAGTATGGCCACTTCACCGGGGGCGTGGTCAACGTCGTCACCAAGAGCGGCGGGAACCAGTTCACCGGTTCGATCCGCGATGACCTCACCAAACCGAGCTGGCTGACTCTGACACCGTACGAAAAGGGCTTCCGCGGCGACGGCGTCACCCCGGCCAAGAGCGTTCCCCACATCGGGAAATTGTCGAACGTCTACGAGTTGACGCTGGGCGGACCGATCGTCAAGGATCACCTCTGGTTCTTCTTCGCCGGCCGCGACGCGGAAACCACCACGCCAAACTTCATTCCGGTCACCGGCGTGCAACTCCCGGTCAAGACCACCAACCGCCGGCCGGAAGTCAAGCTCACCGCCAACCTCGGTTCGGCTCACACCGTGCAGGCCGACTACATCAACAACCCCGACAAACGCAATTACACGCTGCAGGTCGGACCGATCGACGTAGCGGCCGCCGCCCCGAATCCTTCCTTCCCGAACCGGGGCTATGCCCTCAACTACTCCGGTGTCTGGACGGGCAACCTGTTCGCCGAGGCACGCTATTCGGCGAAGACGTTCGGGTTCCGCAACACAGGGGGAACGGCCACGGGCATCGTCGACAGTCCCATGCGCAGTCTTGGCAAGCGCACGATCGACATCACCACCGGCAAGCTGCTGGCGACCACCTCAGGCACGTACAACGCGCCGTACTTTGACGGCACGGACCCCGAGAACCGCGACAACAAACAAGCGTTTGCCGCACTGTCGTACTTCCTGGCCACCCAGAATCTCGGCAGCCACGATATCAAGGGTGGATTCGAGGAGTTCACCGATACGCGCACCGGTGGCAACAGTCAGACCGCGACCGATTACGTGTTCTATACGCCGTATGCCATCAGCAACGGCCAGCCGCTGCTCGATTCGGCAGGACACCTCATCCCCGTTTTCACTCCCGGAAACAACACGACCTTCGGCAACAACAGCTACACCGGCATCGGCTACTGGCTGTCCACGCGCGGAGCAAAGCTCGACACCAAGACCGATTCGCTTTTCATCAACGATCGCTGGAATCTCAATTCACACTGGATGTTCAACCTCGGCACCCGCTACGAGAAGACCAAGGCCGATGCCACCGGAGGCATCGTCGGCGTGGACACTTCCAACATGGTTCCGCGACTGGCGGCCTCGTTCGATCCGGGAGGGAACGGCCGGTTCAAGGCTGACGTCACCTACGCCCACTATGTCGGCCGTTACAATCCGGCCCTCATCGGCGCCAACACGCCGGTCGGCCATCCCGCTCTGCTGTACGGGTATTACAACGGGCCGGCGGGACAGGGACGAGATTTTGCACCCGGTTTCGACCCCAATAATTACGTGTTCTATTACGCCAGCGTGCCGACGGCGAACATTTTCGTCGGCAGCAGCCTGCATGCTCCCATCAGTCACGAGTGGACCGTATCCGGCGGCGCGCAACTCCCGCACTCCGGATTCGTCAAGGCCACAGTGACCGACCGGAAGTACGCCGATTTCATCAACGGATTCGTGGAGATCGCCAACGGCTGTTCCCATGCCGTCCTGGGCGGAGTCGACGCCGGCTGCTTCGACAACATCGTCTATCGCAATACGAATGGACCGAAGCGTCACTACCAGGCGTTGGAAATCCAGTCGCACTATGGGCTGACGCAGAGTTGGGGCATCGACGGCAACTGGACGCACCAGTTCACCAATGACGGCAACTACGAAGGTGAGTCGGGACAGTCCATTCCCACCTCCTCGTTCGGTGTGCGGACGGAGATGCAGAGTCCGCGCGAAATCCCCACCGGTCATCTCGCGCAGTACGAAGGCGATCGCATCCGTCTCTGGACCACGTACAACCTCAATCTGCACCGGGCCGGGAATCTGACCGCCGCGCTTCTCTACAAGTACGACTCTCCGCTCACCTTCAGCTATTCGGCGTCGGTCAATCGTTCCGCGGAGTCGAAGGCCTTGAACCCCGGCTATCAGAATGCCGGGAATTCGGTGACGGTCTTTTTCGGCGACCGTGGCATCGGCAAGTTCAATTCCACGTCCATCTTCGATGCCTCGCTGATGTACAGCATTCCGGTCGCTGGAAGCGTCACGCCCTGGGTGAAAGTCGACGTGCAGAACCTTATCAACGACACCACGCTGATTTCATGGAACACGGCCATCGCGGCGGACCCGAACAGCCCCAAGGATTCGCTGGGATACGCAACCGGCTACACCAAGAACGCGACCTTCGGCAGACCGACGAGCGCCAACAGCTACGTTCAGCCTCGCCAGTATCTGCTCTACGTGGGACTTCGCTTCTAGGCCGCTTCAATCATTCATGTGCAAGGGGCGGCTCCGGCCGCCCCTTTTTTCCCCACTTCATCACGAGATCCACCATGCGATCCTTCCTCATCTCCCTGGCCCTGGCCGCTCTTCTCACCCCGCCCGCATCCGCGCAACTGATCCGTTATGAGGGCTGGGGCGAGGGGCCGGTCCTCCACCTGATGACCCGCCAGGAGCTCGCCGAGTGGAAGACGATCCGCACCGACGAGCGCGCGAAAGCGTTCGTCGATCTGTTCTGGGCCCGGCGCGATCCCACTCCTGAGACTCGGCGCAACGAGTTCCGGGATGAGTTCGAAGCGCGGGTGGCGCTCGCCGACGAACAGTTCACATCGGCCCGGATCCGCGGATCGATGAGCGACGCCGGCAAGGTGCTGATCCTCCTCGGACCTCCCTGGCAGGTGTCGATGAAGGGCAGCGCGCCCGCCCCCTCCTCGTTCGGCGCGATTATCCCGAGCACCGCCCCAACCGATGCCGATGGCTCGCTCTCCCTCCCCCGCCCCGTGGCCGAGCCGGCCCGCCAGATCTGGACGTACGCCCACACCCGCAAACCGAAATTCATTCCGCAGTCCGACTTCGTCCTGGTGTTCCTCGATGAGGGGCAGAACGAGTGGCAGCTCGCGCACACGGACCGCATCAATCCCGATGCGATCCTCGGCATTGCGGTGCGCTCGCTCATCGTTTCTCCCGAACTGACCAAAGCACGTTTTGGCAGCGACGACGCCTCCAATCGCGCCGCCTTCGTCAATCCCAATCTCAAAGTGGCCTTCGAGGCCTTCCGCGCCAGCGGCCAGAACGCCCTCGGACCCGCGGCTCTGACCTGGGGCGCGTTCGTCACGCCCGAGGGAGAACCATTCGTGGCATCGCAGTTGTACGCGCCGTCCGGCTCGGGAATCGCGCCCGGCCAGGAGGTCACGCTCTTCACCGTCATCGAGAACCTGAGCGGCGAGATCGCGGAAGTCCACGAGGAGCCGGCCACGATGATTGCCACCGGCCGCGACGCCTACGTCGACGATTCCCTCCATCTCCGGCCCGGCCACTACGTCGCCAGTTTCGGGATCGCTCGCAATGACCGGATCCTCTCGCTCCGCCGGACTGAATTGACACTCGACCCTCTCGACCCGGCAGCGAGCGGCGTGTCGCCCCTGATTCTCTCCGCCGAGATCACACCGCTGCACACGACCTGGCTTTCCGACGATCCGTTCACATTCGGCGGACTGAAGGTCGTGCCGAAGGGTGACGCCACGTTCAGTTCCGACGGAAATCTCTGGTATTTCATCGAGCTGCGCAATCCGGGGCTGACCGCGGAAAAGCGTCCCGCCATTGCGGTCGAGGTGGAGATCTCCGGGACCACCGCTCACGGTTCGTTTCGGATGACGCTTCCTGTCGCCGAGGGGCAAGTCGCTCCGCTGAAGGGAAGCAAAGATCGTTATGCCATCGGTGCAGCCATTCCGCTGGAATCGTTCAAGCCGGGCCAATACACGATCCGGGTCCGCGTGACCGATACGGTGATGACCAGAACCTACGACCTGGAAAAGGCATTCAGCGTCACGGGGACATGATTCTGGATACATCCCCCGCCGCAGAAGGGTTGCGGAAACATGCCGTATGATCCCGATCTCCGTGTCCCGGCGCCGCTTCTACTCCGGTTCTGTCCTGCTGCTCCTCCTGGCCTTCTGCCGCGGGCATGGTGAGAGCGCTGACCGCTTTCCAGGCGCGCCGGTCATCCTCATCTCCATCGACACGGTGCGCGCGGATCATCTGGCTTTGTACGGCGGCCAGGTCGAGACGCCGGCCATTGCGCGACTGGCCCGCGACGGCATCCTGTTCGAGAACGCGTACTCCCACGTTCCGCTGACACTGCCGTCGCACACGACCATGCTTACCGGGCGGCTGCCGTATGAAAACGGCGTGCGGAGCAACATTGGATATCGGGTGGAGCCGAAGGGACCGACCCTTCCCGGGTTGCTCAAGCAACATGGATACGCCACCGGCGGCGCGGTGTCGGCGTACGTGCTGAGGGGCGAAACGGGATTGCGGTCGCTGTTCGATTTCTACGATGACTCGATGGAAGTGTGGGGATCGGCCACACTCGGCGCCATCCAGAGGCCGGGGGATGAAACGGCGCGAGCCGCGCTTTCCTGGCTCGACACGGTGCAACGACAACCGTTCTTCCTTTTCCTCCATCTCTTCGAGCCGCACACGCCTTACGAGCCGGTCGAGCCTTTCAAATCGAGGTACACGAATCCATACGACGGAGAGATCGCCACCGCCGACGCAATCCTCGGGCGCTTTCTCGAAGAACTCGACCGGCGTGATCTCTACGATCGTTCGCTCATCATCCTCGCCAGCGATCATGGCGAAGGCCTCAGCGAGCACGGCGAAGCAGAGCATGGGGTATTGCTCTACCGGGATGTCCTGCACGTTCCGCTCGTCCTCAAACTTCCCGGCCGGGCCATGGCCGGCCGGCGTGTGGCATCCCCGGCGGAACTCGTGGACATTCTTCCCACCGTCGCTGACGCTTCCGGCGCGAAGCTTCCGGCCGGTGATCCCGGCATCTCGCTCATCGCCCTGGCCCGGGAGAAGAGTCTCCGCCCTCGTACCGTCTACAGCGAGACCCTCTATCCCCGTCTGCACCTGGGGTGGAGCCAGTTGCGGTCGATGACCGACACGCGCGACCAGTACATCGAGAGCCCCGCGCCCGAGCTCTACGACATCGTCCACGATCCGGCGGAGACGAAGAACATTCTCGACCAGCGGCGCCGCGAGGCGCGCGCACTCGCCGATTCTCTGCAGAGCATTCCACTCAATCTCCAGCCGCAGGGTGCGGCGAGCTCCGAGGAGATGGCGCGCCTTTCCGCGCTCGGCTACCTTTCCGGCGCGCCGTCGCAGACTTCCGGACCGTTACGCAATCCCCGCGATCACATGCAGTTGCTGGCGCGGATTCAACAGACATTCGCCCTCAATCAGCAGGGAAAGTATCGGGAGAGCATCGATCTCTGCCGCGCCATTCTGCGCGAGGATCCTGACCTCGTGGATGTGTACATGCAGATGGCGGGAGATCTCCGCCGGCTGGGACGGTTGCAGGAAGCAGCCGATGCCTATCGTCAGGCCATCCGCAGATCGCCCCAACTGATCGATTCCGTATCGATCGAGGTGGCGAAGCTGGAGATGGACATGGGAAACCTCGATGCCGCCGAACTCAATGCCCGGCAGGCGATGAAGCTTCATGCCGAGGACGCGCATCTGGTGCTGGCAGGGATCGCGCAGCGGAGGCACGATCTTCGGACCGCGGAGAGCGAAGCGCGATTGGCACTCGGTCCGCCCGACAGGCAGCGCGTGCCGGCGCTGATTTTTCTGGCGCGCGTGCTGATCGAGGAGAACGAGTTCGAACAGGCGCTCGCCGTTACCGACCGCGCCGTGCAGCGTGAGCAGCAGGATCGGGCCCATCCGGCGGCCACACTGGCCGTAACGCGGGGAGACATCCTTGCGCGCATGGGCCGTAACGCCGAAGCCGAAGCGGCCTTCCGGCAGGAGATCGCAAACTTCCCAACGACGACCGAGGCCTACGTCAAGCTCGCCCTGCTACTGGCCTCACTCCACCGCTTCGACGAGATCGCTCCCACACTGGAAGCCATGGTCCAGGCCTCACCCCGGCCATCGACGTACTTTCTGGCCGCGCGGGAGATGAGAGATCTGGGGAACGACGTCGCCGCGCGTCGTTTTGAGCAGAGAGGGGAACGCATGCGATCCGGTGCCGCTGACCGGCCGCGGACGCGTGCCTCTTCGTCTCACCAATGACCGGCAGGGCGACTTCATCGCTCAACACGCCAACGGAACACGCCAGGAAGTGAACGCCGCCGCGAGATCTACAGACCTTTGACCTGGACGGCCACGAGGAGCAGCGCGTATCCGAAGATCCACGACCAGCTCGCAATGTCGCTGCTGACGTGAATCATCGAGAAGTGCGCGAGGATCGCCACGACAAAAAGTGCGAGGCAGATGATCCAGGTGATCTGTTTCGGGGCGTTGGTATTTCTTGCCATGAGTTCCAGCTTTCGCGGCATCGCTGCCCGTACAACGTTCGTGGTTAGAGCTTTGTCGGGAATGCTTGTCTTCGGGTGTGCAAGGTCCGAGCCGCGGCCCCGAGATCACGAGTCGCGCGCCATCAACCAGGCGCGGCAGGCGCAGCCGCCGTGCGGGGCCAACCTCCGCCTGAAACGAAGTAGAAGAAGTAGAATGACGATCAACCAGCTATGAGCCGCCCCCGAGTCGGGCCCATGATTGAACGCCCTGCGTGACGAGCCGCAGTCCGGTGCACACGGTGGAGGAGCAGTCATGAGAACCCTACTTCGGTCTTTCCTGCCGCCGGTCTCGTTTTTTGCGCTGGCCCTTCTCGCAGTCGGTCCCGCCGCAGCGCAAAAGCCCGCGACGTCGACAGCCATCACGTCGGCCGTCCGGCAGCCCCTGCGTTTTGAATTGCTCGACCGCGGCTTGCTGGCCAGAGGCAGCGGCTACGCGATGATGCTGAGGCCCGGATCGGCCGCCGTCTCGGTGGGCGGCACCGGCGCCATCCTGCGGATGACGTGGCCCGGCGCCGATCAGCGCGTGCAACCGGCCGGGGACGAACCCGCCGCCGGAACGACCAACTATCTCATCGGAAACGATCCGTCCCGATGGCGGCGCGGCGTGCAGTCTTTCCGCACAGCGCGATATCGCGGGCTCTACCCGGCGATCGACCTGGTGTTCTACGGGAACGAGGAACGGCTCGAATACGACTTCATCGTGGCTCCCGGGATCGATGTAAAGAGTGCTCGTCCGATCGTAGTCCGCGACCGGGGTACGCGTACGTCACCGGATACACCGCGGCGCCAAACTTTCCGACCAGCCCGGGTGTCTATGGCACGTCATGCCCCTTCTGCGCGTCCAACAGCAACGACGTCTTCGTCACCAAGATCAGCCCGACCGGCGTCCGCATCTACTCCACGTACGTCGGCAGCGGCGGCGACACGGACGACCGCGGGTACGGCATTGCGGTCGACTCCGCCGGCAACGCCTATGTGACGGGTGAGACGTCCTACTCCGGCAGCGGCCCCGCGTTCCCGGTCGTCAACGGATTCACCATCACGGTGGGCGCGGGAGCGTTTCTGTTCAAGCTCAATCCCACCGGCAGTACTCTCCTCTACTCGACCGAGTTGATCAGCGACAGTTCTGCCGTCGGCTTCGGCGTCGCCGTGGAGGGAAGCAATGCTTACGTCGCCGGGATGACCGTCGCCGGAAACTCCTTCCCGCTGGCACCATCGGCGAACACGTACAGCACTCATCTCGGCGGCGTGACCAGCAGCTACGACGCATTCGTCGTGAAGATCAACACGAGCGCGCTGGGAGCGGCATCGCTCATCTGGGCAACGCGATTCGGCGGCAACGACTCGGACTACGCGTTCGCCGTCGCGGTGAACGCAGCCGGCGAAGCGTACGTCACCGGAGACACCACCTCGAACGACTTCCCGACCACCGTTGGAGCCGCGCAGACGACGTGCGGCACCGCATCGAATTGCAATAACCGCGTTCGCGACGCCTTCGTCTCGAAGTTCAACGCGGCCGGAAGCGCGCTTCTCTACTCCACGTTCGCGGGAGGGGGCAACGCAGACAGCGGGTACGGCATCGCCATCAACGCGGCCGGAAACGCCTTCGTGACCGGCGCGACGTACTCTCCCGATTTCCCCGTTACGACGGGAACGTTCGACATCACATGCGGCAACAACGCCCTCTGCGACACGGTGAGCGATGCCTTCGTATTGAAGCTATCTCCGAACGCAGCGTCGTTCGTTTACTCCACCTTCCTCGGCGGAGGAGCGACCGACGAGGGACGCGCGGTCGCCGTGGACGGCGCCGGCTATGCCTACGTTGCGGGCAGCACCTACTCGGTGAACTTCCCTCTCTCCGTCGATGCGATCCAACCCTCGCGAGCCGGGACGACCAATGACGCATTCGTGTCGGTGCTCAATCCCACCGGAACCGGGCTGGCTTACTCGAGTTACCTCGGCGGCAGCGCGACCGTGTCCGGCGGCGACCAGGCATTCGGCATCGCCCTCGACAATGCAGGCGACGTGTGGCTGGTTGGACAGACCGACTCGTCGGACTTCCCGGTGAAGCCGGGAGCGATTCAGACAACGCATGGCGCCGCGCTCTTTGACGCCTTCGTCGTGAAGATCGGCGAGGCCCTCTCGCTGACGGCGGTGCTTCCGTCATCCGGAGGAACGTCCGGAGGGCCGGTCAAGCTGACCGGGACGGGATTCATGGCTGGTGCAGCGGTCACATTCGGGGGGCTGTCGGCGACCGGCGTTTCGGCCCTGACGCCCACGACGATCAACGCCGTGAGGCCGGCGCACGCGCTCGGCACCGTCGACGTGGTGGTGACGAGCCTCGACGGCCAGGTGGCGACGCTTGCCGGCGCGTTCACGTATGTCGCGAACCTGAGCTTCACGGATGACCCTCTGCAGGCTGGAGTCACGAAGGTCAAAGCCGTGCACCTGACCGAACTGCGCACAGCGATCAACACCCTCCGCACCCGTTATGTCTTAGCGGTCGCCACGTGGCCGTCCGGTGCGATCGCGTCGGGCACGGTCATCCAGGCGGCGCATCTGACGGAACTGCGTTCGGCACTGGCGAACGTCTACACCGCCGCAGGTCTCGCCGTGCCGGCGTGGAGCCCGGCCACGATCACCGGCGGAACGACGGTCATCACCGCGGCGCAGATCGCGGGAGTGCGGGCGGCGGCTCTGGCCATGTGGTAGACGCCGGTCGTCATCGCGAGCGCCTTTCACGCACTCGATCGCTCAACTCGAGGTCTTTTTTTCCGACCTCTGATCCTCATTCTGCCCATCACGCGAAAATTCGGAACCTCTCGTACACTGCGGACATGAGCGCCATGACCATCCTCATCGCCGTCTGCTCGGTGTGGGTCGCCGCGGAGATGTTCATCATCTTCGTGAAGCGCTCGCGGCCATCCGAGGCCACGAGCCACGATCGGAAGTCGGGGCTGGTGCTCACGCTGTCGCTGGCGATCTCGCCCTTCGTGGCGGGGTTGTGCGCGAACATCGCGGCCACGCGCATGCCGTCTGCCCTGCAAGCGCCCTCCTTCTGGACCGGCATCGCGCTGATCATCATCGGATTCGTCATCCGGCTGACGGCCATCTTCACGCTGCGCCGCTACTTCACGGTCGACGTGGCCATCGCCAATGACCACAAGGTGATCGATCGCGGTCTGTACTCCATCGTGCGGCACCCGTCCTACGCGGGATCGATGCTGTCCTTCTTCGGTCTGGGGTTGGCGTTCGTCAACTGGCTGAGCCTCGGGATCCTGATCATCGGTCCGGCCATCGGCATCGCCTACCGCATCCACGTCGAGGAAGAGGCACTGACCGGCGCCCTCGGCGACGACTATCGAGCGTACGCCGCGCGACGCAAGCGGCTCATCCCGGGCATCTACTAAGTTGGCTCCTCGCTACTTCAGGTGGGTGACTTGACGGGGCAAAGTGGCCGTTCGACCGCCGCATGAATGGGATTGGGTGGAAGTGAATCGGGGTCAAGCCCTCCGCCACCCGACCGGCTTGACTCCGATTCACTTCCACCCG
>JBBRTB010000052.1:0-10516 GCA_038244815.1 Thermoanaerobaculia bacterium
CATGACCGGTCTCCTTTCAATGAGATCCGATCACTGCCCCTTCGCCGGTCATTCCACATGGGCACCGATCCCTTCACAGGCCCACAGGCGAACAGCATTCAAGGTCGCGGAGCGCGCCGCGTCAGCGGCTTCGTCCAACTCCAGCGCTGCACCGGACGCGAACCGGCGCGCTGCAGTATTCCGAGAGCTATACTCTTTCGCGTCGCCGGTCCGCGCCGGTGAGCTCCAAACGTTGGACGGACGCAAGGCTCATCGCTTACATTGAAGACCATGAGGAAACTCGAACTTCGCATCCCGGACGACGTTGCCTCGAAGATCGAACACGCTGCGCAGGAGCGGGGCGTCTCCGTCGAGGGGCTGGTTCGCTCCAGCGTGGGAGAAAAGTTGGCTCGCGGAGCCGAGTTTGAGGATGCCGCCCGGCACGTTCTTTCGAAGAACACCGAACGTTACAAGCGGCTGTCGTAGGTGCGGTTCCTCTCGCTCGATGAAGTCCTCGACCTTCATACCCGTGTCGTTGAGCAATCCGCCGGCTCGGTAGGGCTACGAGATCGTGGCGCTCTCGAACCTGCCGTGGCTCAACCGCGGCAATCTTTTTGGAGGAGAAGAGCTCTATCCAACGATCGTCGGGAAATCTGCCGCGCTGGGCTTTTTTCTCATCGCAAATCATCCATTCGTCGATGGCAACAAGAGCGTGGGGCACGCGGCACTTGAAGTCACGCTCGTTTTGAACGGTTTCGAACTCAAAACCCAGGTCGACGAACAAGAGCAAATTGTGCTGGCCGTCGCATCGGGCAAGATGGCGCGAGAAGCGTTTACCGCCCATCCTCTGTTCAGGAAGTCAGGCATGATCCGCCAGAGTCACGCTTCCCGGAGAGATCGATGCTGAACATTCCGGCCGATGACGCGCGCGGCGTCGCGATCGTGGCGGCGATTCATCACGGCGATGTGGAGACGCTGCAGCGCCTCCTGCGCGACGATCCGGAGCTTGCAACGGCCAGAGTCGTGGACCGCCGGGGCGTCGGGCGGACGCTGTTGCACATTGCAGCGGACTGGCCGGGTCACTTCCCCGAGGGGGCGCGGACGGTGGCCATCCTGGTCGGGGCCGGGGCGGACATCAACGCCCGCGTCCACCCCGCGAAACAGAGCGCCGAGACAGCGTTGCATTGGGCCGCGAGCAGCGATGATGTCGCCGTACTCGACGCTCTCCTCGACGGTGGCGCCGACATCGAAGCGCCTGGCGCCGTCTTCACCGGCGGCGCGCCGATGTCTGACGCCGTTGTCTTTGCGCAGTGGCGCGCAGCACGCAGGCTGCTGGAGCGAGGGGCAACGACGACACTCTGGCAGGCTGCCGCACTGGGACTCCTGGAGCGGGTCCGCGCATTCTGCTCGAGTGACCCGCCGCCGCCACTCGAAGAGATCACGAACGCGTTCTGGAATGCCTGCCGCGGCGGACAGCGTCCCACCGCCGAATACCTGCTCGACCTTGGTGCCGATCGAAACTGGATCGGGCATGACGGCAAGACGCCGCGTGACGCTGCGGAGGAAGGCGGACAGCACGACCTGATTCCGTGGCTGCAGGCGCGCGACGCCAGACGGGCGGCGGAGTTGGCGTAGGCGAACGACGAGCGATCAGGGCTGGGATCCCCGGTCACTGCAGGCGCAGGCTGGCGTCGCCGGTGACGTTGTCGGTGACCACGACGAAGGGAAGAATGGCGCCGCCCCCCTCGGAGACCTCGAGTTGCAACTGCAGGTCGTGGAGGTCGCCGTACTTGTTGCGGGCCGAGCCGACGATCGAGCGAACGAGGTCGCTTGTGAAGACGAAGCCGTTCGCGGTCAGCGCGAAATCGCGGCTGACCACGGTCGTGAACGCGGAACGGGAATCGGAAAGCAGAATCGTGGCGCGAATGGTGGCCGGCGCCCCGGTGGTCTCGGCGAACCCGTAGTCGGTGCGATAGGCGGAGGAGTCTTCCAGGCCGGAGAAGATCTGCCCCTGGCCGAGGCGGAGACCGCTTTGCGATGAGACGACCGGAACGGCGGTGCCGAGCGAGCCGCCTGCCGCGCTCGACGCCGACGTGCGGCTGGTGATGGCCAGCTCGCCGTGCGTCGGCTCGATCACGATCGACTGCGCGGTGGAGATGCCGGCGAACGCCGCCACATCGTCGATGGTGACGGTCTGCGATCCCGGAACGACGATCTCGCGCGTCGACACTCTCGCCCGCGCCTCGGTCGTCGCGGCGTTGTAGAGCGAGACCGAGGTGGTGAAACGCGGAGTGCCGGTGGAGTCGCTGTGTGTCACGGCACGGCGCTTCCCGCCACCACCCGACGCCTGCACCAGCGGCAGCCGCACGGCCGCGGAGCGGGAGTACTGATACAGACGGCTCCAGTCGACCACGCTCCAGGTGTCGCCGCTGCCCTCGTCGGACATCCGCACGTACGCGAGCACCGCGCTGGACGCCGCCGGCGAGCTGTTGGTCACCACAACCGTGGCGGTGTTCGCTGGAACATCTCCGATTTCCATCGTCGCAAACGCGGGCACATGAACCGGGCGGTCCTGTGCTGTCGAACCGTTGCTGTCGAGGAAACCGACGGAGAGATCGGCATCGACGCCGGCAATTTCCTCGATGACGAGCGTGGCTTTGACGTTCTGCGCCTGCGAGACGCCGGTCAGGTACAGCTTGTCGTTCGCGCGCAGCGCCCGATCGGAGCGGAAGACCGGCATGTCGCTGATGAACGTTCCGGCGGCACCGCCAAGGCGGAGAAGGCTGGCGTTCAACATCAGGTTCTGCCAGTTGACGCTGCGCACCTGCAGCGATCCGGTCTGATTTCCGGCGCCGTAGACATTCGAGGCGATGTTGGCCAGGGTGACCGCCTGATTCGAGAGGAGCGGCGTGAGCGTGGCTACGGCCTGCTGCGCCGCCGAGGTGTAGTAGAGGCGGACATCGGTCAACGGCTTCGCGCCGAACGCGTTCACCATGTGCAGGTCCGAGGCGAGCCCCGACGAGCCGCTGTTGCTCGACTTCAGTCCGGCGATGAAATAGGCGATTTCACCCGCCGCGAGCTGCTGGGCGTTGCCGGGACCGACGTCCGGCTTGGTCACATCGACAACGGTGACCTTGGTGATGGAGATGGAAGGCGGCGTCGTGTCTTCGATCCGGCGCGTGCTGTCTCCCGACGGAAGCTCGCCGACATAGATGAGGCTGAGCGTACCGGTGAGCGCGCCGTCGCCGGCACCGGCCGGCCGGCGCGAGCGCACGACCGTGAAGCGTACGAGCTGCGATGAGCCGGGATCGATGGCGATCGGATCGGCCGGCGGCGCGATCCAGGGCACGTCCGCGACCAGGATTCCGTTCAGCCGGGCCGTGCCGCGATTGCGGAACGTGACCGTGCCGACGGAGTCCGCGCCCGCCACGCCGGCGATCTCCACGCGGCTCGTCAACGCTTCCGCGACGGCGAGGCCGCCCGCGCGAACGACCGACAACAGCGTCACGGTCAGGTA
Source organism: Thermoanaerobaculia bacterium (assembly GCA_038244815.1). Lineage (GTDB taxonomy): Bacteria > Acidobacteriota > Thermoanaerobaculia > Gp7-AA8 > Gp7-AA8 > DASVHS01. The sequence goes on from JBBRTB010000052.1 coordinate 3,497, forward strand.
GACGTCACTGCCCACGCCGTCGCCGTGCGGCGAGATGTAACCGTAACGGTAGCCGGCGGGCTGCGCGGAAGAGGTGATCTGAATGGTCTGGCTGGCGCCGGGCCCGAGCGTGACCGACGGCTGGGAGAGCGAGAAGAACTGGTTGTCCAGGTCGTATTCAAGCGAGATCGTCGTGGCCACGTCGCCGAAATTCGTCAGCGTGAAGCTGTCCTGGTTCTGCTGGATCCCATCGATCTGGATGAGACCCTTCGGCCAGTCGGTAACGACGACGTCGGCCGGAGCGAGCGTGCGCACCGTGGTGGCCGCGGAGACCGGCGCGCTCAGATCGCTGACGATCAGGTTCCGCTGAAAGTCGTGCGGATGCGTCACCGCGGCCACGGTGAAGAAATAGTTCGTCGAGGGCTGCAGTCCGCGGACGACGATCGAGGTGGCCTCCTTCCACGACGTGGTGGCGATGGCCACGAACGGTCCGCCGGATGTCAGCGATGCGCGCACCTGATAGCCGCCCTCGTCATAGATGTAGGCGATGGCACTCCATTCGACGGTGGCGCTTCGATCGGTCGTCTGTGTGACTCTCACGCCGGACGGCGGCACGGTCTGCGTCGACTCGTAGTCGTTGCCGTACTGCACGCGGTTGATGAAGTCGCGCAGCGTCGCGTCGGTGGTGAACAACGCGTTGTATCCGAAATCGGAGCGGCCATCGAGCAGCGCGGTCATGCCCTCCAGCTCCGGCGGAATCGGCGCGCGCAGATTGTTGCCCGACAGATCGAGATACTGAAGCGCTTTCAGTTGTCCGAGCTCGCGCGGAATCGTTCCGCCGAACCGGTTCGCGTACAAGCCGATGTAATAGGCCTTCGACAGCGATCCGATCGTGGCGGGGATCGATCCCGTCAGCTCGTTGTCGTTGATCGCCAGAAACTCGATGTTCGCCAGCCCGCCGACGCTCGGCGACAGTGTGCCGGTGAAATGATTCGACGACAGCGCCAGGTAGACGAGCTGCTGCAGGTCCCACAACGAAGCCGGCAGCGGTCCGCTCAGATCGTTCTCGTCGAGAAACAGATATTGCAGGTTCTGGAGGCGGCCGATGTCCGAGGGAATCGGTCCGGTGAGCTGGTTACCGCTGAGGTCGAGATCGAAGAGCGTCGTCGACGCGCTGATGTTCGCGGGAATCGTGCCCGTCAACTGATTGCTGGCGAGAGACACCGTGTCGATCTGCGGCATCCCGGAGAACCAGTCCGGCACGGAACCGGTCAACTGGTTCTCGCCGGCAGAAAACGTCTGCAGTTGTGTCAGGGCGCGAAGCGACGCCGGAATCGTACCGGTCAACTGATTGCTCGCCAGGTCCAGCGACCGCAGCGCGGTCATCGACCCGAGCTCCGGCGGGATCGTGCCCGTGAGTTGATTCCCCCGAAGATCGAGATCCTGCAGCTGCGTCATTCGCCCGAACGACGATGGAACCGGACCGGTGAGCGCATTACGGCCGAGGTCGAGCCACACCAGTGCGGTGAGGCGGTCGAAGTCGGGGATTGGCCCGCTCAACTGATTCTCGGACAGATTGAGATAAACGAGGCTGGTGAGCGACATGATTGCGCTTGGAATCGCCCCCGAGAACTGATTGGCCTCGATCTCCAGATCGGTCAGGGCGGTCAGCCGGCCGAAGCCGGCGATCTGGCCCGTGAGCTGATTGTGATCGAGGCCGAGCGCTGTCAGCGAGGTCAATCCGAACAGCGACTGCGGAACATCGCCGGTGAACTGATTGCCACCGAGCCAGAGTTGATCGAGGTGTGTGAGGTTGCCGAGCTGCGACGGAATCGGCCCCGAGAACTGGTTGGACGACACATCGAGAGTGGTCAGGTTGCGCAAGTTGCCGATCTCGGGAGGCAAAGCGCCGCTGAACGCGTTGTTGTTGATCGACAGCAACGTGAGCTGCGACATCGTTCCGAGCTCGGGCGGGAGCGGACCGGAGAGATTGTTGTACTCGACGTTCAACCGCGTGAGCGATACGGCCTGCGCCAGCTCGCGCGGGATCGGCCCGGTCAGCTTGTTGGTGTAGAGCGAAAGCAGCTGAAGGTTTGTCAGCTTGCCGAGCTCCGGCGGAATCGCTCCAGTGAGCGCGTTCGTGTCGAGGTCGAGCTCCGTAAGGCTGGTCATCGATCCGATCGACGGCGGGATCGAGCCGCTCAGGCTGTTGTAGTACAGGATGAGGCTCTTCAACTTCGTGAGCTGGCTGATCTGCGCGGGAATCTGACCCGTCAGGTTGCTTTCGTTCAGGTTCAGCTCTTCGAGCGAGCTGAGATCGGTGACCGATACCGGAAACGGGCCGTTCAGATTGTTGTAACTGAGGATGAGAGCGACGACCGTGGTTCGGGCGTTGTCGCAGTAGACGCCGTACCAGTCGCATTCCGTCCCCGCGGCCCCACCCCAGCCATCCTTCGTCGTCCAGTTCGCTCCATCGGTGGAGTTGTAGAGCGCCATGAGCGCCGTGCGCTCCCGATCGGGAACGGCCGCGGCTGCCGGCGCACACAGTAGCGCCGCGAGAACGACGATTGGGAGAAATCGACTTCGCATGAAAAAAGGGATCGCCGACCAATATACCCCGTCCCGGTTGGACGTGCACGAACCGTCGGGCCTCGAGCCATGTTCCGATCCGAGGCCCGAGGCCTAGAAGGAGATGCGCACCCCCAGCCTGGTGGAGCGAGGCGCGGTCCGCAATACCGCCCGCTTGTAATCCGGGTTCACCGGCGTGGGCGAGGCGTTGTCGGCTTCCTGGAATCCCCATCGCTCGTCGAGCAGAGTGGCGCGCTGCGTGTTGAGCACGTTGAAGACGTCGAGCAGCAGGTTGACGCGGGCCGGCCCGACCGAGATCGGGTAGCCGAGGTGGAGGTCCGCATCGTAGTTGCTCGGCGTCCGTCCCTCGGCACCGCGCGTGGTCAGGAAGAACTCGTAGCGGCCGTAGGCGTCGGAGTAGCCGTAGCGCGTCAACGGCGTTCCGCTGCGCCAGTACGCGGCCAGTCCGATGGAGAGCTTCACCGGCGTCTCGTACACGCCGGAAACCTTGAGCTGATGACGGCGATCGTTCGACAGCGGGCCCTTGTTCGTGATCGTGGAGAGGTCGCTGCCGTTCGTGAAGAAGTCGTAGTAGTCGTAGGCAGCGCTGATGTTCGGATCGGCGCCGGCGTTCGTGAACGGCGCGTACTCACCATCGTAATTGCCGTCCAGCTTCGACCACAGATACGACGCCATGCCCTGCCAGTTGTTGGCGAATCGCTTCGTGGCGTCGATCTGCACTCCCTCGAATGTCCGCTTCGGCTTCGGCGCAGGGAACGTCTGCGAGTAATCGAGCGTGAAGATGCGCTTCATGATCCCTTCGCCGGGATTGCCGATGCAGTACGTGCCGTCGTCGGCGCAGAGGAAGTCTTCGACCACGCGTCCGTACTTGCGGTAGATGCCCTTCACGCCCACGGCCACGTTGGGCATGACCTCGCGCTCGGCGCCGAGGATGAACTCGTTGAGGTACTGGTTCTTGATGTTCGGATCGGACGGCTCCGTGAAGCCGCCCAGGATCGCCGACGATGTGCCGAGATCGGACTCGGCGTTCGGATCGGGGGCCACGCTGGTCGGGCTGTAGTTGACGATGCGCGGCTGCCGCTCGTATGAGAACGAGCGGATGACGAGATCCATCGGCAGCTCTTCGTAGAACTGGCCGAACGATCCGTAGATCTTCATGAGATGCGCGCCGCTCGGATCCCAGATCAGGCCGAGCCGCGGTGCGACGTCCTTCTTCATGTCGATCTGCGTGACGCCGGAGGCGTCCACGATCTGCTGCCGGTCCCAGCGCAGCCCGTAGCTGAAGACGAGATTGTTGTTGATGCTCCATCGGTCCTGCAGATATGCGGTCGTCACCTTGTGCTGGGGCGACGCGGAGAGCTGCGAGATCGGGGCGTTGGCCACGGTGGCGTCCGGCGTGGTCCAGTACTGATGCGAGTAGATCGGCTGCGACGGGTTGACCGGATTGGCGAACACGCTGACCTGCTGTCCGCCGGACATCACCTTGACGACGTCGGCGCTGGCCTGCTCGTACTCGAGACCACCCTTGATCTCGTGACCGGCCATAAGCCGCGTCAGCGCCGATGAGTAGTGCTTGCGGTCGAAAGACTTCTCCTGGATGAGACCGAAGCCGCCGGTCTGGAAGAAGTTGTTCGAGGCGTCGAGAAATTCGACGGCGTTCCCGGCGGAGGTCGAGGGTCCGACCGAGTTGGTCTCGCGATGCCGCGCCACCTGCAGCGAGGCGATCCACTTCGACGAGAACGAGCCGTCGTAGCGGAGCGCGTAATCGCGCCCGCCGAAGTCCTGACGGCCGAGATAGGTGCTGGGATCGCCATTGAGCGAGTGGTTGGCGTCGTTGATGGCGCCGGTGTCGACGCGCGGGTCCTGAAGGAACGTGGCCACCAGCGACTGGCTGGAGCCGAGGTTGTACGTGAGCTTGGCGCTGCCGAGGTTGCGCCGGCTGTCGGATTCCACGACATCGCCCGCGTGCGGACCCTCGGGCAGGCTGTTCTTGACCGAGTTGCGCACACCGTCATAAGCACCGAAGAACCACAGACGGTCGCGGAGGATGTAGCCGCCGGCGTCCGCGCCGAAATCCTTGCGCGTAAATCCCGTCAGCGTGCCGCCCGTCGAGACCACCGGCTTGGCGTTCGACTGCAGCGAGTCGCTGTCGTGATAGCCGAAGATGTCGCCGCTGAACTGATTGCCGCCCGATTTCGTGATGACGTTGATGATGCCGCCGGTGGAGCGCCCGAACTCCGCTTCGTAGCCGCCGGTCTTGACGTCGACCTCGCTGATGAACTCGAAGTTCAGTTCCTTCCCCTGGAACCCGTACTCCATGTTCGTGGTGTTCACGCCGTCGATGTAGTAGGCGTTCTCCGCGCCCGACGATCCGTAGATGCTGATGGTGGCCTGGCTGGCGTTGGAGGGATTGGCGTCGGACTGGACTCCCGGCGCGATCTGCACGATCGACGCGTAGTTGCGCCCGGTGGGCAGCGTCTCGATGGCCCGGGTCGAGTAATTCGTCCCGAGCGTCGTCGACGTCGTGTCCAGCACCGGCGCCTCCGCGCTCACCGTCATCTCCTCGGCCACCGCGGCCGGGCGCATGGTGATGTCGAGCGTGGAGTCCTTGCCCAGCGCCACCACCACGCCGCTCTTCGCCAGCGGCGCGAACCCGCTCAGACTGTAGCTGATCGCGTATTCGCCGGGAGGCAGCAGCACGAAGCGATAGTCGCCGCCCGCTTCACTGACCGTGGTGCGCGTGCCCTGCAGCGCGGGACTCTTCGCTTCGACGGTGACGCCGGGCAGCGCCGCGCCGGTGGAATCAGAGATCCTGCCGACGATGCCACCGGAAGTCTGTGCGAAGAGGCTCGTGGACGAGAGAAGAAGAACGAGGATCAACCCGGAACGCTTCATGGGGAACCTCCTTGGAACGATCTGGAGGGAGACTATACGCTGGGTTCGGGTCCTCGGGCCTCGGGCCTCGGGCCTCGGTTCTGGTCCCCGGTCGTCGCTCGTGGTGGCATTTTTCGCAACGCGGCCCCCACGACCGACGACCCACGACCCACGACCCACAACCGTCAGTGGCCCCGGACCGCTCTCCGCTTCACCGGCACCGGATCGGGCGGCGGGGTGGCCGGCGAGCCGCTGGAGCACTTCGCCGTCAGGCGCGAGGAGTTCCAGTCTTCGCACGACGAATCGCCGATGCCGAGGGAACCGGTGGCGGGATAGGTGACCTCGGCGCCGGTCGAGTCGATGAATGAGAAGTAATAGCGATGACATCCGTTTCCGACACCGTTCGCGTTCACGGTCCATGCGCCGTTCTGTTGAGTGCCGCGCTGCAGCGCCATCGAAGAGCATTTCCCGTCGACGACGGCGTTCGCCGCTTTCGGACCGGACGAGTCGTACCAGTTCGCCCAGAGCGCGACCGTCGCGGCCTGCTTCGGATAGTGCGCGGCGGACGGGATCCTGTAGGGAGCGGCCACGCCGCCGAAATCGCCGACGGCGTTGCCGCTCGCACCCATGCCCACCGCTCCGCTGGAGTTGAGGATCAGCCATCGATGACCGTTCGCACCGAACGAGCAGGTGCTCGGTGCCGCTTCGTACAACCACAGATAGAACGCGGTGTTCGGCTCGGCCGTGCTGGCGATGATCTCGCCGCTTCCGCCGCTGCCGAAGAGCGCGATGCGCGTCGTCCACGCCGTCGGCGGTCCGCTGCCGCACGCACACGAGGCCGAACCGTCGCACGCCACCGGATACAGCGAGTTGATGGTCGAGACGATCGCGCACGCCGAGTTGTGCGCGAAGTAACGCTGCCTGGTCATCTCGTCGGCGTGAAAGCGCGCCGAGTGATTCAACCGCTCGTCCCAATAGAGAGGTCCGGCCGGCCGGTAGCACGCGGCGTCCGCGCAGGCGGATCCGCAGGCCTTCATCTCGATCTGCGGATCGACGCGGGCGCGGTTCATCCACTCCAGCATCACGCGCTCGGACCAGTTTGGAAACCCGTTGATCGACTCGCCGGCGCGCAGGTTCGTCGCAGACGTCTGCGGATCCTGCGCAAACGCGGAGAGAGCGATCCCGCAGACGATCAGAGCCCGGGCGATCTTCACGCCATGGAGATTAGAGGATGGGGGGCGAAACGGGCGTGACCGGAATTACAAAATCAACCGGTCATCGAGACGCCGACGAGCCCAGCGGTCGGCGTGCTTTCTCTCGACCTTCGCCAGTCGCCGGTACACCTCGTTCGTCTCGTCGACGAGGTTCTCGAGAATGCGTCTCTGGTCGCGCGCGGTGAGCTCGGACATGAGCGCGTATTATGACGCGGCATCAGGACGTCATTCCGAGCGGTGTAACGCGCAAGCGCGTTGTCGAGGGGATGAACGGATATCCTGCGGAGCGCGGTTCCGCAGACGAGGCCGTTGACGCAATGGTGCGCAGTACTGAGCCCGATTCCGAGCGTGGTCCCGGAAGATC
>JBBRTB010000053.1:0-10222 GCA_038244815.1 Thermoanaerobaculia bacterium
AAAAACAAAACCGAGTATCGAGACCTCGGCGCCAACTACTACGAGCAACGCTACCGCGAACGTCTCCTCAACTCACTGAAAAAAAAGGCCGCCACTCTCGGCTTTCATCTCACTCCGGCACAGGAGGTTCATTAGAAGCGAAGACGGCGAGGAATCCGGGCGGGGGAGAGCGCACCACCACCCGGATTCCTCGCCGTCTTCGCGGCTCGGAATGACGGGGTTTCGCAGGCCGGTTACCGGTTACCGGTTCTGGCCAAGTACCCAGCACCCAGTACCCAGCACCGAGCACCCAGCACCTAATCCGCAGCGGGCTTCATCGAGGCGAGGTACGAATACATCTGCCAGCGCACGTTGATGTCGTGCTGGACTGTCTCGATGATGGCGCTGGCGTCACCGGGCTGGTCGTTCAGCAGTTGATTGAAGCGATTCTCGGAGCGGAGGAACTTGTCGACGGGACTCTTGAGACCTCGCGAGTCGAGCTGCATGGGATTCTCGTGCTTCTCGGCGCGCCGCGGATCGAAGCGGTAGAGCAGCCACTGGCCGGCGTCGACCATGGCCTTCTGATGCTGCAGGGCCGTGGAGATCTCGAAGCCGTGGGCCACGCAGTGGCTGTAGGCGATGATCAGCGAGGGTCCGTCGTACGACTCGGCTTCGATGAACGTCTTGAGCGTGTGCTCGTCGCGCGCGCCCATGGCCACGCTGGCGACATACACGTCGCCGTACGTCATGGCCATCAGCCCGAGGTCCTTCTTGTTGGCTGGCTTGCCGGAGGCGGCGAAGCGGGCCACGGCGGCGCGCGGTGTGGCCTTCGACATCTGGCCGCCCGTATTTGAATAGACCTCTGTGTCCAGGACGAGGATATTCACGTTCTGACCGCTGGAGAGCACGTGATCGAGGCCGCCGAAGCCGATGTCGTAGGCCCAGCCGTCTCCGCCGACGATCCACACGCTCTTCTTCACCAGTGTGTCAGCGAGGGTGAGCAGCTGCCGTTCCTCGTCGGGCTCGGTCTTGTGTAGGCGCGTGATCTGTTCGCGCGTGCGCAGCCGGGTCTTGAGCTGCTCGACGCGCTGTCGTTGTTCGTAGATGTCCGCTTCGGTCGCCTGCGATGCCTCCACGATCTCGGTGACGAGCGCCTCGCCGATGCGCGGGGCCAGCCGTTTGGCCAGCTCGATCGCATATTGGCGCTGCTTGTCGATCGACACCCGGAAGCCCAGGCCGAACTCGGCGTTGTCTTCAAAGAGGGAGTTGCTCCACGCCGGTCCGCGGCCCTCGGCGTTCTTCGACCAGGGAGTGGTGGGAAGGTTGCCGCCGAAGATCGACGAGCAGCCGGTGGCGTTGGCGACGATGAGCCGGTCGCCGAAGAGCTGCGAAATCATCTTGAGGTAAGGGGTCTCGCCGCACCCGGCGCAGGCGCCTGAGAACTCGAACAGCGGCTGTTGCAGCTGCTGATGACGGATGAGGGAGGGGTTGAGCTTGCGCCGGTCGAACTCGGGCAGTCCGAGGAAGTAGTCCCAGTTTTTCTTTTCCTCTTCGAGGAGCGGGGGCTGCGGCTGGAGATAGAGCGAGCGCCGGTTCGGAACGGTTTTGCTCTTGGCCGGGCAGACATCCACGCAGATCGCGCACCCCGTGCAATCCTCGGGAGCAACCTGAATCGTGTACACCAGGCCGGCCCAGTCCTTGTGGGTGGGCTGCAGCGATTTGAACGTCGGCGGCGCATTCCCGCGGAGGTCTTCATCGTAGGCCTTGATGCGGATGGCGGCGTGCGGACAGACCATCGCGCACTTGCCGCACTGGATGCATGAAGCCTCATCCCACACCGGGATCTCCGTGGCCAGATTTCGTTTCTCGTAACGCGCCGTTGCGGATGGGAACGTGCCGTCGCAGGGCATGGCGCTGACGGGGAGGTCGTCGCCGCGGCCGGCGATGATCTCGAACAGCACGTCGCGCGTGAATTCCGACAGACCCGCCGCGGGCGCCGCCGCGATGACTTCTGCAGCGGGCCTCTCGATGGGGATCTCCCGCAGATTGGCGAGCGCGCTTTCGATGGCCAGCAGATTGCGTTCCACGACCGCTTCCCCTTTGCGCGCGTACGTCTTGCGCACGGTGGCGCGGATGGCATCGATCGACTGCTCGATCGGCAGGATGGAGCTGCAGGAGAAGAAACAGACCTGCATGATCGTATTGATGCGGTTGCCCATCCCGGTCTCGCGGGCTACGCGCGTAGCATCGATGGCGAAGAGCCGCGCGTTCTTCTCCGCGAGTTGCCGCTGAATGTGCGGCGGCAGCTCGGAGAATGACGCGATCGGGGCGTTGAGGAGAAACGTTCCGCCGGCAGCGAGACTCTTCAGCACGTCCGTGCGGTCGAGCAGGGAGCGCTGGTGGCAGGCGATGAAGTTGGCGTTGTCGACGAGATACGAGGAGCGGATGGGCTCCGAAGCGAAGCGAAGATGAGAGACGGTCACCGCGCCGGCCTTCTTCGAGTCGTACACGAAGTAACCCTGCGCGAAGCGGCCGGCGTCGCCGACGATCTTGCACGTGTTCTTGTTCGCGCCGACCGTGCCGTCGGACCCGAGCCCGTAGAACATGGCTCTGTAGATGTCGTCGCCCTCGACGGAGAAGCCCGGGTCGTAGTCGATGCTGGAGTTGCTGACGTCGTCGTTGATGCCCAGCGTGAAGTGATTCTTCGGGCGCGGGGAGCCGATGTGGTCGAAGAGCCCCTTCACCATGGCCGGGGTGAGCTCCTTGGACGCCAGACCATAGCGGCCGCCCGTGATCACGGGCACTTCGCGCGCGGTCTCAGCGAGAGCGCCGATCACGTCGAGATACAACGGCTCGCCGACCGCGCCCGGTTCCTTCGTCCGATCGAGCACGGCGATGGCCTGGACCGATTGTGGAAGGGCGCTGACGAAGGCGCGTGCGCCGAACGGGCGGAACAGCCGCACTTTCAGCACTCCCACGCGTTCGCCGCGCGCGTTGAGCGCGTCCACGGTCTCGCTGATGGTCTCGCACGCCGAGCCCATGGCCACGATGACCCGCTGCGCGTCCGATGCGCCGTAATACTCGTACGGTGCGTAAGCGCGGCCGGCATTGCCCGCGAAACGGTCCATGGTCTTTCCCACGATTCCGGCGCAGTCGCGGTAGAACGGGTTGACACGCTCGCGCGATTGGAAGAAGACGTCGGGATTCTGCGCGGTGCCCCGGATGGCCGGATGGTCGGGCGACAGCGCGCGCGCACGATGCGCGAACACGAGATCCGTGTCGATCATCGACGACATCTCGTCGTTGCTGAGAACGGCGATCCTGGCGATCTCGTGCGAGGTGCGGAACCCATCGAAGAAGTGAAGAAAGGGGATGCGCGATTCCAGCGAAGCGGCCTGGGCGATCAGCGCGAAGTCCTGCGCTTCCTGCACGCTGGCCGAGCAGAGCATTGCCCAGCCCGTGGCGCGCGCGGCCATGACGTCGCTGTGATCACCGAAGATCGACAGCGCGTGCGTGGCCACCGACCGCGCCGCGATGTGAAACACCGCCGGTGTGAGCTCGCCGGCGATCTTGTACATGTTGGGGATCATCAGCAGCAGGCCCTGCGACGCCGTGAACGTGGTGGCCAGCGATCCGGTCTGCAGGGCACCGTGGACCGCGCCGGCCGCGCCCGCCTCGCTCTGCATCTCGATGACCGACGGCACCGTACCCCACAGATTCGGTTTCTTCGCAGCAGCCCAGTCGTCGGCCCACTCGCCCATCGTCGACGCCGGGGTGATTGGATAGATGGCGATGACTTCGTTCAGGGCGTAGGCGACTCGAGCCGCGGCCTCGTTGCCGTCGAGCATCGCCCAGGTCACCGTGGTTTGTGGATCGAGAGCCTGCGTGGGGGAGATCTGTTCAGCGACAGTCATGCCGCGAAGGTAGCAATTCGGGCAAACTTCAACCGATGACCACCGTCATGTGCGCCCGTGACGGCCGTCACCCCGCCGGGTGCCGGGGTGTCATCCCCCTGTGGTCAGCGGACGGACAGAGCGCGCCTGTCCTCGTAGACGGAGTTGACGTCGCTGCTCAGCACGTTGAGGACGCTGAACCAGATCGCAGGATTGGTCTCGAGGGCGCGAAGGAACGAGTCTCTGCAGATGTATCCGAGGAGCGAGGGACTCTTCGCGATCGCGGAGAATTCGTGGAGGTGGTTTGCCACCACCGCGCTCACGCCGAGAATCTGCCCGGGTCCGGCCACACGCAACGTCTTTTCCTGACCGGTCCGGGAGGAACAAACCAGATTGACCTCACCGGAGTAGAGGAGGTAGACGCCGCGAGCTTTGTCGCCCTGCCCGAAAACGGCTTCGCCTGGCTGGAGGTGCTGCACGACGATGTCGTTGCTGGGGACTAGATCGAACAGGACAGTATTCACTGTTGCCACGGTACGCACGCTCGCAGGAGCGCTGCTGTGATGCATGTTACGCACTCCGGTGATGCATTCGTCACCGGTGCCTGTGACCGTGCGCACACCGCGATACGTCGGTCGTCGCCGTGGAAGTTCGCCGGGGGCCCTATCTTGAGTCGAGGTGGAGGTGGCAATGACACTCACTGCCGTGCATCGCATTCTCGTTCCCACCGACCTCAGTGACTTCGCCACCCTGGCGCTTCGCTACTCTGTGGCGTTCAACAGGCGGATTCCGTCGAAGCTCACGCTTCTTTTCGCGGACGACGTTTTCTTTCCCGTCGAAGCGAGCGGCATGCCGCTCGGCTACTACCTGGAAAATGCTCCCGAGTCACGCCACCGCCTTCTCGAGAAACTCGCCGAACAGGCCAGGCGCCATGCGAACGGTCTGGACGTCGAGGCGCGCGTGGTCTCCGACTCGCCGTCCCGCGCGATCGTCCGCACGGCCGACGAGATCGACGCCGATCTGATCATCATGGGCACTCACGGCCGCCACGGCATCCCGCGCGCCTTCCTCGGATCCGTAACCGAGTCGGTGTTGCGGCATACGACGCGGCCCGTTCTGACCGTCGCGCCCTCGCGGATTCCGGAAGGGAGGGAGGCGGCGATCCGGACCATCCTCTGCCCCGTGAACTTCACCGACATCGCCCGTGAGGCGCTCGGATACGCGACCGAGATGGCGTTGTCGTTCGACGCCGAGCTCGTGCTGCTTTACGTCGCGGAGGGACCCGATTCGATTTCACTGTCGCGCGCGGGAGCGCGGCTCGCGGCCTGGGTTGCGCCATCGCTGGGTGGCCGCCTGCGCTACAAAGAAGTGATGACCCATGGCGACGCCGCAGCACGCGTGCTGGCGATCGCGGAGCAGAGCGACGCCGACGTGATCGTCGTCGGCTCGGAGCACAAACGCTTCGGCGACACCACCGCCATCGGCACGACCACCGAGCAGCTCACGCGCGTTGCCACGCGGCCGGTGCTGACCGTGAGCGTCCGGCCAGGGCTGGTGAGGGCCGCCCATCCCGCTGCCGAAGTGCGCGAAATCGCGGCGGGGCCTCTCCAGTCGTGACATCGGCGCCGCCATGGCGTGCAGCGTGTAGGATTCGTGCATCCCATGAGCGCGTTGCAGGACCTTCTGGCCGAGGATCATGAGCGTCTCGACGCGCTGCTGTCGCGATGTGCGGCCGGCGAAGCGGTCGACGTGATCGTCTACGACCAGTTTCGCCGCGGCCTGCTCCGCCATATTGGCATCGAGGAGAAGTTGCTCCTGCCGATCCTGCGGAAGCGCGCCGGCCGGGAGGACCTCGCCGATCAGCTCCATCGCGATCACGCCGCCCTGGCCGCGCTGCTCATGCCGCCGCCGGAGCCGGTAGGGCTCGGGCAGATCCGCGCCATTCTCGAGGTGCACAATCCGCTCGAAGAAGGGCCGCAGGGGATGTATGCGATCGTCGAGGAGAAGGCAGGAGACGAGCTGGCCCGCCTCCTGTCCGGCATCGAGGCATTTCCCCCCGTACGGCTTGCGCCACACGCGGACACGGAAGTCACGCGGTGGAGCATCGATCAGCTCATGCTGGCCGCCGCCGAAGGCCGCCTTCGATTTCCGAAGCCTTAAGCCGAAGCGAACACCTTGAGGATGTCCGCGCGCGTCGTCACGCCGCGGCGCTGCGCCTTTCCGGCGATTCCGGCCATCTCATCGAGCAGCGATGGACGATCGACCGTATACAGCACGCCCGTTGTCACGGTTTCGCTCTCGTTTGTGTAGCGCAGGGCGGCCTGGCGATCCGCCACGTCGTGATCCTGGGGCAGCAGTTTCGTCTTTGCGCGAATCTCCTTGGCCTGGTGATCGCCGCGCCACGTCACGCATGGCGAGATGATGTTGAGGAAGGCGAACCCATGGTGCTGGATGGCGGCCTTCATCAATTCGGTCGTTCCTTTGACGTCGCCGGAAAACGCGCGGCCGACCCACGAGGCGCCGAACGAAATCGCCAGCGCGCAGGGATCGATGCCGGTCTCGGGATTTCCGTACGTCGTCGACTTGGTCTTGTCGCCGAGAGGTGTGGTCGGCGCGGCCTGTCCCTTGGTCAGCCCGTAGATCTCGTTGTCCATGATGAAGTACGCGATGTCGACGTTGCGCCGTGCCGCGTGGAGGAAGTGATTGCCGCCGATGGCAATGCCGTCGCCGTCTCCGCCGACCGCGATGACGTTGAGGGCTGGCGCGGCCAGCTTGACTCCGCTGGCGATCGGAAGCGCCCGGCCGTGCAGCGAGTTGAATCCGTAGCTCTCGACGTAGCCCGGCAGGCGCGAGGAGCAGCCGATGCCGGAGATGACGACGGTCTCGTGCGGCTCCAGGTGCAGATCGGCGAGCGCGCGATAGACGGAGTTGAGGACCGCGAAATCGCCGCAGCCGGCACACCATACCGGTTTGAGATCGCTCTTGTATTCGTTCGCGGTGTAAGTGAATTCGCAGCTCATACGTTGACCTCCAGCCGGCTCTCGACGGCCGAAATGATTTCGCTGACGGTCAGAGCCTTGCCGCCCGACCGTGCGTGCACCTGCGTCGCTCCGCCCCGTGGCAGATCGACTTCGGCGCGCAGATAGTGATGGAACTGTTGCGAGTAGCTCAGCTCGACGATGAGGATCTCCCTGCAGCCGTCGATGAAACTCTGGATCTGCGCTTTCGGCAGCGGGACGATCATCTGCGGCACCAGGGCCGCCACGCTCGCGCCGCTGGCATTGAGCTGCTCGACCGCAAGCCGCACCGGACCCGCGGACGATCCCCAGCAGATGATGCCCAGGTCCGCTTTGGCCGGACCATAGCGTCTGACGAGACCGTCTCGCCCGGCGATGGCCTCGAGCTTCCGATAGCGCTTGGCGTTCATTCGCTCGTGCGTGATGAACATCGAGCTGGGTCGTCCCTGCTCGTCGTGCTCGAGGCCGTTGGTCTGATACATGCCGCCGGCCATTCCCGGGATGCTCATCGGCGAGACGCCGCTTTCCGTCACGCGATAGCGGCGGTACTCGCTGAGCTCATCCGGTGTGGCCACGCGGCGGTCGTGTACGGGATGAGTCAACGAGCCGGCGTCGAGCGTCTCCCGGCACTGGGCGATGGACTGGTCGGAGAGCACGATCACCGGCACTTGAAACTCTTCGGCGATGTTGAACGCTTCGACAGTGGCGTGGTACGAGTCTTCGACGTCGGAGCAGGCGATCACGACCCGGGGCGTGTCACCGTGGCTGGCGTACACCGCGTGCATCAGATCCGACTGTTCGCTCTTCGTCGGAATCCCGGTGGAGGGCCCGCCGCGCTGCACGTTGTAGACGACCGCGGGCACTTCCGCCATGGAGGCCAGTCCGATCATTTCGGCCATGAGCGACAGCCCCGGACCGGAAGTGGCGGTCATCGACTTGACTCCCGCGAACGAGCCGCCCACCACGGCACCGATCGCCGCGAGCTCATCCTCGGTCTGCAGGCAGGTGCCGCCGATTCTGGGCAGCCACTCGCCGAGAAAGTGGAGGACTTCGGAGGATGGAGTGATGGGGTAGCCGGCGAAGAAGCGGCAACCGGCGTCGATCGCCGCGACCGCCACCGCTTCGTTGCCCGACATCAGCAGCTTCGGCTCGGCCCGTTCGTAGACGAGGCGTTTGGTCGAGACTTTGATCGATCGAGCGGCCTCGATGCCGTGATCGAACGCGCGGAGATTCGACTCGATGACCTCGGCGGCCTTCTTTCCGAAGCGGCGTTCCATCGCCAGCCGCACGGGCGCAGCGGGCAGATCGAATATCTGGCACATCACGCCGAGCGCGGCGATGTTCTTGTTCTTTGGGGCATTGGCCTCGCGGGCCAGATCGCCGAATGCGACCGGCACGAGGTTGAAGGCGGAGAAGCTCTCCGGCGCGGAGTCCGCTGCCTCGTACAGAATCGTGGCGTCAGGAGCGGGGGTGATCTCGCTGGCGAAGCGCGCGAAATCGTCCCAGCTGAAGACCACCAGCGCGTCGATGGCGTCGGCTTGCGCCAGGATCGGCTCGGTGCTGATGCGCACCGTGCACGACGACTCCCCGCCGCGAATCTGCGGCCCATACGCCTCTGTCTTCATCACATGCAGCCCCTCGGCCGCACAGGCCATGGACAGGATGTCC
Source organism: Thermoanaerobaculia bacterium (assembly GCA_038244815.1). Taxonomy (GTDB): domain Bacteria; phylum Acidobacteriota; class Thermoanaerobaculia; order Gp7-AA8; family Gp7-AA8; genus DASVHS01. The sequence continues at coordinate 8,558 of JBBRTB010000053.1, forward strand.
CCGGCCACGACCGCGCCGTCTCCTCCTGAACCGACAATCGCCAACGTCAGATCTCGTGTCACAACGACCCTCCTTGATGCCCAAGGGTCGTTCTTTCGATGCACGTACACTCATGCGAGGCATCACAAGTACTTGTGATGGTTGTCACGCCGCGCTGTTCAGGCGGAGAAACCGGCGCGATCGAGCAACTCGCTGGCCTGCAGCGAAGCCTCGACGATCATCTTCGCCAGCGTGCGTGACGAGAGGTCGAAAGGGCTCTCGAAGAACAGCAGCGCATTCTTGAACGGATGGAGATGGACGATCTTCATGCCGATCGACATCTCCAGCGCGTTGGCGATGCGCCGGATCTCGCGCTCCAGGGTCTCTTCGTCGACGTGGGGAGCGAGTGCGTCGCGCGCCGCCGTGAGACCGGCGTGTTTCGCGCGCGCCGTGTCGCGGCTCTGCACGAAGCGGTTGTAGATCGTCAGGGCGATGGCCTGCGACAGCTCGTACGGCAGTCCGAGGTGATGGAGGGAGCCGATGGCGGGATGGAATCGATACGGGGCTTCGAACGAGGAGATGAAGGCCAGATCGCAGCCTCGATCGGACTCGATCATCGTCTCGGTCGGGTTATAGACGTCGCCGTCGATGAAGTAGTGCTTGCGGCCGTCGATCTCGACCGAGATGGGATTGAAGACCGACGGGATGGCCATCGACGCCGATGAGGCCCGAGACGGTTTTACACCCGCGACATAGCGATACCAGCCGCAGTCGCGCGCGTCGCGTCCGAAGACGATGGTCTGCGGTTGATCGAGGTCGGAGGCCAGGATGTAGAGCGAGGACCGCAGGGCCTCGAACGAATCGTTCTCGCCAAGGAGATCCTTGAACCATCGCTCCATGCCGCTGAGGACGTAGCGCGAACGAAAGACCAGCAGGTCGCTGAGATGGAAATGACGCAGGAGCTTGCGGAGCGTCAGGTCGTAGTTCGCGTTGATCACCGGTTCTTCCTTGCCGGCATCGGGACCGATGCCGCTGCCGGGAAAGAGCTCCGCGCCGGCGCGGAGATTGACGGCGTTGCGCACGCGCCGGAAGTAGCCGCCGAATGTCGCGCGGCGCTTGCGGAAGATCGTCGATTGCGTGATGCGCGGGAGGCTCGAGCGGCGCCCGACGAACGAGTTGACCACGGAGGGCACGTCATAACCGGTGGCGGCCAGCGCGGCGAACACGCTGCCGGCCGATGAGCCGATGAGGATGCCGATCTCGCCTGGGGCAGGGGAAGCCGGAACTCCGAAGCCGGTCGTGAACGTGAAGCCGCGGTCTTCCAGCGCCGCCCTGACGCCAAGATGCCAGAAGATCGCTTTGACCTTGCCTCCGGTCGCCCGCAGCGAGATGCGCCGGAAGTCTGCGGCCCGAAGCGGCGCCATTGCCTTCATTGTACGATCCGCGCCGAATCGTGCGACGTCATTCCGAGTGCCGCAGAGCGCGAGGAATCTGGGCGGAGGAGAGGGTGATTGTTCGCTTGGCCCCCGCCCAGATTCCTCGCCGTCTTCGCGGCTTCTAATGAACCTCCTGTGCCGGAGTGAGATGAAAGCCGAGAGTGGCGGCCTTTTTTTTCAGTGAGTTGAGGAGACGTTCGCGGTAGCGTTGCTCGTAGTAGTTGGCGCCGAGGTCTCGATACTCGGTTTT
>JBBRTB010000054.1:0-9892 GCA_038244815.1 Thermoanaerobaculia bacterium
CGGTCGTTGGTCGTGGGGGCCGCTTGGCCGCCCCCGTGACCTACGACCCACGACCCACGACCATATAATCGCCGCCTCGACATGGCCAAGAACTCCGAGGCGTACTTCAAACGGGCACAGGAAATCATCCCCGGCGGTGTGAACTCGCCGGTGCGGGCGTTTCGCGGTGTGGGGGGCACCCCTCCGTTCATCGAGCAGGGGCAGGGCTCGCGCATCTTCGACGCCGACAACCTTCAGTACATCGACTGCGTCGGTTCGTGGGGTCCGATGATCCTCGGCCACGGCCATCGCTACGTGGTCGAAGCGGTGAAGAAGGCGGCCACGCGCGGCTTCTCGTTCGGCGCGCCGACGCTCGGCGAAGTCGAGCTGGCGGAGATGATCGTGCAGGCCATGCCCTCGATCGAGATGTTGCGCCTGGTCAACTCCGGTACGGAGGCGACCATGAGCGCGCTGCGGCTGGCGCGTGCGGCCACGGGACGGGACAAGATCCTGAAGTTCGACGGCGGCTATCACGGCCACGTCGACTCATTGCTCGTCAAGGCCGGCTCGGGCGGAGCGACGTTCAACGTGCCCGATTCCGCGGGCGTACCCGCCGACGTCACCAGGCTGACCATCAGCGTGGCCTACAACAATCTCGACGCCGTGCGCGCGGCGATGGACAACGAAGTCGCGGCGATCATCGTCGAGCCGGTGGCGGGAAACATGGGCTGCGTGCCACCCGCTCCCGGGTTTCTCGGCGGACTGCGCGAGATCTGCGACCAGCACGGAGCGCTGCTGATCCTCGACGAAGTGATGACTGGATTCCGGGTGGCGTACTCGGGAGCCCAGTCGCTGTACGACGTGAAGCCCGACATCACCACGCTCGGCAAGGTCATCGGCGGCGGCATGCCCATCGGCGCCTACGGCGGCCGCCGCGACCTCATGCAACTGGTCTCGCCTCTCGGACCGATGTATCAGGCCGGAACGCTGTCCGGGAACCCGGTGGCCGTGGCAGCGGGCAAAGCCACGCTCGGTGTCCTGAAGAACTCATCGATCTACACCGATCTCGAGGAGCGCAGCGCGGAGTTCGAGGCCGGTGTGCGCAAGGCCGCGGACAAGCACGGTGTTCCCATCGCCTTCAACCGCGTCGGCTCGATGTGGACGATGTTTTTCACCGATCGTCCGGTGACCGATTTCGAATCCGCCAATCGTTCCAACCGCGACAAGTTCGCGCGATTCTTCCACGTCATGCTCGGCGAGGGCGTCTATCTGCCGCCCTCACAACTCGAGGCGGCGTTCTTCTCCGCCGCACACGCGAAGAAGGACATCCTGCAGCTCATCGAGCGTGCCGAGCGCGCTCTCAAGAAAGTGGCGTGGGAGTTCGAGAAGTAGTGCAAGCTACGCTCGGGAGAGGGACTCCCGTAACGCCCCAAGAATCTCCCGCTCGCCTTCCCGATGAAGTTCCTGCGCCCTTGTCCATGCCGCATCGGCGCGGGTGAGCAGCGCACCGCGCCGCTTCGCGTCCTGCAGTCCCGCCAGATTGATGCAGACGTTCTGATAGGCGCCGGCCGCGCCGGCACGCGCGGCCTGCACGCCGACGCCGGCGTCGGACAGCGAGGCCTGCAGTCCGATGCGCGCGATTTCGCGGCAGAGCTCGATCACCTCCGGACACGTTTCCAGAACGCCCAGCGGCACTTCGGTGGCCAGGACCGTGGCGTCGGACATCGCCGCATCGCGGTGCGGATCGTCCTTGGGCATGCGGATGGCCTCGAGCAGCTGGTCGAATGCGGCGGTGTCCGCGTCGACGGCGGCGAGCAACTGGTCCTTGAGCTCCTGGCCTCGCACAGCGATCCGGTCGAGCGCTTCGTGCTTCGACTCGAATCCCTTCTTCGTGTGCGAGAGCACGGCGACCATCGAAGCCAGGCCGGCGGCCATCGACGCCGCCAACGCGGAGACCGATCCGCCGCCGGGAGCAGGGGACTCGCTGGAGAGGTCGTCGACGAAATCTCTCACGCTCATCGAGGCCAGAGGGCCTTCCGTGGCCAGGCGGTATTCGATGACGCGCTCTTTCGGATCGAACGGTTTCACCTCGCTCAGTCCGAGCGTGTGGATGGCCGTGTTCATGAGCGACGATTCCGGCACACCCACGGGTCTGCCCATCTTCCTCAGGTAATGACGCGCGGCGTCGAGCAGCACCTGGCGCGGGACGAGTCCGACGATCTCCGATCCGGTCACGCGCAGGCCGCGCTCGCGCGCGCGCTCATCGCATGTGTCGAACACGACGTGCAGCGGCGTGACGTCGAGGTCGGTCAGGTTGATCGACACCTGGGCGCAGCCGTATTCAGGAATCACCCAGCCGACGGCCTTGACGGCCTTGAGCAATCCCGGCTCCCACACCGGCTGGCCGTTCGGATCGAGCACGGGATTGCCTTCTTCGTCACGCTGCATGCGGCCGCGCTCGCGGATGTCGAAGGCCACGCGCGTGGCCAGCCGCTTGTCGAGCGTATTGAGATTTACGTTGTAAGCGACGAGGAACTTGCGCGCCCCGATCACGGTCGCGCCCGACTTGGGGACGAACGCCGCCGGTCCGAAGTCGGGTTTCCATCGCGGATCGGCGACCTTGCGCTCGCACGCTTCGTACTCGCCCTCCCGTACGTCGGCGAGGTTGCGGCGGTGCGGTGCGCTGCACGCGTACTCGTAGAGATAGACGGGCACGCCGAGCTCGTTGCCGACGCGCTCGCCGAGACGCCGCGCCAGCTCCACGCAGTCGTCCATCGTCACGCCGTCGACGGGAATGAACGGCACCACGTCCACGGCGCCCATACGCGGATGCGCGCCGCGATGCGTGGTCATGTCGATGAGCTCCACGCCGCGCTTCACGAGCTGGAACGCGCCCTCCAGCACCGCATCGGGATCGCCGACGAACGTGATCACCGTGCGGTTCGTGTCCGCCCCGGGATCGACGTTGAGCAGCGTGACACCGCTGACAGAGGCCGCCGCATGCGCGACCGCGTCGTAGACCGCCTTGTTCCGCCCTTCGGAAATGTTGGGAACGCATTCGACGAGTTTCATGCGCCGTGGATTGTACGGTGCTGGGTCGCTGGGTTGCTGGGTTGCTGGGTTGCTGGGTTACCGGGTGGCTGGGTTGCTGGGTTGCTGGGTGGGGGGAACCGAGGCCCGAGGCCCGAGGCCCCGGTTCACTCCGCGGCGCGTTCGCGCACCGAGAGCCAGCTTCCGAACCAGCCGGCCATGACGCCGCCGAGCATGAGCGCGGCGAGCTTTGGCCAGGGGAGAAACGTCGCGAACAGAAATCCCAGGAGGAGGGAGTTGGCGGGAGCGAGAGCGTGACGGGCGGCGATGAAGAACGCGTAAAGGAGCGCCACGGCGAACGTTCCGCCGATCAAACCCTGCAGGATGCCCTCGAAGATGAAGGGTCCGCGGATGATGCGCTCGGTCGCGCCGACCAGGCGCATGATCTCGATCTCTTCGCGATAGAGCATCATCGTCAGCCGGATCACGTTGGCGATGGTGAAGGCTGCGGCGATGGCCAGGATCCCGCCGGCGATCACGCCGGCGACGTTGATGATGCTGACCAGGCGCCGCACCCGTGACAGCCACTCCCAGTCGAATTGCACCTGTTCGATCCCCGGCATGGCCCGAAGCTGGGCCACCTCGTGCTCGAAGTTCCGTGACTGTGTCGTGGCGGGCGTGACGTCGACCTCGAACGACGGTGGGAACGGATTCTCGTCGACCTGCGCGGCCAGCTCGGCCACGTTCGCGAAGTAGCTCCTGAAGCGCGCCAGAGCCTTTTCGCGCGTGACGAACTGATGGCGCCGGAGGTCAGCGTGGGCGTCGAGGTACTGCTGCACCGCCGCGATCTGTGCCGGCGTGGCTTCGGGAACGAAATAGACATTGACGCGCGAGGTGCCCTGCCATCGCAGGACGGCCTGTTGCAGGTTTTCAGCGACGAGCATGAACGTGCCCAGGATCAGGAGCGACATGGCGATCATGGAGATGGCCACGAAGCTGCTGCGTTTTGACGTCCAGATCCTTCGCGCCGCTTCCTTGAGGAAATAGGTGGCCGTGCTCGATGGAACGTCGGGCTCGTCGAGATGTCTGAGCTCGCGCACCATTCGCTAGGAAGAGGCGATTCCGAACAGGGAGTCGGGGCGCGGCGCCCGCTCCGGCGCGGCGATCTTCTCCTCGGTGACCCGGCCGTGATCGAGCGTAATCACACGCCGCCCGCTGTTCCGGATGAGGTCACGGTCGTGCGTGGCCAGGAGCACCGTGGATCCGCGCAGATTCGCCTCCGAGAAGATCTGCAGCATCTCCTGCGAGAGATCGGGATCGAGATTCCCGGTCGGCTCGTCGCCGATCAGCACGAGCGGATCGTTGATGAGCGAGCGCGCCACCGCCACGCGCTGCTGCTCTCCGCCCGAAAGCTGCAGCGGATACGAATTCAGTTTGTGATGCAGGTTGACCGCGCGCAGCGCGCTGTAGGCCCTGCGCTTGTGTTCCCTGGGCGGGACGTTGAGCACGGTCAGGATGAAGGAGAGATTCTCGAACACGGTCATCCGCTCGATGAGCTTGAAGTCCTGGAACACCATCCCGATCTCGCGACGGAAGAAGGGGAGATGCTTCTGCTTCATGGCCGCGAGATTTCGTCCGTTCACAACGATCTGCCCTTCCGTCGGGACGATCATGCGCAGGATGAGCTTGAGCAGCGTCGACTTTCCCGCGCCGCTGGGCCCGGTCAGGAAGACGAACTCCCCCTTCTCGATGTGAAACGTCACGTCATGGAGCGCCGTGGAGTAGCGATCGAACTTCTTCGTGGCGTGATAGAAGTGGATCATTGTCGGTGCTGGGTGCTGGGTACTCGGTGCTGGGTACTCGGTACTCGGTGCCTGCATCTAGAGTAGCACCCTGTCCTCCGAGCACCGAGCACCGAGCACCCAGCACCCTACACCGAGCACCCAGCTCACCCGGCGCGCAGCGCTGTCGCCAGCGGCAGCCTGGCTGCCCGGATGGCCGGAAAGAGTCCGCCGATGAATCCGATGAGCAGTGCGTAGAGGATTCCGCTCACGAGCAATCTGGCGTCGACATCGAATGCGAATGTCACCTGGCTGAACGACTGCCAGTTCATCGTCGCGGCGCGGTAACCGTCGAAGCCGATCCAGGCCAGCAGGGCGCCGAGCACTCCGCCGACGAGAGCGATGAGCAGCGACTCGGCGAGGATGGAGATGACCACCGGCGAGCTGCCGAAGCCGAGGGCTTCCAGTGTGGCGATCTCGCGGCCGCGCGAGGCCACGGCGGTGTACATCGTATTGAGCGCCCCGAACACCGCCCCGATGGCCATGAGCAGCGAGACCACGCCGCCCAGGCCGGTGACGAGAAGGACGATCATGCGTGATTGTGCCGCGTAGTACTCCGTTTCGCGCTGCACCTTCAAACTGAGACGCGGATCGGCGGTCAGGGCATCCTTGAACTGCTGATAGCTGCCCGCCGAGGCGAGCTTCACTTTCAGCGCCTGGTAGGTCGGGCCGCGGTGATACGCGGGCGCCAGCACCGAGGCATCGGCCCAGATCTCCGATTCGGGCAGGCCGCCCGCCGCTTCGAAGACGCCGACGACTTTCCACGCGCTTTGTCCGAAGTGCAGTTCGGAACCGAGATCGAGACCTTTGAACTCGCCCAGTGCCCCCTTGCCGACGATGACCTCGTTGCGGCCCCACTCGAACATGCGTCCCTGGATGATGTGCACTTCGTTGTGCACGTCGAACGCGGGAGGCTCGACGCCGCGCATCGGAACGTTGGCGTCGGTGCCGGTCGACTTCTTGGGCAGGTTGACCACGACGAAGAGCTCGGGCGAAACGAGTACGCGGTTGTGGGCGCGGGCGATTCCGGGAGCGTCGGAGACGATGTGCGCGTCGTCGCGGGTGAGGATGCTCATCATCTCGCTGTCCGCGCCGGATCGCATGATGATGGCGGTGTCGGGCGAGCCGGTCGCTTCCATGGTCCGGCGAAAGCCCTGACCGATCGACAGCACGCCGACGAGGACCGCCACCACGCCGGCGATGCCGACCATGGCCGCCAGCGCCGAGCCTTTGCGCCGCGGCAGGCTGCGCAGATTGAATTCCAGAAGCGCTCCGGTCTGGGACAACCATCGGCCCATTACTCTCTCCTCAATGCATCGACGGTGTTGAGTCGCATGGCCTGAATGCCCGGCAGCAGTCCCGCGGCCACGCCGAGTGCGAGCACGCAGACGAGCCCGATGACGACGTCGCGCGGCGGGAAAAAGAAGATCGGCAGTGCACCGTGCGTCGGATCGCCAAGGGCGATCAGCGCCCAGGCCAGGCCGAGGCCGATGACACCGCCGATCACAGCGATGAGGCACGACTCGGCCAGGATGAACCCCAGGATTCGCGTGTCGGTGAATCCGATCGCCTTCATGACGCCGAGCTCCGACACCCGCTCCCGCACCGCTTGGGCCATGGTGTTGCCGGCCACCAGCAGGATCGTGAAGAACACCGCGGTCAGGATGGCGGTGAGGATCTTGCCGATGTTGCCCATCTGATCGGCGAATCCCTTGATGAAGGCTTTCTCCGTCTCCGTCTTCGTCTCGTAGGGCGAGTTGGCGAAACGCTCGTCGATCTGGCGGGCCACATCGGCAGCGTGCTGCGGATCCTTGATCCGGATCAGATACCAGCCCACCAGGCCCTGCCCGAACACCCGGTTCTCGTCGAAGTAGTCATAGCGGAAGAGGAACTGCGTCGTGTCGGTCTCTTTGTACTTGCCGTCGTAGATGCCCACGAGGTCGAAGGTCCAGGTGTTGCCGCCGGTCTTCGGCCGCCAGATGGTGGCCTGGATGGGAATGCGGTCGCCGACCTTCCAGCCGAACTGAGTGGCCGTCTTGCGGCCCGCGATCGCGCCGGTGCGCGTGCGGGTCCACGCCTCGAACTGTTCCTTCGGCAGGATGAGCTCCGGATACATCTTCATGTACTCGTCGGGGACGACCGGAAGCTGGGCGAAGAACGAGTACTTGGGCTCTTTGTAGATGCCGCCGAACCAGGAGGCGTGCGTGGCCATGGCCACGCCAGGGATCTGTTCGATCTGGGCGTTGTAGCTGATGGGGAGCGACTGGATGATCGAGACCTTGTGGCGCGTGACCAGCCGGTCGGCACCGGCCACGCTCGCGCCCATCTCGAATGCCTTGCGGATGGCGGCGAGATATCCGAACAGGACGAAAGCCGCCACGATCGACAGGATCGTGAGTGTGGTGCGCAGGCGATGACGCTTGAGATTCGCCAGGAGCAGGCCGGCGAACTTCATGCCGCCATCTCGCTGGAGACCTGGCCGTCGAGAAGGTAGAGCGTGCGCGAGGCCCGGGTGGCCGCGTGCGGATCGTGCGTCACCATGACCACGGTCTTCCCGTGATCCCGATTGAGCGCCTGCAGCAGGTCGAGGATGCCGTCGCCGGTTTTGCGGTCGAGGTCGCCGGTGGGCTCGTCGGCAAGAACGAGCGTGGGATCGGTGACGATGGCGCGGGCGATGCCGACGCGCTGCTGCTCGCCGCCCGACAGCGTGCGCGGCGTGTGCTGGGCGCGATGTTCGAGCCCGACGATGCGCAGCGCCGTCCGGACGTGCTCCTTCCGCTCGGCGCGCGAGAGTGAAGTGAGCAGCAGCGGCAGCTCGATGTTGCGCTCCGCCGACAAGACCGGAAGCAGGTTGTAGAACTGGAACACGAAGCCGATGTGACGGGAGCGCCATTTGGCCAGGGCCCGGCTCGACATCTGGTCGATGCGCTGGCCGTCGACATCGATGGATCCTGCCGTGGGGCGGTCCAGTCCTGCCAGAAGATTGAGCAGCGTGCTCTTCCCCGAGCCGGAGGGGCCCATGAGCGCGAGGAAATCGCCGCGCGGGATGGTGAGGTCGAGCGCGTGCAGGACGCGGACCTCCTCGCCACCACGTTTGAAGAGCTTCTCGACGCCGTGCATCGTAACGAGGGTGTCTGTCATTAGATCGTTCTCCTGTTGCTGGTGGAGTCGTGGGTCGTTGGTCGTCGGTCGTCGGTCGTGGGGGAAGCCAGGCCGCCCCCGTGACCTGCGACCCACGACCAACGACCCAGACTACGACCCCCGTCCCACGACCACCAGATCGCCATCCTTCAACTCCGCCGGTCCCTGCACGACCACGCGCTCTCCTTCGGCTACGCCGGAGCTCAGTCTCGCGTCATCGCCCTCGGTGGCGGCGACTTTGACCGCGCGTCGTTCGAGTTTGTTGTCGCTGCCGGCCACGAAGACGATGTCCTGTTCGCCGTCGCGGCGGATCGCGCTCTTCGGAACGACGATCGTCGTTGACGACGCGTTGACCGCGCCGCTGTCGATGAACGCCACTTTCACTCCCATATCCGGAAGGATCCGAGGATCCTTGATATCGAATCCGATACGCACCTTCACGGTGGCCTTTTGGCGGTCGGCAGTCGGAATCACCGTGATCACGTGGGCGGGGATGTGCCAGTCCGGGTAAGCGTCGAGCACGGCGTCGACTTTCTGATTGGCTGTCACGCGGTTGATGTAGGCCTCGTTCACATCGACCTCGATCTCCAGCGAGTCCATGTCCACGATCGTGCAGATGCCTGTGCGGGTGAATCCCCCGCCGGCGGAGATGGGCGAGATCATCTCGCCGGGCTGCGCGTTTTTCGAAGTGACCACGCCGGCGAACGGCGCCCGGATCACCGAGTCCTCCACGTCCTGCGCGGTGAGCTGGACCTGGCGCCGGGCCACCGTGAGCTGATCCTGCAGGGCCGCCAGATGGGCCTTCTGCGCATCGTACTCGGCGCGGGCGTGGTCGAGGTCGGACTTGCTTTGGATCTGCTGGGTGTGCAGCGCGCCCGCCCGCTGCAGGTCGATGCGCGCCTGCTCCATGCGCACGCGCGTCTCCGCGAGAGCGCTGGAGGCTGCCGCGGCCTGTGCCTGAGCCAGGTCGAGCGCGTGCCGGGGCACCGAGGCGTCCAGCCGGGCCAGAACGTGGCCCGCGGCAACCCGCATCCCCTCATCGACGTAAACATCTACGACGCGCCCCGTGAACTTGGACGAAACGGTTGCCTCGCGGCGGGCTGTGACATACCCGGTCGCATTGAGCACGGTGGACTGGGTCTGCCCGCGCAGCGCCCGCGCGGGGGCCACACGCACTTCCGCTCGGGCCGGCCGCGCCATCAGCCAGACGATCAGAGCGATGAGGACAAGGGCGACGACTGCGCTGGCGATCAGGAGCGGCCTGCGCCTGCCCGGGTCCTTGTCGCCGCGCTCGATGCGCAGGCTGTCGAGACTGGCTTTGTCGATGGCCATCAGCGAGCGAAGGATAACGTGGGTCGGCCTTTGGCCCAACCGTGAGCCGGGGAGCGAGGTGCGAAGTCCGACCTGTTACAAACTGTCACGAACCGTAGAGCATTCGTTACGCGCTCATCACGATCGGCTCCGCTCATGCGACTATCCGAGTTCGCTCGCATGAACCGCTTTCGCCGATCCATCCTCTGGCTCGTGCTGCTTGTCGTCGTGCCCCTGGGTGCGCTGACGGTGATGCAGGTCGGCTTTCTTCGTTCGCTGCAGCGGACGACGGCACAGGCCGAGCGCAACTGGCTGCGCAGCTCGCTCGAGGAAGTCACGCACGACATCGAGGCCAATTACCGGACGGCCAGCGAGCGCGCGCTGTCGATTCCGGCGGAGACGCTGACCGACGTCACCGCCCTCTCCGCGCACATCCGCGCCACCAGCGTGCCGGGTGCGCGGACGTTCTTCGCCATCCGCTACGACAACAACCGGGCGGAGTGGGGCTTCTTCGATCCACAAGGAGTCGAGAAGACCCCGGCTTCCGAAGACGAAGTGGAAGCGGTCAAGCTGGCCACGGTGTCGTGGCA
>JBBRTB010000055.1:0-9642 GCA_038244815.1 Thermoanaerobaculia bacterium
CCACGATTCTCGAGCGCGACGATCCCTCGCAGTTTCCGCTCGACAGGATGGAGCGCCTGCTGCGCCATCGGCCGACGCTCGAAGCGATCCGGGCCGGGAAGTCGCTCGACGAGATCCACGCGTTGTGGGTAACGGACTTCGTCGAGCGGCGTGCCCGGTATCTGCTGTACTGACGTTTCATTGCTTCGCGGCCAGATTCGCGGCCAGGTAGCTCGAGTCGTTCGTGATGTTGTCGGTGGTCGTTGCGTACGCGCCGATCATGCCGCCGCTGGCCGGCGTGACGCGGATCAGCACCGGACCCGACACGCTCAGGCCGCGGGCGCGGAACACATCGTTGAGCTGCGTTCCTCCCGCGATCGGGAACGTGACGCTGAACGAGTCGACCGTGTGCGACGAGGAATCGAGGATCTCCACCCGTACCGTGGCGTTCTGATTCGTCGGAAACTCGGTCATGTCCACGAGTCCGATGTTTGTCCGGTAGCCGGGATCAGCGACCGCGCCGAGGATCTCCAGGGTGTCGCCGGAGGCCGCGATCTGGAAGTTGTTGAGCGGCGGCATCAGGAATCCGTAGGTTCCGCCGTTGCTGTCGACGTTGTAGGTGCGCGAGGTGACGCGGACGCCGGAGCCGCCCGGTGTCTGGGATGTGAAGCGCAGGCGGGCGATGCCGGTCTTGCCGAACGCCGTTACGAGCGCGTCGCGGATCACGCGCGCCTCATTCGGTAGCAAGGTCAGCGAGAGGAACGCCGGGTATTCGGCGACGTCCCATGTCTTCGCTTCCAGTGTCACCGAGCGCGGCTGGTCCGACGGATTGAAGAGATACAGATCGCTGCGGAACTTTGATCCGTTCGCGCCGTCGAGGTGCCCGATGGCGGGAATCATGCGCGTGGACGACGAGGGAAGATCGGGTGCGAAGTACGTGGAGTCGTTCGTCCGATTGTCGATCGTGAAGACGGCCGTGAGCGCGTTGCCGTGCGTCGGCGTCACGCGCAGAGCTCCGGTCTCATATGGCATGAGGCCGAGAGTGGGGCCGATGAAGTTGAACTGCTCGTGCCCGTTGGCGGCTGTGCTGAACGAGACGCCGTCGCCGCCCATCGCCCCCTGGGGTCCGTCAGCGGTGAGGATGGCCTCGGTGCCGCGGCCGGAGGTATCGGTGAGCGTGATGTTCGTCCGGTAGTTCGCGCCGGGGAACGCGCCGGCGAACGTGACGGGGAAACGCGGGCTGGCCGCGGCGGCGAGCACATCCACCGCGTTCATGCCGAAGCCGAACGTGCCGTTTCCGGATCGTGAGTACGTGCGGCTCGTGGCCGTGATTCCGGACTCGGGCGTGAGGAACAGCGCGCCGATCACGCCGTCCATCTGGATGAGCGATCCGACGATGTCGGGGATCATCCGGATCTCCAGCGGCTGCAGCGTCAGGCTGAGTGTCTTCGCAGGAAAGAAGTCGCCGCTGGGAACGAATCTGAGATCGACGCGCTGCGGTTTGTCGAGCGAGTTCTGGAGAATCACGTCGCTGACCCAGTCGCTTCCGAACGCGCCATGGGTGCGGCCGACCGCCGGAAAGACGAGTTGCTGCTTGAGCGAAGCGCGGACGACGCCCCACTCCTGCACGACGTCGCCTCCGCCGCTGGAGGGAGGAGGAGGAGAGACGATGATGCCGCCACCACCACCGCCGTTCAGAGACGCGCCGGAGTCGAAGACGAAGGGCTCACCGCCTTCGATCCTGTCGACGTCGACGTGGACGAAGCCCTTGTTCCACTCCTCGTTCAGGAACAGCTCGTCGTAAACGCGCGGAGCGCCATCTCCCATGTGCCAGACCGCCAGTGCGGGATCTCTGAAGATGCGCACGTCCACGGGCCGCGGACGATGAACCTGGATGAGCAGCTTGTCGCCGGATGATCCCGTGTGCAGCGCTTCCACATCGGGCCCGGTGATGTCTTCCCACATCTTGTCCAGGTTTCCCTGCAGATGGCGGTAGAGCGCGGTCGGATGTCCTCCGCCGCGCGTGATGAGCCATGCGCCGGAGTAGTCGGCGGTTGGAACCGCGAAGGCCGACGGCGCCGCCGGGTCCGCCCACGAGACGGGGAAGAGGGCGGTCTTGACGCCGTTCCGGACGTACCAGATGGTTCCGTTCGTGCTGTTGTTCGAGCGCTCGTCGACGTATACCGATCCGTCGCTGGTGATAAAGCCTTCGAACGACGACGACTGGCTGGAGAAACCGGAGAACACGGGCCCGGCCGCACCGCTGAGGTCGACCGTGATCAGTTGCGTGTTCGTGAGGAGCAGGAACTGAGTGCCGTCTCGATTGCGGCCGGCCAGCGCCAGCGCCGGGGGAGTGGGGCTGGACTGCGAGTAGATCAGCTTTGCCGATCCGTCCAGGGCAATCGCGTACGCGGCATTGGCGAGCGCCACGACGAAAGGATATTGGGCGTTGCCGATCCGCACCTGCGAGTAGCGATAGGACGTGAACGGGCCGCCGTTATCCGATGCGGTCGTGCCGAGTTGGGGGATCGGAGTGGACGGAAGCACCACGCTGTTCCAGGTCGTGCCGCCGTCGATGCTGAGATACGACGAATAGACGTTTGACCCCGCCTTCGCGGCCTGCAGGAAGATCTGCGGCGTGCCATCCGCGGACTCGCGAACAGCGATGGCGGTGAACACAGCGCTCGACCCGTCCTGCGGGTAAATCACCCGCGGCTCGTCGATGCCCTGGAAGTCGTAGAGCACCACCTGGCCGTATGTCACCGGCTGCGGGTTGGTCCACGAGAACGGGTTCGCCTCGACCAGTACGAAGTGACGGTTCGTGCGGCTCTGATGCGCGGGAAAGGCGGTTCGGTCCGTGTAGGGTGCGTACGAGATGACGCGGGCCTGGATGGTCAGAGCGGAAGCGGCAACTAGGAACACCACTGCAAATCGGCTGCGCATCATGGACGACTCTCCTCGCTCTTACTACGGCGGCGATCGGCGGTTCATCCAAGGCGGATCTGGCGAAGTGGCCGGCCATCCAGCGGTCACAGCTCTGCAACAGCCGGCCTCGCTGACTTGAAATTCTCGTAGACTGACCGTACGTTCAGTGAGCTGAATTTCGGACCATGGGACCCAAATCGAAAGAGGAAGTCGTCCACGACTTCCGCATCCAGACGATCCAGGATGCGGCCATGCGCGTCATCGCCCGCAAGGGAAAGGATGCCGCCACCATGCAGGAGATCGCCGAAGAGGCGGGTGTGGCCAAGGGCACCATCTACCTCTATTTCCGCGACCGCGACGAGCTCGTGGCCAAGACGTTCGAGACCGCCATCACGCAATTGATCGCGCGCGTGGAGGAGGCCATGGAGGGCGACAAGTCGCTCGAGGAAAAGCTGCGCGCGGCCATGACGGCCAAGCTGGAATTCTTCCGGGAGAACCGCGAATTCTTTCGTCTGTACATCTCCCTGCGCCTGCCGGAAGGCGATCCCCAGCAGCAGCGCCGCCACAAGCGCACGTGCGAGCCGCAGTACCGTACCAGCATCGGCCGTCTGGCCTCGATCCTCGAGACAGCCATGAATCGCGGCGAGATCCGCCGCTTTGACAGTCACAGACTGGCGCTCTTTATCGTCGAAGGATCGAACGCCATCGTCGTGCAGAGAGTCATGGAGGAGTCGTCGCCCTCGGAACAGGACGACGTCGAGTTCCTGACGCAGATCATCATGGGCGGCATCCGCCCTTAACGGAGTCGAGTGTTGAAACGAACCATCATCGGAGTTCTGGTACTGATGTGTGTTTTGCCGCTGATCCCGGCGGCGCGCGCCGCCGAGACCGGCGGTACCACCCGTCTGACCCTCGACGAGGCGCTTCGCCGCGCCCTCGTCGTCAACAACCAGGTCGAGCAGTCGCGTCAGGAGATCACCGTCGCTGAAGCGAACAAGAGCTATCTGCTCGCGCAGGTGATGCCTCACATTCAGGCTAACGGCACTCTGCAGCGCAACAGCATTCAGCAGACGTTCGGCACCGGAGACAACAAAGTCACGATCCTCCCGCAGAACAACTGGAACTACCAGATCACGCTGCAGCAGCCGTTGTACGCGGGGCGCCGCGAGTTTCGCGCGTACTCGCAGGCC
Source organism: Thermoanaerobaculia bacterium (assembly GCA_038244815.1). GTDB lineage: Bacteria > Acidobacteriota > Thermoanaerobaculia > Gp7-AA8 > Gp7-AA8 > DASVHS01. Next base: position 4,095 of record JBBRTB010000055.1, read on the forward strand.
AGGATCGGGATCGAGAACGCGCGTGAGACTTCGCTCTACACCGAGGATTCCGCGCTGCTGCGGGTGTCATCGGCGTTCATGGCGCTGGTGAACGCCGATGCGCGCATCGGCATCGAGCAGACGAACATCGAGGTCGCCGAGAAGCGCCGCACGCAGTCGCAGGCGTTTTTCGAAGCTGGAGAAGTGACGAGAGTCGACGTGCTCCGCGCCGAGACCGCCATCAAGGCGGCGCAGCGCCAGCTCGCCGCGGCGCAGCAGGGACGGGCCAACGCGGAGAGCGATCTCCGCGCCGCGCTCGACATCAACACACCGATCGAGGCCGTTCCGCCGTCGCACGCGCTCCCGCCGGTTCCGGATGAGGTCACGCTGGTCAGTCATGCCCAGTCGGAACGGCCGGATGTGACCGTGGCGCAGAACAACCTGCAAATCGCGAAACTGGAAGTCCAGAAACAGCGTGGGTTCTGGCAGCCCACCGTCAGTTTCAACGGCGGCCTGATCAATCAGAAAGTGGCGTTCCCCGCGAAGAGCTACCTGTTCGGCGCGCTGCAATTCTCCGTTCCGATCTATCAGTCGGGCGAAGTACCGGCTCGTGTGGCCGGCGCCAAAGCGAAGGAAGAAGAGGCCAGGCTCGCTGTGGAGAACGCGCGCGTCACCGCCCGCGAAGACGTCCGCAAGGCCCTGGCCGATCTGCACGCCGCCGGTACGAGCCTGGGCCTGGCGCGCGAGCAGCTCACCGCCGCCGAAGCCGAGTACTCACAGTCGTTCGACTTGTACCGCGCCCAGGAAGCGACCGCGCTCGATCTATCCACATCCGAGGCGTCGCTGGCCGATGCGCGCCGCGCCGTTGCCGAAGAAACCTTGAATCGTGATCTCGCCGAGCTCCGTGTCTGGTACGCGGCCGGTGAGATCAAATCTGCTGTCGGAGTGAAGAATCCATGAAACGTTCTCTCGTCAGAACCCTGGTGTTGCTGGTCGTCGTCGTGACGATCTTCGCCTGCTCGAAGAAAGACGGTGCGCAGGCCACCACGACCGCGCAGGCCCCTGCGCTGCCCTCCGACGTCGCCAGCGTCGGAGCGGTGGTCACGACGCAGACGACCTCGACGACCGTCATGACAAGCGCCGCCGGTGCCACGAGCGCCGAGCCGGTGACGGCGGAAGTCTCCGGCAGCATGATCGCCGCGACCGGCGAGTTCGTCTCACCGGTGAGCTCCGAGCTGTCGGCGAAGCTTCCCGGCCGCGTGGCCGCCGTGTACGTCGACGAAGGTTCCCGCGTGTCGAAGGGCCAGCCGTTGCTCACGCTGGAGAGCGACTACGCCCGTCTCAACCTGCAGCGCGCCGAGGCCGAAACGGCCCGGGCGAAAGCCATGCTCGATGAAGCGCGGAGCGACGTGGCGCGCAAGAAGGAGCTGATCGGCAAGAACGCGATCCCGCAGTCGACGATGGATCGCTCGCAGGGCGCGTTCGATCAGGCCGTGGCCGGTTATCAGTCGGCGCAGGCGCAGGCCTCGCTGCTCCGGCAGCAGGTCGCTGATGCCGTGCTCCGTTCGCCGATCGACGGTGTCGTCTCCTCGAAACGCACCGACGTCGGCCAGCGCCTCGGCGACAACACCGTGGCCATGGTCGTCGTGCAGACATCGCCGCTCAAGCTGCGCTTCCGCGTTCCGGAGCGCTATTTCTCGTCGGTCCATCGCGGACAGGCGGTGAAGGCGACCGTCGATCCGTATCCCGGACAGGTCTTCCAGGGCAAGGTGACCGTCATCGGCGGGGTCATCGATCCTGCCACGCGTTCTCTTCTGGTGGAGACGGAATTCGCGAACCGCGACGGCAAATTGAGACCGGGGATGTTCGCCAGGGTGGAACTGCAGCCCGCGAGCTGAGGAATCGTCAATGCATAAACTCGCAGAACTTTGCGTCCGCCGCCCGGTCTTCGCGACCGTGCTCGTGTTGTCGCTGGTCGTCGTGGGCTGGTTCTCGTACCAGCAGCTCGGCGTCGACCGCTTCCCGAAAGTCGACTTTCCGACGATCGTCATCTCCACGCGTCTCGTCGGCGCCGCTCCCGAGGAGATCGAGACCGACATCACCGACAAGATCGAAGAGGCCGTAAACACGATCAGCGGCATCGATCAGCTGCAGTCGATCTCGTCCGAGGGCGTCTCGCAGGTGACTGTGCAGTTCGTCCTGGAGAAGGACGCCGACGTCGCCGCACAGGAAGTCCGCGACAGGGTCAACACGATCCTCGGCGATCTGCCGAAGGACGCCGATCCGCCCATTATCCAGAAGTTCGATCCCGACTCGATTCCGGTCCTGTCGATCGCCCTCTCCGGTCCCGCGCCCATCCGCGACATCACCGAGTTCGCCGACAAGAAACTGCGCCGGCGCATCGAGTCCATCAGCGGCGTGGGCCAGGTTCTGATCGTGGGCGGACGTCCACGCCAGATCAACGTCGTGGTGGACACGGATAAGCTGGCCGCACACGGGCTGACGGTGGCGCAGCTCGATGCCGCGTTGCAGTCGCAGAACGTGCAGATCCCCGGTGGCAAGGTGGAGCAGGGTCTGCGCGATCTCTCCCTGCGCACCTACGGCCGCGTGACCACTCCGGCCGCGTTTGCGGACATCCCCATCGTCCAGCGCGACGGGTACGTCGTGAAGATCGGCGATGTGGCGCACATCGAGGACAGCGTTGCCGAGCCGGAGTCGATCGCCACGGTGGAAGGAAAACCCGCGGTGGTGCTGTCCGTGCGCAAGCAGTCAGGCACGAACACGATCGAAGTCGTCAATGGTCTCAAGGAACGGCTCGTGGAAGTGCAGGCGGGATTGCCGAAAGGGTGGACGATGCAGATCGTCCGCGACCAGTCGGATTACATCGTGGCCGCCGTCGACGCCGTGAAAGAGCATCTGATCCTGGGATCGTTGTTCGCGGCGCTGATCGTGTGGTTCTTCCTGTCGACGCCGGCGCTGATCGAGGCGTTCACGCTCGTGGCGGCGACGATGGCGGTTTACTTCTGCCTGTTCCGTCTGCACGATCTGGCGCAGGCCATTCCCGATCTGCACGTCTCACTGCTGGCCTTCGTCTTCCTGTTTGCGATCGGCGCATGGCTCACATCGCGTTACAAGCTGAAGATGGCGGTGAGGGTCGGCGTGGCGGTCGTGGCGCTGGCGATCGCGTCGCTCGTGCCGCATGGCTCGTTCGTCATCAACCCGCTGCGGCTGGTGGGTGTGCTCATCGGCTTCGGGATGCTGGTGTACTTCTTCCGGCGCTCGCGGCCGACGATCATCTCGGCGGTGGCCATTCCCAGCTCGATCATCGCCACGTTCGCGGCGATGCGTTACGAGAACTTCACGCTCAACGTCATCACGCTCCTGGCGCTGACGCTGGCCGTCGGTATCGTCATCGACGACGCCGTGGTCGTGCTCGAGAACATCTTCCGCTTCATGGAAGAGAAGGGACGCACGCCGCGGCAAGCGGCGGTGGAAGGCACGAAGGAAGTGGGCATGGCCGTTCTGGCCACGTCGCTCTCGCTCATCGCGGTGTTCCTGCCCGTGGCCTTCATGGGCGGCATCGTGGGCCGCTTCATGAACTCCTTCGGCATCACCATGGCCGTGGCCATCGCCATCTCGCTGCTCGTGTCGTTTACGCTCACGCCGATGATGTCGTCGCGCTGGCTGCGCCGCGAGGATCTCCACAACGAAAAGTCGACGCGCGAGCATGGGATGTACGGCAGGATCGAAGCGACGTATCTCAGGATGCTGGACTGGTCGATGGCCCACCGCTGGGTCGTCGTCGTGGCCATGATTTTCGCGGTGGTGGCCATCGTTCCGCTGGGGCTGGCCGTCAACAAGAACTTCCTGCCGCAGGACGACGAGTCGCAGTTCCAGGTGACCGCGCGCGCTCCGGAAGGCTCGAGCCTCCAGACCACCGGCACGATCATGGAGTCGATCGCCGCGCGCGTGCGCAAGCTGCCCGAAGTCGACTTCACCATGGTGACCATCGGCGACGACCCGCAGGTCACCCAGAACCTCGGCACGATCTACGTCCATCTGAAACCGGTCGAGAAGCGGAAGCACGACCAGTTCGAGATCATGGCCGACGTGCGCGAGCACATCCTGCCGCTCTACCAGCGGCTGAACCTGCGCACGTCCGTCGCGCCGGTCAACGCCTTCGGCGGCGGAGTCAACGCCGAGATCATGTACTACATCGGCGGACCCGATCTGAAGGTGCTGGAGAACGCGTCGAAGGATCTGCTGGCCAGGCTGAAGGAGATGCAGAAGATCGGCGTGGTCGATCCCGACACGAACTTCATCACCGGCAAGCCGGAGCTGGGCGTCCGCATCGACCGCGACAAGTCCGCGGACCTGGGCGTCCGCGTGCAGGACATCGCTTCGACGCTCAACGTCCTGGTGGGCGGCCTCAAGGTGACCGACTACTACGAAGGCGGCGAGCAGTACGAGGTGCACGTGCGCGCCGAGCACGAGTTCCGCAAAGACCGGCAGGGGATCTCCCAGGCCCAGGTGCCTTCCACGGGTGGCTCGCCGGTGCAGGTGCGCGATGTGGTCACGATGACGCCGGGCGAAGGTCCGTCGTCGATCAACCGCATTTCCCGCCAGCGCCAGGTCATGCTCACCGCGAACATGGCACCCGGCCATTCGGCACAGACGGTCATGGATGCTCTGCTCAAAGAGACGAAGGCGCTCAATCTGTCGCCCGAGTATCAGTCCGGATTCACGGGACGCTCGCGCGAGCAGGGGCGCGCGTTCGCGAACTTCATGCTGGCGTTCGTTCTGTCGATCATCTTCATGTACCTGATTCTGGCGGCGCAGTTCGAGAGCTGGATCCATCCGATCACGATTCTTCTGGCTCTCCCGCTGACCGTTCCGTTCGCGCTGTTCTCGATCCTCGTTCTCAATCAGTCGCTCAACATCTTCTCGATGCTGGGCATCCTGGTGCTGTTCGGCATCGTCAAGAAGAACGGCATTCTGCAGGTCGATCACACGAACGGGCTGCGTGCACAGGGTCTGCCGCGCGCGGAGGCGATCCGCGAAGCGAACCGCGACCGGCTCCGGCCGATTCTCATGACCACGCTGGCCTTCGTGGCCGGCATGATCCCGCTCGTCGCTTCGAGCGGCACGGGCGCCGCCACGAACCGCGCCATCGGCTCGGTCATCATCGGCGGCCAGACGCTGGCTTTGCTGCTCACGCTGCTGGCCACGCCGGTGGCGTACTCGCTGTTCGACGATCTGCAGGAGAGGCTGCGCCGCCGCAGCGGCGCCACGACCGAGGAGGTCGGGCAGGAAGAGCTGGAGCAGGTCCCGGCCACCATTTAGTCATTCCGAGCGCCGGGCCGCTATCCCCCCGCCCAGATTCCTCGCCGTCTTCGCGGCTCGGAATGACGCCGCGGCACAGTCCTGCCCCCGTCATTCCGAGCGGTGTAACGCGCAAGCGCGTTGTCGAGGGGATGAACGGATATCCTGCGGAGCGCGGTTCCGCAGACGAGGCCGTTGACGCAATGGTGCGCAGTACTGAGCCCGATTCCGAGCGTGGTCCCGGAAG
>JBBRTB010000056.1:0-8440 GCA_038244815.1 Thermoanaerobaculia bacterium
AAGAGCTCTTTGCTGTCCATGCCACCAAGGATAATCGTCAGGACCGTGCGACGGACTCGTTCGACCGACGCATAGCTGCCCCACGGGTGGAAGTGAATCGGAGTCAAGCCGGTCGGGTGGCGGAGGGCTTGACCCCGATTCACTTCCACCCAATCCCATTCATGCGGCGGTCGAACGGCCACTTTGCCCCGTCAAGTCACCCACCTGAAGTAGCGAGGAGCCATTTTTTATATGTTCGTCGAAGGCGCGCCCGCCGATAATGCCGACGCGGTTGCGTGTGAGTTGCGTGTTGCGGACCTCAGTCGTACGGCAATCGCGGCAGGGACGGAAATTCCGGTCGTTCGTGAAGCATCGTTTTCGAGCGACGACGATCCACCTTCTACATGTCCCGACCGACGTGCGCTTTCGGCGATCCCTGCGCATGTTTGAGATGAATCTGTCTGAAGCGAATTTCGCAGTACGCATCATCGATGAGACCACGAATGTCGTGCTCGATGAGCGGAGCGTAACGACGACGACCGGGGCTGTCGCGCCGGGCGGCTTTACGCCGGGTTTTGCGGAGCTGACGCAGTTCGTCAACCCAGGCCAGACCGCGCCCGTACGTGAGCATCACGAACAACGAATCGCAGCAAATCACACTCGTGACGCCACAATAGTGTCGCCGTACCGATGGCCGAAGGCCGCTACGTAGTGCGTGGCGGCTTTCGTGTTTCTCTGACGGCATCACAGCACACGCGTTCTTCCTCAACGAGACGAGCGTGGGGCGCACACCGGGGATCGCATCCATAATGTGCGCGTGAACAAGACCGCGATTCGCGCCCTCTTTCCCGTGACGCGGAACCTGGTGTACTTCAACCATGCGGCGGTCGGGCCGCTGTCGACGCGGGCGTACGACGCCATCGAGGCGCAGGCGCGCGACCAGCGCGAGCTCGGTGCGCTCCACTGGCGAGAGTGGTACGCCAAGTACGATCTGCTGCGACAGTCGGCGGCGCGCCTTCTGAACGCGCAGCCGGGCGAGATCGCCATTCTCAAGAACACCTCCGAGGGGCTCTCGTTCGTGGCCGAGGGGTTCCGGTGGAAGGGCGGCGAGAACGTCGTGACCACCGACCTCGAGTTTCCGTCGAACGCCGTTCCGTGGAAGAGCCTGCAGCGCCGCGGCGTGGAGTTGCGCGTCGTGAAGAGCCGCGGCGGCGCGTACGATATCGAGGACGTCGCCAAACTCATCGACGACAGGACGCGCATCGTGACCGTGTCGTCGGTGGCGTTCCACAACGGCTTCACCGCCGATCTCGAGGCCATCGGCGCACTCTGCGCGCAACGAGGCGCGCTCCTCTGCGTCGACGCCATCCAGAGCCTCGGCGTGCTGCCGATGGACGTCCGCCGCTCGAACATCGCCTTCCTCGCCGCGGACGGACACAAGTGGCTCTGCAGCGCGGAAGGGACGGCCATCTTCTTCGTGGCCGCGGAACATCGCGACAAGCTCCAGGTCCTCGAGAACGGCTGGACCAACATCGAGCGGCGCGGGAAGTTCCTCGATTGCCCGACCGACCTCATGCCCGACGCCCGCCGCTTCGAGGCCGGATCGCTGAACACGATCGGAGTGGCCGGCCTGCTCGCGGCCCTCGAGCTGCTGCACGAGGTCGGGATCGACGCGATCGCGGCCGAAGTGAAACGGATCGCTTCACTGCTGGCTTCGCGACTCGAGGGCATCGGCTACCGCCTCGGTACGCCGCGTCCGATCCAATCGGGAATCGTCGCGGCGTTCCCGCCCGTCGTCGAGACCAACACGCTCCTCCGCCTGCACCGGCGGCTCGAGGAAAACGGCATCGTCTGCGCGCCGCGCGAGGGGATGCTGCGCTTTGCCCCGCACTTCTACAACGACGAGGGGGAGGTGGAGCGGGTGATCGAGGTTCTACAGACTGTGGAAATGTAGATGCCGGCTTCAGCCGGCACTCCCGACCAGTGCCGGCTGAAGCCGGCACCTACATCTACACTCCTCTCGTCGTAAAATATCTTCATGCTGATCGTCATGGTGGTGGTGGCTGCGCTTCTGATCGGAATCGCGGCGGGGTGGATGGGAGCGATCGCACGTCATTCCCCCTCCGCGCAACGGGCCCTCGTCGAAGCGGAGGCGGCGCGCCGGGAGCGCGAGCGCATCGCCGCGGAGCTGTCCATCGCGCGCGCCGAGGTCGCCAACGCGCAGCGGGCACGAGCCATCGCGGAGACGCGGGCGGCCGACGTCGAGCAGCTCATGGCGAATCACGAGCAGCTCAAGAAGCAGATGGAGGAGACGTTCTCGGCGTCTGCGCAGCACGCGCTGCAGCTCGTCGGCGAGTCGCTCGTCCAGATGAACAAGCAGCAGGTCGACGGATCGCTGGATACGAAGAAGGCGGAGATCGACGGCCTGCTCAAGCCGCTGCGCGAGATGGTCGACAACTATCGCGGCGAGCTGATCAAGTCCGAGCAGATGCGCAGCGAGTCGTACGGCGGACTGCAGGAGCAGATCCGCACGCTGCTCAGCGCGCAGGAGTCGGCCCAGCGCGAGGCCTCGCGCCTCGCCAACGTCCTGCAGTCGCCGACCACGCGCGGCTCGTGGGGCGAGATCACGCTGCGCCGCTGCGTCGAGCTGGCCGGCATGACCGAGTACTGCGACTTCTTCATCCAGGAGACCATCGAAGGAGAGGACGGGCGGCGCCTGCGGCCGGACATGCTGGTGCGCCTGCCGAACAAGCGCGTCATCGCCATCGACTCCAAAGCGCCGCTCGGCGATTACACCGCCGCGGCGCAGACCGCCGACGAGGAGCAGCGCAAGTCGCTGCTGGCGTCGCACGCCAGGAACATCCGCCGTCACGTCGATGCGCTCAGCCGCAAGGAGTACCAGAACGCGGTGGACGGCAGTCTCGATTTGGTTGTGCTCTTCGTCCCCGGCGAGCAGTTCCTGCCGAACGACGGCCAGCTGTTCGAATACGCGGCGCAGCGCAAGGTCTACGTCGCTTCGCCGACGGTCCTCATTCCGCTGCTCCGCGCCGTCGACGCGGGATGGCGGGCCGAGAGGACCGAGGAGAACGCCAAGAAGATGCACGACGCCGGCGTCGATCTCTTCAACCGCTTCGTGAAAGTGATGGAGTACATCTCCCGCATCGGCTCGGCGCTGCAGTCGACGGTCGAGAAGTACAACGACGCCATCCGTTCGATCGACGCCCGCCTCTGGCCGAAAGCGGAGGAGATGCAGCGCATGGCCGGCAGCGGCAAGGATCTGGCCTCGCTCGACCAGATCGAAGCCGTCCCGCTGCAGTCGTCGAGACTCCGCCTGACCATGCAGTCGGACGAGGACGGCGTGGTCGTGCCGATGGATCGGTGAGCCGGGCTGTGCTATTCTCGATTGGCCATGACAACCTCACTCTTGGAGAACGAGTCGTCGATCGCTGCCGACTCGCGTCTTTGGCTCGGCCGATAGGCCGCTGATCGTCGTAGACAACTACGACTCCTTCACCTACAACCTGGTCCAGCAGATCGAGCGGCTCGACGGCCGCGCGGTCGAAGTCGTGCGCAACGACGCGTTCGATCCGGCCGCTCTGATGGCGCGGCGCCCGCGGGCCATCGTCATCTCGCCCGGTCCCGGCATCCCGTCGCGCGCCGGCTGCATCCTTGATCTCATCCGCCTCGACGACGCCATCCCTCTCCTCGGCGTCTGCCTCGGGCACCAGGCCATCGCCGAGGCGTTCGGCGCGCGCGTGGTGCGGGGCAGCGTTCCCGTGCACGGCAAGGTGACCACCGTGCGGCATCGCGGCGAGCGGCTCTTCGCGCACTGCCCCGATCCGATGGAGAGCGCGCGCTACCACTCACTCGTCGTGGAGCGGGAATCGCTGCCGCACTTCTTCAGCGTCGACGCGGAAACTGAGGATGGGGTGATCATGGCCATCTCGCACAAGGAGCGGCCGCTCTTTGGGATCCAGTTTCATCCCGAGTCGTTCGGGACCGCCGGCGGCGACCTGCTCGTCCGCAATTTTCTGGAGGTGACGCGATGATCGCCGCCGCGATCCGCAGGGCCGTCGGGGGAGAGCACCTCGACCGCCAATCGATGTACGAGGTGTTCTGTCACGTCATGGACGGGAACGCCACCGACGTGCAGAAGAGCGCATTTCTCGTGGCCCTGCGCATGAAGGGGGAGACCGTCGACGAGATCACCGGCGCGGCCATGGCTATGCGCGAGCGCGTGACGCCGCTCGACGTCGACCGCAGCAATCTCGTCGACACGTGTGGCACCGGCGGCGACGGCCGGGGCACGTTCAACATCTCCACGGTGGCGGCGATCGTGGCCGCCGCGGCAGGGGCGCAGGTGGCCAAGCATGGCAACCGCGCGGTCTCTTCGTTGTGCGGCAGCGCGGACGTGCTCTCCGAGCTCGGCGTGAACATCGACCTCGATGCGCCGCGCATGTCGCAGATCCTGCGGCGCACGGGCATCTCGTTTCTCTTCGCGCCGAAGCTGCATCCGGCCATGAGCGCGGTGGCCGCGGTCCGCCGCGAGCTCGGCGTGCGCACGATCTTCAACGTCCTCGGACCGCTGACGAATCCGGCCTTCGCGCGGCGGCAGGTTCTGGGCGTCTACAACGACAACCTCGTCGAGACCGTGGCCAACGTGCTGCTGGCCCTGGGCGCCGATCACGCCATGGTCGTGCACAGCCGCGACGGCCTCGATGAGCTCTCCGTCTCCGCGCCGACACATGTCTGCGAAGTGCGCGACGGCACAGTGCGCTCATACGAGCTCCGGCCCGAGGATAGCGGTGTGGGCGGGCACGCGCTCGAAGCGATGGCGGGCGGCGACGCGAAGACGAACGCCGCCATTGCCCGATCGGTTCTCGAGGGCGCGAGCGGTGCGGCGCAGGAAGTGGTCGTGCTCAATGCCGGCGCGGCGTTGTACGTCGCCGGCGCGGCCGCTTCTGTTCGCGAAGGCGTGGCACTGGCGCGCCAGGCCATCGTGAGCGGACGCGCGGCCGCAAAACTCGAGGAGCTCGTCCGGGCGTCGCAGGGCGGAAACGCGTGAGCGGTGTTCTCGCCGAGATCGTGCGGCGCACCAGGGAGCGGCTGCGCGACGAGCCGATCGACGTCGAGGACGTGCGCCGCGCGGCGACCGAGGTGTCGCGCGGCCGGAAGCCGCATGCGTTCGCGGCCGCGCTGCGCGGCAGCGGCGTCAACATCATCGCCGAGATCAAGGCGGCCTCGCCCTCGGCGGGATCGATCGTCGAGAACCCCGACGTCGAAGCGATTGCCGCCGAGTATGCGCGCGGCGGCGCGGCGGCCATCTCCATCGTCGTTGAGCCGGAGTTCTTCCGCGGCTCGCGCCAGTGGCTCGGCCGCGCGTCGCATGCCTCGGGGCTTCCGGTCATCATGAAAGACTTCGTCGTCGAAGCGTCGCAGGTGATGGCGGGCGTGGCGGCACGCGCCGACGCGGTGCTGCTGCTGGCGTCGTTGCTCGACGCAAAGGAGATCGCCGCTTTCATCGCCCTGCTCGATCGGTTCGGCTGCGACGCGCTCGTGGAGGTGCACGACCGGGACGAGTTGAAGCGCGCCGTCGAAGGAGGCGCGCGCATCATCGGCGTCAACAATCGCGACCTGCGCACGTTCAAGGTGGATCTGGCGACGTCCGAGAAGCTGGCCAGCGAGATCCCGGCCGGCTCCATCAAGGTGGCCGAGAGCGGGATCGGGTCGCACGCCGACATCGAGCGGCTGCGCGCGGCGGGATTCGACGCCTTTCTGGTCGGTGAGTCGCTGTTGCGTCAGAATGACCGCTCCGCGGCAGTGCGGAGATTGCGCGGCGAAGGAGAGAGATGACGAAGATCAAGATCTGCGGCCTGACGCGCGAGCAGGATGCGCTGCTCTGCGCCGACATGGGCGCCGACTTCCTCGGATTCATCTTCGTGCCGTCGTCCCCACGATTCGTGCAGCCGGAACGGGCGGCGGCGATCACGGCGCCGATCCGCGCGCGCGAACAGCGGCCGGCGCTGGTGGGCGTCTTCCGCGACGCTTCGCCCGAGTACGTCCGCGAGATCGCCGCGGTAGCGGGCCTGGACATGGTGCAGCTTCACGGATCGGAGACGAACGACGACATCCGCGCCATCGGCATTCCGGTGATCAAGGCCTTCCGTGTCGGCGAGACGCTGCCCGACACGACCGCGCATCCGGCCGCGGAATGGTTTCTCTTCGACACGTTCGAGGAGCGGCGCGCCGGCGGAACGGGACGGCGCTTCGACTGGTCGCTGCTGGCGACGTATCCGCGCACGAAGCCGTTTCTTCTGGCCGGGGGACTGACCCCCGACAACATCGCCGCGGCCATCAGCCTGGCCCGCCCCGACGGAATCGATGTCAACAGCGGTGTCGAATCGGAACCGGGCGTCAAGGATCCTGAGAAGATCGAAATGCTGTTTCAACGGGTGAGGCGGGACTGATGGCGCGCTCGCTTCCCGACCGCGCCGGCTATTTCGGCCAGTTCGGCGGCCGGTTCGTTCCGGAAACGCTGACGGCCGCGCTCGACGAGTTCGAGGGCGCGTACCGGAAGCTGCGCCGAGATCGCGCCTTCCGCCGCGAGCTCAATGCCATCCTGGCCGACTTCGTCGGACGCCCCACGCCGCTCAGCGAGGCATCGCGATTCGCGAGTCTGTGTGGCGGCGAGTTCCGGCTGTTCCTCAAGCGCGAGGATCTCAATCACACCGGCGCGCACAAGATCAACAACGCCACCGGCCAGGCGCTGATCGCCAAGCGGATGGGCAAGCAGCGTGTGATCGCCGAGACCGGAGCGGGGCAGCACGGCGTGGCTACGGCCACCGCGTGCGCGCTGCTCGGTCTCCAGTGCGTCGTCTACATGGGCGAAGTGGACATGGCCCGACAGGAGCTCAACGTCTTCCGTATGCGGCTGCTCGGAGCCGAGGTGGTGCCGGTGTCGAGCGGCAGCAGGACGCTCAAGGATGCCATCAACGAGGCCATCCGCGACTGGGTCACGAACGTGCGCACCACGCACTACATCATCGGCTCGGTCCTGGGACCGCATCCCTATCCGATGATCGTGCGCGACTTCCAGTCAGTGATCGGCCGTGAGGCGCTCGTGCAACTGAAGAAGCGCACCGGCGGGATTCCCGACGTGGCCATCGCCTGCGTCGGCGGCGGCTCGAACGCCATCGGATTGTTTTACGAGATGCTGAAACATCGATCCATCCGCTTCATCGGGGTGGAAGCGGGCGGGCGAGGGCCGAAGCTCGGCGAACATGCGGCGCGGTTCAGCGGCGGCGCGCTCGGCGTGCTGCACGGCACGCGCTCGATGGTGCTGCAGGATGAGTTCGGCCAGATCGCGGCCACGCACTCGATCTCGGCGGGGCTCGACTATCCGTCCATCGGCCCCGAGCATGCGCACCTGCAGGAGACCGGCCGCGTCGAGTACCACGACTGCAGCGACGATCTCGCCCTCGAAGCGTTCCACAAGCTGAGCGAAAGCGAAGGGATCATTCCCGCGCTCGAATCGGCGCACGCCCTGGGCTGGCTGCTGCGCAACGGCGGCTCGATGCGCGGTAACGTCGTGGTGAACCTCTCCGGCCGCGGCGACAAGGACGTCCCGCAGATCGCGGCACTGGAGCAGCGGCCGCGGTGAAGCGCGTCAAAGCACTGTTCAAGCGCCTGCGTGCGCAGAAGCGCTGCGGGCTGATCGCCTATCTGACCTGCGGCGATCCCGACGTGCAGTCGACCGTACGCTTCGTTGAAGAGCTGGAAGAGGCCGGCGCGGACGCCATCGAGCTGGGCATCCCGTTCTCCGATCCCATCGCCGACGGTCCAGTCATCCAGGCCGCGGCGCAGCGCGCGCTGAGTCACGGGACGACCACGCGGGACGTGTTCGAGATCGCCCGGTCGGTTCGCCGGCGCAGCGCCATTCCGCTGATCGCCTTCTCCTACCTCAATCCCGTGCTGCGCTACGGCATCCAGCCGTTCGCCAACGAAGCCGCCGATTCCGGCATCGACTCGGTGCTCTTCACCGACCTGCCGCCGGAAGCGGCGCACGAACTGCGGGACACGATGCACGTGCGCGGTCTCGGCACGATCTTCCTGCTCGCGCCGACCTCCAGCGCGAAACGGATCGCGCTCATCGACCGCACCAGCGACGGCTTCGTCTATTACGTTTCGACGACAGGCGTGACCGGCACGCGCCGCGACCTCGACCCGTCGCTGCTGACGCGGCTCGACGAGATCCGCACGAAGGTCGGAAAGCCTCTCGCCGTCGGCTTCGGCGTTTCCCGGCCCGAGCACTACGCGCTGCTGCGCGACCACTGCGACGCCGTCGTCGTCGGCAGCGCCATCGTCCGCGCGATCGGTGCGGGGGCGTCGCCCGGGGAGGTGGTGCGGGGGATTCTGGGTGGGGGTGGGGCGGCGGGTGGGTGAGGGGAGGGGGGCCAGTGGT
>JBBRTB010000057.1:0-7342 GCA_038244815.1 Thermoanaerobaculia bacterium
CACGTTCCGCCTCAGCATCGGAGATCTTCCGTCGCGCACCGACTCGAGGCTCGTCCAATAGTCCGTCGAGTCGCCGCGACACAAATCGGCGCCGCCACTTCCCAACCGTCTGGGGCGTGACTTCGTTCCTGGTGGGCGACTTCTTTGTTCGAGCGCCCATCGGCACAACTCAGAATGATCCGGGATCGCAGGGCCAGCGCCTGCGCTGTTTTCCTACGACGCGCCCACGGTTCCAACTGCTCTCGCTCACCAATCTGAAGAACGAAATCGACCTTCGGGCGTCCGGTGCGCATGCCGTGTTCCTCCCGAATGGTAGAACACTGCAATGTCGTTACTTATTCTACGAACTTATAACTCAGGACACTAGGGAACCTCTGAACAAGTCGGAGGCGTGCCGTTGCGGGCGCCGCCATGCCGGATGCGAGTCGGCGCGACGCAGGCGATGTGGGTCATCGCTGGAAGTCGGAACGGGGTCGGGTCTCCACTTCGCTGCTGTCCCCTTTCCCTTGTGATTTCGTGAGCTATTGCCGCTTCGTTCTTCGGTTCAGATGGCACGTTGGCCATTCGCCCACCCGCTCTACCCCTCCTTACGAATCAACTTCCCGAGCTTCACGCGATCGGCTTCCAGCAGCTCGGCGATCCGCGCGTGGTTCACGTCGGCGACGATGATCTGGCCGACCTCGGTCGTGACCTCGCTGAAGATGCCGTGCGTCTTCATCTTCACCGCCTGGTACTGGTTTTCCTCGGTCGGCGTGACGTAGTGCACCGAGTCGGCTTTGTAGCGGTGGTCCGGGAAGAAGGGATCAGACTTTCGATTTTCGGCCCTTAGCAATTAATTGACATCGCTGACCGGCCTCCACAGAGTCGCGCGTGAACGCGGCGCCTGGCCTGGGGCGGCTGCGTCCGGCGGCACGCTCAGGTTTCGGCTACCCTCGCACGGTATACCGCGATGAGGTATACTGCTCGCCGCGGTGGCGATTCGAAGCTTTGCCAGCGAAGGTGTGAGGGTATTCTTTGAGCGAGGACGCACAGGCGTGCGCTTCGGCTGGACCAACGCTGCCCGCATCGTGGCCCGCAAGCTCGACATGCTTGACTACGCGACCGAACTACGCGACCTCGGTTCCCCGCCTGGAAACCGACTCGAGGTGTTGAAAGGTAGCTGGCGTGGATTCCACAGCATCCGTGTGAACGACCAGTGGCGCATCGTATTTCGTTGGTCCGAATCTGGCCCCGAAGATGTCGATGTCGTCGATTATCACTAGAGGATTCCATGAAGAACCGAAGAACGCCAACGACTCCCGGGGAGATCCTGCGTGAGGAGTTTCTCGAGCCTCTGGTCATGACCCAGAAGCAGCTCGCCGAGCACATCGGATGCGACGTCAAGGTCATCAACCGAATCGTCAATGGACGAACCTCGGTGACCGCGGAGACGGCGCTCAAGCTTGGTGCGACCTTTGGAACAAGTCCCGACTTCTGGCTCAATGCTCAGAGAGCCGTCGATCTATACCGGGCCGCGTCTCGCCTCCGGACCCTTCCAAGGTCCCTGCGAAAGGCGAGCTGAAGAACCCCGACGACGACCGCGCGTGCGTAGCTGGCCTGACTCAGTCGAAAGCGACTGGACCCTACCATCACGTTCGACTTTGCCCCCTCGCCCGCCCGCTCTACCCCTCCTTACGAATCAACTTCCCGAGCTGCACTCGATCGGCCTCCAGCAGCTCGGCGATCCGGGCGTGGTTCACGTCGGCGACGATGATCTGGCCGACCTCGGTCGTGACCTCGCTGAAGATGCCGTGCTCGTTCATCTTTACTGCCTGGTACTGGTTGTCCTCGGTCGGCGTGACGTAGTGCACCGAGTCGGCCTTGTAGCGGTGGACCAGGAAAAGATGGATGAGCGTCATCAGGCGCTTCTTGCGCAGCTTTTCGTCGAACGTGTTCTGGTCGCGCACCGACAGGATGCTACTCGTGAGGACTGGTGTAGAAGAGTTTTCCCATCGAGGCCTCGGCCGGCGTGAAATGCGCACCGACCGCCCGCAGGACCACGCGTTGTTCTCCCAACTCCACGACGAAGGCGTCGTTGTATGAGGCGGGATAAAAGACGCGCAGACCGCCGCATGACATGAGATCGCCATCGCTCGGCAGCGAGAGTGAGAGTGGCTGCAACGGCGAATGGGTCGATCGTGCGCTTCGAGGCGGACGGGCGCGCATGCCGGAGACCATCCGTCCGGCCACGAACTCCTGCGCCGGCTGGAGCGTTGCCTGCGAGTCGAGAACGACCGAGGGAAACCGCTCGCGAATTTGTCGCTCGAGGGGCACCGGTGCCTCGGCCCGAGATGAAGTCGCGGCAAACGCAGTTGCGGCAATGGCGAGAGCAACCAGCGAAGCAACGCTCGTATGTCTCGGCATCAAGTTCTCCGCGAACCCTTCAGGGATAGGAATTTTCATTTTTCGCCCGCGACTCCGAGTCGAGACCTTCGAGCTGTTTGGTGGGATTTTGCTTCTTTCGGGCCGCTCGAGTCCGATTCGGAATCGCTGTGGGACCCCGCAAACCAGCCGAATTGAGCTTTGCGGCTCCGGCGGCGTCATGACGGCCAACGGCCCACAGCGCGCCCGAGCTCGGGGACACGCCCGCATTGGGCCGGACGCCTGTTCGGCCTCGGCTCTCTCTTCCCCCGTCTCAATGCACGCCATCCACGGCTGGGCGAGCGGGGGGCGGGGGGTGGAGCGAGCCGGCGGTGGATGGCGTGCCTGTTCGCCGCACCGAATCCAGAATCGTACGAATTACCCGCTGCTCGGTGATGAAGGAGATGATCTTCATCGTTCCCCCGCAACGGGGACAGACAAGAGGGTCGACCTCGTAGATGTGGCGGATCAGGTTTGCCCAGCGCTTTCGCGCGGCCTTGCGCTCGGCGGTGTCGGGCTCTTTCGCGACCGATCCCGTCGTGGGAGCCGCGGTCCCCCGTCGCCGCCGGCTTCGGTCGGGGATCCGCCCTCGGCCGCCGCGTCCCGCTCCCGCTTGGCCCGCGCCGCATTGGCGTACCTTCCATAGTTGCGGATGAGGTGTCTCTTCGGATCGGGGATCTGCACGATCACCCGCGCCACCAATTCGTCCGGATCGAGCCGTTCGAGCTCGCCTCCGCCCGCTTCGTCGTCCGCCCCGGCTTTCGGTTGAAGTCTGACTTCTCCCGTCTCGTGATCGAACACCAGCCGCTCGAGGCTCACCGGCGGCCGCATCAAGTACCGCACGAGCCGGTCGGTCGCGCCGGCATCCTCCGGCCCCACAGTGACCGAGTTGTGAACGGAGAATCCACTGTGCTTCCAAGAAAGCAGTAAAGCGATCCTCTCCTCGTCGATCAGTCCCGATCTGCGGAGCAGCGAGAGCACCTTGTGCCGGAACAGGAGCTCGGCCGAGTGCGGATCGACGTACGCCACCGGAACCCAATCGCCCGCCTTCGTCCACCCGCCGCGGCTCACGACCGCGTGGACATGGGGATGAAAGTTGATCTTCGATCCGACGATGTACGCTCCCGGCTTCATCTTCGCGAGCGATTGTCGATCGATGATGTGACGCGTCGCTGAGCGGCGCGTGGAACGAGACGATGTCGCTCGTCTCGAGCAACTCCCCGAGCGGCATGCCGCTGTTGCGCGACGTGTGGACCACGTCCATATCGAACGCTGTCGCGCGCCGGGCCACGGCCGTGCCGATGCGGCCCATTTCGATGATTCCCAGACGCTTTCCCTGCAGCGAGGCGCCGAGGAGCTTGAGCGGCTCCCATTCGCAGCGGCCGGTGGCGCGCACTTCGTGATCGCCTTCGACGATTCGCCGCGTGACCGCGAGAATCAGCGCTATCGTGAGATCGGCCGTTGCGTCCTTCAGAACCCCGGGTGTGTTCGTCACGACGATGCCGAACTTGCGCGCCGCAGCGAAATCGACATTGTTGTAGCCGGCACCGAGGAGGCGCACCTCGAGGGCGATGTTGTTGCCGAGGAAGATTTTCTCCCCTCCACGATCCGCAACTGCGCGAACATCGTGTTCGTGGCGCCGGGTTCAAATCCCCATGCACGTAGCGCAATCCGTTCGGGGAAGAAAGGCTTGCAGCCGTTGCTTTTTGATCGAGCGCGAACTGCAGCCAGAGCTTCGCAGCGTGCTCGATCACCTGCCTGGCAAAAAGCGACGACCCGACCGGATGTCGACGCGATCCGTCTCCGATTCGCTCGCCTCGATTGGTGCGACGGTGATCTCGTCGTCGAGGCGCTCAATCTCAGTGGCGTATGGCGTGAGAATCAGATTGGCGCGCGGAAGCCCTCGTTCGGGCACGGGGTTCCGCGTCGTGGCCGCGACTGTTAGTTTGACATTGGGGATCCCATACGATGGCGTGCCGTTCATTCAATACTTCCGGAAGGGAATAGAAATGTATATCAGGACTTGGATATGCATGGCCGGCTTCGCCGGAATCACCACACTGGCTGCATGCGCGGCAACGCCACCGCAGCCTCACACCGTCGCCGGCGCGGCGAAAACCGTGGTCTCGGAGGAGCCGCTGCAAGTGACGCAGCCTTCGCCGCTCGCGCTGTATCGATCGGCCGACGCCGTCGCCCACGTGAAGATCGTCAGCAGCCGGGCCACGCTCGTTCCGGGCCGCGGACCGATGCCCAGCGTCTTCACCGTCTTCGAGGCCAACGTCCTCGACGCACCAAAAGGAACGCTCCCCGCGCACATCCGGGTGTATCAGAAAGCCGGTCAGGTTGAAGACATGGACCGCATCTATCGCGTCGACGGCCTCGAGCCGGTCAAAGCGGACGATGAATACCTTCTCTTCATCAACTGGAACAGCTCGCTGGGCGCTTACGTGGTTGCCGGCGCCGAAGGCGCGTATGAAATCAACGCCGGCGGACGCCTCAGAGCGCTCGCCCGTACTGATACCGCGGCCGAAGTCGGCCGACGCACGCTGAACGCGGTCAAGAACGACATCCGCGTCGCGAATTCGGATCTCCAGAACGGCGTGAAAAAATGAGGCGGGCGTCGCTGTACGCCCTCTCCGTCGTTCTCATCAGCTTTCTGAGCGCCGCCTCCGGCCTCTAGGCGCAAGGATGTTCGTCGAGCGATCCGTGCGTTCCCGGAACGCTCAGCAACGTCAAGCCGTACACCCGCCGGCAACTCCATCTCGTTCATGGGAAGCGGCTGGTCTCAAGGCGCCCGCGACGGGATCTCCACTGGGATGAACTACTGGAACCCGTATTTCGATCAGAGTAACCAGCAGGCGATGGACTTCTGGCTGGCCTCGGACAACCAGTCTTCCGCCGACATCCAGCTCTATCTCGATTCGAGCTATCACGGCACGGGGATGGGGATGGAAACCATCAATCCGACCGGCGCGTCATTTGTTCAGATCAACGTGAATCCCGACTTCCTCAACAGCGGGAGCTCGCAGTTCTGGTACCACGCGATGGCACATGAGCTCGGGCACGTGATGGGGCTCGCCCATCCGAATTCCAACTGCAACGGGACGAGCATCATGGATGGGTCGATCTCGCTGTCGGGACCGTTCATCACCGACTCGGTCAGTGACCGCTGCGTCGATTACGTGAAAGAAGAGAGCACCTATCCCGAGCCGCCGCCTTACGACCCTTGGTGCAACATGACCTGCATGACCGGGTGCGTCGACAACACCTGCTATGACCCGGGTGGGATCTCGCCGATTCTGCTCGACCTGGACGACAACGGTTTCCACCTCGACGGCGCGGAGCATCCCGTACTCTTCGACATGCGCGCCGACGGCCACCCGACGTCGATGACCTGGACGAAGGCGGGCGCCGGGGACGCGTTCCTCTGCCTCGACCGCAACCACAACGGGGTGATCGACAGCGGCGCCGAGCTGTTCGGCAACTACACACCGCTGCATTCCGGCGAGCGCGCCCCGAACGGATACGAGGCGCTGAAGGAGTACGACGCGCCCGCGAACGGTGGAAATGCCAATCGGTACCTTGATGAAGACGACGCCGTCTGGAACGAGCTGCGGCTATGGACGGACGTCAATCACGACGGGGTTTCCGAACCGGGAGAGATGGTCACCCTCGGCGCCGCCGGCGTGCAGTCGATCCTGCTGCAGTATCGCCGCGACAACCGGACCGATGACGAGGGCAACGTCTTCCGCTTTCGGTCGCGCGCGCAGTTCCGCAACACGCACAATACGCATTCCCATTCGTCAATGACGTACGACGTCTTCTTCGTCGAGATGACCAGGTAGCCGCGAGACTGGCACGGAGGGATGCCGCCCGGCGTTCCTCCGTTTTCGGCGAGCTACTCCCGCTCGCTGCGGCGATTCAGGATCGACATGAGCTCCTGCCGTGTTTCTCGTTCTCGGGAAACTCGCCGCGCAGGACGTTGGTCTCCATGAATGACGACTCCTGCTCCACGCCGCCATCACCATGCAGAGATGCTTGCCGCCCATTCAAACCGCCACGCCGCGCGGCTCGAGGATCGAGTCGACGGTGCCGGCGACGTCGTGCGCGAGGTGCTCCCGCGAAGCCGCCGCATGTGTTCTACCACAGACCGTCTTGTACGTGCCGAGAATCACGACGAGATTCTGGCAGTGCTCATCCGCGGCGCTGCACGCCATCCGAAACAGCGTCGTGAGCTCTTGACGTCGGTGTAGTCGTAATCGCCGGTCACGCTGACCGGCGACTCCACCCAGCGCCGCGGCCAGTGTCGCCGGCGGTGTACAGCTCCTGCACGACCTTGATCGGCGACCAGGTCCCGCGGCTGAAGTTCTTGTGCTGCTCCGGCTCGGGGAGACTGCGCTCCATGTCCGACCGCGCGCGTTCAGTGAGATCGAATCGCTTTAGCAATCGACTTGGCGAGAGGTCCGACGATGTCCTCCGACTCGCTGTCCGCATTGATCGAGGTGTAATCGATCGTGGCTGCAGCGGACGAGCCGAACGGTCTGCCGGTGGCCAGATCATACGTCGTCAACGTGACGCGCGAACTGTACGCGGTGTCATGGCGTCCGTAGTAGCTCAGCTTTCGTTGTCCAGTGGGCTCGATCCGTGCCAGCAGAAGGACGGCGTAGCCTTCGCTGCTGAGCCGATCAATCAGTTGTCGCGCAGACGCGTCGCCCTGTCGCAGAAGATCCTCGGTTGCCGGAAGGGTGTGCGCATCGACGACCTCGATCCCCGCTGCTTCGAGCTGAGATCGGAGCACGCTTGCCACGACACCGTGGCCAGCTTGACCGCTTCCACTTCGTCTTCGGAAGCCGGGGTCTTCTCGACTCCTTGTGGATCGAAGAAGCCCCACTCCGCCCGGTTGTTGTCGTAGCGGATGGCGAAGAACGTCCGCGCACCCGGC
>JBBRTB010000058.1:0-6873 GCA_038244815.1 Thermoanaerobaculia bacterium
CACCGCGATCACCGCGTGCAGCAACGGCATCGTCAACAGCCAGCTCTCCGGCGCGCTCTCCCCGACGTACATCAAGCTTCTGCCGACCAAAGATGGTTGGGGCAACGGCCTGAAGTTCTACGCGGACCAGGCGTGGGGCAGCTCTTCGCCAGCGCAGAACTACATCGTCTGGTCGGCTGCAAAGAACGGTGATTCGGCCGGTGCGGGCGGTTTCGACGCCACCGCTTCCAGCCCAGGTGGCGCCACGACGAACTTCAACGACGACGTCATCTTCTCCAACGGTGTGTTCGTACAGTATCCGGAAGGCGTGCAGACGCAGTAAGCGTCACGCCTGCCAGGAATTTCCGATTCACCAGGAGCGGGCGCCGCAAGGCGCCCGTTCCTGCGTTTCTACGCGTTCTCCGTCTGCTTGAGCACGGAGGTCATGTTCGCGTACAACCGCTCGTGGTACCCGTGGGCCTCGCGATAGATCTGCGGGAAATTGCTGAGATCCTTCGTGGCCACGATGAGGTTGACCCCGTAGAGGAATGCCGCGTTTCCGTCGAGCGTGCGCAGGTTGTCGGCCACCAGCACGAAAAATGACTTGCGCCGATCGGCGGGAAGCACGCCGATGATCGGCTGCATCGCTTCCATCGGCGGCGGCGTCATCTGCGCCGGCTGGAGGAACACGACCTGAGGCGGCTCCTGAACGAACCGGTCACGCGCCTGTTCCGCGGTGGCGAAATGGACAGGCAGGAAGCCGATCAGCTTGGCCGCCTGGCGGAGCGCCGGGTGATCGTTGCCGACGATGAACGCTTTAGCACCGAATTCATCGTCGTGATCGTCAGGCTCATCGCCGGCGGGAACGGGCTCCGGAGGCACGGCAACGATCGGTGGCTCGCCTCCGAGCTTGCGACGATCCACCAGCAGTTTGGCCTTGCAGACCGGGCAGGGAAAGCTGACCTCCTTCATCGGCAGCTTGGTCTCGTCGAGCGAGAGCGGCTTCTGACAGGAGGTGCAGACGATTTTGATCATGACCTCATTACTCCAGCATCGACAGCATCGAGTTGGGGTCCTCTTTCTTCGGTGCGGACGTCGGTTCGTCGGTCAGTCGCAAGGCCAGATTCGTCGGATTCGACGCGTACGCCAGCGCCGTCTCCTTGCTGATGATCCGGTCATTCCACAGCTTCTCGATCTCATCGTCGAACGTCTGCATCCCGTCGACGGAACCGTCATGCATGGCATCGGTCAGGGAGCGCCCTTCCGTTTCACCCTTCAGTATGTAGTCGCGCGTCCGCATGGTCGACTTCAGAATCTCCAGCGCTGCCACGCGTCCCCCACCCACTTTCGGCAGAAGACGCTGGGAGATGACATACCGGAAGGACTGCGAAAACCGCGTACGCACCTGCGGCTCCTGATCCTTCGGAAACACACCCACGATGCGGTCGACGGTCTTCGCGGCATCGATGGTGTGCAGCGTGGACAACACCAGATGCCCTGTTTCCGCCGCTTCCATGGCGATCTCGATCGTCTCCACGTCGCGCATCTCGCCGATCAGGATCACCTTCGGAGCCTGACGAAGGGCGGCACGCAGCGCCAGCGCGAACGTCTTCGTGTCCGATCCCACCTCTCGCTGGTTCACCGTCGACTTTACGTGACGGTGCATGTACTCGACGGGGTCCTCGATCGTCAGGATGTGATACGCGTAATCCTGATTGATCTGGTTGATGAGTGCCGCCAGCGTCGTGGATTTGCCCGATCCGGTCGGACCGGTCACCAGGACGATCCCGTTCTTGAGCTTCGGGATGTTCTGCAGCTCCTTCGGCATCTTGAGCTGCTCGAGTGTGGGGATCCCCTCCGGAATCACGCGCAGCACGATGGCGTACGTGCCACGCTGCGAGAAAACGTTGACGCGAAACCGGGTCTTGCCGGGGATCGAATAGGAGATGTCGACCGAGCCGCTCTGCACGAGCGTCCGCGTGGCCTCACGATCTCCACGCAGCATGTGCATGGCGATCATCTCGGTCTGATACGGGATCAGCCGGGGCAGACCGGGAAAGTTCACCGGTGCCAGCTGCCCGTCGACTTCGACCTGGGGTTGCCGTCCCACCGAAAAGTTCAGGTCCGATACGCGTTCGGACATCTTCAGCATCGCCTCGAGTATGGCGTCGAGATTGAAGTTCTTCATCTGTGCCTCGTGGACCCGAGCATTGTAAACGTAGAATCCACGGGTGACGCTCATCGGCATCGATTACGGCGGAAGACGCATCGGGATCGCCGTCAGCGACTCCGCGGTCCTGGCCACTCCGCACTCGGTCATGGCCAACGACGGCGACGTCATCGGCCGTCTGGACCGCCTGGGGCGCGAGCTCGGCGTGGATATCTGGGTGGTGGGCGTTCCCCTCCGTGCGGCATCAACCGCCGGCGAGGCGAAATTCAGGCGCTTTGCCGAGGAACTGCGGCAGAGAACGTGCAAACCGGTCGTGCTCTGGGACGAGACCCTCTCCACGGTCGAAGCGCAGGAGCGTCTGCGCGCCGGCGGGAAGCAACGCGGCCGCCCGAACGAGGACATCGACATGTACGCCGCGGCGGTCATTCTGCAGTCTTATCTCGACGAGCAATCAGGGAGGTCGTCATAGCCACTCGCGGTGCAGCAAAGCGCGGTTGCGGAAGGTATCTGCAGTCGCTTTTCACCATCGTGCTGTTCGCCGCTCTTCTCGTGGCCGGGGGGAGCTGGTTCTTCTGGAGTGCTCTCCAGTCGCCGTACAAGGGGTACCCGGAGCCCGCGCGGCGCATCGACGTCCGCAAGGGCCAGCGCACGGCGATCATTCTGCGGCATCTCCAATCGAACGGGGTTCTGCGCGACGAATACGTGCCGCTGATCTACATGAAGATCGCCCGCAACGGAGACTCCCTGAAGGCTGGCTCCTACGAGTTCACGAAGCCGATGTCGGCACTGGCCGTCATCGACAAGATCGTCCGTGGCGACGTCGTGCAACGCAGTGTCACCGTCCGCGAAGGGCTCGACCGCTTCGCAGTGGCCCGCCTCTTCGCCACCGAGGGGTTCGGCACTCTCAAGAAGTGGAATGCACTCACGGCAGACCCGGAGCTCATCCGCGATCTCGCCCCCCGGGCGGAGTCTCTGGAAGGCTATCTCTTCCCCGACACGTACAGGTTCAACCCCGGAACTCCGGCTCAGACCATCGTCGCGGAGATGGTCCAGAATTTCCGCAAGAACTTCGGCGGCGAGATGGCCTACATCACCACCGGTCTCGATCTCCATCAGACCGTCACCCTGGCCTCGATCGTCGAGACCGAAGCGAAGCTGCCCGCGGAACGGGCGCTCGTGGCTTCCGTCTACCTCAACCGCCTCCGCAAACACATGCTCCTCGGCGCGGATCCGACGGTGATCTACGCGATGAAGCTCGCCAATCGCTGGGACGGCAACATCCGCAAGGCCGATCTTCAGATCGATTCGATGTACAACACCTATCGCTTTCCCGGACTCCCTCCCGGCCCCATCGCCAACCCCGGGGCAGCGTCGCTGCACGCCGCGGCCGCTCCCGCCTCCACCGACTTCCTCTATTTCGTCGCCAGGCACGACGGCTCGCACGCGTTCGCGACCAACCTCGAGGAGCACAACCGCAACGTCGAGCAGTATCAGCGACAGTGGTACCGCGACGAGCGCGCCGCGGCTGCCCAGAGCACAGGGCAACCGGCCCAGCCCCACCCTTAGGTTTTCTGCCACACAGCAGCAGTTCCGCTGTATTCTGACTCTCCAAAGTCCAGACAAATCCCCTGGTCCGGGAGTGGCGTGCATGTCCCCGAAGAACAAGCCGTACGAACAGTTTGGCCCATACATCCTCTTCAAAAAGATCGAGGTCGATGCCCTCGGCGATCTGTGGCGCGCCGGTCTTCTGGAAGCGAGCGCGCTCACGACGACCGTGGCCCTGCGCCGCCTGACGGGCGGCAACCGCGAGGCCATGCTCGCCTCCATTGGAATCGCCCGGCAGGTGGCACCGCTGCTGACCGGTCCGTCGTTTGCCCGGGATCAGATCATCGACGTGATCGGCGGCATCCCGTTCGTCGCACATGACGATGCGGGCGGGCGTTCCCTTCGCTACGTCGTCGACCGCGCCCGCGGCACGGCGGGCCTGGCGCCGAATCCGATTCCCCTCGATCAGGCCATCGTCATCGCCGAGAAAGCGGCATTGTCTCTGGCCACGATCGCGGAGCTTCGCTTCGCCGGCGAGCGCCTGTCCCACGGCGCGCTGCTGCCACAATTCATCTGGATCAGCGACGACGGCGAAATCCGGATCGCCGGCCAGCAGCTCGGCAAGGGGCTGATCGGTGCAAAGGCCGTCCCCGAGATCGCGCGCTATTTCTCACCGGAGTACCAGCACAGCGGAACGTCCACGAAAGCCTCCGAAGTCTACTCGCTGGGGGCCATCCTGTTTCTGGCGGTGACCGGTCATGAGCCGCCGGACGCCATGTCCACGAGCGCGTTCGCCGCCGCGATTCGCGGCGCGAAGACGATGGCCGGAGCCTCGATTCCCGATGACATCAAAGGGATTCTCGACAAGTCGCTCAATCTCGATCCGTCCATGCGTTACGCCGGCGTGGCCGACATGAAGCAGGCCCTCTCCGCCCTGACGAGCAGCGGCAAGTATTCGGCGACCACGTTCAACCTCGCCTTTTATCTCAGCAGCCTGCTGAAGAAGGAATTCGAAGCCGAGGCGCAGGAGCGCGAGAAGGAAGCGAAGGTCAACACCGCCCTATACCTTGAGACTGGCCACGAGGAACCGGCCCCTCTGCTGTCCGCGGCCGTTCCGAAAGCCGCCACGCCGTCGTCGGGAAAGAAGAGCAAGGTGCCGATGGCCATCGCCGCGACGTTGGTCCTGGCCGCGATCGGCGCCGGCGCATTCGTTGCGCTCGGATCAAGAAAGCAGGCCTCGCCCGTCAGGCAGGTGGCCAGCACCGCCCCCGCCCCCGTACCGGTGCGGCCGGAGCCCGAGATTCCCGAGCCCATCATGGCGTCGCCCGCTCCGCAGACCGCGGCCGCCTCGGTCGTCCCTTCACCGGCGTCGAACGACGAAGCGGCCAGGAGGAAGGCATTCG
The DNA here is from genome assembly GCA_038244815.1 of Thermoanaerobaculia bacterium. GTDB lineage: Bacteria > Acidobacteriota > Thermoanaerobaculia > Gp7-AA8 > Gp7-AA8 > DASVHS01. The sequence goes on from JBBRTB010000058.1 coordinate 5,098, forward strand.
AAGACGCGGTCAAATCGAAGCTGCATGCCGAGATGATGAAGCTGCAGGAGGAGTACACAAAGCAGCTGCAGCAGCAGCAGTCGAAGAATGCGCCCGCGCCGGTGGCCACTCCGCCTCTCTCCGCGACCATCGCCGAAGCGCGCCCCTCCGAGGAGCGGGGCGGCGAATTGTCGGCGGCGCAACTCGACCAGCAGCGCCAGCGCGAGAACGCCAATCAGCAGGAATCAGCTCCTCCGATCTCCCCGCCCGTGACGACTACCACGGCTGCGCCGATCCAGCAGCCCCCACCCACGCCGGTGGTGCCGCAGGTCCACGAAGGTGACGTCATCGACGTCGCTGCCCTCGACGTCGTCCCTCGCCGCACGCGTGACCCGCGCGTGGTCTATCCGCCCATGGCCGCGATGCAGCACGTCGAGACCAGCGTCCTCACCACCGTGCTCATCTCCGAGACCGGCGAAGTACTGGACGTGAAAGTGCTGCGCGGCGACAACCGCTTCGGGTTCACGGATGCCGCAGTCCGGGCGCTTCGCACGTCACGCTACTCGTCGCCGATGAAGGACGGTAAGCGCGTCCGCACATGGCTGCCGCAGATGATCCAGTTCAAGCCGGGATACTAGTGTCCTGAGTTATAAGTTCGTAGAATAAGTAACGACATTGCAGTGTTCTACCATTCGGGAGGAACACGGCATGCGCACGGGACGCCCGAAGGTCGATTTCGTTCTTCAGATTGGTGAGCGAGAGCAGTTGGAACAGTGGGCGCGTCGTAGGAAAACAGCGCAGGCGCTGGCCCTGCGATCCCGGATCATTCTGAGTTGTGCCGATGGGCGCTCGAACAAAGAAGTCGCCCACCAGGAACGAGTCACGCCCCAGACGGTTGGGAAGTGGCGGCGCCGATTTGTGTCGCGGCGACTCGACGGACTATTGGACGAGCCTCGAGTCGGTGCGCGACGGAAGATCTCCGATGCTGAGGTGGAACGTGTTCTGACAATGACCCTCGAATCGACGCCCAAGAATGCAACGCACTGGAGCACACGGTCGATGGCCCATGCGAGCGGTCTGACGCAGACAGCCGTGAGCCGGATCTGGCGCGCGTTCGCTCTCCAGCCCCATCGCACCGAGACCTTCAAGCTTTCGAAAGATCCGCAATTCATCGATAAGGTCAGAGACATCGTCGGTCTTTACATGAATCCTCCTCAGCAAGCGCTGGTCCTGTGCGTTGACGAAAAGTCTCAAATTCAGGCGCTCGACCGCACCCAGCCGATCTTTCCGATGCGGCCCGGACAGGCTGAGAGACGAACGCACGACTACGCTCGCTACGGAACCACGTCCTTGTTTGCAGCGCTGGACGTGTTGAGCGGACGCGTGATCGGAGAATGCCACCGTCGACATCGCAGCGTCGAATTCCGTCACTTCCTCGACACGATCGCCGCCGCTGTTCCTGACGACGTGGACGTTCATATCGTCCTGGACAACTACGGCACGCACAAGACCGCCATCATTCAGCGGTGGCTGGCCAAGCGTCCCCGATTCACTCTGCACTTCACTCCCACCAGCGCTTCATGGATCAATCTCGTGGAACGCTTCTTCGCCACGCTCACCGAGAAACAACTCCGCCGAGGGACTCATCGAAGTACCACTCAACTCGAGACCGCGATCAAAACCTATCTACGTCTCTACAACGACGACCCACGTCCCTTCATCTGGCACAAAACTGCCGACGAAATCCTCGAATCGCTCGGCCGATTTTGTTCGCGAATCTCTGACTCAGGACACTAG
>JBBRTB010000059.1:0-4800 GCA_038244815.1 Thermoanaerobaculia bacterium
ATCTTCCGGGACCACGCTCGGAATCGGGCTCAGTACTGCGCACCATTGCGTCAACGGCCTCGTCTGCGGAACCGCGCTCCGCAGGATATCCGTTCATCCCCTCGACAACGCGCTTGCGCGTTACACCGCTCGGAATGACACCTGGGGGGCGGCGCTGTTCCAGCGGCTCAGAATGACTTCAGCGCGTCGGGCTCGTTCTCGTAGACCTCGAACACGGTGATGAGCTGCGTGACGTGCAGGAGCTCGTTGAGCTTCGCCGGCAGGTGGAGCAGTTTGAGCTTGCCGCCGCGATTGGTGACGGTGGTGTACGAGCCGACCAGTTCGCCGATGCCCGAGGAATCGATGGTGGTGACGCCGCTCATGTCGAGCAGGACGTTGTTCTTTCCACTGTTGAGCGCGTTCGTGATGACCTCGCGCAACTGAGAGTCGCCCGAGCCGATCGTGATCTTTCCCTGGAGGCTGATGATCTCGACGCCGTCTGCGGTGCGGGATGTGGCTTTCATGTTCTCTCCTTAGCTGGTCGCGCGTGCGCAACGCGCTTCATATCATGCTTTGCTGCTGGCGATGCCGTGTCCTTTGGCCAGATTCTTGGTCATGATCAGCGATGTGCCGCCCCCGGCATTGAACGAGTACTGGATCGTGTCCATGAAGGTCTTCATGTAGAAGATACCCCGGCCGCTCGTCTTCATCAGATTCTGCGGGTTGAGTGGGTCGCTGACCTGATCGGGATCGAACCCGTTGCCTTCGTCCGAAATCGCAATTTCCAGCTCCGAGCCGTGGAGATCGAAGCGAGCGTAGACCTTCTTGCTCACGTCGAGCTTGTTGCCGTGCTTGATGGCGTTGGCGACTGCCTCGCGCACCGCCATCCCGATCCAGTGCGAGCCGTCCTCATCGAGACCGGCGTTCTCGCAGAGATGCTCTGCAATCACCTGCACGAGCTCGATATTCTCGAACCGGCTGCTGATGGTGATCTCGATTCGCTCGCTGTCACCCCGTTGCATCGCTGAGTTGTGGCGCATTCTAAGGGAACATGGGCCGAACGCGAAAACGTTGTCCGAGGGCATGGATAGTCCTCCCCCTGCGGAATTCAGGCCCGGGCTGGCGTTTCTGCTCGTCCTTTTCCTGGCCAGCTCTGTCTCGGCGGCGACGATCGCCGGCGAGATGGCGGCAGTGGAGCGGATCCGCGGCCTCAGGTTTCTCGGGCCGGTGAAGACCGTGGACATCGATCGCGCCGACCTCCCCGCGCATTTGCGCAGGCAGTTCGAGAAGTCGCTGCCGTACTCGACCGAGGACTGGGGTGACATTCTGCGGGCCCTGCGCCTGGTCCGCTCCGATGAGCGGGATGATGCGGTGGTCTCGTCGCTGCTCGATCTCTACCAGTCCCAGGTGCTCGCCTACTACGATCCGCCGTCGAAGACGTTTTACACGGTGCATCAGTTGCCGGAGGCGCTGCAGTCGCTCCCCATGAGCGGCGTCCTCGCAGCGGGCGTGAGCGTTCACGAGCTCACTCACGCCCTGCAGGATCAGCACTTTCACATCGGCAGGCGCGACATCGAGCTTCGTGACGATGCCGATGCTCAACTCGCGTACCACGCCCTCATCGAAGGAGAGGCATCGCTGGTGATGCTCGCATACATGTTCGAACAGAACGGCGGATCGATCGAGGACATGCTCGGCAGCGATCTCCTGGTCGGGGCGCTCTCGACGGCCGCGGCCCAGACGCTGCCCGGCGGCGGCCCGCCATATTTCACGGAGATGATGAAGTTCCCGTACCTCGACGGCCTGAAGTTCGTGATCGAGGCCTATCGCCGCGGCGGCTGGAAGGAGCTCGATCGCGTATACGCCGATCCTCCGTCGTCGACGCGGGAGATCCTGCACCCGGCCGACTACTTCGAGCATCGATTCGGCCCCGTGGCGTTCGTCGACAAGCCTGTGCTCCCCGTCGAGCACCTGTTGTCGGTCGAGCATCTCGGCGAGTGGACCTGGCGTTTTCTGACCGGATCCGGCCAGGGATGGAAATCGGACCGCGTGACCATCGCTCAGAATGCGTTCTGCGAGCCCACCGTGCTCGTGGAGACGCGTTGGGATACGGAAGCGGATGCCCGCCGGTTCCTGGCGGCGTATACGCACACGCTGGATGATGTCGGCTACCTGGCCCGCATCGACGGCACCGCCGTGCGCGTCGCTTATGGCGCAGACCGTCCGCTGATGGAGCGATTCCTGCGATGAATGTCGACTACCCGATGCTCGAAGAGAAGATTCTCGACGGCAGCTTCCGCGCCGAGCTCGAGGCGGAGCTGACCATCGGTTTTCGAACGATCCTCATGGACGGCGAGCGTCTGCCGCTGGCCACGCACTACGCTTCGCAGATCGCAGAGATCGTCGCCAAAGGCGCGCCGTCGCCGATGCGCCCCGAGCTCGCCTACCAGGTTTACCTCGAGGTTCTCGCCGCGGTGGAAGCGGCCAAGCTCGCCGCGGACGGCCTTGGAGAAACAACGTAGGTGCGACGCGTACGCGATAGACTTTCCGCCGTGAAGCACAAGCTCCACTCCAGTTACCCCGCGCTCTCGTCGTTCGCGACGACCGCGGGTTGAGCCTGCAAGTTGGGTCAGGATGACCTGCGAACCGTGCTGGCGAATCTGCCTTCCTCGGAAGGAGTGGGGGATCTTCTCGTCGGCACGTCGACCAACGACGACGCGGCGGTCCTGCGCATCAGCGGCAACACCGCCATCGTGCAGACCGTCGACTTCTTCACGCCCATCGTCGACGACCCGTATCTCTTCGGCGCCATCGCCGCGGCGAACTCCATCTCCGATGTCTACGCCATGGGCGCGACGCCGATTCTCGGGCTGGCCATCGCAGCGTTTCCGTCGGACAAACTCCCGCTCGAAACGCTGCACGAGATCCTGCGTGGCGGCGCGGAGAAGGCGGCCCAGGCCGGGTTTCCGGTCGGCGGCGGGCACACCATCATCGACGACGTTCCGAAGTACGGTCTGGCCGTCACCGGAACCGTACCCATCGACAAGCTCGTGCGCAACTCGACGGCGCGGCCCGGCGATCGCCTCTACCTCACCAAGCCGATCGGCAACGGGATTCTCGTCTGCGCCTATCGCGCGCTCAGCGGAAAGAAACTGCTCAGGAAGGCCGAGCCACCGTCGCTCGATGAGGCGGTGCGCTGGATGACGATGCTCAGCCGCGACACCTCCAGAGCGATGGTCGAAGCCGGCGCGAGCGCGGCCACCGACATCACCGGCTACGGCCTGGTCGGGCATCTTCTGGAGATGTGCGACGGCTCCGGCACGGGCGCGGAAATCGAGGCCGGCGCGGTCCCGTTGCTCGAGCACGCCCGCGAGTACCTGCGGCGCGGTTACTGCCCGGCCGGAACCACCCGCAACGTCGAAACGTTCTCCAGGCGCGTCCGTAAGTCCGTGACGGACGAAGACTTCAAGCTATTGTGCGATGCCCAGACCAGCGGGGGGCTGCTGATCGCCATCGCCCCGGAGCGCGCCCCGGATCTCGAGCGCCGTCTCACCGAAAGCGGCCTGTTCTATGCAACGATTGGACGGATGAACGACGAGAGGGGAGTCGTGTCTCTCGTCGCCTAAAAGGAGATCTCAAATGCGGTATTGCCCCAATTGCAAGCAGGAGTTTCCGGACGGAACCTCCGAGTGTCCAAAGGATCATGCGGCACTCGTCGATGAGCTGCCGTTTCAGGCCATTCAGGGTGACACCGCCACGTGGATCGAGATCACCAGTGCCGGGACGGATGACGAGGCGCGCCTCGTCAAGGGCTTTCTGGACGCGGAGGGAATCGATGCCCAGATCGAGAACGTCAAGTTCAGCATGGAGCCGATCAACTTCGGCGCGATGGGCGATATCCGGGTCTACGTTCGCGCTCAGGACGAGCAGCGTGCCGTGCAACTGCTCAGGCAGCGCAATCTGGAGTGGGACCGCCTCGGCGATGACGAGGAGACTCTCGTGACCGACGAAGGTCCTGCCTCGATCGACGAGTCGGTGACGACGGAGAACGACAAGGACGTATGACGGATCATCCACCGGCTCCGGACTCGCCGGAGCGCGATTTCGTCGACGAGGCCGCGCCGATGCCGCGTTGGGTTCCCATCGCCATCGGTGTGGTGCTGGTGTCGCTCGCGGCGCTCGCCGTCATCACGGGCCTTCGCTATCGTGACCAGACGCTCGTCAACATGGTCCAGCACCATCCACGGGCGATGCACGACAACGCTCCGGCACCGCCGGGCGAGCCCGAGCCGGGCGCGTCGCTCATGTTTCCGGGAGATGCCTCCAATGTGCCTCCGGCACGCGAGCCCGTCGACCGCGCGAACGTGACGAAGATGGACGCGCGCCGCGGCTTGCGCACGAACGTGACACCCGCGGACGCGGTCGTCTACGTCAACGACATCGCCATCGGTCAGGCCAATCAGTTCGACTCCGCGGACGAGGAGTACGACTTCGCCGAGCCCGGCAGCTACACCGTCCGCCTCGACGCCCCCGGATACAAGGAACGCGTGTTCGTCGTCACCGCCGTTGACGACGCCGCCCAGGAAGTAGCCGTGATCAACGCGAAGCTGGAGCGGGCGGGGGCGGGCAGGCGGTAACGGCAGTGCACTTGTCGTCCGCGTCCGCGGTCCGCCGCAAACGCGAGTTGGACGAAGCCGCTGACGCGGCGCGCTCCGCGACCTTGAATGCTGTTCGCCTGTGGGCCTGTGAAGGGATCGGTGCCCATGTGGAATGACCGGCGAAGGGGCAGTGATCGGATCTCATTGAAAGGAGACCGGTCAT
>JBBRTB010000060.1:0-4412 GCA_038244815.1 Thermoanaerobaculia bacterium
TCTTCCGGGACCACGCTCGGAATCGGGCTCAGTACTGCGCACCATTGCGTCAACGGCCTCGTCTGCGGAACCGCGCTCCGCAGGATATCCGTTCATCCCCTCGACAACGCGCTTGCGCGTTACACCGCTCGGAATGACGCGGGTGGAGCGAGCCGCCCCTATTTCTCCTGCTGCACGAAACCGCCCGCCAGGCGCTTGAAGATCAGGAGCGCGACGATGCCCAACAGCACGTGTACGGCCAGGATGTACCAGACCATCTGCGGCGCGCCGGCGTCGGCGTAGCGGCCGTAGATCGGCGTGTAGATCACGCCGCTGAAGGCGCCGATGCCGGTGGAGAGGAAGTTCGAGCCCATGTAGAGCCCCGCTTTCTCCTTCGGAGCGATCCAGGTGATGTACTCCTGGATGCGCGGTGAGGAGATCATCTCTCCGATGGCGAAGAGCGTGATCCCCGCGAAGATCAGCGAGGACGTCGAGAGGTAAGCCAGGCCGATGACGACGAACCCGCACGCCATCACCGCCAGGCCGAACAGAAACGAGGGGATGGGCTTGAACTTCTCGAAGATCCTGGCCACGAAGACCTGGAGGATCATGATGATGTAACCGGTGGTGGCGATCGTTTCGCCGAGGATGCGGCGCGTGCCGCCCTCCACGTGCGAGAGAAAATCGGCCACACCCGAGCCGAAGATCCCCTTGAGCGTGAGATAGAGCTGCGCGGTGTCGAGGTTCTTATCGACGTAGAGCGCGGAGAGGTTGAAGAACGCCCAGAAGGGGATCCAGAAGAAGATCCCCAGGAGGATGAGGAAGGTGGTGAACTTGACGTCGGCGAGCGTCTCGCCGATCTCTCTGAGCTTCTGCCCGAGCGTCTTCCCTTCCTTCTCGCGCTCCGGCTCCTTGTAGAAGAAGATGGTGATGAAGAACATCACCACGATGGCCGCCGCCGCGGTGTAGAACGCGTAATCCCAGGAGATGGCCCGCAGCCGTCCGGCCACCACCGGCCCGATCGTGCCGCCGACGTTGACCATGGCGTAGAAGATCCCGAAGCCGAGCGTGGCGTTGGTGCGGTCGGTGGTGGCGCGCACGGTGGCGGAGACGAGCGGCTTGAAGATGCCGGCGGCCAGACCGATGGAGAGCATGGTCAGGGCGATGCCGGAGAACGACTTGGTGAGAATCAGCAGCAGGATCGAAGGGAGGTAGGCGAGGTAGGCGACGATGAAAACGCGCTTGAAGCCGTACTGATCGGCGAACGTGCCGGAGATGATCGGCACGGTGTAGGAGAGGAGCAGGAAGATGGTCTGCACGACGCCGAGCTGATCGCGCGAGTAGCCGAGGCTGGTCATGTAGACGCCGAAGCCGAAATAGATGCCGTAGTAGGAGAATCTCTCCAGGACCTCGATCAGGTTCGCGACCCAGAACACGCGCGGGAACGGGGAACGGGCGGCCATCATCACCTCCGAGAGTCCCGACAGTGTAGCCGGTCGCCGAGCCGCTCGTCTCGTAGCGGCGCCTAACGCGGGTAAGCGCGCCCGCGACGGCCGATGTCTCGCACCTCTACACCAACGCCACGTCCTCGTCAGCATTCAAGATCACGAGCACGCAGAGCTCGAGCGCGGGGACGGTGAAGGCGGAGACGCAGCTCGACTTCCTGGGCCGCGTCTGGCGCGAGAGCACCCTCATGCCGGACGGCCAGTGGAGCGTTCGGGTCCATCACCACGACTCCGCGGGCCGGCAGGATTGGGTCTCGGTTCCGGAGAGTTCCGGGGCACAGCCACCGACTAACTCATTCAATCCTGCAAACATGACGGTATGGTCCAATTTCGACGCATTTGGGCGTGCAGGCACGATCACCGCCGCCGACGGGAAAATCACGACGATCTCCTACACGGGAGTGCGACAAGTCGATCGCACGGTCGCCGTGGCCGGGGTCGCCAGCACCACCCGCGAGATCTACGACGGATTCGGCCGGCTTTACCAGTTGTTCGAGCCCGGTTCGACCGGCTCGCCGGACACGCCGAATAGCACGACGACGTACACGTACGACCTCAAAGACCGGCTCATCAAGAGCGTGATGGACACGGGTGGAACGCCTCAAATACGCTCATTCACTTACGACAATCGCGGCTTTCTCGAACGCGAAGTTCATCCCGAACTCGTGCTCGCAAGCCAGGAAAGCGGTACGACCGCCTATTCAAATTTCGACGCTCGTGGTCACGCCGAATATCGAAAGGTCAACGAGAGCGAGGACATCTTCGATCTCCACTACGTCTACGATGCCGCCGAACGCCTGACCGATGTCGAGTCGCGAGATCCGAACAACGCCACGACCTACCGGGCCTCGAAGGAGTTTCACTTCGGTCAAGCCGGGCCGACCAACGGAAAGCTCACCTCGGCGGTGCGCCACAACTACGTCCCTGGCATCGGTGAGGTGATGGTCACGGAGAGCTACGAATACGGTGACGATGCCGGCAGGTTGACGAAGAAGACCACGAACATTCACACCGTGAACGGATCGCCCGATCCGCTCCAACAGACACTCGATCAGTCCTATACCTACGACGATCTGGGCGAGATGACCGGCATCAGCTATCCGGGGGACTGCGTTCCCGGACCCTGCGGGATCAACGACTACAGAACTTCGGTGTCGTTCGGATATGAAGCGGGCAGACTCAACGCTGTGCCAGGTTTCGCCGCCTCCATCGCTTACGCGCCATCGGGCGCTCCGTCCGTCATCACGCATGCGAACGGTGTGGTGGATTCGATCACTCCTGATGTCATGGGAAGACCCTCGACGATCTCGTTCGCGGGCACGGGTTCGTGTACGGTTCCGACGCTGTTCGCGCCCGACGTCACCGTTCCATACAGCTCATCGGCCACCCTGAGCGCCAGTGCTGGGGGAACCGCGCCTTTCGCTTACCAGTGGCATTCGGGTGGCCAGGCACCGACAACCGGCAACAAGATCGCGGGCGCAACCGGCCCCGCGTATACGATTCCGTCTGTCACAGCCAGCGCCTCTTACTGGATCGTGGTTGCGAACAGTTGCGGCAGCGCACAACGGCTGGTGACGGTGACCCCTTCCCTGGGCCAGCCCACCGGGCTCGTCGCCACGGCTTCAGGAACCAGCGTGGTCAACATCACCTGGACTCCGTCGGGTGCTTCTCATCACTTCTTGATCTGGCGGCAGAAGGATGGCAAGGAGAGTGCGCTCGCGACCTCCATCACCCCCTCGTTCGACGACCATTCGGTGGTGGCCGATACCTCCTATGTCTACCGGGTGCAGGCGGCCGACGCGGGAACGGGTCTGTCGGCGTCGAGCAACCGCGACCTGGCCACGACCATGACGTTCACACCGGTGGTGGCGGGGAACCCGGTGCTGGCGAGCGAGTGGAACAAGCTGCTGGAGGCCGTCAACGCCGTGCGGTTGGCGGGCCTGTGGACGACGTTGAGATGGGAAGATTTGGGCACGGCGGCCCCGGCCTCAGACTCGCCCATTCTGGCGGCGCAACTGGCGGTGCTGCGCGCGAGCATGACAGCCGCGCTGCAGCATCTTTCTCTGCCCGCGCCCGGGTACACCGACCCGGTCGTTGACGACTCCCTGCCCATCAAGGCCATTCACGTCATCGAACTGCAACAGCGGGTGCGCTGATGAGAAGCCATTACGAACAGTCGTTGGCCATTCTCGTTCTGCTGCTTGCCGGCGCGGAGCTCCAGGCCGCGGCCACGCGTCAGAAGTACATCGTGTTGTTCAAGCAACCGAACGCCAGCGCCGCCGCGGCCATCAACGCGGCGGTTCCGGCGGGAGGGGGATCGATCGAGGCCAGAGGCCTGGACCGGGTGCTGGTGAGCCTGCCCGATGGGGCGGTGCAGGGAGTGCGAAAGCTCGGCGGGGTGAAGTACGTGCAACGGGCCGTGGTGGGGAAGCAGGCCACTACCCCGCCGGCGGCGGACGCGAATGGCGGCAGGCTCGCGGCCGAGGCGAGCTCGCGGCGTCTTCAACCGGTCGCGCAATGGGCCTCGGGGGCGTACAGCTATGACGGGGCCGGCAACATCACGGCCATCGGCGCGGACAGCTACACTTACGATCCCCTGTCGCGTCTGACTGGTGCGACGGTGTCAGGGCATACGGTGAGCTACGCCTACGACGGGTACGGGAACATGACCAGCCGCACTACGGATCAGCAGACGGTCACGCGGAGCGTGGACGGGGACAACCACATCGGCGGCGCGAGTTACGATACGGCGGGGAACGTGACGGGGGAGGCTGGGGAGACCTACGGGTACGACGCGTTCAACAACATGGTGGAGAAGACGGCGAACAGCACCCAGGAGCTGTATCTCTACACGGCGAGCGACGAGCGGATTGGAGTGCGGACCGGCTCGGAGCGCTGGTTGTGGAGCCTGAGAGACGAGAGCGGGCA
>JBBRTB010000061.1:0-4228 GCA_038244815.1 Thermoanaerobaculia bacterium
ACGTTCGAAAGGGAACGGACGAGATCCTGGGGGGAACGATCGTGGCCCGGCATGCCGGCGAGATGCTTAGCGAGCTCACGACGGCGATCGTGAACGGGATCGGACTCGGGAAGATCGCCTCCGTCATCCATCCGTACCCGACGCAGGCGGACGCGATCCGGAAGGCGGGAGATGCCTTCAATCGCACCCGGCTGACGACCGGCCGGCGAAAGCTGCTCGGACGTTACTTCGCGTGGAGACGGTGAGGGCCTGCAGAGCTGGTTGCGCGCAAGAGTCGTGCTTCGGTCGCGGAACGTGTCCTACGCGAACGCCTGCAGCAGCCAGAAAGTTGCTGCTGCGAAAAGCGCCGAGACGGGGAGGGTGACGACCCATGCCAGAAGCATCTCGCCGACGGTCTTCCACTGCATTTCTCTGCCACCGCGAGAGATGCCGATGCCTGCGATGGCGCCCGAGGCGACGTGGGTGGTCGAGACAGGGAGCGCGAAGCGCGACGCAAGCCCGACGAGCACCGAGGTGACGACATTAGCGGCCAGCCCGTTCGCCGGGCTGATCGGGGTGACCCTCTCCGCGAGCGTGCGCGTCACGCGAAGTCCACCGATCGCGCTCCCTGCGCCCATCGTGAGCGCCACGAGGAGATACATCGGCCGGGGTCCGATTCCGATCGCCAGCGCTGCGGCCACACCCAGCGCGAGGATCTTCGGCGCATCGTTCAATCCGCGAAAGAAGCTCGCTGCTCCAGACGAGAGCCAGTGCAGCGAATCGATCGCGGTGACGCGCGCGACCGCTGTGCTGCATGACGTCGGGCCGCACGATTCCAACGAGCCGGCCACTACCACAGGCATTTGTTCGCGGAGCACAAGCCCCTCCGGTGTGACCGCCACGGTGGAGGCCTGCTCGACGCAGATGCAGTAACGATCAAGCCGGGTGAAAAGCGGATGAAGGAGCGGCAGGACGACCAGTAGAGACAGCAGCGCCATGATGGGTGATGCAACCAGCGGTAGCGCAATCTTGCCGGCAAGTGCCGTCCATATCACGCCGTGTGTGCCGTGCACGACTGCGGCACCGATGAGCGCGCCCGCAAGAGAATGCGTTGTCGACACTGGAAGGCCGGTGCGGGTTGCGATGAGCAGCCATACGATCGCGCCAACGGCGACCGCGAGCAGAAACGAAGGCGAAGTTGTCGGTTGCCTCAGAATGCCTTTGCCGCTGAAAGTCGCAACCAGCGCCTGCGATGCGAACGCCGCGGTGGCGGCACCAGCCGCCGTCCAGAGCGATCCCCACAGGACCGCTTGGCGGTAGTTCGACACACCTGAGCCGACGAGCGTGGCGATGCCCTTCGAGACATCGTTCGACCCGTTCGCGAACGCCAGGACGAGAGTGAGTGCGATCAGCGTGAACGCGAGCATCAGCAGCACCCCTCGGGTCCGCAGCACGCATAGCCGGCGCGCTCGTCGCCAGGTTCGAGAATCGCGAACATTCCTGTGTAGGGTGGATTGGAGAGCTTCGACACCGTGTCGGTGCAGATCTCATACGGCTCGTTTCGCGGGAACTGGTGTCCCTCCTCATCGATGAATGCCTTGGCCGGTCCGAGATAGACGGCGCGGTGTCCTTTGAAAACGCAGCCGGAGGTCTTTTCGAACTTGTGGCCGCGCACCGTGACGGAGAAGAAGAGATACCCTTCGACGTCTTTCCAGTAGGTCTTCTTCAGGATCTCGATGCCGTAGAAACCGGCCCGTTCGAGGGCGGAAATGAACTCGTCCTGTGTAAGCGCGCCGGCCAGGCACTCGCCCCACAACTGCGGATTGACTTTCAGATGTGGAGGCACTTCCCGTTCGCTGACGATGTCCGAAACCAGGATGCGACCGTGATCCTTCAGCACGCGCCACATTTCCCCGAAGACGCGCGGCTTGTCGGGTGAAAGATTGATCACGCAATTCGATGTGATGAGATCGGCGCTCTTCGAGTCGACCGGAATCTGTTCGAGAAAACCTTCGCGAAACTCGACCGCGTCATAGCCGAGTGCCGCTGCCACGCGTGGCTGGTTCTCGCGTGCCACGTGCAGCATGCGGTCGGTCATGTCGATGCCGATCGCCTTACCGCCCCGCCCCACAAACTTCGCCGCGATGAAGACGTCGATCCCGGCGCCGGAGCCGAGGTCGACGACCACCTCACCATCCCTGATGCCGGCCGTGGTCATCGGTGACCCGCATCCATAGAAGCGATCGAGGACATCCTGCGGGATGTGGCTGATGGCGCTGTGGTCGTACTTCGTCGGGCAGCAGAGCTCGGCCTGCGGCGTCTCCGCAGCGTCACCGTAGAACTCGCGGACCTTCGCGCGCGGTTTGTCGACGTCGAACGACAGAACGCAATTGGAGTGAAGGGTCAGTACCGGCTGCTCCGCGAGAGCGCCATCCGCGGTGCCGCAGGCGATCGCGCCCTCGCCCATCGCATGCAGCACGAGCGGTGCGTCGTACCCGGATCGCAGATTCTTCCGTGCGCGCTTCTCCTCGCCGAGCTCGAGCATGACATGCTTCGTCAGTGCGACGGCGATCGGATAGTACGGATCGGCGCCACGAAAATCACCGGAGAAGCACCAGGCGTGCTCCAGGTCGCCTCCACCAGTGAGGAAGCGGAAGGGGTCATTAGCCACAGCCGCGTTCCGTACCAGGGTGGCCGCGCGCAGCTTTCGAACGATCGACGACGTTTCGATGATCTCTCCGAGCGGTTGCCGGCGAACGTTGCCACACTGGAGCGCCTTCTCATTCGCAAGCGCGGCTGACGGGTAGACCGTACCGTCGGCGTAAAGGCAGAGTGAATCCCATCCGGCATTGCCGAGGTCGTATTTAATGCCCGGGACGCCGTTGACACGGCGTTTGACCGCTTCGAGATTGTCGAACGTGACTCCCTCTGCCCTGGCAGCGTCGATCGTCTTCATCACCGCCTCGAGCAGTGCGAGATTCTCTGGAAAGAAGCCGTTGTTCGACTCGGCCGCGCGGCCGCGGAGATGACTCCACATCAGATGCTGGCTGCGCGCGCCGACGCTTTTCGCGATGGCAGCGATCTGTGGCAGCTCGCTGAGGTTTTCCCTGGTCGTGACAGTGGTCAGGGAGACGTCGAATCCGAGATCGGAGAGAATCCGCGCGCCGTCGAGCGCTTTCACGAACGTCCCGGCACCGCGGATCGGATCGTTGGTCTCGGGACGCGCGCCATCGAGAGAGACCTGGAATCTCACTTTGTCGCGTGAGAGCGATGCAAGCTGTTCGCGAATGCGGCCGGCGAAGAGCGTCGCGTTGGTCAGGAAGATCAGCTCGCAGCCGCGCGTCTCAACGATGTGCTTCGCGAGATCGAAGATGTCGCGACGGAGGAACGGCTCGCCACCCGTGATGTAGACGCGTTCCAGTCCGAGCGCTCCCGCAGCATCGACAGCGGCGATCAGCTCGCCGGGCGCCATCCCCGGGATTCCACCGGGACCAGACGAGACGAGGCAGTGCGTGCAGGCAAGGTTGCACGCGTTGTTGATCTGCAGCCACAGTTCGCGCAGTCCGCCCGGCTGAACGTATGCGGCACGTCCCGCGTAGGGCTCACGCGTTACCGGGGAGTCGAACAGCATCGACGCGCGACCGAGCGCGGCCAGAAAATCGTGGACGTGAAGCCACGCCTTGCCGGACTCGAGCTGATAACGCGACGCGTATCGCGCCAGAGCTGCGCCGAATGTCAGAGGCGATCCGCTGCGCTCAGCCCCGAGGATCTCGTGGAGCAGCTCCGCACCTCGGGGCTCGGTGGCGATCCAATTCGGCGCAGCGGGATCGACCGCGTAGGCAATGCCATCGATCTCGAGGGAATGGATATCGGGAACGTGGAGCGGCGTCCGCTCTTCAAGGCTGATCATCTGGTGAAACCTCCATGGGCGACGAGTGGGTTCTCAGAATTGGGACGAACACGAGCGCACCTTGATTGCAGGAACCATTCGTTCCGGCTCGTCCACAGGCACGAGCCGGATTCTCGTCGAGGTAGATCCAGGTTCCTTGCGGCAGCCAGCGGCGCAGAAGCAGCCCGAGAATGAATCCGTACACCACGTGCAGGCTGAAGCCCGCACCTACACGGGATCTGGTTCGACGTGTGGGCGCCGGCTTGAGCCGGCGCTGTGCAGGCTGAAGCCCGCACCTACACAGCATCTGGTTCGACGTGTGGGCGCCGGCTTGAGCCGGCGCTGTGCAGGCTGAAGCCC
>JBBRTB010000062.1:0-3790 GCA_038244815.1 Thermoanaerobaculia bacterium
CATCACGATTACCGCCTCGTGGCATAAGCGCGTTCGCTGATTCAAGTGCTTGATGCCAGACGCATCGACATCGTGGACGTGTGCGCGCATGAGCAACACACGATGCTGCCGTCGCTCCTTTCACGCGGACAACTCGCTCGTCGGCACGCATTCGGTCGACATCCACCGCGATTTCGAGTTAGGATTTGCTCGCTTCAATACTCTCACCCGTCCAGATCGGGTTTTTGCCCACCACAGCGGGCGTGTGGGCGGATGCCGCAGCCTGTCTAACGCTACTCAGCCTGTTCGCGAAGTGACGCTTCGATGAAGCCCACGACGTCGAAATCTGTTTGGTTAAGTTCCCCTTTATCTTCGTACCAGATCGAGCCATCGCTCCGATCAATGACTGCACAGTCTCCACCGCCGATGTCTGAAAAGATTAAAAACCTTTTCAGTAGTGTAGGGTCTTTCCCAAGATATCGTGTCGCCACCGGATCATTCATCCGCTGCAGACTCTCCCAAGTGTTTTTTGCGTCTGTGGTATCGAATACAGGGAAGAGTTTGAACGAGTTCAAGGACAGACCGTTCGTTATTCGAAGAAGTTCGCGGAGTGTCGACGGTAACGTACCGATCGCCCTTTCGGCTTCGGTCAACTGTTCATCCAGAACACCGTGCCGCGTTCTTGCTCCATACGTTGACTTCCATCGTTCGATCGTTTGCCACATCGGTGTTGTCACTCGGGCAACGCTCCCGGCGGAGGTAACGAGAGTTTCCCCTTGCCTCGCGTGCCGCTCTTCGGAACGCTGATCGTTGTTCCTGTGGTTCGTTCTTTGAGGTAGCGATGCTGTATCCCGCGATGGTCTGCGGTCAACTTGGGCACTGCGTCGCTGTAGTCGTAACCGCGCGATGCGGGCTGCTTCGGCCGATGCGCTAACTCAAGCCCAAATTTCTCAGTAACTCCGCGTCCACCGGTTCTCTTGATGTGTTCGACCACTTCCTTCGGCAAGCGAGTGTTAGGTTCATTCGCGAGTTGGACCCACCGCTCCTCGCGCGTCATCCCAACAGACGTCTGCGGTCGGTTCTTCTTTTCACCAGAACGAACTTCTTCGTTGTGCTGGCCTATTAGCGGATCAGCAGCTGGTGATCCATCGAGCGCGTCGGCCTGTTGGCTGTACGGCGAAATCCCCGGAAGTTTCGGCAATACCGCGCCGCCATTACGTCGATGAGCCGCGTTAATCTTGATTTGATTGGATTGCTGCCTTTGTTGTTCCACGTACTCATCGGCAGCGTTATCTATATGTTCTGTGTACTTCCGAATGCCGTAGTCAGCAGCGATCAGAACAACAGCACCGGCGCCGCCGGTCGTTGCACCCGTGATGACTTCTGCGGCGGGCGCGCCTTCTTCGACAAGTTCGAGCGCTGTGACCGCAGCTCGCGCGACCGCTGCGCCATTAACCAATTCGCCTGTGGGGTCCCTTCCATTGACCGGATCGCCTGCGCAGTAGGCGTACATATTCGACGAGTCGCGGTACCCCATGGGGTCCGGGGTGAGGAACGTGCCGGTGGAGTGGTCGAGCCACCGGGCTCTTACCTGGGTGAGGCGGGTGACGCTGTCGAAGAATGGGAGGGCGTGGAAGGGAGATCCGACGAGGAAGCGCGCACGGTCGGTGCCCTCCGACGAGGAGCCGAGCAGAGCGAGGTCTTGGACTTCGTAGAGCGTCGTGGTCTTCGTGGCGCTGCCGCCGATTGAGGCGAGCCAGCTCGACAGATCAGTCAGCGATTCGCGGACTTCCACCGGCATGGCCGTGCTCGTGAACACAGGCAGCGATGCCGTGGCCCAGTCGGGCGCAGGCAGCGGCGTGAGGTCGGAGGCCCAGGCGCTCGCCCGTAGGCTGCTCGTCACGGCGATTGACACGCCTGCAGCGCTCGCCGTGAGCGCGGTCCATTCGCTTGCTGACAGCGTGAACTTCACCGTGTTCGGATCGGCCAGCATCGGAGTGACCGCGGCCGTTTGCACTGTCTGTCCGGCGGCGTCGATCGCGGTCAGGCGCACCCCCGTCGGCACCGTCGAGGGCTGCAACTCCTCGGTGGAGCGCAGCGTGATCTCGTAGCTCGATGCGTTCCCCGCGCCGTTGGTCGTCGCCGTGATCTGCACGCGGTCCACGGCCGCTCCGCCGATCGAGACCGTCCCCTCGCCGTAGGCGTCGCCCACCACGGTCCGCGACACCAGTTCGCCATTGCTGTTGAGCACCGCCTGGCGATGACCGGCCGCGGCCTCATCGTCGATCGGATACAGGCGGCTGATCCGGCTCGGATCGGCGGGCTCCGCGTACGTCACCTCGATCGGATCGTCGTAGCCGAGGCCGCCGTGGATGATCTGACGGGCGATGGTGCCGGTGGTGTCGTCGAAGACCGACACCAGCCGGTCGCTGATCGGATCCCACACGAAGATCGCGTCGGCCGGCAGTCCGTCGCGCATCGTCTCGCTGGCCGCCAGCGTCCATGCCGTGGGCGCCGAGCTCGAAGCCATCTCCACCCGCCGCGTGATCATCCGGTCGTTGCCGTCGTAAGTGTAGCTGACGCGCATGATGGTGGCGGGCGGAGGTGTGCCCATGTTCTCGGTGGCGCGCGTGAGGCGGCCGCTGGGATCGAACTCGTACGTGAACCGGCCGTCGTCCTTCCGCTCCGCGCCGTTGTAGGTGACGGTGCGCGCGCTCGTCCCTTCCACCACCGTGTCGACCTTGTGGCCGGCTCTCTCCCCTGCCGTCTGCGAAGGGGGATCGATGCGGTCGACGTCGATGCCTTGGCCGGCCAGCAGCGATCGCGTGGCCGGGTCGAACCGCGCCGTGCGATCGACCGCGCTCCGGAAGTCGGCCGGGGAGAAGGTCTCGGCCGTTTCTCGCCCCGTGTCGACGGTGGCCAGACGCGAACGCGCATCGTAGGTCCAGGTTGTGGAGCGCGCTCCGCCCGAGACGCCGAGGATCTGCGCACTCTGGAGTTGCACGCCGTCGAACGAAGTGATGCGGCTGCCCGCCAGAAGGAGAGATCCCCGGCTCACCGACATTTCGTCGAGCATACCCGTGATGGAGTCGTAGCTGTAGTTGCGGACGATGGCCGCGGGCGAGCACGAGGCCGTGCCGCACGCGGTCGTGACCGTGCGGCGGTCGGGGCGTCCGGCATTGCGGAAGGCGGCGCTCAGCATCGGCGCCGGAATGGCTACGCCGAAGAGTGTGCGGTCGACGGCGAAGACATTGCCGAGTGCGTCGCGCTGCTCGGTGATGCGATCGGTCCACGGAAGCGCAGTGGTGAAGCCGATGAAGCGCGGTATCGTCCACTCGACGCGCTCGCCATGCTCGTCCCACTGGTGTTCCTGCTCGAAGGTCCATCGGACTTGCGGCGCGCTGTCCAGGCCCGTGCCGTTCTTGTAGACGATGAGCGAAGTCTTGCCGGGTTGGCCGTCGAGGTTGAAGTCGGACCAGGTGAGCGCGCTGTCTTTGTTGGTCCAGCGGATGAGGCGTCCGGCGTCGTCGTAGTCGAGGCGATCGAGCTCATCGAGCTGCGGGCTGCCGTTGCGATCGATGCTCGTCAACTGGCCGCGAGCGTTGTAGGTGAAGTTCTCGATCCGCCCCTGCCGGTCCATGTACTGCGCGAGGCGCGCGCCGTCGTAACTAAGGTCGGGGTGTACAGGACGAGGGATCGAGCCGAGTGCATGCGAGGCGACGAGGAAGGCGATCGTGGCGAAGAAGAACGGCTGGATTCTTCCGGTCGCTGCGTGCATCGTGCTCACTTTAGCGTGGAGTTGCATCCGGCC
>JBBRTB010000063.1:0-1898 GCA_038244815.1 Thermoanaerobaculia bacterium
CCAGGCGATCGGCGAAGGTGTGTTCGGTCGATTGCTTGCCGCCATCGACAACTTCACCGCGGTGCCCGATCGCTTCGTCGACGCCGGTGACGACGTCATCGTCCTCGGCCGCTACGGCGGCACGATGAAGCACAGCGGCGCCAAGCTGGACGCGCCGTTCTGCCATGTCTACCGCTTCACGGGCGACCGGATCGTCTCGTTCCAGCAGTACACGGACTCGGCGCAGTGGGCGCGGCTCATGCCGTAGTCGCCGCACGGTCCGCTTGCCAAGGTCCCCATCGGTCACGAGCCGACGCTCGTGAGTGGGGGTGATGCCACACTGTCCGGTGAAGGGCGACTGCGAGCAGCGCCAGGGGTTGAAATCGCGATCAGGTTCGATTGCCGCGTTGCGCCGGTCTTGCGATGGACGAACAGGATGAACACCGCGTCGTGCACCGAGGCCCCGGGCGGCGGCCGGTCATCGAGCGCGCCGCCACGTGAGCACGCGATGTCGCGCTCGTCCGTTCTCGACGGCGTGCAAGTCGATCTCACCGCTCAGCGCTTCGCGCTCAGGTATGGCGCGATTCCGAGCGAGCGAAGTTCCAAGGCGAGCTGCCGTCGAGAATGCATCGAACGTTGGGTTCTCCGAGATGCGTTGGCGCTCTCTAACCCCTTCAGTTAGACAGCGCGAAAATTTCAGTGTGACGAGGAACTGCCTCGACAGCACCACTGGCCTGATTGATCCACAGCGAGTGGCTACGGCCCTCGCGCTTCAAAACACATCCATGACGCCGCAAATGCCGGAGCAGCGAGCTCCGCTTCACGCCGCGCGGATCTCAACTTTGATTGTCTCGCGTTCAGCGTCTAGAGGGACCCCGCGGAGGCCGTCGTCGCGACGATCTTCCAAAATCAGCACAATTGCCTCGGCGAGACTCGCGCGAGCTTCTTCCTTGTTATGACCTTGGCCATTTGCCCCAGGAATTTCCGGACAGTAGGCCACAATCCAGTCGCCGTCTTGCTCATATATGGCTGTAAACTCATTCTGCATGGCGAGGCTCCGTGTGTGTCACTCTCTATATCCTAGTCGGCAGCGCGGGCGCTGTCTAACGATCTGCGGTTCTGCTGTGAGACCGGGTGAGGCCGCCGCATCCCTCAAATAAGATTACGGCGCGGCGGCCGAACCGCTTGGCCTCGTCGGCAGCAAGCGCCTGTTAGACGTCATCCCGTTGCTGCCATCTCCGAGGATGGCGTCGGGCGTGAATGACCCCGACCACACTCGTAATGTCAGGTAGCACTACGAAGTAGATCGCGTACGGAAAATGAGGAACGATCGCCCGACGGAGCTTCGCCCCGACTTTCGGAAACGAATCTGGAGCCGCGGCAATCCGGTCGACGGTGACATCCACCATAGAAACGAAGCGGCGAGCCGTTTCAAACGATCTCGCCGCATACCACTCGGTAGCCTCAGTTACCTCCGCTTCAGCCAGCGTGCGGAGAAGTACCCTGGCCACTATTCGAGCCGTTTCAGCAAATTATTGCGGACTTCCTTCCACGGTTTGCCCGCTTGCGGGTCTCGCTCTACTTCGCTGGCGCGGCGCTCAAGCTCTGCGAGCATCTCAGCGGAAGGAGGCGGCATCTCATTCTGGTCGACACTGTCCCAGAGCTCCCCGATCAGATCGAGCCGCTCGGGGATGGAAAGTGCGGAGAAATCGATGCGCGTGGCCATGAATTGAAGGTACGATCAGCTCCGATTCCGGGCAAGACTTTCTGGGTGATGTCTAACGACACCGTTCACCTGCGGGGCGGGCCTGAGTGACCTCCGAATCTCAGGAACCGCAAGGGCCCGCCCCGTCAGGTGCAACGAATTGTTCGGCGTCGGTCATTCGGGCCAAAGGTCCTCTGCTCGCACCCACCGCTTC